>NZ_JBIAJE010000003.1:0-573579 GCF_042871785.1 Streptomyces sp. NPDC005551 | reverse complement strand
CGGGGGGCGGCCACCGGCTTCAGGCTCTACGGCGAGCGTCCGGCTGTGCCCCGCAAGGGGCGCGGGGAACTGCGCGACCGGCCCACCCCGACCGGAGGTCCGCCACCGGCCGCGTCCCCTACGGCGCCCGGAGCCGACCACCGGCGTGGAGCCGACCACCGGCGTGGAGCCGACCACCGGCGTGGAGCCGACCACCGGCAGGGAGGCCGACCACCCACCCGGAGGAGACAAAGAGGCCCCCGGTGCCACGCCGAGCGCAGCGGCTACGCCCCCCACCCCGCCTGCCGCCCCCCGACCCGCTCCTCGGCGATCCGCTCCTGCCAGCCGGACCGGCGGTACGCGGCGACCGGGTCGGGATCCAGACCCTGCTCCTCACGGACCTCGGCGAGCAGCGGACGCACGTCGGTGTTGTACGCGTCCATCACCACCGCGTTCGCCGCGAGCACGTCGCCGGAGCGCTGGGCCTCGGCGAGCGCGGACCCGTCGACGAGGAGAGCCTTCGCCGTGGCCTCCTGGACGTTCATCACCGAGCGGATGATCGCCGGGATCTTGGCCTCGATGTTGTGGCACTGGTCGAGCATGAACGCGACCTCGGGCGCGAAGCCGCCGCCCCGGATCACCTCGTACATGATCCGGAAGAGCTGGAAGGGGTCGGCGGCGCCCACCATGAGGTCGTCGTCCGCGTAGAAGCGCGAGTTGAAGTCGAAGCCGCCGAGCTTCCCCTCGCGCAGCAGCGTGGCGACGATGAACTCGATGTTGGTGCCGGGCGCGTGGTGCCCGGTGTCGACGACGACCTGCGCCTTGGGGCCGAGCTTGAGACAGTGCGCGTAGGCGGTGCCCCAGTCGGGGACGTCCGTGGTGTAGAAGGCGGGCTCGAAGAACTTGTACTCCAGCAGCATCCGCTGGTCGTCCCCCAGCCGCTCGTAGACCTTGGCGAGGCCCTCGGCGAGCCGGTCCTGGCGCTCGCGGATGTCGTCCTGGCCGGGGTAGTTCGTGCCGTCCGCGAACCACAGCTTCAGGTCCCTGGACCCCGTGGCGTCCATGATGTCGACGCATTCGAGCAGGTGGTCGACGGCCTTGCGGCGCACCGCGGCGTCGGGGTGGCAGATGCTGCCGAGCCGGTAGTCGTCGTCCTGGAAGGTGTTGGAGTTGATCGCGCCCAGCCGCACGCCGCGTTCCTCCGCGTGCTTCGCGAGGGCCGCGTAGTCGTCGACCCGGTCCCAGGGGATGTGCAGCGCGACGGTCGGCGCGGCCCCGGTGAACTCGTGCACCTTGGCGGCGTCGTCCAGCTTCTCGCGCGGATCGCGCGGCACTCCTGGCTGCGCGAACACCTTGAAGCGGGTTCCCGAGTTCCCGTACGCCCATGACGGCGTCTCTACTGCCTGGGTCTTGAGTGCGGCCTTCACCGCGGCGAGCTCGGTCACTTCAGGGCTCCTGTGACTTCGGGTGCGACATCGGTACTGAACGAGTCGTTCTGAAACGATTCAGAAGCCAGAAACTATGAGCACCCCGCAGGGCTGTCAACCCCCTCGGCCCGGTCTCCTTTCCGTGATTGGGTCGTGACCTCCGGGTATCGAAAATTTCGGCCCGCACCCATTGACGTGACCTGCGTGACCTGCCTAACGTCCCGGCAACCTAGTTGAAACCTTTCACGACGTCGTGAGGCCTCCCCGCCCGCGTCGTTGAGGAGCCCACATGACCCACCGGTCCGACTCGGGTCCGGCCCCCGTGCTGGCGCTCAGGGACATATCGAAGTCCTTCGGCGCCGTACGCGCCCTGCGGGACGTGTCCCTGGAACTCTTCCCCGGCGAGGTGCACGCCCTCGCCGGCGAGAACGGCGCGGGCAAGTCGACCCTCATCAAGACGCTCGCCGGCGTGCACCGACCGGACGCCGGTCAGGTGCTGCTGGACGGGGAACCCACCGTCTTCCACGGTCCCGCCGACGCCCGCGACGCGGGCATCGCCGTGATCTACCAGGAACCCACGCTCTTCCCCGACCTGTCGATCGCCGAGAACATTTTTATGGGCCGCCGCCCCCGGCGCACCCTCGGCCGCATCGACCACAAGGCCACCCACGCCGCGACCCTGGCCCTCATGCGGCGCCTCGGTGTCGAACTCGACCCAGACCGCCCGGCCCGCGGCCTGTCCATCGCGGACCAGCAGATCGTCGAGATCGCCAAGGCGCTCTCCTTCGACGCCCGCGTGCTGATCATGGACGAGCCGACCGCCGCGCTCACCGGCAGCGAGGTCGCGCGCCTGTTCGGCGTCGTGCGCACCCTGCGCGATCAGGGCTCGGCGGTGCTCTTCATCTCCCACCGCCTGGAGGAGATCTTCCGGATCTGCCGACGGGTCACGACTCTGCGTGACGGCGCCCTGATCTCCAGCGAACCACTGGACGGCATGACCGAGGACGACCTCGTGCGCCGGATGGTCGGCCGCGACCTCGACGAGCTCTACCCCAAGCAGCACGTCCAGGCGGGTGAAGTCGCCCTGAGCGTAAGGCGGCTGACCCGCGAGGGCGCCTTCACCGATGTCTCCTTCGACGTGCGGCGCGGCGAGATCGTCGGCCTCGCCGGGCTCGTCGGCGCCGGACGCACCGAGGTCGCCCGCGCCGTCTTCGGCGTCGACCGCCGGGACGCCGGCGAGGTGGAGGTCGACGGCAGGGGACTGACGAACGGCGCCCCGTCCACTGCGATGGCCGCCGGACTCGCCCTGGTCCCCGAGGACCGGCGCGCGCAGGGTCTCGTGATGGACATGTCGATCGAGCGCAACATCGGCCTCACGGGCCTGCGTTCGACCGTCAGGGCCGGCCTGATGGACCGCGGCGCCGAACGCAGCCGGTCCCTGGACTGGGCCGTCAGGCTCCAGGTCAAGTACGCGCGAATCGCGGACGCCGTCGGCACCTTGTCGGGCGGCAACCAGCAGAAGGTCGTCCTCGCCAAGTGGCTCGCCACCGGCCCCAAGGTCCTCATCGTCGACGAACCCACCCGCGGCATCGACGTCGGTACGAAGGCCGAGGTGCACCGGCTGCTCTCGCAGCTCGCCGCCGACGGGGTCGCCGTCCTGATGATCTCGTCCGACCTGCCCGAGATCCTCGGCATGGCCGACCGCGTGCTGGTGATGCACGAGGGCCGCCTCACCGCCGAGATCCCGCGCTCCGAAGCCACCGAGGAATCCGTGATGGCCGCAGCCACCGGGAGGGCCGCCGCATGACGGTGACCGCACCCGACTCCGCGCCCCCCGCCGACGTGTCGAAGTCGAGCGGCACCCGGCTCGTCGACCGCGTCTTCAGGATGCGCGAACTGGCCATCCTGGCCGTGTTCCTGGTGATGATCGCCGTGACCCAGGCGGGCAACAGCGAGTTCCTCTCCGAACAGGGCATCAAGGACCTGCTGCTGAACGCGACGATCCTGGTCCTCGTCGCCACCGGCCAGTCACTGGTCGTGATCACCCGGAACGTCGACCTGTCGGTCGGCTCGACCCTCGGCATCAGCGCCTTCGCGGCCGGCACCTACCTTCAGGACGGCGGCAGTTCCGCCGTCGCGATCCTCCTCGCGCTCCTGCTCGGCATCGGCTGCGGACTGGTGAACGGACTGCTCGTCAGCCTCGGCCAGGTGCCCGCGCTCGTCGTCACCCTCGGCACGCTCTACATCATCCGCGGCATCGACTCCATCTGGGTCGGCTCCCGGCAGATCACCGCGGCAGGCCTGCCCGACGGATTCGTCGACTTCGGCTCCGGCGGCATCTCCGCGGTGCCCCACCTCGCACTGATCGCCCTGGTGGTGCTGATCGCGACGGCGTACTACCTCAAGCACTACGGCAGCGGACGCGAGCTGTACGCGCTCGGCTCCAACCCCGAGGCGGCCCGGCTCGCCGGCATCCCCGTACGCAAAAGGATCCTGGCCGCGTACACCTTCTGCGGCGGCCTCGCCGGACTCGCCGGCGCCCTCTACCTCGCCCGCTTCGGCAACGTGGACTCCGGCACCGGCAGCGGCTACGAACTCACCGTCGTCAGCGCGGTGGTGGTCGGCGGCGTCGTCTTCACCGGCGGCTCCGGCAGCGTCTACGGGGCCGCCCTGGGCGCCCTGCTGCTCACTTCCGTCAACAGCGTGCTGCCCGCCCTCGGTGTCAGCTCCGTCTGGGTGCTCGCGATCAACGGCGTCCTGCTCATTCTCGCCATCGCGGTCGACCGGATCGTCGCGCTGCGCGTGGCCACCGCCCTGAAGAAGAGGAACGCCCGCCATGGCTGACTCGTCCCTCGCGCGCGCCGTCCGCCGGTCCGCCCTGAAGAGGTGGGATTCAGCCGTCGGCGCCCTCCTCGTCGTCGTCCTGCTGTTCTCCTTCGGGTTCGTCGACGGCTTCGGCAACGCACTCAACCTGTCGTTCCTGATCGGCAACACCCTGCCCATCGCGCTGATCGCCCTGCCGATGACCCTGCTCGTGGTGGCCGGGGAGATCGACCTCTCCGTCGCGTCCACCGCCGGCCTGTCCGGCGCGGTGATGGGCGCCCTGTGGAACCAGGGCATGTCCATCGAGTCGATCATCCCGCTGTGCCTGCTGCTGGGCGTGGCCTGCGGCCTGGTCAACGGACTGCTCGTCACCCGGCTCGGCCTGCCCTCCCTCGCCGTCACCATCGGCACCCTCGCCGCCTACCGGGGCATCGCACAGATCGTGCTCGGCTCCGACGCGGTGACCGACTTCCCCACCCAGTACCTGGACTTCGCCGCCGGACGCATCGGGGACACCTTCGTCCCGTACGCACTCCTGCCCTTCCTGGCGCTGCTCGCGGTCGCGGTGGTCGTGCTGCACGCCACCCCCTTCGGGCGTTCCCTGTTCGCGGTCGGCGCGAACGAGGAGGCCGCACGCTTCGCCGGCATCCGCGTCCGGCGGCACAAGCTGCTCCTGTTCGTCGCGACCGGACTGATGGCGTCGCTCACCGGCATCTTCTGGGCGCTGCACTACGCCAGCGCCCGCTACGACAACGCCACCGGGCTCGAACTGTCCGTCGTCGCCGCCGTCCTGCTCGGCGGCATCGACTTCGACGGCGGCAAGGGCACGCTCGGCGGCGCGGTCGCGGGAGTCTTCCTGCTCGGCGCGCTGCAGAACGTGATGAGCCTGAAGGACGTCTCCGCGCAGTCGCAGATCGTCGTCACCGGCGTCCTGCTCGTCCTGTCCGTGCTCGGCCCCCGGGTCGCCCGGCAGATCTCGGCCGCGAGGGCGGGACGCAGAGCCGCCTCCACCCCGACCCCCGTCCCGTAACCCGTACCCCTCGTACCTTCCGCAAAGGATCTCCGCCATGCGCAAGTCATCGATCCGCCGCACCTGCGCGGCCCTCGCCGCCGTCACCTCCCTGGCCCTGGCCGCCACCGCCTGCGGCGGCACCACCAAGGACGACGTCGAGGACGGGGGCGGCGCCGCCGCCTCGGCCGGCAAGGCCGACCCGAACGCCGCCACCAAGAAGGGCCTCACCGTCGGCTTCCTGCCCAAGCAGGTCAACAACCCGTACTTCACCTCCGCCGACAAGGGCGGCGAGAAGGCGCTCAAGGAGCTCGGCTCCAGCTACAAGGAGGTCGGCCCGAGCAGCGCCACCGACACCTCCGGCCAGGTGTCGTACGTGAACACCCTCACGCAGCAGCAGGTCGACGCGATGGCCGTCTCCGCGCAGGACCCGGGCGCCCTGTGCACGGCGCTCAAGCAGGCCATGAAGAACAAGATCAAGGTCGTCACCTACGACTCCGACACCAAGGCCGACTGCCGCAACGCCTTCGTCTCCCAGGCCGGCGCCGAGGACCTCGGGCGCACCGAGGTGCAGCTGCTCGCCGAACAGATCGGCTACAAGGGCGAGATCGCGATCCTGTCGGCCGCGCAGACCGCGACGAACCAGAACCTCTGGATCGACTTCATGAAGGACGAGCTGAAGGACCCGAAGTACAAGAACATCAAGCTGGTGAAGGTCGCGTACGGCAACGACGACGCCCAGCAGTCCTTCCAGCAGACCCAGGGCCTGCTCCAGGAGCACCCGAAGCTGGCCGGGATCGTCTCCCCGACCACCGTCGGCATCAAGGCCGCCGCACAGTACCTGTCGGGCTCCAAGTACAAGGGCAAGGTCAAGCTGACCGGCCTCGGCACCCCCAACGACATGCGCAAGTACGTGAAGAACGGCACCGTCGAGGCCTTCGAGCTGTGGGACCCGGCGAAGCTCGGCGAACTGGCCGCGCGGACCGCGGTGGCCCTGTCGTCGGGGCAGATCTCCGGCAAGGAGGGCGAGACCTTCAAGGCCGGTGACATGGGCTCGTACACCATCGGCAAGGACGGCGTGATCAGCCTCGGCAAGCCGACCGTCTTCGACAAGAAGAACATCGACCGGTTCAACTTCTAAGCGGCGGAGGGTTCTTGATGCAGCGTGTGTGCTTTCTGCTGAAGGTCCGTGCGGACCGCCTCGACGAGTACCGCGAGCGGCACGCCACCGTGTGGCCGGAGATGCGTGAGGCGCTCTCGGCGACCGGCTGGCACAACTACTCGCTCTTCCTGCGGGAGGACGGTCTCCTGGTCGGCTACCTGGAGACCGAGGACTTCGCCGCCGCACTGGCCGGCATGGAGGCCACTGACGTCAACACCCGCTGGCAGGCGGAGATGGCGCCGTTCTTCGAGTCGCTGGACGGCGCCAGACCCGACGAGGCCATGAAGCCCCTCAGCGAAGTGTTCCACCTCGCGTGACCCCCACCGGGCGTGAGCACCCGCCCGCTCCCCCTCGCTCCCGCCGCACCTCCCGTCCGCCCCGTTCCCCCCCCACCCCAGGAGTCCCGGACATGAGAAGACGCACCTTGCTGGCGACGGCCCTCGCGGGCGTGGTGGCGGCACCCGGCACGGCCGGGGCGGCCGGTCCCGGCCCGGCCGTCACCCCGGCCGGCAGCACCCAACTGGACGCCGCCGCCCTGTACTTCGTGTCCTACGACGGCCTGGTCAACAACAACTCGTTCCAGAAGAACGGCCTGTTCACGTACAAGGGCCACCAGTACGCGGCCTGGTACACCGCCGACCGCAGCGCGGTCGTGGCCCGCCGGGCGCTCACCGCGTCGACCTGGTCGAAGGTCACCCTCGCCCACCGACTCAAGAGCGACGACTCGCACAACGTGATCTCCATGGGAGTGTCCCGGACCGACGGCCGGCTGCACCTGAACATGGACTCGCACAGCGACGGGTTCTTCTACGTGAAGTCGGCGGCCGGGCTGCTCGACAACCCGACGGCCACGGCCTGGACCGCGGCCGCCTTCGGACCCGTGCAGACCACGCTCGACGGCCTCGCCCTCACCCCGCAGTTCACCTACCCGCAGTTCGTCGCGACCCCGGAGGGCAGGCTCCAGCTCAGCTACCGGGCCGGCATCTCGGGGAACGGCCGCAACGCCCTCGCGGAGTACGACGGTTCGGCCTGGCGGGCGCTCGGCGAATGGAGCAGCTCAACGGGCACCTACACCAGCGAACACGGCTCCAGCACCGCCCGCAACATGTACCTGCACGGCATCGACTACGACCGCGGCGGCCGGCTGCACGCCTTCTTCACCTGGCGCGAGCAGTCGAACTCCGTCATGTGCGCCGGCGGCGGCATCACCAACCACGACACGGGCTACGTCCACTCCACCGACCGGGGCCGCACCTGGCGCAACGACGCCGGTGCCGTCGTCGGCACCACCGGAGGCACCGACAAGGTCACCGTGACGGACGCCGGACTCGTCGTCGACGCGCTGAATCCCGACCACTCGCTGATGAACCAGGAGAGCCAGGCCACCGACTCCACCGGGCTGCCGCACGCGATCATCAGCTATGTGCCCGGCCGCTTCGGCCAGTGCACCACCGGCTACGTCGCCGACCGGACCGCACACGGCCGCGCCTTCCACCTCCGCAAGAACTCCTCCGGCGGCTGGGCCAAGACCGAGATCCCCGTCCCGCTGAACTCCAGCCAGCGCACCCGGCTCGCCCTCGACCGGTACGACAACGCCTACGCGGTCCTGCCGTTCGGCCGGATCGCCGGCGCGTCGAAGTCCTCCGGGTACACCGACTGGAGGCTGCTGTACGACGGCGGCGCGCTGAACGCCTTCGGGGAGGTCCTGATCGACGAGATGCGCGTCCCGCAGGACGGGATCCTGTCGGTCATGTACCAGGAGCGGTCCAGCGGCACGACCCCGTCCGCGCTGCGCGTCGTCGACTTCCGGCTCCCCTCATGACCACCGGTTTCGCCGGGCCCGCGGGTAATGTGAGCCCCTGCCCGCCGCTTCTCCCCCCTCTGGAGGTCCCTGCCTGATGGCCCAGTCGGTGGGTATCAAGGACGTCGCCCGCGCCGCCGGAGTCTCCGTGGGCACCGTCTCCAACGTCATCAACCGCCCGGACACGGTCGCCTCCGAGACCCGGGCCCGCGTCCAGTCCGCGATAGAGCGGCTCGGCTACGTCCGCAGCGAGTCCGCGCGCCAGCTGCGCGCCGGGCGCAGCCGCATCATGGGGCTGCTCGTCCTCGACATGGGCAACCCGTTCTTCGTGGACGTGGCCCGCGGCGCCGAACGCGCGGCACGCGAGGCCGGGCTCGGAGTCATGGTCTGCAACAGCGCGCAGAGCGCGGGCGAGGAGGCCGACTACCTGTCGCTGTTCGCCGAGCAGCGGGTCCGCGGAGTGCTGCTGACACCCGCCGACGCGACCGGACGCAACATCGCGGCGTTCCGCCGTCACGGCATCCCGTTCGTGCTCGTGGACCGGGTGGCCGAGGGCACCACGGAGTGCTCGGTGTCGGTCGACGACGTGGCGGGCGGCGCCCTGGCCGTACGCCATCTCGTCGACGCCGGCCACCGCTCCATCGCGTACGTGAGCGGGCCGCCCGGCCTCAACCAGGTCAGGGACCGCCGCGAGGGCGCCCTGACCGCGCTCGCCGAGGCGGGACTCGGCCCCGACCTGCTGCGCGAGCTGCCCACCGAGCGGCTCGACGTGGCGGCCGGCCGGGACGCGGGCGCCCGCCTGCTCGGACTCGCCGAGCGCCCGACCGCCGTCTTCTGCGCCAACGACCTGCTCGCGCTCGGCGTGCTCCAGGCCCTGTACGCGGCCGGAGTCGCCGTCCCCGAAGACCTCGCGATCGTCGGCTACGACGACATCGAGTTCGCCGCCGCCGCCGCCGTCCCCCTCACCTCCGTACGGCAGCCCGCCGTGACGATGGGCGCCCTCGCGGCGGAACTCCTCCTGGAGGAGACCGAGGCGCAGACCGCGCCCTCCCCGCACGAGCACCGCCGGGTCGTCCTCCAGCCGGAACTCGTCGTGCGCCGCTCCAGCCTGGCGGCACGCTGACCGGCCGTTCAGTTCCGGCCGGTCTCCGCACTGAGCGACCGGTCAGTGCCGGTTTCCCGATCCCCGGCCTCGGCCACCGGCGGAACGTGTGCTCCACTGGGACGCGGCCTGGAATCCGTACGTCTCGGGAGCCCTGTTGAGCACGAGTTATCGTCAGCCCGGTGTCGTCCTCACCGACCGGCACTTCACCGTGCCGCTCGACCACGACCGCCCGACGGGGGAGAGCATCGAGCTCTTCGCCCGCGAGGTCGTCGCGAGCGTCCGGGCGGGACAGGAGCTTCCCTGGCTCGTCTACCTCCAGGGAGGTCCCGGCTTCGGCGCCAACCGCTTCGTCGGCAGGCAGGCGTGGCTCGGCCGCGCCCTCGAGGAGTACCGGGTGCTGCTCCTCGACCAGCGCGGCACCGGCCACTCCACGCCCGCCAACCGGCAGACGCTGCCGCTGCGCGGCGGACCCCGCGAGCAGGCCGACCACCTCACGCACTTCCGCGCGGACTCCATCGTCCGCGACTGCGAGGCCATCCGTCCCGCCGTCACCGGCGGCGCACCCTGGACGGTGCTCGGCCAGAGCTTCGGCGGCTTCTGCGCCGTGACCTACCTGTCCATCGCGCCCGAGGGACTGCGCGCCGCCCTCCTCACCGGCGGGCTGCCCTCCCTCGACGCGCACGCGGACGACGTCTACCGGGCCGCGTACCCGCGCATCGAGCGCAAGGTCGCCGCCCACTACGCGCGCTACCCGCAGGACGTCGAGCGGGCGCGGCGCATCGCCGAGCACCTGATCGGGCACGAGCCGGTCCTGCCCGGCGGTCACCGGCTCACCGTCGAGGGCTTCCAGTCGCTCGGCATCCTGCTCGGCGGGGGAGAGGGCAGCCACCGCCTGCACTACCTCCTGGAGCACGCCTTCGTCCGCACCGCGCAGGGCCCGGCCCTCTCCGACGCGTTCCAGGAGGAGGTCCGGAGCCTGCTCTCGTACGCGGGCCACCCCTTGTACGCGCTCGTCCACGAGGCGGTCTACGCCCAGGACAGCCGCCCCACCGCCTGGTCCGCGGAGCGGGTGCGCGCCGAGTTCCCGCAGTTCGACGCGGCGAAGACCCTTGCCGGGGACGAGCCGCTGCTGTTCACCGGCGAGTCCGTGCACCCCTGGATGTTCGACACCGATCCCGCGCTGCGCCCCCTGCGCGAGACCGCGGAGGAACTCGCCGCGCGCACGGACTGGACACCGCTCTACGACCCGGCCCGCCTCGCCGTCAACGAGGTACCTGTCGCGGCCGCCGTCTACCACGACGACATGTACGTCGACACCGGGCACTCCCTGCGCACGGCACGCGCCGTCCGGGGGCTGCGCACCTGGGTGACCGACGAGTTCGAGCACGACGGGGTGCGCGCGGACGGCCCCCGCGTGCTGGACCGCCTGCTGGCTCTGAGCCGCGACGAGGTCTGACCCTCCACGGCATCCGGATACCGGTCCGGATGCGCGTCCCGGCGCGCGGGACCATCCTGGAGACATGTCCGGACGGGCCCCTGTAGTCGTGCATCCGCCGAACGGCACCGGCGGTCGCCGCGTGACCGCACGCGGTGAGATCCTCGGCCTGGCCTTCTCCGACGAGGACGTCGTCGAGTTCCTCGGCCGCGCCGGTCTGCCCGACGCCGAGGACCTGCTGGACGACCCCGCGTGGGTGAAATGGCGCGGCGCCGACGCGCACCACTACGAAGCGGCGTAGTTGAACGGGGAGTGGCGGTCGGCGAGTCTGCGAACAGCCGGCCGCCTGTCAGGCCTGCCTGATGGACTGCCAGGAAGCCATGGGGGATCGAGACGCATGCCCGCAGGTCAGTAGGATGGAGGGCATGCGGGAAGAGAGCGGGACGGCCGAGGACCGGCGCCCTGGGCTGCGGGCCGACTGCGACCGGTGTTTCGGGCTGTGCTGCGTCGCTCTGCCCTTCTCCCGCTCGGCGGACTTCGCGGCCGACAAGGACGCCGGAAAGCCCTGCGCGAACCTGGCGGCCGACTTCCGCTGCGGCATCCACACCCGCCTGCGGCAGACGGGCTACACCGGCTGCACGGTCTACGACTGCTTCGGCGCCGGCCAGCAGGTCTCACAGGTCACCTTCGGCGGCCAGGACTGGCGCTCGGGACCGCCCGAGCACGCCCGGCAGATGTTCGACGTGTTCCCGGTGGTCCGGCAGCTGCACGAACTGCTCTGGTACCTGAACGAGGCACTGACCCTGCCGGCCGCCCGCCCGGTCCACGGGGACCTGCGCCGCCTGCGCGCCGAGACCGAGCGGCTCACCCGGCAGACCCCGCAGGAACTGCGGCGGCTGGACGTGGGCGCGCACCGGCAGCAGGTCAACGTGCTGCTGCTGCGCACGAGCGACCTGGTGCGGGCGGGCGTCGGCCGCGGCAAGGGCAGGAACCGGCGCGGCGCCGACCTCATGGGCGCCCGCCTGAGGGGAGCCGACCTGCGCGGCGCCTGTCTGCGCGGCGCCTACCTCATCGCCGCCGACCTCACCGGCGCCGACCTGCGCGGAGCTGACCTGATCGGCGCCGACCTGCGTGACGCCGACCTCACGGACGCCGATCTGACCGGCGCGTTCTTCCTGACCCAGCCCCAGCTCAACGCGGCCCGCGGCAGCGCCGGCACGAAGCTGCCGGAGTCAGTCACCCGCCCCGGACACTGGGCGGCGCACGGCTGAGGGCACCGGCGCGGCGGCGGCCCGGCGGTCCAGGCGCAGCCGCAGTCCCTCCGGCATCAGCGTCAGCCGTTCGGCGACCCGCAGCCGGTACCCCGGCTCGGGCAGCAGCTCGTAGCGGCGCAGCAGCAGCCCCAGTACCAGCGTCGCCTCGTGCAGGGCGAACTGGCGGCCGATGCAGGCCCGTACCCCGGTGCCGAACGGCTTGAAGGTGTGCGCGGGGCGGGCGCGTACGGCCTTCGCGTCGAAGCGGCCGGGGTCGAAGCGGCCGGCGTCGGTGCCCCAGACCTCCGGGTCACGGTGCAGCATCGCCGTCAGGACCAGCGCCCACGCGCCCTGCCGCATCGGGTGGACGCCGCCGAGCACCGTGTCCTGCCGGGCCTCCCGGGCGAAGGCGGGCGCCGTCGGCCACAGCCGCAGCGCCTCGTCGAGGACCCGGCGCACGTGACGGAGTTTGGCCACCTGGTCGTAGCCGGGCCGGGCGGTGTCGCCCCAGACGCGGTCCACCTCCGCCCTGGCGCGGGCGGCGACGTCCGGGTGCCGCGACAGGTAGTGCAGGGCGAAGGAGAGCGCTCCCGAGGTCGTCTCGTGGCCCGCGATCAGGAAAGTGATCACCTGGCGGCGGATGTTCTCCGGTGTCAGCCGTTCGCCGGTGCGCGGGTGGGCCGTCTCCAGCATCCGGTCCAGCAGGTCCCCGTCGCCGCTCGCGGTGCGGCGGGCCGCCACGACCGCGTCCACCGTGCGGTTCAGGCAGTCCATGTCCGCCTCGTTGCGGCGGCTCGCGCGGCGTAGCAGTACGGGAGCCAGCGGCGCGGGTACGACGTTGCGCCGTTGTGCGTGGGTGAGTGCGCCGACCATTGCGTCCACGAAGGGGTGCGGGCGGGAGCGCTCGAAGGAGCCGAAGTCGTGGCCGAATCCGGTGCGGGCGATCGTCTCCAGGGTCAGCTTGGTCATGTCGCCCGGCACGTCCACGGCGTGCCCGGCCGCCGCCTCCCGGTCCCAGCGGTCCGTCAGCCGCTCGGTCACGGCGAGCATCATGGGGTGGTAGCCCTCCATGGCCTCACGGCTGAAGCCCGGGGCCAGCACGTCGTGCGCGAGCTGCCAGTTGGGCTCGTGGTTGTACGCCGTGAACAGCCCGTCGCCCGCCACCGGGCGGAGGTTGGCGACGCCGAGCCCCACGTGCTTGGCGAACCGCGACTCGTCAGCCAGCTCGGCGGCCAGCCGCGCACCGCCGACGAAGACGATCTCGTTGCCGAACGCCTTGCGGCGGAAGATCGGCCCGAGCCGCTGCCCGAAGCGCAGCGAGTCCTGCACGGGGGTACGGACGTCCGCGCCGACCACGTCGCCGATCAGCGGGATCCGGAGCGGCGGACGCGGTATGCGGTGAAGCTCGGGCCAGCCCGTCTCCGCGCTGCGGAACCCTTTGGGGAGTGCGGCCCCTGCCGTCTGCGCCATCACGCCGTCTCCCTCGCGTCCGCGCCAAGTCGAGTCCGTCATCGCGCTGTTGTACTTCAGTTCAACAGCGCGGTCAGTGTGGTCCCCTTGTTGAACCGGCGTCAAGTAAGGTGCGGGCATGGCCGGGAAGCAGGGGGACCGGACGGAGCGCACCCGCCGTCGGCTCAGCACCGAGGAACGCCGGGAGCAGCTGCTGTCGGTGGGGGCGCGACTGTTCTCGGAGAGCCCGTACGACGAGGTGTGGATCGAGCAGGTCGCCGAGATCGCCGGGGTCTCGCGTGGGCTGCTCTACCACTACTTCCCGACGAAGCGGGACTTCTTCGCGGCCGTCGTGGAGCGCGAGAGCGGGCGCATGCTGCGGATGACGGCCGCGGTCCCCGGGGTCCCGCTGCGCGAACAGCTCGCGGCCGGCCTGGACACCTTCCTCGGCTATGTCGAGGAGCACGCGCACGGCTTCCGGGCCTTCCACCGCGCCGACGCGGCGGGCGACCGGGCGGTGCGGAAGGTCTACCAGCGGGCGCTCGCCGCGCAGGAGCAGCAGATCCTCGGGGCACTCGCCGCCGACCCCGACCTCGGCTGGGACCCCGAGAGCCGTCCGGAGCTGCGGATCGCGGTCCGCGGGTGGCTGGCGTTCACCACGGCGGTCTGTCTGGAGTGGCTCAGGGATGCCCGGCTCTCCCGCGCGCAGGTGCGTGATCTGTGCGCACGGGCGCTGCTGGGCGCGATCGCCGCCTGAAAGGCGCGTCCACGATGTGCGGGGCGTGGTTGGCGCCCGCCCGGAACTCCGATAGGTTAGGCAAGGCTTACCTAAGGAGGTTTGGGATGGGTGACCGTCACACCTGGGCGGCAGCGCCTTCCGCGGCCGAACGCGCCCGCTCGGTGCTCGCCGCCGCATGGTCCTGCGCGGTGACCGCGGAGGGCGGCCGGGAGGAACTCGTCGGCGCGCACACCGTCGGCGCGGACGGCCGGGTGCTCCTGCACGTGCCCGAGGACAGCACGCTGGTCACCGCGGCGATCTGCGCGCCGCGCGGGGAGCCGTCCGCCGTGCTGGAGTTCGCCGACGTGGCGCCCGTCCCGGTACGGAGCCGGATCCGCGCGAGGCTCTGGCTCGCCGGCTGGTTCGCGCCCGAGGAGGGACACCTGGCCTTCCAGCCCTCGCGTGCCGTCCTGCGGGAGGCGTCCGGAGCGGTCGTCGTCGACCTCGGCGACCTGTCCGCAGCCCGGCCCGATCCGCTCGCGACGGCGGAGGCGAAACTGCTCACCCACCTCGCGGACGCCCACCCGGACGCGGTCGAGCGGCTGACCCGGCTCGTCGGGCCCGACAGCCTGCACGGCGCCGTCCGCGTCCAGCCGCTCGCCGTCGACCGGCACGGACTGACCCTGCGCATCGAGCGGGCGCGCGGCAACGGCGACGTACGGCTGCCCTTCCACGCACCCGCCGACGACGTCGCCCAGCTCACGGAGCGCATGCACGTCCTGCTCGCCCAGGCGAGCGCGGCGGCCTGCCCCCGCTCCCTACAGCGGCAGCGCACAGACGGCGACCGGTGAGGCGAACGGCTCCCCGCTGAGCCGCAGTTCCCCGCTGCCGCGGTCCACCCGGAAGACGCTGACCGTGCCCGACTTCTGGTTCGCCGCGAACAGCAGCCGCTCGTCCGGGGAGAACGCGATCTGGCGCGGGAAGTCGCCGCCGACCGGCACGGTGTCCAGGAGCCGCAGTCGGGCACCGTCCGCCTCGACCGCGTACCGGGTCAGGCTGTTGTGGCCCCGGTTGGCGAGATACGCGTACGCCCCGTCCGAGGTGACCAGCATCTGCGCCGGATAGCTCGTCCCCGCTCCCGTCCCGGTCGGCTGGGGGTCCCCCGGCGTCAGCCGTCCGGTGGCAGGATCGTAGGCGCAGACCACGACCGTGTTGTCGACCTCGTTCGCCAGATAGGCGAAACGGCCCTCCGGGTGGAAGGTCAGATGGCGCGGACCCGCGCCCGGACGGGTGTGCGCCTGGGAGACCTCGGCCAGCGTGCCCTCAGCCACGTCCAGCCGGTACGTGTACACGGTGTCGGTGCCCAGGTCGACGGCGAGGACATGACCCCCGTCGGGGCCGGTGACGAACTGGTGGGCGTGCGGGCCCTGCTGGCCGGGTCCCGGGCCGGGGCGGGAGTGCGTGACGAGGTCGGTGCGCTCGCCGAGCGCGCCGGAGGCGTCGATCGGATGCACGGCCACGCTTCCCGAGCCGTAGTTGGCGCTGAGCAGCCAGCGCCCGCCCGGGTGCACGGACAGGTGGCAGGGCCCTGAGCCGCCGGTACCGCGCGTGCCCAGGACCTTGTTCCGCTTCGCGAGCCGCACGGCCGTCACCCCGCCTTCCGGGCGCTCGTCGACGGCGTACAGCATGCGGCCGTCCGGGTGCACGGCCAGATACGAAGGGTCGGCGACGCCGGTGATCGTCCCCGCCGCCGTGATCCGTCCCGTCGCGGCGTCGTACGTCGCGAGGCCGATGCCCCGGCCGCCGCCCTCCACCGACGTGTAGGTGCCAAGGAAGAGCGGGCGGGGGCCGGACGGGCGGGCGGGCGGAGAGACGGAGTCCGGCGCCGGCTCGGACGGCGCGGAGGGGGCCGCCGCGTCCGGAGGCGGAGGGGTCCGCGGCGAGACCGGCGCCGGAATCGCCGCCACGGCGGCGGCGGCCGTGACGGTCCCGACGAACCGGCGCCTGCTCCACCCGCCGCCGCCCGGGCTCCGCTCCGCTGCTCCACCACTGCTCATGCCTGCACCTCAGGGGTCGGTCGCCTCGGCTGTGACAGCCACCTTGACGTGGCGCGCCCGTCCCGTGCAAGAAAGGCGACACCTCTCGCGACTCTCACCACGGTCCCTCGCGCTCACCAGTCGCCGTCCCCGACCGGCTCGCCCGGCGCGCCCCCGAGCGGTTTCACCTGGTGGGGCGAGGGCTGCTGCCAGGGATCGAGGTCGTCGCCGAGCCACTCGCCGACCGGCTTCACCCCGCCGAGGGTGTCCGTGGGGGCGACGTCCGCGGCGTCCTGGTCGTAGTAGTCGAACCAGGGCAGACCCGCGCGGGTGTACGCCGCCCGGTCGACCGGCGACGGCGGCGGTGCCTCGCCGGTGATGCGACGCCACTCCGGAGGCGTCACCAGGTGCACGAACACGCGTCCGGCGGGCTCCTCGGCCCAGCTGCCACGGGGCCGGTCGTCCCGGTAGACCTCCTGACGCATCGAACCGCCCACCCCGAGCCCCATCGCCGCCGCCCGCCGGGGAGCCCCGCCCGCCGGCGCGCCGCCGGGAGCGGGCGGCGCCGCGGAGGCGAACGGCGCGGGCATCGCGCCGAAGCCCGCGGGAGACTGCGCCGCCCGGACCCGCTCGGCCCGGACGCGCTGCTCCTCGCGCCACTCGGCGAGCCGGCGCGCGTTCAGCGGGAAGGACTGCAACTGGATGCCGCCCCACACCTCCTCGCCGGTCACCTGCCCCTCGACGGTGGCGCCGAGGCCGAGGGGCACCGCCACGAACTGGCGGACCGTCCCCCTCCCGGAGTTGATGCCGTCCAGCCACGGCTGACGGGGGAGTACGACGTAGTTCTGCGGGTCCCGGCTCAGCCGGGTACTCCACGGTGTGCCCGAGATCGCGCACACCTTGCCCACCCCGACCTGCAGGGCGGCCGGCTCCTGGGAACCCCCGAAACTCAGCCACATGGCCTCGCGCAGACAGACCGGCAGCATCACCCCGCCGCGGGCCCGCCACGCCTCGGGCACCGAGTCCGCGTAGTCCTCGACCCGCCGTACCGGGAACTCGCCGAGGCCGGGCGGCAGCGCGTGCGTGCCCGTCTCGGGCAGCCGCAGCGTCCGCATGAACCGGACGCGCACTCCTCCGGGCAGCAGCAGGGTATTACCGTCGATCCGCACGGTGCCTTCGGGCATTCGGACGCTCCCCTCGTCGCGTCGGCGCCACGCTCCGGCGCGGCGCCTCGTCAGCTGGAACGCTTCGCGGGGGTGCGGCGGTTCCGCCACGGCAGGCCGAGGTGCCGCCGCCCGCGGCGCAGCCGGCGCGCGTGCTGCTGCAGGCGGGCGAGCCGCGGCCAGCGTTCCCGCTGCTCACGGGTGCAGCGGTCCAGCTCCTCCAGCAGACGCCGTGACCGGTGCTCCATGTCGAGCTCGTCCAGGATGCGGTTGACCTCCGTGAGCACGGCGCCGTGCAGGTGCCACAGCCGTGCGTCGCGCTGTACACCGTCCAGGAACAACTGGGCCAGCTTGTCGCGCGTGGCGGCCGCCGTGGCGAGTTCCGCGCTGAGGCGGGCCTCCGCGGACTCCGCGCTGCGGCTCACGTCGGTGGTCACCAGGACCGCGAAGCTGACGACGGCGTCGCCCACCTGGGACAGCAGCTCCTCCAGCGCGGCGCCCACCTGGGCATCGAACACCGGCTCGGGCTCGTGTTCCTTGGCGAGATCCGTGAAGCTGCGCGCCAGCACCCGCAGGACGACGGTGCAGATCTCCAGTGTGTCGAGGCCGGTGCGCAGCACCACCCGGTGCAGCAGACCCTCGCGGACGCGCGGATTGAGCTTCAGGCTGTCCTCCGCCTGGCGCAGCGCACCGTCCACCTCGGCGATGTCGTGGTCGAGCCGCCGTGCCTCGTGCAGTCGCGCCGCCGCTTGTGCAAACGGCGTGCGTCCCGCGGCCTCCTCGCCGAGCCGCAGCATCAACTGCCGCATCCGGCGTGCCAGGTCCTCGAGGGACTCCCCGGCGGCGTCCACCCACACCGGGGGAGCGAACAGCAGGTTGCAGGCGAGGCCCACCACCGCGCCGATCACCGTCTCCAGCACGCGGGCCCACGCGTAGTCGCCCACCTTCGTCACGCCGAGGACCAGCATGGCGCTGATCGCCACCTCGGGCACGAACTCGCTGACCCGCACGAGGTGCCCGACGGCCAGCGAGGCGATGATGAGCAGCGCCAGACTCCACCAGGTCAGACCCACCAGCACGCTGAAACCGATGGCGACAAGGACACCGGCGACGACCGAGTTCACCCGGCGCATGCTCGTCGTGATCGTGCCGTACAGGGTGACCTGCACGACCAGCAGAGCGGTCAGCGGAGCGGTGAGCGGGGCCGCCTCGGGGCTGAGCCGTACGGCGACCACGTACGCGATCGTCGCCGCCAGTGTCGATCTCAGCGCCTGCACGACCGCGGGTTCCCGGCGTCGCTTCAGGAACCGTACGACGGACGTCCTCCACTCATCACGTGCCTTGTGCATCCTTGCGCTGTTCCCCTTTCACAGGTGCAACGAACGTTTTCTTCCGTACTTATTCAGGACGGTAACTGTCCGCAAGTGTGCCCAAGTTGTTCTCGACAGGTCAGGCGGGGGAAGGGGACCGGGATGGTCGGCGCGGCGGGGATGGAGTTGCTGTCGCGGGCGCACACCTGTCTGCGTGAGGTGGTCGCGGCCGTACCGGAGCGGGCCTGGGGGCCCGGACGCCCTGCGGTGAGTGGACCGTACGCCAGGTAGTCAATCACGCGCGTCTCGATCAGCAGGCGTACGGCGCCGTCGTCACCGGACACGGGATGCCGGACTCGGACCCGCCCGACCCCGGCCGACGACCCGCGGTGACCGGTCCGCCGGGGCGGCACCCGGGTCACGGCCGGCGCGGCACCCGGGTCACGGCCGTCAGACGGACAGTTTCGCCAGGAAGGCGGACAGGTTGCCCACGGTCCGCGCGATCTGCTCCTCCAGGGTGAGCGTCTCCTCGAAACGACCCCCGTGCTCCGGCACCTTCCTGCCCCGCACGTAGAGCGAGCACGCGAGGTCGGTGCACATGTAGATCCCGACCGAGTTGCCCTCGCGCCCGGCGGCGCCCGCCTTGCGGGCCGTCATCAGGGAGACGCCGCTGCCCGGATGCGTCGTCAGGCAGAGCGAGCACATGCTGCGGTGCAGCATCCCGCGCCGGGACGAGGGGAACCGCAGCGTCACGCCGACGAGCCGGTCCCCGTACTCGGTGACGAGATAGCTGCGGTCGGGCGCTCCCGGATCCCGCCACCCGAGGAAGTCCAGGTGCTCCCAGGGCCGCTCGTCCAGGTCCCGCGGAACCGCGAGACGCTTCGCCTCGCCCTTCGAGCAGTTGACGAACGAGTTGCGGATGTCGGTCTCGGTGAGCGGTCTCACGGGGCGGCTCCTGGGGTGTTTGTACGTCTGCGGTCAAAACCTAGGGCCACTAGGTTTCGGCCTAAGCTACATAGCGGCACCGGGGAGGAGCCACCGGATTTCGGCGCGGCCGAGGAGCGCGGCGGGAGCGATGCGGCGGAGGCGTTGCGCAGCACCACCCGGCTCGCGTCCGTCAGCCACAGGCGCCGCCGTCGGACTCTCGCTGCGCGCTCCCGCCGTGGGGGACCTGCTGTGCGGTCCGGTCCCGCCGGTCGACGTCCTGCCGCGCACGGGCGGCAGGGTCCGCGCACACCTTGTCGGCCGGGGCCGGACCCGGCCACACTGGCCGCATGGACGCCGAAGGCACCGCGCCCGCGGACCCGGGGCTCTTCACCCCCGCGTCCGTGACCTGGCAGATGCACGGAGACCCCATGATGTGGATCGCCGGGATCCGCGCGCTGTATCTCCAGGCGCTCCATCCGCGCGCGGTGCGCGGGGTCATGCAGAACTCCGACTTCCGGCGCGACGCGTGGGGCAGGCTGATGCGCACGGCGGACTTCGTGGGGACGACGACGTACGGCACCACGGAGGCGGCCGAGCGGGCGGGCGCCCGGGTGCGCGGCATCCACACCAGGCTCCGGGCGACGGACCCGGACACGGGGGAGCGTTACCGCGTCGACGAACCCGGGCTGCTGCTGTGGGTGCACTGTGCCGAGATCGACTCCTATCTGCATGTCCTGCGCCGCTCGGGCTTCCGGCTGACGGACGCGCAGGCCGACCGCTACGTCGGCGAACACCGTGTCGGCGCCCGCCTGGTGGGCCTGGACCCCGCCGCCGTGCCCGGCGACCGGGCCCAGCTGGCCGCGTACTTCGAGAGGGTGCGCCCGGAGCTGGCCGCGGGAGCCGAGGCGCGGGAGGTGGACGCCTTCCTGCGCCGCCCGCCGACAAGTCCGCTGCTCGTCCCGGCTCGCGCACTGCTGTGGCGGCACGTGGCCCGGCTGGCCTACGCCTCCCTGCCGCCCTACGCCCACGAGTTGTACGGCAGACCGGCCCCGCCGGCCGCCACGGCGACCCGGCGCCTGCGTGTCACCGGCACCCTGCTGCGCGGTGTCCCCGCACGTGTGCGCTGGCAGCTGCCGCCCGGACACATTCCCCGCGCCATGGCACGGCTCGGGCCCGGCTCCCGTCCGGCACCGGGCAGGGTCGGCGGACAGGCCCCGGCCGGACCGGGCGGACGGGCCGGCCGTCGGTGCCCTGACCGCGCCGGTGAGCCACCGCGCGGTCGCCGCCGCCCTCGGTCGCTACCGCGCTGGTGAGCCGCCGCCCAAGGTCGCCGCCACCCTCGGTCGCCGCGGGCCTCGGTTGCTGCTTTCCCCCGGGGTGTCCGCGCGCCGCCGCGGCCCGCGAACGTCCGCGCCGGTCCCCGCGGCGAGGCCCGCTGCCTGGACAGACCGGGGCCGCCGACCCGTACCGCGGGGCCGCTGGTCACGGCGGGGGCGGCGCCCTTCGGCCCGCCCCCGCAACCACCGCGCCCACCGTCAAACGCCGGCCGCGCGCTGTGCGGTCCGGGGCGTCCGCCGTCCGGCGGCTCGTCCGCACGCCTCTGGTCCGCCCCGATCATCGCGTGCTACCAAGAACCATGCCTGCACACGAGGGATATGACGTCGTCGTCGTCGGCGGCGGTCACAACGGTCTGGTCGCCGCCGCCTACCTGGCCCGCGCCGGGCAGTCCGTGCTCGTCCTCGAACGCCTCGGGACCACCGGCGGCGCCGCCGTGTCGAGCCGGCCGTTCAAGGGCGTCGACGCACGCCTGTCCCGGTACTCGTACCTCGTCAGCCTGCTGCCCCGGACGATCGTGCGGGATCTCGGCCTCGACTTCCGGGTCCGCGGACGCACCGTCTCCTCGTACACGCCCGTGGAGCGCGACGGACGGCCCACCGGACTGCTCGTCGGCGGCGGCGAGCGGCGCACCCGGGAGGCCTTCGCGCGGCTGACCGGCTCCGACCGCGAGTACGCGGCCTGGCAGCGCTTCTACGGCATGACCGGCCGCGTCGCCCAGCGCGTCTTCCCCACCCTCACCGAGCCGCTGCCCACGCGCGAGGAGCTGCGCCTGCGTGTCGACGACGAGGACGCGTGGCGGATGCTGTTCGAGGAGCCCGTCGGCACCGCCATCGAGGAGTACTTCGCCGACGACCTGGTGCGGGGTGTCGTCCTCACCGACGGCCTCATCGGCACGTTCGCGGACGCCCACGATCCCTCGCTGCGGCAGAACCGGTGCTTCCTCTACCACGTGATCGGCGGCGGCACCGGCGCCTGGGACGTGCCCGTGGGCGGTATGGGCGCGCTCACGGACGCGATCGCCGCGACGGCACGCGCCGCGGGCGCCGTCCTCGCCACCGGCCGGGAGGTGGTGCGGATCGAGACGGACGGGCGGGCCGCCGAGGTCACGTACCGCGGTACGGACGGCGAGGAAGGCACCGTCGCGGCCCGGCACGTCCTGGTCAACGCGTCGCCGCGGGAACTGGCCGCGCTGGTGGGCGACACGCCGCCGGCCCCCGCCGAAGGCGCCCAGCTCAAGGTGAACATGCTGCTCAAGCGGCTGCCGCGGCTGCGCGACACCTCCGTGGACCCGCGCGAGGCGTTCGCCGGGACCTTCCACATCGCCGAGGGGTACGAGCAGCTGGCGACGGCACACGCCCAGGCCGCGGCGGGTTCGCTGCCCGCCGCGCCGCCCTCAGAGATCTACTGCCACTCGCTGACCGATCCCACGATCCTGGCCCCCGCCCTGGCCGAAGAGGGTTACCAGACCCTCACGCTGTTCGGGCTGCACACGCCCGCCGGGCTCTTCGCCCGGGACAACGACGCCGCACGTGCCGAGCTGCTGAAGTCCACGCTCGCGGAGCTGGACGCGCACCTCGCGGAACCGCTCGCGGACTGTCTGGCGACCGATGCCGAGGGCCGCCCGTGCATCGAGGCCAGGACCCCGCTCGACCTGGAGCGCGACCTGCGGCTGCCCGGCGGCAACATCTTCCACGGCGACCTGGCCTTCCCCCACGCCCAGGAAGGCACGGGCCGCTGGGGCGTGGAGACCCGGCACGCCAACGTCGTGCTGTGCGGGGCCGGGGCCGTCCGCGGCGGCGGGGTGAGCGGGGTGCCCGGGCACAACGCGGCGATGGCCGTGCTCGAGGCCGGGACGCGGTAGCCGTCGCCCCGCCGGGACCGCCGGGACCGCCGGGACCGTCGGGCTCACCTGGTTGCGGGGCCGGAAGGGCGCGGCCTCAGTCCGCGGACGGTGACCAGCCCGACGCCTCGATCCGGGCGGCGTCCGCCGGCCGCGCCTCGTCGAAGACGGTCCGGCCGCCCGCGTCGACCCGCAGCGCGTCGACGTACAGCCCGCGGCCGACGTACGAGCGGTCGGTGGTGTACCGCCAGCGCAGCGTGAGCTGTCGTTCTGCGGGCAGGTCCGCGTCGAGCCGGTGCCAGACGCGGCCCGACCAGCCGGTGACCGAGCCGGCCGGGTGCTCTCGGGGGTCCTCGCCGCGCCGCACCGTCGTGAAGGGTACCGGCGTCCAGGTCGTGCCGCTGTCCGGGGAGGCCTCGAGGAAGAGGGCGTCGGATCCGGGTTCGGTGTCCCACCACACGGCGCAGCGCAGCCGCGGGTGCGCGGTCGTGGTGTCGAGCGCGGGCAGCGTCAGCGTCGCCGACGTCGCGTTCGCCATGCCGGAGAACCAGGACGTGCGGCCGCGGGCCGGGCGGACCGGCACGGCACGCGCCAGCCGGTCGGCGGCGGCCACCCGGGGAGCCGAGCCGGACCGCCAACTGCGCACCGGATGAACCGAGTTGCCCAGCAGGACGAGGAAGGAGTCCGTCGTCGGGTCGAGGACGAGCGAGGTGCCCGTGAAGCCGGTGTGTCCCGCGGTACGGGGTGTGGCCATCGCGCCCATGTACCAGTGCTGGTAGAGCTCGAAGCCGAGGCCGTGCTCGTCGCCGGGGAAGGCGGTGTTGAAGTCGGTGAACATCAGCTCCACCGACTCCGGCTCCAGGATGCGCGCGGTGCCGTACGCGCCGCCGTTGAGCAGCGTGCGGCCGAGTACCGCGAGGTCCCATGCGCACGAGAAGACCCCGGCGTGCCCGGCGACCCCGCCCAGGGAGTACGCGTTCTCGTCGTGCACCTCGCCCCAGACCAGGCCGCGGTCGAGGCCGGACCAGGGCGGGCGCGCGTCCTCGGTGGCGGCGATCCGCGGCTTCCAGGCGGCGGGCGGGTTGTAGCGGGTGCGGTGCATGCCGAGGGGGGCGGTGATCTCGTCGCGCAGGAGCGTGTCCAGCGTGCGGCCGGTGAGCCTCTCCAGGACGAGCTGGAGCGAGATCAGGTTGAGGTCGGAGTAGAGGTACTTGGTGCCCGGCGCGTTGAGCGGTGCCTCGTCCCAGATGAGCTGGAGCCTGCCCTCGCGGGTGGGCGCCTTGTAGAGCGGGATCCAGGCACGGAAACCGGACGTGTGGGTGAGCAGTTGACGGATCGTGATGTCCTGCTTGCCCCCGCCCGCGAAGTCCGGGAGGTACGAGGCGACCTCGGCCTCGAGTGCGAGTGTGCCGCGTTCGATCTGCTGCACGGCGAGGATCGAGGTGAACAGTTTCGAGACGGAGGCGAGGTCGAAGACGGTGTCCTCGGCCATCGGGATCTGCCGGTCGGCCGGGAACTCGACCCCGGTGTCCGTCTTCTCGTCGTACGCCGAGTAGCGCACCGCCTGACCGATCGGCCGGTGCAGGGCCACCGTGCCGCCGCGGCCGGCGAGGAGCACGGCCCCCGCGTACCAGGGGTGCTTGGGGGAGGGGCCGAGGAACGCCTCGGCGTCGGTGACGAGTTGGCGCAGATGCCCCGCGAGCAGGCCCGCCCGCTCGGCGGAGCCGTGGTGCAGGGTCGGCTGCCGCCCGCTCGCACCGGCCGCGGCGGGTCCGGCGGGAAAGGGGGCGATGGCCAGGGCGCCGCCCAGGGCCATCGCACGCCGGCCGAGTTGACGACGGGTCAGCCCGCCGTGCCCGTCGCCGTCTGCGTCTTCGGTCACCGAGAAGCCTCCTGCCGCGCCGCCTGAAAGAATCTTTCCGGTCTCGCCCCGCGCGGTGAAACTTTCCTGTCGGTCGTGGGGTGTGTCAACCCTGCCGGGGGGTGTCGGAGGTACGTCCGAAAAACTGACGGAGCATCAGAAGAGGCCTTCCCCTGTCCACGCGGCTGCGGCATCCTGCGGCCATGCAGACGGAGCTGAGCAACACACTGGGAGTCGAGCACGCCATCTTCGGCTTCACGCCGTTCCCCGCCGTCGCCGCCGCGATCAGCAGAGCGGGCGGCTTCGGTGTGCTCGGCGCGGTCCGCTACACCGCCCCCGACGACCTCGAACGAGACCTCGACTGGCTCGACGCCCATGTCGACGGGAAGCCCTACGGCCTCGACGTCGTCATGCCCGCCGAGAAGGTCGAGGGCGTCACCGAGGCCGAGGTCGAGGCGATGATCCCCGAGGGGCACCGGCAGTACGTCAACGACACCCTCACCAAGTACGGAGTGCCGGAACTCGCCCGGGGGGAGGCGTCCGGCTGGCGCATCACCGGGTGGATGGAGCAGGTGGCCCGCGACCAGCTCGACGTCGCCTTCCGCCACCCGATCAAACTGCTCGCCAACGCCCTCGGCTCACCGCCCGCCGACGTCGTCGAGCGCGCCCACGACCGGGGCGTACTCGTCGCCGCCCTCGCGGGCAGCGCCCGGCACGCGCGCAAGCACGCCGAGCGGGGCATCGACATCGTCGTCGCGCAGGGCTACGAGGCGGGCGGCCACACCGGCGAGATCGCCTCGATGGTGCTCACCCCCGAAGTCGTCGACGCCGTCGACCCGTTGCCCGTCCTCGCCGCGGGCGGCATCGGCAGCGGGCAGCAGGTGGCGGCCGCGTTCGCGCTCGGCGCCCAGGGAGCCTGGCTGGGCTCCCTCTGGCTGACCACCACGGAGGCCGACCTGCACTCCCGTGCGGTGACGCGCAAGCTGCTCGCCGCCGGGTCCGGTGACACCGTCCGCTCCCGCGCCCTGACCGGCAAGCCCGCACGGCAGTTGCGAACCGAGTGGACGGACGCCTGGGACGACCCGAACGGTCCTGGCACCCTCCCCATGCCCCTCCAGGGCCTGCTGGTCGCCGAGGCGCTCTCCCGGATCCAGAAGTACGAGGTGGAACCGCTCCTCGGCACCCCCGTCGGACAGATCGTCGGGCGGATGAACAGCGAACGCAGCGTCCAGGCCGTCTTCGACGACCTCACCCGCGGCTTCGAGCAGGCCGTCGACCGCGTCAACCGCATCGCGGGAAGGAGCACCGAGTCGTGAGCGAGACCATGGACCCGCCCCCCAACGGCTTCTGGGCCCAGGCGACCGCAGACCCGCGGCGCACCGTCCTCGTCGCCCCCGACGGCGAGGAGTGGACCGCCGGACGCCTGCACGCCCGCGTCAACCAACTGGTCCACGGACTGCGCGCCGCGGGACTTGAACGCGGCGACTCCTTCGCCGTCGTCCTGCCCAACGGCGCCGAGTTCCTCACCGCGTACCTGGCCGCATCCCAGGCCGGCTTCTACCTCGTCCCCGTCAACCACCACCTCGTCGGGCCGGAGATCGCCTGGATCGTCTCCGACTCCGGCGCCAAGGTGCTCATCGCGCACGAGCGGTTCGCCGACGCCGCGCGTCACGCCGCCGACGAGGCGGCGCTGCCCGCCACCCACCGGTACGCGGTCGGAGACATCCGCGGATTCCGGCCCTACGCCCAACTCCTCGCAGGGCAACCCGAGTCGGTCCCCGAGGGCCGCACCCTCGGCTGGGTCATGAACTACACCTCGGGCACCACGGGCCGCCCCCGCGGCATCCGCCGCCCCCTGCCCGGCAAGCTGCCCGAGGAGACCTACCTCGGCGGCTTCCTCGGCATCTTCGGCATCAAGCCGTTCGACGACAACGTGCACCTGGTCTGCTCGCCGCTCTACCACACGGCGGTGCTCCAGTTCGCGGGCGCCTCGCTGCACATCGGCCACCGCCTGGTGCTGATGGACAAGTGGACACCCGAGGACATGCTCCGCCTCATCGACGCCCGCGGGTGCACGCACACCCACATGGTCCCCACGCAGTTCCACCGGCTGCTGGCCCTGCCCGAGGACGTCCGGGCGCGCTACGACGTCTCGTCGATGCGGCACGCCATCCATGGCGCGGCCCCCTGCCCCGATCACGTGAAACGGGCCATGATCGAGTGGTGGGGCCACAGCGTGGAGGAGTACTACGCGGCCAGCGAGGGAGGGGGTGCGTTCGCCACTGCCGAGGACTGGCTCAAGAAGCCCGGCACGGTCGGCAGGGCGTGGCCCATCAGCGAACTGGCGGTCTTCGACGACGACGGCAACAGGCTGCCCCCGGGTGAACTCGGCACCGTATACATGAAGATGAGCACCGGCGGGTTCTCGTACCACAAGGACGAGACCAAGACGAGGGCCAACCGCATCGGCGACTTCTTCACCGTCGGCGACCTGGGATGTCTCGACGAGGACGGCTACCTCTTCCTCCGGGACCGCAAGATCGACATGATCATCTCGGGGGGCGTCAACATCTACCCCGCCGAGATCGAGTCCGAACTGCTCGCCCATCCCGCCGTCGCGGACGCCGCCGCATTCGGGATCCCGCACGACGACTGGGGCGAGGAGGTCAAGGCCGTGGTCGAGCCCGCCCCCGGCCACGAACCGACCGAGACCCTCGCCGCCGACATCCTGGCGCACTGCGCGCGCCGGCTCGCCGGATACAAGCGTCCCAAGAGCGTCGACTTCATCGCGACGATGCCGCGCGACCCCAACGGGAAGCTGTACAAGCGGCGGCTGCGCGACCCCTACTGGGAAGGGCGCACCCGGGCGGTGTGACCCGGGACGCGGCCGTGGTCCCGTCCCCCTGCGCACAGCCGTCCCAGGCCCGGGTACGGCTCAGTGCCGCGCCGTGCCCGGCGGCGGATTGAGCCCGAACCGCTCGACGATGTCCGGCAGCCATTCCGGACGGCCGAACTCCAGGCCGTAGCTCCCGGCGAGTTGGGCGAGGGCGTCGGGCTCGGGCGGCCCGGAGGACACCAGTTCGGCCAGTTCGCGGAAGAAGTGCTCGAAGCCGGCGGGGGTGATGATCTCGATCATGCGGGCAGGCACCTGTCCGGCGTTCCACATGGTGTGCAGCTCGCCGCGCGGCTTCGTGATGTACCCGCCGGGGCCGAGGACGGCCTCGCGGTCGCCGGAACGAAAACCGATCTCGCCCTCGGTCACGATGGAGTACTCGTCCTCCCGCGTGTGCAGATGGGCCGGCACGAGCGCGCCGACGGGAAACGGGTGTTCCACGACCGACAGCGCGCCGCCGGTGTCGGCACCCCACAGTTTGAAGACCACCCCGATCGGCCCGATGTCGACCTCGGTCCCCTCCCCGGGTCGTACGACGGTGAGCGGAGGTGCTTGAGGCTCGGCCATGGCGATCACCCCTCGGTGCGCACATCTCGCATGTCGAGTCACGCGGCCGTGTTTCCCACCAGTGTCGAACGCCGGGGGCGGGGCCGCAACAACTGAGCGCACACCACCGCTCGCCGGCAGCGCTCCCGGGACGGTTCCGGCCCGCAGACGGCGCCGGATGCTTGACCCCGGTCGCGCGGCCCGACGAGGATCACGGCAGGGCACCGCGGACGAAGGAGCAGGTCATGACGGCGGGACGAAGCGCCACGGTCGACGGGGTGCTGCGGCGCAGCGCCCGCCGCACTCCCGCACGGGTCGCGGTCCACTACCGCGACCGGTCCTGGACCTACGCGGAACTCGACGAGGCCGTCTCCCGCGCCGCGAGTGTCCTGCTCGACGCCGGCCTGGAGCGCGGCGACCGGGTCGGCGCCTACGGCCACAACTCCGACGCGTATCTGATCGGCTTCCTGGCCTGCGCCCGCTCCGGACTCGTGCACGTACCGGTCAACCAGAACCTGACCGGTGACGACCTGGCGTACATCGTCGGCCAGGCCGGCTGCAGCGTCGTGCTGGCCGACCGGGACCTCGCCAAGAACCTGCCCGCCGGCACCCAAATCCTGCCCCTGCGCGACACGGACGACTCGCTGCTCGCCCGGCTCGCCACGGCCGCCCCGTACGACGGTCCCGAGCCGCGCGGCGAGGACCTGACGCAGCTGCTGTACACCTCGGGCACGACCGCGCTGCCCAAGGGCGCGATGATGACCCACCGGGCGCTGGTGCACGAGTACCTGAGCGCGATCACCGCCCTCGACCTGCAGGCCGGGGACCGGCCAGTGCACTCGCTGCCCCTCTACCACTCGGCGCAGATGCATGTGTTCCTGCTGCCGTATCTCGCGGTCGGCGCCGAGAACGTCATCCTCGACGCGCCCGACCCCGGGCAGCTCCTCGACCTGGTCGAGGCGGGCCGCGCGGACAGCCTGTTCGCGCCGCCCACGGTGTGGATCGGCCTGTCGAACCGCCCCGATTTCGCCACCCGTGATCTGAGCGGTCTGCGCAAGGCCTACTACGGCGCGTCGATCATGCCGGTGCCCGTGCTGGAGCGCCTGCGGAAGCGGTTGCCGAAGCTGGCGTTCTACAACTGCTTCGGACAGAGCGAGATCGGGCCGCTCGCCATGGTCCTGGGTCCCGGCGAGCACGTGGGAAGGATGGACTCCTGCGGACGTCCTGTGCTCTTCGTCGAGGCACGCGTCGTCGACGAGTCGGGCAAGGACGCGCCCGACGGTGAACCGGGCGAAGTCGTCTACCGCTCCCCGCAGTTGTGCGAGGGCTACTGGGACAAGCCGGAGGAGACGGCGGACGCCTTCCGGGACGGCTGGTTCCACTCGGGGGACCTCGCGGTGCGGGACGCCGCCGGGTACTTCACCGTCGTCGACCGGGTGAAGGACGTCATCAACTCCGGGGGCGTCCTGATCGCCTCGCGTCAGGTCGAGGACGCGCTGTACACGCACGAGCGGGTCGCGGAGGTGGCGGTGATCGGCCTGCCGGACGAGCGGTGGATCGAGGCCGTCACCGCGGTCGTCGTCCCGCGCGGGGAGGTCGCCGAGGACGAACTGCTCGCCCACGTCCGGGAGCGGCTCGCCCACTTCAAGGCGCCCAAGCGTGTCCTGTTCGTGGACGAGCTGCCGCGCAACGCCAGCGGCAAGATCCTCAAGCGGGAACTGCGCGACCGGTTCTCCGGCGCCTGACCTCAACTCCCGCTCTGGATGCTGCCCTTGCGCTCGTCGTCGGTCACCGGCCGGCCCGTGAACGCGTCAAGCAGGGTCACTCCCGCAGCCCGCGGCGGCACCGGCCGTGACGGTGCACAGGGCGAGCACGAGCAACAGATCGACGGTGCGCCGGGCGTTCTCACGCATGGATCCCCCAGGGGTGACGGTGCGAGCGGAGGCTGACCGGTGAAGGGCGACATCGGGAGCCTCCTCCGTGACGCACCGGTGCCCGCCGACGTTCGGACCCCGCCTCCCGCGGTCGCGTACGTTGCGGCCTCGTGACCGGCGTGAGCGGCGGCACCGGGTCACGCAGCCGACGCCCTCCTGGCGGGCACCCCCTACCTGGGACGCAGGTCGACGATCCGCTTGATCTTCCCCACCGACCGCTCCAGCGACTCCGGTTCGACGATCTCCACGGCCACCGTCACCCCGATGCCGTTCTTCACGGCGGCCGCGATCGCCCCTGCCGCCGCCTCGCGGGTCTCGGGGGAGGCGCCGGACCGGGCCTCGGCCCGCACGGTGAGGGCGTCGAGGCGGCCCTCCCGGGTCAGGCGCAGCTGGAAGTGCGGTGCGACGCCCGGCGTGCGGAGCACGATCTCCTCGATCTGCGTGGGGAAGAGGTTGACGCCGCGCAGGATGACCATGTCGTCGCTGCGGCCGGTGATCTTCTCCATCCGGCGGAACACCCGCGCCGTACCGGGCAGCAGACGCGTCAAGTCCCTTGTCCGGTAACGGATCACGGGCATCGCCTCCTTGGTGAGCGAGGTGAACACCAGCTCGCCCTCCGCGCCGTCCGGCAGCACCTCGCCCGTGACGGGGTCGACGATCTCGGGATAGAAGTGGTCCTCCCAGACGTGCAGGCCGTCCTTGGTCTCCACGCACTCCTGCGCGACCCCGGGACCGATCACCTCCGACAGGCCGTAGATGTCGACCGCGTCGATGGCGAACCGCTCCTCGATCTCGCGCCGCATCTCCTCGGTCCACGGCTCGGCGCCGAAGACGCCCACCCGGAGCGAGGTGCCCCGCGGATCCACTCCCTGCCGTTCGAACTCGTCCAGAAGTGTCAGCATGTACGAGGGGGTCACCATGATGATCCGCGGCTTCAGGTCCTGGATCAGCTGAACCTGACGTGCCGTCATCCCGCCGGACGCGGGGATCACCGTACAGCCGAGCCGCTCGGCGCCGTAGTGCGCGCCGAGGCCACCGGTGAACAGGCCGTACCCGTACGCCACATGCACGACGTCACCGGGACGGGCGCCCGCGGCCCGCAGCGAACGCGCCACCATGTCGGACCACATGGACAGGTCGTTCTCCGTGTACCCGACGACCGTGGGCCGTCCGGTCGTACCGCTCGACGCGTGGAGGCGCCGGACGCGGTCCTGCGGCACGGCGAACATCCCGTACGGGTAGTTCTCGCGCAGGTCCGCCTTCGTGGTGAACGGGAACCCGGCCAGATCGGCGAGGGAGCGGCAGTCGTCGGGACGCAGACCCGCCCGGTCGAAGGACGCACGGTAGAAGGGCACGTTCTCGTACGCGTGCCGCAGCGAGGCCCGCAGCCGCTCCGTCTGCAGGGCCCGCAGCTCCTCCGTGCCGAGCCGCTCACCCGTGTCCAGGTGGTTCGTGTCCGTGCGGACCCTGGAGTCCGTGGAATCCGCCATGGGACTTCTCCCTCGACAACCGCATCATTCCGGGCGACCGATCATTCGGTCGACCTGTTCCGGATCAGTAATCCAGGGGCCCGGGCGGGTCGTCAAGGTGTCTGCGGTGCCTGTCCCCGCGGACTCGCGCGGGCACGCGCGGGGACAGGCGGCCGGGTCAGGGGGCCGAGGCCGCGCCGGCCGCGTCGGGATGCGGCCCGTACGCCGTCATGAACCGGTCGCGGAACTTGTCCATGCCCCACCGCGGTGCGTCCTCGGCGGGCTTCAGCCCCTCCGTCCAGTTCCAGCCGCTTATCTTCTCCAGCACCTTCGGATCGTGCGCGACGACGGTGACGGGCACGTCCTTGCCCGCACCGCTGCCGGTCACCGTCGGGTTGGGCTGGTGGTCGCCGAGGAAGACGAGCACCGTGTTCTCGTCGCCGTACCGCTCCACGTACTCGATGAGGCTGTGCAGCGAGTACTCGATGGCCTTCCGGTACTCGGTGCGCACGTCGTCCGGGTTCTTCCAGACCTCCTTCGGGTCCTTGCCCTCCATCTTGATCTGCTCGAAGAGTGAACCGTCGCCGAGGTCGTCCCAGTCGACCATGCGGGCGACGGGCGCCCAGGGGTTGTGGCTGGAGGCCAGGATGATCTCCGCCATCATCGGCTCGCGGTCCTTCCGGCCGTGCTCCAGCCGCTCGAAGGCCTCCAGGGTGAACTGGTCCGGGACGGGCGTCCAGCTGAAGTACGGGCCTTCGTAGCCGAGGTGTTCGGAGTCGTAGATGTGGTCGAGACCGAAGAACTTGCCCTCCGGCCAGGCGCGGCGGACACCCGGCACGATGCCCACCGTGCGCCAGGCGCCGGTCTTCTGGAAATAGCGGGTCAGGGTCGCACGGTCGCTGGAGGTGAGGCTCCGGTAGCGCTGCTGGTTCTTGATCCACAGGCCGGACAGGAACGTGGAGTGGGCCAGCCAGCTGCCCGCGCCGGCGATCGGCGACTTCAGCCAGCCGCTGCGCGACGAGAACCCGGCCGCCTTCAGTGAGCTGCTGCCGTCCTTCAGCACGGCGTCGACCTGCTCGGCCATCGCCGGGTCCTCGATCGCCGACCGCCCGTAACTCTCGATGAACGTGAACAGGACGTCCTTGCCGCGCAGCCCGGTCAGCAGCTGGTCGGGCGGGGTGTCGGCGAACGCGTCGACGCTCGCCTGCCGGGCGAACACCCGGCCGTCCCTGATACCGGCGCGGACCTGGTGCGCGCGGTTCTCGAGCAGGTTGGCGTCGAGCTTGGCGGCGACCGGCACGTCCGTGACCTGCACGCCGAGCGTCACGCAGGTGATCCAGGCGGTGCCGAGGACGAGGGTGGTCCGGACGGCGGCCTGCCGGTGCCCGGCCAGCAGACTGCTCAGCCGCACGACCGCGAGTGCCACCAGGACGAGCAGGGCCACGACGAGGGCGACGACCGCGATCACGGCGAGCAGCGCGCCGGTCCGCCCGACCGACTCCTTCAGGAACTGTGCGGCGTCGTCGAACAGGATCCAGTCGAGAACCAGGTCGAAGGGCCGGTCGAGCACCGAGTAGAAGCCCATGTCGACGAACTTGAGGACGGTCAGCAGGCCGAGGCCCACGCCCGCGATCACGGCGACGATCCGCCTCGCCCGCGGCGGCAGCACCAGCAGCAGCCCGGCGAGGAGGATTCCCTCGGCCGGGATCCGGAGGAAGGCGCCGGCCGTGAGGCGGTCGAGGTGGTTCGGTACGAGGAGGGCGAAGAGCACGAGCGCGACGGACAGGACCGTGGTGGCCACGGTCACGGCGCGCGCGGCCCGCGGGTGGGCGAGCCGCCAGCCCCACCAGCCGGCACGGACGCGGGCGGCGGGGGGTCCCGGAGCATCACCGTCCGAGGCAGGGCCGCCCCCTTCAACCGCGGTGAGTTCCCCGGCGTCGGGGGCGGTGTCGCCCGGGGCGGGCTCGGAGGTCCGGTCGGCCGCCCTGTCCTGCGGCGGGTGTCCGGCGTCGGGGGCGTCGTTGCCGGTGCCGCGGGCGGCGGAGGGGGCGGCCGTGTCGCTCGTGGCGGGGTCCTCGGTGTCGGGGTCCCCGGTGTCGGGGTCCCCGGCGTCGGGGTCCCCGCCGTCGGGGGTGGTGTCGTCCGGGGCCGCCTCCGCGCGGTCGGGCGTGGGGGGAATTCCGCCGACCGGGGGGTCCTCGGCGTCGTCGCCCGCGGAGGGATCCCGCCCGTCGAACGCGCCCGCCCCTTCCGGGGGTTCCGCCTCCGCCCGTGCACCGCCGTCGGTGCCCTCAGCGGGCTTTTCGGGCGTGCCGGCACCCGCGGCCGTCGGCTCGGGGACGACTGTGCCGGCGTCCGGCCCGGCGGCGGCGCCGTCCGTCGCCCTCGGCCCGGCGGCAGCCGCATCCGGGCCGGGGTCCGGCTGCTGCGGCGAGCGCGTGATGTGCGACACGCGATGGTCCTTCCGTACGAAGCCCGTGATGACGCGGCGGAACCGCCCCGTGGGCAGGGACCGCCACCCTTCGTACGGTCGCCCTTCACCCGCAGTTCAACCATGCACGGTCAACCGCGCGCAAAGATTACGCAGGTTCCCCGTCGGCTGCTTCGCGCGACGTGTCTAGCGGTCCGCCCGCACCGCGACGCCGCGGGCCCACCGGTAGTCGGCCTTGCCGCTCGGCGACCGCTGGATGGTCTCCGCGATCACCAATTGCCGCGGCACCTTGTACCCCGCGAGCCGGGAGCGGCAGTGCGTCTGGATGTCCTCGAGGGACGGCGGCTCCGCGCCCCGGCGCAACTGGACCACGGCGGCCACGTGATTCCCCCACGTCGCGTCGGGCACCCCGGCGACCAGCGCGTCGTAGACGTCCGGGTGGGACTTGAGGGCCTGCTCGACCTCCTCCGGGTAGACCTTCTCGCCGCCGGTGTTGATGCACTGGGAGCCCCGGCCGAGGACGGTGACCACGCCCTCCTCGTCGACGGTCGCCATGTCACCGAGGAGCACCCACCGCTCGCCACCCTTCCGGAAGAAGGTCTCGGCGGTCTTCTCCGGGTCGTTGTAGTAGCCGAGCGGCACGTGGCCGCGCTGCGCGACGCGTCCGGGTTCACCGGCGGCTACCGGTTCGTGCGTGGCCGGATCCACCACCTGCGTACGCGAGTTGACGCGCACACGAAAGCCCTTCTCCGGGCCGGAGTCTGGTGTCGCCGTGCCGTTGAACCCGGACTCCGACGACCCGAAGTTGTTCAGCAGCAGCACGGTCGGGACGAGCGCCTGGAACTGCTCGCGGACCGTCTCCGACATGATCGCGCCGGACGAGGATACGCTGAACAGGGAGGAGCAGTCGGTGCCCTTCATGGGTCCGCCGAGCGCGTCGATCAGCGGACGCAGCATCGCGTCGCCGACCAGCGACACGCTGGTGACCCGTTCCTTCTCGATGGTGCGCAGGACCTCCTCGGGCACGAACTTGCGGTGGATCACGACCCGTTGGCCGAAGTTGAACCCGATGAACGCGGTGAGGGTGGACGTGCCGTGCATCAGCGGGGGAGTGGGGAAGAACGTGATGCCCTCGCCGCCCGCCGCGACCCGCTCGGCGAGTTCCTCCGGTGCCGAGACCGGTTCTCCCGTCGGGGCGCCGCCGCCGAGACCGGAGAAGAACAGGTCCTCCTGCCGCCACATCACCCCCTTGGGCATGCCGGTCGTGCCGCCCGTGTAGATGATGAACTGGTCGTCCGCCGAACGCGGCGGGAATCCGCGCTCCGGGAAGCCTGCGGCCTCCGCATCCGTGAAGTCCACCCCCGGGGGCGGGGCGGCGCCGGGTGCCGTCCCGCCCACCCGGACGAGATGCCGCAGCGCCGGCGTGCGGGGCAGTGCCGCGGCCACCCGGTCGGTGAACTCCGCGTCGTAGACCAGGGCCGCGAGATCCGCGTCCCGGTAGAGGTATGCCAGCTCGTCCTCCACGTAACGGTAGTTGACGTTGACCGGCACGATCCGTGCCTTGAGGCACGCCAGTACGGTCTGGACGTACTCGACCCCGTTGTAGAGGTGGAGTCCGAGGTGTTCTCCCGGGCGGACGCCGCTGTCCATGAGGTGGTGGGCGACGCGGTTCGCGGCGGCGTCCAGCTCCGCGTAGGTCAGACGGCGCTCGGCGCCTGTGCCGGGGTGGTCGATGTACACGAGCGCCTCGCGGCCCGGGACCACGTCGACGACCGACTCGAACAGGTCGGCAAGGTTGTACTCCACCGCTCCTCCTGACCCCGGGCGCGACCGGTATCCGTCGGCTCGACGGTCATCAGAGCAAAGGGGGAACCAACTGGGAAGGGCCGGAACGGAAGAAATCTGACTGACTGTCAGAAAACCCTTGTACTGGCCCGGCGCCTCCTGCAACCTGTTCTCGTTCCCGAGACGGGAGGACGGCAATGGGCGGGACGGAACACCTCACCGTGCGGCGCGAGGGCGCCACGATGGTGCTCACGCTCAACAGACCCGAGGCCAAGAACGCGCTCTCGCTGCCGATGCTGGTCGGCCTGTACGACGGCTGGCTGGAGGCCGACGAGGACGACGCGGTCCGCTCGATCGTCCTCACCGGGGCGGGCGGCGCGTTCTGTGCCGGAATGGACCTCAAGGCACTGGCGGGCAAGGGGATGGACGGGCAGCAGTACCGGGACCGGCTCACGGCTGACCCGGACCTGCACTGGAAGGCGATGCTGCGCCACCACCGCCCCCGCAAACCGGTGATCGCCGCCGTCGAGGGGCACTGCGTCGCGGGCGGCACGGAGATCCTCCAGGGAACCGACATCCGGGTGGCCGGCGAGTCGGCGACGTTCGGGCTGTTCGAGGTCAGGCGCGGCCTGTTCCCGATCGGCGGGTCCACCGTCCGTCTGCCGCGCCAGATCCCGCGCACCCACGCCCTGGAGATGCTGCTCACGGGACGCCCGTACACGGCCCCGGAGGCCGCCGGCATCGGCCTGATCGGCCATGTCGTCCCCGACGGGACCGCGCTCGCGCGGGCCCTGGAGATCGCCGAGCGGATCAACGCCTGCGGTCCGCTGGCCGTCGAGGCCGTGAAGGCGTCCGTGTACGAGTGCGGCGACCTGAGCGAGACCGACGGTCTCGCGGCCGAACTCACCCGCGGCCGTCTGGTCTTCGACACCGCCGACGCCAAGGAGGGCTCCCGGGCCTTCGCCGAGAAGCGCCCGCCCGTCTACCGGCGCGCCTGACCCCCGGCAGGGGAACGCGGCGCGCCCGACCCCCGGAAGGAGCCCTGCGGATGCCCGAAGTCCTCAAAGCCCCCCTGGTCCTCGAATTCCCCTTCACCCGCTCGCTCGGTCCCGTCCAGAGCGCGTTCCTCACCGGCCTGCGCGAGCGTGTCGTGCTCGGTGTGCGGACGGCGGACGGCCGGACCCTCGTCCCGCCCGTCGAGTACGACCCCGTGACGGCCGAGGAGATACGCGACCTCGTGGAGGTCGCCCCCACCGGCACCGTCACCACCTGGGCCTGGAACCACGCGCCACGCCGCGGCCAGCCCCTGGACACCCCGTTCGCCTGGGTGCTGGTCCGGCTCGACGGCGCGGACACCGCCCTCCTGCACGCGCTCGACGCCCCGGGCCCCGACGCCGTGCACACCGGCATGCGCGTCCGCGTCCGCTGGGCCGGGGAACGCTCCGGCGCCATCACGGACATCGCCTGCTTCGAACCGCACGACGGGACGGACGCCGCCGACGGCACCGGCGAACCGTCCGAACTCCGCGCCCACGAGGGCCGCTTCGACGACATGGTGACCGGCATCGTCGCCCCCGCCCGCCTCGACTACGTCTACTCGCCCGGCCGCGCCCAGTCCGCCTACATCAACGCCCTCTCCGGCCGGCGGACGGTCGGCGAGCGCTGCCCCTCCTGCCGCAAGGTGTACGTCCCGCCCAGGGGCGCGTGCCCCACCTGCGGAATCGCGACGTCGGAACAGGTCGAGACGGGCCCCCGCGGCACGCTCACCACGTACTGCGTCGTCAACATCAAGGCGAAGAACCTCGACATCGAAGTCCCGTACGTCTACGGGCACATCGCCCTCGACGGCGCCGACCTCGCGCTGCACGGGCGCATCGGCGGCATCCCCTACGACCAGGTGCGCATGGGGCTGCGGGTCGAACCGGTGTGGACGGAGGGCGGCCGCTACCCCGACCACTACCGGCCCACCGGCGAGCCCGACGCGGACTACGAGGCGTACAAGGAGCTGCTGTGATGCGGGAGATCGCCGTCGTCGCCTTCGGGCAGACCGTCCACCGGCGCACCAACGAGGAGCTCTCCGAGGTCGAGATGCTCATCCCGGTCCTCCACGACGTCCTCGACCGCACCGGACTGAGGACCGGCGACATCGACTTCACCTGTTCCGGCTCCTCGGACTACCTCGCGGGCCGCGCCTTCTCCTTCACCATGGCGCTCGACGGGGTGGGCGCCTGGCCGCCGATCTCCGAGTCGCACGTGGAGATGGACGCCGCGTGGGCGCTGTACGAGGCATGGACCAAGCTGCTGACCGGCGACGCCGACACCGCGCTCGTGTACGGGTTCGGGAAGTCGTCACCCGGCTCCGTACGCGACGTCCTGACCCGGCAGCTCGACCCGTACTACGTGGCACCCCTGTGGCCGGACTCGGTCGCCCTCGCCGCGCTCCAGGCGCGGGCGCTCATCGACGCGGGGGAGACCGACGAAGCCGCGCTCGCCGGTGTCGCGTCCCGCAACCGCGCGTCGGCGAGCGCCAACCCCCACGCGCAGCTCAGGGGTTCCGTGCCGCACGGCGACCACGTCGTACGCCCGCTGCGGACCGGTGACTGCCCGCCTGTCGGTGACGGAGCCGCGGCCGTGATCCTCGCCGCCGGGGAGCGGGCCCGCGAGCTCTGCGAGCGGCCCGCGTGGATCCGCGGCATCGACCACCGCATCGAGGCCCACGCACTCGGGGTGCGCGACCTCACCGACTCGCCGTCTGCGCGGCTCGCCGCGGAGCGGGCCGGAGCCTTCGACCGGCCCGTCGACACCGCCGAGTTGCACGCGCCGTTCACCTCCCAGGAGGTGGTCCTGCGCAAGGCGCTGCGGCTCGGCGAGGACGTCACGGTGAACCCGTCCGGGGGCGCACTCGCCGCCAATCCCGTCATGGCGGCCGGGCTCATCCGCATCGGCGAGGCCGCCGCCCGCGTCCACCGCGGGGAGTCCGACCGGGCGCTCGCCCACGCCACGTCCGGGCCCTGCCTCCAGCAGAACCTGGTCGCCGTCCTCGAAGGGGATCCCCGATGAGCAAGGAGCCCGTGGCCGTCGTAGGCATCGGCCAGACCAAGCACGTGGCCGCCCGGCGGGACGTGTCCCAGGCCGGCCTGGTCCGGGAGGCCGCGCGCCGGGCGCTCGACGACGCCGAGCTGACCTGGGCCGACATCGACGCCGTCGTGATCGGCAAGGCGCCCGACTTCTTCGAGGGCGTGATGATGCCCGAGCTGTACCTCGCCGACGCGCTCGGCGCCGTCGGCAAGCCGATGCTGCGGGTGCACACGGCGGGCTCCGTGGGCGGATCCACAGCGCTCGTCGCCACGAACCTGGTCGCCGGCCGGGTCCACGGCACCGTCCTGACCCTGGCCTACGAGAAGCAGTCCGAGTCGAACGCCATGTGGGGCCTGTCGCTGCCGATCCCCTTCCAGCAGCCGCTGCTGGCGGGGGCGGGCGGCTTCTTCGCCCCGCACATCCGCGCCTACATGCGGCGCACCGGCGCCCCCGACACCGTCGGCTCGCTCGTCGCCTACAAGGACCGCCGCAACGCGCTGAAGAACCCGTACGCGCACCTGCACGAGCACGACATCACCCTGGAGAAGGTCCAGGCCTCGCCCATGCTGTGGGACCCGGTCCGCTACTCGGAGACCTGCCCGTCCTCCGACGGGGCGTGCGCGATGGTCCTCACCGACCGGACCGGCGCGGCCCGTTCGCCCCGGCCGCCGGCCTGGCTGCACGGCGGTGCGATGCGCAGCGAACCGACGCTCTTCGCCGGCAAGGACTTCGTGTCCCCGCAGGCGGGAAAGGACTGCGCCGCCGACGTCTACCGGCAGGCGGGCATCGCCGACCCGCGCCGGGAGATCGACGCCGTCGAGATGTACGTCCCCTTCTCCTGGTACGAGCCGATGTGGCTGGAGAACCTCGGGTTCGCCGCCGAGGGGGAGGGCTGGAAGCTCACCGAGTCCGGCGTGACGGAACTGGACGGCGACCTGCCCGTCAACATGTCGGGCGGGGTGCTCTCCACCAATCCGATCGGCGCCTCCGGGATGATCCGCTTCGCGGAGGCGGCACTCCAGGTGCGCGGGCAGGCGGGAGAGCACCAGGTGGAGGGGGCCCGCCGGGTGCTGGGGCACGCCTACGGAGGCGGATCCCAGTTCTTCTCGATGTGGCTGGTCGGGTCCGCGCCGCCGCACTCCTGACGCCGTCCCTCCGACGTGGCCTGTCCGCCGCCGGAACCGCTCGCTAGGCTGGCGCCGGACGACGAACCGGGAGGAGCACGGACGTGGCCGAAAGCACCATCGAGCAGCACCCGCTCGCGGGCTGGGACAAGCCGGAGCTGGATCTCAGCAAGGCGGAATGGCAGTCCAGCAGCCGAGGACGGGGAGACGTCCAGATCGCCTTCGTCGAAGGCTTCATCGCGATGCGCAACAGCGGCCGCCCGCAGAGCCCTTCACTGATCTTCACGCCCGCGGAGTGGGGCGCCTTCGTCTCCGGAGCCCGTGAAGGGGAGTTCGACCTCACCTGAGCACGGGCCGCCCGCGGGGCCGACGAGCCGCCCCCTCCCCCGCCAGGGAGGGGGCCCCGGCCCGCGGAGGCGCTCCCGAGCACACCCGAGACGGCCGCGGGTCACGCGACGCGGCGGCCGCACGCGGTGACAGGCGGGGCGGCACAGGAAGCCGCCGATCCGGAGGAGCCCTCCGGGACGCCCGGTGCCGGCGCCCGCAGGGCCCGGCACCCGCCCGGGCACGTACCATGGCGGCATGTCCTTCCTCCGCCGCCGCAGCGCCACACCCGCCGGGCCCGACTTCGATGTTCTGGCCATGGACCCGGGCGACTGGCCGGGCAATCTCGGCGCGGGCCTGCTTCCCGCCCCCGACGGCAGCTGCCAGGGCGTCTTCCTGCGCTACGACCTGTTCGGCGGGCGCGGCCCCGCGATGATCATCGGCAATCTGCCGGAGGGCTCGCCGGCCCGTGACATCGCCGAGGACGAGGTCCCCTTCGAGGTCGCCCAGCTCCTCCTCGCACTGGAGAACGAGGAGGAGGTCACGGTCGTCGGGACCGAGGACATGCCGGTGATGCAGGGGGACAACCTGCTGATCGTGCGCCGCCTCAAGCTCTCCGAGAGCCGCATCTCCTGCGTCCAGTTCGACCGCAGCGACAAGGTCCTGGTGACCATCGCCGCCTGGGACCGGCCCATCACCGACGATCTGTACGCGCTGCTGAAGCCGCTCCCCGCGGAACTCTTCCAGCAGGGCTGAACCGCGCGGGGCGGTCTCCCGCCATCGGCATCCGCGAGTGGGGGCGGGGCCGCGCCCCCCCCCCCCCCCCCCCCCCCCCGGGCCGCCCCCCCCCCGGGCCCCCCCCCCCCCCCCCCCCCCCGCCCCCCCGCCCCCCCCCCCCGCCCCCCCCCACCCCCCCCCCCCCCCCCCCCCGCCCCCCCCCCGGGGGGGCCCCCGGGGGGGGGGCCCCCCCCCCCCCCCCCCCCGCGGGGGGGGGCCGGCCCCCCCCCCCCCCCCCCCCCCCCCCCACTCGCGTACGGCGCAGCTACGAGGCCGAGCCCACCACCTCCACGTCCGCCGCCCGGACGAACGCCACCCGGTGGCCGAACTGGATCTCGTAGTACATGTCCTTGCCGATCACGACCCGGTGCGGGGCCGTGTCGAAGGTCGGCGCGTAGAAGTACTCCCCGGCCACCCGGCCGCCGACCGCGTAGCGCTGGCCCGCGAGGAGCTTGTACGGCAGCGGGGAGACGGCCTGGACGGGCACGCCCGCCGGATAGGCCTCCTTCTCCGGGTACGCGCGCCCGTAGACGGGAACCTCCGTGAGCCCGGCCCTGGGCGTGGCCACCCGGCCCGAGGCGGGAACCGCCGTGGGCTGCTTCCTCGGGTTCTTGAACCAGGCCTTCTGCCCCAGGTACCAGATCGCCGTCCAGTCACCGTCACGGCCGGCCACCGCGTACCGCTGGCCGGTGGAGACCCGTGAGCCGATGTCGTTCACGTCGGTCGTCGAGTCGCCCCCACCGGGACGCAGACCGATGTCCTTGATCAGCGGCGAGGTCTCGTCCGGCAGGCTGTGCAGGCGTACCTCGCTGGAGCCGTGGGCCGCGCAGGGCTCGCCCTTCGTGACGCAGCCCGTGTACACCGGCTGGTTCCTGTCGTACTTCGGCAGCACGGTCACCAGCCCGGCGTCGGCCTTGGCCGTGCGGTGGAAGGGCCGGCCCATCAGCGCGAAGTAGTGCTGCCAGTCCCAGTAGGGGCCGGGGTCCGTGTGCATGCCGGGGACGGTCGACGCCGTGGGACCTGGCACGTTGTCGTGCCCGAGGATGTGCTGGCGGTCCAGCGGGACGTCGTACTTCCTGGCGAGATACGTCACCAGCCGCGCCGACGCGCGGTACATCGCCTCCGTGTACCAGGCGTCCGGCGAGGCGAGGAACCCCTCGTGCTCCAGGCCGATCGACTTGGCGTTCACGTACCAGTTGCCCGCGTGCCAGGCGACGTCCTTGGCCTTCACGTGCTGGGCGACGTGACCGTCGGTCGAGCGCAGCGTGTAGTTCCAGGACACGTAGGTGGGGTCCTGGACCATGGTGAGGACGCCGTCCCAGGCGCCCTCCGTGTCGTGGACGACGATGTACTCGATGCGCTGGGACGCCGGCCGGTCCCCCAGATCGTGATTGCCGTAGTCGCCGTCGCCGAACTCCTCGTACGGCGCCGGGATCCACTCGCAGGACACCGTCGGCGGGCATTCCGTGCCGTCCGCGGAGACGGTGCGCAGGCCGACGGCCCGCAACTGTGCGGTGTCGGGCCGCAGCGCCGGGTCGGCGGCCAGCGTCACGCTCTCCCCGGTGTCGGTGGTGCGCCGCGCGCCCTCGTGGATGACGTCATACACGTCGTCGGCGTAGGCCGCGGCCGTCGCGGTGTCGTCCGCGGCCGAGAAGCGGGCCACCGCGCCGTACCAGTCGGCCGGGTCCGCGCTCAGCGGCTCACCCAGCTGCCGCTGGGCGGCGGCGAGCAGCGCGGCGCCGCCCGCCACGTTGGCGGCCGCGTCCGTACGGAGCCGCTCGGCCGGCAGGCCGGTCAGCTCGGACGCCTTGGCCAGCGTCCTGAGGCGGGCGGGCAGTTCGGTGCTCGCGGGCACCCTCGTGTCGGGCAGCAGCGGCGCGCGCGAACTGTCGCCGCGCGCGTCCTCCGTGCCCTCGGAGTGGTGCCGCCGCGCGGTCTCGGCGAGCGCGGTAGGGGCATCCGTGAGGTGCATCGGGCCGTAGCCGCCCGAGACGCTCGGTGCTCCCCCGTGCGTGTCCCAGCGGGACTGGAGGTAGGAGACGCCGAGCAGCACGCTCTGCGGCACCCGGTACTCGGCCGCCGCGGCGGCGAACGCGCTCCGCAGGCTCCCGGAGGACGCCGGTGCCGGGGTGCCGGACGGGGCGGCGCCGATCAGGGGCAGCAGCAGGGCGGCCGAGGCGACCGCGACCGCCGTCCTGCGCGCGCGGCCTGATACGCCAGGGGCGTTGGGATCGGTGGCGGTTCCTCGCAAAGCGGCCTCCTGGGACGGTCGGGCGCGGTGGGTGGGGCGGGCCCGACGTGCGTCAGTGGTACCCGCTCCTCGACGATCCGTCAATCATGCCCAGCCGGACGGAATTTCCCATGTCAGCGGCGGTCGAATGGGGTTTCGTGGCGGCGGCGGGGCGGCCTGCGGGGCGTCAGTGGAATGGACCAATAAAGCGCGCACACGGCCCCGGACATGACGAAGGCCCGCGGTGCGCCGATTTCCCGGGCGCACCGCGGACCGCCGTCCCCGTCAGCGAGTGCCGACCGCCGCTCGAACGGCCCTGCGGGCCATCTGGCAGTCGTCGTGCAGCCGCCTCAGCAGCAGCCGCTGTTCCTCGCCGGACGGCGCAGCACCCGAATGGGCCGGTCCCGGTGCCGCCGGGGTCGTGTCGTGCATCGAACGCTGCACGGCCGTCTCGTAGGTGCGGATCTCTCGGGTCAGCACCAGCATCAGGTTGACCAGGAAGGCGTCGCGCGCCGCGGGCCCCGCCGACTGGGCGAGCTGGCTGATCTGCCGCCGGGCCATGGGAGCGTCACCGAGGACCGCCCACAGCGTCGCCAGGTCGTACCCCGGCAGATACCAGCCCGCGTGCTCCCAGTCCACCACCACCGGACCGGCTGGCGAGAGCAGGATGTTAGACAGGAGAGCGTCGCCGTGGCAGAACTGGCCCATGCCGTGGCGTCCCGTGGAGTGCGCGATGCCGTGCAGGAGCTTCTGCAGGTCCCCCATGTCCCGGTCGGTGAGCAGACCCAGCTCATGGAAACGCGAGATCCGCTCCGCGTAGTCCAGCGGGGCATGGAAGGTGCCCGCCGGCGGCCGCCACGCGTTCAGCCGGCAGATCGCGCTCAGCGCCGCCCGGATGTCCGCGCGGGGCGGGGTCTCGAGCGGGTGCCGCTGGAGCGCGGCGACCCGTCCGGGCATCCGCTCCACGACCAGCGTGCAGTTGTCCGGGTCCGCTGCGATCAGCCGTGGCACCCGGACCGGCGGCCGGTGCCGGACGAACGAGCGGTAGGCAGCTATTTCGTGCTGGAACCGCTCCGTCCAGATCGGGGAGTGGTCCAGTAAGCACTTGGCGACGGCGGTGCTGCGACCGGTCGTACCGACCAGGAGCACGGAACGCCCGCTGCGGCGCAGCACCTGCACCGGCGCGAACTCCGGACAGATCCGGTGCACCGACGCGATCGCCGTGCGCAGCTGCGCGCCCTGGGGGCCGGACAGGTCGAGTCGTCCGCTGAGCGGTTGGGGGCCGAGCCCCGGTGCGCGCCGCGTCCGGCCGGCGCCGAGCACGGGAGCCGCCGCCTGACGCGCCGGATCGAGGTAGGGGCCGCTGCCCGCCGGGCGGGAGTGAAGCGACCGGGGCGGAGCGGACACGGAGGACGATGCTGTGTACATGGGCGAAACAGATCCCTTCGTGTGCCTGCGAATTGCCGCGCTGCCCGCCCGGCGGCCCTGGTGCACCCTGGGGAGTGCCCCAGCGGCAACCGGGTCGGGGTGGCGCGTTCCTACCTGACACCCGGGGGTCACTGGCACACCATCTGGCGCACCCTGGCGAACCCTGGCGAATAGTCGCTCAGCAACTGACAGGCGGTTACTGTCGATTTCAGCCGAGAACCTGGGGGCTTGACGTGAACGGACAACCCAACACCCGCCTGTCGGACCTGTTCGGCCTGGCCGGCTGGTCCAAGGGCGAACTCGCGAGGCTGGTCAACCGGCAGGCGGCGGCCATGGGCCACCCCCAACTGGCGACCGACACCTCACGGGTGCGGCGTTGGATCGACATGGGAGAGATCCCGCGCGATCCGGTACCGCGGGTGCTGGCGGCGCTGTTCACCGAGCGACTCGGCCGTGTCGTGACCATCGAGGACCTTGGCCTGGTCCGGCACGGGCGCGCAGGGAAACGGCAGGGCGACGGGAGCGTGGAAGGTCCCGACGGAGTGCCCTGGGCGCCCGACCGAACGGCCGCGGTCCTCACCGAATTCACGGGAATGGACCTCATGCTCAACCGACGCGGCTTGGTGGGCGCGGGTGCCGCGCTCGCCGCGGGATCCGCACTCAGCAGTGCCATGCATGACTGGCTGCACACCGATCCGGCCCTCTCCGCCGACGCACCGGAACTCGATCACCCCCTGCACGCCGACCCCGCCGGGTACGACCGCTACGAGGCCGCCCCCATCGGGTCCCAGGAGATCGAGGAACTGGAGCGCTCGGTCGAGGTGTTCCGGGCCTGGGACGCGGCCCGCGGCGGCGGGCTGCAACGCAAGGCCGTGGTGGGCCAGCTCAACGAGGTGGGAGGCATGCTCTCCTACCGGCACCCCGACCATCTGCAGCGGCGCCTGTGGGGCGTCGCCGCCAACCTCGCCGTCCTCGCGGGCTGGATGTCGCACGACGTCGGCCTGGAGCCCACGGCGCAGAAGTACTTCATCATCGCCGCCCACGCGGCCCGCGAGGGCGGCGACCGGCCCCGGGCCGGCGAGGCGCTCTCCCGGGCGGCCCGCCAGATGGTGCACCTGGGCCGCCCCGACGACGCACTCGACCTCATGAAGCTCGCCAAGTCCGGGTCGGGCGACGAGGTGCTGCCGCGCACTCAGGCCATGCTCTACACCATCGAGGCCTGGGCGCAGGCATCCATGGGCAAGGGCCAGGCCATGCGGCGCACCCTGGGCGAGGCGGAGGACCTCTTCGTCTCCGACCGCGGGGACGTGCCGCCCCCGAGCTGGATGCAGATGTTCGACGAGGCGGACATGCACGGGATGCAGGCTCTCGCCTACCGCACCCTCGCGGAGCACGAGCCCGCCGCCGCCGCCACCGCGCAGCGGCACGCGAAGGGGGCGCTCGAACTGCGCGGGACGGGCCGCGAGCGCTCGAAGATCTTCGACCACATCTCCCTGGCGTCCGCCTGCTTCATCGCGGACGACCCGGAGCAGGCCGACCGCTACGCTCGGCTGGCTCTGACGTCGATGGGGGCCAACTCCTCCCAGCGCACCTGGGACCGACTGCGCGAGATGTACCGGCTCACCGGGCAGTACTCCAGCTACCCGAAGATCCACGACCTGCGTGAGGAGATCAAACTGTCCATGCCCAAGGGCACGTTGAAGCCGCGGGGAGGCAACAGCTCCCGGGCGTGACCTGCCGGGGTCAGGACACCACTCTGGCGACGAGCACGCAGGCGTCGTCCTCGCGTTCGGCCTCGCCGCACTCCTCGACGACCGCCCGGAGGCAGTCCTGGGCCGTGCGGGCTCCGCACAGGCGCGGGGCAAGGTCGAGCAGTCTTCGCACGGCGGCCGTTCCGCTGTGCCCCGGTACCAGTCCGTCGGTGTGCAGGAGCAGCAGGTCGCCCTCTTCGAGGGTCTCCTCGGCCTGCCCGTAGACGGCGCCCGGGGTCGCACCGAGCAGCACGCCGTCGGCTGCCGGGAGGACGCACCCCGTTCCGTTGCGGAACAGCAGCGGGGCGGGGTGCCCTGCCTGCGCCCACGTCAGGGTGCGGGTCTCGGGCCGGTAGCGGCAGCAGACCGCGCTGCCGAGTGCGGGCTGGACGGTGACATCGAGTAACCGGTTCAGCCAGGAGAGGAGTTGCCCGGGCCGGATGCCGGCCATCGCCATGCCGCGCAGGGCGCCGAGCAGGGTCGCCGTGCCCGAGACCGCGGCCACTCCGTGTCCCGTGAGGTCGCCGACGCTCAACAGGCTCTCGCCGTTGGGCAGTTCCAGCGCGTCGTACCAGTCGCCGCCGATCAGGGTCCCCGTGGCGGACGGCAGATGCCGTGCGGCGAGGTCGAGCGTCTCGGGTCCCTGGTTCGGCAGCCGCAGGCAGCCGCGCCAGGGCGGCAGCACGGCCTCCCGCAGCTCGGCCGCGAGCCGGCGCTCGGTCCGGGCGAAGTGCCGCTGGCGCTCCAGCGAGTCCCGGGTGTCGCTCACCGTGCGCTGGCTTCTGCGCAGCTCGCTGACGTCCCGCAGCACGGCCCACATCGAGGCCGTGCTCCCGTCGGTGTGGAGCACGGGCTCGCCCATCATGTGCACGGTCCGCACAGCACCGTCGGGGCGCCGGATGCGGAACTCCCCGTCGATGGGTTTCGCGTCGATGAGGCAGTCGGTCACCATCGACGTCAGCATCGACCGGTCCTCGTCGTGCACGAGGGCCGGGAGTTCGTCTAGCGTGAGCGGGGGAGCCTCGGGGTCGCGGCCGAGGATCCGGTACAGCTCTCCGGACCAGCTCGCCTCGTCCGTCAGCAGATTCCATTCGGCGCTGCCCACGCGGCTGAGCAGGGAACCGCGCCGCGGCGGGATGGTCACGGCCGGGGTGGTCTGCGGCTCGGCCGGGACGGGGGGCGGCCCGTCGCGCAGCTGCGCCAAGTGCTCGTCGAGATCGTTCAGTTGGTGCATCGCCAGGTCGCACAGGGCGCGCTGCCAGCGGCCCTGGGGATCGGTGCCGTCGACGGGTGCGTCACGCCGGACGGCGTCCATCTCCCCGCGCAGCCGCCGCGTCTGCGAGATGAGCGCGTCGACCGTGCCGCTCGAGGGCGGCTGGGCGGCGGGGCTGTCCGCAGAGAGATGGGGGGGCATGACGCACTCCGATGGGGGGACGGTACGACCAAGGGCGACGGCAGGACCATCACGACTGTCGCACAGCGCGCGACGCCCTGTAAGGGATTTGGCCACACGCGGTGCGGTCGTGCAGCAGGCATATGCCGCCGTCCTCACGGCCGCTGCCCGTGCACCTGGTGCCGTACCTCTCTCTGGACCCAAGTCGTAGGCAGCCTACGCGACTTGACGGTCGCGTGAGGTGGCGAACGCCTCGTTCCCTCGCCTGTTCGAGAGTCATCTGTGCGAAAGCGTCCGGGCGGGGCCCACGCTCCCGGCCGGCGTTCAAGGACCGCCTCGGCACCTGCCCGCTACGGCTGCGCCCGTCAGCCGTAGCGGCGGGGACGCGGGCAGACCGGCGCCCCGATCCTTCGTCGGATCGTCGGCCGTACGTCAGTAGCGCAGCACCCCGGCGATCCGTTCGCTGTCGGCGAGCGCGCCGTCGGTGAGGAAGCGCACCTCGGCGCCGGTCTCCAGACACTGTTCGACGATCTCGTCGACGATGTCCTCGCGGGCGTCGAGATCGCCGCTGTCGGCCGGGACGAGATGATCGCCGTCGTCACGCACCGTGGCGCGGTAGTTCTCCTCGACGGCCAGCATCCGCACCCGGCCCTCGGTCGCGCTGCGCCACAGTTCGTCGAGGCCGGCGGCGTAGTCCTTCCGTCCGCGGGCGTTCTCGAGTTCCGCTGCCACGCCGTCGGCGACCTTCCGGTCGTGGGCGGCGACGAGGGGGCGTATGGCCTGCCACACGGCGTCGGGGGAGGCGTGGGCGAGACCGCCGTGGACGAGGTGTTCGGCGTTCCTGGTGACGGTGCCGATCTCGTCGACGAGGGACAGCGCGGCGGTCTCCCCGGTGACGTACAGCGTGCGCGGATGCTCGCGCAGGAGGGCGCTCACGGCGGTGTCCGCGTCGCGCAGGAAGTGGCGGGTCTGCTCGTCGCGGAAGGTGCTGGGGAGGTCGCCGACCCGCTCCTGCCGTTCCGGGTCGGGGTCGTCCAGGCTGCGGGTCATCGGGAAGCCGCCGGCGTGGCTCTCGACGACGCGTTCGGGTCCGCCGTTCCACAGCGTGATCCGGTCGGCGGAGACCGACAGCACCCAGAACGGCCGCTCGGAGGCCTGGGCGGCCACGAGATTGCGGGTCAGGAAGGTGTCCGAGACCACCACCCGCTCCGGCACCGTCCGGGCCAGCGTCCAGACCTGGTGCTCGCCGGGGGCCGCGAAGATCGCCAGGCCGTCCTCCGCGTGCGCGAGGTCGACCTCGGCGAGGGCCTGGTCGAGCTGTGCGACGACGTCCGTACGACGTTCTCGGGTGACGGCGGGATCGGCCTCCAGCCGCTTCTTCGCCTCGGCGACCACATTGCGCAGCCGGACGGCGTCCTGGGCGTTCTCCGGTTTGCGGCGGTGGGTCGGCGTCAGCACGGACACGGCCGGGTAGGGCCGGGGCCGGCGCAGCTCGGCGAGGGTCGCGGGACTGAGAGCATGCTCCATACCTGCACGATAGGACCGATTCACCGGTCGGGCATTTGGGGCGGAACGGGCCGGGCGGCGGTGCTCGGGTGTCCGCACGGCCGGTTGTGCGGCCTCCCTTGGCGGCGGACGGTGAGAGCGACCTGGTGGGGACGTCCGGGGGAGCGGGCCGGCCGGCCCGCGGCGGCGGCGCCCCGCGAGTGCGGTGAAGAGGCGGCACCCGGGCTCGGGGCCGATGTGGTCGGCCTCGTCGCCGAACCGCGCGCACCGGGTGCCGGCGATCAACAGCAAGACGTCGGCCCGTGTCCGCGGGCGGGATGAGGGCGAGGGTGGGGTGGGCGTCGGCCGGACCGGTCGGCAGCCGCATATGCCCTGCGCCGGGCAGCGGTGCGCAACTTCGGTGAGGCTGATCGGCGGGTGCCGCGAGAGGTGCGCTGCCGGCCCGCGGGGTTCAACCGGCGTCGGTGGTCACGTGCTTTCAACTCGGGCCAAGTGAAGCCGCGTTGCCCCGCGGTGCCGCTGACCGCGCCGGCCGGGGAGGGCGGTCCGCTCGTGGGCGGGCGATCCGCTCGTGGGCGGGCGCCTGACGGGACCGGCCCCGCCTCAGCGCCGGGCGAGCTCGGCGGGCCTGCCGACGAAGCCCAGCTCCAGGGTGTCGTCGGCGTTCAGGATGCGGCGCTGCAGGCTCTGCAGGCGCGGTGCCGGTTCGAGACCTGTGCCGGCCGCCAGGGCGTTGCGTACGTCCTGGTAAGCGGCGAGCGCGTCATTGCGGCGGCCCGACAGGTGAAGCGCCAGCATCAGGTATTCGTGCAGCACCTCGTCGTAGGGGTGGAGCGCCGTCAACGCCCGCAGTTCACCGAGGACTTCGGAGTACCGCCGCAGCTTCAGGTCGAGAGCGAGCCGCTGACTGAGGACCGACTTGCGGTCCTCGGCCAGGCGCAGCACATGGGACTGCAGCACGGCGCCGACCGGGATGTCGGACAGCGGGGCGTCCCGCCACAGGCTCAGGGCGTTGTTGAGCTGGGCCGACGCCTGCGTGAGGTCGCCCTGCTCCTGGGCTTCGGCGGCGGTGGCGACGAGCGCCCGGTAGCAGGAGATGTCGAACTGCTCGCCAGGGACCTCGAGCCGGTACCCGGTGGGCTCTGTGATCAGCGTCTCCTTGGGCAGGGCCCGGTACGGGCCGCGGCCCCCGGCGCAGCCGAGGCTCTTGCGGATCTGCATGATGCAGTTCTGGATGCCGGTGGAGGCGCTCATCGGCGCGTCGTTGCCCCAGAGTTCACGCTCGATGGTGGCGCGCTGGACGACCCGTCCCCGGTTGAGGATCAGTACCGCCAGCAGCTTCCTGGCCTTGAGGGCAGTCGGGACCACCGACGTGCCGTTGAGCGTGACCTGTAGTGGCCCTAGCACCTTGGCGATCATCCCGACTCCTCTTCTCGTGCACGGGTCGTCGTCCTGAGGTTTCTTCCGTGGACCCGGCAACCACATGTATAGCAGTACATTAATGAACTGTGGTCCATTAATACATTCGCGGTCGATCGGGGAGTGGTGGAGGTCACTTGTGCTCTGCGACGGGTGCACCTGCTGTGAGCAGGCGCTATTCGCCACATGATCCACTCTGGATACGATGCGCGCATGCGGTACTGCGAGGCAAAGTTGGCCTCGTATGTAACTTTGTATCGGCATCGAAGCAGAGGGGTCTCATGCAGCAAGGCGGCATACCCGGCGTACCCGACATCGCGATCGTCGGTATGGGGTGCAGGTTTCCGGGGGCGAGTGGCGTCGACGCGTACTGGCGCCTGCTCGAGGAGAACGTCGACGCCGTCACGCCCGTCCCCGCGGACAGGTTCGACCCGCGCCCGCACTACGCACCGCACCCGGGCGAACCGGGCAAGACCGTTTCCCGGCATGGGGGTTTCATCGACGACCTCTACGGCTTCGACGCCGGGTTCTTCGGCATCGCCCCGCGTGAGGCGCTGCACATGGACCCGCAGCAGCGCGTCCTGCTCAAGGTCGTGTGGGAGTCGCTGGAGAGCGCGGGCATCGTCCCCTCCGCACTCGCCGGGAGCCGCTCCGGAGTCTTCGTCGGGCAGGCCACGGCGGAGTATGCGGACGTGGCCGGCGCCGACGCCGTCAAGGACGTCCACGGCATGGTGGGCAGCCGGTTGCGGGCCATGACCTCCGGAAGGATCTCGTACGCCCTCGACCTGCGGGGGCCGAGCCTGACCGTGGACACGGCGTGTTCCTCCTCGCTCGTGGCCGTGCATCTCGCCCGGCAGAGCCTGCTGACGGGGGAGTGCGACCTCGCCGTCGCCGCCGGGGTCAACGCCGTGCTCTCCGTGTCCGACTCCGTCATCTACTCGCAGGGTGCCATGCTTTCGCCCGAGGGCCGGTGCAAGTTCGGCGACAGCTCCGCCGACGGCTTCGTGCGCAGCGAGGGCGTCGGGGCCGTGCTGCTCAAGCGGCTGCCGGACGCGGTCCGGGACGGCGACCCGGTCCTGGCGGTCCTGCGGGGCAGCGCGGTCACCAACGACGGCCGGGGCAGTGGCCTGCTGCTGCAGCCCGCCGTGTCCGGACAGGTCGCCATGGTCCGCTCCGCCTGTCGCAGCGCGGGCATCACGCCGGCGCAGCTGGACTACGTGGAGGCGCACGGCACCGGGACCCGGGTCGGCGACGAGGTCGAACTGCGCGCCCTCGCACAGGCTTTACGGGAGGACGGGCCCGAAGGCGGGGCGGCGGCGCGCAGGCTGCGTGTCGGGACGGTCAAGAGCAACATCGGCCACGCCGAGGCCGCGGCCGGTATCGCCGGGCTGATCAAGGCGGTACTCGTGGCCCGGCACCGGACCGTCCCCGCGTCCCTGCACCACCGCACGCCGCATCCCCTGCTGGCCGACGCGGACTTCCCCGTCGAGTGCGTCTCCAGGAACACCCCGTTGGAGCCCGCCGGCCCGGACGCCCTGATCGGGGTCAGCTCCTTCGGGCTCTCCGGCGTCAACGCTCATGTGATCGTCGGTGAGTACGCTCCCGGCACCGTGCCCGAACCGCCCGCCCCGTGCGCCGGGGACGGCCCCGAGCTGCTGGTGCTCAGCGCCCGCACCGAGCCGGCGCTGCGCCGCCTCGCCACGCGCTACGCGGACCACCTCTCGCCCGCGGGGCCGGGGCGCGCGGTCTCACTGCGGGCCCTGTGCCACGCCGCGGCCACACGCCGGGACCACCACCCCTTCCGTCTGTGGGCGGTGGGCCGTACCCATGACGAACTCGCCGATGCGCTGCGCGTGCTGGCCGAAGGGCAGGAGACCCCGCAAGGCGGCTTCGGCGAGGCCTGCTTCGGCCCCGACCGGCGGATCGCCTTCGTCTTTCCCGGCCAGGGCTCGCAGTGGCTCGGCATGGGACGCGGTCTGCTCGCCGGCGACACTGCGTTCCGCCGCACCATGGCGGAGTGCGACGCGGCCGTCCGGGAGGAACTCGGCTGGTCGGTCCTTGAGCTGCTCGCCACCTCAGACCAGGACCTGCCGGGCGACGTCGCCGTGGTGCAGCCGCTGCTGTGGGCGGTGGAGGTGTCGCTCGCGGCGCATCTCGCGGACAGGGGGATCACGCCCGACCTGTGTCTGGGGCACAGTATGGGCGAGGCGGCCGCCGCATACGTGTGCGGGGCGCTGTCGCTGCGCGAGGCGGCCGCGGTCATCTGCCGGCGCAGCACCCTGATGCAGCGGCTGTCCGGTCAGGGAGCCATGCTCGCCGTCGACCTCTCCGCGGAGGAGGCCGCCGAGGTTGTGGCGGGCCATCACGGCCTGGTGTGCGTCGCGGCGGAGAACGCCCCGCGTGCCACCGTCCTCGCCGGTGACCCCGACGCCCTGCGGCAGATCACCGAGTACCTCGACTCGCAAGGGGTGTTCTGTCGTCCGGTGATGGTCAATGTGGCCTCCCACTCGCCCGTGATGGACAGCCTGCGCGACGATCTGCTCGCGGAGCTGGCCGACCTGGCCCCCGGTCCGGCCACGATCGAGATGTTCTCCACGGCCCGGTGTGCCACCCTGCGGGGAACGGAGTTGGACGCGGCGTACTGGATGGACAACCTGCGCGGGCGGGTGCGCTTCGTCGAGGCCGTTCAGGCCGTCGCCAAGCAGGACACCGTCTTCGTCGAGGTCAGCCCGCACCCCCTGCTCGTCCAGCCGCTGAGTGCCGTACTGACGGAACAGGGTGCCCCTCGGACGGCCGTGGCGACCCTGGTGCGACGGCAGGACGAGCACGAACTCATCCCACGGGCCCTGGGCAAGGTCTTCGCGCTCGGAGGCCGGGTCGAGTGGAGCCGCTGGTTCCAGGGGGTCGCGCCGATGGTTCCGCTGCCGCTGTACGCGTGGGACGAGGAGCAGTTCAGGCGCGAGCCCGCACCGGTCGCTCCCGCGGTGGCGCCGCGCGGGCACAGCCAGGAGATCGCCCTGCGCGACCTGGGCCTCGACGACTTGGGGGCGGGCGTACGGGTGGGAGATGTCTCGCCGGTCCCGCCCGTGGTGTATTTCGAGGCGGTGCGCGCCGCGGCGCACCGCCTGTCGGGGGCGGACGGCATCGCACTTGAGGACGTCGAACTCGGCGGCGCGCCCCTGCCGTTGGACCGGGTGCGCGACGCCGCTCTGACGGTGACGCTCACCGCCTCTCCCGAACCGGGCGTCCTGATGTGCACGGTGACTGCCAAAGGCACCGCGCAGGACCCCTGGGACGGCGCGGTGTGCCTGGCGGGCAGAGCACGGGTGCAGGGCACTGATGAGGGCGACCCGGTGGGGCAGGGCGAGCAGTTCCTCGACGTGGGCCTGACCCGGTGCACGGAGTACGTGCCGAGCGCGGAGTTCTACCGGCGTGCCGCGGCCCGCGGCTACACCGTCGACCCCGCGCTGAGCACCGTCGCCCGTCTGTGGCGCCGGGACGGCGAAGCGGTGGCGCGGATGGCGCCGTCGCCGGGGGCGGGGGCTGCCGCCCTGGAGGCCGGTCTCCTCGCGATGATCGCCGCGTGGCCGCATGCGACGGGCGAGGGCGCGGCGCGTACGTACACACCCGTGTCCTTCGAGCGCGTCCGGGTCGTCGACATGGACGGGCTGCGCCGGGAGCACTGGTGCCTGGCCGCGTTCACGCAGGCCGCGGACGGTGACGGCGCCCGCTGCGACCTGACGCTGCGCTCGGCGGACGGACGCCTCCTCGTGGAGTTCCTTGGCATCCGGCTGCTCCGGTCACCGGACCGCGGTGCGCCCAGGGCTTCGGCGCCCGGCCCGAGGAGCGCCGCCGTGCCGGTGGCGGTCGCTGTCGCGCCCGGGCCCCAGCCCGAACCCGAGAGCGCGGCGCCGGCAGCACTGCCGGCGAAAGCCGACGACGTACTGAAGCAGATGGCCACGGTGCTCGGCACCTCGGTGTCCCGGCTCGACCCGCGCAGGCCGCTGCGCTCGCTCGGGCTCGACTCGCTGCTTGCCGCCGAGCTGCGGGTGCGGCTCCAGCGGAACGTCGGCGTCGACATGACCGTGCAGCGTCTGCTCGGCCCGGAGCCGGCCGGGCGCATCGCTCAGGAGTTGGCCGGGGGCGGCCACTGACGGACGGCGTCTGCGGGTGGGCCGCCCGGCAGTCCCGCGGGCGGCCCACCCGGGCCAAACTTCTACTCCGAACCATAGATGCACTGTGGTATAAAGATTTGGTCACCGGGGGCAGCGCGACGAGGAGTAATGAGGACTCATGAGCACTGAATCGGCCCGCCCCCTCGGACGCCGGGAGCGCAGCAAGCAGCGCGTGAGAGACAGCTTGTACTCGTCGGCCCTGGCCCTCTTCGTGGAACAGGGGTACGACCGTACGACGATCGACCAGATCGCCGAGCGCGCCGACGTGGCCCGCGGGACCTTCTTCAACTACTTCCAGCGCAAGGAAGACCTGGTCACGGCCTGGGCCGAGTCGCGCACACGGCGCCTCGAGGCCTGCATGCAGAAGACGCAGTCCGAACACGACGACGTGACCGTGCACCTGGAGCGCTGCATGGCCACCCTCGCGGAGTTCAACGAGACGGAGCGCGACGTCACGCAGACCATGCTCAAGGCGTGGGTCCGGGCGGGGCGTCCGCTCCTCGAGGAGCCGTACGCGGGAAAGATCTTCGCGGACATCATCGACCGCGGAAGACAGCGCGGCGAGGTTCCCCTCGACATCGACCCGATGCGGGTCGGGAACGTGCTGCGGGACGCCTATCTCGGTCTGCTCTACCGCTGGTCGCGGAACGCCGCGGGGCAGCGGCCGCTGCACATGGAGCTGCGCGAGATCCTCAGGATCGTCCTGACCGGCGTCTTGTCCTATGCGCAGAGCGACGGGCGTGGGACACCGGTACCGGCTTCCACCGCCGAAAGCCGGTAACGGCCGCGCCGGGCTGGGAGCGCGGCTCCCGGCCCGGCGCGGACCGTATAGGCGTGCCGAGACCGGCCCTCGGCCTTCCTGCCCCGGGGCCGGTCCTGAAGGAGTCTGAAGGGGCCCTACGCCGCGGTAAGCACGAGTGCGGCGTTGTGACCGCCGAACCCCAGCGACGTACTGACCGCCGTGTCGATACGGCCGGTGCGGGCCTCGCCGGCGACCACGTCCAGATCGATGGCCGGGTCCGGGTTCTTGAGGTTCGCGGTGGGCGGGACCACGCCGCGTTCGACGGCGAGCACCGCGTAGGCGGCCTCGATGGCGCCGGCGGCCGCCAGAGTGTGCCCGGTGACCCCCTTGGTCGAGGTCACCGCCGGCCGGCCGCCCAGGACCCGGCTCAGCATCCGCCCCTCGATGAGGTCGTTCATCGGGGTCGCCGTGCCATGGGCGTTCACGTGGTCGACCTCGGACGTGCCGACCCCGGCGTCCGCCAGGGCGGCGCGCAGGGCCTGCTCGATGCCCCGGCCCTCCGGGTGCGGAGCCGTGGCGTGATGGGCGTCGGACGACGCCGCGTAGCCGCGCACCAGCGCGCGAACGTGCGCGCCTCTGGCCCGCGCGTCCGCCTCCCGTTCCAGGACGAGGACCCCCGCGGCCTCGGCGGCGACGAACCCGTCGCGTTCGGCGTCGAAGGGGCGGCTGGCGTGCTCGGGTGCCTCCCGGTGCCTGGACAGGGCCCCCATCTTCGCCAGGCCCGCCAGCACCGTCGGGGTGAGCGCGGATTCACTCGCGCCCGCCAGGACGATGTCGCAGACACCCGTCCGCAGCAGGTCGCGTGCCGTGCCGACGGCCGTCGCACCGGAGGCACACGCGGTGGCCGTCACCAGGCTGGGGCCGCGGGCGCCGCAGTCGATCGCCACGTAGCCCGCCGCCATGTTGGGCATGTACTTCGTCACCAGGAGCGGTGACACCTTCGCGGGTCCGCTTTCGCGGAGCGTGTCGTGCTGCTCCTCGAAGGTGGCCGCGCCGCCCAGTGAGTTGCCGAGGACGACTCCGACCCGGGTGCCGTCCCAGGTCAGTGGGTCGAGGCCGGCGTCGGCGACGGCCATGCGGGAGGCGACCAGGGCGAGTTGTACGAACCGCTCCAGCTGCCAGGAGGCGAAGCCGCCGAGCAGTTCTCCCGGGTCGAATCCCGGTACGCGGCAGGAGAAGTCGGTCGGCCTGCCGCTCAGCGTCTCGTCCCGGGTGGCGCAGGAACGTCCCGACAGCACCCGCTGCCAGTTCTCCTCGACGCCGATGCCGGCCGGTGTGACCAGGCCGAGGCCGGTGACGGCCAGGGCGTCCGCACGGCCCGGCGCCATCAGGCCGCCACCCGCTTGGCCTCGAGCAGCTCCACGAGGTCACTGATGGTGTGGTGCTCGGTGAGCTCGCCGTCGGCTATCTCCACGCCGAACTCCTTGTCCAGGACGAGGCCCAGCTCGATCAGGACCAGCGAGTCGAAGGACAGCTTGCCGAGGGTCACCTCCGGTTCGATGCTCTCCGGCTTGACCTTGAACTGGTCCGAAAGCAGCGTGGAAACCCGCTCGGTGATGTTCTGCATGATGTTCTCCTGAAGAGTTGAACCGTGCTGTGTGCACGGTGAGTTGTGCTGTCTGCGAGGCGGTTGCGAAGGCCGGGAGTCGGCGTCCGCGCTGCCCGGAGCGGGCGTCAGTACGCCGTGACGTCCGGCCATATCAGTCCCACCGAACCCCAGGTGAGTCCGCCCCCGAACGCGCCGAGTACGACGCGGTGGCCCGGCCGGAGTTCACCGCTCGCGGTGGCGTCGGCCAGGACGAGGGGGATGGACGCGGCGACGGTGTTGCCGACCCGCTCGATGTTGCTGGGGAAGCGGTCGAGGGGTACGTCCACGCGCTCCGCGATCGCCGCGAGGATCCGTGCGTTGGCCTGGTGCAGGACGACCTTGTCGATGCCGTCGGCCCCCCAGCCCAACTGCTCGGCCGTGGTACGCACCGACGTCGACATGTTCCGTACGGCCTCGGCGAAGACCGCCCGGCCCTCCATCGTGAAGTAGGTGTCCGCCACGTCGGCCGGCAGCCCGGTGGAGCGCTGCCGCGAGCCACCCGCCGGGACTTCGATGAGATCACCGCGGGTGCCGTCGCTTCCCAGGTGCAGCCCGCTCAGGGCGCCCCGCTCCGTCGCCGCGCCGGCGCGCAGGAACACCGCTCCGGCACCGTCCCCGAAGATCGCCCTGGTGGTGCGGTCCGTGGGGTTGAGGATGGTGGAGAAGGTGTCCGCGCCGATGACCAGGGCCGTCTCGGCGGCGCCCGACGCGATGAGCCCGGCGCTCACGCCCAGCGCGTAGACGAAGCCCGTGCACACCGCGGAGACGTCGAACGCCGCGGTGCCGGTGAGCCCGATCCGGCTGGCGACCTCCGGGGCGGTGGCCGGGCAGGGACGGTCGGGGGTGCTGGTGGCGACCACGACCACGTCGGCCGTGTCGCTGCCCGCGGACTTCAGGGCCCTGCGGCCGGCCTCGACCGCGAGGTCACTGGTCGCCTCGCCGGGAGCGATGACATGGCGACGGGCGATGCCCGTCCGACTCCTGATCCACTCGTCCGAGGTGTCGAGGTACTGGGCCAGCTCGTCGTTGGTGACCGCGGTCTGGGGGAGCCAGGACCCCAGGCCCGCCACCACCGCCGCGCGATCGGCTGCGCTCATCCCGTGCTCCCGGGCCGACGCCTTTGCGGGGTGCTTCTCATGCGGTCGTTGGCCGTCACTGCGTCGTTCCTCCTGGGCTGACTGCTCTCATACCGGGTCCGTCCGGTGACCTCGTCGTCCGCCGGGAACCCCGACCCCACGCTGGCACCAGCGGCTTCGATCCGGCTCACGAGCAGCCAACGCGCCGCTCACGTCCACCGTGAGCCCGACATGAGCGGTGTGGGAGTGCGCCCGCCGACGATGGAACCAGCCCCCGGGGGTGTCCCCCGGGCAACGACGGTGTACGAGGAGAGCAGTGCAGCAACGCAAACTGGGCAGCGACGGCCCGACCGTGAGCGGTATCGGCCTGGGCTGCATGGGGATGTCGGAGTTCTACGGGCCGACCGACGAGGCGCAGAGCCTCACGACTCTTCAGGCGGCCATCGACCGCGGTGTCACCTTCCTCGACACCGCCGACATGTACGGCAAGGGCCACAACGAGCAGCTCGTGGGGCGGGCCGTCGCGGGCCGCCGTGACGAGGTGGTCCTCGCGACCAAGTTCGGGATGCGGCGGGACGACAGCGATCCGCGGCAGGGCCGCAAGGTCGACTCCAGCCCCGAGTACTGCAGGCAGGCCATCGACGCCTCCCTGCGGCGCCTGGGCGTCGACCACGTCGACCTCTACTACCTCCACCGCAAGGACCCCGACGTACCCATCGAGGAGACCGTCGGCGCCATGGCCGAGCTGGTCGAGGCCGGGAAGGTGCGACACCTGGGCCTGTCCGAGGTGACGGCGCGGACGCTGCGCAGGGCACACGCCGTGCACCCCATCGCCGCGCTGCAGACCGAGTACTCGCTGTGGACCCGGGACGTGGAGGACGAGATCCTGCCGACCGCCCGAGAGCTCGGCACCGCGCTGGTCGCGTACTCGCCGATCGGGCGGGGTTTCCTCACCGGCACCATCACCCGGCCCGAGGACCTGCACGACACGGACTTCCGGCACTCGCACCCCCGCTTCCAGGCCGAGCACCTGGCCCGGAACCTGGCGATGGTGGAACGGCTGCGCGCACTCGCGTCCCGATTCCACTGCACACCCGTGCAGTTGGCGCTCGCCTGGCTGCTCGCGCAGGGCACGGACATCGTGCCGATCCCCGGCACCCGGCGGGTGAAGTACCTGCACGAGAACGCCGCGGCCGCCGACATCCGGCTCACCGACGAGCAGCTCGCCGCCGTGGCGGCCGCCGTGCCCAGGACCGCCGTCTCCGGGGACCGCTACGACCCGGCGGGCATGGCGACCGTCGGGCACTGAACCGGCCGCACCGCCCCCCTGCACCCCCGTTTCCACGAGCGCGGCACGCGCTCCCGCACCGACCGAGGACTCCCATGGCAGAAAAGCTCAAGCAACTGAAGCTGGCCGCCGTCAACATCGACGGCGTACTGCTCAACGACACCTTCAGCCCGGTCATCCACAACTTCATCGTCAGCCGCGGCGGCACCTACACCGCGGAGGTCGAGCGCAGCATCTTCTCCCAGCCCCAACTGGTCGGCGGCCAGGGCATGGCGAACGCGGCACGCGTGCCGTGGACCGCACAGGAAGCGATCGACGTCTACTTCAAGGAGCGCGCGGAGTACACCGTCGACCACCCCGTCGAACTGCTCGACGGCGCGATCGACCTGTTGCAGCGGCTGCGTGGGCTCGGCCTGCGGACCGTCAGCTACGGCGGCCTCGACAAGAGCCACTTCGACCACTTCCTCGGCGAGCATGCCCACCTCTTCGACGAGCCCGGCTACGTCTGCACCAACGACTTCCGCCCGGGTGTCCGCGAGATCACCACCGAGGTGTTCGGCTACGACTTCGACCAGGTCCTCTTCATCGACGACGTGGCCCGGGTCGCGGAGGTCTCGAAGGCCCTCGGCGTGCCGTTCATCGGTCACCCCAGCTCCTTCGAGCACAGCTTCCAGCCCCAGCTGATGCGTGAGGCGGGTGTGCGGCACCTGGTGGACTCGCTGACCGCCATAGACGAGGACCTGCTGCGCACCGTCGACGCCGAGGCCGCCGCACATACCGTCTGGCGCGACTGAGCCGCGTGGAGGGCCGGCCCCATTCGCCCCCCGCCTGGGGCCGGCCCTCCACGCTTCCCCCATCAACTGCCATGCCTACGCCAGGAGTTACGTCTTGGAACTCGCCGACTCCCCGCAGACGGTGCTGCTCGACTTCGACGGAGTGCTGAGCCTCAACGCGTCGAGTCTGCTGCTGCGCGCCCTGCACGAAGGCATCAACCGCCATGCCCCGCTGCCGTTCGAGGCGACGTCCTCGCAGTTCAAGGCGATCTCCACGTTCCCGCAGCGGGACAGCCTGAGGGTGCTCTTCGCCGGCCTGGGCATCGAACAGCACCTCAGCGACGAGATCGCTGCCCTGCGGGCGCTGACGTCACTGGGCACGGAGCGCATGACCCTCGGCCACGGCGCAGAGGCGTTCTGCGTACAGCAGAGGGCTCTCGGGGTCCGGCTGCGGGTGTTCTCCACCATGGACCGTGCCACCGAACGCCGCTCCCTCCTCGACGGGCTGTTCCGGGACGAGGACTTCGTACCGCTGGCGCACGCCTCGAAGGCCGACCCCGACACGTACATGTCGCTGCTCGCCGCCGACGGGGAGCAGGACCCCTCGCGGTGGCTGCTCGTCGACGACTCCCCGCTGGCACTGCGCGCCGCGAAGATCGCCGGGCTGCGTACGGTCCTGATGCGGGGTGAGGTCTTCACCGAGGAGGACGTCACCCCCTTCACCCGCTTCATCGACGCCCAGGTCACGTGCTTCGCCGAACTCGGCCGCGTACTCACCGCCGTGCGGCCGCCGTCCGACGGGCCCCCCGCACGGCCGCACACCCTCGCGTCCTGACCAGCAACACCCGGATCAGACACACGGATTGAGACGTACGGATGTCCAACTCATCTGCCCAAGAGGATCTGCACGCCTGCGGTGCCGACACCACGGCCCCGCCCTCCGCCGCCGCGGGCGGCCCCTCGGTCGGGCCCACCCGGGTGCTGGTCGCCATCGCCCTGGCAGCGGTGATGCTGCCGATCTCGGTGACCGGCCCCGGGGTGGCACTCGCCGAGATGTCCGGTGACCTCAAGGCGTCCGCGGCGTCCACCCAGTGGGTGCTCAACGCCTACAACGTCGCCTTCACGGCCTTCATGCTCGCCGCCGGTTCCGCCGCGGACCTGTTCGGCCGCCGCCGACTCTTCCTCGGCGGTACGACGGTGTTCGCGCTGGCCTCCCTCGTCGCCGGCACGGCGCCGACCATCCTGCTCGTGGACGTGGCCCGTTTCGCCCAGGGCGTGGGCGCGGCCGCCGTGCTGACCAGCGGGTCGGCGCTGCTCGCCCACACCTTCCACGGCCCCGCCCGCGCCAGGGCTTTCGGCATCTTCGGCGCCGCGATCGGCTTCGGCCTCGCCATGGGGCCCTTCGTCTCCGGGCTGCTCGTGGGAGCGGCGTCCTGGCATGCGGTGTTCCTCGTCAACGTGCTGCTCGGCGCGGTCGTGCTGATTCTGGCCCGGCCGCTGCCCGAGTCGCGCAACCCCGACGCCCGGCGGATCGACCTGCCGGGCGTGCTGACCTTCACGCTCGCCCTGCTGCTCCTGGCCCTCGGATTCGTCGAGGGTCCCTCGCAGGGCTGGTCCGGCGTGGCAACGCTGGGTGCGTTCGCGGGCGCGGCGCTGTTCCTCACCGCGTTCGTGCTGGTGGAACTGCGCAGCCGTGAGCCGATGTTCGATCTGAGCCTGCTGCGCCGCCCCACCTTCGTGGCGATCATCTGGCAGCCGGTGAGCATCGTCTTCGCCTTCGCGGCTCTTCTCGTGTACCTGCCGCCGTACTTCCAGGGCGTGGGCGGCGCCAACTCGACCGTGTCCGGGGCGATGCTGCTGCCGCTCACCCTGCCCGTGTTCGTGCTGCCGCTGTTCTCCGGTGTGCTGGTGCGGTGGCTCTCGGTACGGCTGCTGCTCGCCGTCGGCCCCGCCGTCCTGGCCGTCGCGCTGCTCCTGATGACGTTCACCGACCCGGTGTCCTCGCGCACCGGGATGTACGCCACCCTGCTGCTCGCCGGCGTCGGGATCGGCCTGGCCTTCGGTGTCATGGACAACGCCGCGGTGAGCGTGGTGCCGCCCGAGCGCAGCGGTATGGCGTCCGGCATGTTCAACACGCTCCGGGTCGCCGGGGAGACCATCGGTGTGGCATGTGTGGCAGGGCTGCTGCTCACCTCCACGCGCCGGCAGCTTTCCTCCGCCGGTGTGCGCGACAGCGGCGCGCTGGCCGACGACGTGGTGCAGGGTCGGCTGGATTCCGCACGCTCCGCGGGTGGCGGCGCCCTGGCGGACCGGGCGGTGCAGGGACTGCAGCACGGCTGGGACGTGGTCTATGTGGTGCTCGCCTGCGTGGCGTTCGCCGGAGCGGTGGCCATCTTCACCATGGTCCGCGACCGGGACCTGGACGGCACCGGGGCCGGCCAGGAGGCGTAGGCCCCGACGTGAACCGGCCGCAGAACGGCTGTGGGCCCCTCCGTGGAAACGGGAGGGGCCCACAGCCGTTCCGCGCCGCGGCGGCTACTGCCCCCCGCGCGTGCTCACACCGGTGAACGCGGCCTCCGCGACGGGACGCCCGGCCTGCTCGAACGTCACACGTACGCCGAGGGCCGCGCGGCCCCCGGCACGCGCGACGGTGGTGGGCCGGTGTCCCACGACCGTCAGCGGCGCGTCCAGTTCCGCGTAGGCACCGAAGGACGCCTCGAGGCCGACGAGGCACCAGGAGGACGCCGGATCACCCGTGAACTCCTCGGCGGCGAGCAGGAAGGCCTGGCGGCCGGCCTCCATCAGGACCATGCCGGGAACGTGGTCCTGGGCGTGGTCGAAAAGGCTCGGGTGGTCACCGGCTATGCGCAGGCGAGCGCGTACGGCGTCGGGCTCGGTGCGCGCGTCGAGCAGGATCACGTTCTCGGGCCGGGTCCGGCCCACCCGCGCCGGCGCCACCGGCTCACCGGCCGCCGCCGCACGGAAGTCGTCCGACGTGGGCACCGGGCCGCTCCGGCCGCGGCGGCGCAGTGTGCCGTACACGGCGTCGGGCACGTACTGCACCTGCATCCGCGCCTCGCCCACCTGCCTGGAGTCCACCTCGATCCGCATGCGGTAGGTGAGCGCCCGCAGGGCTCCGCTGCTCCACTGCGCGTCCTGCGTGCCGACGGCGAGCACGAGGGGCGTGGGGCCGTGGCCGGAGGGCAGGTCCGCCGGCTCGGGCAGGTCCAGAGTCCAGGACTTGAGGACGAACTTGGTGTTTCTCGGCGCACCGAAGTGGGCGTGCACCGCGTGCGTCTCGGCCTGCCGGCAGCATTCGAGGAGCAGCAGCGGGTCGACCACCGCCGCGGTCGTGTGGTCCGTGAAGTAGGCATGCGACGGCGGCAGTTGGGCGGCCGCGACGAAGTGCGTCCCGTCGGTGGTCCTGCTGTCGGTCAGGAACACCTCGGACAGGGCCCGGCGGTGCACCAGGCTCCTGCTCACCGTGTGTTCGTAGGTGAGGTCGGCCGGAGCGGATCGCGCGGCATGTGTTTCCGTCAGAACGGACACCCGATTCCCCTTTTTTCTGTGAGCGCATTGGGGTGTTCACGCTGGCAGCCCGTTCTCATGTGCCGGTCATCGCTACATCACGCGGGCTCGCCCGGCCGCACGGGAGGCACGCTCGACACGGCTTCCCCGGGGTGTTCACGCGCCGCGTGAACATCCGTTCAGTCCTGCGCGTCGGAGCCGCAGGAGCTGCCGTCGTCCGGCAGGGAGCCGTACAGCAGGAAATCGTCGACCTTCCGGTGCACGCACTTCGAGGACGCGTACCCCGTGTGCCCCTCGCCCTTGTTGTCGAGGACGACGGCCGAGGACCCGAGCCGCTCGGCGGTCTCCTGGGTCCAGCGGTACGGGGTCGCCGGGTCGCCCCGGGTGCCGACGAGCAGCATCTTCGCGGCGCCGACGTCACGGACCTCGTCACGGATGAAGTCGGTGCCCCGGGGGCGGCCGTAGCACATCAGCACCTGGGTCAGCCGGTAACGGCCGAAGACCGGCGACGCCCTCTCGTACTCGGCGCGGAGTCGGCCCATGTCCCTGGTGACCTGGTCGGCGGTCGGCCGGTCCGGGTCGTCCGCGCAGTTGATCGCTACGAGCGCGGCCGGAAGGTTGTCGAAGGGGACCTCCATCGGGTCGACGAGACCCCCGTCGTGGCCAGGGGCGGCCGCGCGGTCCTCCCGGCGGGTGTCCGGCAGGGCGACGCCGCCCGACAGCTGCATGAGCCCCTGGCTGTCACCGTCCTGCACGAGAGAGGACAGGGCGTGTTCGAGGGTCGGCCACAGCTGCCGGCTGTACAACGCCTGACTGATCGCCCCGACCAGGTCCTGACCGGAGAAGGCCTGCCCGAAGTCCGTCGCCACCGGGTCCTGGTCCAGCGACTCGACGAGCGCGACGACGTCCTCCCGCGCCGAACGCGGGTCCTCTCCGAAGGGGCAGGTCATGTGCGCGGTGCACCAGCCGAGGAAGTCCTCCAGGGCGGTCTGCTGCCCCTCCGCCCCCACCACGCCCTGCTCGGCAAGAGGCTCGGTGAGCGTGTCCACCCCGTCGAGCACCATCCGGCCGACCTTCTTCGGGAACTGCGCCGAGTACACCGCGCCCAGCCGCGTCCCGTACGAGAAACCGAGGTAGTTGAGCTTGTCGTCGCCCAGCGCGTCCCGCATCACGTCCAGGTCGCGCGAGGCGTTCACCGTGCCTATGTGCGCCAGTACGGGCCCGGAGTGCTTCACGCACTCGTCCGCCGTCTTCCGCAGGTCCTCCAGCGTCCTGCGGGGATCGGTCTCCCGCGTGCTGTCCGCCTCGGCCTCGGCCGCGCCCTCGCCGCAGCTGACGGGGGAGGACCGGCCGACGCCGCGGGGGTCGAAGGTCACCACGTCGTAGCCGTTGGTGAGACCCATGAAGTCCTTGCCGCCGGTGGCGAGTTCGCTGACGCCCGACCCGCCGGGACCGCCGAAGTTCAGCAGGACGGAACCGCGCGACGGGCCGGTCGCGCGGTAGCGGGCCACCGCCAGTTCGAGGGTCCCCGCGCCGGGGCGCGCGTAGTCCAGCGGGACGGTGACCTTCCCGCACTGGAGGTCCTCGGGTGCTTCCTCGTCCGCGCAGGCGACCCACTTGATCTTCTGGTCGTAGAAGCGCGTGAGGTCGGGGCCGTCGGCGGCCGTCGCCGCGGACGGCAGCTCCGCCGCCAGCAGGGCCAGTGCCGCTGTCGCGGCTCCGGCGAGGACGCGGCGTTGGTGCACGGACAGCATGCAAGCCTCCTGGGACGCCCGGCTGCGGACCGGGGGCCCCGTGCACCGCGTGCCGGGGCACCCCTCGATCACGATAGGCGGACCCCCGGGGCCACGCCTCCCGGCGAGCGGCACGGGCCGGTGTGCCTTACCCTGGCGCCGCCACTGCGGCGCGCCCGCCGTGGTTGACGGCGTCCGGTCCGCTCCGGCCGGGGACGGCGCTGCGGGCGCGAGGCCGCGGACGGCGCAGGTGCGGGCGAACCCCCGCGGTGCCCCGTGCGGTCAACAGGGCGCGCCCGATGGCTGATTGACGACCCCAACGATCCGGCCCGGCATGGTCCGTACCGCCGGGATCGGCGAGGATGCTGCGGTGCGGCCGACCACCGCACACCAACGACCCCCACGAAGTGGAGCGCACCGATGACCTCTCCGGTCTCCCACGACCTCGTCGTCAGCCAGGCCTCGCAGGACGACTGGACGGTGATCACCGGATGGGCGGCGGCCGAGGGATGGAATCCGGGGCTCTCGGACGCCCCGAGTTTCTTCGCCCAGGATCCCGACGGCTTCTTCGTCGGGAGGATCGACGGGGAGCCCGTCTCGGCCGTCTCGGTCGTCAACTACGGCGCCGACTACTCCTTCCTCGGCTTCTACCTGGTACGCCCCGACCTGCGCGGCCACGGTCACGGGATCACCACCTGGAAGACGGCGCTGGCTCACGCCGGCACCCGGACCGTCGGCCTGGACGGGGTGGTGGCGCAGCAGGACAACTACCGCAGGTCCGGGTTCCACCCCGCCCACCGCACCGTCCGCCACAGCGGTGTCGCGCCGGTGACGGCGGTTCCGCGGGGGGTGCGTCCCGTGCGTCCCGTCGAGGACCTCGGCGCCGTCACCGCGTACGACAGCGCCTGCTTCCCCGCGGACCGGCCGCGCTTCGTGGAGCGCTGGCTCGCCGAGGACGGGCACCGTGCCGTGGCCCGCGTCACCGGCGGGCGGCTCACCGGCTACGGGGTGATCCGCCCGGGCCGGGACGCCTGGCGCGTCGGCCCGCTGTTCGCCGACACCGCAGAGGACGCCCGGGCGCTCTTCGCCGGACTGACCGCCGGGATCGCAGGCAGCGAGGTGGCGCTCGACGTCCCCGAGAACAACGCGCCCGCCGTCGCCCTCGCCGAGGAACTGGGTCTCACCCCCTCCTTCGAGACGGCCCGCATGTACACCGGCCCGGTGCGGCCCTTCGCCGCGGAGCGCGTCTTCGGCGTCACGACACTGGAACTCGGCTGAATCGGGTCTCTTCGGTGGCCTGAGGATGCCCGGACGGACCGCCGTCCGGGCATCCGCACGCCGTGCTCAGGCCGCGGCCGAGGGGAGGGACGCCGGGACGGGCGCCGCCTCGGGCTCCACCGGCACGGAGGGGCGGCCGTCCACACCGACCGGCACGTCGCCGTCGACGGTGACGCGGCGGAGCCGCCGCTCGTGGTCGTCGGAGTCGTCCACGCCGTAGTGCTGGGTCGCCCGGTTGTCCCAGATCGCCACGTCGCCGGGCTGCCACCGCCAGCGCACGGTGTTCTCCGGGCGCTCGATGTGCGACTGGAACAGCTGGAGGAGCGTCCGAGAGTCGGCGGCGGGCAGGCCGACGACGCGCTGCACGAAGCTGCCGAGCAGCAGCGTGCGTTCACCCGTCTCCGGGTGGACGCGCACCACCGGGTGCTCGGTGCGGAACCTCGTCGAGGTGAACACCCGCTGGTATCGCTCGAGTTGCTCCGGCACGGCATCGGGACGCAGCGCCGCGTAGTCGTAGTCGTTGGTGTGCAGCGCACGCAGGGAGTCGGCGAGCGCGCGCAACGGCTCGGGCAGGTTCTCGTACGCCGTCGCGGTGTTGGCCCACAAAGTGTCGCCGCCGTAGGGCGGGACGACGACGGCGCGCAGGACCGAGAACGCGGGGTACGCGGGCACGAACGTCACGTCGGTGTGCCACTGGTTGGCACGGCCCCCGTGATCGGAGTCGATGCCCAGCGCGTACCGCCCGTCCGCGGACGGCACGGTGGGGTGGGCGACCGGGTCCCCGAGCAGCCGTCCGAAAGCCTCGTGGCCCGCCTCGTCGAGGTGGTCCTGGCCGCGGAGGAAGACCACCTTGTGCCGGAGCAGCGCGGCGCGCAGGGCGGCCACGGTGTCGGGTGCGAGGTCGCCGCCGAGGCGGATCCCGGAGATCACGGCGCCGAGCCGGCCGCCGAGCTGCTGGACGGTGAGCCGCCGGCCGGGCGAGACGGCGACAGCGGGTGCGGAGGTCATCGCTGGGTTCCCTTCGGGTGCGGGGCGACGCTTGGGGCGCGGGGAGGACGCCGGGCGGGGGGTGGGGATGGGGTGGCGAGGAGCGTCGCAATTCCGGCGAACGCCCGTCAAGGACGGTCCGCCCGCCCGGCCGCCGCAGGCCAGATGTGTGATCGGTGCCGTGGAAACCCGGGTTCGATGCCGACGCCTACCCGCTGACCTGCGGATTCACGGACGGTATGCGGGCGGGGCGGGGGAGGCACCGGGCGGTGGGGCGAGGTTCAGCGGCGCCGTGCGATGTTCATCCCGCCGCAACGTTGCGGGCGGAGGCCGTGCCCACCAGGCGATGGTGCCGTGGCCAAGGTGTGCGACCACGGTGCCGGGACAAGCGCGAGCACGGCCCGCGGCCCCGCCGCCCGCCGCCCGCGGGGCCGCGGGCGGCGGTGTCCAGGCCTTCGGTGCGTTCCGGGCAGCGGGGGTCGGCGGGGCGGCGGTGTCTGCGCCGGTGGTGCGCTCTGGCGGTGAGGATCGGTGGGCCCGGGGGTGTCCACACCGGCGGATGCCCTCCGGGCGGCGGGGATCGGTGGCCCGGAGGTGCCTACGCCGGTGGTGCGCCGGGTCGTACGGATCCGTGACGCGCGGCCGAACGCCGCTCAGCCCAGCTCCCGCGCCCGTTCCGCGGCAGCCCGCACCGGCCCGTGGTGCACGGGCCCGTGCCCAGGGAGCAGGACGTCCGCCGCGAGGCCCTCGATACGGCGCAGCGCCGCGAGGCTCCGCCCGCGCTCGGCGTCGAACATCGCGGGCAGCAGTTGCGGGCCGCGGACGCGGGACGTGGGGTGCCCGCTGACCAGCGCGTCACCGGAGATGACGACGCCCGCTTCGGGGAGATGGAAGACGCAGTGACCGGCCGTGTGGCCGGGCGTGTGGACCGGGACGGGACGCCCGGGCAGGTCGAGCGCGCCCGGCGCGGGGAACGGCCGGGGCTCCGTCACGCGGACGTCCGCGGTGCCGCCCGCGCGCAGGGCCCGTACCGCCCAGGGCAGCACCCCCGGGCGCCACGCCCGGCGCATGACCTGCCCGACGGACACCTGGTGCAGGAACTCGCGCCGTGCGTGCGGCACCTCGGCCTCGTGCAGATGGACGGGGACGCCGAAGGCGCGGCTGAGGTACTCGGCGGAGCCGAGGTGGTCGTTGTGCGCGTGGGTGATCAGTACGGCGGTCAGCGCCTCCGGCGGGTGGCCGAGCGCCCGCAGCGAGGCGAGGACCCGCTCGCGGTCACCGGGGTAGCCCGTGTCGACCAGGGTGACCGCGTCGCCGTCGGACAGGACGACCCAGTTCGTGTCGCTGCCGTGCACCAGATGAACTCCGGCTGCCACCTGGACGATCGCGTCCTCGCGCATGACTCTCCCGCGGTCGGGGTCTCGCACGGCCGGCCCGGACCGTGTCAGGGCGAAGCTATCGCGCACGCGTGCCGCCCCGGCTGCCGCACGCCGCTCGGCAACGACCGACCGTGCCGCTCCTCCGCACCGGCCGGCCGCGCCCGGGGCGGGACAGCGAGGTAGATGTCAGGTAGCCTGACATTCATCCAGTGAGAGGCCGGAGGTTACGCATGACCATCGAGTACGCCACCCAGTACCGGACCCGCTCCCTCATCCCGCCCGAGCCGGGCAAGCCGTACTTCATCGAGAAGGGCATGGGCGACCGGGCACACCTCTTCGGCGACCTCGTCACGATCTACGCGGGCGGCGAGCAGACGGAGAACACCTTCAACTTCTTCACCTGCGAGGGGCCCAGGGGCGACATCATCCCCGCCCACTCCCACGCCGACACCCACGAGGTCTTCTACGTCACGCAGGGCGCGGTGCGCCTGTTCGTGGAGGACCTGGCGGGGGAGCAGTACGAGAAGCTCCTCACCTCCGGCGACTTCGGCTTCGTACCGAAGAACTGCCCGCACGCCTACCGCATGGAGCGGCACCACACCCAGATCGTCGGCGTGGCCGCGGGACCGGGCGGCACCTTCGAGCGGTTCTTCGAGCGGCTGGGCACCCCGACCGACGAACTCACCCTGCCCGCACAGCCGTTCGTGCCCGAGCCGGCGAAGTTCGCGACCGTGCCCAGGGAGAACGACGTGCGTTTCCTGCCCGGCCACGAGTGGCGCACCGGAAGCTGACCGCCGTGCCCTACCTCAAGGCGCTGCTCGCGGGCGTCCTGGTGGGCGTGCTCTACGTGGTGGTGCGGGTGAAGTCACCCGCACCGCCGCCGTTCGCCCTGTTCGGACTGCTCGGCATGCTGCTCGGCCAGGCGATCCTGGAGGCCCTGTGAGCGCCCCGTCGGAGTCCCGGGCGGCCCGCGCTGCCACGTTCCTGCGGGCGGCAGGCCTCTCCTTCGCCGCCGGCCTGCTGATGGGCGCCGTCTACTGGGCGCTGGGCGTCACCTCGCCCGCGCCTCCCCTCCTCGGACTGACCGGCCTGGCCGGCATCGTCGCCGGGGAACGTGCGGCCTCCGCGGTCCGCTCCCGCCGCGCACGCCGGCCCGCCGCACCGCAGACAGCCCCCGCGGCCCCCTCCCGTCCACCTTCCGCACCAGGCGAGGACACCCCCTCATGAGCGCAACGGCCCACACTCCCGGACTCGTCGACGTCCACGCGCATTTCGTCACCGACTCCTACATCCGGCAGGCCATGGCGGCCGGACACGAACGGCCCGACGGGGTGCCGGCCTGGCCGGGCTGGTCGGCCGGGGCCCACCTGGAGCTGATGGACCGCAGCGGCATCGACACGGCGGTCCTCTCCGTGTCCTCACCGGGAGTCTTCTTCGGCGACCCGGTGGCCGCCCGCGAACTGGCCCGGGAGGTCAACGAGGACGGGGCGCGGATCGTGCGCGAACACCCCGGCCGCTTCGGGCTGTTCGCCTCACTGCCGCTGCCCGACGTCGACGGGGCCCTCGCGGAGATCGCGTACGCCTTCGACACACTGGGAGCGGACGGCGTCGTCCTGGAGACCAACACCCACGGCGTCTACCTCGGCGACGAGCGCCTCGAACCGGTCTTCGCCGAGCTGAACCGCCGCGGAGCCGTCGTCTTCGTGCACCCCACCTCGCCGGTGTGCTGGGAGCAGTCCGCGCTCGGCCGGCCGCGCCCCATGGTCGAGTTCGTCTTCGACACCGCGCGCGCCGTCACCGACCTGCTCTTCGCCGGCACGCTGGAGCGCTGCCCGGACCTGAAGGTCGTCGTCCCGCACTGCGGAGGCGCGCTGCCCGTGCTGGCCGACCGCATCGGCGGCTTCATGAAACTGTTCATGCCGACCGGCACCGCGGCCCCGGACGCCGTCGCCCAACTGCGCGGGCTCTACTACGACCTGGCGGGACCGGCGTTCCCCCGCCAGGTTCCGGCGCTGCTGAGCCTCGCCCGCCCCGAACGGCTGCTGTACGGCAGCGACTACTGCTGGACCCCGGCCGCCGCGGCCCAGGCGCACGCCGCGTCCTTCGACACCGAGCCCGCCCCCGTGGACGGCGCGACCTGGCGGTCCCTGACCACGGCCAACGCCCGTGCCCTGCTCCCGCGTCTCGCCCGCTGAACCGACCGACCGGAGACCTCCATGGCCGTACCAGGACCGTCCTTCCCCCTCGAACTGCTCGCACCGCCGGACCCGGCCCGGCTGCCCCTGCCGCCCGCCGCCCACCCCGAGCCCGGAGTACGGCTGCTGCGCGGCGCCGTCCACACCGTCAGGGAGGGCACCCGGCCGCTGGAGCTGGACCTCTGGCTCCCCGAAGAGGCGACCGGCCCCGTGCCGGTGGTCGTCTTCGTGCACGGGGGTGCCTGGCGCACGGGTCTGCGCGACGACGTCGGGCCCCGCTTCCGGGACTGGGTTCCCGGCCCGTTCGCCCGCCTGGTCCGCGCCGGGTACGCCGTCGCCTGCCCCGACTACCGGCTGAGCGGTGAAGCCGTCCACCCCGCGCAGCTCGACGACATCACCTCGGCCCTGCGGTGGCTGCACCTCAGGTCCGGCGAACTCGGCCTGGACACCGGCCGCACCGTCGTGTGGGGCGAGTCCGCGGGCGGTCACCTCGCCGCCCTCGCCGCCCTCACCGCCGAAGGACACCCCGGCACCGCCACCCTGCGTGGATGCGCCGTCTGGTACGCACCTTCCGACCTCACCCGGCTCGCCGAGGATCATCCAGCCGGCCGCTACGAGGCGACCGATCCCACCACGTTCGAGGCGCTGCTCATCGGCTCGGCCCTCGCCGACGACCCCGCGGCCGCCCGTGCCGCGAGCCCGGCCCGGCGGGTGACGGCGGGTGCGCCGCCGTTCCTCGTCCTGCACGGCACCGCGGACACGATCGTCCCCTTCGCCCAGAGCGAGCGCCTCGTCGCGGCCCTGCGGGAGGCCGGCGTCCAGGCCGACTTCCGGCCGGTCGAGGGCGGCGAGCACCTGTGGGTCGGTCTGTCGCCGGGCGGCGTGGAGCAGTGCTTCACCACGACGCTCGACTTCGTCGCCCGGCATACGGAGCACACCGGCTGACCGCCCCCGGGGCCGTCGAGTGGATAATTCTCCCGTCCACCGACCCCCTGAGGAGCCATGAGCCACCGCGCGGCCAACCTTCCCCAACTGCTCACCGAAGCCAAGCGCTGGTTCGACGACGCCCTGATGGCGAGCATGGAGAGTGCGGGAGAGCAGCCGGTGAGCACGGCGCAGGCCTCCGTCTTCGCGATGCTCGACGCGGAGGGGACCACGGTCTCGGAGCTCGCCCGCCGCATCGGCGTCACCCGCCAGACCGTCCACCAGGCCGTCCACGGCCTGATCGCCATGGGCCTCCTCCAGCAGGTCCCCGACCCCGGCTCGGCGCGCCGACGGCTGATCCGCACCACCGCCGAGGGGCAGCGCGTCCACGAGCGGGCCCAGGCCGCCATCGGCGTCATCGAGTCGGCCCTCGCCGACCGGATCGGCGGGGCCGGCGCGGACGCGCTGCGGCAGGCCCTGACCGCCGACTGGGGCCCGCCGCCTCTCGTCCCGGCACCCTGACCCGACAGCGCACGCCCCGGGCAGGCGGGCACGGGCCGTGCGGCGGCCGACCTTCAGTACGCGGCCGGCGGCGCGGGCTGTACGAGGCCGGACTGGTAGGCCATGACGACCAGTTGGGCGCGGTCGCGGGCGCTGAGCTTGGTCATCGTGCGATGGACGTGGGTGCGTACGGTCAGCGGGCTGACGACGAGCTGATCGGCGATCTCGGCGTTGGAGAGCCCCTCGGCGGCCAGCACCATCACCTCCCGCTCGCGGGCCGTGAGCGCGGCGAGGGCCTCGGGAGGCGCGAGCGGGCTCCCGGGCACCGGCGCGGCGAGGTAACGGGTGATGAGGGCACGGGTGGCCAGCGGCGAGAGCAGGGCGTCGCCCGCGGCCACGGTGCGCAGGGCGCTCACCAGCGCGTCGGCGCCCACGTCCTTGCCGAGGAAACCGCTGGCGCCGGCCCGCAGTGCCTGGGCGACGTACTCGTCGATCTCGAAGGTGGTCAGGATGAGGACACGGGTCGTCGCCAGCTCCGGGTCGGCGCAGATGGCGGTGGTGGCGGTCAGCCCGTCGGTACCGGGCATACGGATGTCCATGAGCACGACGTCGGGGTGGTGGGCGCGGGCGAGATCGACCGCCTCCCTGCCGTCGGTGGCCTCGGCGACCACGTCCATGTCGGGGCAGGACTCGATCAGGATGCGGAAGGTGGCCCGGAGCAGGGCCTGGTCGTCGGCGAGCAGGACGCGGATGGTCATCGGGTTCGCTCTTCTTCCGGTTCCGGGGATCGCGGGTGCGGGTGGGGGTTCCCGACGGGAAGGCAGGCGTACAGCAGCAGGGCTGTCGCCGTGTCGGCGGTGCGCGGGCGGGTCTTGGTGTACCGCTCCAGGGTGGTGGCCATCGGGTCCTCCGGTCTGGGGCTGAGTCCATGGTGGACGAAACCGGCTCCGAACGGCCGCCGAGGGGCGCCCGTGTCGGGCGGTGTCACGGGCGGCCCGGATCGCACATCCGACGGGGCGGCAGCCAGGTGGGACTCCGGAAAGGTCGCCGTCCGCCCGCCACGGGCGACGACCGGATCCGGTCAAGTACCCGCCGGGAAGGCCGCGGCGCCGTCCCGCCGTGCGCGGCACGGAGCGGTGAAGCGGGCGCGGCGGCCGGGGGCGGCTGTCCGGCGGACACGGGTGGACGGGAGTCCGTTCCGGTCGGGGCGGGATGCCCGACCGGGCGGCCGGCCGGGAGTTCTTCTCCGGTCGGGGTGAGACGTGTCTCCTGGATGCTGGCCGCACACCCCACCCGTTCGGGCGCGGGGCGCCCGTCAGGGCCGGGCGCGGGACGCCGTTTCCGGGCGGGCACTTCGACCGGGGCGCCCGCGCCGGACGGTCAGGACGAGGCCGGATTCCGGCCCGCCGGAAAACGGCCGCGTAATCCCATTGCAGGGACTCCCGCCGGATGCTGGAGTGAGCTCATGGATCACGTAGGGGTACTGGCCCTGTTCGACCGGGACATGCGGGAGGGCGCGCGGCCCGACGGCCCCGGAGCCCGGGTGGAGCGCGTCGGCAAGGTGGTGCGCCAGGTCGGTGCCGACCAGGGCTGGAGCGGAGTGGTCTGGTCGGATCTGGACGAGGCGGGTGCCGACGCGGCGATAGCCGGGCAGATCCGGTACTTCGCCGGTCTGGGGCGCGAGTTCGAGTGGAAGCTGTACGGCCACGACCGGCCGGACGACCTCGGACGGCGGCTCCGGGCGGCCGGGTTCGCCCCCGAGCCGGAGGAGACGCTGATGGTCGCCGAGCTGGGCGACCTGGCTCTCGACGCCGAGCCCCCGGACGGTGTCCGGCTGCTGCCCGTCACCGACAGTGCCGGGGTCGACCTCGTGGCGGACGTCCACCGGCAGGCCTTCGGCACGGACAGCTCACGCCTGCGCCACCAGCTGCTCGCCCAGCTCACCGGAGACGCGGACAACGTCGTCGCCGTGGTGGCCCTCGCCGGTGACCTGCCGGTCAGCGCGGCCCGGATGGAACTCGTACCAGGGGCCAGATTCGCGGGGCTGTGGGGCGGCGGCACCGTCGAGGGCTGGCGGGGCCGGGGCATCTACCGCGCCCTCGTCGCCCACCGTGCCCGGGTCGCCGCCGACCGCGGCTACCGCTACGTCCAGGTGGACGCCTCCAGCCAGAGCCGCCCCATCCTCGCCCGCCTCGGCTTCGTACCGCTGACCACGACGACGCCGTACGTCTACGAGCTCGGCGGGGGTGCGTCTTCGTAGACCTGCCGTAGGGGTCATGCCGGGGTCCAGGGCGCCCCTCTGGACGCCGTGCGGGCCGTCGGTGCGCGCCTGGTCGTCCTGGACGCGTCCAGCCGTACGGCGAGACCGGGGGAGCGGTGATGGCCCGGGCTCGTGCTCCTCGTTCGCTGTCAAGCCCGTGACGTGCTCTTCGCCGCGGTGACGATGCAGATCATGCCCATCACCACCGCCAGTGCTCCGATGATGATGCTGTTGAGCACGACCCCGGTGTCCGGGCTCGAACCGACGATCCACGGCGAGATGATCATCCACGTACCCAGCGCGCACAGGGCTCCGCTCAGGCCGTACATCCGCTCCGGCGAGTTGGTGAAGCCGAGAGCCAGCACGCCGATCGCGATGCCCATGATCAGGTTGTGCACCACGAGGGACGGCTGGCTCGACGTGTAGTGGAGGATCCACGGGGAGGCGGCGCAGTACAGGCCGAGCAGGAACATCGGTCCGTCCACGAGCGCCACATCGCGGCCGCCCATCATGCGGTCGTAGCGGGCCCGCATCTCCGGGGCATCGGGGTGGCTGGTGATGTCACCCCGGGTGTGCGAGACGTTGGCCATGACTCGTCTCCTTCGTCCTCTTGTGGCCCGACCGCCTCCGGGAATGTGTGCGGCAAGCGCCACATGAGGTCCAGTTTGCTCTTATTTTTTGCTTATGTGTAGCTGTAGGGGCCTCGGAAATCAGCGTGCGGGGCGGGAAGCGGGGCCGGCCGGGACGCGGCAGCGTCGCCCGCCGGTCGGGGGACCGGCGGGCGACGCTTCGGAGGACCGCCCGGCCCGGAGCCGCCGCTGACGGGCCGGGCGGCCGGGTCTCAGGCGGGCAGCCCCATCAGGGCCACCGGGCGCGAGGTCGGCTCGGCGGATCCGCCGGCCGGTTCGACGGTGATGCCCATGCCGGACGCCCCGTCGACGGAACCGGACATGAGGACCGCCTCCGTGCTCCGGCCGGGATCCATCAGTCCGGCCGAGCGCATCGTCCCGCCGTCGTCGAACCACAGCTGGTAGACCTTGCCGCCGGGCGGCCTGGCCATCCCGGAGGCGATGAACACGGCCGCGTCGCGGCTCCGGGAGACGACGACCGTGCCCCGGGCGCCGTCCGCGAGCGCGGCGGTACGCGTCTTCGCGTCGGGGGCGGCCAGCACCGAGGCGACCGCGTCGGTCCGCCGCTCGGTCTGCCGCGCCTGTTCCCTGGCGTCCTGGGCGCGCTCGTGCTGCCAGGCCGTCGTACCGCCGAGAGCGGCCGCGCCGGCGAGACACGCCGCGAGGGCCCAGCGGGACAGAGAGGTCGCCCGCGCGGCGGACCGCCGGGCGGACCTCCCCGGCGGAGCGGTACGGGGCGCATCCTGGCGAACCGTGGTGATGTGCCGCAGGACCCGGCCCTTGAGCTCGGGGCGCGGACGCGCGGAGACCGCGAGACCGAGCCGCGCCGCCGTCTCGGACAGCTCACGGACCTCGTCCGTGCAGGCCTCGCAGTCCGCGGCATGCCGTTCGAACGCGCCGCGTTCGTCGTCGGAGAGGGCGCGCAGCGCGTAGGCCCCGGTCAGCGTGTGCAGGTCGACGGTGGTCACGCCGTCACCCCCAGGCAGTCGCGGAGCCGGATGAGACCGTCGCGCAGCCTCGTCTTGACCGTGCCGAGCGGCAGGGCCAGCAACTCCGCCACCTCGCGGTAGGTCAGCCCCCGGTAGTACGCCAGCGTCACGGACTGGCGCTGCAGTTCCGTCAGCGTGCGCAGACAGCGCCGGACCTGCTCGCGTTCCATACGGGCCTCCACCTGCTCGGTCACCTCGTCGAACTCGGGCGTGCGGTCCAGGAGGGCCGCCCTGTGGTCACGCGCGGCGGCGGCCTCGACCGACCGCACCCGGTCCACGGCACGCTGGTGGGCGAGGGTGAGCACCCAGTTCATCACCGAGCCGCGCTCGGGCCGGTACCGGGCGGCCGTCCGCCACACCTCGACGAGCACCTCCTGTGTGACCTCCTCGGACTGTGCCTGGTCGCGCAGCACCCTGCGCACGATCCCGAGCACCGGGCTCGCCACGGCGTCGTAGAGGGATGCGAAGGCCTCTTGGTCACCACGGGCGACCTCTCCCATCAGGTCCTGCAGACTCGGTTCCGCGTACGGGCTTCTCCCGATCTCCACGGCTTCTTTCACGGGAAGGTCCTCCAGGACGTGCGACAGGTACGGAAGTGATCCGGAGCCGGTGCCGCGGCGGATTGGCCCCAGGCCGCGGAACCGAAAGTCCCGGGTGGACACGACGGCGCCCGGCGAGGGACGGGGTTGTTGCGACGTTCGTGCATCGACTGCTTGCCAGTCCTGCTCACCGGCCCGTCACCGCCGGGCCGTCACCTCCTGCTGGAGGCAGTGGCGCAGCTGGAGCAGCCCCCGACGGGAGTGGCTCTTGACCGTGCCCAGCGGCCATCCGGTGCGTTGCGCGATCTGCGTCTGGGTCAGGTCCTCGTAGAACGCGAGGTGGAGGACCCGGCGCTGAGGTGCGGGCAGTCGCGCCAGCTCGTGCCGCACCAGGAGCCGGTCGAGCGCCGACTCCGGGTGCTGCGCCGAGTGGTCGGCGACCGCGAGGGCGGAGCCGGCCGCGGTGACCAGGTCGCCGCGCCGGGTCCGGGCCGACAGGGCGTCCGCGACCTTGCGCCGGGTGATGCCCACGAGCCAGCCGGCGAAGACACCGCGCTCGGGGCGGTAGCCGTCGCGGCCCCGCCAGGCGGCCAGGAACACCTGCTGCGTGACGTCCTCGGCCTCCCGTGTGTCGCCCAGGGAACGCCAGGCCAGGGTGTGCACCAGCGCTCCCCAGCGCCGGTACACGCCCGTCAGGGATGCCTCCTCGCCCGCCACGAAGCCCTCGACCAGGTCCGCCTCGACCAGGTCCGCGTCGGCGGGGGCCTCCGCCGCCGGGGCCCTGGGCGGCAATGTCAGTGCGGTCATGACCTCGACTCCTCACGGTGGGGCTCGATCCGCTTTCGGTGACCCCATGCTCAGGAGCGCGCCGATACGACTACAAGTCGCATCGTTTCTGCGTCGTATAGTCGCGGCATGAGCGAGAACGGCCCGTCGGAGCGGCATCTTCCTGTGCCACCGGACCCGGACAGGGGCGCTGCGCAGGCGGTCCCGAACCGGAGCCGGGGACAGTCGGCCCCGGAAGCCGGCTCCGGGCATCCCGCCCTGGAGGCGGGCGTCACCACGGGAGCGCTGGCGCGTCGGCTCGGGGTGTCGCCCACGACCCTGCGCTCCTGGGACCGGCGGTACGGCCTGGGCCCCGCGGTCCGCGCCGACGGACGGCACCGCCGCTGGACGCCCCAGGACGTGGCGATGCTGGAGACGATGTGCCGCCTGACGTCGTCCGGCGTGCCTCCCGCCGAAGCGGCCCGCGCCGCCAAGGAGGCCTCCGGCGCAGTCCCCCCGGCCCCCGGCCCGGCGTCGCCCGGGCCGGGCCCGCGCGGTCGCTCGCGGGCGCCCGGCGCGCTGCCTCTGGGGGACGCCCGTCAGGAGTGCCGCGGCCTCGCCCGCGCCGCCGTCCGGCTCGACGCGCCCGCCGTCGAGCGGCAGCTGGTCTCCCTGGTGGAACTGCACGGCGTGGTCGCCGCCTGGGAGGACGTGATGGTCCCGACCCTGCACGCCGTCGGGCGCAAGTGGGAGTCGTCCGGGGACCGGTACGTCGAGGTGGAGCACCTGCTGTCCTGGCACATCTCCACGGCCCTGCGCCGCGCGACGTGGCCGGCCGGCCACGGAGGGGCGGACACCGGAGCGGGACCCGTGGTCCTCGCCTGCGTCCCCGGCGAGCAGCACACCCTGCCCCTGGAGGCACTCAACGCCGGGCTCGCCGAAGCCGGTCTGCCGACGCGGATGTTCGGCTCGGCCGTCCCCGTCGAGGCCCTGACCGCGGCCGTACGGCGGCTCGGCCCCTCGGCCGTCGTCCTCTGGTCGCAGGCGCGTTCCACGGCGAGCCTTCCGCTCGCGCGGCACGTGGCGGCCACCCGGTGGGGCGTCACGGGGGCGCGCCGCCGGCCCGTCGTCCTGCTCGGGGGCCCGGGCTGGGCCGGACAGCGGGCACCGGGAATGCTCCGGCCGCCGGGCCTGCGGGACGCGCTCGCCGCGCTGGCCGGCACGTACGAGACCGGCGGCCCCGAGGTGCGCTCCTGACCGTTCCGGGGCTGCCGTTCCCGCTGCCCCGGCCGGGAACACTCCGGCATTCATGCATCCGAGGAACCGGGGCAGCGAGAAGAACGGACGGGACGTACGCGACCGCGTGGGCGGCCCCCCGCCGGGCGTCGACGGTGGGTCAGGCGTCCGCCGGGCGCGCCGCCGGAGCACGAGCCACAATGCGAACACCCGCCACGATGCGAAGGTGGTAGTCATGACCGGAACCCGCGGAGCGGTGGACGTGCTGGTGGTCGGGGCGGGCCTCGCCGGCCTCGCCTGCGCGCGGGACCTCGCCGACGCGGGCCTGGACGTCCGGCTCCTGGAGGCGTCCGACGCGGTCGGCGGACGCATGCGCACCGACCGCGTCGACGGGTTCGTCGTCGACCGCGGCTTCCAGGTCTTCAACACCTCCTACCCGCAGGCCCGGCGGCGGCTGCTGCTGCGCGACCTGCGCCTGCGGCCCTTCACCCCGGGCGTCCTGATCCACACCGAGGAGGGCGACCTCCGCTTCAGCGACCCGAGCCGTACCCCGCGCCGGGCGAAGGATCTGCTGCCCGGCCGGCTCGCCGGGACCCGCGACCTGCTCGCCCTGGGCGCGCTGTCGGCCCGGGACATGCTGGCGCCCGTGCGGCTGCTGAAGCGCGGGGAGGACCGCACCACCCGGACCGCGCTGGCGGCCGCCGGGTTCTCCGAGGACTTCGTGGAGCGCTTCTTCCGCCCCTTCCTGTCCGGCGTCTTCCTGGAGGACGAACTCGAGACGTCCAGCCGCGTCTTCCACCTCGTCTGGCGCAGCATGCTGCGCGGCACCCTCTGCCTGCCCGCCGAGGGCATCGGAGCCGTACCCGCGCAGCTCGCGGACGCGCTGCCCTCCGGCACGGTCCGCCTGGAGAGCCCCGTGGACCGGCTCACCGGCGACGGAGTCGCGCTGAGCGCGGGCGGCGAACTCGCCGCGCGGGCCGTGGTGGTCGCCACCGGCCCGGGCCCGGCCGTGGGCCTGCTGCCCGAGCTGGACATGCCGCCGTACCGGACCGTCACGACGTATTACCACGCGGCCGAGCGCGCACCGCTCGCCGAGCCGACGCTGCTCACCGACACCCGGCGCCGGTTCCTCAACACGTGCGTGCTCAGCGAGGTCGTCCCGGGCCACGCGCCACCGGGCTCCTCCCTGGTGGCCACCTCGGTCCTCGGCGAGAACGGCGAGGGCCGGGAGGCGGGCGTACGCGAGGCCCTGGCGGAGGCCTACGGGACGGAGACGGGCGGCTGGCAGCTCCTGACGGTCCGTACCGTGCCCGACGCGCTGCCCGCGATGCCGCCCCCGCAGCCGCTCAGCCGCCGGGCCTTCGTGGCTCCCGGACGGTACGTGTGCGGCGACCACCGGGCCACCGGCTCAGTCCAGGGGGCGCTGGCCTCGGGGGCCAGGGCCGCGCGTGAGGTGCTGCGCGACCTCGGACGGTAGCCCCGTCACCCGGACTGGCCCCGCTCACTCCCGGCCCCGCGCCCGCTTGAACCGGGCGAGCCCCTCGGCCAGCTCGACGACGGGGCCGGGATAGTCGAGAGCGGCGCGTTCGGGACCCCGGAGTTTCCACGGTTCGTGCACGGCGGAGGCGTCCAGTCCCGCGAGTTCGGGCACCCAGCGCCGGACGTACGCCCCGTCCGGGTCGTAGCGCTTTGCCTGGATCACCGGGTTGAGGACCCGGTTGGGCCGGGTGTCCGTGCCGGTGCCCGCCACCCACTGCCAGTTGAGCTGGTTGTTGACGAGGTCGCCGTCCACCAGGAGATCCAGGAAGTGCCGGGCCCCGACCCGCCAGTCCACGTACAGGGTCTTGGTCAGGAAACTCGCGGTCAGCAGGCGGCCGCGGTTGTGCATCCAGCCCTCGTGCCGCAGCTGGCGCATGGCCGCGTCGACCACGGGATAGCCGGTGCGCCCCTCCTTCCAGGCGGTCACGTCCTCGTGCGCCGACGTCGCGGACCGCCACCGGTCGTGCCGGGTGCGGTAGTCGGCGGTGGCCGCGTCCGGCCGGGCGGCCAGCACCTGGTGGTGGAAGTCCCGCCAGGCGAGCTGCCGTACGAACGCCTCGGAGCCGGGGCCGCCCGCCCGGCGGGTGCGGTGGACCAGCTCGACGGGGGAGAGCGTGCCGAAGTGCAGGTGGGGCGAGAGCCGCGACGTCGCGTCGCCGGCCAGGTCGTCGTGGCGCTCCTCGTACGTGGCGAGCCCGTCGCTCAGCCAGGCGGCGAGCCGCTTCCTCGCCTCCGTCTCGCCGCCCGGAGCCAGGCCCTCGGAGATCCCCCGGGTGGCGCCGCGCGCGGGCAGGGGCTCGGAGCGGACGCCGTCCGGCACCCGGATCTGCCGGGGCGGGCCGAGCACCTCCCGCAGGTGCTGCCCGGACCACCGCCGGAAGTAGGGGGTGAAGACGGAGAAGTGGTCGGCGGAGAGCGGGGTGACGGCGCCCGGCGCCACCGCGGTGATGACGGTGTCGTGGACGTGGAGGCGGCAGCCCTCCGCCTCCAGGGCGGTCCGCAGCCGCTCCTCCCTGCGGTGGGCGTAGGCGCTGACCCCGGCCGCCATGTGGACCTCGTCGGCCTCCGCCTCGGCGACCACCTCGCACACCTGGCCGACGACGTCGCCCGAGCGCATGACGAGCCGGCCGCCGCGCTCGCGCAGACCGGCGTCGAGATCCGTCAGGCAGTCGGCGAGGAACGCCAGCCGGTTCGGCGCGGCGAATCCGGCGGCGTCGATGCCCGTGTCGCGCACGAAGAGCGGCACGATCCGGGCCGTGCCGTCGAGCGCCGCCCGCAGCGGCGGATGGTCGTGCAGACGCAGGTCCGAGGTGAACAGGACGACCGAGACGTTCATGGTGCGGCTCCGGTGCGGGCGGCGGGGAGAGGGGGTCACCAACTGGTTCGGGCGCGGCGGTCCCGGCGGATGCGGGCGCGGGGGTGACGGCGGCGGGGGCCCGTCACGGGGCGGGGGAGGCCGAGGGCTCCCGCGCCTGGGCGGGCGCCTCCCTGGCTGCGGCCTTGGCGATGTTGCGGGCCATGCCGCCGAAGACGACGGCGTGGAAGGGCGAGACGCTCCACCAGTAGGCGTGGCCGAGGAACCCGTGCGGGTGGAACAACGCCCGCTGCCGGTAGCGGGTCCGTCCGTCGTCGTCCACGTCGGCGTACATCTCGAGCCAGGCCAGTCCCGGCAGCCGCATCTCGGCCCGCAGGCGCAGCAGACGGCCGGGCTCGATCTCCTCGACCCGCCAGAAGTCCAGCGAGTCACCGACCCGCAGCCGCGCGGCGTCGCGGCGTCCGCGGCGCAGTCCGACCCCGCCCACCAGCCGGTCCAGCCAGCCGCGGACCGCCCAGGCCAGCGGGAAGGAGTACCAGCCGTTGTCGCCGCCGATGCCCTCGATGACCCGCCACAGGGCGGCGGGGGAGGTGGCCACGGTCAGCTCGCGCCGGTCGGTGTAGAGACTGCCGCCCGCCCAGTCCGGGTCCGTGGGCAGCGGGTCGCTGGGGACGCCGGGCACGGACGCCGACGACCACCGCGTCGTCACCTGGGCGTCCCGCACCCGCTGCAGGGCCAGGGACACCGCCTCGTCGAAGCCGATCGGCCGGCCCGGCGGGTTGGCGACGTACCGGGCGATGTCGTGCTCGTGGCACACCACCTCGTGGCGCAGCGACTCGGTGAGCGGGCGGGCGATCGACCGCGGCACCGGTGTGACGAGTCCGACCCAGTGACTGGAGAGCCGGGGGGTCAGGACGGGCACGGGCACGATCAGACGGCGCGGGAGGCCGGCGATCACCGCGTAGCGGCGCATCATCTCCAGGTACGTCAGCACGTCGGGGCCGCCGAGGTCGAAGGCCCGGCTGACGTCGGCGGGCATCCGCGCGCTGCCGACGAGCGTGCGCAGCACGTCCCCCACTCCTATCGGCTGGATCCGGGTGCGCACCCAGCTGGGGGTGACCATGACCGGCAGCCGTTCGGTGAGGTAGCGCAGCATCTCGAACGACGCCGAGCCGGAGCCAATGATCACGGCGGCGCGGAGCACCGTGGTGGGCACGCCCGAGTCGAGCAGGATGCGGCCGACCTCGGTGCGGGACCTCAGGTGCGGTGACAGTTCCTCCTCGGGCACGCCGGCCGGGACGAGACCGCCCAGATAGACGATGCGCCGGATGCCGGCGGCGCGGGCCTGCTCCCCGAACACCCGGGCCGCCAGGCGGTCGGTCTGCTCGAAGCCCTTGCCCGTGCCCAGCGCGTGGACCAGGTAGTAGGCGACGTCCATGCCGCGCATCGCCTCGGCGAGCGAGTCGGCGTCCGTGACGTCGCCGCGCACCACCTCCGCGTCGCCCGCCCAGGGGTAGTCGCGCAGTTTGGCGGGGGAGCGGGCCAGGCAGCGGACCCGGTGGCCCGCGGCCAGCAGCTCAGGGACGAGCCGCCCGCCGATGTAGCCGGTGGCTCCGGTCACCAGACAGTTCAGACCCGGGCCGGTCTCGTCACCGCTCATCGTTTCTCCGCTCACCGTGTCGTCCGTTCCGTCGGCCCCCTTCCCGATCTCTTCCACGCGGAGCGGCGCTACGGATGCGCGTGTACTCCGTCCGGGGCTCGGGCCGTCGTGTCCGGGCGGGGACGCGGGTTCCCCTAAGGGCTGTCCCGCAATTCCCGGTGGATCAGCGCGCGGCGTCAGATGCGGTGCATCGCAAGGCGGAGGATCGTCCTCATACCGGGTGTATTCGGGCGATCCGGCAACGCGGCGAGGTGCCGTAGCTGTCGCCGTGCGCCCGGCGGGAATTGCGGGACAGCCCTTAGGCTGATCGCGTGGCTGGAAGAGACGACGATGAGGACCCCGCGGGCGACCGCGAGCGTGACGGTGGCGCGGCGCTGAGCCACTCGGTGCCGCCGGACCTCCAGGCCTTCGCGGTGCAGCTGCGCCGGATGAACGGTGAGATCAACCGGCTGGTGCACGGGTTCGCCGGTGAGCACGGCCTGCACGCCACCGACATCCAGGCCCTGGCCGCCGTCCTGGACTCCGAGGAGCCGCTCACGCCGGGACGGCTGCGCGACCATCTCGGCCTGACGTCCGGGGCGGTCACGGCCTGCCTCGACCGGCTGGAGCGGGCCGGCCACATCCGCCGGGTCCGGGAAAGCACCGACCGCCGCGTCGTCCACGTCCACTACGTGCCCGACGCGAGGTCCGCCGCCCGGGCGCATTTCCGGCCCCTCGCGCAGGCGACCGACACCGTGCGCTCCCGCTTCAGCGAAGAGGAGCTGTCGGTGGCTCTGCGCTTCCTCACGGCGCTCAACGAGGAGCTTTCCACCGTCCGCGCGCCGGGCCGCTGACTTTCCCGCCCGGCGCATCCGGGCGGGCGCCCCGGCCCGAAGAGGGGGGTGTGGGCTACGATCCGGCGCACTATCTCTCAATGATTAAGATTGTTTTCCATTGAGAGATGTGTCCTGTCACTCCCCGTCCTTCCTCCCGTCCTTCCTGGAGAGCGATGTCCCTCACCGCCCGGCGAGCCCGCCGGCTGCTGCCCCTGGTCCTGCTCGTCGCCTGGCTAGGCATCGGCGGCGCCCTCGGGCCCTATGCCGGGAAGCTCGGCGAGGTCGCCACCAACGACCAGGCCGCCTTCCTGCCCCGCAACGCCGAATCCACCCGGGTCATCGAGGAACAGCGCGCGTTCCGCCGGGACGAGACCCTGCCGGCGATCGTCGTCTGGACCGCCGACGGCGCAGAGGTGACGACGGGACAGCGCGCCGCCGCCACCCGCGCCCTGGCGACCCTCAACGGTGAACCGGGCGTCGTCGGCACGCCGTCGCCCGCGCTCCCCGCCAAGGACGGAAAGGCCCTGCAGGGCGTCGTCCAGCTCCGGCCCGGCCTCGGCGACGAACTGCCCGGCGCACTCGACCGGATCCGCGAGGCGGCGGAGCGGGTCCCCGGCACGACCGCCCAGATCGCCGGCCCCGCCGCCGGCCAGGCGGACCTGTCCGACGCGTTCGCCGGGATCGACGGCCTGCTGCTCGGCGTGGCCCTGCTGACCGTGCTGGTGATCCTGCTGCTCGTCTACCGCAGCCTCCTGCTGCCCCTCGTCATCATGGCCGGCGCCGTCTTCGCCCTCGGCCTGGCCTGCGCCGTCGTCTACGTCCTCGCCGACCACGACGTCGTGCGGGTCGACGGCCAGGTGCAGGGCATCCTGTCCATCCTGGTGATCGGTGCGGCCACCGACTACGCCCTGCTGCTGACCGCGCGCTACCGGGAGGAACTCGCCGCGCACGACGACCGGTTCGCGGCCGCCCGGGCAGCACTCCGCCGGTCCTGCGGCGCGATCGTCGCGAGCGCCGGCACGGTGGCGCTCAGCCTGCTCGCCCTGCTGCTCAGCGACCTCACGAACAACCGTGCCCTCGGTCCCGTCGGCGCCATCGGCATCGGCTGCGCCGTACTGAGCACGCTGACCTTCCTGCCGGCCGTGCTGGTCCTGCTCGGCCCCGCCGCCTACTGGCCGGCCAGGCCGCGGACCGCCGAGGCCGGAGGAGGCGGCCACGGCGTCTGGCGCCGGGTCGCCGCTCTGGTGGACCGGGCACCGCGCAGGGTGTGGGCGTCCGCTCTGGCCGCGCTGCTCGTGTGCGCCGCGTTCGCCCCGGCGCTCACCTCGAAGGGCGTCCCGCTCGACGAGACCTTCGTCGACGACGCGCCCTCCGTCGCCGCCCAGGAGACACTCGGCCGGCACTACCCGGGCGGTTCGGGCAACCCCGTCGTGATCATGACCGACGCGGACCGGCTCCCCCGGGTCACGGCCGCGGCACGGGCCACCACGGGTGTCGCCTCGGCCGTTGCCGTGACGGGCCGAGGACGCCCCGGTACGGGAGACCCGCAGGTCGTCGACGGCAGGGCGCGTCTCGACGTCACCCTGCGGGCCGCCGCGGACAGCGACGCGGCCAAGGACACCGTCGCGCGTCTGCGCACGGCCGTCCACGCCGTGCCCGGAGCGGGCGCACTCGTCGGCGGCTACACGGCGCAGCAGTACGACACACGGAACACCGCCGAGCGCGACCGCACGCTCATCGTCCCGGTCGTCCTCGCCGTCATCCTGGTCATCCTGACCGGCCTGCTCCGCTCGCTGCTGATGCCGGTACTGCTGGTGGCCACCGTCGCCCTCAACTTCCTCGCCACCCTGGGCGTCTCCGCGCTCGTCTTCCGGCACGGCTTCGGCTTCACGGGCACCGACGCGTCCGTCCCCCTGTACGGCTTCGTGTTCCTGGTGGCCCTAGGCGTGGACTACAACATTTTCCTCATGTCCCGCGTCCGGGAGGAGTCGCTGCGTCACGGTGCGCGGGAGGGCGTACGGCGCGGCCTGGTCGCGACGGGCGGCGTGATCACCTCGGCGGGTGTGGTGCTGGCCGCCACCTTCGCCGCCCTCGGTGTCATCCCACTGGCCTTCCTCGTGCAGATCGCCTTCATCGTCGCCTTCGGCGTGCTGCTCGACACGCTGGTGGTCCGGTCGCTGCTGGTTCCGGCGCTGGTCCGGGATCTGGGCCCCGTCGCCTGGTGGCCCGGCACGCTCGGCCGCGGCGGCGAAAGCGGTTCACGAACATGACATGCACCGGCAGAAGGCGGGCATTCGCTCTGACACGGAGGTACCAGTCGGAGTCGATGGTGGAGGTGTCTGCCGGTATGGGTGCGAAGGTGTTGGAGCGGTTTCCAGCGGGGTCTCCGCGCGGATCGTGGCCGGCGGAGGAGTACGCCGCCCGACGCCGTGCCGAAGGCGAGCCCGCCACAGTGGTGATGGACCTCAAGTCGGACGCCTTCCTCGTGGTGGTTCCGGCGCGGGAGGACGACTGATCCAGTGTCCCCGGGGGGCGTTGCACGCCTCCCGCCGGGACTCGGCGCCCGGTGCGGGCACCCGCCGACGTGATGCGGACGGCACCCCCCGGCCGGGCGCCCGCGGTGGCGCGCTCGTCAGCCGAGGCGCATCGCGAAGCTGACGGTCGTGCCCGGGGTGCCGGGCACGACGGAGAGCCGGTCGGCGACGAGCCGGGTGAGCCACAGTCCGCCGCGTCCGGGAGCCCCGCCCGGGCGGGGCGTGAGGTCGGTGAGCACGGCTCCGGTGCAGCCGGGGCCCCGGTCGCTGATGCGGCACTCCAGTTCCCCGCCCCGGTGCAGCAGGACCAGCGTTCCGTCCCCGCCGCCGTGCTGCACGGCGTTGGTGGCCACGGCGTCCATGGCGGTCACGAAGTCACCGCGCCGCGGTTCGAGGAGGCCGGCCAGGGCCGCGTGGCCCGCCACGAGCACCCGCAGGCGCGGGAGATCGGCGCCGTCGAAGCCGCGGTGCAGCAGAACGTCATGAGCGAGGTGCGAAGCCCCATCACCCGGGCCGAGGGCCATGGGCGGATCACCCGGACTCTTCGATGTCGGCCGGTCGGGCCCCCAGCCGGCTCAGCAGCGTGGCGTGCCGGGCGGAGCAGCGGATCCGGACCGGTCGCCCGCCGTCGGACCGGCTGACCAGGAGGACCAGATCCTGCGCACACCGCACGCTCAGGAATTCCACGCGGCGCAGATCCACCGTGACGCCGCCGCGCCCGAGCGCGTCCCACAGCGCACGCACGAACCGGGTACGGGTGGTGAGGTCGGCCTCTCCGACCAGATGGAGCGTGCTCCCCAAGCGCAGGCACCTCAACTGCCCGATGCGGGCGAGGAGATCGCGCGGATGGGCGCGCCGCATGGCGCGCAGCACCCGCTCGTCGAAGCGGTCCTCGTCGTAGGCGCAGATCTCGCTGTAGAAACCGTCGGAGAACAGGTGCCCGGCGCGCTGCTCCCGTTCCATCATCGTGTCGACGTCGGCGCCGAGGTCGGCCACCCAGCCCATGTCGATGTAGGTGCGCAGCCCGGTGAAACCCTCCTCGCGCGCGGTCCGGGTCTCCTCGCCGATCCGCTCCCACTGTCTGTCCGCCGTGAACACCCCGGCAGGCATGATCAGTTGACGCATGCTGCTCAACGTCAGCCGCCCCGTGCGCCGGGCCATCGCCAGCAGAGGTCCCGGCGCTTCCTCGAAGGCGGACCAGATCTGACCCTCCGTCAGATGCGGCCGGCCGAAGACGATCACTTTCTCGCCGCGGGCGAGGCCCGCCCACACGAAGGCGGACATCACGTCCCGGCCGTGCGTGTCGCCCTCGTAGCCGAAGAACGCGTGGTCGCCCGGGCGCATCTGCTGGACGGGAATCGTCCCGGGATGATGCTCGTGCTCCTCGTGCTCGCTCATGAGCAGGCCTGTTCACCTCCCGACTGCTGCCGTGGTGCCGCCCAGGTTAGTGGCGGCGGCGGCCGGGAAAGCGAGGTTTGCCGAGTTCGTGAGACTCGGCGGTCCGGGATTCGAGACCGGGCCGCCGTTCCTTGACGTCCTCGACGAGCGGCTGCGACGATCGACGACATGAAGACACGACTGGACCTCACGCGGCGACGCCATGTCGACCTCGCGCGTGTCTCCAGCTCCTTCTGTTGCCGCGAAGTCTGACGATCTCCCGCCGGTAGGGTCCCCTTCGCACCGGCCGTCCGCCACCTTCCCACCGGCGGCCGCCCCGGCGCGTTCCCCGAACAGTGCGCAGTCCCGTACTCATCCGCGCGCTGTTCCCCGAGGCCACCCGCCGCTCGCACCGCACCCGTTCCGCAGTGCCGTCGCGGCCCTTCCCCCTGAAATGGCCGGGCCCCTTTCGTCAGGACCCCTTCCTCCTCGGCTTCCTGCACCACCACGAGGAGGTCGAGTACTTCGGCCACCGGGTGCTGCCCCCTCGTACGCGAGCCGGAGGCGCGGCACCCCGAGCACGAGGCCGGGTCCGTCCCCTCGCCCGCTGAACCCACCGACCTCCGCTCACGAAAGAGGGCCCCATGGCCACCGTCCTTTCCGTCTCCGGCAGCCCCTCCGCCTCCTCCCGCACCGCGAAACTGCTGCGCCACCTCGATGCCCGGCTGGCCGCCCAGGGACACGAGGTGATCCCGCTCGACGTCCGCACCATCCCCGCCGAGGCACTGCTCGGCGCGGACTTCCGGCACCCGGCCATAGTCGAGGCGACCGCACTCTTCGCACGCGCCGAGGGCGTCGTCGTCGGCACCCCCGTCTACAAGGCGGCGTACTCCGGCGTGCTCAAGGCCCTGCTCGACCTGCTGCCGCAGTACGCGCTCGCCGGCAAGACCGTCCTGCCGCTCGCCACCGGCGGCAGCACCGCACACGTACTGGCCCTCGACTACGCACTGCGCCCGGTGCTCAGCTCCATGGGCGCCGCGCACATCGTCCAGGGCTGGTTCACCCTCGACAAGGACATCGTCGCGGGCGAGGACGGCGGCATCTCCGTGGCGCCCGCCGCCGCGGAGTCCCTCTCCCAGGTGGTGGACCAGTTCGCGGCGGCGCTCGGCCGTACGCCCCTGCTGGCCGCGGCGGGCTGACGCCGTGTCCGTCCCCGTGCTCGCCGACGACGCCGAGGCCCTGGCGGTGGCCGCCGCGCTCGCCGATGAGTGCCGCACCGGTGCCTCGGCGCGGGACTCCGAACGACGGCTGCCCCGCCGGGAGTTGGACCGGCTCTCCGCGCCGGGACCGCTCGCCGTGAGCGTGCCCGCGGAACACGGTGGGGCGGACGTCGGCCGCTACGTGCTGAACGGAACCCCGCCCCCGCGCCACGGACTCCGCTGAGTCCGCCAAGATCGGAGATCCTCCCGTGTCCCTCGTCTTCCACTGGTTCCTGCCCACCAACGGCGACAGCCGGCATGTCGTGGGCGGCGGCCACGGAACCCCCGCCACCGCCTCCGGCCGGGACCGGCCGCCGACGGTCGCCTACCTGAGCCAGATCGCCCGCGCCGCCGAGGATCTGGGGTTCGTCGGCGCACTCACCCCGACCGGTGCCTGGTGCGAGGACGCCTGGCTGACCACCGCGATGGTCAGCCAGCACACGGAACGGCTCAAGTTCCTGGTCGCCTTCCGGCCGGGGTTCGTCTCCCCGACCCTCGCCGCGCAGATGGCGTCCACCTTCCAGCGGCAGACCGGCGGGCGTGTCCTGCTCAACGTCGTGACCGGCGGCGAGAGCCACGAGCAGCGGGCGTACGGCGACTTCCTCGACAAGGACGCCCGCTACCGCCGTACCGGCGAGTTCCTGCAGATCGTGCGGGACTTGTGGGACGGCAGGACCGTCGACCTGTCCGGCGAGCACCTCCAGGTCGAGGACGCCCGCCTCGCCCGGGTGCCGGATCCCGTGCCCGAGATCTATTTCGGGGGCTCCTCGCCCGTGGCGGGCGAGGTCGCGGCGCGGCACGTGGACGTCTATCTCACCTGGGGCGAGCCGCCGGCCCAGGTCGCCGAGAAGATCGAGTGGGTCCGCGGCCTGGCCGAGAAGGAGGGGCGCCGCGTCCGGTTCGGCATCCGGCTGCACGTGATCACCCGCGACACCTCCGAGCAGGCGTGGGCGGAGGCCCACAAGCTGCTCGACGGGTTCGATCCGGAGACGGTGGAGTCCGTGCAGGCCGGGCTCGCCCGGAGCGAGTCCGAGGGACAGCGGCGGATGCTCGCCCTGCACGGCGGCAGCCGGGACGGCCTGGAGATCCACCCCAACCTGTGGGCCGGGATCGGCCTGGTCAGGGGCGGGGCGGGCACCGCCCTCGTCGGCAGCCACGACGAGGTCGCCGAGCGCATCGCCGAGTACCACCGCCTCGGCATCGACGAGTTCGTCCTGTCGGGCTACCCGCACCTGGAAGAGGCGTACTGGTTCGGCGAGGGTGTCCTGCCCCGGCTGGCCGCCCGGGGCCTGTGGCAGCACCCCTTCGCCCCGACGCCGTCGCCGTCGGCACAGGTCCCGTTCGCGAGCTAGGCGCACCGAAGCGGCTCAGCGCCCGGAAGCCCGCCGGCCGACGCGACACTTTCGACCGGCGTGCCCGGGCGTGGTGCGGGGGCGGGCGCCTGCCCTGCCGGAAGGCTCCCCCGCGGCACAGGCGACGTCGGGAAGCTCTGACCGGAGCACGCGCGACGTCGGAAGCCCTGACCGGAGCACGGGCGACGTCGAGGAGCGTGCCGGCGGTGCGGCGACCCTCGCCGGCCCGGTCCTGACCGGTCGGTCGCCTAGCGAGCCGTGAGCGCAGCGAGGTGTGCCCCGCGCACCTCGGCCGTCTGCCCCTGCACCAGCAGGAACATCCCCTCACGGGCCAACCGCTGGGCCGGACTGCCCAGGTCCATGGCCCGCCCGCCGCCGGCCACGACCGCCGCGGTCGTGGCCGCGCGCATCAGGTCGTACGCCTGTGTCTTGCAGGCCAGCCGTTCGTCGAGGTGCTCGTGCGGTACGGGATGGTCGGCCAGCGCGTACGCCTGTCTCCGCACCCGGCCGAGCCGGGCACGCAGGCCGCGCGCCGTCTCCTCGGCGGCCGGGTCGCCGGTCAGGAGCCCGAGTGCCGCCTCGGTGATCCCGAAGACGGCGGGGGACGCGTTGGTGTTCTTCGGCCGGTCACCGGCCGCCCAGGTCTCGTACGGGACGCGCAGCGCCACGGCGTCCTCCGAAAGCCACAGCCCGTCCAGTTCCAGCGAGACCGTACGGGAGGCACCGAGCGCGGCGAGGCGCAGCGGCGGAGACGGGCGCAGGCCGGGCTGCTCGCGTGCCTCGGTGAACGCGAACAGCGCCTCGCCGGCGTCGGTCACCCCGGCCAGCAGCATCACGTCATTGAGCCCCCAGCCCGTGTAGTAGGGGACGTGGCCGTCGAAGCGCCAACCCCGGCGCTCCCGGGTGACCCGGACCGGAACACGCGGGTGGGCACGCAGTTGCGCGTACGCGACCCCCGACAGGAGCTCCCCCCTCGCCAGCGGCCCCAGCAACCGCTCCCGGACCGAAGGTTCGCCCTTCACCAGCGTCTGTACGGGCGTGTGGTGCTGGGTCTGCACGAACCACGTCGAGCAGCACGCCCCGGCGAGGATCTCGGCGATCTCCCGCGCCACCGCGGGCGGCGCGGCCGATCCGCCGTACTCGACCGGGGCACTCACCCCGAGCAGCCCCGCGCGCCTGATCGCGTCGAGGCTGCTCGGCGGTACGCCCTCCTGGTCCACCCGCTGCGCACGGGGTGCCAGCACCTCGTCCGCGAGCCGCCGCGCTCGGGCGACGAGGGGGTGCGGTGCGGTGGTCATCGAAAGAATCTCCCGGTGTCGTGGGGTCCGGTGCCGATCCGGCGGCCTCCCGTGCGTGCCGCCGCCGGTGGGCGAGCCTTCCGTGCCGGAGTCCTGAGGGAGATCATGCACAGTCCCGGCGTCCTTCACGCCGAGCCGCGGGCGGACGGGGCCCCGGCGCCGTGCCGGGCGGTCCCCGGAGCCACGGATTCCACGCTCCTCGCGAGACGATGCCGGTCCGGCCACGAGACCCGTTCCCGAAGCCAGGAATTTATGAGGGCACCCGGATGGTTGGCATATACATCCAGCTGTTGACCAGCTCACGAGCACCCCGCGCGGCCCCCGGTCGCGCCCGACCAGCGAGGCACCGTGAACCACACCCCCACGCCCGAGCAGCCCGCCGACGTCGTCTCCCGGCTGCGCGCCACCTTCCGCTCCGGCCGGACCAAGCCCGTCGAGTGGCGCACGGGCCAGCTGAACCGCCTGCGCGAACTGCTCACCACGCACGGTGAGGACCTCGCCACCGCTCTCCACGAGGATCTCGGCAAGAGTTCCACCGAGGCCTTCCGCACCGAGATCGACTTCACCGTGCGCGAGATCGACCACACCCTGGACCACCTCGAAGGCTGGCTGCGCCCCGAGCCCGCGCCCGTCCCCGCCCACCTCGGTGCCGACGCCACGGCCTGGACGCAGTACGACCCGCTCGGCGTCGTCCTGGTCATCGCGCCGTGGAACTATCCGCTCCAGCTGCTGCTCACGCCGTTGCTCGGCGCGCTGGCCGCGGGCAACGCGGTGGTCGCCAAGCCCAGCGAGCTGGCCCCCGCCACCTCCGCCGCGCTGGCGCGGCTGCTGCCGCAGTACCTCGACACCGACGCCGTAGCCGTCGTCGAGGGCGGCGTCCCGGAGACCACGGCGCTGCTCGCGGAGCGCTTCGACCACATCTTCTACACCGGCAACGGCACGGTCGGCCGCATCGTGATGCGGGCCGCCGCGGAGCACCTCACGCCCGTGGTCCTCGAACTGGGCGGCAAATCCCCGGCGTTCGTCGACGGCGACGCCGATCCGGCCGTCGTCGCGGACCGTCTCGTGCGCGGCAAGTTCCTGAACGCGGGGCAGACCTGTGTCGCGCCGGACTACGTCCTGACGGACCCCGCCACCGCCCGCGCCCTCGAACCCGAGCTGGCCCGCGCCGTCGAGCGGCTCTTCGGCGCCGACCCGCGAACGTCCCCGGAGTACGGGCGCATCGTCAACGAGCGGCACTTCGACCGGCTCGGCGCGCTGCTCGACTCCGGGCGGCCGGTCACCGGCGGCGGCGCCGACCGAGCCGCCAAGTACATCGCGCCGACCGTCCTCGCCGACGTCGCTCCCGAGGCGCCCGTCATGCAGGAGGAGATCTTCGGCCCGATCCTGCCGATCGTCACGGTGGCGGACCTCGACGAGGCCATCGGCTTCATCAACGACCGCGACAAGCCGCTGGCACTGTACGTCTTCACCGAGTCGGACGACACGCGCCGCAGGCTGGCCGCGGAGACGTCCTCCGGAGGCCTCGGGTTCGGCCTGCCGCTGGCCCATCTGACCGTCTCCGACCTGCCGTTCGGCGGGGTCGGCGAGAGCGGTATGGGCAGCTATCACGGCCGCTACTCGATCGAGACGTTCAGCCACCGCAAGGCGGTACTGGAGAAGCCGCTCGGCTGAGTGAACCGACGCTGTGGCCCGGGTCCGCGCGGACGGCCCGGGCCATCGGCATGCCCGGCCGGGGGTGGCCGCCGACGCACCCGTGCACGAACGGGGTTTTCCGGCGGGGGAGTTGACGGCTCCGCCAACGTTGTCGGATTCGACTGGTCTACACCCTTGACTGGTACAGACCAACGCGGTTGAGTGTGCCTCCACAACCCCCCACCGCGGCCGCCCCCGACGCCGTGCCGGTGCTTGCCGCCGCGCGCGTGCAGGCCCAGCTCCGCCCCGCGCCGGGCGCGGCCGTGTTCGCAAAGGAGTCGATCCTGTGTCGAGGCGCCGAATCTCCGCCGTCATGGCCGCCCTCATCGTCGGCACGGCCGCACCGGTACTCCTGCCGGCCGCGGGCGCGTCCGCCGCGTCCTGTTCGAGCTACCCGAGCTGGGTCGCCGGAAAGTCCTACGTCACCGGCAACATCGTGCGGTACACCGACGGCAGGGCCTATGTCGCCGAACACGACAACCCGGGCTACGACCCGACCATCAGCACCTGGTACTGGGAGCCGTACGCCTGCGACGGCTCCACCACGCCGTCCGACGGCTTCGTCGTGAGCGAGGCCCAGTTCAACCAGATGTTCCCGAACCGGAACTCCTTCTACACCTACAACGGCCTGAAGGCGGCTCTCAGTTCCTACCCGGGTTTCGCCAAGACGGGCAGTGACACGGTGAAGAAGCAGGAGGCCGCCGCCTTCCTCGCCAACGTCAACCACGAGACCGGTGGCCTGGTGCACGTGGTGGAGCAGAACACCGCCAACTACCCCCACTACTGCGACTGGAGCCAGCCGTACGGCTGCCCGGCGGGCCAGTCCGCGTACTACGGCCGCGGCCCGATCCAGCTCAGCTGGAACTTCAACTACAAGGCCGCGGGCGACGCGCTCGGCATCGACCTCCTCCGCAATCCCAACCTGGTGCAGACCGACGCGTCCGTGGCCTGGAAGACCGGGCTCTGGTACTGGAACACCCAGAGCGGACCCGGCACGATGACACCGCACAACGCTATGGTCAACAGCGCGGGATTCGGCCAGACGATCCGCAGCATCAACGGTTCGCTGGAATGCGACGGCAGGAACCCTGCCCAGGTGCAGAGCAGGGTGGACGCCTACCAGCGGTTCGTGCAGATCCTCGGCACGTCCGCGGGCGGCAACCTCTACTGCTGAGGAGGTCCTGCCGGTTCTGCACTGTCAGGTGCATGGCATGGTGCGGCATCCTGTGTCCGCGTTCGCTCCGCCCGTCCTCGTCTCCGGCACGGAAGGACACCGTCACAGTGATGCCGCCTCCTCGCGCCCTGTTCGCCGTCACCGCCGCGGCGCTCACCTCGGTCCTCCTCGCGCCCGCCCCGGTGAGCGCCGCGGACGTGCCCGGCCCCGGCTCCTACTACGTCCAGAGTGCGACCACGGGACTCAACGCGGCCGACAGCGGGGGAGCGGTCGTCCAGCACCGTCCCCGGGGCAACGAGGACCATCAGCAGTGGATCCTGCGGTCGCGCGGATCCTCGTACGTGCTGGAGAGCGCGGACGCGGCCGGCCGTTGCCTCGGCCGTTCCGGGGACCAGGCCAGAACGGCCGCGTGCGACGGCGGTGACGCCGCGTGGGAGGTGACGCCGGCCGGGGCCGACCGGTACACCCTCCGGGCCCCCGGCACGGACCGGTATCTGACCGTGGGCGCCAGACCCGCCGGCGCCAACCACCCGGAGCAGTTGGCGGTCGGCGCCGCGGGAGAGCTCGCCGCCTGGTACCTCACCCCCGTCGACCCGCGGACCGGCCCGATGCCGCCCCAGGACCGCCGCACCCTGGACCAGGTCACCTTCCTCACCACGCACAACGCCTACGCCAACGGAGTCGACGGCGGCTTCGCACCGCCCTTCGTCAACATGTTCCCGAACCAGACAAGCGGCATCGACCGCCAACTGTCCGACGGTGTACGCGGGTTCATGCTCGACGTGCACCAGACTCCCGACGGCGCCATCCTCTGCCACAACAGCTGCACCCTCGTCAGCAGGCCGGTCGCCCTGTGGGTCGACCTCCAGCGCATGGTGAACTTCCTGAAGCAGCACCCCGACCAGTTCGTCACCGTCTTCCTCGAGGACTACGTCGACCCGGGCGTCCTGCGCGGCGAACTCGCCCGCGTCGACGGCCTGTCCGACGTCCTCTACCGGCCCGACCGCACCGGTGTCCGTGAGCACGGCTGGCCCCGGCTGGCGGACCTGCTGGCCGCGGACGACCGCCTGCTGATCTTCACCGACCACAGCCGCTCCTCCGACGAGGCCGCCGGGCTGACCCGCGACAGCTTCGGCGTCATGTACCAGCGCGAGTGGACGGTGGAGAACCACTGGTCCATGGGACCCGGAATCGGCTCCTCCGACTGGTCCTGCTACAGCCGCTGGTACGACGCCACCACCAACATCCCGCTCACCCGCACCGAGGGGGCTTTCCGCCCGCTGTTCGTCATGAACCACTTCCGCGATGCCACGGTCGCCTCCACCGCCTCGGCGGACAACGGCAAACTCGCCGACCGCGCCCAGCGGTTCTGCCGTCCCGCCGCCCGCAAGAAGCCCAACTTCCTCGCGGTGGACCGCTACGACCTGGGCAGCCCCACGGCCGCGGTCGACACCCTGAACACGTATGTGTATCCGTGAGGCCCTAAGTCCCTCGGGCAGCTGATCCCCGCGATGTCGGTCGCGACCCCTGCCGGGCTCGTCGACGATGCGGCTGACGGGCAGCGCCGCCTTCCACCAGGGCACACCGAGCGACCGGAACCGCTCGATCGCCGTGCTGCGGCGCGCGGTCGAACCGGGCGTCAACCACATCGACACGGCCGCCTTCCACTTCTCGTCCCTGCGCTCGGCGAACGAACTGATCAACAGCGCGCTGGCCCCGTACGCGGACGACCTGGTCGTCGCGGTCAAGGTCGGGCCGTACCGCGACCAGTCGGGGGAGTGGGCCACCTCGGCACGGCCCGAGGACCTGCGCGGCCACGTCGAGGAGAACCTGCGCCAGCTCGGCCGCGACCATCTCGACCTGGTGTACCTCAGGCGCATGCGGCAGGAGTCGATCCCGGAGCACTTCGGCGCGCTGGCCGAGCTGCGCCGGGCGGACTGATCCGTCACCTCGGCGTCTCCGCGGTCGAACCCCGGCATCTCGCGGAGGCCCAGGCCATCGCGCCGGTGGTGAGCGTGCAGAACCAGTTCGGCCTCGGCTCCCCGGACCCCGGGACCGACGCCGTGCTCCGGATGTGCGAGGAACAGGGCATCGCCTTCGTCCCGTTCTTCGCGATCGCGGGCAAGGGTGGCTCCCGGGGCCCGAGCGGCGCCGGCGGCGACGCCGTGAACGCCGTCGCGCGTGCGCACGGTGCGACGCCCCCCCAGGTCCGCCTGGCGTGGACGCTGCGCCAGGGCCCGCAGGTGCCGGCGATCCCCCACCGGCAACCCCGGGCACCTCGCCGAGGACGTGGCCGCGGGCGCGCTCCGCCTCACCGACGAGGAGACGGCCCGCCTCGACACGTTCCACCGGCACGGTGAGTGACGCGGGCCCGCGGGGAGGCGCCCTCGCCGGCACGCCCCGCACCGCCGCCGACCCGACGGCGGCGCACGCGACGGGTCGTGGCCCGACTGGTGGATACGGCTACGGTCGGCGGCGTCAGCCCAGCTGGTCGTGCAGGAAGGCCACCGTGCTCTGCCAGGCCTGCGCGGAGGCCTTCGGGTCGTGGACCTCGGGCCGGCCGTCGTTGAAGAAGGCGTGCTGGGCCGGATAGACGCGGAGGTCCGGGGTGATGCCGGACTGCTGCTGCACGGCGGCCCGCAGCTCGTCCAGCTTCTCGAGCGGGATGCTCGTGTCCAGCTCGCCGTAGTGACCCTGGACCTGCGCCGCCAGGGCGGAGAAGTCGGGGAGGTCCCCCTGGATGACCCCGTAGAACGGCACCGCCGCACCGATGCGCCGGTCCGCCGCGGCCAGGTAGATCACGAAGCCGCCGCCCATGCAGAAGCCGACCGCGCCGACCGTGTCCGAGGTGACCTCGGGCAGGCCGAGCAGATGGTCGACCGCTCCGGAGAGCAGTTCGACACCCCGGGCGACCGGCAGATCCTGCATCATCCGCAGAGCCTCATCGCTCTCGTGGGCCACGTTGCCGCCGTACAGGTCGGGGGCGAGCGCCACGAAACCCTCCTGCGCGAGCCGGTCCGCGACGTCGGCGATGTGGTTGGTCAGACCCCACCACTCCTGGATAACGATCACGCCGGGCCCCTGCCCGGACGGCGGCAGCGCCAGATAGCCGTGCGCGGTGGACCCGGCACTGGGGAAGGTGACGTTCTGGCGGGCGGGGGCTCCGGTCGCCTTCGGCTTCTCGGTCATGCTCTCAACTCCTGTGGGGGACAGCGCTGGGCGGGGGACTGGGTCCCGAGTCGATCTCCACGATGTCATGAACGAATCCGTCGCCGGGCACCGGCCCGCGGGGCGGACCAGGGCGGCCGAAGGCGGCCCAGGAAGGCCCGGGACGGCAACCAGGACGGCCCGGGACGGCAACCAGGAAGGCCCGGGACGGCGACCGGGACGGCCCGGGACGGTCGGGCGAGCCGTCCCTCCGTCCGCTCCGTCCGCGTCCGCTCCATCCGCTCCGTCCGAGCGCTCACCCGGTCGCCGCAGGTGAGGGCGGCCCCGTCCGGATGCGCCCCGCGCCGCCGCCCCCAAGCCGCCCGCGCCGCCGCCCCCGAGCCGCCCGCGCCCCCGCCTCGCCGCGAGGGCCGACGGCCGCGCCACCGGGGCCGCCAGGACGAACCGCTCGGGGGATGCCGTACCCTACCGTGTTACGTATAACTTCCGGAGAGGTCCTGATGAGACGCATCGCCCTGGTCACCCTCGTCGTCGACGACTACGACGAGGCGATCCGCTTCTACACCGACGCCCTCGGGTTCCGCCTCGCCGAGGACGCCCCGCGGCCCGACGGCTCCCGCTGGGTCGTCGTCGAGCCGGGCGCGGAGGGCGCGGGTACGGGGCTGCTGCTGGCCCGCGCCAAGGACGAGCCGCAGCGGGGCCGGGTCGGCGACCAGACCGGCGGACGCGTGGGCTTCTTCCTGCACACCGACGACTTCACCCGGGACCACGCCCGGATGCGCGCCGCCGGGGTGACCTTCCTGGAGGAGCCGCGCCACGAGCCCTACGGCACGGTCGCCGTCTTCCAGGACCTGTACGGAAACCGCTGGGACCTGCTCCAGCCCGCCACCGGCGCCTGACCCCCGTACGAGCCGCGCACCACGCGTCCGCGGAACCCATCGCCCACTACCGCACCACCTGCCGAGGAAAAGAACGCATGACCGCGCACCGCATCGACATCGACACCGTCCGCCGCCTGCCGAAGGCGGTGCTGCACGACCACCTCGACGGCGGACTGCGCCCCGCCACCCTGGTGGAACTCGCCGCCGCGATCGGCCACACGCTGCCCACCACCGACCCGACGGAGCTCGCCGCCTGGTACTACGAGGCCGCCAACTCCGGTGACCTCGTGCGGTACATAGCCACTTTCGAGCACACCCTCGCCGTCATGCAGACCCGTGAGGGCCTGCTGCGCACCGCCGAGGAGTACGTCCTCGACCTGGCCGCCGACGGAGTGGTCTACGGCGAGGTGCGCTACGCCCCCGAGCTGATGCTGAACGGCGGGCTGACCCTGCCCGAGGTCGTCCGGACCGTGCAGGAGGGCCTGGCGGCCGGTATGGCCAAGGCGTCGGCCGCGGGCACCCCGGTCCGCGTGGGCACCCTGCTGTGCGGCATGCGCATGTTCGACAGGACCCGGGAGATCGCGGACCTGGCGGTGGCGTTCCGGGACGCCGGTGTCGTCGGATTCGACATCGCCGGCGCCGAGGACGGCTTCCCGCCGGCGGACCACCTCGCGGCCTTCGAGCACCTGCGCCGCGAGAGCGTGCCCTTCACCATCCACGCCGGTGAGGCGCACGGTCTGCCCAGCATCCACCAGGCACTCCAGGTCTGCGGTGCCCAGCGCATCGGTCACGGTGTGCGCATCACGGACGACATCGTGGACGGCAAGCTCGGCCGTCTCGCGGGCTGGGTGCGCGACCGCCGCATCGCCCTGGAGATGTGCCCGACGTCCAACCTGCAGACGGGTGCGGCCACCTCGATCGCAGAGCACCCCATCACGGCCCTGCGCGACCTCGGCTTCCGCGTCACCCTGAACACCGACAACCGCCTGGTGTCCGGTACGACGATGACCCGCGAGATGTCGCTGCTGGTCGAGGAGGCCGGCTGGACCGTCGAGGACCTGCGCACGGTCACCGTCAACGCCCTCAAGAGCGCGTTCCTCCCGTTCGACGAGCGGACCGCGCTCATCCGGGACGTCGTGCTGCCCGGTTACGCGGCCGCCGGGGCGTCCGGCCGCACGGCGGTCTGACTGCTCAGCGCAGCAGCCCCCGGGCGTACGCCGCCTGGCCGACGTGCTGGAGATCGTCGGCCAGGACACTGACCAGGCGCACGCCCAGGGTGACCGGCGGGTCCCACTGTTCGTCCACGACGCGCTCCAGGTCCTTGTCGGCCAGTCCGCGGACGAAGCCGAGGGTCCGCTCGTGCACGGCGTCGTAGTAGCCGGTCAGGAGGTCGCCCGAGTCCACCCGGACCCGGGCGACCTTCTTCGCGGTGTGGCCGTACCCGGTGTCGCGCTCGGGCAGCCCCAGCGCGAAGCGGCCGGCCCAGCCCGCGGACAGCCAGACCTGTTCGTGGCCGGCCACGTCCGCGACGTGGTCGTCCTGCACACGTGCCAGATGCCAGATCAGCCAGGCGATCGAGTTGGACCCGATCCGGGGCGGGGCGTTCAGCTCCTCGGCGGAGAGTCCGTCGACGGCCGCGTGCACCTCCTCCTTGATCCGTCCGTACGCTTCGGCGAGAACGTCCTTGGCATGCATGACGCCCACTCTCTCCCGGCAGCGACCGATTCGCGATCGGGACCCGGCCGTCCCGGGGAACGGAAAGCACGCGAGGGACAGTTGCGGGTGTCTTCGGGTGTCTTCCCGCCGGACGCCGACAAGGCTGCTCCCGAAGGAACGGGCGGATGTCCGTGGTCCCGGCAGGACACCTGCCGGAACCTCGGCCGTCAGGCGGTGGTGCAGGGCGTCCCGTTGAGCGTGAACGACGCCGGTTTTCCGGTGTTGCCCGTGTGGCTCGCCTGGAAGCCGATCTGCGTACTGGCTCCGGCCGCGAGCGTGGAGTTGTACGAGAGGCCCTTGGCGGTCAGCGAGCCGCTGCCCGGGCTGTAGGTCGCCCCCCAGCCGGAGACGATGCTCTGTCCCGCGGGCAGGGTGAAGGCGAGCGTCCAGGCGGTGATGGGGGCCGTACCGGTGTTGGTGAGGGTGATCGTGGCGGTCAGTCCGCTGTTCCAGGCGCTGACCGAGTAGCCCACCCGGCAGGTGCCCGGGACGGGCTCGGGGCCGGGGCCGGGGTCGGCCGCGTCCAGACCGAAGAACGCGATCGCCCGCGCCGCCATGCCGGCCGCCGGCAGGGTGTGGCCGGCGCCCTGCACGCTGATGGCTTCCACCGGCGGCTGTGTGCCGGTGCCGCCGTAGCGGGTGCGGGTCCAGTCGGACTGCGGGTGATCGGTGAAGGCGGCCGTCCGGCTCACCCCGTGCACGTTCGTCCACTGGTCGATCTGCTCGCCGAAGTTGGGATAGCGCAGCGTGGCGTCCTCGGTGCCGTGCCAGATCTGCATCCTCGGGCGAGCGCCGCCGTAGCCGGGGTGGGCGGACCGGACCAGGTCGCCCCACTGCTGCGGTGTCCTGTCGACCGTCCCGTTCGCGCAGGCGCTGTTCCAGCCCGAGCCGTCGGTCGTGGCGAAGCACGAGTGCGGTACGCCCATGAAGGCGGCGCCGGCCTTGAACACGTCGGGGTAGTTGCCCAGCAGGACGTTGGTCATCATCGCGCCGGAGGAGGCCCCGGTGACGTAGACGCGGCCGGGGTCGGCGTTCAGGTGCTCCTCGGCGTAACGGACCATCGACCTGATGCCGACCGGGTCGCTGCCGCCGTCCCGCTTGAGGGCCTGCGGGGAGGAGACGTCGAAGCAGTTGCCGCTCCGGGTCGCCGACGGATAGACGACGACGAAGCCGTACCGGTCGGCGAGCGAGGCGAACTCCGTGCCCGCGTGGAAGGCGGGACCCGAACCGGTGCAGTAGTGCACCGCCACCAGCACGGCGGGCCTGGCACGGACGCTGTCCGGCACGTACAGGTGCATCCGCAGACCGCTCGGGTTGCTGCCGAAGCCGGTCACCTCCGTCAGCGTGGCAGCCGACGCCGGAGGCGCGGCGACGACCAGGAGGAGCGTCGACAGCAGGGGCAGGATCCCTGCCAGGAGAGCCGTCAGCCGTGCTCTCACCGTGAGCCGTGCTCTCGCCGGGCGCCGGGCGGCGGCCGTTCCCCGTGGGGACGTCTCGGTCATGTGCGCGTCCTTCCTGTACTGACTGCTGTACCTGGGAGAGCCGCTCGGGCACCGCCCGCGGAGGTGCGTGCCTGTCCGCGCGGCGGGCCCGAGCGGCCCGGGGCGGAGGTGGTCAGGACGCGGTGCAGTTCCCGATCGCCGGTGCCGAGGTGTTGCCGTTCGTCATGACGGTGAAGCCGAAGCTCGTCGACGCGCCCGCGGCCAGGTTGCCGTTGCCGTTGGGCCGCATCGTCATCACGTTGCCGCTGCTGTCCCAGGTGGGTGAGCCGTTCCAGGTGGCGGAGACCTTCTGCGGCGGCGTCACCGTGACCGCCACGGTCCAGCCGCTGATCGCGGTGCTGCCCGCGGTCACGGTCACCTGGCCGTTGAAGCCGCCGTTCCACGACGCGGTCCTGCTGTAGGAGACGGAGCAGGTGGCATTGCCGCCGCCTCCGCCCCCGGTGCCGCCGAACGCCGAGATCACGGCGTCGTACGCCGGCTTGGCGGCGTAGTTGCCGTCGAAGAGCAGGGGGGTGCCGCTGCTGCGCCAGGAGTACTTGTCGGTGACACCCCAGACGGTGATGCCGGTGCAGCGCGAGACGCCGAGGCACGCCTTGACGACGTTGCCGTAACTCGTGGCCTGGGACGCGCCGGAGCCCTCGATGTCCAGCTCGGTGATCTGCACGTCGACGCCGAGGTCGGCGAAGCGCTGCAGGTTGGCCCGGTAGTCGGCGGGTACCGGCGAGGCGCTGTTGAAGTGGGACTGGAAGCCGACACAGTCGATCGGCACGCCGCGGGACTTGAAGTCCTTCACCATGTTGTACACGGCGGTGCTCTTCGCGTTGACGCCGTCGGTGTTGTAGTCGTTGTAGCAGAGCTTGGCGGCCGGATCGGCGGCGCGGGCGGTGCGGAACGCCTCCTCGATGAAGCCGCTGCCGAGCTTGTCCTGGAACGGCGAGCTGCGTCGTGCCCCGCTGTTGCCGTCCTGGAAGGCCTCGTTGACGACGTCCCAGGAGTGGATCTTCCCCTTGTAGTGCTGCATGACCTGGGTGATGTGGTTGTTCATCGCCGTCCTGAGGTCGGCGGTGCCCAGACCGGCCACCCAGCCGGGCAGCTGGGAGTGCCACACCAGTGTGTGGCCGCGGACCTTCATGCCCTTGCTCTGGGCGTGGCTGACGATCTGGTCGGCCGACCCGAAGCTGAACGAGTTCCTGGACGGCTCGACGGCGTCCCACTTCATCTCGTTCTCGGGGGTCACCGAGCTGAACTCCCGGTCGAGCGTGGACACGTACGCCGATTCGCCGAGGTGGTTCGCCGCGACGGCGGTGCCGAAGTAGCGGCCCTGGGCGGCCGCCGCGGAGCCGAGGGTGGTGGCGGCGTGGGCCGTGTCCGAAAGAGCTCCGACGCCCCCGGCGGCCAGGAGGCCCGCCGTGGCCAGGACGAGTGCCCTGCGGGCGAGGAAACGCCGCCGGGGTGGTGGCGCGGGGCCGCGGTCGACCGACGTGAAGATCATGTGCATGTCATCCCCTTCTACGGGTGCCGGAGCGGTCCGGCGGTGTGCGGGAGGGCGGGGCGGATGAGAGTGCGCGGTGCTGCATTCGAAAGTTGCGAGCATGTTTCCGAATGGCTGCGCAGAACTTATGGGCAAGGGTCCGGTCGGTCAACCATTCGCGCGCAACTCCCCCCACTCTGGCCGAGAGTGTGCAGGCGCGAAGGCGGGGCGATCTCCTCGATAACGGTTTGATCGCACGCTTGCACCCCCGTTGACCCCCGGAGAGGCCTCCCTTACGGTCCAGGAATCGCAGTGACTTTCGGCAATGCCGCCGAAACTTTCGAAAGGTGCACCATGAAGACACGTGCGCGGTTCCCCAGGACGCTCGCCGGAGGCGTGACGATGGCCCTGGCCCTGAGCCTCGCGGCCTGTGGGGACGGGGACAGCACGTCGTCCTCCGACGGGGGGAAGATCCACGTCCTCGTCTACGGGGACGCCACCAACAAGGTCGAGAAGCAGCTCGTCGCCGAGTTCAACAAGACGTCCGAGGTCAAGGCGGTGCTGGACACGATCCCCGGCGCCGACTACCAGCAGAAGCTGCAGACGATCATCAGCACGCCGCAGGCCCCGGACGTCTTCTTCAACTGGGGCGGCGGCAGCATCCAGCCGTTCGTGAAGGCGGATCTGCTCCTGCCGCTGGACGACATGATCAAGGACAACCCCTCTCTGGTGGCCCGGTTCCTGCCCTCGGTCTTCGACACCGCCAGGATCGACGGCAAGCCGTACGGCATCCCGATGCGCGGCACCCAGCCCGTCCTGCTGTTCAGCAACAAGAAGGTGCTCGCCGACGCGGGCGTCGAACAGCCCAGGACCTGGGACGAGTTGCTCGCGGCGGTCAAGAAGCTCAAGGCGGCCGACGTCACGCCGATCGCCCTCGGCGGCGGCGACCAGTGGCCGACGCTGATGTGGTTCGAGTACCTCTACGACCGTGTCGCGGGCCCCGGCCTCTTCCAGAAGGCGCTCGACGGGGACAAGGACGCCTGGGCGAGCGCGGACAGCAAGAAGGCGCTGAGCATGCTCAAGGAACTGATCGACGCCGGCGCCTTCGGCACCAACTTCGACTCGGTGAAGTTCACCGACGGCGGGTCGCCCGCTCTGCTGGCCGCCGGCAAGGCCGGCTTCGAGCTGATGGGTTCATGGGAGTACTCCACCCAGCAGGACGCCAACAAGAAGTTCGCCGAGAAGAACCTCGGCTACAGCGCCTTCCCCAGTGTCGAGGGCGCCAAGGGCGATCCCGGCAACCTGGTCGGCAACACCAACAACTTCTACTCCGTGCTGAAGAAGACCGAGCACCCCGAGGCCGTGGCGGAGTTCCTGAAACTCATGTACTCCGACAGCTTCGTGAAGAAGCAGCTGTCCATCGGCAACCTGCCGACCACGACGAACACCGAGAAGTTCCTCGACACCTCGGCCAGCCCCGAGTACTCGCGCTACCAGTTCGACCTGGTGAAGAAGGCCCCGTCCTTCCAGCTGTCGTGGGACCAGGCCTACCCGCCCGCGGCCATCACCCCGATCCACCAGGCCGTCCAGCAGTTCTTCAACGGCCAGCTCGACGCGGACGGCTTCATCAAGGCCATGCAGGCCCTTCCCACCGCCTGAGTCCGCGATGACCACTCAGATGACGCGAGTCCGTCCGCCCACCCGGGCGGACGAACCGGCCGGCCGCCGCCGGAACAGGAGCGCCGGTGTCTCCGGCGTGGGACACCCGGGATTCGCCTGGGCACTCCCGGCCACGGTGTTCTTCGGCCTCTTCGCGATCGCCCCACTGATCATGGTGGGAGTCCTGTCCTTCACCAGCTGGAACGGGCTCGGATCACCGGAGTTCGTCGGCATGGACAACTGGAGCCGGGTCTTCGCCGACCCGGTCATGGTCGAGAGCATCTGGCTGAGCCTGCTGATCACCGCCCTCGGCGTGGCCCTCCAGACGCCGCTGAGCATCCTGCTCGGCGTCTGGGCCGCCGGAAGCCAACGCAACCGTGCCGTCCTGTCGGCGGTCTACTTCGTCCCGCTGCTGCTGTCCTCCACCGCCGTCTCCGTGCTGTGGCGGGCCCTGCTCGACCCGAACTTCGGAGTTCCGTCCCAGGCGAAGTGGCTGTTCGGCGACGGCAACCTGTTCGGCAGCCAGTCCACCGCGATCGGTGTCCTCGCCTTCGTCAGCACCTGGCAGTTCACGCCGTTCCACACGCTGATCTACCAGGGAGCCGCCCGCGCCATTCCCCAAGTCCTCTACCAGGCTGCGGAGATCGACGGGGCGGGACGCTACCGGCAGTTCTTCCACATCACCCTGCCGCAGCTGCGCAACTCGATCATCACCTCGATGATCCTCATGGTGGTCGGCGGCCTCACCACCTTCGAGACCGTGCTCATCCTGACCCAGGGCGGACCCGGCACCGACACCACCATCAGCGCCTACTACATGTACCAAAAGGCCTTCAAGGGCTTCGACTTCGGCGCCGCCTCGGCCATCGCACTCGTCCTGGTGATCGCCGCCACGGTCATCTCACTGATCGTGGTGCGCGTCTCGGGCTACGACAAGATGCGCGGCTCCGCGGAGGGTCTGTCATGAAAAGACGCCCCAACTACGTGGCCGGCGCGGCCTCCGTGGGCTGGCTGCTGCTCGTCGGCCTGCCGCTGTACGTCATGCTCGCGGCGACGGTGCAGTCCCGCTCCGCGTACGCGCAGAACGGCCCCCTGTCCTTCCCGGACAGCTTCACCCTCGACAACTACACGGGAGCCTTCTCCAACGGCTTCGGGCGCTACTTCCTCAACACCGTGATCGTCACGGTGTGCGTCGTCGGTCTGGTGCTCCTGCTCGTACCGCCGCTGGCCTACGCCATCGTGCGTGCCCGCGGCAGGGTCACCTCGGGAGTCTTCCGGCTGTTCCTGCTGGGCCTCGCCATCCCGGCCCAGGCCGTGATCGTCCCGATGTTCTACCTGATCAGCAAGGCCGGACTCTACGACAACCTGATCGGCGTCATCCTGCCGACCGCGGCCTTCTGCATGCCCATCACCGCGCTGATCCTCAGCGGCACCATGCGCGACATCTCCCAGGAGCTGTTCGAGGCGATGGCCATGGACGGCGCGTCCACCCGGCGGGTGTTCTTCCAGCTCGTGCTCCCGCTCTCCAGGAGCGGGCTGTCCACGATCGTGGTGTTCTCCGCGCTCCAGGCGTGGAACGGCTTCCTGTTCCCCCTCGTCCTGACCCAGTCCGACTCGACCAAGCTGGTCACGCTGGGCCTGTACAACTTCCAAACCGAGCACGGCATCGACATCCCGGGCCTGCTGGCCGCCGTGGTGCTGTCCATGATGCCCGTCCTGCTCGTCTACCTGTTCGCCCGTCGCGCCCTGGTCCAGGGCCTCATGGGCGTCGGAGGAAAGTGACCGCCAACGTGGCAGTTGAGACAACCCCCGTTTCCGTCCCGCACGTGTGGAACGACCCCGACCAGGACACCGACACCCGGGTCTCCGCCCTGATCGCCGCCATGACCCTCGAGGAGAAGCTCGCGCAGCTCTTCGGCGTATGGGTCGGCGCGTCCGACGAGGGCGGCGAAGTGGCGCCCCACCAGCACGACATGGAGGAGGCAGTCGACATCGAGGCGCTCCTGCCGGCCGGCCTGGGACAGCTGACCCGCCCCTTCGGCACGGCTCCCGTCGACCCGGCGCTCGGCGCGCTCTCCCTCATGCGCACCCAGCAGCGCATCGCCTCGGCGAACCGCTTCGGCATCCCGGCCATAGCCCACGAGGAATGCCTCACCGGCTTCGCCACCTGGGGCGCCACCGCCTACCCCGCCCCCCTGTCCTGGGGAGCCACCTTCGACCCGGGCCTGATCCGGCGCATGGCCGCCGCCATCGGCCGCGACATGCGCTCCGTCGGCGTCCACCAGGGCCTCGCGCCCGTACTCGACGTGGTCCGGGACGCCCGCTGGGGCCGCGTCGAGGAAACCATCGGCGAGGACCCCTACCTCGTCGGCACCATCGGCACCGCCTACGCGCAGGGCCTGGAGTCGGCCGGGGTCGTCGCCACCCTCAAGCACTTCGTCGGTTACTCGGCCTCCCGCGCCGGACGCAACCTCGCCCCCGTCGCCATCGGCCCGCGGGAGCGCGCCGACGTCCTGCTGCCGCCCTTCGAGATGGCGCTGCGCGAAGGCGGGGCCCAGTCGGTGATGCACGCCTACACCGACACCGACGGCCTGCCCTCCGCGGCCGACGAGGAGCTGCTGACCGGGCTGCTGCGCGACACCTGGGGCTTCGGGGGCACGGTGGTCGCCGACTACTTCGGCATCGCCTTCCTCAAGATCCTGCACGGTGTCGCGGACAGCTGGGCCGATGCCGCCGGAGCCGCGCTCCACGCCGGCGTCGACGTCGAACTGCCCACCGTCAAGACCTTCGGCGCGCCTCTGCTGGAGGCTGTCACCTCCGGGCGGGTGCCCGAACCGCTCGTGGACCGCGCCCTGCGCCGGGTGCTCACACAGAAGGCGCGGCTCGGTCTGCTGGACGCCCACTGGAACCCGGTTCCCGCCGCCCTCGCCGGCGCCGACCCGGACAACCCGCAGACCCTGCGCGGCACCGTCGACCTGGACACCCCGGCCAACCGCGAGCTGGCCCGGGAGATCGCCGACCGGGCCGTGGTGCTGCTGCGCAACGACGGGACGCTGCCGCTGGCCCGGCCGCGCCGCATCGCCCTGGTCGGCCCCAACGCCCAGGAGCCGACTGCCGTACTCGGCTGCTACTCCTTCCCGCTGCACGTCGGCGTGCACCATCCGCAGGTCCCGGTGGGCATCGACCTGCCCTCTCTGCGGGACGCCCTGGAACGGGAGTTCCCGGACGCGGAGATCACCGTGGCGCGCGGTACCGGGATCGACGACGGTGACACCTCCGGCATCGCCGGGGCGGCAGAGCTCGCCGGCCGGGCCGACCTCGTCATCGCGGCCCTGGGTGACCGGGCCGGGCTGTTCGGGCGCGGGACGAGCGGTGAGGGCTGCGACGCCGACTCCCTGGCGCTGCCCGGCGCCCAGCAGGAACTGCTCGACGCCGTCCTCGACTCGGGAACGCCGGTCGTCGCGGTCCTGGTCGCCGGGCGACCCTACGCGCTGGGCCGCGCCGCGGACCGGGCCGCCGCGATCGTGCAGTCCTTCTTCCCCGGAGCGGAGGGCACCGCGGCCATCGCGGGCGTCCTCAGCGGCCGTACCAACCCCTCCGGGCGGCTGCCGGTCAGCGTGCCGCGCGGTCCGGGCGCGCAGCCCGCCACCTATCTCGGCGCGCGGCTCGCCCAGGCCAGCGAGGTGTCGAACATCGACCCGACCCCGGCCTTCGGGTTCGGACACGGCCTCTCGTACACCTCGTTCACCTGGAGCGATCTCGCCGTGGGCGACGCGCAGAGTCCCACGGACGGCGCGTTCGCGCTGACCTTCACGGTGCGCAACACCGGGGACCGGGCGGGCACCGAGGTCGTCCAGCTGTACCTGCACGACCCCGTCGCCTCGGTCGTCCAGCCGGTGCAGCGGCTCATCGGGTACACCCGGGTGCCGCTCGGGCCGGGCGAGGCGCGCCGGGTCGGGGTGAGCGTACCGGCCGACCTCGCCGCGTTCACCGGCCGCGACGGGCGGCGCGTGGTGGAGCCGGGCGCACTGGAACTGCGGCTGGCCGCGTCCAGCACCGACCCGCGACTGACGGCGACGGTCACGCTGACCGGGCCCGCGAGGTACGTGGACCACACCCGGCGGCTGCACGCCGACTTCACTCAGTCCGCCGGGTGAGCCGGCCGGGCGCTGCCGCGGACCGTCGTCGCCGGTCCGCGGCAGCGTCCCGGGCCGGCGGCACCCCCGCGGGAATACGCCGGCCCGTCACACGCGAGCGGTGTCCTGCCGGCCTGGCTCCGGGGCCCCCGGCAGGTCGGCGAGGAGAGTCATCAGCGCCCGGGCCGCGGGACTCGTGGCGTCCTCGGGCGGGAGCATCGCGACGGTCTGGTACGACACGTCCTCGGTGCCCGCGAGGGGAAGTGAGGCGAGGGTGACCGCCTCCGGCTTGTGCCCGAAGTGGCGCGGCACGACGGCTATCCCGAGCCCCTGCTGGATCAGTTCGAGGAGGCTGTGCACGTCGTTCACCTCCAGAGCCACCGTCCGCTCGACGCCCGCCGCGGCGAACGCGGCGTCGGTGACCCGCCGCGGCCCCCAGTCGGGGTGGAAGTCGACGAAGGCCTCACCGCCCAGGTCCCCGGGCGCGACCGGGCCCCCGGTGGCCAGACGGTGCGCGGGGTGGCACAGGACGGTCATCGGTTCACCCGTCAGCGGTACGGAACGCAGCTGGTCGGTGTCCGCCCGGGTCCTGACGGCGAACGCCAGGTCCAGGCGCCCGGCGGCGACCTCCTCGGCCAGCGCGCCCGAACCCGCCTGCCGCAGCCGGATCTCCACATCGGGGTGCTGCCGCCGGAACGCGGCCAGCAGGCGTGCCACCCCCACCCCGGCGACGCACTGCTCGGTGCCCAGGGAGAGTGTGCCGCGCAGGACGCCCTGCACCGCCGCCACCGCGTCGTGGGCGGCCCGCACCTGGGCGAGGATCCGTTCCGCCTCGCCCAGCAGGGCACGGCCGGCCTCCGTCAGCGTCACGCGGCGGGTGGTGCGCACGAACAACGGCGCTTGTAGCTCCCGTTCCAGGGCGCGGATGGACGCGGACAGGCCCGACTGCGAGACCAGCAGCCGCTCCGCCGCGCGGGTGAAGTGCTGGTCCTCGGCGACGGCGACGAAATGCTGGAGATGGCGCAGTTCCATGATTGAGAAGCCTAGACGCTGAATCCCATCCGATTCTCCTGTTGGACCACTGGCGGTGGGCGGGCGAGAGTGGAGGACGTCTCATCCGGAACTCTCTCTTCCTGGAGCCCACGTTGTACACGGCGCACACCGACCGTTACGAGGCCATGCCCTACCGCCGCACCGGACGCAGCGGTCTGAAACTCCCGGCGCTGTCGCTCGGCCTGTGGCACAACTTCGGCCCCGACCGTCCCGTGGACACCCAGCGGCAGATCCTGCGCCGCGCCTTCGACCTGGGCGTCACCCACTTCGACCTGGCCAACAACTACGGCCCGCCGCCCGGCGCCGCCGAGTCGGCGCTCGGTGCCGCGCTGAAGGCCGACTTCACCCCCTACCGCGACGAACTGGTCATCTCGACCAAGGCCGGATACCTGATGTGGCCGGGCCCGTACGGCGAGTGGGGATCGCGCAAGTACCTGCTGTCCTCGCTCGACCAGAGCCTGTCCCGGATGGGCCTGGACCACGTGGACATCTTCTACTCGCACCGCCCCGACCCGGAGACTCCCCTGGAGGAGACGATGGGCGCCCTGCACTCGGCGGTCGTCCAGGGCAAGGCGCTGTACGTCGGCGTCTCCAACTACTCGGCGGACCAGACCCGGGAGGCCGCTCGCATCCTGGGCGAACTGGGCACCCCGCTGCTCATCCACCAGCCGCGCTACTCGATGCTCGACCGCCGGCCCGAGGAGGAAGGGCTCCTGGACGCGCTGGACGAACTCCAGGTCGGCTCCATCGCCTACTCGCCCCTGGAGCAGGGCCTGCTCACCAGCCGCTACCTCGACGGGATCCCCGAGGGGTCGCGGGCGGCGAGCGACAGCCCGTTCCTGAGTGCCGACAAGGTCACCGAGGATCTGGTGCGGCAACTGCGCGAGCTCGACGAGGTCGCGCGGTCCCGCGGTCAGTCCCTGGCCCAGCTGGCCCTGGCCTGGGTGCTGCGCGGCGACCGGGTGACCTCCGCCCTGATCGGCGCGAGCAGCCCGCGGCAGCTGGAGGACAGCGTGGCGGCGGTGAACACGCTGGACTTCTCCCCGGAGGAGCTGTCCCGGATCGACCGGATCATCGGCGCGGCCGGTCACTGAGACGGCGGGCGTCCTCCGTCAGCCGCCCGGCGCGTCGAGACGCTCCTCCAAATGGACGGCCACCGTGTCTCCCGCCTCCTTGCCGATCGCCTTGCGGACGTCGGCCCTGACGGGCAGTTTGTGCGTCCCGTCGCCCAGGGCCATGAAGGAGCTGCGGAAGGGGTGGCCGTCGACCGTGCCGCGCACCTTGACCAGTCCGCGCGTCCCGAAGAAGCCGACGGACTCCGGCCACACGAGATAGGTCCAGCCACCTTTCTCCGGGCTCTTCCGCAGCACCGCCGTGAAGTGCTCGTCCAGCGCGTTCGCCGTGTTCATGGGTTCCTCCGCTCCCAGTGGTTCTTCTCCAGTGAAGACCACCGGGAGCGGCAGAACTCATCGCGCGGAGTCAGGCGGCGCCCGCCGGCACCCGGTCCAGGAACCCGGACACGCTCCGGATGCGGTCCTCGCCGTCGAGGGTGATCACGTCGAAACCGGCGACGGGCGCGGAGCCGTCGGCCTCGCTGACCAGCTCCCAGCCGAAACGGGCGAGGTCGTGGTGCCCGTCGACCGGACCCGTGAGCCGGAAGGAGAAACCCGGGAACTGCTCCCGCGCCGCCGTGATCACCGCCGCCACCTGGTCGTGGCCGCGGACCTCGGCCAGGGGGTCGGTGTAAGTCCCGTCGGGCGCCCAGGCGGCGGCCACCGCCTTCGCCCGGCTCTCCGGGTCCGGGGCGTTCCAGGCCTCGAAGTAGCGGGCCACTGCGGATGCGTATCGCTCGTTTCCTGCGGACATGGTCGGTCAGCCTCCATCGAGGTGTACACGCTGGTCAGGGACCGGATTCCGCTCCGCGGTCACCCGCCGGGATCCGGTACCGCAACCATGCCGGGCGGCGGCCGGGGCCGTCGATTACCTCAGGGGTAAGAGGGCCCGAACCCTTTCGGCCACCCGCGGCGCTGAATATGCCAAGAGACTGGCTGGAATGGCATGGTGACAGAGTGTCAGTAGTGGCGATACTCGAATACCAGGGTGATTCAGCCACGCCCGCCGAACACCCTCGCACCGATGAGCGTTTCCGCACCGCGGTGCGCAGCACACGAGCCGCAAGGAAAGAGAGGCCGGACCGGCAGCGAGCGCCGTAATGGGGGAGCGATCGTGCATGACGAATTCCTGTGCCATGTGACCGCGTACGGAATATGCGGCGGTCAGCGCGTCGGGGTCCCGCTGGGCACCTATCGCGCACCCACGCTGGCGCTGGCCCTGTGGTGGATGCGGGACCGCGCCTCCTGGATCGCCGAACGCCTCGATCCGCACCCGGACAACCCGAACTTCCCCCCGAACTCCATCGCGCCGGTCGGCCCCGGTGTCCCCGACGTGCCGGCCGTGCTGCGCGCCTGGTGCGGCGACACCGCCCAACAGGAGCTCGTCGCCGAGGAGTTGGCCGCCGGAAAGCTGGTTCGCATCACGACGAACGACGACACCACCGAGTACGAACTGCTCGCCGAGTCCGTGGACGCGCTGCGGATGCAGCGCTTCGTCCCGGTCCTCGCCACACCCGCGGCCTGACCGCCGCCCACCCCGGCTCCCGACTGCTCCCGACCCGCGGTCCCCGCCCAGGCGTACATCGGGATGAATCGCTAGAATTCAGGCATGGGAGAGCGGCCGGTCGCGCCGACAGCGCCCGAACTCGTCCTCGAAACGGAGGCGGGCTCCACGGTGATCAGTCCCAGCCGCGACTACCACGTCGGGCGGGACCCGCTGAGCGACGTCGTGATGGACGACATCCGGGTCTCGTGGCACCACGCGGTGCTGCGGCCCGAGGACGACCACTGGACGATCGAGGACGAGGACAGCACCAACGGCACCTTCGCCGACGGCCGCCGCGTCCACGAATGGGGGGTGGGGCCCGGCAGCGTGATCCGCTTCGGCAACCCCTCCGACGGCCCCCGGGTCGTCCTCGTCGACCGCCCGCCGCCCGCCCCCGAGCGGCCCTCAGCCGTCCTGACACCCTCCGCGACCGGGACCTTCCGGCAGCCGACCACCGTACGGCCGCTGCCCGCCCGCACCGTGCGCATCGGCCGCGGCGGCGACAACGACCTGGTCATCGACGACCTCGTGGTCTCCCGCCGGCACGCGGAACTGCGCGCCCTGCCGGACGGCAGGTACGAGATCGTCGACCTCGGCAGCCACAACGGCACCTTCCTCAACGGACAGCCCGTCGAGCGGGCCGTCATCACCGCCGGTGACATCGTCGGCATCGGCCACTCCGCGTTCTGCCTCGTCGGCGACCAGCTCCAGGAGTACGTCGACACCGGCGAGGTCTCCCTCGACGTCCAGGACCTCGAGGTCGCCGTCGACCGCGGACGCAAGACCCTCCTCGACCGGGTGTCCTTTCCCGTCGGCGAGAAATGCCTGCTCGCCGTCGTCGGCCCCAGCGGCGCGGGCAAGTCCACCCTGCTGAACGCCCTGACCGGACAGCGACCCGCCGACCGGGGCACCGTCCTGTACGACGGACGCGACCTCTACCGGGACTACGCCGAGCTGCGCCAGCGCATCGGACTCGTCCCGCAGGACGACATCCTGCACGCACAGCTCACCGTGCGCAGGGCCCTCACCTACGCGGCCGAGCTGCGGTTCCCGCAGGACACGGCGAAAGCGGAACGCCGCGCCCGGGTCGACGAGGTGATCCGCGAGCTGGGTCTGGCGGAGCGCGCGGGACAGCCCATCCACAGCCTGTCGGGCGGCCAGCGCAAGCGGGTCAGCGTGGCTCTCGAACTGCTGACCAAACCGTCCCTGCTCTTCCTCGACGAGCCGACCTCCGGCCTTGACCCCGGCATGGACCGCTCCGTGATGCACATGCTGCGCGGACTCGCCGACGACGGCCGTACGGTCATCGTGGTCACCCACAGCGTGCTCAGCCTCGATGTCTGCGACCGCCTGCTGGTCCTCGCCCCCGGAGGCAAGGTCGCGTACTACGGGCCGCCCGATGAGGCCCTCGCGTTCTTCGGTTTCCAGGAGTGGCCCGAGGCGTTCGAGGCCTTCGAGCGCGACCACGACCGGGACTGGGCGGGGGAGTACCGGGACTCGACGCTCAACCGCCGGTACATCGCCCACGCGACCGCGCAGCCCCTCATGCCCCGGGGGGAGACCGCCCGTACCTTCGGCCCGCCCCCCAAGGCGCAGAGCTGGGGCGCCCAGCTCGGCACCCTCGTCAGGCGCTACGCCGCCGCGCTCAGCGCCGACAAGACCTTCCTCGTCATCATGATCGCGCTGCCGTTCGTGATGGGCGCGATGGCCCGGGCGCTGGCGGGCAGCCGGCTCACCCAGGAGACGGCGATGAACGCGCTGCTCATCCTCTGCGTCGGCGGCGTGCTCACCGGAGCGGCCAACGCCGTGCGCGAACTGGTCAAGGAACGCGTCATCTACCAGCGCGAACGCGCCGTCGGCCTGTCCAGATCCGCGTACCTCATGTCCAAGGTCGTCGTCCTCGGGACCATCACGGTCCTCCAGGCGGTCGTCCTCACGCTGGTCGCCCTGCTCGGCGTCGACCTCGACGCGCCCGGCGGCAAGGGCGTCCTCCTGCCACCCCTGGCGGAGATCACGGTGGCCGTGGCCATGCTCGCCTTCACGGCGATGATGCTCGGCCTGCTCGTCTCCGCGGTGGTGCGCAAGGAGGAGGTCACCATGCCGCTGCTCGTGCTGCTGGCGATCGTGCAGGTCGTCTTCTGCGGCGCTCTGCTCAAGCTCAACGGGGTGCCCGGCATCGAGCAGCTGGCCTGGCTGGTGCCGTCCCGGTGGGCGCTGGGCGCGATGGCGGGCACGATCGGTCTCGCCCGCATCGTCCCCGGAGAACTCACGGGGGACCCCCTGTTCAAGCACGCGGCGGGCGTGTGGCTGCTGAACATCGGGATGCTCGTCGTGCTCTCCGTCGTCTTCGGCTGCCTGGTGGCCCGTCTGCTGCGCCGCCACGAGCCCGCGGTCATGCGGAAGTAGGTGCGATGACGGCTCCCGACTTCCGCCCCACCCATGTCGTCCCCCGGGACGGGATGTCCGCCTGGGAGGGCCCCGATCCCTCCCGGCCCACGGTGCCGCTCGACGCACTGCTGCCCGTCCAGCTGGTCGACCGGCGCGGGGACTGGGGCCGCGTCGTCTGCGCCAACGGCTGGTCCGCCTGGGTCGACGGCCGCCTGCTGGTCGCCGTACCGCAGGCGCCGCCCGCCGCCGGCAGCGCCCTCACCCGCACGGCGGACCCGCGCCCGCTCCTCACCCGCGTCCAGGAGTCGCTCGCCCGCTTCCGCAGCGCGACGGAGGACCTGACCGCCGGCCGGCTCGACGGGGAGTCCTTCCGCGGCCGTACGCGGGGACTGCGGGCCGGGGTCGTCGTCGACGGCGAGTCGGTCTGGCTGTACGACGCCGACCACGAGCGGTGGGTGTACACCGACGGCACACGGATGGCCACGTACGCCGTACCCGGGGAGCCGTCGGCCGCGGCGCCGGAGCCCGCACGGCCGCACCGCGAGGCCACCCGGGTCGTACGGGATCCGGAGCCCGGGGCCCATCCGCCCCCCGCCGCCGGGCCGCCGCACGCCGAGGCGCGGGCCCCCCGCGCGGACGGACCGGCGCCGACGCGGCCCGCGGACGAAGCCGGGCCGGTGCGCAGCGCGCACGGGGCGCAGTCCCACGAGCCGACCCGGCTGGTGGCGCGAGCGGACACCGATCCGTCCCGGCAGCCGGGTGCCCGGGAGCCGGGGGAGCCGACCCGGCTCGTACGGGAGCCCGCCCCGGAGGCGGGACACGAACCGACGCGGGTCGTGCCACGCGCCGCGGACGCGCCCGACGGCGCGCGACGGCGTGACACGCGCCGGGACGGCCGCTGATGCGCGGCACGCCCGACGACGCGAGCGTCTACGCGGGACGGCCCTCGGGCCTGGTGGGCAAGCAGATCGCCGGCTATCTGATCGAACGCGAGATCGGCCGCGGTGGCATGGCCGTCGTCTACCGCGCCAAGGACCTCCGCCTCGACCGGACCGTCGCCCTGAAGCTGCTCGCGCCGGAGCTCGCGCGCAACGACACCTTCCGCCGCCGCTTCACCCACGAGTCCCGGGTAGCCGCCGCCATCGACCATCCGCACATCGTGCCGGTCTTCGAGGCGGGCGAGACGGACGGCGTCCTGTACATCGCGATGCGCTACGTCGCCGGGCAGGACCTGCGTCATCTGCTGGACCGCGAGGGGCCGTTGCCCGCCGGGACGGCCGTCCGCATCGCCGCGCAGGTGGCGTCCGCGCTCGACGCCGCGCACGAGCACGGCCTCGTGCACCGGGACGTCAAACCCGGCAACATCCTGGTGGCCCGCGGCACGGACAGCGACCACCCCGAGCACGTGTACCTCACGGACTTCGGCCTGACCAAGAAGTCGCTGTCGCTGACCGGTTTCACGACCGTCGGGCAGTTCGTCGGCACCCTCGACTACGTGGCGCCCGAGCAGATCTCCGGGCGCCCGGTCGACGGGCGCTGCGACGTCTACGGCTTCGCGTGCGTCGTCTACGAGACCCTGGCCGGCAAGCCGCCCTTCCAGCGGGACGACGACATGGCCCTGCTGTGGGCCCATCAGTACGACGAGCCGCCGCCGCTCACCGAGAAGCGGCCGGACCTGACCTCCGGCGCCGACGCCGTCCTGGCGAGGGCGCTGGCGAAGAGCCCCGACGACCGGTACGACTCCTGCCTCGCGTTCACGGCGGCGCTGCGGGCCGCCGTGACGGGACGGGTGGACGGCGGTCGTCCGCCGACGCGGGTGGACCACGTGTCGGCGCCCGGCGATCCCGGCGCGCCGCCGGAGCCGCCGGACTGGGCCCGCCCGGTCTTCCGCCGCTGACCCGCGACCCGGGTCACCCGGGGACGGTCCTCAGCCGCACCCCGGCAGCTCACCGCCCCGCGGCAGTTCGGCCGCCACCCCCCCCGGACGCCGACCCGCCCTCCGGCAGCTCGGCCGCCCCCGTGCATCTCAGCCACCGCCCGGCTCCGCCCGGTGGACCGGCACCTCACCCCGCCGGCGCACCCGCGTCGCCGGCAGGGCACCGAGGAAACCGGCGACGAGGCCCCAGAGCACGGCGAACCCGATCGCCGTCCAGAGCCTGGGCCGCAGCAGGAGCTGCCCGGACAGGCCGCCGCCGAGGTCTCCGATGCCGAGCACCGACAGTCCGAAACGCGCCGAGAGACGGGCGAGGAGACAGACCGTCAGTACCGTCAGCGCCAGCGCGGCCGCCAGGTGCAGCGCGTGCTGCCGGCCCCGCACCCGGGCGGGGGAGCGGGTGGCCATCAGGAACGCGGCGCCCAGCAGCAGCACGGCGTCGACGGCCACCAGCCACCACACCCGGCCGTCGTACTCGGCGAGCGTGCGCAGGTTGAGCGTGGCGATGTCCCGGGTGCGCAGCACCTCGTCGAGAACGTGCGGCATGGGAAGACCGAAGGGTCCGTCGACCCGCCCTTCCCAGGTGGCGCCCAGCCCGATCGTGAAGGCGAGCCACACCAGGTTCGGAAGGCCGAGCAGGATCACGGCGAAGGTCTCCGCGACGTGGCCGCGGGTCGCGGCGACCACCAGCGCGACGAGCACCCCGAGGGCCACGGAGGACAACAGCAGGGCGACCATGGCGAAGGCGGCCGGGCGCACCGACTCCTGGAAGCGCACCAGCCGGGCCGGAAGCGGGGCCCGGGGCGAGACGAGCAGGGCCAGCACCAGGACGCCGGCCAGCCACAGCAGCCCGAACAGCAGGGTGTCGGGCAGATCCGCCTCGAAGCCGACCTTCGGGGAGGCGCCGAGCAGATCGCCGAGCTCGGAGACGGCTCCGTCCCCCAGGGAGATCTCGAAGTCCTGCCGGGCGGCGAGCGCGAGCCCGGTCAGTCCCGCCAGCCAGACGACGCCGATCCGGGCGGCCCAGCCACCCAGCTCCGGCGCACCGGCCACGGCCCGGTGCCGCAGCGGGCGAAGGAAGCCGGCGGCGATCACCAGCGCCCCGGCGAGCGTGACCGACAACGGCATCACGGTGAGGGCCGCCTGCGTGTCGGCGAGGGCTCCGGCGTCCCCGGACAGCTCGATGCCGCCACCGACGGCGGTCACCACGGTCGCCGCGACGACCCGCGGGAACGCGGTGTCCGGCAGGTCGGCCGCACCGGCCGCCCACAGACCGAGGGCGGCGATCACACCCATCACGATCAGCCCGGCCAGGACCGTTGTGACGGCCTGGCCCCAGCCGTGGCGGGCGACGGTCCGGTCGGACGCTGTCTGAGGACTCACGTGGTCACGCTAAGCAGGACGGGGGAGGTCCGCCCGCCGGGAAGGGCCGACCGCGTCCGCTTGCGGGGGGCACGGGACCGGAGCACACAATGGCCTCGTCGTGGAATGAAGCGGCGCAAAAAGGATGAAGTGCCGCGGTGTCCCTACGCAGGGAAGAAGAGCTCGTGAGCGTCGAACCGCCGTCCTCCGGCCGTCCCACAGGGCCCCCCTCGGGCCCGCTGTCCGGCCCCTCGCAGCCGGGTGCGTCCCGGCCGGGCCCCACCCAGCCCACCCCCCGGCCCCCGCAGGGGCCCGCGGGCGGTGACTCGGGCGCGGGGGGCACCGGCGGTCCCGGCGGAGGTGGCGGGCCGGGGGGACCGTCCGGACCGCACCGGCCCGGCGGCGCGAGCCGGGGCGGCGGCCCGGACCGCCCCTGGTGGAAGTCGGCCCCCCGGATGGCGCTGATCGCCACCGCGGTCGTGGCGGCGGTGATCCTGGCCGTCGTCCTCACCCGACCGGACGGCACCTCGGGAGGTTCCGCGGACGGCGACGGCGGCGAGGTCTTCCTTCAGGCCGCCGCGAAGACGGGCCCCGACCCGTTCACCGAGTCGACGGCGAAGGACAGCTCCACCACGCCCGAGACCCCCGCGCCGCCCACCGGCACGCCGGAGCCCGCGAACGTGACGCGGGCCGTGGAGGGTTCGGCGCCCGGTCTCTACGGCGGCACCCGCAAGGTCGCCAGCTGCGACGTGGAGAAGCAGATCTCCGCGCTCCGGGCGGACCCGCAGAAGAACAGGGCGTTCGCCTCCGTGGCGGGGGTCCAGCCCTCGGAGGTCCCGGCGCGTCTGCGCTCGCTCACCCCGGTCCAGCTGCGCATGGACACGCGGGTCACCAACCACGGCTACCGCGACGGTGCCGCCACCAGCTACCAGGCGGTTCTGCAGGCGGGCACGGCCGTGCTGGTGGACGACCGCGGTGTGCCGCAGGTGCGCTGTGCCTGCGGCAACCCGCTGACCCCGCCGGTCCCGCAGAAGACGACACCCAGGACGACGGGTGACTCCTGGCCGTCGTACCGGCCGCAGAACGTCGTGGTCGTCACGCCTGCACCGACGGTCGTCGAGGTCTTCGTCCTCTACGACCCGGAGCGCGACGACTGGTTCCGGCGCGAGAAGGGCGACACCGGCAAGAAGGACAAGAAGACCGAGCCGCCGGCCGAGCGGCCGTCCGCGTCGGTCAGCTCCCCGGGCTCCGGCTCCGCGTCGCCGTGCGTGTCCCCGCACGGTGTGCCCGCCCCGTCGGGATGCGAGACGACGTCACCCGGGTCGTCCTCCTCGTCCCCGTCGACGCCCTCGTCACCGCCGAATTCACCGCCGCCACCCCCGTCACCCCCGTCGCCTCCGCCGTCCTCGGCTCCGGAACCGCCCCCCGACTCCTCGTCGGTCTCCGGCGGGACGACGACGGAGTCGGGCTCCACCACCGGCACCCCGGAGTCGGCTTCCTCGCTCGGCGCGCCGCGGTCCGGCACCGGCCCCCGGGTCCTCTGAGCGGGGACAGGACCGGTACGGGCGAGTGGCAAGTGCGCTGCCGCCGCCCGGTCAGCCGGTCCTGACGACCAGCGCGTAGTCCCCGAGGCCGAGCAGCCGGTCGCCGGGAATCTCACCCAGCGCCGAGTAGATCTTCTCGACGCGTCCCGTGGCGGGGTCGAAGGAGATGTCCTTCACGGTGCCCCGCTCGTCGCCGTCCTCGGTCAGCACCCTGGCCCGCAGGGCGTCGTGCGGGGCCGGGGGCGCCGGCACGGCGGAGTCGACGGCGGAGTCGAGGGCGGAGTCCGAGCGGACGAGCACGGCATCCGGACCGAACGCGTGGAAGGCGCTCCAGGGGATCGCCGTTTCCTTGCGGCCCCGCGCGCCGGAGATCCGCGCGTGGCTGACCGTCCCTGATCCGGCGTCCAGGACCAGCGACTCGACGACGCCGATCTCGTTCGCCTCACCGAGCGTCACGACCGGCAGCCCGCGGGCCTGGGAGAACATCATCACGCCGTCGTCCCCTTCTCGAACCCGTCCTGAACCCCGCTGCGCGCGCCCTGTCCGAACCCGGTCCGTGTCGCGTCGGGTGTGCCCGCGTCGATCCCGGTCCGTGTCGCGTCCGATGTGCCCGCGTCGATCCCGGTCCGTGTCGCGTCGGGTGTGCCCGCGTCGAACCCGGTCCGTGTCCCGCCGTGCGCGCTGCCCTCGGTCTCCGGCCGCCTGGCCGCGGCGCTGCGGAGCTGGAACGCCTCGACCTGGCTGACGAAACCGGCGAGGTCGTCGGCGACGAAGCGGGTGGCGTCGGCGGGGATGACCAGGGCCTGTCCCGAGACGGCGAGCGTCTCGCCCCGCGGGACGAAGACCTTGTGCCGACGCCGTTTCGAGCCCGGCTCCAGCGCCTCCCGCGCGGCGATCCGGAAACCGACCACGCGCCCGCTGGTGCCGCCCTCGACCACGATGTCCAGCACCGTGCCGACCTCCGCGCCCGTGTCCGTCAGCACCTTGGCACCCAGCACCTGGCCGTGTGCCGCCTCGTCCCTCGCCACCACCGCCGCCGGCTCGGCCAGTGCGTCGAGACCGCGGATCATGACGGCGTGCCGGCCGAGCGAGTGCACCGCGTTCCAGGGAAGGCTCTGCTTCAGCGGACCCGCGAGCAGCCCCCGGCCACTGAGCGTGAAGCCCGTGACCCGGCCGGCCGGGCCGTCGAAGACGGTGTCCTTGACCTGCGCGACCACATCACCGCCCAGGGTGACCACAGGACGTTTGGTGAGACCGCGGGCGGCCATCAACTCGCTCACCGCGTCCCCCTCCTGCCGCTCTTCCCGAACCCGCGTCCGCGCTGCACCGCGATGACGGTCCCCGACCGCCTGCTCGTCTGCACCCACACGGCTGCCACGGCGATCAGCGCCAGCGCAGCGACAACGACGACGAGCCATACCCACCAGGCCACCGTCCACCTCCGGTCATCGAGGCCTACCGGCCGCAGTCGGCCGGATCCGGCTCTGTCCGTCTGCCCCGGGCGGACCGGAGGATGCGCCCCTGTCCCCGGGGACGGCAACCGGCCGGAACGGCGCGGGATTTCAGCCGTGAGAGGTGTACCGGATCGTTACGGCAAGCAATTGTTGCCTGACGTCAACGACCGGCTACGGTGGGGCGAGACACCGCTCCACGACGGCGCCGTACGGGCGCCGTCCCCCTGCGACCACCCCCATGCCCCCGCAGGCGTCCCTGTCCCCGAAATAGAAGGATCGCCGTGCATTCAGGTCGGAGTCCAGGCCAGGCGGCCATGTCACTGTCCGTGCGCGAGGCCGGCCGGTCGACCGTGATCGCCGTCCGCGGAGAGGTGGACCTGGACAACGCGGGGCAGCTCGACGAGGCGATCACTTCGGCGGCCCCCGCCCGTCCGGGCCCGGTGGTCCTCGACCTGGCCGAGGTCGCCTTCGCGGACTCGACCACGATCAACGTCATCCTCCGGGCCTACGGCGCACTCGGCGCCCGCCTGCGGCTGGCGGCTCTCTCGCCGTACATGGACCGGCTCCTGGGCATCACCGGCGTCTCGGACGCGCTGCCCGTGTACGGCACGGTTTCCCAGGCGCTGGAGGCTGACGCTCCGCAGGGCTGAGCCCCACGGAGCCGCCCCGTCCCTCAGGACGGCCCCCGTCCCGGCTCCGCAGACGCGCGGGCCAGGGACGGGCCGAGCGACCACAGTCCCGTCAGCAGTGCCCTCAGGTCGGCGTCCGGCATGTGCAGCAGCGCGTCCCTGATCCAGGCGGCGCGCTGCCGGCGCACGGAGTCCAGGACGCTGTGGCCGCGCTGCGTCAGGTCCAGGGCGATGCCCCTGCGGTCCTCGGAGACCGGGGAGCGGGTCAGCAGTCCCGCCCGCTCCAGGCTGTCGCACACACGGCTCGCCCGGGAACGGCTGATCCGCGCGTGGTCGGCGAACGCCGCGAGGCTCAGGCCGGGGGAGGTGCCGACCAGGGTCAGGGCGCGCAACAGCGACGGGGACAGCCTGCTGTCGACCGCCACCGCCGTCCGGGCCGACACGGCCACCAGGATCTCCGCCGCGGACGACAACTGCTCGGCGGCACGAAGCAGCACTTCCTCCCGCACCGGGGGGTTCTGGCCTTCCATCTGTCCGCAACCTCTGTACTCGCACCGCACCCGGTGACCGTTCGCTCTCCGACTGTGGGCCCTGCCCGGCCACCCCGGGATGACACCGTCCCCATGTGGGAATCCTGTGACGAAACTCGCAGGCAGTCCCCGTACGGCCCCTGACGGGCCTGCCGGGGCTCCGGAGAAAACCGGGACGACTGAGAACGGCTTCCCGGGGTAGGAGCGCCCTGCAGCAGCTTCAGGACGTCCCGGCTTCCGAGAGAGACAGGCATGATCGAGCACTTGGGCGGAGCAGTGATACCGACTGGCTTCGACGTGCCCGTGGAACCGCTTCGGCGGACGGCGCACTACACGGGCGAGCCGGGGTGCATCGCAGAGGCACGGGCGTTCGCCGAGCTGTTTCTCGAGCAGCTCCGCTCCGAGTGGTGCGCCGAGGCCGACCCGCGGACCGGCGGCGACCTCCTGCTGATCGTCAGCGAACTGGTCACCAACGCGGACCGGCACAGCCAGGGACCGTACATCCTGGAACTCGAAGGAACCGACAGCTCCGTGGCCGTCGCGGTCTACGACAGCAGCGTGGCCCTGCCCCGGCGCTTTCCGCGCGACCCCCAGCGGATCGGCCGGCACGGACTCGAGATCGTCCACGCCCTCGCCACCGAGGTCTCGGTCGCCCGGGTCCCGGTCGGCAAGTGCGTCAGAGCCGTCCTCGACCTGCGCCCTTGAACCGGACACGCAGGATGCGACCACGACCCCGACGGCACACAGCTGCACCCGACGGCCTCCTCGCCCGGTGGACCGGCCGTGACACGGCCCGGTGCGCCGCCGCGGCATGCCCACGCGCAGGTGATTCGAGGGGATGAGCGTGGCAGATCGCCCGCTGGGGATCAGTGAACGCGGTGTCATGCCTCGCCTGGGGACGTCCGACCCGCTCTGGGAACTGGAAGCCGCCCCCGCGCTGCTGCTGGTCGAGGACGACGCCGGGGACGCCCTGCTGGTGCGCGAGGTCCTCGCGGACAGCGGCCTGCCGATGGGCATCACCTGGTGCAAGTCCCTGTCCGAGGCCCGCGCCTTCCTGCAGCGCTCCCGGCACTCCGTGTGCGTCCTGCTCGACCTGCACCTGCCCGACACCCACGGACTCAGCGCGGTCCGCCTCGTCCGCGACGCGTCACCCGACGCGGCCGTCGTGGTGCTCACCGGCGTGGCCGAGAACGAGGCGGGCCTCGCCGCGGTCGCCGAGGGCGCCCAGGACTTCCTCTCCAAGGACGGGCTGGGCCCGGAGACCCTGAGCCGCGCGGTGCGCTACGCCCTCCAGCGCAAGCAGGTGGAGCGCTCCAGCGCCGAACTCCAGGCGAGCCGGCTGCTGGCCCAGGAGAACGCACGTCTGGAGCGCGGGCTGCTGCCCACACCCCTGCTGCGCGGAGACGGCTGTGCGGTGGCCTCCCGCTACAGCCCCGGCCGGGACCACGCCCTGCTCGGCGGGGACTTCTTCGACGTCGTCGAGAGCGCGGACGGCACCGTCCACGCGGTGATCGGCGACGTCTCGGGCCACGGAGCGGCCGAGGCGGCCCTCGGCGTCTGCCTGCGGGTGGCATGGCGGGCCGCCGTGCTCTCCGGATGCGTCGGCACGGAACAGGTCCGCCTCCTGGAGGAGATCCTCGGTGCCGAGCGCGCCGCCGACTACATCTTCGCCACCCTCACCATTCTGCGACTGAGCGAGGACCGCAGCCGGCTGCGCCTCATCCGGGCCGGGCACCCCGGGCTGCTCGTGCGCACGTCCGGCGGGATCGACCTGCTGGAGCCGCCCCCCGGCCCCGCGCTCGGGCTGATCCCGGGCCTGGCCCGGTGGCCGGAGACCGAACTGCCCGCGCACGACATCAGCGCCCTGACCCTGTTCACCGACGGCCTGTTCGAGGGCGTCGTGGCACAGGACAGGCGTCTCGGAGAAGAAGGACTGCTCGAAGTGGCGAGGAAACACATGGGCCTGCACGGGCGGCCGTTCGTCGACGCCGTCGTCGACGAGGTCGCGGAACTGACCGCCGCCCACGGAGGGCTCGCCGACGACGTGGCCGTCCTGCACCTGGCGACGGACGGCGCCTCGTGAACCGTCCGGCAGCGTCCCGGGAGAACGGCGGGGCCACGGTGAGCGGTACGGACGAGAAGCCGACGGGCATGGCCCGGCTGAGCGTGCAGGGCTGGATCAACGTCGTGCTGGCGGCGAACGTGCTGCTGGTCGTCGTCTTCGCCGTGGCCGGCAGCATCCTGCAGTCCCGCGCCGAAGAGCGCATGGACCGGCTCGGCTACCGCATCCAGCCCGCCCGGTCGGCAGCATTCCAGCTGGAGACGTCACTCGTGGACCAGGAGACGGGCGTGCGCGGCTTCGTGCTGAGCAAGGACCCCTCCTTCCTGGAACCGTACGAGTCCGGGGTGCGGGCCGAGAAGGAGCTGAACGACCGGCTCGCCACGGCACTCGCCGGACATCCCCGGATCGCCGCCGACCTGCGCGAGGTCCGGCGGACCGGGGAGGCCTGGCGCCGCGACCACGCGCGGCCCCTCATCGAGGCGGCCCGGTCCTCCGCCGGACGGGACACGCCCGGCCTGGACGCGAGCAAGACCGCGTTCGACACGACCAGGACCCGGCTCGCGCAGCTGGAGAGGGACATCCGGCAGCTGCGCGACGAGACCCGCGCCTCGGCACAGGACAGCCGCCGGCTCCGCACCTACTTCTTCGTCGGCATGCTCGCCGCCTTCCTGGCGAGCGGCGTCGCGCTGACGCTGCTCCTGCGCCGGATCGTGGGGCGCCCGCTGCGCGCCCTCGAGGCGGCCTCCGTGGAGGTCGGCGGGGGAGACTTCACGCACCGGATCCGGCTGGACGGGCCCCGGGACCTGGAGGCGGTGGCCCGGTCCGTCGAGGAGATGCGCCGGCGCATCGTGGACGAGCTGTCCGAGTCGAAGAGCCGAGAGGGACTCCTGCGCGAGCAGACGGCCGAACTGGACGCCCAGACCCTCGAACTGAAGCGCTCCAACGCCGAGTTGGAACAGTTCGCCTACGTCGCCTCGCACGACCTCCAGGAACCGCTGCGCAAGGTCGCGTCCTTCTGCCAGCTCCTGGAGAAGCGCTACGGGGATCAGCTCGACGACCGGGCCAAGCAGTACATCGACTTCGCCGTGGACGGCGCCAAGCGCATGCAGGTCCTCATCAACGACCTGCTGACCTTCTCCCGGGTCGGCCGCGTCGGCGAGGAGCAGGCCGGGGTCGCGCTGGACGACGTGCTGGACCGGGCACTGGCCAACCTCAGCGTGTCCCTGGAGGAGACCGGGGCCCGCGTCGTGCGCGAGGGGCCGCTGCCCACCGTGACGGGCGACCCGACGACCCTCGCGATGCTGTGGCAGAACCTGATCGGCAACGCGGTGAAGTTCCGGCACCCCGACCGGGCGCCCGAGGTCGTCGTCGGCTGCGCGGCGGAGCCGGAGGACGGCCGGTGGCAGCTGTCCGTGAGCGACAACGGGATCGGTATCGAACCGGAGTTCAGGGAGAAGGTCTTCGTCATCTTCCAGCGGCTGCACGGCCGTGACGAGTACGACGGCACGGGCATCGGACTTGCCCTGTGCCGGAAGATCGTCGAGCATCACGGAGGCGGCATCAGCCTGGACGGTGCCGCCGGTGAGGGCACGCGCGTGTGCTTCACCCTGCCCGCCGCGACGCAGCAGCCGAAGTCCCCGGAGCGGGCCGAGGCGTCGCGCCCCCATGAAGGAGCCCGTACGTGACTTCCCCCGCGGAACCCATTCAGGTCCTGCTCGTCGAGGACGATCCTGGCGACGAGCTGATGACCCGTGAGGCGTTCGAGGACAACAAGATCCGCAACACCCTGCACGTCGTCCGGGACGGCGAGGAGGCGCTCGACTTCCTCTACCGCCGGGACAAGCACGCGGACGCGCCACGGCCCGATCTGATCCTGCTGGACCTCAACCTGCCCAAGTACGACGGCCGGCAGGTGCTGGAGCGGATCAAGTCGGACGACGACCTCGCACTCATCCCGGTCGTCGTGCTGACCACGTCCTCCGCGGAGGAGGACATCCTGCGCAGCTACCGGCTGCACGCCAACGCGTACGTGACCAAACCGGTCGACCTGGACCAGTTCATCGCGGCCGTCCGGCAGATCGACGACTTCTTCGTGACCGTGGTGAAGCTGCCCAAGACCACGTGACGCTCCGGTGCGGATGTCACCGAGTGGGCTCCGTTCCCCTTCCTCGCCGGTGACATACGGCGGGGCGGCCGTCCATGAATGCCGCGAGCCGGGGCACAGTGAGAGGGGCGGCACGTCCTTGCCGGCCAGGAGATCCGTTGTCGAGACGCAAGGGTGGGCCGACCATGACAAGGCGTAAGGCATGGCTGCGGGCGGGCGGCGGCATCCGCGGCCTGCCGGGCAGCGGAACGGTGCTGCGGGCAGGCCTCGGGAGCACCGGCGTACCCAAGGGGCGCCGGGTCGCGGCGGGCGGTCTGCTGTGGGCCGCCGCGGCCGCGGCGCTCGGCGCGTCCGGTGACCGCACCGCGCGCCGAGCGGCGCTGCGGGGGCTCGGTACCGTCGCTCTCGCCTCGGCCGCGACCCGTGCCCTCGCCCGCCCGGCGGCGCGCAAGGTCCAGCCGCTCGAGGCCGCCGGGCACGCAGCGTCCGCCGCGGCGTTCGCGGCGGGGGTCGTCCTCGAGGCACCTCGCTACGGCCTGCTCGTCGTCCCCGGCGCCGTCGCACTGACCATGGCCCGCATACGGTCCCGGGTCCGGCACCCCGGTGACGTGGCCGTCGGTGTCGCGATCGGCGTCGGTGCCGCCGCGCTCAGCGCGCGCTGGTGGCCGGTCAAGCCGGACGCGGCAGCCGCGGCGGCACCCCCGCGGCGGCCCGCGCCCGCGCTGCCCGACGGCGCCGGACTCCACGTCGTCGTCAACCCGTCGTCGGGTCTCTCGCGCGGCGACACCCCCGACGCGGCCGAACGCGTACGCTCCCTGCTGCCCAAGGCCGAGGTCACGGTGCCCCGGCCGGGGGAGCCCCTGCCCGGCCTCCTGGAGCAGGCCGCACGCCGGGCCAAGGAGCAGGGCGGCGCCCTGGGCGCCTGCGGCGGCGACGGGACGATCAACGCCGCGACGGAGGTGGCGGCCCGGGTGGGCGTGCCGCTCGCGGTGTTCCCGGGCGGGACCTTCAACCACTTCGCCGTGGACCTCGGCAACCAGTCCGCCGAGGACGTCGCACGTGCCGTGCAGGACGGCGACGCGGTCGTCGCGGACATCGGGCGCGCCAGGACGCCGGGCGGCCCGGAGCAGGTGTTCGTCAACACCTTCAGCCTGGGTGTCTACTCCGAACTGGTCAGCGCCCGGGAGCTCCTGGAGCAGCGGATCGGCAAGTGGCCCGCTCTGGTGGTCGGTCTGGCCAAGGTCCTCGCCACGGGCAGCCCGGTCAGCGTGTCGGTCAACGGCCGGCCCAAGCGCCTGTGGCTCCTGTTCGCGGGCAACGGCATCTACCACCCGGCCGGCTTCGCCCCCACGTACCGGACCCAACTGGACGACGGCCTGCTGGACGTACGCGCCGTCGACGGCGGCACTCCGCTGGCCCGGACGCGGCTGCTGATCGCCGTGCTCACCGGCACCCTGCACAACAGCCGGGTCCTCACCACGGCGCAGGTCCGCAGCCTGCGGCTCGAAGTACTGCACGGCGACCCGCGGTTCTCCTACGACGGAGAGGTGACCAGCGCTGCGGGGCCCCGGCTGGTCCTCGACAAGGTGACGCGCGCCGTGACCCTGTACCGGCCCGCCGACAAGGACCAGTGGCTGCGCTGAGACGTGCGTGAAACGTGCGTCCTTGCGCCGAACGGCCGGTGGCGCCACCCCGGACATCGTGGGGGTGGCGCCACCGGCCGTTCGGTCGCTGTGGCGGAGATACGGGGTGTCAGGCCCGCTCGACGCGGTTCAGGTCGCTCAGCATGCCGGTGCGCAGCTGGGCGATGATCCGCTTGATCAGCCGCGAGACGTGCATCTGGGAGCAGCCGAGGCGTTCTCCTATTTCCGCCTGGGTGGCTTCCTCCACGAACCGCAGGTGGATGATCTGCCGGTCGCGCTCGCTGAGCTCCGCCACCAGCGGCGCCAGCGTGTGGAAGTCCTCGACGAGGCGCATGCCGTCGTCCTCGACGCCGATGAAGTCGGCGAGGACGGCCTCGCCGTCCTGGTTTCCCTCGCCCGTGAGCGCGGCGTCCAGGGAGGAGGAGTTGTAGCCGTTGGAGGCGATCTGGGCCTCGACGACCTGATTCTCGGGCAGGTTCATGAGGGTGGCCAGCTCGGCGACGCTCGGGTCCCGGTCCAGCCGGCTGGACAGTTCCTCCCGCGCCTTGGCCAGCTCGACCCGCAGCTCCTGGAGACGGCGCGGCACGTGCACCGCCCACGTCGTGTCACGGAAGAAGCGCTTGATCTCGCCGACGATGTACGGCAGCGCGAACGAGGTGAACTCGACCTCACGCGAGATCTCGAAGCGGTCGATGGCCTTGATCAGGCCGATCATCCCGACCTGGGCTATGTCCTCCAGGTCGTCGCCGCGGTGGCGGAAGCGGCCCGCCGCGAAGCGGACCAGCGACATGTTCATCTCGATCAGGGTGTTGCGCGCGTACTGGTATTCCCGCGTGCCCTCTTCGAGTTCCGTCAGGCGCTGGAAGAACTGACGGGACAGCTCCCGCGCATCGCGCGGAGCCACGGCACGCGGATCCTCGATGACCGGCAGTTCCTCCCGACCAGTTCCGGTCCGGGCGGACTCCTGGCTGACCTTCGACCGGCTCACGGCGGTGACGGTGTCCATTACCTCTCCCACGAAACTAGTCGCCCTTCCGGGCATCGTGTTCCGCGGCTACCCCGGATGTCCCGGCGCATGTCTGTCTTTTCCGGAGAACTTTCTGACGTACCGTCAGCTCGTGAGGACGGAGTCGTCGGCGGTGCGGGCTCCGGGCAGCCGGTAGCGGGCGGCGATGAGGGCCGCGTCCACGTGCTTGGTGCCGGTCGCGACGCACAGGGTGTAGGCCAGATCGTCCATACGCTGCCGGACCTCCGCACTGCCGCCCTCGGCGTGCAGCACCCGCAGCGTGTCGTACTCCTCGACGAGGTTGGTCAGGACCGCGGGGTGGGCCATCAGCACTGTGTTCTCCATGGGGTAGGTCGGTGACGGTGATCGACCGTCACCGGCGATCGCTCTCGACGGCGCCTACCCGGCATTCGCCGCCGTACGCCGGGCCGGCTCGCCGAGGCATCCGGGGAGCCCTTCGCGGTCGGTGGCGTCCCGCTCGTCCTCCGCCCGCATGCCCGGTGCGGTGGCCGGGTCCCGGCGCCGGTAACAGCCGTGCGCCCGGGCGAAGAAGAAGCCGCTGCCGCCGGCCACGGGGTACGACGCGGTTCCACCGACAGCGGAACCCCCGGGCCTCGCCCGCCCGGCGCTCCTACCCTGAGGCGGTGAGCAACCACATGTCGAACGAAGCCCGCGTCCTCCGTCTGCGCCCGGCGGCGGGACCGTCACCCGCCGCGGCCCCGGCGCGCGCACCGCAGGAGCCGCGGCCCGTCCGCACGCCCCACGGCCCGACCGGCGGCAGGCCGACGGTCAAGGAGCCCTTGTGGCGCGACCTCGTAGGTGATGTGCTGCGGCGCGAGCGCCTCGCCCAGGAGCGGACGCTCAAGGACGTGGCCGACGCGGCCCGGATCTCGATGCCCTATCTCTCCGAGCTGGAGCGCGGCCGCAAGGAAGCCTCCTCCGAGGTCCTCGCGGCCGCCGCCCACGCCCTCGGGCTCGGCCTCGCCGATCTGCTCTCCCGGGCCCAGGGCGAACTGGTGCCGCGTCAGCCAAGGTTCGCCCCGTCGCGACGCCCGGCACGCACTCTCGCCGCACCGGCCGAAAGCCCAAGTACGTCCAGTACGAGGACTTCCGGCCGGCCCGCCGAGAGCACGCACCGGACGCCGCTCCTTGACGGGCGAACCTTGGCTGACGCGGCACTGGTCCGCCTCGCCCAGGCCAGGTCGGCGGGCACCCGCGGCCACGGCAGGCGCACGCCGTCCGCGTCGCCGTACGACGGCATGTGCCTGGCTGCCTGACGAGCCGACGGCCGACGCTCCGGCGGGTTCGTGGCACGTGCCCGCCGGAGCGGGCTGCCGCTGCGCCGCCCCACTGTGGACGGCTCGCGGGATGCCGCGCCGCCGGCACGGAGGTGGGGTGTCAGACCCGCGCGAGCCGACGGCTCAGCACCTCGTCGGCCAGCCCGTACGCCACCGCCTCCTGCGCGGTGAAGACCTTGTCGCGGTCCATGTCCGTGCGCAGGGTCGCCACGTCGTGGTGCGTGTGCCGGGAGAGCACGTCCTCCACCTGGGAACGGATGCGCAGCATCTCCTTCGCCTGGAGGCTGAGGTCCGAGACCGTTCCCTGGCGTCCGCCGCTCACGGGCTGGCCCAGCAGAACCCGCGCGTGCTCCAGTACGAACCGCCGGCCGGGATCTCCGCCGGCCAGCAGCACGGCGGCCGTCGACGCCGCCTGCCCGACGCAGAACGTGGAGATCGGCGCCTGCACGAACGTCATCGTGTCGTAGATCGCCATGAGCGAGGTGAAGGAGCCCCCGGGCGAGTTGAGGTAGATCGCGATCTCGTTCTCCGGGCCCGCCGACTCCAGATGGAGGAGTTGCGCGATGACCACGTTGGCGACGCCGTCGTCGATCTCCGTCCCCAGGAAGATGATCCGCTCGGAGAGCAGCCGGCTGAAGACGTCGTAGGACCGCTCACCCTGCGGCGTCCGCTCGACGACGTTCGGAATCGTGTAGGAACCCATGTCACAGCCCCATCCGTGGACGCGACGCGGCCGGCCGGACGTCGTCGAGGGACTCCACGACCCGGTCGACCATCCCGTACTCCAATGCCTGCTGGGCCGTGAACCAGCGGTCGCGGTCGCCGTCCCGGGAGATCGTCTCCTCGCTCTGCCCGGTGTGCTCCGCGGTGATCCGCTCGATGGCCTTCTTCGTGAACTCCAGGTTCTGCGCCTGGATCTCGATGTCGGCCGCGGTACCGCCGATGCCCGCGGAGGGCTGGTGCATCATGATCCGCGCGTTCGGCAGCGCGAACCGCTTGCCGCGTGTGCCGACGCTGAGCAGGAACTGCCCCATGCTCGCCGCGAATCCCATGGCGAGCGTGGAGACGTCGTTCGGGATCAGCCGCATGGTGTCGTAGATCGCGAGACCGGCGGTGACCGAACCGCCCGGGCTGTTGATGTACAGGCTGATGTCGGTGCGCGCGTCCTCCGCGGAGAGCAGGAGCAGCTGCGCGCAGACCCGGTTCGCGGAGACCTCGTCGACCTGGGTGCCGAGGAAGACGATCCGCTGCCCGAGCAGTTGTGCGGCGAGATGGTCGTCGAAGCGCGTCGCGGGGGTGTCTCCGTCCTCGCCCCGAGGCCTCAGGGCCGGGTCCCAGCCGGTGATGAGTGGCGTCATGGGTCCTCCTTGTCGTGGGCGGCTTCCGTCGCCGCGCACTCCACTGTCGGACCGCCCCCGCCACCGCATCGACTTTCTCTGCCCGCAGCAGATTCGCCAGGAGCAGACGACTTCGGGGATTCGCTCAGCCGGACCGCTTCTCGCGCAACCGGCGGAAGAACGCCCGCACATCAGCGACCAGCAGGTCGGGTTCCTCCATGGCGGCGAAATGCCCGCCGCGGTCGAATTCCGTCCACCGTACGATTCTGTTCGTCCGGTCAGCGACGTGCCGCAGCGGGACGAAATTGTCGTGGGGGAAGACGGCGAGCGCGGTCGGTGCGGCCGACGGGTCCGGAGGCGAACCCCAGTAGTCCGCGTGCGCGCGCTCGTAATACAGGCGGGCGGACGAACCGGCGGTTCCGGTCAGCCAGTACAGCATCACGTTGGTGAGGAGCTGATCGCGGTCGACGGCGTCCTCGGGGCGCTCGCGTGAATCCGTCCACTGCTTGAACTTCTCGGCGATCCAGGCGAGTTGGCCGACCGGTGAATCCGTCAGCGCGTAGGCGAGCGTCTGCGGCCGGGTGGCCTGGATGTCCGCGTAGCCCTGTTCCTCACGGGCCCATCGCTGTCCGCGTTCCCAGGAGGCGAGAGTCCGCTCGCGTTCCCCGGGGGTCAGCCCGGCCAGTTCCTCCGGGGACGGTTCGCAGGTCGCGGACCCCGCGGGCAGCAGGTTCAGATGGACGCCGACCACATCCTCGGGGCGGATCCGGCCCAGCTCTCGGGAGATGGCCGCGCCCCAGTCCCCGCCCTGTGCGCCGTACCGCTCATAACCGAGGCGCCGCATCAGCTCGGCGAACGCGAGAGCCACCCGCCGGAATTCCCAGCCGGTGTCCCGTGTGGGCCCCGAGAAGCCGAATCCGGGAATACTCGGCAGTACGAGGTGGAAGGCGTCGGCGGGGTCGCCGCCATGGGCCCGCGGATCGGTCAGGGGACCCACGATGTCGAGGAACTCGACGATCGAACCGGGCCATCCGTGGGTGACGATCAGCGGAGTCGCGCCGGGTTCCGGGGACCTGATGTGCGCGAAATGGACCGTGGCTCCGTCGATCTCCGTGAGGAACTGCGGCCATTCGTTGAGCCGCGCCTCCGCAGCCCGCCAGTCGTACTCGTGCCGCCAGTACCGCACGAGTTCCTTCAGGTAGTCACGCGGGATTCCGTACTCCCAGCCCACACCGGGGAGCTGGTCCGGCCAGCGCGTGCGGTCGAGGCGCTGCCGCAGATCGTCCAGATCACTTTCGGGAATGTCGATGCGAAAGGGGCGGACGAGAGGCGTGCTGTCCTTCGGCGTGCTCATGTCCACGGATGCTATCGGCACTGTAGGGAGCGCGGCTTGGTGGTACGGGGTCCTGCGGAAACGTTGGCGCTCGCGAGTGATGACCACTGCTCGAGTCGGAGCCGGTCGAGGCCGGCGCGCCCGCCCTATGTCATCGAGACGACGACCTTGCCGGCCTTCGCCCGGCCCTTCTCGACGTACTCCATGGCCTGAAGGGTTTCGTCGAACGGGAAGACACGGTCGACGACGGGGCGGATCTTCCCGACGGCGATGAGACGGTTGAGTTCGCGCAGCTGGTCGCCACTCGCCTTCATGAACAGAAACGAGTACGTCACGCCGAGGCGCTTGGCCCGGCGTCGGGTCTTGTGACTGAGCGCGGTCATCGCCAGGCGGAGGACCGGGTTCGCGTCGAGTTCGCGGGCGAAGGCCGGGTCGGGCGGGCCCGCGACGCTGATGGCATGGCCGCCGGGCCTGAGTACACGCAAAGACCTCGCCAGGTTGTCGCCGCCGAGGCTGTCCAGGACGACGTCGTAGCCCTCGAGGACCTCCTCGAAGTCCTGGGTGCGGTAGTCGACGGCGACGTCCGCGCCGAATTCCTTGACCAGGTCGATGGTGGCGGTGCTCGCGGTGGTGGCCACGTACGCGCCAAGTGCCTTCGCCAGCTGGACGGCGATGGAGCCGAGGCCACCGGCGCCCGCGTGGATGAGGACCTTCTGACCCGGCTGTACCTGGGCCCGCTCGACGAGTGCCTGCCATGCGGTCAGGGCGACCAGGGGCAGGGAGGCGGCCTCGGTCATGGTGAGGGCGGCGGGTTTGGGGGCCAGGTCGTTCTGGTGGACGGCGATGAATTCGGCGAAGGTGCCGATGCGGTCCTTGTCGGGGCGGGCGTAGACCTCGTCGCCCACCGCGAACCGGGTGACGGACGACCCGACCCGCAGGACCTCTCCGGCGAGGTCGTTGCCCAGGACAAGTGGCAGCCGGTACGGCATGAACGCCTTGAAGTCCCCGTTGCGGATCCTGATGTCCAGCGGGTTGATTCCCGCCGCGTGGACCTTGACCAGGACATCTTCGGACCCCACCTGGGGGTCGGGCACGTCGGCGGCGCGCATCCCGGCTTGGTCGCCGTACTTCTCGACCGTGAAAGCCTTCATCGTCGTCTCCGATCCGTTTCCCGTCCATGCGAGGGCGGGCTCTCCGTTCGTCCCGGGCTTCCCCCAGTACGAGACAGTCTGTGTCGCTATTCCGGCTGACGTGCGGGCGGACTGTGTCCTCAGCCGTGCGGGCGCCGTCCGGACGCACGCATCCAACAAATTTAGATTACGGTAGTCATCTAAACACGGTCCACGATAGATGCCAGTCGACATCCAATCCGGCTTCGCGCAGCAGGTGGCCATGGGCCGCGTGCCGCAGGTGCGGGCGGAGGAGAACCGGGAATGCCGACGCAGCCGGTGACCTGGACGATGGGCGCAGCCGGCCAGGGCGTCGCACGGCCGCCTGCCGCGTACGGCGCTCCCCGCGTCACCGATGAGTTTTCGGACGAGGATCGGTCGAAACAGGTGAAGAGGTTCCCGCCCGAGGAGGTATCGCATGTCCACCGACGGATTCACCACCTGCCTGTGGTTCGACGGCCAGGCCGAAGAGGCCGCCGACTTCTACGTCTCGGTCTTCAAGAACTCCCGGCTCGGCAGGGTCGGCCGCTACACCGACGCGGGGCCGGGACCCGCCGGTTCCGTGATGGTCGTCGAGTTCGAGGCCAACGGCCAGAAGTTCGTCGCCCTGAACGGAGGCCCGCAGTTCACGTTCAGCGAGGCCATCTCCTTCCAGATCCCCTGCGCTGACCAGGAAGAGGTGGACCACTACTGGAACCGGCTCACCGAGGACGGGGGCGAGGGCGGTCCCTGCGGCTGGCTGAAGGACAGGTTCGGGCTGTCCTGGCAGGTCTTCCCGGCCCGGCTCATCGACATGATCGCAGACCCGGACCCGGTGAAGGCGGCGCGTACGACCCAGGCGATGTACGCCATGAGCAAGCTCGATCTGGCCGCCCTGGAGAAGGCCTACGCCGGCGAGTAGCGGACCGGGAGAACCGCGGCCGGCCCGCCCACGGTCCAGACGGACCGGGGCGGGCCGGCCGCTTTGCTGTGCCCGCTTCCGGGCCCCTCCGCGCGCCGCCGCCCGGTCTTGTCCTGTCGCACAGTCGGGGGCAAGTTTCTCTGTGCGGACTGTGGACTCAACAACATCAGCGTGCAACTCTCCAACAACTGAACGCAAAAAGACGACCCTTGCTCCCTTGTGGCTCTTGCGCGTCCCCCGTGACACCCCTCCAGGGCAGGAGAAGGATGACCAGACACCGTTGGAGAGGCCGCTTGCTGGCCGCTCTGCTGACCGCAGCGCTCGCCCTCATCGGGCTCCCCGCACTGACCACGACCACGGCCACGGCGGCCGGCGGCCCCAACCTCGCCGCGGGCAGGAGCGCCACGGCGAGCAGCTCCAAGGCCGAGTACGGCGCGTCCCGGACCACCGACGGAAACGCGTCCACGTACTGGGAGAGCTCGGGCTCCGGGTTCCCCCAGTGGGTGCAGGCCGACCTAGGGGCGCCCACCCGCATCGACGAGGTGGTCCTGAAGCTGCCCGCCTCCTGGGAGAGCCGGAACCAGACGCTCGCCGTACAGGGCAGTGGTGACGGCACGAGCTTCGACACGATCAAGTCCTCGGCGTCGTACGCCTTCACGCCGGGCGCGGGCAACACCGTGACCATCGCGTTCCCGGCCACCCAGGCCCGCCACGTGCGGATCGCCATCACCGCGAACACCGGCTGGGCCGCCGCGCAGCTCTCGGAGCTGGAGGTGCACGGCGCGAGCGACTCCTCCGCCAACCTGGCCGCGGGCAAGCAGTTCACGGCCAGCAGCACCACCCAGACATACCTGGCCGCGAACGCGGGCGACGGGAACCGCGCCAGCTACTGGGAGAGCAGGAACGGCGACCTTCCGCAGTGGGTCCAGGTGGACCTCGGCGCGTCCGTGCGCGTCGACCGCGTGGTGCTGCGACTGCCGTCCGGCTGGGGCGCCAGGACCCAGACGCTCAAGCTCCAGGCCGGCACGAACGGCTCGGACTTCAGCGACCTGACCGCCTCGAAGGGCTACGACTTCGACGAGGCGAACGACCTGACGCAGAGCCTGACCTTCAACGCCACCACGACCCGCTTCGTCCGGGTGCTGGTCTCGGCCAACACGGGCCAGGCGGCCGGGCAGTTGTCGGAACTGGAGGTGTACGGGCCCACCACGGGCGACACCCAGGCACCGGCCGCGCCCGCCGACCTGGCCTGCACCGAACCCGCCTCCGGCCAGATCGAGCTGACCTGGAAGGCCGCCACCGACAACGTCAGGGTCACCGGGTACGACATCTACGCCAACGGGGAGCTGCGTACCTCCGTCCCCGGCGACGTCACGACGTACACGGACACCCAGCCCGCCTCGGCGACCGTCGCCTACTACGTGCGCGCCAAGGACGCGGCGGGCAACCAGTCCGCCAACAGCAACACCGTGACCCGCAAGGGCGATTCGGGCGACACCCAGGCCCCGACCGCCCCCGCCGACCTGGCCTTCACCGAGACCGTGAGCGGACGGGTCGAGCTCACCTGGCGGGCGTCCACGGACAACGTGAAGGTGACCGGCTACGACCTCTACGCGAACGGAACCCTGCGCAAGAGCGTCCCCGGCGACGTCACGACGTACACGGACACCCAGCCCGCCTCGGCGACCGTCGCCTACTACGTGCGCGCCAAGGACGCGGCGGGCAACCAGTCCGCCGACAGCAACACCGTCACCCGCAACGGTTCCGCGAGCGACGACGTGAACCTCGCCGTGGGCAAGCCGGTCACCGCCTCGTCCAGCGTCTTCACCTTCGTCGCGGAGAACGCCAACGACGACAGCACCAGCACCTACTGGGAGGGCGGTCCCGGCAGTTACCCGAACAGCCTGACGGTGAGGCTCGGTGCCAACGCCGACGTCGGCACCGTGGTCCTCAAGCTCAGTCCCGACGCGGCGTGGGCCGCCAGGACCCAGCGGATCCAGGTCCTCGGGCGGGAGCAGAAGGCCACCTCGTTCACGAGCCTGGCCGCCGCCAAGGACTACACGTTCGACCCGGCGAGCGGGAACACGGTGCGCATCCCCGTCACCGGCCGCATCGCGGACGTCCGGCTGGTGTTCACCGCGAACTCCGGCTCCTCGGCCGGACAGGTCGCCGAGTTCCAGGTCCTGGGCACCCCGGCGCCCAACCCCGACCTCCAGGTCACCGGCATCACCTCGGCACCGGCGAGTCCCGTGGAGTCCGACGCGGTGAAGCTGACCGCGACCGTGCGCAACACCGGTACGGAGGCCTCCGAAGCCACCGACGTCGAGTTCCGCCTCGGCGGCAGCAAGGCGGGCACCGCCGCCGTCGGCGCGCTCGCCGCCGGTGCGTCCACGACCGTCACCGCCGACATCGGCGCCCGTGACGCCGGGACCTACCGGATCAGTGCCGTCGTGGACCCGGCCGACAAGGTCATCGAGCAGAACGAGGGGAACAACTCCCACACCAGCCCGGCCTCCCTCGTCGTCAAGCCCGTCTCCAGCTCCGACCTGGTGGCCGCCTCCGTCGGCTGGTCGCCCGGCGCGCCGGCCGAGGGCAACACGGTCACCTTCTCCGTCACCTTGAAGAACCAGGGCACGGTGGCCTCAGCGAGCGGCGGCCACGGCATCACCCTCACCGTCCTCGACTCCGCCGGCACGACCGTCAGAACGCTCACCGGTTCCTACGACGGGGCCATCGCGGCCGGTGACACCGCCGCCCCGGTGAAGCTCGGTACCTGGACCGCCGGCAAGGGCAAGTTCACCGTGCGGACCGTGATCGCGGCCGATGCCAACGAACTGCCGGTCAAGCGGGACAACAACACCGCCGGCCAGCCCCTGTTCGTCGGCCGGGGCGCCAACATGCCGTACGACATGTACGAGGCCGAGGACGGCACCGCGGGCGGCGGCGCACAGACCGTAGGACCCAATCGCACGGTCGGCGACATCGCAGGCGAGGCGTCGGGCCGCAAGGCGGTCACCCTCAACAGCACGGGCAACTACGTGGAATGGACCACCAAGGCCCCCGCCAACACCCTGGTGACCCGCTTCTCCATCCCGGACTCCGCGGGAGGCGGCGGTACGAACTCCACCCTGAACGTCTACGTCGACGGCAAGTTCCTCAAGGCCGTCGACCTGACGTCGAAGTACGCCTGGCTGTACGGGGCGGAGACGGGCCCCGGCAACTCGCCCGGCTCGGGGTCACCGCGGCACATCTACGACGAGGCGAACCTGATGCTCGGCCAGACCGTCCCGGCCGGCAGCAGGATACGGCTCCAGAAGGACGCCGCCAACGACTCCACGTACGCGATCGACTTCGTGAGCCTGGAGCAGGTCTCGGCGGTCCCGAACCCGGACCCGGCCGCCTACACCGCGCCGGCCGGCTTCTCCCACCAGGACGTGCAGAACGCGCTCGACAAGGTACGCATGGACACCACCGGCAAGCTCGTCGGCGTCTACCTGCCCGCCGGTGACTACGAGACGTCGAGCAAGTTCCAGGTCTACGGCAAGGCGGTCAGGGTAGTCGGCGCCGGCCCCTGGTTCACACGCTTCCACGCCCCGTCGTCGCAGGAGAACACGGACATCGGTTTCCGGGCCGAGGCCAGTGCCAAGGGGTCGTCGTTCGCGAACTTCGCGTACTTCGGCAACTACACCTCGCGTATCGACGGCCCCGGCAAGGTCTTCGACTTCTCCAACGTCTCCGACATCACCATCGACACCATCTGGAACGAACACATGGTGTGCCTCTACTGGGGCGCCAACACCGACGGCATCACCATCAAGAATTCGCGGATCCGCGACATGTTCGCCGACGGCATCAACATGACCAACGGCAGCACGGACAACCACGTCGTCAACAACGAGGCACGGGCGACCGGCGACGACAGCTTCGCGCTGTTCTCCGCGATCGACGCGGGCGGGGCCGACGAGAAGAACAACGTGTACGAGAACCTCACGTCGATCCTGACCTGGCGCGCGGCCGGCATCGCCGTCTACGGCGGGTACGACAACACCTTCCGCAACATCCACATCGCCGACACGCTGGTCTACTCGGGCATCACGGTCAGCTCACTGGACTTCGGCTACCCGATGAACGGCTTCGGCACCGCTCCGACGACCCTGGAGAACATCTCGGTCGTCCGGGCCGGAGGCCACTTCTGGGGTTCCCAGACCTTCCCGGGGATCTGGATGTTCTCCGCCTCGAAGGTCTTCCAGGGAATCCGCGTCAACAACGTCGACATCGTCGATCCGACCTACAGCGGCATCATGTTCCAGACCAACTACGTGGGAGGACAGCCACAGTTCCCGATCAAGGACACCGTCCTCACGGACGTGACGATCACCGGAGCGCACAGGAGCGGTGACGCGTACGACGCGAAGTCCGGCTTCGGCCTGTGGGCCAACGAGATGCCGGAGGCCGGCCAGGGCCCCGCCGTCGGTGAAGTCACCTTCCACAACCTCAGGATGAGCGACAACGCGCAGGACGTGAGGAACACGACGTCCACGTTCAGGATCAACCGGCTGCCGTAGCGCCCACCGCGTGCCGATGGCCGGACAGCCGCACGGGGCGGCGGGGTCTCCCACCCCGCCGCCCCGTGCGGCACCCCGCCGCCGGGCACCCCGCCCGGTACGGCCGCGTACGCGGTCCCGTTGATCGGCCCGGTACGCGTTGATCGACTGGTGGAGCGGGACACCCCGGCTTACGTTGGTCAAGTGAATGCCGGCGCCCATGCCGGCCTGCGACGACGCACGGACATCCCATGATGACGGCCGCTCACTCGACACCCCCGAAGTCTGCCGAAGCCCCGAAGCGGGGCCACGGCAGCGGTGTCGCACTCCTCGTCATCGCCTCGTGCCAGCTGATGGTGGTCCTCGACATCACCATCGTGAACATCGCGTTGCCGCACATCCAGACCTCGCTCGGCTTCTCGACCGAGAGCCTCTCCTGGGTGGTCAACGCGTACACGCTGACCTTCGGCGGCCTGCTCCTGCTCGGCGGACGGCTGGGCGACATCCTCGGCCGGCGCCGCGTCTTCGTCTTCGGCGTCCTGCTGTTCGTGTTCGCCTCACTGCTCGGCGGACTCTCGCAGGAGGCCTGGCACTTGCTCGCGGCCCGCTCGCTCCAGGGCGTCGGCGGCGCCATCGCGTCCCCCACCGCCCTCGCGCTGATCACCACCACCTTCCGCGAAGGCCCCGAGCGCAACCGGGCGTTCGGCGTGTTCGCGGCCGTCTCGGCGGGCGGCAGCGCGATCGGACTCCTCGCGGGCGGACTGCTCGTGGAGTGGCTGGACTGGCGCTGGGTGCTCTTCGTCAACGTGCCCATCGGCCTGCTGATCGTCCTCGCGACGCCCCGCTACATCCGCGAGTCCGAGCGGCATCCGGGGCACTTCGACCTCCTGGGCGCCCTCACCTCCACCCTGGGCATGGTGCTGCTCGTCTACGGGTTCATCCGGGCCTCCGAGGAGGGCTGGAGCGACACCCTGACCCTCGCGTCCTTCGCGGCCGCGGTGCTGCTGCTGGCCGCGTTCATCGTCGTCGAGCGCCGCTCGAAGCAGCCCATCACGCCGCTGTGGATGTTCCGTGACCGCAACCGCGCGGGTGTCTACGGAATGATGCTGACACTGGCCGCGGCGATGTTCGGCATGTTCTTCTTCCTGACCCTCTTCGTGCAGAACGTCCTGCACTTCAGTCCGCTGCGCGCGGGTCTGGCCTTCCTGCCGGTGAGCGCGATCATCGCGGTGGGCGCGGGCTTCGCCTCGCAGATGCTGCCCCGCTGGGGCCCCAAACCGTTCATGGCGGGCGGCTCCGTCCTGGCCGCCCTCGGACTCGGCTGGCTGACGCTGACCGACGTCGGCAGCACCTATCTCGGCAGCATCCTCGGCCCGATGCTCGTCTTCGGCTTCGGCATGGGCATGCAGTTCGTGTCGCTGACCCTGATGGCGGTCTCGGGTGTCTCGCCGCAGGAGTCGGGCGCCGCGTCCGGCATCCTCAACGCCACCCAGCAGGTGGGCGGTTCGCTCGGCCTGAGCGTGTTGGTCACCGTCTTCGGTACGGCCAGCCGCAGCGAGGCCACCGACCAGATCCGGCAGTTCATGTCTCAGGCCACCCCCGCCCAGCGGCTCGAGTTCCGCAGAACCGGGCAGCTCCCGCCGCCGTACAGCGACCAGGTGCTGACCTCGGGCATCTCGAGCGCGTTCGTCGTGGCGGCCGTCCTCGCCGTCGTGGCCGCACTGATCGCCGTGATCGTCATCCAGGTGCGCCCGGACGACCTGAAGCGGCTCCAGGGCGGCGCGGCCGTCCCCGGTGTGCCGGCCGACAGCGTCCCCGAGGACTCGGCCCACGGAGTGGCGGCAGAGGAACCGGACACCCGCAAGGGCCCGCCCGGCTGAGACCGGCCGCCCGGCCCCGTCAGCGGAGGTGGCCCGCGACGACCCGGGCGATCTCCCGCGTCATCGGAGCGTCCCGACGCTCGCAGCCTCAGAATGACGCCGGGCCAGGCCCGGACACGCCATCGATCACACCCGCAGCGACGCGAGGAGGCGCCGGCGCCTTACCGCTCTCACCGCTCTTGTGTCGGTCCGCGCCGGGGTCGTGGCGATACTCCTGGATCCAGATTCGCTACAGCCAGGAATATGGGATGAGCTGAGTCCGAAAATCCCGCCGCGGCGCCTGAGCCTGACTGCCGTATTGACGCACCCTCCTGCGCTCTGTCCCACTGGAAAATGACGTCAGGTGCTGTGGTCCCGCATTCTGCCCTCCGCGCCGTCCACGGTAACCGTGGTGAAGGACTCGGCGGGCCGTTACTCTTCAATTCACGGGCGTGCGAAGTCCGGCAGTGTCGAAGTCCGCGACATCTCAGTGCCAGCGACGCGTGAGACCATCAGAGCGGTGTCTCATGGATTTTGATGACCTTGACCCCCGTCGAACCCTGTCTTTCCTCCCAGGGGACCCAGACCGTCCCGTCGTAGGAATGTCCGGCCTGGACGGTGCGGGTAACCCACTTCGGTTCGGTTGCCAGCCCGTCACTGTCGAGGAAAACGAACGCGATCTGATACTTGATGGGTGATCGGGCGGTGTTGTGGATCACATAGTCGGCGGAGAACCTGCGGTGGCCGTCGTGCTGCTCGACGCGGTACTCGGACACCTGAACATGTGCGGCTGAAGTGCTGGCGGAGGGTTTCGGCGCTTGGCTGTCGCTACAGGCGCTCAGGGGCAGCGCGGCCAAGGGCAAGCCGAGACCCAGGCGCATGAACCTGCGGCGAGACGGGGGCACTGTCACTGTGGAGTCTCTCTGTTTCGGCGACGGACCCGGTCCCCTGCGTTCGGTGGAATGGGAACAAGGCCCACGGAAGGATTGGCGCCAGTGCTTGCCAAGCGTGGGCTGAAGAATGGGGAAGGCGGAGCGGCTAGTTCTGCGCAAGGACGGCTCGCGCGTTTGCGATTAGCTCGGCGTTGCGGGCCTCCTCTGCGTCCAGCTCCGCCTTGTGGTCGGAGATCTGCTTCGTCTGATAGGCAATCTCCGTCTTGTGCCAGACGGAGACCAGGTTGGAAGACTGTTTACAGCCGACGTCAGCTACGGCCATCTGCGTCTCCTCAGTGGACGGCTGCGCCCCCGTCGACGTCTGAGCGAAGCTCTCACCGGCATGCTGCGGGGTTGGGCCGGTTTGGTAGTTTTCCCGGGACATGCACCCCTGCCAGTTACTGATTGCCGCTTGGACTTTGAGGTTGCTCGCCGTGTTCTCCAGCGATTCAGCGGCCAGGTCTGCGGCGATATCGGTCTCGTAGAGGATGCCGATCTTCTTGTTCGCCTCGGAGACACAGACGTCCAGGGCGTCGAACCAGGCATCACTGCGGCCCTCCGCATTTTCCTCGGCTGCGGTGTCGTCTGCCGGTTCCTCCACCGCGCCTGGCGCCTGGTAGCCGTAGCTCTGTGCGGTCCTGGCGTCGGTGACACCGTACCGGCGCTCCATGTTCATGGAGTCGTAGGACAGGGCCGGCGTGGTCCCGGAAGGTGGCGGGGAGAAGGTGAACCCCTTGCGCGCCATGCACGCCGTCTTGGTCTTGTCCTTGGCGTTTTCAATGTCGACCTCGTCCGGGTAGGCCAGCATGTAATCCTGAAGCGGGAGGCGCATACCGGCGGCGAGGCCACTTTCCACCTGCGGACTCGGCCACTCGGCACGGTCCTGCGCGCCCGGCAGCGCTTGGGCGCCGCGCTGCGTCTCGGCAGTCTGCTGGTCATCGCTGGTGTGCTGGGTCCCGCAGGCGGCGGTCAGGATAAGCGCCGAAAACGAAGCAGCCAGGACAGCGGGGTGAATCCACTTCTTAGTCATGGCTAGTTCCTCTTGCTCGACGAGTTCTTGTTCTTCAGGCCGGTTCCCAGGTTGCGGGCGATGCCGTCGTACCTCGGGATCGTCTTCTTGCTGCCGGTGTAACCGGTGTCTTTGTAGACGGTGTACGAGTGTGAGGGGTCCTGGTTGTAGGCCGAAGCGGCGTTGTTCGCGGCAGTCTGCCCGTCGCCCGTGCCGTCACACGGGTGGGCCATGCCCCGGTGGGTGTCACCGTCGGGATCCACGTAATAACCGGGAAACGCATTGAAGACGTACCGAACGACGGAGGCTCCGTTCGGGGAATAACCCCAATGATCCCTGATCGACTTATTGCTGATCATGCATCCGCTCTGGGAAAGCTGTGTTGTTCCAGAACGTGAGCTGTAATGGATGCGGAAGCATGCCCGGTTGTACCGGGAGCTGCACTCGTCGCCCACGTAGGACGTTGGGGCTGCGGCGACTTGAGGAGCCGTCACGAGCAGGCCGGCAACGTAGAGTGCTGTGGTGGTGAGAACCACCACGGGTCTGGCGGGACGCACTGAACGATTCCCCCTTGTAGCAAGGCAGGGGAGTTCCGTCTCGTACATTGCCGTGCAATGTGAACGTCCCCCCGCGCATGATCCAACCTACCGGGCGGAATTGTCTGGTCTGGACCATTCCGCTGAGGCCCGGTCACTATATCCATGGTGGGATCCATCCCGACAAGGGTTCCTCGCACCTGGGGCGAGAAGCGTTCCTCGCTGCGATCCTCTGGCAGAATGGATCTGCAGAGGCTGTCACCTGTGAATCTTTGCGAAGTGGGGCAGCTGACTGGGGCTCCGGTCGTGCACTAAGGTTGGCCGATTACGAGCCCTTAGCCTCGATCTTGCATGACGGCTCGTCAGCTTGGCTGGCGGGCCGTTTCTGCCGATCTGGCCTGGGTGTTTTGTCGGCAGGGATGGCGATGGCCCGGCAGTCGCGTCGGGTGTGCGTCGGGTTCCACGGCTCCGGAAGTGATCGGGTGCTCGTTGGGATTGGACGTTATCGCTGGTCAGTCGGGGTTCGGCAGCGCCTGCAGGCGCTCGAATGCGCTGGTGATCACGTCGGTCCAGGGCCAGTGGCGGGCCAGGCGGAGCACGCGGAGGCGTCCGGTGGTAACGAGTTGGGCGGCGGCGGAGAGCAGCCTCAGCCGCAGGCGCTTGGGCTCCCAGCGGCGAGCGGGTCCGGTCAGGGCGAGCATGGGCATCCAGGCGACCAGGTCGAGTGCGAGCTGGACGATCTTCAGCCAGACCTGGTTCTGCGCGGCCTGGTGCAGGGGGAGGTTGCGCAGGCCGGTGTCGCGGGCGGCGCGGATGCGGTCCTCGGCGCGGGCCCGCTGGCGGTGCCGCAACTCCAGCTGGGCGACCGGGGTCCCGGTGGTGTTGGTGGCGAAGCAGGTCAGCCGCATACCGTCGGCGTCCGTGAAGCGCAACTGCGCGCCGGGGTGGGGCCGTTCCTTGCGAACGATCAGCCGCATCCCCTTCGGTCAACCCTTCAGCACGTCACCAGAGAGTTCGGCGACCCAGGCACCGTCGCGGACCTTGCCGTCCGGCTCGACGGCCGGGGTCCAGGCCGAGGCCGGGACCAGGAACACGGCCTGGTGGATCGCGTCGGTGATGGTCATCCCCACCGAGTACGACAGCCATCGGCCGCGTGCGGTCATCCAGTTGAGGAACTTATGGGTGCCCCCGCCGGAGTCCGTGCGGATCAGCGTGCGCCGCCCGCACCGGTACTTCCTCGGCAGCTGGGCCAGGGCCAGGCGCGCGGCCTCGATGTGGTCGGCGGCGGTGTTGCTTGCCCGCATTGCCCGGCCGCAGCAGGCCGGCGACCGGTTCCCCGGACCCGGCTGGGCCGTGGTCGACGAACGCGAACAGTGGATGGTGGCCAAAGGTCTTCTTCCAGGTCTTGGCGGCGTGCTCCTCCTCGGAGTGCGCCAGGACCAGCACGCCGTCGATATCCACGATCACCTCACCGGCCGCGTCCGGGGCCGCGGCGCCAGCCAACCGCCATGCCTGTTCACGGACTTCGGCCCGTGCGCGCCGGATAGCCTCGAGCGCCCGCGGTCCGGCCGTGGCCAGGGTGTCGACCAGACGGGAGACGGTCGGGTCGGAGGCCACCGGGCCGAACACGCCGGGCTCGGCCCGCAGCATCGCGACATCGCCCAGGCAGTCCCCGCCCAGGGCAACGGCGAGCGCGACATCCAGCAGGACTTTGCCGGGATCGTGTACCGCTCTGGGCTTGCGCCACGAGGTGAGCGCCGCCGACAGCGCGTCGGCCGGCCCTGTCCGGCGGGACTGTCTCCACGAGTAGCACTGCGCCGGCGTGCGAGACCACCCCGCGGCCGCCTCCCGATATCCTCACACGCGGGTACAACCCGACACGCTTACTCACGTGGGAAGTGCCTCCGACGGGTGCGGGAACAAAGGCCTGGACAACCCTCATGCTGGCTGGTCAGAGGCACTTTTTGCTTAACTGATCACCTGTCGGACGGTAAGCGCGAGGCTAAGGCGTCACGGGTTCCAGCCGCAGCCGCCGGGTCGGCCAGGGTGATGGCTCGGCCGGGCCGAACCAGACCCGGGCGTCCTCCCCGGTGCGGACGGGCAGACGGGGAAAATCGTTCTCGGCGTGCTCGGTGCGGTGCAGCGCATGGCCCGGACCCAGGTGCCGGGCGGCGTACGCATCGAAGGCGGCCGGGACGGTGGGGTGGCAGACGGTCGCGAACACTTCACCGGCGCCGGGCGGAGGTGTGAAGCCCGGGCCGCGCAGCAGCAAGACGTTGTCACTGTCGACCATGGTGGCGTTGGCCGCGTCGCGGTGCTCCCGCCAGACCGGGCCGGTGTAGAACGCCTCCAGCGCGCGCCGGCGGTGCGCCATGTCGGGGAAGGCGCGCAGCCAGACGAAGCGGTCCGGGTCGTCCAGGTCGCGGAAACGGCCTCCGACGGTGATGCCGACCGCCTGCTGACCGATCACGAACTCGCGCTCGAACAGCTCGATCAGTGTCTCCCGGGCTCCAGGATGCAGGGTGTACTGCCGGAGTTCGACGATGCTCATCCGCCGACCCGCCCCGTGCGGGTGAGATCCATGGTCCAGTTGAGCTCCCAGGAGCGGCCGTCGTCGACGGAGAACTCCTGCTCCCAGCGGGCAGCGTCCGGGCCGAGGCGGTACCAGGCGAAGTGCACTCGGATCGGCCGGCCGTTGTAGGTGTCCTCTCCGTGGAAATCGCCGCGGTCACCAGTGAAGCCGCCGACCACCGGCGGATCCAGTCGGCCCGTCCGGCTGTCGGACCAGCGGATCGACCAGCGCTCCGTCTGCCGGTCGAACAGCCGCAGGGTCACGCCCTGACGGCCGAGGGTGGGAAAGGTGATCTCGTCAATGTTGCCAGCACCCCCGAAAAGCGGCCGGACCACCGCGTGACCGGGGAACTCCACCCAGGTGCCGGGGCCCGAGCCGAGTGGTGCGGCGAGACGGCGGTTGGCCGCGTCCCAGGAGCCGTGCAGGAAGTCGAAGTCGTCCATGCGCCGCAGGTTAGGGCCGATCTGCTGACATCCCCTGTCAGTGGATACTGAGCGGCATGCGTGCGAGTCGGCTGGTCACCCTGCTTCTGCTGCTCCAGAACCGGGGCCGGATGACGGCCCGGCAGCTGGCCGAGGAATTGGAGGTCTCCGTTCGGACCGTCTACCGGGACGTCGAGGCGCTCGGCGCCGCCGGTATTCCGCTTTACGGTGACGCCGGACACGCGGGCGGCTACCGGCTGGTCGACGGCTACCGGACCCGGCTCACCGGACTGACCGCGGACGAGGCGCAGGCCGCGTTCCTTGCCGCACTCCCCGGCGCCGCCGCCGAGCTCGGCCTCGGCGAGGCGCTCGCCACCGCCCGGCTCAAGCTGCGGGCCGCCCTTCCGGCGGAGCTGCGCGAGCACGCCGAGCGGATCCAGGAGCGCTTCCTGCTCGACGCCCCCGGCTGGTACGGCGACGCCGACTGTACGCCTCACCTGACCGCGGGCGCCGCCGCGGTGTGGGCCCGGCGGGCGGTGGTACTGCGGTACCGGCGCTGGCGGGCACCGGAGGAGATCGAGCGGCGGGTGGAGCCGTACGGGCTCGTGCTCAAGGCCGGCCGCTGGTACCTGGTCGCCGACGGACCATCCGGGATCCGCACCTACCGGGTCGACCAGATCCTCGAACTCCGGCCATTGGAAGACGAGTTCGCCATCCCGGACGGGTTCGACCTGATTAGGCATTGGAACAGCTATCTGGCCGACTTCCGAGCGCGACTACACACCGGGGAGGCCCTGGTACGGCTCACCCCGGAGGGCGCCCGCCGCCTCGGCGTCACATCCACCGGTGACGGATGGACGGAGGCCCGGGTGCCCATCGAGTCGATCGATCACGCCCACGGCGAGTTCCTGCGGCTGGGCACCGACGTCGAGGTCATGGCACCGGCTGAACTCCGCGACCGCATCGCCGAGACGGTACGGACCCTGGCCACCCGCTACGAAGGGTGGCCCTGGGCAGATGCTTCTCCCGGCCGGGGCACCGACCACCCGCACCCTCCGCCCTGCACCCGCACATGCGTGTAGGACCCTGTACGCATCTTCACCTGGAGTGCAGCTTTCTTGACGACGACAAGACTCTAGACCCGTCCCATCGACCCAGGTCAGCGGCACTCCTCACTTCTTTGATCACACGTCAGACGGCCACGCTCGTGAAAGCGCGAGGTTAGGAAGCCCATGCCCACGACGTCGAACCGGACACCGTGCGGACCATCCAACGAGACAGTGGACGGCACGGAGGCCGTCTGCTTTTGTCAAGCGAGGCTTGTTCCGTCGCGAAGCATGGTGAAGAGGGCGCTGATGCGGTGGTGCGCGAGGCGGAGGACGGCCTGGGTGTGGGTCTCGCCCCAGGCGCGGCAGCGGTCGTGGTAGGTGTGGGAGGCAGGACAGTCGGCGCCTACCACCTGGCCCTGCAGTGCATTGTCGACGCCCATGGATCCGACCCCTGCGACCTCGGGGGTCTACTCCAAGCCCATCACCTTCTTCGGCTTGATGGACGACGAATTGCGTCGGCTGGGCGTGAGTCCGGACCTGCTGCCTCAGGGCTATCTGTTGCCGAGCTGCCCCGTGAGCTGCCTTTCCATTTGAGCCGCCCCGTGGACGGCCCCGACATCGGCATGCTGCCCCTGGCCAATCTCCGCCTCCTGATTGACATGCTTCAGACGGAGCACGACGAATGGGACTTCAAACGGAAATTCGGCTGGTACACCCAAGACACGATCTTCTTCTCCACCGGGGGATGACGTGGGCGAGGGCGAGGGCGAGGGCGAGGCTGAGCGTCGACGCGGCACGTGGCCGGCCGGAATTTGCCCCGCCACGAAAGTCGGCGCCCCATCGGCCCGTGTGCCCACCGCCCCGGCGACGTCGTGAACCTCGACGACCGGTGCCCTGGGACGCCGCCCGGCCGGCGCGTGGTCAGTGCCGGGCGGGCAGGTCGTTCACCAGCACGGCAGCTCCGTCGAAGCGGCCGGCCTTGAGGTCCTGAAGGGCCTCCTGCGCACGCGAGAGCGGGTACGCGTGCGTGGTGGCCTCGACGCCGTACCGCGCGGCCAGGGTGAGGAACTCGCGCCCGTCCGCGCGCGTGCTGGACGTGACGCTGCGCAACTCCTTCTCGTAGAACAGCTCCTCCTCGTAGTGCAGCGGCGGGATGTCGCTCAGATGGATCCCCGCCACCGCCAGGACACCGCCGCGGTCGAGCGCGCGCAGCGCGACCGGGACCAGGTCCCCCGCCGGTGCGAAGAGGATCGCGCTGTCCAGGGGTTCCGGAGGAGCGTCGTAGGTGTCACGCGCCGAGGCCGCCCCCAGTTCGAGCGCGAGCCGGCGCGAGGCCGCGTCACGCGTCAGGACGTGCACGGTGGCGCCCTGGGCGAGCGCCACCTGGGCACACAGGTGGGCGCTGCCCCCGAAGCCGTACAGCCCCAGGCGGCCGCCCGGCGGGAGCGACGCGCGCAGCAGCGCGCGGTGCCCGATGATGCCCGCGCACAGCAGCGGCGCGAGGGCGACGTCGTCGACGTCCCGGGGCAGGCGATGGGCGAAGCCGGCAGGAACGGTCGTGTACTCGGCGTAGCCGCCGTCGGCGTCCCACCCGGTGTACGTGGAAGCGGGGCACAGGTTCTCCGCCCCGCGGGCGCAGTGCACGCAGGTGCCGTCGGTGGAGCGCAGCCAGGCCACGCCGACCCGGTCGCCCTTCGCGAACCCGCTCACGGCCGACCCGGTCGCCGCCACCACGCCGACCACCTCGTGCCCCGGTGTCACCCCGGGCCGGCGGACCGGCAGGTCGCCCTCGCTGACATGCAGGTCGGTCCGGCACACCCCGCAGGCGCGGACGTGCACGAGGAGCTCGTCGTCCCCGGGCACCGGGACCGGCTTCTCGACGAAGCGCAACGGCTCCTGCTCGATCGGCCCGGGCCGGGCCACCTCCCACGCGTGCATCATCCGTGTTCCGTCCCGTCGGTGAACGCCTCCGGCATCTCCCGTGCTGTGCCCAGTCTCGTGCAGGTCGCCGCGCTCGGCGCGCGGCACTGGCCCGGGCTGGCTAGCGTGAGGAACGAAACCAACCGGCGAAGAGAAGAAGGTCGACGTCATGGCCGTGCAACCCGAAGGAACACCGTGCTGGGCCGACGCGATGTTCGGCGATGTCGAAACGGCCAAGAGTTTCTACGGTGACGTACTCGGCTGGACGTTCGGCGAGTCGTCGACCGAGTACGGCAACTACACGCAGGCGTACGCGGACGGCAAGGCGGTGGCCGCCGTCGTGCCGCCGATGCCCGGCCAGGACGGCCAGTCCGCCTGGTGCCTGTACCTCGCCTCACCGGATGCCGCGGCCACCGCGCAGAAGATCCGTGACAACGGCGGCGAGGTGCTGATGGGGCCGATGCAGGTCGGCGACTTCGGCACCATGGTGCTGGCCCGTGATCCGGGCGGTGTCGTCTTCGGAGTGTGGCAGGGCGGCGTCCACGAGGGCTTCGAGGCGACCGCGGTACCGGGCGCGTACTGCTGGGCCGAGGTGTTCACCCGCGAGCCGGAGAAGTCGGACGCGTTCTTCCCGGCCGTCTTCCCCTACCGGGCCCAGCAGGTGGCGGACGAGCACATGGACTTCCGGATCTACCGGCTGGGCGAGGGCCCGGTGCTGGGCCGGATGCGGATGACGGACGACTTCCCGCCGGAGGTGCCTCCGTACATCAACGTGTACTTCACCGTCGAGGACTGCGACGCGGCGGTGGCGAAGGCGACCGACCGGGGCGGAGTACTGCGCTTCGGGCCCATGGACAGTCCGTTCGGCCGCTTCGCCGCGCTGAGCGACCCCCAGGGCGCGTCCTTCACCGTGATCGACATCAGCACGACGCAGGGCGAGATGCCCGAACTCACCGACGTCTCGTGAACGGCTGAACGGCTGAACGGCGGGCCGGGCACCCGACTCCCCTTCGGCCCGGACAATCGCCCGGCACGCCGGATCCCAGCTCCGAGGTCGCCCTCGCGATCGGCATGCCGCTGCCGGGCGTCGGCCGTCAGATCGGTGTGCTGTGTGACAGGGGACTGGTGGCCGGCCACCGCGACGGCACGTACGTCCTGCACTCGGCGACGCCGCTGGGCAGCGACTGATCACCGGGAGCGACGGCGGGGCGACCGGCCCCGGCCCCTTGGCGGGTGTCGGCCCGTGGCATGATCGGGGACATGCTTGAACGCGTTGTGGCGGCCTGTGACGGGGCGTCGAAGGGAAACCCCGGACCCGCCGGCTGGGCCTGGGTGGTCGCCGACGACACGGAGACCCCCGCCCGCTGGGAGGCCGGCCCGCTGGGCACGGCCACCAACAACGTCGCCGAACTCACCGCGCTCGAACGGCTGTTGACGGCGGTTGCGCCGGACGTCCCGCTGGAGATCCGGATGGACTCCCAGTACGCGATGAAGGCCGTGACGACCTGGCTTCCCGGCTGGAAGCGCAAGGGCTGGAAGACGGCCGCGGGCAAGCCCGTCGCCAACCAGGAACTGGTCGCCCGGATCGACGAGCTGCTCGACGGCCGCTCGGTCGAGTTCCGCTACGTGCCGGCCCACCAGGTGGACGGCGACCGCCTGAACGACTTCGCGGACCGCGCCGCGAGCCGGGCGGCCGTCGCCCAGGAACCCGCGGGCAGTGACCTCGGGTCCCCGGAGCCGCCCCCGTCGCCGGACACACCGGCGTCGGGCACGCAGCGCCGCCCCGCGGGCAAGTCCGCCCGTTCGGGTGCCACGGGCTCCCGTACGGGCGGTCCGGCGCGGACGATCAAGGCGAAGTTCCCCGGCCGCTGTGTCTGCGGACGCTCCTACGCGGCGGGGGAGCCCATCGCGAAGAACGCGCAGGGCTGGGGTCACCCGGAGTGCCGTACGGCCGCGGCCGACGCCTGAGTACGTCGTACGCACCAGTTCAGGGCGGCACCGCCGGCCGCGCTGGGGATGCGGCTCGGGCGACGGTGCCGCGTCGGCCTGCTCGGTGACGAACCCCCTCGTGCCGTTCACGCGCTCGCGGGGAACGCGGTCCCGGGGGTCAGGCGGTGTCGAAGGTGTAGTGCGCCGTGTGGTCCAGCAGTTCGGCCGGACGCACGTCGTTCCACGGCTTCATCGTCTCGTTCAGGTCGACCACGTTCGGCGTCGCGCCGACGGGGAGATAGCCGGAACCGGGGTGCAGGCGCTGCCAGTCGGCCCACAGCTTGTCGATGTAGGCGTGGTGCAGCCAGAAGACCGGGTCGTTGGGGGAGACGCCGGTCGCCATCTGGCCCCCCACCCAGACATGGACCCGGTTGTGGAGGTTGACGCCCCGCCAGCCCTCGAGGTGGTTGCGGAAACCGTCGGCGGAACTGTTCCACGGGGCCATGTCGTACGTCGCCATGGAGAGCACCGAGTCGACCTCGGCCCGCGTCGGCAGTTCCCTCGTGCCGCCGCCGAGGGCGCGCCGCAGGTAAGTGCGGCTGTCCACGCGTATGTTGATCGGCCAGTTGCCTGCGGACGCGGCGAAGGGACCGTCCGTCACCCGGCCGTCCAGGCTGCGGCCGGTGCCGCCGAGGAAGTCGGGAGCCCACAGCGAGGAGCGGGGCGAGCGGTCCGTGCTCCAGTCCCAGTACGGCAGCGCGACGCCGGCGTCGACGGACTGCAGCGCCCGCTCGAACTCCAGGAGGAATCTGCGGTGCCAGGGCAGGAACGAGGGTGAACGGTGCCCCGTCCGCTCGCCGTTGTCCGTGTCCCCGAGGACGAAGGCGTTGTGCGTCGTGACGAACGCGTCGTAGCGTCCACTGCGCTTCAGCTGGAGGACGGCGTCGACGAAGCGCCGCTTCTCGTCGGCGGTCAGGACGGCCTGGTTCTTGCGTACGGTCATGTGCGGGTCTTTTCCGGTCTGTTCGCGGTGCGGGTCAGTGGGCGGCGGGGCCGAGCGGGACGAGTGGTGCCCCCTGGAGTTCCACCACGGCGGCGCGGGCGGCGGCGCGCGGCGTGGGCACGGGGTCGTAGTGGCTGACGACGCTGATCCAGCTGCCGTCCGCGTTCTGCATCACGTGCAGTTCCACCCCGTCGACGAACACTCCGTACGCCGAGCCGTGATGGTGTCCGCCGCCGGTCGGGCGGCCCTGTATGCGGCGGCCCCGGTAGACCTCGTCGAACGCTTCCGGTCCGGAGGGGCGTCCGGCGGCCGCGGACGCGGTGGGCGCGGTGACGGTCTGTGATCCGGCCGCCGCGGCGAAGGCGGCCGCGGCGCCGATGGCACGGCGGCGGGTGAGTTCAGGCATGCGAAGTCCTCCTGGAACGGCTCTCTGTGCTGACCCGGCATGCTTATCGGTCTGTCGGAGAGCGGAAGAAATCGCTGCGACCCGGTTGGCTGTGATCCGGACAATTAACCAAATGTCGTGCAAGTTTGAACGAAGATGATCTTGCTGTGGCGGGTGCCCGGGAAGACCGGAAAGGAGAATTCCTCCCGAGGGTGTCCCGTACCGCGATGATCTTGCGGAGGCGGGGGGTGTGCAGTGGCGTGGATCACTCGCGCAGACTGGCGGGAAACGGGGTCCGGGCGGGCCGGCCGGCGGAGCGCCGTGCCTTTCCGACCGGTCCTCGTGCGCCTCGGGTCCGGCTCAGGCAGGCAGGGGTGTGCCGCAGCGGTTGCAGTAGCGGGCGTCGCTCTCCGTCGCCATGCGTCCGCACTCGGCGCAGACCTGCTGGAGCAGGCAGGCGGGCTCACCGCCCGCGGGCGCCGGGGCGGCCCCCGGGGGCGGCGCGGGGCGGCCGGACCGGGGCGGCCGGATGGTGAGGCAGTACATGCCGGTGTCTCCCGCGTGCGCGCGGGCTTCCGTGCCGCGGGGAAGCCAGGCGGCGGTGTGCGCCGCCAGTTCCTCCCGGCCGCTCGGTGATCGCACGTACCCCTGGCCGTCCAGTACGACCAGAAGCGCTTCGGAGTCGTCCGGGAACTCGACCGGCGCGCCCGGCGGGAGCCGGACGGCCGCGACCTCCAGATCCGACTCCGGGGCGTCCAGTCGCCAGACGGTGCACCGTCGTTCGGCGGCAGCGCGGGACAGGTCGTCGAGTGCGGCCAGGACGGGGATGGCGGGCGAACGCATGGTGATGCCTCCGGGTGTGGGCTGCGGGCGAGGGCGCGATCGTACGCCTGGGCGGGGAGATGCGATCGTCCCCGGCGGCAGCGGCAGCGGCAGCGGCAGCGGCAGCGGCAGCGGCGGCGGGCGGAGGCGCGGAGGCATCGGCGGGAGGCGGACGCATCGGCGGCGGGCGGAGGCGCCGTGCCGGAAAGTGGTGGGCGCCCGCACGTCTGATCTCGTTCGCCGGGCGCCGGGCCGTCGGCTCCGCGCTGCTACTCTTCGTGGTCAATTGACCGCAGTTGCGTAACCACAAGGGGGGTGCGCGTGAAGATCACGTGCGTCGGTGGCGGACCCGCGAGCCTGTATTTCGCGATCCTGATGAAGCGCCAGGACCCGTCCCACGACATCACCGTCCACGAGCGGAATCCGGCCGGATCGACGTACGGCTGGGGTGTGACCTACTGGGGCGGCCTGCTGGAGAAACTGCGCGAGGGGGACCCGGAGTCGGCGCTCGCCGTCGCCGACGGATCGGTGCGCTGGAGCGACGGTGTCGCCCACGTCGGCGACCGGACGACGGTGCACCACGGCGACGAGGGGTTCGGCATCGGCCGGCACCGGCTGCTCGACCTCCTCGCCCGACGGGCCTCGTCACTGGGAGTGCGGATCGAGTTCGAGCACGAGATCGCGGCCGGCGACCGGGTCCCGGACGCCGACCTGGTGGTCGCCGGGGACGGCGTCAACAGCGGACTGCGCACCCGGCACGCCGGTCACTTCGGCAGCGACATCACACTCGGGCGCAACCGCTACATCTGGCTCGGCACCTCCAAGGTCTTCGACGCCTTCACGTTCGCCTTCGTCGAGACGGCGCACGGCTGGATCTGGTGCTACGCCTACGGGTTCAGCGGGGACCGCAGCACCTGCGTCGTCGAGTGCTCCCCGGAGACCTGGACCGGCCTCGGTCTCGACCGGGCGAGTGAGGCGGACGGCCTTGCGCTGCTGGAGAAACTCTTCGCCGACCTGCTGGACGGACACGGGCTGATCGGCCGGGCGCAGCCCGACGGCAGCGCCCAGTGGCTCAACTTCCGCACGCTCACCAACCGGACGTGGTACCGCGACAACCTCGTCCTGCTCGGCGACGCCGCCCACACCACCCACTACTCCATCGGCGCCGGCACCACCCTGGCCCTGGAGGACGCGATGTCCCTGGCGAACGCCCTGGGCGCCCGCACGGACCTGCCGACCGCCCTCGCCCGGTACGAACGGGAGCGCAGGTCCGCTCTCCTGCCGGTCCAGAGCGCGGCCCGGCACAGCGCCCAGTGGTACGAGAACCTGCCGCGCTACATCGGCCTCCCGCCCGCGCAGATGTTCGCTCTGCTGGGCCAGCGGCACTCCCCGCTGCTCCCGTACGTCCCGCCGCAGCTCTACTACCGGCTCGACCGGGCGGCCGGCCAGTCGGAGGCCCTGCGCCGGCTGAAGCGCTGGCTCGGACCCCGGCTGGCACGCACGGTGCAGGCCCGCTCCGGCCGCTGACCGCCCGACGGGGCCGGCCGTCCCGGGGGCGGGCCTCCCGCCGCGGTGGGCACCCTAGTTCACGCCCTGCGGGCGGAACTGGACGCTGATGCGGGGGCCGGTGGCGCGCGCCGTCTTCGGGACGGCGTGTTCCCACGTGCGCTGGCAGGAGCCGCCCATCACGATCAGATCGCCGTGCCCGAGGGGGTAGCGGAGGGTCTCGCCGCCGTCGCGGGGGCGCAGTGCCAGGTCGCGTGCCGCACCCACGGACAGGATGGCGACCATCGTGTCCTCGCGGGCGCCCCGTCCGATGCGGTCGCCGTGCCACGCCACGCTGTCGCGGCCGTCGCGGTAGTAGCAGAGCCCGGCCGTGGCGAACGGCTCGCCGAGTTCGGTGGCGTACCGGGCGCCGAGTGCGTCGCGTGCCTCGTCGAGGACGGGGTGCGGGAGCGGGGCGCCGGCCCGGTAGTAGCAGAGCAGCCGGGGTACGGCGACGACCTGCTCGTACATCTGCCGGCGCTCGGCGCGCCAGGGGACATCGGCGGCGAGCTGTTCGAACAGCGCGTCCGCGCCGCGGAGCCAGCCGGGCAGCAGATCGATCCAGGCCCCGTCGCCGAGCTCGGTCCGGCGCAGTCCGCCGAGGGAGTTCAGGCCCACGTCGTCGGTCTGGTCGAACAGTGAGCCCTGGAGGTGCATGGACATATCTGCAGGATACCTCGCTATTCGAAAATGTGTTCAATATGGCGAGCGGATCGGAAGAGTGGCCTCCGTGAGGCAACCTCGCGAGCGCCGCCGCCGTCTTGATCGGCAACGGGCCGGTGGCCCGCGACGGTGGACCAGGGGTGTTCCGGGCTGGCGTCCGGGTCAGTATGCGCTCGATGTATACACATGGTGTATAGATGCGAGTGCGCCGGTGCGCGGACGAAGCGAGGTGCTGGTTCCGCGCGCGTCTGTCCGTCCCGTCACGTCCCAGACCGGCCGTCGGGCACCAGTCGGCCCCACTGACGGCAGACCGAAAGGCACGCATGTACGACAAGGCCTTCGCCCCGGAATACCAGGGCGCTTTGACCACCCTGTCGGTGAACTCCTCACTGACCGACGTCCTGGCGGCGGGCACCGAGCAGCTGCGCGCCGCCGAACGCACCGGAGCACGGCGTGAGGCGGCACGCTCCGGACTGGCGGTCGCCGAGGCGCACCGCAGGCTCGGCCAGGTGACGGACGCCGACCGGGCGTGGAAGGCGAGCTACCGGACCGCCCGCGAGGCCGGGGACACCGGTGCCATGGCGTGGGCGCTGTGGAGCGGCGGCACCCTGGCCCGGCAGCGCGGCGCGTTCCCTCTCGCCCGGCGCCTGCTGCGGCTGGCCGCAGACCTGGGCGGGTCGGCCGGGGACGTGGTGGTCCGCGGTTACTCCCTCGCCGGCCTGGCCGAGACCGGACGGATCCAGGGTGACTACGAGGCGGTGGCCGCCCTGCACGAGCAGCTCCTGGCCGAGGCCCGCAAGCGCGGCGAGGCCCGCCACACCGTGTGGGCCCTGGAAGGCATCGCCCAGATGCACCGCAACACCGGCTCGCTGGACACCGCGTACGCGATGTTCAAGGAAGCCGCCGAGATCGCCGCGGGCGCCGAGGACCGGCGTGGCCACGCCTGGGCGCTGCGCGGACTGGCCGACATCGTCTCCGCGCGCGATGGGGACACGCGCCGCGCGCTGGAACTGCTCACCGAGGCCGAGCTCTCGTGCCGACAGATGAACCTGGTCAGCGCGCTCGCCTACAACCACAAGATGCGCGGCAACGTCCTCTACCGGGCCGGGCGTCACGCGGAGGCCCGGGACGTCTACGCGCAGGCGCTCGCCGAGTTCGAGGGGATGAGTGAACCCCGCGGCCGGGCGCTGGCCCTGCTGGGGCTGGTCAAGTCCCGGGCCCGGCTGGGACGGGACCGCGCCGCCACGGCCGCGGACCTGGCCGAGCTGACCCGTGTATTCGAGCACATAGGCCTGCGACACGGTCGCACGATGATCGACCGAGCTCGCGCGGAACTGGGGCTCACCGAGCCGCCGTCGGCCGGGACGGCGCCCTCCGCAAGCACCGGGTGCGCGGTGGGTGCGGTCCCCGCCCAGCGCGGAGGCGGCGACGCGGTCCCCGCCCCGGCGGACGGCGGCGGCGTCCCCGCCCCGGCGGACGACACAGACGAAGCGGAGGCCGGCGTCGTCGTCCCGGACCCGGCGGACGGCGGCGACGGGGACGGGGACCGCCGTCCGCAAGGCGGTACGGACAGCGTCGCGCACGCCGAGACGGAGGCCCGCCCGTGACGGCCCTGACCACACCCCCGTACGCCGGGAAACGGACGGCGCCCGCCGACGCCTCGCACCTCCTGCACCGCTGCCGTGAACTGGTCGCCCCGGCGCTCGCGGCGGCGGTCGGCACCCTGCACCCGTGGATCGGCGAGATGGCGCGCTACGCGCTGGGCCGCCCCGGCGCCGGCGGTGCGGCCGCCCCGCGCCCGGGCAAGGGAGTACGGCAGGCACTGGCCGTCCTCGGAGCCGAGGCGGCCGGAGCGCCCGCCGGGACCGGCGTCCCGGCCGCGGTCTGTGTCGAACTCGTGCACACCTTCTCGCTGTTGCACGACGACATCATGGACGGAGACCCGATGCGCCGGGGCCACCCCGCGGTGTGGAAGGCGTACGGCACCGGGGCGGCCGTCCTCGCGGGCGACGCCCTCTTCGCCCTGGCCGTCGAGACCCTGACGGCCGCCCCCGCACCGGCCGGCCCCTCGGCCGCGGATCCACGCGACACCGGGCCGCCGTCCGCGCACGTCCCGGCGGCCGTACGGCACCTGACCGCCGCCCTGAACGACCTCGTCCACGGCCAGGCGGACGACCTGCTGTTCGCCCGACGCCCCTGGGAAGGGCCCGAGGCGGTCAGCACAGGGGAGTACGAGACCATGGCCGAACGCAAGACGGGTGCCCTGCTCGGCTGCGCGCTGGCACTGGGGGCCCAACTCGCCGGGGCGCACAGGGAAACGGTGACGGCGCTCGACCGCGCCGGCCGGCACCTGGGCGTGGCCTTCCAGATCGTCGACGACCTGCTGGACATCTGGGGCGACCCGGCGGTCACCGGCAAGCCCGTCCACGGCGACCTCCGGCAGGGGAAGAAGACCTTTCCGGTGCTCGCCGCCCTGAACGCGCCGGGCCGCGGCGAACTGGCCCGGCTGCTCACCGCGCCCACCGCCCTCGACGACTCCGCCGTACACCGGTCGGCACTCCTGATCGAGCGGTGCGGTGGCCGCGCGGCGGCGCTGACGGAGGCCCGGAGTCATCTCGCGGCGGCCGACGCACTCCTGGAGTCGGCCCCGCTCGCGCCGCGCCCGCGCGCGGAGTTGCGGACCCTGCTGTCCGCTCTCACCGACCGCACGCTCTGACGTCCGCCGTGCCCCCGGCGCCCGAGGGCCGGGGGCACCCGGATCAGTGCTGCTGCGCCTTCTGCGGCGTCACCTCACTGGGCCGCACGACGACGACACCGTCACCCTCCAGCTTCAGCTGCACCGCTTCGCCCGAGCCGCCCCGGATCATGGACCCGAACGACTGCGACCGGTGCAGCGACGTGGTCAGATGCGCGCTCCAGCCGACCACCGCGTCGGTGTCCACGTACACCGGCTGCTGCGGCGACACCGGGATGACCAGCGGGTTGCCCTCGCAGATCAGCCCCAGCCTGCCCTGCCCGGTGAACACACTGTTGAACAGGCCGCCGCCGGAGATGCCCGCACCCTTCACGGTCTTTATCTCGTACGACAGCGAGGCGTCGAAGCAGAGCACGTTGCGCCCGTTGACCGTGAACACGTCGCCCGGCTCGACGTCCACGATGAAGCAGTTCTGCGCCTCGTGCGCGAACCAGGCCTCGCCCTGTCCGCGCACCGACATCAGCGCCAGCCCCTCACCGGTGACCGCCCGCTTGAGCATGCCGCCCACGCCCTGGCCCTTGCGCTCGAACTGCAGCGCCCCACGCCAGGCGATCATCGCCCCCTGCCGCGCGAACATCTCACCGTTGACGGCGTACTTGATGGATTTGGCGTTCTGCACGGTCATGCCCGGCGCTACGGCCGGCCGCACCATGTGCTCACTGGAAAAGAGGTCACCCTTCATGCGGGTCATCTTGTCCCGGAGCCATCGGTTCCGCCAAGATCGCTCAGCGTCCGGGACCAACTGCCCGCCAGGGTCCCGCTCCCGAGGCGGCCGCGCGGTTGCTTCCGTACGCTGGGCATGGAGGCCCACATGACAGTTCGCCGTATCGGCCTGGTCGTCCACGGAGGCCGCCGGGAAGCCGTGGACGCCGCCGACCGTGTCCGCGCCTGGTGCGCCGAGCACGCCGTGCAGTGCACGGACATCGACGTGTGGAACGACGGCGGCCGGCACAGCGCCCACGAGGAGAACGAGGCGGCCGGCAACCCCGATCTCGTCGTCACCCTCGGCGGTGACGGCACCTTCCTGCGCGGAGCCCGCCTGGCCGCCGACAACGACGCGCTGGTCCTCGGCATCGACCTCGGACGGGTGGGATTCCTGACGGAGGTGTCGGCCACGGCGGTGCGCTCGGCGCTGGACGCGGTGCGCGAGGACCGCCTGACCGTCGAGGAGCGCATGCTGCTCACACTGCGCGCCTCCCGCCCGCTGGAGGTGCCGGCAGACATGGCCGCACTGATGCGCTACGGCCGCGGGCCGCTCCTGCCGCCGCCCCGTGTGCGCACCGACTGCGAGACCGGTGACGAATGGGGGGTGGCCCTGAACGTCACCGCCCTGAACGACATCGTCCTGGAGAAGCTGTCACGGGACCGGCAGGTGTCCGCCGGCGTCTACCTCGCCGGGAGGCTCCTCGCGTCCTACTCCGCCGACGCGCTCCTGGTCGCCACGCCCACCGGGTCCACCGCCTACAGCTTCGCCGCCGGTGGTCCTGTCGTCTCTCCCCGTGCGGACGCGCTGGTGTTCACCCCGGTCGCCCCGCACATGACCTTCAACCGGTCGGTCGTGGCCGCGCCCGACGAACCCGTCGCCCTGCGCCTGCTGGAGCGTTCCGGGCAGGCCGCCGTCAGCATCGACGGCCAGGTGCGCGGCGTTCTCGAACCGGGCGACTGGATCGGCGTCTACGCCTCTCCCCGGCGGCTGCGGGCCGTCCGGCTGGGGCCGACCGACTTCTACGGCCGGCTGCGTGAGCGGATGAACCTCACCGACGCCCCGGCCGCCGTCGCGGACGGGGACGCCGCCCCGCTGTGGCCGCAGACCTCCCCGCCGCCGCCGGACCTCGCCCACCTGGCCATGCCGCCCAGGCCCGCCCCGCCCGCCTGACGCTTCGACCGGACGCGGCGGGGGATTCCTCCGGCAGACAGGTGCGCCCGGCGGACGGGGGACCCCGCAAAGAGACGTCCGGGCCGGCGATGGTGCGTGCCGGCCCGGACGTCAGGTGTGCGCTCAGACGAGGTCGAACCGGTCCAGGTTCATGACCTTGTCCCACGCCGCGACGAAGTCCTTCACGAACTTCTCCTTCGCGTCGTCGCTCGCGTAGACCTCCGCGAGGGCGCGGAGCTCGGAGTTCGAGCCGAAGACGAGGTCGGCGCGGCTGCCGGCCCACTTGAGCTCGCCCGTGGCGATGTCGCGTCCCTCGAAGGCCGTCTGGTCCTCGGAGGTCGCCTTCCACGTCGTGCCCAGGTCGAGCAGGTTGACGAAGAAGTCGTTCGTCAGCACGCCGGGGGTGGTGGTGAGGACGCCGAGCTGCGACTGCTGGTGGTTCGCGCCGAGGACGCGGAGACCGCCGACCAGGACGGTCAGCTCCGGGGCGCTCAGGGTCAGCAGGTTCGCCCGGTCGAGGAGCAGGAACTCGGCCGGCAGCCTGCTGCCCTTGCCGAGGTAGTTGCGGAACCCGTCGGCCGTCGGCTCGAGCGCGGCGAACGACTCCACGTCGGTCTGCTCCTGCGATGCGTCCACACGGCCCGGCGTGAACGGGACCTGGATCTCGAAGCCGGCCTCCTCGGCGGCGCGCTCGACGGCCGCGGCGCCCGCGAGCACGATGAGGTCGGCGAGGGAGATCCGCTTGCCGCTCACCTGGGCGGCGTTGAAGGATTCCTGGATGCCCTCCAGGGTCCGCAGCACGCCCGCCAGCTGGTCCGGGTCGTTGACCTCCCAGCCGTTCTGCGGCTGGAGGCGGATGCGCGCGCCGTTGGCGCCGCCGCGCTTGTCGCTGCCGCGGAAGGACGAGGCCGAGGCCCACGCGGTGGACACGAGCTGGGACACGGTCAGGCCGGAGCCGAGGACCTGCTCCTTGAGCGCGGCGACGTCCGCGGCGTCGACGAGTTCGTGTGTGAGGGCGGGCAGCGGGTCCTGCCACGACAGCACCTCGTCCGGGACCTCCGGGCCGAGGTAGCGCACGACGGGGCCCATGTCACGGTGGGTCAGCTTGAACCAGGCGCGGGCGAAGGCGTCCGCGAACTCGTCCGGATTCTCGAGGAAGCGGCGCGAGATCTGCTCGTAGGCCGGGTCGAAGCGGAGCGCGAGGTCGGTCGTCAGCATCGTCGGCGCCAGGCGCTTCGACGCGTCGTGGGCGTGCGGGATGGTGCCCGCGCCCGCACCGTCCTTCGCCACCCACTGGTGCGCGCCGGCGGGGCTCTTCGTCAGCTCCCACTCGAAGCCGAACAGGTTCTGGAAGAAGCCGTTGCTCCACTGCGTGGGCGTGCCGGTCCAGGTGACCTCGAGGCCGCTGGTGATCGTGTCGGCGCCCTTGCCGGTGCCGAACGTGTTGTTCCAGCCGAAGCCCTGCTCCTCCATCGAGGCGGCCTCGGGGTCGGCGCCGACGTGGTCCGACGGGCCCGCGCCATGGGTCTTGCCGAAGGTGTGGCCGCCCGCGATCAGGGCGACGGTCTCCTCGTCGTTCATCGCCATCCGGCGGAACGTCTCGCGGATGTCGCGGGCCGCGGCCAGCGGGTCCGGGTTGCCGTTCGGGCCCTCCGGGTTGACGTAGATGAGGCCCATCTGGACCGCGCCGAGAGGGCTCTCCAGCTCGCGGTCACCGGTGTAGCGCTCGTCGCCGAGCCAGGTGGTCTCCGGGCCCCAGTACACGTCCTCGTCGGGCTCCCAGACGTCCGCGCGGCCGCCGGCGAAGCCGAAGGTCTCGAAGCCCATCGTCTCCAGGGCGACATTGCCGGTCAGGATCAGGAGGTCGGCCCAGGACAGGCTCTGCCCGTACTTCTTCTTGACCGGCCACAGCAGACGGCGGGCCTTGTCGAGGTTCACGTTGTCCGGCCAGCTGTTGAGCGGGGCGAAGCGCTGCTGGCCGGCCCCCGCGCCGCCGCGGCCGTCACTGATCCGGTAGGTGCCGGCGCTGTGCCACGCCATGCGGACCATGAGCGGGCCGTAGTGGCCGAAGTCCGCGGGCCACCAGTCCTGCGAGGTCGTGAGCACCTCGGCGATGTCCTGCTTCACCGCCGCCAGGTCCAGGGACGTGAAGGCAGCGGCATAGTCGAAGTCCTCGCCGAGGGGGTTCGCCACGGCGGGGTTCTTGGCGAGGATCTTCAGGTTGAGCCGCTCCGGCCACCACTGGCGGTTGCCGCCGCCCTGGGTCGGGTGCGGGGCGCGCCCGTGTGCGACCGGGCAGCCACCGCCGTCCTCCGTCTTCGGGTCCGTGACGATTGCATCGTGATTCTCAGACATGGGAATCCTTCCGACCAGGCGGATCGCGGTGCTCAAGAACTGCGGGGGGCGGAACAGTTGAGGCACGGGGCCCGTACTGGGTCTTCCTGTCCCTTGGCTATCGCCGGAACTGATCCTACAATGGACAGAGTCCAAGTCAATAAGGATGCCAAATCCACAGAGAATCAGAACCCGGACGTCCGCCTCCGTACACGCACATCCCACCCAACCCGAAGAGGTGACCGATATGAGCGACCTGCTGGAGCGACTGCGCGGGCGTGGCTGGCGGATGACCTCCCAGCGGCGTGTCGTTGCGGAGGTCCTCGACGGCGACCACGTGCACCTCACGGCCGACGAGGTGCACGCCCGCGCGGTCCGGCGGCTGCCCGAGATCTCCCGGGCCACGGTCTACAACGCCCTGGGAGAACTGGTCTCCCTCGGTGAGGTCGTCGAGGTCTCCACCGACGGCCGTGCCAAGCGCTACGACCCCAACGCGCGTCATCCGCACCACCACTTGGTGTGCTCGGGCTGTGGCACCATCCGCGACGTCCACCCGACCGGCAGCCCGCTGGCCGACCTCCCGGAGGCGGAGCGGTTCGGCTTCACGGTGTCCGAGGTCGCGGTCACCTACCGCGGGCTGTGTCCCTCCTGCGCCTGACGCGGCGAAGGGAAACAACCGCTCTGGGCGGGTGCCGTGCTGACGTCGTGCCGGCTCAGCCGCCCCCGTCCGTGAGGTGTTCCACGCCGAACGGCTCGAAGGCGACGCGTGTCATCGAGCCGTCCTCCGCCCACCGCACCTCGACGGCGTCCGCGCCCGCGACCACGTCGCCAACCACTCCGGCGGAGGAGGCGGGAGAGGCGGGAGACGCGGGAGAGCCGGGAGAGGCGGGTTCGGGTTCGCCGGTGAGCGTCGCCAGGCACGCGTACACCGCCGTGCCCGCGGCCTCGGCCGTGAGCCGTGGGACCCGGGCCCACGCCGTGAAGGCCGTGCCCCGAGGCGCCCGCACCTCGTCCCGGCCGCTCCAGCCGTGCAGGGGAAGCAGCACGGAACGCAGCGGCTCCTCGGGGCCGGTCGCCCAGCCCGTCTGCTCGACGACCGCACCGGGCGGGGCGCCCACGACGCGGTGCACCCGCAGCTCGTGACAGCCGCGGACCACGGTGACGCTCTCCACCCGCAGTCCGGGAACCATCGGCGGACCGGCGGTGAACACCGGCCGGTGCCAGGAGGCCGCCCAGCCCCAGCCGTTGCCGCCGCCCGCGCCCATCGGCTGTATCCGGCGCCGCACACTGCGCGCCCCACCGACGACCAGGCCCAGGTGGTTGTCCGCGACGTTCCCGGCGGCCGTCGGGCCGGTACGGGTGGAGTACGCCTGCCGGCCGTAGAGCGGATCGTCCTCGGCGGCCGACTCGCCCTCGTGCGGGCGGACATGGTCGCTGCCGTGGTTGTGCAGCCGGACGATGCCGTCGGCACGCGTGCTCTGCACCAGGAGTCCCGGCGCCGGCAGCGCCAGCACCCGGTCGGACCGCTCGCTGGGCGCCGCCTCCTCACGGGCCGTCCACAGCGGGTGGTCGGCGGGCGCGAGGAGTCCGACGAACGCCTTGGACGCCCAGTAGGGGGAGGCGGGGCCCGAGTAGCGCTGGAGCGTCGCCGCGTGCGGACCGTGCCAGCCCGCGCTGAGCAGGCCGTTCTCGTCCACGGCGCCGCGGACAAGGAAGTACCGCAGGGCCCCGCTCATCAGCCTTCGGGATGTGCCGGGCGTCAGCGGGGTGTGGCCCGTGACGGCGCCGAGCGCCACCGCGGAACCCGCCGCGAAACGGTAGGTGAGCGAGCGGCCGAAGTGCACCGGCGCCCCGTCGGCTCCGAACAGCAGGGAGAAGCTCTCCAGATGCTCGCGCAGCCTGGCACCGTACGCGGTGGTCCCCGCCCCGGCGAGGTGCGCGTCGAGCACCGGATACAGGTGCAGGGCCCAGCCGTTGTAGTGGTCGAAGGCCCGGCCGTCGCCGTCGGCGTACCAGCCCTGGCCCCGGTACCAGCCCTCCAGAAGACCGAGCGCCCGCTCCCGCACGCCGGCCGTCCGCGCGTCACCGCGGCCGACCGACTCCAGGAACCCGGCCACCGTGTACGGGAAGAGGTACCAGTTGTTGGGCGCCGGTACGTGCCGCAGGGCGCCGCGCAGCCACTCCTCGGCCCGGTCCTGCACGTCCGCGTCGAGCCGGTCCCACAGCCACGGCCGGGTCAGGCGCAGGCCGAGCGCCACCGACGCGGACTCCACCATCGGCTGGCCCTGCACATGGTGGTCCAGGATCAGCGGCCACGACTCGGCGTCGTCGCGGCCGGGTGTGCGGGTGCCCGCGGCGAGCCCCTCGGCGTACCGGCCGAGCCAGCCGTGCGGGTCCTCGCCCGCGGCGCCCGCGACGCGGAAGGCGGCGGCGAGGAACGTCCGCGCGTACCCCTCCAGGCCGTCGGAGCGGACACCGGAGACCGATGGACGGCCCGGCAGGCCGAGCAGGGCCCCGCGCGGGGTGGCCCAGCGCCAGGCGGCGCGCAGCAGCAGGTCGGCGGCCGTCTCCCAGTGGGCGCGGGAGTAACCGGTGACGGGACTCGACTCGCGGTCGTCGGCGGGAAGTCCGGGCATGGTCATGCGAGGTAGGCCAGCCTTTCGTGTCGTACGGGATGGGCGAAGCCGTCTCCCGCGGACCACCGGGCGACCTCGCCGACGGCGAGCTCCGCCAGGCGCTCCCATTCGTTGCCCTGGGATCCGGCGAGGTGAGGGGTGATCAGGGCGTTGTCGCAGTCCCACAGGGGGTGGTCCGGGGGCAGGACCTCGGGGTCGGTGACGTCGAGGACCGCCCGGATCCGGCCCCCGGTGACCGCCTCGGTGAGGGCGTCCTGGTCGACCACCGCGCCGCGGGCCGTGTTGACGAGGACGGCGTCCGGCCGCATCGCCGCGATGAGCCGCCGGCCGACCAGCCCCCGGGTGACGGGAAGCAGGGGGGTGTGGACACTGACGACGTCGCACCGGGCGAACAGCTCGTCGAGTTCCACGGCCTCCACACCGAGCGCGGCGGCCTCCCCGGCGGTGACGTAGGGGTCGTGCAGCAGCACCCGCAGATCGTGCGGACGCAGCAGTTCGATGACCCGGCGTCCGATCAGGGAGGCGGACAGGATGCCCACCGTGCGGCGGAAGTTGCCGACGTCCCGCGGGGTGTCGAGCCAGTCGTCGCGGTGGCGCGCCGCGCGGTAGTCCCGGGCCCGTTCGAGGGTGCGCTTGCCGGTGAGGAGGATCATGGCGACCGTGTACTCCGCCACGGGCAGGGCGTTGGCCGCGGCGGCGGAGGACACCGCGATGCCCCGGTCCCAGCAGGCCCTGGTGACATGGTGGCGGACGGACCCGGCGGAGTGGACCACGGCCCGCAGCCGGGGGGCGCCGTCCAGTACGGACGCGTCCAGGACGGGACAGCCCCAGCCGGTGACCAGGACCTCCACGTCCCGCAGGACGGCGCGGGCCCGTTCGGTGCCGAAGTCGTGCAGGGCGGGCGGCGGTTCGAGGTCGCAGACCCGCCCGAGTGCCTCGACGGCCTCGGGGGTGAACACGGCCGCCGCCGCGTCCGTCCCCATCGCGAGAGCGGTCCGCGGAAGGGTACGGCCGCCTGAGGAGGTGTGCATGGTGCTCCCGTTGTGCATGGTGTTCCCGTTGTGCGTGCGTTGCCTGCGTGAGGTGCGTGCCGCGCCGTTCCGGCGTGTGAACTGCGCGCCGGAACGGTCCCGTTGCGGCTATTTCACCGCGCCCGCCGTCAGCCCCGAGCGCCAGAACCGCTGGAGCAGCACGAAGGCGGCGATGAGCGGCAGCACCGCCAGCAGCGAGCCCATGATGACGACGGGGTAGTACTCCGGGGAGACGGACGCGGAGCTGTTCCAGGTGTACAGGCCGAGGCTGACCGGATAGAGGTCCTGGTCGGACAGCATGACCATCGGCAGGAAGAAGTTGTTCCATATCGCCGTGAGCTGGAAGAGGAAGACGGTGACCAGGCCGGGACCGAGCATCCGCAGCGAAACCCTCACGTACGCGGTGAGTTCGCCCGCGCCGTCCACGCGGGCCGCCTCCAGGACCTCGTCCGGGACGTAGCCCTGACTGAAGATCCGCCCCAGGTAGACACCGAAGGGGTTGAACAGCGACGGGACGAACACCGCCCAGAAGCTGTTGACCAGCCCGGCGCCGGACGCCATCAGGTACAGCGGCAGCGCGAGCACGGTCTGCGGCACCATCACGGCGGCGAGGACCAGCCCGAACATCTTCTCCTTGTGCCGGAAACGGTACTTGTCGAAGGCGTAGCCACACGCGACGCCGACCAGCGCGCTGACCGCGGCGCCGACCACGGCGTACAGCAGGCTGTTGGCGTACCAGCGGCCGTACAGACCGCCGTCCATGGCGAACAGGTCCCGCAGGTTCTGCGCGAAGGAGAAGCCGCCGGGCGACAGCACGTCGCTGCCGAACAGCGCGTCCCGGTTCTTCGAGGCGGCGAGCACCAGCCACAGCACCGGCAGCAGGGTGTACAGCACCCCCATGCCGACCACGGTGTTGACGGCGGTGCGGCCGAGCAGGCGGGGGCGTGAGGCGGTGGGGGAGTCGGCGCTCATCGGGCGGCCTCCTGTGCGCCGGCGCGGTTCGTCCAGCGGGTCACGCCGTACGAGAGGGCGATGGTGAAGACCAGCAGGATCACCGAAGCGGCCGCGGCCAGGCCGTAGTTGTTGCGCGTGAAGGCCGCGTCGTAGATGTACATGCTGGGCGAGAAACGGGAGTTGATCATCGGAGTGGACTGACTGAGCAGCATCGGCTCGGTGAACAGCTGGAGCGCCCAGATGAGGGTGAACATGGCGACCATGACGACGGAGGAGCGGACCAGCGGCGCCTTGACCCCGAGGGCGGTACGGACCGGCCCCGCCCCGTCGATCACCGCGGCCTCCAGGACCTCGCGGGGGACGGCCTGCAGCGCGGCATAGAAGATCACCATGTTGTAGCCGAGATTGCTCCACAGGGCGATGTTCACGATGGCCGGCAGGACGGTGTGCACCCCGAGGAGGTCGACGGTGATGTCGGCCCTGCCCAGCAGTTCCACGACCGGGCTGATGCCGGGCGTGTAGAGGTACAGCCAGATGAGGGCGGCGATGATGCCGGGCACCGCGTGCGGCAGGAACAGCGCGAGCTGCGCCCAGGACCGCAGACGTACGACTCCGGAGTCGAGCAGCAGGGCGAGGGCGAGGGCGCCGGTCACCATCAGAGGGATGTAGACGAGGCAGTACAGCACCACGACTCCGAGCCCGCCGAGGAACGTGGGGTCGGAGAGCACGGCCGCGTAGCTGCGCAGGCCGACGAAGATCCTGCGCTCGGGGCCGAAGCCGAGTCCCGGCTGGTCGTCGGCGAAGAAGCTGAGCCACACGGCGGTGGCCACCGGCACCAGGAAGACCGTGGTGAGGAGGAGGAAGAAGGGCGCCATCAGGACGCCGCACGCGAAGCGTTCACGGCGGCGCGCCAAGGCCCGGGGCGTGGCCCCGGCCGCGGAACCCGCCCGGCGGGCCGTTGCGCCGACGGGGGGTGCGGTGGTGGTCATGGGGGTCACCTGCCTTACTGGTGAGGTGCGGTCCGCGTCGGTCAGTCGCTGTGCTCGGTGGTGGCAAGACCCAGCGCCTTCAGGTCCGGCATCGTCCCCCGCTGGGCCGCCCGCACCGCGTCGGTGAGCGACATCCGGCCGGCACCGGCGCGGGCGAAGCCGTCCTGCATGACCCGGTTGGTCGCGGACATCCGCGGGCCCCAGGTCCAGCCGTCCCGGATGGTCGCCGCCTCCCGTGCGAAGAGGCGGTAGACGTCCTCGCCGCCGTAGTAGGAGCGGTCGAACGCCTCGCGTCCGACGGCCACGAGGTGGGGCGCCGCCGGGTACTGGCTGCTGGTGCCGCTGGAGAGCCGGGCGCGCAGCGCGTCGGGGTGGGAGACCTGCCATTCGATGAACTCCATGGCGGCCTCGGGGTGCGCGCAGTCCTTGGTGACCGCGAAGGTGGAGCCGCCGTGCGTGCCGACCGCCGGGCGGGCGGTGTCCCACTGGGGCATCGGCGCGATGGACCACAGGCCCTTCTGGCCCGGGCGGGCGTTCATCTGCGCCCCCGCGTCCCAGGCGCCACTGAGCCGCACCAGGACCAGCCCGTCGCTGATCTGGGCGTCGCTGCGCCGGCTCTCCACAGCGTTGACGTGCACCAGGTCGTCGTCGACGAGACGCTGCCAGTAGGCGGCGACCTCCCGGGTGCGGGCGTCCGTCAGCGAGACGTTCCACGCGCCGTCGCGGGTGTCGAACCACCGGGCGCCCGCCTGCCAGGCGTACGCGGCGAACTGGGTGGCCCCGTCGGTGGGGAACAGGGCCAGCCGTCTGGTGCGGGACGCGCGGCGCACGGTGCGCGCGAGGCTCTCGAACTCGTCCCAGGTGCGCGGGACGCGGAGTCCGTGGTGGTCGAACAGGTCGGTGCGGTAGTGCATGACCATCGGTTCCACGTCGAGGGGGACCGTGAAGACCCTGTTCTCGAAGGTGGTGAGGCCGAGGGCCTGGGGGAGCAGCTTGCGGCGCAGCCGGTCGCTCACCAGGGAGGTGATGTCGCGGGCGACGCCGTCGATGGCGAAGCCGGGCACCTGGGGGTACTCGATGGTGGCCACGTCCGGGGCGTTGCCGGCCCGGGCGGCGTTGCTGAGTTTGGCGTAACCGCCCTGCCCGCCCGAGGGGATCTGCTGGAAGTCGACCTGCACGCGGTCGTGCGTGCGGTTGAACGCGTCGACCACTTCCTGACTGCCCCGCAGCGCGGACCAGAAGGTGATGCGGGTGGCCCCGCCCCTGCTCCGCGCTCCCCGGTTCTCCCCCGGGGAGCAGCCGCTCGCCGCGCCCGTGAGGGGAGCGGCGGCGAGCGTGGTGAGCAGGGACCGGCGGCTCGGTCGGCCAGGCATGGACGCCTCCTGCGGCTCAGGTGCGAGACACGGGCATCCTGATCGACTGAGTGAGCGAGGGTCAAGAGACCGATCAGAAGAAACTAAAGCGGTCAAACGGTCGCCACGGCACGGGTGGATCCCCGCACCTTCAGCTCGGGGAGCAGCTCCACCCGGCGGGGCCGGCCGGCCCCCGGCCCTGCCGGCTGTGCGAGACGCTCCAGCAGAAGCGCGGCGGCGACCCGGCCGACCTCGGACTTGGGCGGCGAGACGGCGGTCAGCGGCGTGCTGCCCAGGGCCGCCACCACGTCGTCGTAGGCCACGACCGAGCAGTCCTCGGGAACGCGCACCCCGCTGTCGTTCAGCTGCTGCACCAGCATCAGCGCGTCCACGTCCCCGTGCAGCACGGCGCCGGTCGCGCCCCGCTCGCGCAGCAGGGCCGCCAGGGACCGCGGCACCGCCTCGGCGGAGTCCGCCCCGGCGTCCTTCGCGCTGAGGACCACCACCGAGTCCTCGATCCCGGGCCGCGCGGCGACGATGCCGGCGAAGGCGGCCCGCAGGGCGCGGGCCGTCGGGCTGTCGTCGCGCGCCGCGAGGACGATCCGCCGGTGGCCGAGGGCGGTCAGGTGCTCCACGGCGAGCCACATCCCGTACCAGTGGTCCGAGCAGACCGAGTCGACGGCGTGCAGCGGGCTGCCGGGGCGGGGCCGCCGTTCCATGACGACCGTGGGCACCTCCGTGCGCGACAGCCAGTCCGCGTCGGAGTCCTCCGCCGCGGCGGTGCGCCAGCGGGGCGCGATGAGCAGACCCCGGGCGCCGTCGGCCAGCGCCCGCTCGACGATGGGACGCTCAGTGCCGGGCGCCTGCGGGGTGATGTGCAGGGCGACGCGTGTCCCGGCCGCCTCCAGGACGGCCCGTGCGCCGTCCATCGCCTCGTACAGATAGGTGTGCCGCTCCGGCACCACCAGCGCCACCGGGCCGCCCTGCCGCTCCGGCCCGGCGGACGGGGCGACGGCGGGCTCCAGCGCGGCGGTGACCGGGCGGGCCACCCCGTGGCCGCGGCGCAGCCTGCCGGCCCGGGCCAGCTCCTCGACGTCCCGCCGCGCGGTGACGACCGAGACCTCCAGCTCGGCGGCCAGCTCGGTCACCTTGACGGCCCCGCGGGACTCCACGACCGCGAGGATCCGCTGCCGCCTGACATCGCCCGGTTCCCGCATGTCGTGATCCCCTCGCGGCACGATCGCCTCGTGTTCGTTTGACCGTTTCGAGGCGAGCATAGCGGCCGGGGGTCCGCCACGGGACCGGAGGGGATCACTCCTTCGGAGCACCGGTCCGGCGCGCGATCCGGACCGGGCCGCATCGCGCGCACCGGATCGACGGGGGCGTTCAGCTGAAGGGGTCCAGCGTGAGGTAGGCCTGCCGCGGGTTGCCGTCGTGCACCAGCGACTCGTGGTTGCCGACGTCGTCGAAGGCGAACGCGTAGGCCTTGCCGTCGGCCATCTGCGCGTGGATCTTCCGGGCGTAGTGGTTGGTCACCCCGTCCTGGTAGAAGGCCGCCGAGCCGGTGTCGGGCTGGTTGGGATTGACCAGGAGCGTGGAGCGGTTGAACCCCGCGCACAGGGTGCGGGAGATCGGGCCGCGCACCAGGTCGTTCGGGGCGTCCAAGCGCTTGTAGCAGCCGAAGATGCTGTCCGAGTCCGGCTTCTGGAAGCTGGTGACGACCGTGCCCGAGCTGTTGGTGAAGTTCATGACGTTCCCGGAGACCCGGCCGTAGTACCTGGTGTTCGGCTGGTCCGCGAACGGCGTCACCGTCAGCGTCGACGAACTGTACTTCTGCCACACGCGGTTGACGTAGTCGTCCATCACGGTGGCCGGCAGCGCGCCGCTCTCGATGCCGTGGCCGGGGGCGAGGGCTCGCAGGACGGTGCCGTCGGGGGCGGTCTGGATCAGGTTGGCCCACCCGCCCGGCTGTCCCCTGAGTGCGTTGAAGAACCCGTTGTATCCGCCGGCCTTGAGGTGTCCGGTGTTCTTCGTGGTGCCGTCGGCGAGCTGCACCCCGACGGCGTACGGTGCCGAGAACATGTCGACCTGGGTGCTGTTGATCCACAGGCCGCTGTCGTTGAGCGTGTACTCGGACCAGTTGAAGAGGATGTTGCGGTTGGGATCGCTCGGGTTCTGCACGGCCGGCTGCACCAGACCGCCGGTGGTCAGCCGGAAGTCGAGCTTCCTGCCGTAGGAGAAGTAGATCCGCCCGGAGAACTTAGGGATCCGGATCGTCTTCGACTGTCCGTTGGCCGGTCCCGTGATCGACGCGTCGGGCGCGGGAGTCGGCGGATTGCCGCCCGCGGGCCACGGGTGGAAGGTGCCGCTCTCGTCGGCCCAGCCCTGCCGGCCCGTCGACAGCTGGGTGCCTAGGTCGTAGATGTAGACCGGGTCGCCGCGCCCGGAGTTGTTCGTGAACTGGAGCGGAATGGTGGCCGGGACGGCCGCCTCGGCCGGGGACGGGGCCCCGAACGTCAGCAGGGCCGCGGCGATCGTCGCCGCGGCCGTCATCAGGGATCGCAGTCTGAGTTGTCTGGACACTCTCAGCCTCCTCACGAGGTGGATCTCCTACGGACGGAAGCCGTCCGGATGCTGTGAGAGCGCTCTCAATGTTGCGCCAGGTTGCGTACATGTCAACTACTTGCGCACGGGACGCTGCGCAACGAACCATGCTGCGAGGCCTGTTGGGCGCGCGGCGCGCCACTGCCTGTTCACACCCGAGCGGTGTGCCCACCCCAATGGCCCGGCGCGGCTCGCGGCGTCCGGAGTCCGCGACAAGCATGGGGCGTACGCGTGCGTACGACGGGCGCCGGACCGGCGGGAAGAGGACGAACGGCCATGAAGACACGAATCGCGGAAGACGGGGACCGACCGCGCCCAGCAGGTCGGAGCGACATCGCCGACCGCCACCGGCTCCGGCCCCGCGGGACCGGAGATCGCGCGGCCCGGACCGCGCGCGGTCGCCGGACCGTCGCTCTGGTGTCCGTGCTCCTCGGCAGTGCCGTGCTCGTCTCGTGTGCCACGGACAGCGGCGGCGACGAGGGCGGGGCCTCGGTCAGCTCACGGCCGAGTACACCCGACAAGTCCTCGTTCACCGGGACCCCGCCGTCCGCGCTGGCCTCGTCCGCGGCATCGGCCATCAACTCCGCCCGGGCGTCCGCGTCGGCCGCCGCCTCCTCGGCGTCCGCCGCCGCGTCCTCGTTCGGGGCGTCCGTCGACGCCGACACGGCCCGTGCCGCCGCCGCGGCGGCGGCGGAACTCAAGAAGGTGCGGGGCCGCGGCAACGCCCTGTCCGAGGTGGCGATGAGCGGGCTCCCGAAGTCGGAGACCGGCGGACTGCTCGCCGTACTCGTCGCCATCACCAACAAGAGCGGCGGGCAGGCCTCGTACGCGGTGCGGGTCGACTTCAGGAACGCCGACGGCGAGGTCGTGGAGACCAGGTACGCGGGAGCTCAGGACCTCGCCCCGGGGAAGAAGGCCCAGCCGGTCGTCATCAGCCGGGAGCCCGCCGAGCCGAGACTGACCCCGTACCTGGCGAAGGCCCAGCGCTACTGACCCGCGCCGCGGGGAGCGCTCACCGCCCGCGGCCCTCCTCCGGTTCCCGCACCAGGTGCACCGCCGTGCTGGACCAGTCGCCCGGCGGCAGTTCGAGGCTCAGGCCGTACTCGCTCAGCACGGTGGCGTGGTGGACGGTGCCGGTGCGGGTGTCGCGGTAACGGGCCGCCGGCGTGAGACCCCGCAGCCGGACCGGCAACTCCGGGCTGCCGTGGCGGGCGGTGCGCCGCCAGGCGAGCAGCAGGGCCTGTGCGCCGTCGACGGCCGTGTACTGCACCACCGAGGGAAGATCCTGCGACGGCGGTGACAGCCGGTCCAGCCTGCCGTGCTGCACGAGATGGCGCACCCGCTTGTACTCGGCCACCAGATCGGCCCCCTCCCGCAGTTCCTCCTCGGTCCACCGGGTGAGATCACCGCCGATTCCGAGCGCCCCGGCCATCGCCACGTGGAAGCGGAAGCGCAGGGGGACCGTGCGTCCGGTGAGCTGATTGGGCACGTCGGTCACCCAGGCGCCCATCGTGCGGGCGGGGTACACCTGGCCGTAGCCGTGCTGGATCCACATCCGGTCGGCGGCGTCGGTGTTGTCCGACGCCCACGCCTGGTCCGTACGCGACAGGATGCCGAGGTCGACGCGTCCGCCGCCGCCGCTGCACGACTCGACGCGCAGCCCCGGATGGTCGGCCCGCAGCCGGTCGAGGACGTCGTAGAGGTTGCGCACGTACTCGTGCCACAGACGGTCGGCGCCGTCCTCGCGCCCCGGCCAGCCGGCCTCGCTGAAGACCCGGTTCATGTCCCACTTGAGGAAGTCGACGCCGTGGTCGCCGACCAGGCGGGTCAGCCAGTCGTACGCCCAGTCCGCGACGTCGCGGCGCGCGAAGTTCAGCACGAGCTGGTTGCGCAGCTCGGAGCGGGGACGGCCCGGGAAGTGCAGGACCCAGTCGGGATGCCGGCGGTACAGGTCGCTGTCCGGGTTGACCATCTCGGGCTCCACCCACAGGCCGAACCGCATGCCGAGTCGGTGCACCGCGCGGACCAGCGGGGTGAGCCCGTCGGGGAACCGGTCCGGCGAGGGCGTCCAGTCGCCCAGCCCTGCCCGGTCGCTGCGGCGGGCCCCGAACCAGCCGTCGTCGACGACGTACAGCTCGACGCCGAGAGCCGCAGCCCGCTCCGCCAGGGCGAGTTGCCCCGACGCGGAGACGTCGAAGCCGGTCGCCTCCCACGAGTTGTAGAGGACCGGCGCGACCTCGTCGGGGTGCGGCACCACATGGGCGAGGGCGTACGCGTGCCAGGCCCGGCTGGCCGCGCCGAACCCGCCGTCGGTGCACACCCCCGCGAACACCGGGGCGGTGAACTCCTCGCCCGGGGCGAGCGGCACGCTCGTGCCGTCGTGGGCGACGCCTCCGGTGAAGGCGGCCCGGCCGTCCGGCGTGCGCTGGGCGGTGATCCGCCAGCTCCCGCTCCAGGCGAGGGCCGCGCTCCACACCCGGCCGTGTTCCTCCGTCGCGTCGCCCGCGTCGAGCATCACCCACGGGTTCGCGTGGTGGCTCGTGATGCCGCGGCGGCTGGTCAGCACCGTCTCGCCGTACGGCAGGTGGTCGCGGCGCAGTTGGCTCTCGGCGGACCACTGGCCGGTGACGTGACTGAGGCGGTAGTCCGCGAGGGCCGGCAGCGTCCACGCGGCGGAGTCGGCGCGCAGCAGGGAAACGGGCTCCTCACCGTCGTTGCGGACGACGGTCCGGCGTTCGATCACGTCCGTGTCGTCCCGCACGCGGTAGTGCAGGGCCACATGCAGGGGGTAGTGGCGGTCGCGGAACGACAGCACCAGCTCGCCCCCCTCGCTGCGCGCACCGGTCGGCACCCACTCGAAGGCGCGGGATCCGTCCGCGAACCTGACCTGGAGCGACGGCGGTCCGTAACGCGTCCCGCCGTCCACGGGAAGCTCCTCACCCACACCGGGAGTCCCCTCGAAGCTGTTCGCCGCCGGGACACGGGCCACCGCGAGTTCCCCTGCCTCCTCCAGGGTCAGCCGGGGGCCCCACGCGAGGTGGCAGGGGGTTCCGGCCTCGTCCACTTTCAGCGCGTACGAGGTCCGCGGGGTGGTCAGCAGCCAGACCCCGGTGTCCGGGGCGAAGGAGATCATCGACGGGGTTCCTCACGGTCCGGTGGCGCGACGGGACGTCCGAAAGCCAACCGCGACCTTCGATCATGTGTCAACACCCCGTCGCAATCTGAGATCCGCAGGCCGAAGGGGCTTCGGTAGAGCGGCTCACCATGATTCCGCTTCTTTCATTGACGACAGAAAATAAAGCACCTAGGTTCCGGCCATGCGCTCCACCGACCGGACCGAGGCGTTCCCGGCCCACACGCCGGCCGCCGCCCAGATCTTCACGACCGTGCTGTCCCACGGTCCACTCACCCGCGCGGAGATCGCCGGCCGGACCCGGCTGTCGGCCGCGGCGGTCACCAAGGCGGTGCGGCCCCTCATCAAGGCCGGTTACCTGCGGGAGGACGCCGCCGAGGACGCCCGGCAGGTGTCCCTCGGACGCCCGGCGAACCCGGTGCGGGTGGACGGGGGAAGGGCGCTGTTCATCGGCGTCAAGATGACGGGCGACGAACTCGTCGCCGTGCTCACGGACCTGTGCTGCCGTATCAGGGTCGCCCGGCACGTGCCGCTCACCTCGCACGACCCGCAGGCGGTGCTGTCCTCGACCGGGGCCCTCGTGCAGGAGCTGCTGACCGAGGCCGACGGCTTCGGGGTCCGGGTCCGGGGGCTCGGCATCTCGGTGTCCGGTGACGTGGACCGCGCGGACGGGGTGGTGCGTTACTCGCCGTTCCTGAAGTGGCGTGACGTCCCGCTCGCCGAACTGGCGGCCATGACCACCGGCCTGCCGGTCACCGTCGACAACGACGTCCGGGCGCTGACGGTCGCCGAGCAGTGGTTCGGCGCCGGGGTGGGCCTGGCCGGCTTCGCCCTGGTGACCGTCGGCGCGGGCATCGGCTGCGGTCTCGTGGTGCACGGGCAGGTCGTGTCGGGGGCGTACGGCGTCGCCGGTGAGATCGGGCACGTCGCCGTCGACCCGGCCGGGCCCGTCTGCCACTGCGGCAACCGCGGCTGCGTGGAGGCCGTCGCCTCCGACTCGGCGATCGTCGGCGGGGTCAGGGAGGTGACCGGCGTGCACGTCGCCGACGCCGCCGAGGCCCTGCGCCTGGCCCACGACGGTCACCCCGGCGCCCGTGCGGTGTACGCCCGGGCGGGGGAGGCGATCGGCCGGGGCATCGCCACGGTCGCCAACCTGCTGGGCCCCGAGCGTGTGATCATCTCCGGCGAGGGCCTGGCTGCCTACGACCTCTTCGCCGAGCAGATCCGCGACGCCTTCGCGGCGGCCGCCTTCGGCTCGGCCGCACGGTGCGACGTGCGGACGCGCCCCCTGCCCTTCGAGGAATGGGCACGCGGAGCCGCGGCCACCGCGATCCAGTCCTTCATCGCCTCGGACTCGGACTGAGCCTGTGTCCGGCTGCCCCGTGACCTTGCCCGGCGTTGACGTGGCGCGCCCGGGCCGGAGGCACTCGACCGGCCGGTCCGGCCGGTCCGCGGCGCGCCTGCCCGGCTCACCCGGCCGGGGGCCGCGGCGGGGCGCTGTCCGGGAGGGGCGCGGGGAGCGCGGGACGGGCGGCGGCCGCCTGCTCCTTCGTCAGCGCGTTGATCACCTTCCGGGCCAGGAGGGGATCGGCCGGAAGGGTGTGGGAGGCGAACCAGCGGGCGGCCGAAGGGTCGGGTGACGGTTCGGCGAACTCCGCGCCCGCGTAGTCGTCGAGCGGGGGATCGTAGACGTATCCGCAGACCAGCCCGTGTCCGACCAGGCGGTGCAGCAGGGCGTCCCGGTCCTCGACCAGGAGCGGGACCCGGAAGAGGGGGAGAGGGACACCGTCCGCGGGCCGGGCGCGGAGCGGCGGTGCCGCCCAGCTGGTCCCGGACAGCAGCGAGACACCGATCCGGCGCCGGTCCAGGTCGGCGTCCAGCCGGGCCATCCGCAACGCCAACTGCCCCCGCACCAAGGCCCCGTGACGGGACCTGAAGCCGTGCAGATCCACGCGGACCCAGGGTTCGTAGGCCTCCAGACTCGGTGCCCGGCGGGCACAGTCGGCAAGGCGCGGTGCCTCCAACGCCATGCGGTAGGCGTCGCGTTCGAGCATCCCGAGGCGTTCCATCGTGCGCCACACGGGACGCACCAGGTTGAGGCCGCGCACGGACGAACGCGCCAGCGGCCGCAGGGTCGTGGCCAGGTCCCCGCCGAGGCGGCGCGGCACCAGGAGTTCGTCGCGCAGCCGTTCCACCTCCCTGCGCGTGCGCGCGTCGTCGACGGCGAGGAAGCCGCCGGCCATGCCCGCCACGTGCTTGGACAGGCTGAAGGCCGCCGCCGTCCCGAACGTGCCGACCGGTCGTCCGTCCACGTGCGAGCCGATCGCGTGCGCCGCGTCCTCGAACAGCGGGATGCCCAACTCCGCGCAGCGGCGCCGCAGCTCCACCACGCGGTCCGGCACGCCGTACAGATTCGAGGTAAGGACGGCGTCCACGTTCCGCCAGGCCGACTCCGGGACGGCGGCCGGATCGATGTTGCCGTCCCACACGGACACCGGTGCCTGCACCGGACGCAGTCCGGCCGCGAGGACCACGAAGAGGATCACGTCGTCGGTCACCGGTGACATCAGGACGCGGGCGCCCGGCCGGCACCAGTGCCGCAGTGCGAGGTAGAGGGCCAGCCGCGCCGACGGCGTGTAGACGCATTCGCGCCCGAGCCGCCGTGCCATCACCGCGGCGAGCCGCGATCCGTACGGCATCGTCACCTCTTTCGTCGAAGGACTCGGAGCGCCCTCCCGGACGTCACCGGACGGGAGTTGAGCGTCCTCGCAAACGTCGCCGGTCGGAGCCGCGCGGGCCCTCGGCCTGCGGCGGCCCCCGTCGTCGTCACCGCACGTCCGGCGGGGCAGGTGGACGGCGACACTCGCCGTCCCCGGAACGGGAGCGGGGGAGCGCGTCAGCGGGCGCGGTTGCCCGACCTGGCGAGGTCCGGCCGGCCGGACGACGCCCGCAGGGTGCCGACCGTCTTCAGCAGCCGGTCGGCGGGGTCCCGCAGCGTGGGATGGGCCAGGACCGTGTTCCGCAGGCCGCGCACCGGACGGCGCCACAGCCGGTGGGCGGCCGCCACCGGATGCGGGCGGGTCGCGAACCCCTCGCCCACCCGCAGCTCGCGGGTCTTCAGCCAGTCCTTGTACTCCTTGTCGCCGCGCCCCATGTCCATGAGGCGCACACCGTCACGCCCCGCGGCCTCGGCCATCCTGAGGTGCATGATCAGCCCGGGCGAGTAGTAGCGCAGTTCCGGGTCGTACGCGGTGAACCAGGCCGCGAACACGGAGCGCGACGTCGGCCCGAAGTGCGCGGCCACCGGCCGGTCCCCGGCGTAGACCACGGACAGCACGCCGGTGAAGTGCTCCTCGCGGACCCGGAAGAGATGGTTCACCAGAGCGACGATCCACGGCCGCGCGAAGCGGTCCATCCGTCCCGTCCTGCGGTACTGGGCGGACTTCCATTCCATGAGCGTGCGCAGCGCCCCCGGGTCGCGCTCGTCGTAGACGAACCTCAGCTCGCCCAGGTCGCGCCCCAGCCGGCGTTCCTTCTTCAGCGTCGTCTTGGCCAGCCCGGGGTAGGCACCGCGCAGCCACTGCGCGTAGCTGTCACCGCCGTGGTCCAGGTCGATCACCGGGGAGGCGAACCTTCCCGTCACGTGCCTGGCGAACGGCTTCTGCTCCTCGACGAGATGGTCGAACTCGAAGACGCAGAGGCCGCACGCCCGCAGCAGTTGCCGGGTGTCCCAGGTGACCCCGGGGCGGTGCACCAGCGCCTGGCAGTCGGAGAGACCCAGACCGATGGCCCGGCCGACGCCGAAGGAGTTGCGTTCGTACGGGAGGAAGCCGACCGGTTCCCCGTCCTCGTGCAGGACCGCCACCAGGGCCCCGCCCCGGTACTGGGCGACGCCCGTCGCGAACTCCGGTGACAGGAAGGGGTTGGCGTACTCGGGCGACTCGTCCATCGCCTGATGCCAGGCCCGGCCGAGCGAGGCGCTCAGCCCGTCGAGCCTGTGGACCGTGATGCCCACCTCAGATCAACCGCCCTTCCACGGGCTCCGCGACGGATGCCCCGCCCACCGCACGGGCCGGCAAGGCAGGTGGGTCACTGCTCATGCACCGCCTGGACGGCTGCTCCCCCCACCACGCACCGGCCGCGTCGTGCCACCTTCTCCGGTCGGTCATGTCCTCGGTGTTCCCCGATCCACGCCGGTGCGCCCTCGTCCCGCGGTCGACGACCGAGCTCCGAACCGTTCGGCGGGGCTCAAACGTCGCGAAACAGTACGCATGTGTCAAGGGTGCCTGCCGGACCGGTGGGCGTGGCCGCAGGCGGCACGGCCCTTGCGTAGCCGTGTTCCCGCCCTGCCGGCGCCGTCGGCGGTGCCCGGCGGCGTTCAAGATCTGAAACCACGAGGACCGCGGGACCCCGTGCGGGGTGAGTCCGGCGTGAACTCTTGACGGCGCCATGACACTGCGGTTGACTCGCGGCCCAGCGCCGGAACCGGTACCGGTACCGGTTCCGAGCGGTGAAGTCGCCCTGCCGGAGCGTCAGGAGGCAGCCATGCGCGTCACGATCGCCGATGTGGCTCAGGCGGCCGGGGTGAGCAAGACGACCGTCTCGCGGGTGCTCAACACCCGCGGGGAGGTCGACGCGTCGACGGCGGCGAAGGTCCGCGGAGTCATCGACCGCATGGGTTACGTGCCCAGTTCGGGCGCCGTCGGTCTGGCACGCGGCAGCAGCAGGACCGTCGGCATGCTGGTTCCCTCGCTGACGTGGCCCTGGATGGGCGAAGTCCTGCAGGGCGTGGTCGACACGGTGGAGGCGGCCGGCTTCGGCCTGCTGCTGTTCACGTGCAACCGGGGTGCCGAGTCCGTCGCCCGGTTCACCCACCAGGTGTCCGCCCGCGCCTTCGACGGACTGCTCGTCGTGGAGCCGGAGAACACCCTCGACATGCTGACGGCCCTGCACCGGGACGGGCTGCCCGTCGTGCTCGTCGACGACCGCGGCCGCCACCCCGAGTTCCCGTCCGTGACGGCCGCCAACACCGAGGGCGGAGCGGCGGCCGCACGGCACCTGCTCGCCGGCGGCCGGCGCCGCCCGCTCGTGCTCACCGGCCCGCTGCGGTTCGGCTGCGTACGCGATCGGCTCGACGGCTTCCGTGCCGCTCACGCCGACCACGGCATCGACGTCGGCCTGGTGGTCGAGGGCGACTTCACCGAGGCCGACGCCCGGGCCCGGGTACGGGGACTGCTCGCCGAGGGACGACGGTTCGACGCGGTCTTCGCGCACAACGACCTCGCGGCGATCGGCGTGCTGGGTGCCCTGCGGGACGCGGGGCTGCGGGTACCGGACGACGTCGAGGTGATCGGCTTCGACGACATCCCGGTGGCCCGGCACACGGAACCCTCCCTGACCACCGTCCGCCAGCCGATGCGCGAGATGGGGGAGACGGCGGCGCGGCTCCTCCTCGCCCGGCTGGCAGGAGCGGGCTCGCCGGCCTCGCCGGTCGTCCTGCCCACGGAAGTGATCGTCCGCGCCTCGGCCCCGGCCCGATAGCCCGCGTACCCACCGCACTCCGCGAGTCGCCCCGCAGGGGCTCGTGAAGGCTCGACCCCGCGCACCCAAGTCCGGCTCGACCCCGTACGCCAGGTACAACTCCGGCCCCGCACAAGCAGGTCCGGCTCCGGTGCCCGCGAGTCGAGCCCTCGCTCCGCCCCGCAAGTCCAGTCCCGCCCCGCAGTCCGGAGCCTCTCGCACCACGGCACAGCAGCCCGCTCCCGCCCCGCAGTCCGGCACCGCCGCCCCCCCCGGCACATCGGCGCCCCCGCAAGGAACGGCACTCCCCGCAAGGAACGGCCCCCCGCAAGAAATGGCACCCCCCGCAAGGAACGGCACCCCCTCGCAAGGAACGGCACCCCGACTCCCCAAGGAGAGCCGCATGTCAGCCCGTACTCCCCGCACGCTGATGACCGCCCTCGCCACCCTGTCCGCCCTGTCCCTGCTGTCGGCGGGAACGGCCGTCGCGGCCCAGGACCCGCAGTCCGGCGCGGTCGCCGCGGCGGCCTGGGACACCGACCGGGCCGCCGCGGCGTATGCCGCCAGTCCGGCCGCCGTCACCGCCTCCGGCAGCGAGAACGCCGGCACCGCGCCGGGGCTCGCCTTCGACGGCAACTCCGCGACGCGCTGGTCCAGCCAGTTCGCGGACGACGCGTGGATCCGCGTCGACCTCGGCGCCACTCTCCGGATCGACCGCGTCGCCCTGGACTGGGAGGCCGCCTACGGCAAGCGCTACGTCCTGGAGGTGTCCAGGAACGGCACCGACTGGACCCCCTTCTACACGGAGACCGCCGGCACCGGAGGATCCGTCACCGCGCACACCTACCCGCAGGAGGTGACGGGCCGGTACGTGCGCCTGCGCGGCCTCGAACGCGCCACGCCCTACGGCTATTCGCTGTACTCCTTCAAGGTCTACGGCGGCGAACCGGCCCCCGCCTCGACCACCCGGGCCAACCTCGCGCTGAACCACCCCGCCTACTCGAACCGCTACCAGCACGCGGGCAACTCACCCGCCTTCGTCACCGACGGCGGGTGGCCCGCGGACCTCAAGAGCGACGCCACCCGCTGGTCCAGCGACTGGAACGCCGACCGCTGGATCTCCGTCGACCTCGGAGCCACGTCCACCATCGACACCGTCGACCTCTACTGGGAGGCGGCCTACGCGGTCGACTACGAGATCCAGGTCTCCGACGACAACAGAACCTGGCGCACCGTCCACCGGCCGTCCGCCGCCGAGGTCGCCGCTCGCCGCGCCGACGTGAAGTCCCCGGGCGAGGCGGTGGGCCGCCACGACACCGTCCGGCTGTCCCAGCCGGCGACCGGGCGCTACGTGCGGATGCTCGGCAAGGAGCGGCGCTCCTTCTACAACCCGGCGCCCGCCACGGCCCAGTTCGGCTACTCCCTCTACGAGTTCCAGGTCTGGGGCACGGGAGGCAGTGCCTCGGCCGCCTACCCCGCGCTGCCCGGCGAGCAGTCCGGTACCTACCAGACGACGTTCTTCGACGACTTCACGGCGGCGAGCCTCGACCGCTCCAAGTGGCGCGTGGTCAGGACGGGTCAGGAGATGGGCCCGGTCAACGGGGAGTCCCAGGCCTATGTCGACTCCGCCGACACCATCAGCACGCAGAACGGGAGCCTGCTGCTGAAGGCCAAGCACTGCAAGGGCTGCACACAGGCCGGCGGCGGCACCTACGACTTCACCTCCGGGCGCGTCGACACCAACACCAAGTTCGACTTCACGTACGGACGGGTCAGCGCGCGCATGAAGCTGCCGGTCGGCGACGGGTTCTGGCCCGCCTTCTGGATGCTGGGCAGCGACGTCGACGACCCCTCGGTGTCCTGGCCGGGGTCCGGCGAGACCGACATCATGGAGAACATCGGCTACGCCGACTGGACCAGCACGGCACTGCACGGCCCGGGCTACTCGGCCGACGGCAACATCGGTGCCCGCCAGACCTACCCCGACGGCGGGCGGGCCGACCAGTGGCACACGTACGCGGTCGAATGGACGCCCACGGGCATGCGTTTCTACGTCGACGACCGGCTGGTCCAGGAGACGACGCGCAACAAGCTGGAGTCGACGCGAGGCCAGTGGGTCTTCGGCCACAACCAGTACGTCATCCTCAACCTCGCTCTCGGCGGCGCCTATCCGGCGGGCTGGAACAAGGTCACGACGCCCTACTGGGGCCTGCCCCAGTCGAGCGTCGACCGGGTCGCCGCCGGGGGAGTGCGGGCTGAGGTCGACTGGGTGCGCGTGGAACAGAAGCGATGACCGCAGCCGTACCCTCACCTACGGTCCGGCGACCGGCCTCGTCCACCTGACCGCGTGCGGCAGCCCTCCCGGAGGAGTCCGGACGGGCTGCCGGAACCCGGCCCCACAGCACGTCAGCTCTGCTCGCCCGCCCGCGACATCCGCAGCGCCAGTTCCTGAAGAAGATCGGCCGACGTGACGTCGGTCCGCCCGGAGTCGTGCACGTCGGCGAGCTCGGAGAAGAGGAAGGCGAAGGCGCCCACGAGCGAGATGGTGGCGGGCAGATAGGCGTCCGCGACGGCCTGTCCGGCTTCGGCGGGACCGGCGTCCGCGGGCACCTCGACACTCGGGAACACCTCCGTCACGAGCGCGCCGAGCTGGCTCTCGGTCGAGTCGACCTCGGCGTCCTCGTCCTGAGCGATCCTGCGGACCATCGCGTTGGTCTCGGTGAGGACGCCGATGGCTCGCAGGATGATCTCCGTCTGTTCCATGCGGTGAGCCTAGACGTGCGATCGGCTCCCCGGTCATGACCTCCGGTTTCCGTCCTCGGTCACGGCCTTGCGAATCCGTCCCCGGTCACGCCTCCCGGTCCGTCGTCCGACAGCGGGCCGGGGGGTGGGTCAAGCGGACATGACCATGTCCGCCCTCTCCGCCCGCCCCGGCGGCAGTCGTCACGCACCGTGTTCACCACCTGTCCCTGGAGTGCCGGAACGTGTGGTCTGGCGCAGCCTGGATACGCGGGCTGCAAGACAACACTTCCGTCCGTCCGGAGGACACAGACACCATGAGCAGTCAGGACAACGAAGAAGTCATGGGCGACGAGGTCTACCAGCCCGACGGCGCCGAGGGCCGCGAGGACGACGGCATCCTCGATCCGGAGGACACCCTGAACGACCGCGAGTCCGACCCCTACGAGGGGGGCTGGTCGCCGCCCGAGCGCCCGCTGGCCGTGGAGCACGAGGGGACGACCGCGCGGGAGCAGCGGGAGGGCGAGAGCCTGGACCAGCGGCTGTCCGAGGAGCGTCCGGACCCCGCCCTCGCGGAGCCCGATGCCGGTGACGGACTGGGCGACCTCCCCGGCGGCGAGGGGGAACCGGTGGGCGACGAGGTCGGGCAGGACCGCGCCGGGCGCCTGGTCGCTCCCGACGAGGGCGCCCACGAGGCGGCCGAGAAGGACATGCTCGCCGAGGACATGGGCATCGACGGGGGCGCCGCCTCCGCCGAGGAGGCGGCCGTCCACCTGATCCCGGACGACGAGACCGACTCCCTCTGAGTGACCTGTCCGGCACTTCCCGCCCGCCTGGCGACGCCACGCGCCGACATGGGCGAGGCCGTCTTCCCGGTGACGACGGGAAGTGCCGGACAGGCCCCGGCGGCCCGCAGCCACCGACCCCGCGCCGGCAACCCCCACCTGGAGGTCATCCGTGGATCCCGACTCCCCGCACGGCACCGCCCCACCCGACCGCCACCACTCCGAGGTGACCCTCCGGGTGAACGGCAAGCCGCACACCCTGACCGTCGACCACCGCTCCGTCCTGCTGGACGTGCTGCGCGAGGACCTCGGCCTCACGGGCGCCAAGAAGGGCTGTGACCACGGCCAGTGCGGTGCCTGCACCGTCCTGGTGGGCGGCCGGCGCGTCAACAGCTGTCTCCTGCCGGCGGTCGCCCTCGACGGCAGCGACGTCACGACCGTCGAGGGCCTCGCCGGCGGCGACGGCGAGGCCCTCCATCCGATGCAGCAGGCGTTCGTGGACCGCGACGCGTTCCAGTGCGGCTACTGCACGCCGGGACAGATCTGCAGCGCCGTCGGCGCGGTGGCCGAGGCGGAGGCGGGCCACCCCTCGCACGTGACCGACCCGGCCACCCCCGCCGGCAGGCCCGTGCCGCTGGACGCGGACGAGATCCGTGAGCGGCTCAGCGGCAACCTCTGCCGCTGCGGCGCCTATCCGCACATCGTCGAGGCCGTCGAGGACGTGGTCCGGTGAAGCCCTTCGCGTACGTCCGGGCCGCCAGCGTCGAGGAGGCGACCGCCGCACACGCGGCGCAACCCGGCGCCCGCTACCTCGGCGGCGGCACCAACCTCATGGACCTGATGAAGCTCGGCGTGGAACGGCCCGCCGCCCTCGTCGACGTCAGCCGGCTGCCCCTGGACACCGTGGAGGAACTGCCCGACGGTTCCGTACGGGTCGGAGCGACCGTCCGCAACAGCGACCTCGCCGCCCACCCGACGGTCCGGGACCGCTACCCCGTGCTCTCCCAGGCGATCCTCGCGGGCGCCTCGGGGCAGCTGCGCAACGTCGCCACCACCGGCGGCAACCTCCTCCAGCGCACCCGCTGCTCCTACTTCCAGGACGTCACCAAGCCCTGCAACAAGCGCGAACCCGGCTCGGGCTGCGGCGCCCGCGACGGCGTCCACCGCGACCACGCGGTGCTCGGCCACTCCGAGCAGTGCATCGCCACGCACCCCTCCGACATGGCCGTCGCGCTCGCCGCGCTCGACGCACACGTCGAGTTGTACGGCCCCGACGGCGACCGCACCGTGCCGGTGGCCGAGTTCCACCGGCTGCCGGGGGACCGCCCCGACCTGGACACCGAGATCGCACCCGGGGAACTCATCACCGGGGTGGTGCTCCCCGCCGCCACGTCCGGCTTGCCCTGCGCCTACCGCAAGGCCCGCGACCGCGCGTCGTACGCCTTCGCCCTCGCCTCCGTGGCAGCCGTGCTCCAGGTGGGCGACGGCGTCGTCCGGCACGCCGGGATCGCCTTCGGCGGGCTGGCCCACCGCCCCTGGCGGGCCCGCCGCGCCGAAGCGGCACTGCTGGGGGCGGCCCCCACCACCGCCGCCTTCGAGCACGCCGTCGGCCTCGAACTCGAGGACGCCCGGCCGCTGCGCGACAACGCCTACAAGGTGGGCCTGGCCCGCGATCTCGCCGTCGACGTCCTGAGCCGGCTCGCGCCGCCCGCCGTCACCTGAACCCAGCACCCGGACCGGCACCCGGCACGGCCGGAACCCCGCACGCACCAGGAGGACCCCATGGCCGACACCGGTACCGCGCTGGGCGCGCCCGCCGAGCGCCGGGAGGGCCGGGACAAGGTCACCGGCGCCGCCCGCTACGCCGCCGAACACCCTTTGCCGGGCCGGGCGCACGCGTGGCCCGTGCCCGCGTCGGTCGCCGCCGGATCCGTCCACGCCATCGACACCGCGGCCGCCCTCGACGTGCCCGGCGTGCTGTCGGTGCTCACGCACGAGAACGCGCCCCGGGTCGCCGAACCCGACGACGCCACGCTCGCCGTCCTGCAGAACGACCGGGTCCCGCACCGGGGCTGGTTCGTGGCACTGGTCGTCGCCGAGACACTGGAGGCGGCCCGGGCCGGCGCCGCCGCCGTGCGCGTGGACTACACGGCCCGGGACCACGATGTGACGCTCACCGAGGGGCATCCCGCGGCGTACGTCCCCGAAGAGGCCAACGGCGGCTACCCCGCCCACCGCGAACTCGGCGACCCCGAGGGCGCCTACGACTCCGCGGCGGTCCGGGTCGACACCGACTACCGGGTGCCGCCGCTGCACAACCACCCCATGGAGCCGCACGCCGCGACCGCGCGCTGGGAGGGCGACCGGCTCGTGGTGCACGACTCCAGTCAGGGCGCCAGCACGGTACGTACCGTGCTGGCCCAGATGTTCGAGATCCCGGAGGACCGCGTCACCGTCGTGTCCGAACACGTCGGCGGCGGCTTCGGGTCCAAGGGCACACCCCGCCCGCACGTGGTGCTCGCGGCGATGGCGGCACGGGTGACGGGCCGACCCGTCACGGTCAACCTGCCCCGGCGCCACCTGCCCGCCGTGGTCGGGCACCGCGCGCCCACGCTCCAGCGCGTCCGGCTCGGCGCCGCCGCGGACGGCACCCTCACCTCGGTCCTCCACGAGGTCACCACGTACACGTCGCGCATCAAGGAGTTCGTGGAGCAGGCCGCGATGCCCACCCGGGTCATGTACGCCTCGCCGCACAGTCTCACCACCCACCGGGTGGTGCCGCTGGACGTCCCCAGCCCGTCCTGGATGCGTGCGCCGGGCGAGGCCCCGGGCATGTACGCGCTCGAGTCGGCGATGGACGAACTGGCCGTCGAACTCGGCATGGACCCCGTGGAGCTGCGCATCGCCAACGAGCCGGACACCGAGCCCGACAGCGGCAAGCCCTTCAGCAGCCGGCACCTGGTGGAGTGTCTGCGGGAGGGGGCACGGCGGTTCGACTGGGCGCGCCGCGATCCCCGCCCGCGGTCACGGTCCGAGGGCCCCCTGCTGGTGGGGTCGGGCGTGGCGGCCGCGACCTACCCGGTACTGGTGTCGCCCTCCACCGCGGCCGCCCGCGCCCTGCCCGACGGTGACTTCGTGGTGCGGATCAACGCCACGGACATCGGCACCGGGGCCCGCACGGTCCTGGCCCAGGTCGCCGCCGACGCCCTCGACGTGCCGCTCGGACGCGTCCGCACCGAGGTGGGAAGCAGTGACCTGCCCGCCGCTCCACTGGCCGGCGGTTCGTCCGGCACCGCGTCCTGGGGCTGGGCCGTGCACGAGGCGTGCACCCGCCTCAAGTCCCGCCTGGCCGGACACGCGGGACCGCTGCCGGACCCCGGGATCGAGGCGCGTGCGGACACCGCCGGCAGCGCGGACGCCGAGAGCGACTACGCCCGGCACGCCTTCGGCGCCCACTTCGCAGAGGTCACCGTCGACACCGTCACCGGCGAGGTGCGGGTGCGCCGCCTGCTGGGTGTGTACGCCGCCGGACGCATTCTCAATCCCCGTACGGCACGTTCCCAGTTCATCGGCGGCATGACGATGGGGCTCGGCATGGCGCTGACCGAGGGAAGCACGATGGACGCCGCGTTCGGCGACTTCGCGGAGTCCGACCTGGCGTCGTACCACGTGCCCGCCCACGCGGACGTGCCCGCCGTCGAGGCCCACTGGATCGACGAGGACGACCCCCACCTCAACCCCATGGGCAGCAAGGGGATCGGCGAGATCGGCATCGTCGGGACGGCGGCCGCCATCGGCAACGCCGTCCACCACGCGACCGGCGTCCGCCTGCGTGAACTGCCCCTGACCCCGGACCGGGTACGGACCGCCCTGGCGGGGTACGGAGCCGGGACGCGCCTTGGGTGAGGGCGGGCCCGGCCGGCCCGAACGCCGACGGCAGGTCGTCCACTCGGGGCTCAGGGCGCCGGGCCGGACAGACGTGCGCGGGCCTGCGGATCGCAGGCCCGCGCAGTCGGCGCGCAGGGGGCCGGCTCGCGGCGGCCACTGATGTCACTCCGGTGTGCGCCGGGCCTCCGCAAGCGGCCGGCGTTCGGGACGCCCGCCGAGCTTCTCCGAAGCGAGGAGCGCCAGCAGGGCCGTGACGGCCGCGAGCGCGGCGATCACCGACATGAGACCGGCGGCCCACGGCGGCGCGACGGTGATCTCCAGGGCCTGGGACAGGCCCGGCGACCGGAGCCTGCCTTCGAACAGCTGCATGACGGCCAGTGCCGTCGGCACCACCACGGCGGTCGCGAGGACCGGCAGGGCGTTCCTCAGGACCAGCACCAGCGCCATCAGCAGACACAGCGCCGAGGCGCCGAGGGCGAAGCCGTAGGCGTTCGCGGACGCGCTGCCCCGGTGCAGCGGGAAGTAGGCCAGCGCGCACAACAGGAGGGCCGCGGCAGCCAGTCGGCTCGGCCAGGCCGGGGCAGCGCCTTCCCTGCGCGGCGGACGGGGGCGCCGCTGAAGCGGCGCTGGGCCGTGACCGTCCGGCGCCCAGCGGTCGTCCGGCGGCAGGTCCGCCGGGGACGTCTGCGACGACGGGACGACGGAGAGTCCCGCCAGCAGACCCGTCCCGTGCACCGGCAGGTCCCGCTCCCGCTCCTGGGCCAGTCGGCCGATCAGCTGTACGAGTTCCTCGACGGGCCGGTTCGCTGCGGCCCGTACGGCCTCCTCGCCGCAGTGCTGCTCCAGCGGCGCGCGGTTCAGCAGCGTCATCAGCCGGGTGACGTCCTCCACGGGACGGGACTCCGCCGCGGCGCGGATCGCCTCGTCGGCGCAGTCGGGACTCCGGGGCGGGCGGGTCAGCAGCGCCACGAGCCGCGTGACGTCCTCGACCGACCGGTCCACGCCTACGGCCCGCAGCGCGTCGACGGTGGCACGCGCGTACTCCGGTGACTGCTCCAGGAGCGTGATGAGCTGCACCACCTCTTCCAGCGGCCGGTCGGCGACGGCGGCGTGCACCAGACCGCGCACAGGATCGGCGTACTGGTCCTGAGTCGCGGGCCCGGCCCGCACGGGCCCCTCCTGTGCCGGGCGCGCGGGCGGCGCCTCAGCGGCCGGTTCCGGGTCCGCGGGCGGCACGGGGGGCAGGGGCGGCGCGGGCGGACGGGCCGCGCTGTCCGCGGGTATCTCCGGCTGGTCCGGGCTGGGAGAGAAGGAGAAAGAGCGGGTGGTCATGGTCGGCTCCATGAAGAGGGTGCGGCTGCCATCGCTCCCCGAAGCGATAGGCAAGCTGATGCTGACCACTTCTATGGGGCCGCCAACCACCTCGCCACTTGGGTGCGGCACCTGTGTGAGTCCGGTCCTCCGCAGGGGTGAGACCCGTCGGTACGCGGCGGGCCGGTCTCCGGACGGCGGCCGGGGACGAGACACCGGTGCGGGTGGTTGCCCGGGTCGACGACAGTGAATGCTGTCACCGGAAGATGTATCGAGCATCCAGGACGGCCGTGGACACCACCAGCAACACCACCGACAACGACGCGGAGCCGCACGACGCGACGGCGGATCCGGCGGAGGCGGCCACGCCCCGCGGCGGCTGGCGCCGCTGGGGCATGGACACCCGGCCGCTGCGCCGGCCCGCCTACCGCCGGCTCTGGTCGTCGACCGTCGTCACCGCCGTGGGCAGTCAGCTCACCGCCGTCGCGGTGCCCAAGCAGATCTACGACCTCACCGGCTCCTCGGCCTGGGTCGGCTACGCGAGCCTCGCCGGCCTCCTGCCGCTCGTGGTCTTCGCCCTGTGGGGCGGCGCCGTCGCCGATAGCGTGGACCGCCGCAAACTGCTCCTCGTCACCAACACCGGGGTCGCCGTCACCTCGCTGCTGTTCTGGATACAGGCCGTCACCGGACTCGGTTCGGTGCTCGTACTGATGGTGCTGCTCGCCCTCCAGCAGGCGTTCTTCGGCCTCAACGCCCCGGCCCGCACCGCGTCCATCGCGCGGCTGGTCCCCACGGAGGAACTGGCCGCCGCGAACGCCCTCGGTTCGACCGTCATGCAGACGGGACTCATCGCCGGGCCGTTGCTGGCCGGCGCCCTGATCCCGGTGATCGGCCTGGCCGAGCTCTATCTCATCGACGCACTCGCCCTGTGCCTCACCGTGTGGGCCGTCCACCGGCTCCCCGCGCTGCCGCCCCTGACCGACGCCGCGTCCCGGCGAGCGGGACTGCGCGAGGTCGTCGCGGGCTTCCGCTACATCTCGCTGCACAAGGTGCTGCTGCTCTCCTTCCTCGCCGACATCATCGCCATGGTCTTCGGCATGCCCAGGGCCCTCTTCCCGCAGCTGGCCTCCCAGACGTACGGACCCTACGGGGAAGGGCTGGCGCTCGGACTGCTGTTCGCGGCGATCCCCGTCGGCGCGATGGCCGGCGGACTGCTGTCCGGCACGTTCTCCCGGGCCCGCCGGCACGGCCTCATGGTCCTCGTCGCCGTCATGGCCTGGGGAGCGGCGATCACGGGCTTCGGCCTGAGCAGCAGCCTGTGGGTGGCCGTGGCCTTCCTCGCCGCCGCGGGCGTCGCCGACATGGTCTCCATGGTCTTCCGCGGCGCCATCCTGCTCTCGGCCGCCACGGACGAGATGCGCGGACGCATGCAGGGCGTCTTCACGGTGGTGGTCGCGGGCGGCCCCCGTCTGGCCGACGTCCTGCACGGGACGGCCGGATCGCAGTTCGGTGCGCGTACGGCCGTCGTGGCCGGCGGACTGCTGGTCGTGGCCGGCACGCTGATCCTGGCCCTAGCGACACCGGCCCTGCGCCGCTACGAGGTCTGAGGCCCGGACCGCCACCGTTCCCGCGCTGCTACGAGATCCGGGGACAGCCCCGTCAGGGCAGATCGGCCGCGGAGTCCTCCGGCGCCAGATCCGGCCGGAGCCGGTGCCACGACGGCTGCCTCAGCATCCCGGCGCGCGTCCGGGTGCTGTAGCGCACCTCGCCGACCAGGAGCGGCAGCACCCAGTGCGCCCCCGGCACGGGCGGCGCCGGATCGAAGGGGCAGCCGGCGCTCCCGGCGGCGTCCAGGAGCCTGGCGAGCGCCAGTCGTTCGTCCTCGCTCCAGCCGGTGCCCACGCTGCCGACGTAGCGCAGCCGTCCCGCCTCGCGCTGTCCCACGAGCACGGCGCCGGGCAGCCCGGTGAGCCGTCCCCGGCCGGGCGACCAGCCACCGATGACGACGTCCGCGATCCGCATGTTCCGGATCTTGATCCAGGCGCGGGAGCGCACTCCGGGCTCGTACACGGAGTCCAGCCGCTTGCAGACCAGCCCCTCCAGGCCGTTGTCGCGGGTGAGCTGGAGCGCCGCCTCGCCGTGCCCCACGATCGCCGACGGCGTGGACCAGGCGGGCCCGTCGAGACCGAGCGCCTCCAGTTCGGCGCGCCGGCGCGCATAGGTGAGCTTCGTCAGGTCCTTCCACAGATGCATCACGTCGAACAGCATCAGGTGGGCGGGTTCCTCGGCCGCCCGGCGGGCCGCCCTGGCCGGGGCGTGCGCGAGGCCCATCCGTGCCTGGAGCCGCTGGAAGTCGCCCCGCCCCAGCTCGTCGAGGACCAGGATCTCCCCGTCCAGGACCGCCGGTGTGCTCCCGAGCGCCTCAGCCAGGGGCAGCAGTTCGGGGTACGCGGCCGTGATGTCCTCCCCGGAGCGGGCGCGCAGCACCACGCTGCCGTCGCCGGGCAGATAGACCACCACGCGCTGGCCGTCCTGTTTGGTCTCGTAGGCCCACCGCGGGTCCTGTGCGGTGGGGGGCAGCACACCGGGCGTGGCGAGCATGGGGGCGATGCGCGGGAGTGTCACAGCTCAGTTGTCGACCGGCCAGGGCCTACTCCACTCGCTCCGCGCCGGTTTTCCCCTGAACGGGGCCGCCGGTCAGCGGTCCAGCGCCTGCGCCATCAGGGTCTGCAGACGCAGACCGCGGCGGACGTCCAGCTCGCCCGGCACCCCGGCGCGTACGGCGGTGGCGAACTCCCGGCGCAGCACGGGCCAGCCCTGCTCGCCGTCGAGCCCGGTGCTGTCGAACACGAGCGGAGGCCGGGCGCTGAACAGTTCGACGCGGGTGACGCCCTGCGGGACGTTGACGGAGCCGGAGAGCGAGGCCTGGCTGACGGCGCCGTTCGCGTGCTCGCAGGTCAGCTCGATCCAGCGGCGCGGGTCGCCGGTGCCCCGGATGTCCACGACGGGCCCGACGGCCGCGTCCAGCAGGTCCAGCAGGTGGGGCCCCAGGTCCAGCAGCGCGCCGTGTTCGAGTCGCCAGGAGGTCGCGAAGTCGCCGCCCAGGAAGGCGCCGTGCACCAGACAGGAGCGGGCCCCGAGGACGTCGAGCCCGCGAGCGGTGTCGAGGAACGACCGCACCACCGGGTGATACCGGTTGCTCAGCACGAGCTGGGAGACGACCCCGGCCTCCTCGACGGCGTCCGCGAGCCGCCGCGCCGACGGCAGATCGTCGCCGAGCGGCTTCTCCAGCAGCAGCGCGCGGCCCGCCCGCGCCGCCCGGGGTGCGAGGTCCGCCTGCACGGCCGGGGGCACGGCGAAGGCCACCGCCTCGCAGCGGTCGAGCAGTTGCTCGAAGCTCGCGGCGACGCCGGCTCCGTACGGCGCGGCGGTCTCCCGCGCCGCCTCGGCGCGCCGCGCCCACACGGCCGTCAGCCGCGTCTCGGGACCGGCGGCGAGCACGCGTGCGTGTACGGCCCGCGCCCAGGGACCCGCACCGACGAGCCCGACTTCGACCGGCGGAAAGGACCAGGCCGACGTAGTGCCGTTCACGTAAGTCCGTTCTGTCGTCCGTCGTCTGTCGTCTGCTGGTTGTCTGCCGGGCGCCGTGGACGCCCGGCATACCGGAACTCCATCACGAACGGGCGGGTCCTGACCAGGTCCGAAGCGCTGTCCGTCGCCGGGACCGCGCACGCCGGGGAACCGCGCCTCGCGCCTCTGCCGTGCAACCGGTGCACAGCGTCATCATTCGGTCATGGATCCCACACACGACGAAGCCGGCATCACGGACGGCCCTTCTCTGCCCGCACTGCCCGAGGACTGGCAGCGGTGTCTCGCGGTGGCGGCGCACCCCGACGACCTGGAGTACGGTCCCGCCTGCGCGGTCGCCCGCTGGACGGCCCAGGGCAAACAGGTCGCGTATCTCCTCGCGACGCGCGGCGAAGCCGGCATCGACGGTCTGCACCCGGACCGGGCGAAGCCGTTGCGCGAGGCCGAGGAGCGGGCCGGGGCCCTCGAAGTCGGCGTCGACACGGTCGAGTTCCTCGACCACCGCGACGGTGTCGTCGAGTACGGGCCGGACCTGCGACGGGACATCGTGCGGGCGCTGCGGCGTCACCGCCCCGAGGTCGTGGTCACCGGCGCGTTCACCGTCCGCATGATCGGCGGCATGACGAACCAGGCCGACCACCGCGCCGTGGGCCTGGCCGCCCTCGACGCGGCCCGGGACGCCGGCAACCGCTGGATCTTCCCGGAGCTGGAGAACGAGGGACTGCGGCCCTGGAACGGCATCCGTATGGTGTGCGTCGCCGGCGCCGAACACCCCACCCACGGCGTGGACGTGACGGGAGAGCCGCTGGAGCAGGGCATCGCCTCACTGGCGGCACACGCCGAGTACACCAGGGGACTGGGCGACCAGGGTTTCGCGCCGGGCCCGTTCCTGACCTGGGTGGGCCGCGCGGCGGGCCGGGCGCTCGGCGTCGAGGCCGCGGTCCTCTTCGACGTCCATCAGCTCATCCCCGACGGCCCGCCGCCCTGGGTGTGAGCGGCCGCAGGGCCGGCGGGAGACGACGGACGTGCGGCCTGCCGACGGGACTTGACCTGATCGAGGGTTTCTCCGGCCGGTCCTGAGCCTAGGCTGTACGGCGTTGATCACCGCCACCTCCCCTGGAGCGAACGTGACTCTGCCCCGTCAGCAGGCCTCCGGGCGCCCGGCCGTCCTCCGCCGGGAAGCCGTCGCCGCGGTCGTCCCCGTCGCCGTCGCCGCCCTGCTGGCGGCCGCCTCACCCGGGGCGGCCGGGACGGGCGCAGCCCCCGGCGCCGGGGACCCGTACTTCCCCCTCGCAGGCAACGGCGGCTACGACGTCCGCCACTACGCCCTGACCCTCGGCTACGACCCGGCCGCCCGCCACCTCGACGGCAAGGCGGTCGTCACCGCCCGGGCCACCCAGCGGCTCACCCGCTTCGACCTCGACCTCAAGGGCCACAAGGTCACCGGCGTCACGGTCGGCCACGAGAAGGCGTCCTTCCGCAGGGACGGCCAGGAACTGGTGGTCACGCCACGGCACCCCCTGCGCAAGCACCAGGAGTTCCGCGTCACCGTCACCTACGGGGGCACCCCCGGACCGGTCACCGATCCGGACGGCTCCCCGGACGGCTGGATCCCCACGGACGACGGCGCGTTCGTGGCCGGTGAACCGCAGGGCGCCATGACCTGGTTCCCGGCGAACAACCACCCCACGGACAAGGCCGCCTTCGACATCGCCGTCACCGTCCCCGAGGGACGCACCGCGGTGTCCAACGGCGTCCTGATCGGACAGCGGACCGCCCACGGCCGCACCACCTTCCGCTGGCGGCAGTCCGAGCCGATGGCCGCCTACCTCGCCACGGCGACGGTGGGCACGTTCGAGGTCGAGCGGTACACCACCCCGGACGGGCTCGAGGTGTACAACGCGGTGGACCCGCGCGAGGCGGCCGAGGCTGCCCCCGTCCTCAGGAAGCTGCCCTCGGTGCTCGCCTGGGAGAGCGGGCTGTTCGGCCCGTACCCCTTCCGGGCCGCCGGCTCGATCGTCGACCACGCCCCTCGGGTCGGCTACGCACTGGAGACCCAGACCCGTCCCGTCTACGACCGCGCGCCGGACCTGAGCACCCTCGTGCACGAGAGCGCCCACCAGTGGTTCGGCGACTCCGTCTCGCTGACCAGCTGGAAGGACATCTGGCTCAACGAGGGCTTCGCGACCTACGCCGAGTGGCTCTACGCCGAGCAGCACGGCGGCGACAGCGCGCAGCGGACCTTCGACGGCCTGTACGCGCGCCCGGCCGGTGACGACCTGTGGGAGTTCGCGCCCGCCGACCCCGGCGACGGCGCACACATCTTCGCGACCCCCGTGTACGCCCGCGGGGCCATGGCCCTGCACAAGCTGCGCACCGCCGTCGGCGACCCGGTCTTCTTCCGCGTCCTGCGCGCGTGGGCCACCGGCCACCGCGGCGGCCACGGCACCACGGCGCAGTTCGTCCGGCTCGCTGAGCGGCTGTCCGGCAAGGACCTCGGCGCGCTGTTCCACACCTGGATCGGCACCGCGGGCAAACCGCCCGCGGCGTGACGCGCGCCGAGTGACCGGAGCCGTCCCGTCAGGCCGGCCGCAGCCACAGCGTCGTCAGCGGCGGCAGGGTCAGGCGCAGCGAGGCGGGACGGCCGTGGCTCGGCTCCGGTTCGGGCTTCAGCGGACCGGGGTTCGCGATGTCGCTGCCGCCGTAGCGGGCGAGGTCGGTGTTGAGGACCTCGTGCCAGGCGGGCACGTCGTCCGGGACCCCGAGCCGGTAGTCGTGCCGGACGACCGGGGAGAAGTTGCTGACGGCGAGCAGCGGCGTGCCGTCGGCGGCGTGGCGGAGGAACGCGAACACGTTGTCCTCGGCCGCGTCGCCCACCACCCAGGAGAAGCCCGCGGGGTCCGTGTCGCGCTGCCACAGGGCGGGCGCGTCCCGGTAGACGGTGTTGAGATCGCGGACGAGGTCGCGGACACCGCGGTGGTCCGGCTCGGCGTCGTAGGCGGGGTCGAGCAGCCACCAGTCGGGCCCGTTCGCCTCGGACCACTCGCCGCCCTGCGCGAACTCCTGCCCCATGAACAGGAGTTGCTTGCCGGGGTGGGCCCACATGTAACCCAGATAGGCGCGTTCGTTGGCGCGCTGCTGCCACCAGTCGCCGGGCATCTTGGCCACCAGCGCCTGCTTGCCGTGGACGACTTCGTCGTGGGAGACGGGCAGCACGTAGTTCTCGCTGTACGCGTACACCATCGAGAAGGTCATCTCGTTGTGGTGGTACTTGCGGTGCACCGGGTCCTTGGAGATGTAGACCAGCGAGTCGTGCATCCAGCCCATGTTCCACTTCAGCCCGAAGCCCAGGCCGCCGTCGGAGGTCGGGCGGGTGACGCCGTCCCAGGCGGTGGACTCCTCCGCGATGGTGACGACGCCCGGGTTGCGCCGGTACACGGTGGCGTTCATCTCCTGGAGGAAGGAGACGGCGTGGAGATCCTCGTTGCCCCCGTACATGTTGGGTGTCCACTGGCCGGGCTCGCGGGAGTAGTCGAGGTAGAGCATGGAGGCGACGGCGTCCACGCGCAGGCCGTCGATGTGGAACTCCTCGCACCAGTACACGGCGTTGGCGACCAGGAAGTTGCGCACCTCGCGGCGCCCGTAGTCGAACTCCAGCGTTCCCCAGTCGGGATGGGCCGCCCGGTGCGGGTCTCCGTGCTCGTACAGCGGAGTCCCGTCGAACTGGGCCAGTGCCCAGTCGTCGCGCGGGAAGTGCGCGGGCACCCAGTCCATCAGCACGCCGATGCCCGCCCGGTGCAGGGCGTCGACCAGGTACCTGAAGTCGTCCGGTGCACCCAGCCGGGACGTCGGCGCGTAGAAGCCGGTGATCTGGTAGCCCCAGGAGCCGCCGAAGGGGTGTTCGGCCACCGGCATCAGCTCGACGTGGGTGAAGCCGAGCTCGGCAACGTAGGCGGGAAGCTGCTCGGCCAGCTCGCGGTAGGTCAGACCGGGCCGCCAGGACGCCAGGTGGACCTCGTACACCGAGAACGGCGCCTCGTGCAGCGGCACGTCCGCCCGGTGCGCCATCCAGTCCGCGTCGCCCCACTCGTAGGACGACTCCGTCACGATCGAGGCGGTCGCCGGCGGCACCTCGGCACGCCGGGCCATCGGGTCGGCGCGCAGGGTGTGCGTCCCGTCCGGACGGGTGATGTCGAACTTGTACGTCGCGCCCGCACCGAGGCCGGGGAGGAACAGCTCCCACACGCCCGTGGAGCCGAGCGAGCGCATCGGGTACGCGGTGCCGTCCCAGTGGCAGAAGTCGCCGCAGACCCTGACGCCGCGGGCGTTGGGCGCCCACACCGTGAAACGGGTTCCGGTGACGCCGTCGTGGACCATCGGCCGGGCGCCGAGCGCCCGCCACAGCTCCTCGTGCCGCCCCTCGGCGATCAGATGCAGGTCGAGGTCGCCGAGGGCGGGCAGGAAGCGGTACGGATCCGCCACCTCGGACTCGTCGCCGTCGTACGCCACGAGCAGCGTGTACGCGGGGACGGCGTCGAGCGGCAGGACGCCGGAGAACAGCCCGTCGCCCTCGTCGTGCAGCGGTGTCCGCTTCCCGTCGACCCGGACGCTCACGGTCCGGGCGTAGGGCCGCAGGACGCGGAACCGGACACCGCCGGGGACCGGGTGGGCGCCGAGCAGGGAATGCGGGTCGTGGTGGGCACCCGACAGCAGACGCGCGCGGTCCGTCGCGTCCATCGCGGCGGCCCGCCGTACGCCGCGGGTGTCCCGGCCGGACTGCGGCGGTCCCGCCCGGGAGGTCATGGGGGCGGGTTCCGGCGTGCCGGACGGCGGGGCGGGGGCCGACGGATCGGGAACGACTGTGGTGTGGGGTGCCACGGCTCTGGAGCCTCCTTGGACAGGGAAAGGGAGAAGGGCGGGGTGGGCCGGACGCGGGCTACTGCCGGCGCGGATTCAGCGGCGTCTCGGCGAACCGGGTGATCGCCGCCATCGGCACGGGAAGCCAGTCGGGCCGGTGCCGGGCCTCGTACAGCACCTCGTAGACGGCTCGGTCCGTCTCGTACGCGCGCAGCACCTCCGGTTCCTCCCGGGGGTCCCAGTGCGCTTCGGCGGCGTAGCCGGCGCAGTAGGCCTCGCGGCAGCGCTGCGCCCATTCCGGGCGCCACGGTCGACGGGAGCGGGCCGCGTAGTCGAAGGAGCGCAGCATGCCGGCGACGTCGCGGGCGGGGGACTGGGCGCGTCGGCGCTCGGTGAGCGGGCGGGCCGGTTCGCCCTCGAAGTCGATGACGAACCAGCGCCGGCCCGCGCACAGCACCTGACCGAGGTGCAGGTCGCCGTGGATCCGCTGGGCGGGACGGACCTTGTCGAGCCGCGCGAGCGCGTCGTAGGCGCTCTGCAGCCCGGTCACGTACGGCAGCAGCGCGGGGACGGACCGGGCGGTGGTGTGGAGCCGTTCGGTCATCGCCTCCGCGAGCCGCCTGTTGTGACGCCGGCTCGGGGTGTCGAGGGGGAAGGCCTCGGCGAGGGCCAGGTGCACCTCGGCGGTGGCCCGGCCCAGCGCGTACGCCTCCTCGGTGAAGTCCCGCTCCGAGGTGAGCGTCCGGAGCGCCAGCGCCCAGCCGTCGGTGGCGTCGCGCAGGTACGGCTGGAGCACGCCGAGGGTCGCCCGCTCGGGGTGCGAGGTGTGGAACCAGGCGGCCGGCGCGGGTACCCGCGTGCAGCCCTGCCGGGCCAGCGACGCGGGTACCTCGAGGTCCGGATTGACGCCGGGCTGGATACGGCGGAAGACCTTCAGGATGAAGGAGTCGCCGTACACCAGTGAGGAGTTGGACTGTTCGGCGTCGAGCAGGCGCGGGGCGAGCCCGGCGGGCAGCGGAACCCGGGTGTCGCGCTCGAACCGCAGCGGCCCGGCGGTTCCCGGGTGGCGCAGCCGCTCCAGCAGCAGCCCCGCCGCCTCGGAGTCCTGAAGGGCGTCGTACACCATGAGGCCGGCCAGCGGGCCCTCCTCGGCGCGGCCGATGACGGCGGGCGCCAGTCTCGGCGGCAGGAACTCCCGCACGCCCAGCAACAGCTGGTAGCAGTCGTCGGGCGGGGGAGTGGCGCCGGGCCCGCGTCCGGCGGGCGGGGACTCGTGCTCGGCCCGTACCAGAAGATGCAGACAGCCCGGGTGCAGCTCCGTCACCGACAGCAGGGTCAGGTCCGTGATGGTCCGGCCCTTGCCCGCGAACCAGCGCTGCCGCGGCAGCCATGCGTGCAGCAGCTCGGCGAGCGAGCTGAGCAGCGGGGCGCGATCGAGGCTGCTCGGTCTTTGCAGTGCGATCTTCGGCATGGCGACGCGTCCTTTCAGATGTACGGTCAAGAACGCCGGGTGACGCGGGAGGAGAGGGCACGGAGCCGGAACCAGTAGAAGCCGTGGCCCGCCAGCGTCAGCAGGTACGGCAGCTCGCCGATGGCCGGGAAGCGCACGCCGCCGATCAGCTCCACCGGGTGCCGGCCGTCGAATTCCCGCAGGTCCAGCTCGGTCGGCTGGGCGAAGCGGGAGAAGTTGTGGACGCACAGGACGAGGTCGTCCTTGTACTCCCGCAGGAACGCGATGACGGCGGGGTTGGTGGAGGGCAGTTCGGTGTAGGAGCCGAGGCCGAACGCCTTGTTCTGCTTGCGGATCTCGATCATGCGCCGGGTCCAGTGGAGCAGGCTGGAGGGGCTGCTCATGGAGGCCTCGACGTTGGTGACCTGGTAGCCGTAGACCGGGTCCATGATGGTCGGCAGGGAGAGCCGGCCGGGGTCGCAGGTGGAGAATCCCGCGTTGCGGTCGGGGGTCCACTGCATGGGGGTGCGGACGGCGTCGCGGTCGCCGAGCCAGATGTTGTCGCCCATGCCGATCTCGTCGCCGTAGTAGAGGATCGGCGAGCCGGGCAGTGACAGCAGCAGCGCGGTGAACAGTTCGATCTGGTTGCGGTCGTTGTCCAGCAGCGGGGCGAGCCGGCGCCGGATGCCGATGTTGGCGCGCATCCGCGGGTCCTTGGCGTACTCCGCGTACATGTAGTCGCGCTCCTCGTCGGTGACCATCTCCAGGGTCAGCTCGTCGTGGTTGCGCAGGAAGATGCCCCACTGGCAGTTCGCCGGGATCGCCGGGGTCTTGGCCAGGATTTCGGAGACGGGGTGGCGCGATTCTCGGCGGACGGCCATGAAGATGCGGGGCATGACGGGGAAGTGGAACGCCATGTGGCACTCGTCGCCGCCGGCCGTGTAGTCCCCGAAGTAGTCGACGACGTCCTCGGGCCACTGGTTGGCCTCCGCCAGCAGCACCGTGTCCGGGTACTGGGCGTCGATCTCGGTGCGGACCCGCTTGAGGAACTCGTGGGTCGCGGCCAGGTTCTCGCAGTTCGTGCCCTCCTCCGTGAAGAGGTAGGGGACCGCGTCGAGCCGGAAGCCGTCGATGCCCAGGTCCAGCCAGAAGCGGAGAGCCGCCAGGATCTCCTCCTGGACCCGGGGGTTCTCGTAGTTGAGGTCGGGCTGGTGGGAGAAGAAGCGGTGCCAGAAGTACTGCTTGCGGACGGGGTCGAAGGTCCAGTTGGAGGCTTCGGTGTCGACGAAGATGATGCGGGCGTCCTGGTACTGCTTGTCGTCGTCGGCCCAGACGTAGTAGTCGCCGTAGGGTCCTTCGGGGTTGGCGCGGGACTCCTGGAACCACGGGTGCTGGTCGCTGGTGTGGTTCATGACGAAGTCGATGATGACGCGCATGCCGCGCTGGTGGGCGGCGTCGACGAACTCGACGAAGTCGGCGAGGTCGCCGAACTCGGGCAGGACTGCGGTGTAGTCGGAGACGTCGTAGCCGCCGTCGCGCAGCGGGGACTTGAAGAAGGGGGGCAGCCACAGGCAGTCGACGCCGAGCCATTGCAGGTAGTCGAGTTTGGCGGTCAGGCCCTTGAGGTCGCCGACGCCGTCGCCGTTGCTGTCCTGGAAGGAGCGGACCAGGACCTCGTAGAAGACGGCTCGTTTGAACCATTCGGGGTCGCGGTCCTTGGCGGGGGTGTCCTCGAAGGTGTCCGGGACGGGCTCGTTGACGATCATGAGGTGGCTGACCCTCCGGTCTGCGATGAGGACGGGCGCCGGACGGTGCCGTGCTCATCCGGGCAGTCGTGGTCTGCGGCCTCCCGGACCACGGTGAGGACATGCGCACCACCCGGGGCCAGGCGCACGTAGTTGGCGCTGCCCCAGTGGTAGGTCTCGCCGGTGAGCTCGTCGCGCACGGGCACCGTCTCGTGCCGGTCCAGGCCGAGTTGCGGCATGTCCAACGAGACCGTGGCCTCCTGGGTGCGGTGCGGGTCCAGGTTCGCCACCACCACGACCGTGTCCGCCCCGGCACGCTTGCTGTAGACGATCAGCGCGTCGTTGTCCGCCCGGTGGAAACGGAGGTTGCGCAGCCGGCGCAGCGCCGGGTGGGACCGCCTGATCCGGTTGAGCCGGGTGATCAGCGGGGCGATGGTCCTGCCCTCGCGCTCGGCCGCCTCCCAGTCACGCGGACGGAGCTGGTACTTCTCCGAGTCCAGGTACTCCTCACCGCCCGCCCCGGCCGGGGTGTTCTCGCACAGCTCGTATCCGGCGTAGAGGCCCCACGCCGGGGAGAGGGTGGCGGCCAGCACCGCCCGCACCTCGAAGGCGGGCCGCCCGCCCTCCTGGAGGTAGGCCGGCAGGATGTCGGGGGTGTTCACGAAGAAGTTGGGCCGCATGAAGGCCGCCGACTCGTGCGACAGCTCGGTCAGGTAGTCGGTCAGCTCCTCCTTGGTGTTGCGCCAGGTGAAGTACGTGTACGACTGCTGGAAGCCGACCGCGGCCAGCCGGCGCATGATCGCGGGCCGGGTGAACGCCTCGGCCAGGAAGATCACGTCCGGGTCGGTGCGGTTGACGTCCGCGATGACCCGCTCCCAGAACACCACCGGCTTCGTGTGCGGGTTGTCCACCCGGAAGATCCGCACACCGTGCCCCATCCAGAAACGCAGCACCCGGGTCGTCTCCGCCACCAGTCCCGGCATGTCCCGGTCGAAGGCGATGGGGTAGATGTCCTGGTACTTCTTCGGCGGGTTCTCCGCGTACGCGATCGTGCCGTCCGGGCGGTGGTGGAACCACTCCGGGTGCTTCTCCACCCACGGATGATCGGGAGAGCACTGGAGCGCGAAGTCCAGGGCCACTTCCAGGCCGAGGTCCGCGGCCCGCCGTACGAAGGCGTCGAAGTCGTCGATGGTGCCCAGGTCCGGGTGCACCGCGTCGTGGCCGCCCTCCGGCGAGCCGATCGCCCACGGCACCCCGACGTCGTCGCGACTCGCCGACAGTGTGTTGTTCGGGCCCTTGCGGAAGGTGCTGCCGATGGGGTGGACCGGCGGGAGGTAGACGACGTCGAAGCCCATCTCCGCGATCGCGGGCAGCCGCTCCGCCGCGGTGCGGAAGGTCCCGCTCACCGGCGGCCGGCCCGCACGGACCACGGCGCCCTCGGAGCGCGGGAAGAACTCGTACCAGGCGCCGTACAGCGCCCGTTCGCGCTCCACGAGCAGTGGCAGGGGAGCCGTACGGGAGAGCCGGTCGCGCAGGGGGTGCGCGACCAGAACGGCGTCGACGCCGGGGTCCAGCGCCGCCGCGAGCCGGACGTGCGGCGGGCGGGAGTCGTCACGCAGCGCCCTGGCGGCGGCCTTGACCGTCCTGCGCCCGGCACCTCGCGGCACGGCGGCGGCGGCCCGCTCGTACAGCTCGGCGCCTTCCTCCAGAACCAGCGGGACGTCGACACCGGCGGGGATCTTCACCCCGGCGGCACGGCGCCACGCGCCGACCGGATCGCTCCACGCCTCCACGAAGTACGTCCACGACCCGGCCGCCCCGGGCGTGATCTCGGCGCCCCAGCGGTCGGAGCCGGGGGCCAGTTCGCGCATCGGGGTCCACGGGCCCGGGCGGCCGTCCGGGTCGCACAGCACGACGTTGGAGCCCACCGTGTCGTGGCCCTCGCCGAAGAGGGTGGCGGTGACCTGGAAGGTCTCGCCCACGACGGCTTTCGCCGGCCGGGTGCCGCGGTCGACGACCGGCCGCACATCCACGATCGGGATGCGGCCGGTGGCCGGGTTGCCGTCCAGGTCCATGGGTGTCGCCTCCGCCGTCCTCAAGCACAGCCTGCGGTTGAGAGCTGCATCGGAAAGGCCCGGCCGTGCAGCGGGGTTCGTTGTCGTTATCTGCCGAGTGCCGGGCTCGTGCCGCGGCTCGGTGTGCTCGCGCCGCCGTGGGGCCGGCCGCTCCTGTGCTGGAGGGCCTTGGCCGCCGTGCGGGGGCGCAGATAGCGTTCGGCGGCGTCGGCGGCCTCACGGGCGCAGCGCTCGCCCATCAGTACGCACAGGGTGTACGCCGTGTTCTCGAACTTCCCCCGCACCGTGTGGTCGGCGGGGGCGGCGAGCAGCAGGCGTTCCCACGCCCGGTATCGCTCCAGATGCCGGGCGACTTCAGCCTTCGCGGGTAGCAACATCTCGCTGGTCACCTTCCCACTCTGTGGAGTGTGCGCGGCTCGACCGGGGTTCGCCCGGAGGCCGCGCACGGAGAGGTACCGGTCGGTTACGGCACCGGACCCTCCCCCATGGTGCACGGGAGGTCCGCGAGCGTCTTGTTGGCCGTTCAACGAAAAGCCGGGGGTGGCTTTCGAGTTGCACGAACGGACTAGTGCTCCCACCCTGAGAGTGACTCAGGAGCGATCACTGCTCACGCTTCGTGTTCGGGGCTCGGCCCGTCAGGGCGGTGGGAGAAGCGAGAGCTTCGCCGGTGAGGAGCCAACGACGATGAACGCTGTAGTGCCCTGCTACTACCACCTCGACGTGGAGGTCAGCCCGGAAAAGGTCGGGCAGGTCAGGCGTATCCTGGCCGCCCATCTCCGGTACTGGAACCTGGAGATTCTCGCCGAGTCCGTCTGTCAGTGCGCGGAAGCGCTGCTGCACACGATCGACCGCCACGCGACGGACAAGAACACCTCCATCGAGATGTGGTGGAACGGTCAGCACCTGATCACCGCCATCTCGGACAACAACCAGGACATCCGGCCGCACTACGCGCCGCAGGGATGCCTGGCCCGGATCGCCGCACTCAGCGACGGCTGGGGCTGCTGCGCCACCGGCGTCGGCGGCAAGATCATCTGGTTCGCCCGCCGCGTCCAGTCGTCCGAACGTGCCCCGCTGGTGCCGGCGGTACCCTCGCCCGCACTGCTGGAGGCGCTCCAGGCGCCGCGCGAAGTCCCGGTGCCGGCCCTGGCCGGACCCGCGGCGGACGCCCCGGTCGAGGCCGAGACCGAGCGCGCCCGAGCCCGGACGCCGGACGAGACCGCGCCCCGGCCGACGACCCGTCCGCGGGTTCCCGTGTGACGCGCCGCCGTGTGACGCACGGCCTCCCCGCCCCGCGGGGCGCTTCACCGGGCCGCGGCCTGCTTCGGCAGCCGCGGCCCGGTGACGTCCGGCCGGTCCCCCGGTCCCGGACGTGCCGCCCGCGCGGCGGCCGGGGTCAACTCCCCTGCGCGGCGAGCGACATCGCCGGGTGTCCCCGGTCCGCCGCCGCCAAGTCGGGTGCGCACGCGAGGACTTGACTTCAAGTGCACTTCAAGATCCAGACTCCCCACCGGGCCGGCGACCGCCGGGCCCACAGGGGAGGCACACACCATGAAGTACCGCATGATCGGCACCGATCCGGCGACCCGCCGCGAGGTGAGCGTGCTGGCGCTCGGCGCGATGCTGTTCGGTTCGGTGACCGACGAGAAGACCTCCTTCGCCGTCCTGGACCGCTATGCCGAAGCCGGCGGAAACTTCATCGACACCTCCGACAACTACGCCTTCTGGACCGACGGCGGCCAGGGCGGGCAGAGCGAGAACCTGCTCGGGCGGTGGCGGCGCAGCCGCGGCGTCGGCGACGAGATCGTCGTCGCGACCAAGCTCGGCGCACGACCGCTTGCCCCCGGAACCAGCTATCTGGACAACCCGGAGGGACTGTCGGCGAAGGTGATCCGGGAAGCGGCCGAACGAAGCAGGGAACGGCTGGGCATGGACCGGCTCGACCTGCTGTACGCCCACATCGAGGACCGGACGGTCCCGCTGCGCGAGACCGTCGAGGGGTTCGCCGAACTGGTGGCCGAGGGGACCGTCGGACTGCTCGGGGTGAGCAACCACGCCGCCTGGCGAGTCGAGCGGGCCCGCGCGCTGGCCGCCGCCGCGGGACTGCCCGGCTACGAGGTGCTGCAGTACCAGCACAGCCACCTGCGGCCCCGCACCGACGTGCCCGACGCGCTCTTCGAGGACGGCAGCCTCGGCGGAGCCACCCCGGACCTCCTCGGCTACCTGAGGGCCGAGCCCGGGCTGACGCTCGTCGCCTACTCGCCACTGCTGGGCGGCGCCTACGTACGGGACGACAAGCCCCTGCCGCCCGACTACGACCACCCCGGCACACCCGCCCGCCTCACGGTGCTGCGGGACGTGGCCAGGGAGACGGGGGCGACGCTCAACCAGGTGGTGCTCGCCTGGCAGATCGGCGGCGCGCTGCCCGTGATCCCGCTCGCCGGGGCGTCCTCGGTGGCCCAGCTGGAGGAGAACCTCGCCGCCGTCGACCTGGAACTGACGGCGGAGCAGCGCGCCCGGCTGGACGCGGCGCACTGACCCGCCGGTCCCGGCGCCGAAGTGGCCACGACGTATCGCCGGGAGAGGGAGCACGGCACGGCGTCCGTCAGTGCCGCCGCGTCCTCCGCTCGGACCGGCACGTGGTGAGCAGAAGCGCGATGTCGTCGGGACGCTCCGCGGCGCGCCGGGCCTCCTCGGTGAGCCGGTTGGCAGTCCCGGCCAGCGAGGGGCCCCCGGTCCGGGTGTACGGGGCACCGGCCTGGGACAGGGCCGTACGCAGGTTCGCGATGCCCTCGTCGATGTCCCGGCCCGGCCTTTCGACCAGCCCGTCGGTGAACAGGGCCAGTACGGCGTCGGGCTCCAGGAGCAGGTCCGTCACCGGATACACGGCGCCCGGGTCCACTCCCAGCACCACCCCGCCCGGCAGATCCAGCACCTCCGTACGGCCGTCGGGGTGACGCAGCAGGGGCTGCGGGTGGCCGGCGCGGGCGGCCCTGGCCCGCCCCGTGCCCGGATCGAGCCGGATGTAGCAGCAACTGGCGAACTGTCCCGGATCGAGGTCGATGAGCAGCCGGTTCGTGCCGCTCATCACCTCGTCCGGGGGCTGGTCGCCGAGCGCGAACGCCCGGACCGCGCTGCGCAGCTGACCCATGGTGGCCGCCGCCTGGACACCGTGCCCCTGTACGTCGCCGATGACCAGCGCGAGCCCGTCACCCGCCTCCACGACGTCGTACCAGTCGCCGCCCACATCCATCCCCTGGGTGCCCGGCAGATACCGGCCCGCGGTCTCCACCAGCGGATGCGCGGGCAGGCGGTGCGGCAGCAGGGCCTCCTGGAGCCCCCGGGCGAGGGCGGCCTCGGTGTCGTAGCGCCGAGCGCGTTCCAGGGCCTGGGCGATCAGTCCGGCCAGGGCGGTCAGCACCGTGCGCTCCTCGGCGCTGAAGGCGCGCGTCCGGTCGAAGCCCAGGATGCAGGAGCCGACCGGCCGGCCGGAGGCGATCAGCGGCAGGAACGCGCGGGCGCCCTCCATGGCGTCCAGCGGGATGTCCGGATACGCGGCCGCCAGCTGCGACATCGACTCGAAGAAGAGGGGACGGCCGCTGGTGAGCGTATCGACCCCCGGCAGCCGGGTGTCGAGGCCGACGCCGTCGAACGGCGCGAGGAATCCCGCCGGGAAGCCGGTCTCCCACGCCAGGTGCAGATGCCGCTCCTGCAACAGGTAGATGGCCAGCCGACGGCCGCCGAAGGCGGGCAGCAGCTCGCGCATCACCACCTCGGACACCTGGCGGGCCGTCACCGCCTCGGTCAGCGCGATGGCGAGGACGATGGGGCGGTACTGCGCCGGGGCCGAGGTGATCCCGTCCGCGGATCCGTCTCCCGCGACCTCGTCGGCGGTGAGCTGCCTCGCGTCCATCGGGGCGGACTGCGCCGCGGAGGCCGCTCCGCCCACCGGCACCACCTCGCAGGCCAGAGTGTCCGGGCCCGGATGGACGGACAGCGCGAGCCACTCGTCCTCGTCCCGCGCCGACCGCCCGCTGCCCGGATCGCCGGACGGACGTCTGACCTGGAAGTGCACCGACCCCGGCGACAGCAGGGCACCGCGCAGATGATCCTCGTACCGGGGACGGTCCAGCCACGGCACGGCCTCCCACAGCGGCCGCCCGAGCAGCTCCGGGCGGGGCAGGCCCAGCAGTTCGGCGGCGCGCGGGTTGGCGTAGGTGACCGTCCCCAGCCGGTCGAGCGCGAAGACGCCCTCCGTGAGCAGGTCGGCCGCCTCGGCGGCGGCCGATCCCGGGCCGGGATCGATCACGAGACCGTTCACCCGGCGGGAGCGCGGCGCCAGACCCGCGGCGCCCGCGGCGGTCCAGAGCTCCAGCAGCCGCCGCCCGCCCGCCCCTCCACGCACCGACAGCGGTTCGGACGGGGGACGGCCGGTGGACGTCTCGCGCAGGGCGGCAAGCAGCCGCCCCGCGTCGTCCGGGGTCACCGCCGAGGCCAGCGCCTCCGGCGTTCCCGCGAAGTCCTCGGGGCCGGTGCCCAGCAGGTCCCACAGGGCGTCGTCCCCCGTCACCATGGCGTTCGCCGGATCCCAGGTGAAGCGTCCGAAGCGGGCCGGGCAGGTGCCGAGCGCCGGCGGCCGCACACACAGCGGCTCATGGTCCCAGGTCACCCCCGCGTCGTCCTCCAGCGACAGCAGGGCGGTCCCCAGCCCCTCCGCGACCGCCGTCATCCGGTCCCGGTCCAGCACCGCCTCCGGCGGGTCCGGGACCGACGGATGCAGCACCGTCAGGACCCCGAAACAGGTCGACGCGCCCACCACCGGGACGTACGCGGAGCCGAACTGGAACGGCAGGCCCGCGGCGAGCTGCGGATAGCGCCGCATCGTCTCGGTGGCGTCGGCGAGCAGCACGTCAATGCCGAGCCGGTGGGCGTCGGCGACCGGGAAGGGCCGGTCCACGTGAATACGCCACCAGGGGCGGAACAGCGGTCCCGGCAGTCCCGCGAGCACCGCCAGCTTGAGCAGCCCGGGCGTGCGCGAGCGCAGATACACGCCGCCCGCGTAACCGCCGATCGCCCGGATCGAGTCGGCCACGGCGCCGTGGAGCAGCGCGGTCAGCCGTTCCTGCGCCTGCTCCGTACGGTCGGCGCTCCCAGTCATCGGTCTGTCCTCGTCCGCGCAGCACCTGGTCGGTAACACAGCAAGAATGCGCTTCTCCGCCCCCACCGCGCACCTCGGCGTCCACCGGCGGCCCTCGGCGGTGACCTCCTAGGGCCGCCGGTAGAGGGTGATGGAGTGACCGACGTCGTCGACGGGCCTGCTGCCGGCGAGCAGCTCGGCGAGCCGGCCCTCCGCCTTGGCGGCGGCGGAGTCGGACACGACGAGCAGCCCGTGCACGGACGCCGGAGGCACCTTGCGCGGATCGGAGGCCCGGATCCCGTAGAAGGCGGGCACGCCGCTGCCCTTGTAGACCAGCCAGACCCGCTCGCCGGGATAGCGCGTGCGGAGCCGGTCGGCGAGCCGCCCCAGATCCTGGCCCCAGTCGACGTTCGAGTCGTGCAGCCGCAGCCGGGTCCCGGCGGGCCCGCCGAACGCCTCGTTCGAGTACGGCAGGTAGTACGGGTAGGTCAGCAGGGAGCTGACGGCGACGAACGCGGCCAGTGCCGCCGTCACCGGCTGTGACCACCGTCGGCGCCACACGGTCACCGAGGCCGCCGCGACGGCGAGGAACACCGGCAGGAAGATCGCGTAGCGGACGCCCAGGTCACGGGAGCCGAGCATGGCCGCGCCCAGCAGGACGGCCGGACAGACCAGCACGTACGGTGCCGCGGCGCGCAGCCGGGGGACGGCCACGAGCGACGCCGCACCGGCCGACCACAGGGCGAGCATGCCCAGCGGCGTCTTGATCAGCAGCGCCACGGGCAGGTAGTACCAGAGGGATCCGCGGTAGTGCCGGCCGAGCAGGAACCCCTCCCACGTGGCGTACTCGAAGCCGAACTGGATCCGCATGCCGTCCTGGTACGGCCGCGGGAACGGCAGCCGGCCCGCGATCAGCCCGCGCGTCCCGCGGACGTCCGGCACACCGGCCGGCGCCGTCCACCGCAGGCGTGGATCGACGGCGAGGTAGGCCGCCCACACCACGGCCACCGCGACCAGCGCCACCCCGGCCGCCGACGCGACGCCCACCCCCAGGCGCCGGGCCCGGCCGCGGGCACCGGACGCGCGGCCGCCCTGCGCCGCCCACACCGACCCGACGACCAGGCACAACACCACGGGCACCGCCGCGAGCACGCTCATCTTGGTCGCCAGAGCCGCGCCCAGCGCCACCGCGGCCGGGAGCAGGCACAGCCCGGGCCGGCGCCGCGCCCGCCACACCAGCCACACCGAGGTGAGCAGGAAGGCGGCCGCCGGAACGTCGAGCGTCGCCAGCGATCCGTGGGCGATCAGGTCGGGCGAGAACGCGTACAGGGCCAGTGCCACAAGACCGCCCCGGGGACCGGCCAGATCACGGGCGAAGGCGAAGACGACCAGCCCGCACAGCAGCGTCAGCACGATCACCGGCAGCCGCGCCCACAGCAGCAGCCGCCCGGGGTTGTTGCCCGACTCGTACAGCAGATGCCGTCCCAGCGCCGTCTGGCCGCCGGTGAAACCGGGGTCGAGATGCGGGCGGGCGAGCGCCAGACCCGATCCGATGAGGAGCTTGCCCAGCGGAGGATGCTCCGGGTTGTAGCGCAGGCTGTGCTGCTGCACGTAGACCACCGCCGTGCCCGCGTACACCGGCTCGTCGATCGTCGGCGTCTGCCGCACGGCCGTGGAGACCATCGCGAACGCCATCTCCGCGAGCAGGGCGAGCACGGCCAGCGGCAGCAGCCACCGCCGGTGGCGCCGCGGCCACCGGACCGTCCCGGCCGCGGGGGAGTCCGGTACGGGGGCGGGTGTCGTCCGCGCGCCGTCGCCGGGACCGAGCACGGCGGGTCCCGGGTTCATCGCCCGCGCACCCCGGTGAGCGTTCCGGTCACGTCGCCCCTTCCTCCGCCCGCAGGGGGTGACAGCCTCACGGCGTCATCTGCCCGCCCCTGGTACGCGGTTGTGCCCGGAACGGTTCAACCCCCGCCACCCGAGGGAGATGCCCGACGCGAATCACCACGACAGCGGGTGGCGGCGCCGGCCCTCTTCAGCCGGTGCCCGCGGTATGGAGCCGGTCGGTGGCGAATGGGTCCGGGCCCGGTGCTGTGCCCTCAGTCGATACTGGTGTCGGCGCCCTCTTCGGACCGGCCGTGGGGGGCAGTTGCCGCAGGCACGGCCGTCAGGGTCAGGACGGCGAGGTCGTCGCGCAGACGCCCGCCCCACCAGCGGTGCGCGTCGTCCATCAGGGCGGTGGCCATGTCCCGGGCGGGATGTGACGCGTCGCCCGGCGGCAGGGAGGTGACGATGGCAGCGAGGTCTTCCGGGGTCCGCTGGTCTGCGGCGCCGGCACCTTCGGTGAAGCCGTCGGTGTAGAGCACCAGAGTGTCGCCGTCCCGCAGTTCCACCTCGGTGACCGGCAGGTGTGGCGTGTCCAGTACACCCAGCAGGGTGCCCCGTGTCTCCAGCGGTGCGGTGTCGCCGTCTGTTCGGCGCAGGAGTGGTGAGGGGTGGCCGGCGCTGGCGATCCGGAGGCGGGCGGGCGTGTGGGCGGTGTCGATGACCACGTAGATGAGCGTGCAGAAAGGGGTGTTCTGGCGGCGGAGCGCGTTGTTGACCAGGTTCAGGACGTGCGCGGGGTCGCTGGTGTGCTGCGCGGCGGTCCACAGGGTGTGGCGGACCAGGCCGGTGATGGCGGCCGCGTCGGGTCCCTTTCCGCAAACGTCTCCCAGGACCAGGACATGGCGGCCGTCGGCGGCGGTGAAGGCGTCGTAGAAGTCACCGCCGATATGCAGGCCATGGCTGAAGGGGGTGTAGCGGGCGGCGAGGTCGAAGCCCGGCAGATCGGGCAGGCGTGGCGGGAGCAGGGGACGTTCGAGGGCACGGGTTGCCTCCCTCAGACGGTTGAGCAGACGGTCCTGCTGCGTGCCGACAGCTATCTGGTCGGCGATGTTCTCCAGGGTGGCCAGGACGGAGCCGGGCAGCGCCAGGCGCGTGGTCATCGACAGAACGCCGAGCAACTCTCCGCCGGAGACGAGAGGGAAACCGGCGAACGAGCTGCCGCTGCCCGAAGGCTGAGAGGGGTGCGGTGCCTGTCCACCAGGATCGGTTCGGGGCGGGATGTCGGTCAGGTGCGGGCGGCACGACGTGACGACCTGTTCAGCCAAGGCTCGCTGAGTCGTGTGACACGAGGAGGTGTCGGGGGACTCGGCGTCGTCCGCGGCACAATTGGCGTGTGCGAGTTCACCGCGGGTGTTCAGGGACCAGATGCAGACGCGGTCGGCCCCCAGGCGGTCGGTGGCGGCACGCACGCACCTGTGCAGGCGTTCGTTCAAAGGCCCTGGCGCTGTCATCGCGGCGGCGACTTCAGCGGTGAGCAGAGCGTGGACGGTGCGTTCGGCGAGTTTGCGCTGGGCGTGCAGGCGGTCGGTGACGTCCTCGGTGAGGATGAGGGTGCGGCTGCGTCCCTCGGCGTCCAGCACCTGCTGGACAGCCATGCGCAGGGCCTGAGAGGTGCCGTCGCCGCGGACGCGTTCGAAGACCGCGTCGGGTTCGGCGGCCCGGTGCTGCCCGGGGGCGGCCAGGTGATGGTGCAGCGCGGTGCGCTGGTCTTCCGGGAACAGGGCGCTCACGGGCCGGTGCAGCGCCTCCCGCTCGGTCAACTCCAGGACATCGGCGGCCCGGCGGTTCCAGGCGATCACCGCGTCACCGTCCAGCATGAGCACGCCGATCGGAGCCTGGGTCAGGAATCGTCCCAGCAACCGCTCCCCCAACTGCCGGTCGATCGACGCGCCCGAGGACAGCCGCTGTTGGGCCACGGCCTGCACCGCGGCATGCGCACGGCGGCGGGTGAGCTGCTGAAGCAGCTCGCTCACCACTCGAGGCATGCGCAGTGCCGTCTCCCCGCCCCGTACGCGGCGCACGACATCGTCGGAGAACAGAAGCGGAAGTACGGCGAGCTTGTCCTGCGTGGCGGGGACGGCCGTCACGGCGACCGCCAGGTCCGCGGGGTGCGGCCGCAAGGAGTGAACGACGCCGACAGGGGCCGTGACCGTCTCCCCGACGACAACCACAGTAGGCCGGCGCCGGCCGGGAGTTCCGCCGGTGTAGGCCAGCACGTCTTCGGCCGTGGTCTGGATGATCTCGGTCGTCGCGGCCAGTTCCGCGGTGATGGCGTTGACCGTCCGCTGCGGGACGTCGACGAGCAGCAGCAGGGGCAGACCGTGGTTCATCGTGTCAGCCCTCGAGGAGCGGTTCGTCGAGCAGGGCCCTGCCGGTCCATACCCGCAGCAGGTCGGTCCCCGGTGACATCACGTGCGCGGCGCGGGCGTCTCGGAGCAGACGGTGCAGGGGGGAGTGCTCGCCGTAGCCGATCCCGCCGACCAGTGTCAGTGCGTCGTTCACGGTGGCCTCGGCGGCCTCGGCCACTTCGGCCTTGGCGGAGGCCAGCCCCAGCAGAGCCTCGGGGCTGCCGATCTCCGCCTCGGCCGCGGCGTGGTAGATCAGCCGCCGGGTGCGTTCGACCCGGGCCCACATCGTGCCCAGTCGGTGCTGAGCGACCGGCTGCGCGGCGGGGGACCGGCCCACGCGCGTCCCGTTGCGCCGCAGCAGGTGGGCACGGGCCTCTTCCAGGGCCGCCGCAGCCACTCCCAGATAAGTGCCGGCCATGGCCATCAGGAAGTAGGGGGCGACGACGTTGAAGACATACCAGATCTCGTCGCCCTCTTCCCCCAGCAGGCACCAGTCGGCGATCTCGGCCCCATCCAGCTCCAGTCCGCGGGAGGAGTTGCCGCGCATGCCGAAACCCTGCCATGTCGGTCCCCACCCGAGTCCCGGAACGGCGGCGTCGACCACCGTGCAGGAGAACTGGCCCGGCGGCGTTCCCGGCCCGGCGGCCAGGGTCGAAACGACATAGGAGTCCGCGTGGCCGGCGTTGGTGACGAAGCTCTTCGCTCCGGTCAACCGCAGCCGGTCATCCCCGACACGCTCCATGCGGGTCTGCGGCAGCCAGAACTCCCCGCCCGTTCCCGGCTCCGACAAGGCCAGAGTCGTCAGGTGTTCACCGGCGGCGATCGGCTGCAGGTAGTGCTCCCGCTGCCGGCGGCTGGCCTTCGCAGCGATCACCGCTGAGCCGACGAGGTGCATACCGAAGCAGATCGACGTGGAGGCGCAGGCGCGTCCCGTCGCCTCACCGACCTTCGCCACCGCCAGCAGCCCGTGTCCCATTCCCCCGGACTCGGTCGGCACCACCAGCCCGCCCAGCCGGGACCGCAGTGCGGCCATACCCTTCTCCGGCCATCTCTGCTCCTGGTCCACTGCCGCAGCCTCCGGAGCGAGGACCTGCTCACCGATCTCCCGCGCCATGGACACCGCAGCCCCGAGTTCCACTCGCACCACCGCTGCACTCCGTTGCTTCAAGGCCCGGTCGACAGCGTCGACGGGCACGACAATCCTCCCTCGGCGCACTTCTGCCAGACGCCCATGCCCTCTCACTCTATGGCGTACTCGATCGTCACCCTGCGGGGCCACCGCTCTGCGGTACTCGGCCACCCACATCCGCACCGATCGCTCGCCTCCGCGGGTCAGCTCTCAGTGGGCGACGGCATGACCGGGCGGGCCGTATCCGTGCCGGGCAGGTCGCCGTCGATCAGGTAGCGGTTGACGGTGTCGTCGATGCACTTGTTCTGCGGGGCGAACAGTCCTGCGTAGACGGTGTGGCGGAAGGCCCCGCTCAGGGTGACCAGGCGGGAGCCGGCCAAGGCCCGGTGCGCGGCCCGCTGGCCCGGGTGGACGGCGGCCGGGTCGCCGGTGGCACCCACCATCAGGACCGGGACGCCGTTGTGGACCGCCGTGGCAGGCTCCGCCGGGGCGGGCGGCCAGAACGAGCAGGGGGTGACGTTGCGGGTCAGCGGTCCGAACACCGGCTCGTCGGCGCGGTGGGCCTGGATGTCCCGGTAGTAGACCTCAGGATCGCGGGACGTCGCGGCCCGGTCCGCCCCGCGATCCGCAGCGTCGCCGCAGGCGGCGCGGTGGTCACCCCCAGGGTCACCCGCCGCCTGCTGGAGAGCTTCGCCGACCGGCTTCCCGCCGACGGCGGCACCGAGATGGACGAGCGAGTGCAGCGGCTCACCGCCCGCGAGCGTGAAGTGCTCGTCCAGGTGGCCTGCGGCCTGTCGAACACCGAGATCGTCGGCTGTCTCCACCTCGCGGAAGCCACCGTGAAGACGCACCTGAGCCGGATCCTGATGAAGCTGGAACTACGCGATCGAATCCAGGCCGTCGTCTTCGCCTACGAGACCCGCCTCGTCCGCCCGGCGTGAGGGTTCTACTGGTCATTTCGGAATGAGAGCCGTCGGAAGAGTCCTGAAGGCGGTCTGCAGGCGTGGTCGGGCCCTCGCCCCCGTCGACCGGGTGTGTCCAGGGCCCGGCACGCGGAATGCGTACGGGGGCCCACCGGCGTGCGGCCCAGTGCACCGAGGAGGCCCTCGGTGCACTGGGCCGCCAGGGAAATTCCCGGGTGAGGCCCATGCCGTTGACGGCGGCTCATGGGTTCGGCGACCGCCGTGCCCGCACCGCCGTCGAGCCGCTATTCGGGGATGTTGATCTGGGCGGTGCTGGTCGTGTCGTAGACGATGCCGTTCTTCGTCGCGTGATGGGTGCAACTCACCGTGACAGTGCGGTATCCGCCGATGCCGTAGACGAAGTTCGACGCGAAGTGGACGTCGACGAGCGCCCCGTTGTTCTCGGAGTCGTATTCGGTCGTGTAACCGCCGAGAGCGTCGTACGCGTAGCACCGGACGTTGATGTAGTCGGCGTCCACCCGGCCGTTGCCGGAGTCGGCGAGCCGTGAGTAACCGCGGATCTTCACCCGGCGGCCTTGCCCGCTGGACTCGTATCCCTCGTTCTGGATGACACCCTGCAGGACGTACGTCGCCGGGGTTCCACCGCCACCACCACCGCCCCCCGTGTCGCCACCGCCGCCGCAATCGCTGTCGATGGGGCAGGGAGGGGTCACGGTGGCCTGCGCGGGAACGGCCGCCAGCCCCGTGCCCGCGAGGGCGGCCACCATGGCTAATCCTGCTAGCGCGCGTCGCACCACGTCATCTCCTGTCGAAAAGCTGGAAGAATCGGGCACCTGCCATGCGCAGGCCGTCCCACAAAGTACTGGATGGGAACGGGAGTTATCGCTGAAACGTGCGAATCGCGGCGACGGTGGCGGGCGGTCCCGCCGTGTCTCCCGGCCCCGCTCGGGGCGGATCACCGGAACACGTTGTCCGACTCCTCCCAGATCGAGGGGTCGCCCCGCATGTACTCCCGCGAAGTCCTCGAGGACGTCTGGTACATCGCGTCGATCTCGGCGGCGAAGCGGTGCACGATCGCGTCCCTGCGCAGCTTCATCGACGGCGTGAGCAGGCCGTTGGCCAGATCGAAGGGCTCGGGCAGGACGCGGAAGACGCGGATGGACTCCGAGCGGGACACCGTGCTGTTGGCCGCGGCGACGGCCCGCCTGACCTCCTCCCGCAGCTCGTTCTCCTCCCGCACCTCCCGGCCCGGCGTCTCCCCCTGGAGTGTGCGGGCGGTGCGCCAGTGCGCGAGGAAGGCGGGGTCCAGTGTGATCAGGGCACCCACGCAGGGCCGGTTGTCGCCCACGACCACCGCCTGATGAATCAACGGGTGGACGCGCAGCCGCTCTTCGAGCAGTGCGGGCGCCACGCTCTTGCCGCCGCTCGTGATGACGATGTCCTTCTTGCGGCCCGTGATGGTCAGATACCCCTCGGTGTCGAGGCGGCCGATGTCCCCGGTCGCCAGCCAGTCGTCGAGGAACGAGGCGGCCGTGGCCCCCGGGTCGTTGACGTATCCCCGGAACACCGACGGTCCCCGGACGAAGATCTCCCCGTCGTCGGCGACATGGATGTCGGTGCCCGGCAGCGGGCGGCCCACGGTGCCGAGCTTCTCCCGGCCCACGGGCTGTGCCGTGACCCCGCCGCTGGTCTCCGTGAGGCCGTACCCGTCGTGGACGAGGATCCCGATTCCCGCGTAGAACAGGGCGAGTTCACGGTTGAGGGGGGAGCCCCCGGAGACGGCGCCGCACACCCGGCCGCCGAGCGCGGCGCGCAGCTTGCGGTACACGGTCTTCTCGTAGAAGGCGTGTTGCAGCCGAAGATCGAAGCCCGGCGCGGGACCGGTGCCGAGCCGGTGCCGTTCGGTGACCGTCGCGAAGTCCGCCGCCGTACGGGCCGCCCGCTCGAACAGCGCGCCGTGGCCGGCCTGTTGCGCGGTCCGCAGGAAGTTCTTGTAGATCTTCTCGAAGACGAACGGGACGGCGTACAGGTACGTGGGCCGGAAGGAGCGCAGTGCCGCGGAGAGCGCGTCCTCGCTCAGGTCGGGTTCATGACCCAGCAGCAACCCGCCGCGTATGCACAGCCCTTGGATCATGAGGCCGTACACGTGGGAGAAGGGCAGGAAGGCGAGGACGGCCGGCTGTTCCCCGGCAGGCGCCGCGGTGTGGCCCCAGCCCGCGAGCAGGGTGTCGCAGGGGCTCGCAAGGCCCCGGTGGGACAGCGCGCATCCCTTCGGCTGCCCCGTGGTGCCGGAGGTGTAGGCGATGACCGCGGTGGAGTCGGGCGGCACGATCCGCCGCAGCGAGTCCACCGCCATCGGGGGAATGGCACGTCCCCGTTCGACCAGGTCCGCCACCGCCCCGCCGTCCAACTGCCATACGTGGCGCAGCCGGGGCAGTGCGGCGCACGCCGAGCCGACCGTCATGACGCCGCTCTCGTCCTCGACCACCACGGCGACGCACTGTGCGTCCTTGAGGATCCACGCGACCTGGTCGTGCGAGGAGGTGGGGTAGATCGGCACAATCTCGGCGCCAAGACACCACAGGGCGTGGCTGAACACGGTCCACTCGTACCGCGTGCGCGCCATGATGGCCACGCGGTTGCCGGGGGAGATGCCGGAGGCGATGAGTCCCCTGGCCAGGTCGACGACCTCGTCCCGCAGCCGCGCCGCGGTCACCGGCGTCCAGGACGCGGCGGAACCGTCCGCGCGACGCGCGACCTGACGGAGGCCGGGGGTACGGAGCGCCGTGTCGAAAAGACTGTCGGCCAGTCCTCCCTGCACGGGGGCCGTGACCACGGGAGGAAGATCGAACTGGTGCATGCGCCGCTCCGCAATTCTCCGCGACGTGACCTCACCGAGAGGCGCTGGGTCGAGGATCTCGAATGTAGCCCACGGCGACGACCACTGCGCGGGTAATCACCGACCGGTCCGCGATCCGGCTCCGGTCGCCTTCCGTCAGCCTGCCCCGCCGTTCAGGGCGTTGCGCAGGGAGGCCTTCAGATTCGCCACGAACGTTTCCCGGGTCCGGTCGTCGCAAAGGTCCAGGGAGAGGTACGGGTTGAGGTCCTCCAGCTCGACCAGGAGGAGTTCACCCCCCGGGGCACGGCAGGCGTCGACGCGCTGGATGCCGTGGCCGACGGTGTTCCACGCGATGAAGAGGCGGGCGAACTCCAGGTCGGCGGGGGAGGGTTCGTACCGCTCCAGGGCCCAGCGCCGGTCGGGGCGGGGCGCGTACAGGGCGTACTGGAAGGCGTCGTCGATGAAGTAGAAGGACACCTCGTACCGGAAGGGGATGCGCGGCTGGACGAGGACGCCGTCGGCGGCGAGGTCCGCCAGCCGGTCGCGGGGCACGAAGCGCAGGCCGATGGAGTCCGCGCCGGCCTTCGGCTTGACGACGTACTCGTCGGCCTCGGGAAGCCGGTCCAGGTCCCGGGGACGGTCGACGGTGGGGATGACGGGAAGGCCCTGTGCGCTCAGGTCCAGCAGGTACTGCTTGCCGGCCATGTCGGCCCGGCCCGTCAGCTGGTTGTACACGAGCGTGCCGCGCTCGACGGCCGCGGCGCGGAAGGCCTCGTACGCCGCGGGGTAGTGCAGCACCGGCCCGCTGTTGCGGACGACGACCACGTCGAAGTCGTCCATCAGCGCGGCCGCGTCGAGAGGGTGGCACAGGGCCACGGTGAAGTCCTCACGCAGCCGGGAGGTGAGGAAGATGTCCTCGTCGCAGTACCTGCGCCCGCTCGCCCGGTAGGCGAGGTCGGTGACGTACAGGACGCGGGGCGGGTCGGTCGGCATGTCTCTCCTGACGAACAAGGGCGCCCCCGCACGCTATCCCGGCCCCCGCGCGCGGCGGGAGACGGGTGGTCGGTGCCGTGGAGGACCGTCTCCGGTCCGGCCGGTACTGGTCCCTCCGATTCGGCTTTCGGGGGGAACGGATCCCGATTCCGTGGCCGTCCGGGTTTGGAGCCGCATTCCGTGGTCAGCCGTAGTGACAGATCGCATTGTCGAGCAACAAGGATGTGAGCTGACGTGTCGGAGAACCAGAAGGCCGAAGCCAAGACCGAGCAGGCCAAGGGCAAGGCCAAGGAAGCCGTTGGACGCACGGTCGGCAACGAGCGTCTGGTCGCCGAGGGCAAGGCGGACCAGACCAAGGGCGACGCCCGTGAGGCCAAGGAAAAGGCCAAGGACGCCTTCCGGCACTAAGGATCGGTGAATCCGCCGGGCCCGCCGCACGTTTCTGTGGCGGGCCCGCCTTTTCGGGGGACGGGTGGCCCGGAACCGCTGCCCGGCGAATTCCGCACGTGAGCGTTTGCAAGCGGCCCGATCGCGTGAATGAGTCACCCGGGCGAGACCGCATGAGCAGGATCGCATAAACAAGATCTATTGCGCCGGGATCACGCAGGCGAGAGCCCGCAAGGCACGGTCATCGGAAGTTCGGCACGACGAGCAAGAGATCCACACGACGAGGGTTGAGGAGCGAAGGATGTGCGGGGAACACAGGACGCACACCACCGACACGGCGATCGCGGCGGACCGGCCGCGCTCGGCCGGGCCGAACAGTCCGGCCGAGGCGCGCCAGGCGGTCAGAGACGCTCTCGAAGGACGATTCCAGGGCCGTGACCCCCGCGGCGACGACGACGCGGTGGGCGACGCACTGCTCGTGGCCTCGGAACTCACCACCAACGCGATCCTGCACGGCGGAGGTGTCACCGACTTCGAGGTGACGCTGGTGGACCGCGCGGTACGGCTCTCGGTGAGCGACCGCAGCGACGAGGTACCCCGCGCCAGGAGCCGGGTCGACGACCGCGGGCGTATGCGGGTCGGCGGCCACGGATGGCCGATCATCTGCCGCCTCGCGCGCGACGTCGTGGTCTCCAATTTGCATCCCGTCGGCAAGCGCATCACCGCAGTGGTGCCGCTCGCGTTCGCCTGAGGCGCGTTTCTCGCCCTGGCCCGAACCGGTCTGACATATGCGCCGCCGTGCACGGCGGCCGCACAACTCCTGCGGGCACGGCTGCGATTCGGCAGCCGTGCCCGCAGTGACGAGGAAATCCGGACCTGTTCCGCTCGGCGCGCGATACGCGTGACAGCGCGGCGAGCCACGTCGCTCACGCCCCGGGGGTATGCACGGCGCGGCCGAGTTGCGCGGCGCGGCAGCCCGTGCGGCACGTACCGGCACCGCCGAAAGTCACCCCGCGATCCCTCTATTCGCGTCGGTTCCCAGCTCGGGAGACCATTTCGCTGAAGGTGCGAACACGCTTGTTTGATCGCAGGATGGCAGGGCAACCGAATTTCGTGCTTCGGACCGGAGGCGCGCCAGCGGGAGTGGTCTGCCGCCTCGGCCGTCCCTCGGGGACCGGCGGCGCCGACTCCCGCGGTCATCACCAGACAGCACCGTGGAGGAGCGATACCGCATGCTCACCGATGTATCCACCTGCCGACCCGCCGACGCCCCCGGCAAGTCTGCCGCCAAGCGGCCGCACGACGATGCCCCGGACACCGCGTCGGCCTTCGCCCGGCTGGCCGAGTCGAGCGACGGGCACGAGCGCGACACCATCCGCGACGAACTGGTCGAGGCGTGGCTGCCGATGGCACACCGCATCGCGGGACGCTTCCGCGACCGGGGCGAGTCCATCGAGGACCTGCGGCAGGTCGCGGCCCTCGGCCTGGTCAAGGCCGTCGACCGTTTCGATCCCTCCCGGGGCGCCTTCGAGAGCTACGCCGTCCCCACCATCACCGGTGAGATCAAGCGTCACTTCCGCGACCGCATGTGGGCCCTGCGGGTGCCGCGCCGGGTCCAGGAACTGCGGAACAAGGTGCGGGTCGCCCGCCGCGAACTCACCCAGAGCCCCGGTTCCCCGGAGCCGTCGATCGCGGAGATCGCGGCGCACTGCGGCCTGACGGAGGAAGAGGCCGCCGACGGCATGGAGGCCCTGGAGAGCTTCAGCACGCTCTCCCTCGACGCCGAGCTGCCCTCCGGCGACGACGGTTACAGCCTGGTTGACACGCTCGGCGCCGCCGACTCCTCCTTCGACACGGTGGTGGACCGCGAGGCCGCGAAGAAGGGGCTGAGCCGCCTGCCCGAGCGGGAACGCGCCATCCTGTACATGCGCTTCTTCGAGGACATGACCCAGAACCGCATCGCCGACCGGCTCGGTATCTCGCAGATGCACGTCTCCCGGCTCATCAGCAGCAGTTGCGCCCGGGTACGCGCCGAGGCGCTCGCGGACGAGACGCACCGCCCCGGTTCCGCGGCACCGGGCGGCACCGCCTGACCCGCACCCCCCGCCACCGCAGCGGAGGGGCCGCACTGCTTGACCTGCGCCGCCCCTCCGCACGTGCGCTCCCGCTCCACCCGCCCGGCCCGGCCGGTTTCGACGCCCTGTGACCAAGGAGTACGACCATGCTGATGCCCCACCCCGAGACGCTGCGCAGGCTCGTGGAGGAGTACGAGGCGCTTGCCGGCCAGGCGGCGGACACCACGGGAAAGCCGCCTCAGCGCGCCCAGGACCTGGCCTACACGCTCTGCGTGTCGACCGGCACCCGTGAGGTGCGCCTGGCGCTCGCCGCGGCCCGTCGGCAGCTGGCCGCCGCGGCGCCGGTGCCGCCCCACCCGCAGGGCACCCTCGGCCCGGCGACGGTCGGCCGCCGGGTCATCACGAACGGCAGCCTCGGCATCGGTGCCCCGGACGTCGTGACCCCGGCCCTGAGCGACTGATCCGCAGCGGCGAGCGCACAGACGACTGGCCGGCCACCCCCTCGGGGTGTGGCCGGCCAGTCGTCTGTCGTCCGTGTGCCCCGACGGGGAGGCCGCCGGGGCGCGCCGGTCAGCTCTTGACGATGCTGCGGACGTTCTCGACGGAGCCGCAGTCCGCCTTCAGATGGCGCTCGCGCTCCTCGAGGAAGGCCGCGCCGAGTTCCTCCCGGCGTTCCATGGCGACGTTCTCACGCGCGCCGTTGAGGATGGTCCGCTCCTCCTCGTCGGCGTGGTGCGTGATGGCCTCGACGAGTTCCTCCAGCTTCTCGTCCCACTCGTCGGAGCCGACCTCGTCGACCTCGAGAAGAGCGAGCAGCGCCTCGTTGCCCTCCTCGTGTTCCGACTCACCGTGCTCGACTTCCTCGTCGTCGATGCCCTTGTAGCGCTTGAGGGCGGGATAGACCTTGCTCTCCTCGGCCTGGGCGTGGGCGATCAGCAGGGCGGAGAATTCCTTGAGTGCGGCCGCCCGGTCGGCCTCGACGCTGCGCATGGCACGGAAGAGATCCTCCATCTTCCGGTGATCCTGGAGAATGAGTTCGACGACGTCCTGTGTAGCAGCCACGGCGTGACACGCCTTTCCTCGATGAGATCGGTCCTTCCACGCGCCTACCCAGGTCCGCCCGGACCATCACGGTGAAAATGCGGCGTGTGGATGAAAAGTCGATCCGCCGGGGCGGCCGTCCCGCAGCAGGAAAGAAGGGAACGTGGCGAGTGCGGATCCGGCCGAGTCGCGCGTTCAACGCCGCCGACGGGGCACTGGACCACGAGCGCCCGCTTTCGACGGGCGCGGCGACCGGCCCCATCCGGCCGGCCGACCGGAGTATCGAGAGGAGTACAGGGTGAACGACTCCCTGTGGAACTACGGGCCCAGCAGCGGCCACACGCCCGACGACGATCTGACGGGTTACGGGGTCGAGGCGGAGGACGGGCACATCGGCAAGGTCGACAAGTACTCGAACGAGGTCGTCGCGCAGTACATCGTGGTCGACACCGGTGTGTGGATCTTCGGCAAGCAGGTGATGCTGCCCGCCGGCACCGTCAAGGACATCGACCACGAGGCCCGGAAGATCTTCGTGGCCCGGACCAAGGACGAGATCAAGGCGTCTCCCGAGTTCGACAAGGAGAAGCACCTCGGGGACCCGGCCTACCGGGACCAGCTGGGCGGCCACTACGGCTCCGGTCACTGAGAGCGTCGCCGAGGGCCCGCCGTCCCGCGTCTCGCAGCCGGCGGGCGGCCGGCCCCGTGCCCTCGGCGGTCAGGCGGTGAGGGCGTGCTGCGGAGCACCCGTCACGGACGGCGTGCTCCGCCCGGCGACCCGCACCGGGTACGTGGCCCTCGGCTCCGGGACCCGCACCGGGCCGGCGGTCCTCGACTCGGCGACCCGTACCGGGTACGTGGTCTTCGACGGGTCCACCACGGGCTCCCCGAGCACCAGCCGGCCCGCCGCGTGCAGCGCGTCGCACTCGTCCGTGGGCAGCGCCACGTAACAGCCCCCGCGCCGGGCCGCCGAGGAGACGGGCTGCCAGTACCCGTACCGGCGGCGCCCGTTGGCGTGCACGGTGAGACAGACGGAGATCCGCTGTTCCGTGATCAGACGCAGCACCTCGGCACCGCCCGCACTGACGGGCGTGTGAGGGCGGGGGACGGACCGGAGCATCCTCACCGGCCCCTGGTCGCGGCCCGCGGACCCGGCAGCACGGTGGAGAGGGAGCGTCATGTGCAGGCAGCCTTTCGACGGACGTGGTTCGATCCCGTACCGCCGAAGCGGTGCGTTCTCGCTGCCCGGCATTGTTGCGGAGGCCACTGACAACGCGGGCAGGGCAGGGCTGCGGAAACTCTGCCTGTCAGCCGGATGCTCACTTTCGCGGCTTCCACACCTGGTCGGGCCGACCTGTACACGACATCCGTGCGACCGGCCGATCACCACGGCAGGAAGGCGTGCACGTCCTTGCCCTCGGCGCGCACGACCACGCTGACCTGGTCGGAAAGCGCGTGGACGAGGTGCCAGCCGATCCCTCCGCCACCGCGCTGGGGGTGGAAGGGCCGGGGCGCGGGCACCGTGGTGCTGCTGTCCCGCACGGTGACATGCACCCCGTCGAACGTGCGCCGCAACTGGAGTTCGAAGGGTCCGGGCGCGTACTGGATCGAATTGGCCGCCAGCTCCGTCACGACGAGGAGGATGTCGTCCCAGTGCTCGGGGGCGCGGGGCGGTGCCACTCGCGCGAGCACGCTCAGGAAGCCCTCCGCCGTCAGGCGCGCATCGGTCACATCGCGCAGCCGGCCGTCGAAGGAGCTGGTGAGCGTCTCGATCTGCTCGCGTGACAGGTTCTTGTCCCCACTCGGATTGCTTGCCATGTCGCCTTCCCGGACATCGCCCCCGGGATGCCTGCTTTTCCCGCCACGGCCTGCGGGCCGCCCTGACGGACCGGCGGCCGCGGGTCGCGCGCCTGGTGACCGGTGAGCCATGAGGCGGGCGTCCCGCCCGTTGCCGAGTGCCGTCGGTACGGCGGCACCCACGCGGGGCTCCCTGTCAGGCCGCTTCCTGCCGGGCCCGGCGGACCGCCCTCCGCCGCCTCAGCGCACGGCGTTCGTCCTCACTCGTGCCGCCCCAGACGCCCTGCGTCTGCCCGGCCTCCAGCGCCCACTCCAGGCACTCCTCCCGCACGGGGCAGCCCTGGCAGACGGCCTTCGCCTCGTGGATCTGCAGCAGCGCAGGTCCTGTGTTGCCGATGGGGAAGAACAGATCGGGGTCGGCGGTACGGCATGCTGCGGACTCGCGCCAGTTGTCCATGAGGGCCTCCAGCCATCGCGGTCGTACGGGGGTCGGCGGTGAGCTTCGGTTGTCGTCCGGGTCACCCGTGATCGCCCATGTGAAACGGCCGGAGGGCTGCGGGTTCCGCGTCTCCGGGCCTCGGAGCGTCCCGAATTCTGCTCGCCGACGACTCCGGGACACCGCCGCAGCGACGCCGCACGGCGGCCCGGCCGGGTGCGGGAGGGCCGGTCACGGCACGGCGCGGGGCAGAGCCGATGGTGGCAAGATGGAACCGCCAGGTGAGCACCGGCCGGTTGCGGTTCAGCGAGTAGGCAGGTGGACATGTCGCAGGAGTCCGGCGAGGTCTGGGAGCGGTTCGCCGTCGGTCTGGCGGACATGGCGCGCGACCTGCTGGCCCAGGACTCGGTCCAGGACACGCTGGACCGGGTGGTCGAGCACGCCACCGTGCTGATCCGGGGATGCGACGAGGCCGGCATCCTCACCGTGCGCCGCGGCGAGGTCCACGCGCTGGCCGCCACCGACGACGTGGTCCGCCTCGCCGACCGCATCCAGGAGGAGCTGCGCGAGGGACCCTGCTTCGACGCCGTCGCCGACCGTCAGCAGGTGTACGCCATCGAGGATCTGCGCCAGCCGCACGAGCGCTGGTCGCGCTTCGCCCCCCAGCTCAGGAAGCTGGGCATGGGCAGCATGATGGGGTTCCTGCTCTTCACCGAGGACGACTCGCTCGGCGCGCTCAACGTGTACTCGCGGCAGCCGCACACCTTCGACGAGACGGCGCAGCGCGCCGGCTGGATCCTCGCCTCCCACGCGGCGGTGGCGTTCTCGGCGTCCCGCACGCACGCGCAGCTCAGCCACGCACTGGAGACGCGGCACGAGATCGGGGAGGCCATGGGCATCCTCATGGGCCGCCACGGACTGAGCGAGGACACGGCGTTCAAGGTCCTGAAGAAGGCCTCGCAGGATCACAACATCAAACTCCGCGAGGTCGCCCGGCAGATCTGCGAGACCGGTGACCGACCTGACAACCCGTTGGAATAGGGCGGCATTCGGCGGGCATTCGAACGGTCGGGAAACGAAGGAGCGCCCGGAATTCGGAGGGTGCTCTCGTCAACTGCACCGACAGTGGGAGAATCTGATGACGAGTTATGGCAGCTCCTCTGCCGCGTCCTCCGGATCGCGCACCAACGGTCTGGCCATCGCGAGCCTTGTCTGCGGAATCGTGGGAATCTTCTTCCTCAACGTGGTTCTCGGTCCCCTCGCCATCGTTTTCGGTGTGATCGGAATGCGTCAGGCCGGAGTCAAGGGCGGCGGCGGAATGGCGAAGGCCGGTGTCGTGCTGGGAATCGTCGACCTGGTCATCTTTGCCGTTCTGCTGACGCTCGCCGCGTCCAATGGCGGTTTCACCTGGTACGTCGGCAGCTGACCGGCGTACCGCGCAGTCGTCGAGGGGCCCCACCGGACCGACCCGGTGGGGCCCCTCTCGTCCGCGCGCTCCTGCCCCCTCACGTCAACACCCGACGGTCGGCACGGTCTCCTGCCGTGCGACGACCGTGGACACGGCCGGGCCGATCGTGGCCGGCACGCGTCCGTCACCGTACGAGCCGAGGACCGCTCCCTCGCGTGGCGCGGTCCGCCGGCTCCCGGCCGTGCCAGTCCAGACACACCACGAGGGCGTCGTCCTGCGGCTTCGGTCCGCCCCGGTGGCCGGACAGCTCCCTCAGGACCGCACGGGGCACCTCGGCGGCCGGCAGCAGGCTGGTGGACGTGATGGCCCGCTCCAGGGCCTTCTCGCCGTACCTCTCGCCCCCCGGTGCGGCGACGGCGTGCACCCCGTCGCTGACGAACAGCATCCGGTCGCCGGGTTCGCACTGGAACTCCTGCACGACGTAGTCGGTCTCCTCGAACATGCCCAGCGGAAGCTGCGCGTCGAACTCGACACGCTTCACACTTCTGTCCCGCAGCCGGAGCATCTGGGGCGAGCCCGCGTCCACGACCCGCATGCACCCGGTGGACAGCTCGATGTCCACCATCAGCACGGACAGGAACGAGGAGCCGCGGTACTGCGCGTAGATCGCCTGGTCGGCGAGAGCCGCCTGGTCCTCGATGGAGATGCCCGCCCGGCGCGCGTTGCGCAGGGCGTTGATGCCCAGATTGGTCAGCAGCGAGGCCTCGATGCCCTCGCCCATGCCGTTGGTGATGTACAGCACCAGCCGGTCTGCGCTGGCCGACCAGTCGAAGTTGTCGCCGAAGATCGCGTAGGCGGGTTCCAGCTGGGCGCCGAGCTCGTACTCGGGCCGGGAGCACGAGCGGCCGGGGAGCAACTGCCACTGCATCTCCGCGGCCAGCGTCAGCCGGTCCTTGCGACGCGCCTGAAGGTACAGGTCGGTGTCGCGCTCGGCGACGAGCACCTCGTGGCCGAGCACCTGCGCGATGTCGGCGAGCTCGCCGAGGGTCTCCGCGGTGAGGCGGTCGGCCGGCAGCGTGACGATCAGTACGCCGAGCCGGTCGCCGCGCACGGTCACCGGCAGATGCGTACGCCGCAGCCCCCCGGCCGCCTCCTCCACGAAGGGCTCCTGGGAGCCGAAGGCCCGGCCCGCGGGAGTGCTGTGCACCGGCACGGGGTCCTCGGTGTGCGGGAGGGCGGAGACGGGCTGCAGGACGGTGAGCCCGTAGTCGGCCATGAAGAGCTCCACGGACTCGGCCGCGTAGCACTCGCGCAGGACGTCCCGGACGGCGTCCAGCAACTGATGGGGAGCCGCGGTGCGCAGGGCACGCTCCGCGGCCACGAAACTGTTCACCATGTCGGATACGCCGTTCTTCGACTAGTACGATTCCGGGTCCACGCTCCGGAGAGGTCGCCCGTCCGTCCGCGGCCACCGGTGTCTACTGTTCTGTCACTGACGTCGTCCTGGCGGGCTGACACCGCTCGAGAAGACTGGGAGAGTGAGACAGTGACTTCGTCCGGCCCGCGTCCGCAGCCAGGTGAGGTGGCTCGCGTGACCTCGGAGGCGGCTGAGCTGCTGGAAATCCTCTGGGGACGAGCCTCCACGGCTCCGGTCTCCGCCTCCCAGCTGCGTGTGCTCTTCATCCTGGAGTACAACGAGGGGATCAACCTGCGCACGCTCGCCGACGCGCTCGGCTCCACGCCGCCGTCCACGAGCAGGCTCTGCGACCGGCTCCAGGCCGTCGGATACGTCGAGCGGGCGCCCAGCACCACCAGCCGCCGGGAGCTGCGCCTCTTCCTCAGCCGCCAGGGCAGGTCGTTCCTGCGGGAGCTGCGCGCACGCCGGGAGCATGCCCTGGAGTCGGTGCTGGCCCAGATGCCGGCCGCGAAGCGCACGGCGCTCCTGCAGGGGCTGGAGGCCTTCTGCGCCGCCGCGGCCGCGCAGCTCCAGGACGACACGCAGATGGACGTACGGACGGCCTGACCGCCACCCGGGCCAACGACCGGCGCCGGGACGTCCGCGCCCGCGGGCCCGAACCGGACGGCACCGGCAGTCGGCTTCAACCGGTACACCATCCCTGATCCCTTCCCCGCGTCCGACACGTCGTCACCCTGCTGCCCCGTCGTCATGGTTGCCAAAGGGCAACTACTGTTCGCGTCTCACCACCCGCGTCCGCGGGAACCCGCCTGCCCGCGCGGGCGCTAACGCCTACCGGTGACTTCGCCCACCCGGGCAAGGGCGTCGTCCACGCTGTCCGAGGACGGCACGGCCATGTTGACCCCGGTGAGGTCCAGGATCCGCCGGACCGCCGGTGTGGGAGAGATGAGACGCACGCTTCCCCCGACGGCGCGGGCCTCCGCGCGGGCCTGCACAATGGCGTTTATCCCGGACGAGTCCATGAAAGAGACCGCGGCCAGATCCAGCAGCAGATGGCGGCTTCCGCGGCTCACCCGACCGGACAGGTGGCGGCGCAGCTCGGGAACCGTGTCGACGTCCAGGAAGCCCTCGACGGTGAACAGGGCGACGTCGTCCCCGGGAAGGGTGACGTCGACGGACACGGGGGCTCGCTCGGCCGGCACACTTACCTCCTACAACACCGCAGTCGGGCTTCCCGACGCGGAACAGAGCTCGATGCGCCTGATGCCGGCCTGTCAGGGTGACCAGGCCGTCGACGACGATCCGTCCGGTGCCGGACGCGGGGAGCACGTCCACGACTACCCCTCGGACCCGCCTGCACACCCGAAGGTTGAGGGCCCGGCGGGCCGGACAGCGAGCCCCCGGGGATCAGGCCACCCGGATCCCGACGATGCAGGTGTCGTCATCGGTGTCGGACCTGCTGTAGGTCAGCAGCCGGTCCAGCTGGTGGTCCAGCGAGGGAGCGGTCGCGCGCGCCGAGGTCAGCAGCTGGGTCAGCGACTCCTCCACCGACCGGTCCCGCCGCTCGATCAGACCGTCCGTGTACATCAGCAGGGTGTCGTCCACGGCCAGCTGCACCTCGGTTTCCTCGAAGGTGGCCTCCGGCACGGCGCCGAGCAGTATCCCCTTGAGGAGAGGCAGCGGCGTCGCGTCCGCGTCGCGGATCAGCACCGGCGGCAGATGACCGGCCCTGGCCCACCGCAGCCTGCGGCTGGCCGGGTCGTAGAGCCCGCAGACCGCCGTCGCCGTGACCGCGCCCGTCAAGTGGTGCGCCACGATGTTCAGCCACGACAGCAGCTGGCCGGGACCCGCGCCCGTCACGGCGAGGCCGCGCAGCGCGTTGCGCAGGACCACCATGCTGGTCGCCGCCTCTATGCCGTGCCCCGCCACGTCGCCGACACACAGGAGGACCAGCCCGGAGGGCAGCACCACGGCGTCGTACCAGTCGCCGCCCACCAGCTGCTCCGTCTCCGCCGGGCGGTAGCGGACCGCCGCCTGGATCCCCGGCACCGCCAGGGGGGCCTGGGTCGGGGGCATGATCGCGTGCTGCAACTGGAGGGTCAGCCGGGCGCGCTCGTGGGCCTGCTGCTCGCTGTGCGCCAGCTGGTCGCGCGTGGCCGCCAGGGCGACCTCCGTCCAGTGCTGCGCCGAGATGTCCTGGTAGGCGCCGCGGAGGACGAGGGGGCGGTCGTCGACGCCGAGCACCGGTTCCGCCACCACCCGGATGTGCCGGGTCACGCCGCCGGGACGCTGCAGCCGGAACGCCGCCGTGGCGGGCCTGCCGTGATGCAGCAGGGTCCGCAGGAAACGGCCGATGGCGACGGCGTCGTCCGGGTGGGCATGCGCCGGCAGCTCCTCCAGCGGTACCGGAGTGCTGGTCGTGGGGCGGCCGTACAGGTCGAAGAGCGTGCCGTTCCAGGTGATCTCACCGGTGAGGAGGTTCTCCTCGAAACCGCCGATCCGGCCGAGCCGCTGAGCGTGCTGGAGCAGGCTCGCGAGGCGTGCCGTCTCGTCCTCGATCCGCCAGATGAGCAGCACGCTGCCACCGTGCCGGCTGACACTGATGTCGGCGACCGCCGCCAGCGGCAGCTGGTCGACCAGAGCCGTGAGATCCATCCGGCGGGCGCGGAACGGCTCACCCGTGGCGTAGACCCGCTCGATCTGCCGGAAGAGCTCGCTCTCCCCGGCGGACATCGGATACGCCTCCAGCAGCAGAGCACCGTTGATGACACCGCGCGGACGGCCCGCGGGGTCGAGGAAACGGCTGTTCACATGGCGGATGCGGAAGTCCGAGAGCTGTCCGTCGTCACCGAGGTGGGGTACGAGGACGAGCGCCGGGTCGTGCAGCCCGTCGACCAGGTCCACCAGCTCCGAGACGTCCGGCGTGAGGCGCGGGACACGGGGTTCCCGCCCCTCCGCCAGGTCCGGGTGGGTCTCCAGGGTGTGGGCGCACAGCTCCGCCAGGGCCTCGACCTGGCGGACGACCTGGGGGGACTGCGGCTCCAGCGGCGAGGGCCAGGCGATCTCCAGGACGCCGTGGATGCGCCCGCCCGCCCCGGCGGGGGCGGCGACCCGTCCGCCGCCCGGGAAATGAGCGTGCCCGATGGTCGGCAGGCCCTCCTCGGCCAGCGACCCGGTCCACTGCGTCGTGCGGTGCGACAGGGCACGACGCGCCACCGTCGCCACGGCCGGCGGCACATAGCGCCAGCGGGCGGCCTCCGCCGTGGAGAAACCGGCGCTGCCCGCCAGCGTCAGCGATCCGTCGGCACCGGCCGCCCAGATGGCGACGGCCGCCGCTCCGAGCGGCGCGAGGGCGTGCTGGAACAGGGAGTCGGCCACCGCCTGGGTGTCATCGGCGGCCAGCGCACCGCTCTCGGCCGCCCTCAGCCGTACGGCCGAGGAGACGTCCTGCGCGCCGTCGGGGTCCGCCGCCGTGGCCAGGAACGTGTTGGTCACCTCGGACAGCCGGTCGCGGGCCGCCTGGTTGATGACGTCGACGGCCAGTTCGAGCATCGGGACCTTGGCCTGCTCGGTCAGCTCGGCGAGCTGGTGGGCGGCCTGTGCGGGCCCGCAGCCCAGGCGTTCCACCAGGATGCCCTTGGCGAGCTCGATCAGGGCACGCCCGTCGGCCTCGGCCTGGGCGGCCTGCACCTCGCGACGCAGCCGGTCCACGGTGGCCGCCAGCCGGCCGACCTGGGACGTGGACGGCGCGCTCGGCACGGTCGCCGCGGGCAGGTCGGCGTCCTTGGCGGGCAGGGCGGGAACGCCCGACGGCACGGCGGGAGCGTCGGATCCGACGGGCTGTTCGCCGGGGCCGGACCGGCCGGACTCCTCAGGAATGCTCACTGTGCGGTTGCTCCTCGGTGGGACGCCGGCAGGCGCGGGGGAGAGGGAGTGCGGAACGGCGCCCGGCCGGCTCGTCGAACCGGCCGGGGCCCTCCTGGTGTCACACGCTCAGCCAGCGCCGGACACAGGCGATGAGGTCATCGGTGTCGACCGGCTTGGTCACGTAGTCGCTGGCGCCCGACAGAAGACTCTTCTCCCGGTCGCCGGGCATCGCCTTGGCCGTGACCGCCACGATGGGCAGGTCGGCGTACTGGGGCATCTTACGGATCTCGGCCGTGGCCGTGTATCCGTCCATCTCCGGCATCATCACGTCCATCAGGATCAGTGCGATGTCGGGGTGGTTCACCAGCGTCTCGATGCCCTTTCTGCCGTTCTCCGCGTGCAGCACCTGGAAGCCGTGCAGCTCCAGGATCCCACTGAGCGCGAAGAGGTTGCGGGCGTCGTCGTCGACCACGAGCACCGTGGCGCCGTGGAACGCCTCGCCTGCCAGCTCCAGGGGCTCCTGCTGGGATTCCTCGGCACCCCGGACGAGCGGCAGCACGTCCCCCGGTTCCTCCGCGGACAGGTGCAGCGCGATCCGCTCGCGCAACTCGTCCAGGCTGGAAAGGAATTCCAGCGGCCGGTCCCCGCACAGGGACCGCAGGGCCCGCTCCTGCGCCAGGTCCAGCCGGTTCCCGTTGTGGATGAGCACGGGCACGTTGGCCAGCGCCGAGTCGCCCTCGACCGCCTGCAGGAAGTGGGCCGCCTCGCCCTCCGGCATGCCGAGTTCGAGGACGACGCAGTGGCACGGCTCGGCGGCCAGCGCGCTCGCCGCCTCCTGCGCGCCCACGACGGTGATCACGTCGACCGTCTCGCGCCCCTCCACCTCGTCACGGCTGCGGGTGACGTCGCCGACCGCGCTCTCGGCGACGAGGGTCAGCAGCCCGCGGGGGCGCTCCTCGACGACCAGCAGCCTGCGCCGGTTCTGCCGTGCCGGTCCTGAAGTGCCGGGCGCCGGACGCCGTACGGTCACGACCTCGGCGGCCGGCTCGGCCGGCGCGGACTCCAGCGGCCGGGTGCCGCTCAGCAGCTCCTCGAAGTCCGGCCGCGCGACGGGCAGGAACAGCGTGAAGGTACTGCCCTGGCCGGGCGTACTGTCCACGGTGACCGCGCCGCCGAGCAGGTGGGCGATCTCCCGCGTGATCGACAGACCGAGGCCCGTGCCGCCGTACTTGCGGCTCGTGGTGCCGTCCGCCTGCTGGAAGGCCCCGAAGATCGTCTCGAGCTGCTGCTCCGGGATGCCGATACCCGTGTCCTTCACGCGGAAGGCGACGACCGTGCCCTCGCGCAGGACGCCCTTGGGGACCTCTTCGCCGGACGCCGGTTCGATCCGCAGCTCGACGCTGCCCTGCTCGGTGAACTTGACCGCGTTCGACAGCAGGTTCCGCAGCACCTGCCGCAGCCGGGAGTCGTCGGTGAGCAGGTCGGCGGGCGCGCCGGCCGCCGTGCTGATCGTGAAGTCCAGGCTCTTCTGCGAGGTCATCGGCCGGAAGGTGGCCTCGACGTACTCCAGGAGCTGACGCAGGGGGACCCGCTCGGGGGTGACGTCCATCTTGCCCGCCTCGACCTTCGACAGGTCGAGGATGTCGTTGATCAGCTGCAGCAGGTCGGAGCCCGCGGAGTGGATGATCCCGGCGTACTCGACCTGCTTCGGCGTGAGGTTGCGCGAGGGGTTCTGCGCCAGCAGCTGGGCGAGGATGAGCAGGCTGTTGAGGGGCGTGCGCAGCTCGTGGCTCATGTTCGCCAGGAACTCCGACTTGTACTTCGACGCCAGCGACAGCTGCTGCGCGCGGGCCTCGAGTTCCTGCCGTGCCTGCTCGATCTGCAGGTTCTTGGCCTCGATGTCGCGGTTCTGCGTGGCCAGCAGCGAGGCCTTGTCCTCCAGCTCCGCGTTCGAGCGCTGCAGTTCGTCCTGCTGGACCTGCAGCTCCTCCGAGCGGGCCTGCAGCTCCGCGGTCAGCCGCTGGGACTCGCCCAGCAGCTCGTCGGTGCGCGCGTTGGCCACGATGGTGCTGACGTTGACGCCGATGGTCTCCATCAGCTGTTCGAGGAAGGTCTGGTGGACGGGCGTGAAGCGGGCCACCGAGGCCAGTTCGATGACGCCGAGCACCTGCTCCTCGACCACGATGGGGAGGACGACCAGCGCCGTCGGCACCGTCTGGCCGAGTCCCGACGAGATGGTCACGTACCCCGGCGGCAGCTGGTCCACCGTGATGGCGCGGCGGCTGCGGGCGGCCTGCCCGACCAGCGAGCGCCCCATGGGGATGCGGGCGGGACGTTCCTCGTCGTCCGGGTAACCGTACGAGCCGACGAGCCGCAGCTCCGTGCCGCGCGGGGTCTCCTCGGCGAGGTAGAAGGCGCCGTACTGCGCGGACACCAGGGGAGTCAGCTCGTCCATGATCAGCTCGGCGACCACGTCCAGGTCCCGGTAGCCCTGCATCAGGCCCGAGATGCGGGCCAGGTTGGTCTTCAGCCAGTCCTGCTCCTGGTTCGCCCGCGTGGTCTCCCGCAGGGACTCGACCATGGAGTTGATGTTGTCCTTGAGCTCGGCGACCTCGCCCGACGCCTCGACGGTGATCGAGCGGGTCAGGTCCCCCTCGGCCACGGCGCTCGCCACCTCGGCGATGGCCCGCACCTGACGGGTCAGGTTGCCCGCGAGCTCGTTGACGTTCTCCGTCAGGCGCTTCCACGTGCCCGAGACGCCCTCGACCTCGGCCTGTCCGCCCAGGCGGCCCTCACTGCCCACCTCGCGGGCCACGCGGGTGACCTCGGCGGCGAAGGCGGAGAGCTGGTCGACCATCGTGTTGATGGTCGTCTTCAGTTCCAGGATCTCGCCGCGGGCGTCGACGTCGATCTTCTTGGACAGGTCGCCCTTGGCCACGGCGGTGGTCACCAGCGCGATGTTGCGCACCTGGCCGGTGAGGTTGTTGGCCATCGAGTTGACGTTGTCGGTGAGGTCCTTCCACGTGCCCGCCACGTTCGGCACGTGCGCCTGGCCGCCGAGGCGGCCCTCGGTGCCGACCTCGCGGGCGACGCGGGTGACCTCGTCGGCGAACGCGGACAGCGTGTCGACCATCGTGTTGATCACGTCCGCCAGCGCCGCGACCTCGCCCTTGGCCTCCACCGTGATCTTCTGGGAGAGGTCGCCGCGGGCGACGGCGGTGGCGACCTGAGCGATGGAGCGCACCTGGCCGGTCAGGTTCGACGCCATCACGTTGACGTTGTCGGTGAGGTCCTTCCAGGTGCCGGACACACCGCGCACGGTGGCCTGCCCGCCCAGATTGCCCGCGGTGCCGACCTCGCGGGCGACGCGGGTGACCTCGTCGGCGAAGGCGGACAGCTGGTCGACCATCGTGTTGATGGTGTCCTTCAGCTCCAGGATCTCGCCGCGGGCGTCCACGGTGATCTTCTGGGAGAGGTCTCCCTTGGCCACGGCCGTCGCCACCTGGGCGATGGAGCGGACCTGCGAGGTCAGGTTGCCCGCCATGAAGTTCACGGAGTCGGTGAGGTCGCGCCAGGTGCCCTTGACACCCTTGACGTCGGCCTGTCCGCCGAGGCGCCCCTCGGTGCCGACCTCGCGGGCGACGCGGGTGACCTCGTCGGCGAACGCGGAGAGCTGGTCGACCATCGTGTTGATGGTCGACTTCAGCTCCAGGATCTCGCCGCGGGCGTCCACGGTGATCTTCTGGGAGAGGTCTCCCTTGGCCACGGCCGTGGTCACCTGGGCCACGTTGCGGACCTGCGCGGTCAGATTGCCCGCCATCAGGTTCACGGAGTCGGTGAGATCGCGCCAGACACCGCCGACGCCCGGCACCTGCGCCTGGCCGCCGAGACGCCCTTCGCTGCCGACCTCGCGGGCGACGCGGGTGACCTCGTCGGCGAACGCGGACAGCTGGTCGACCATCGTGTTGACGGTCTCCTTCAGCTGGAGGATCTCGCCGCGGGCGGGAACGTCGATCTTCTGGGAGAGGTCTCCCTTGGCCACGGCGGTGGCGACCTGGGCGATGTCGCGGACCTGGGTCGTGAGGTTTCCGGCCATGGCGTTGACCGAGTCGGTCAGATCCGCCCAGGTGCCGGAGACTCCGGGGACTTCCGCCTGGCCGCCCAGGGTGCCCTCGGTGCCGACCTCGCGGGCCACGCGGGTCACCTCGGAGGTGAACACCGACAACTGGTCCACCATGCCGTTGAAGACGGTGGCGATGTCGCCGAGCAGGCCTCCGGCCTCGTCCGGCAGACGCGTGCCGAAGTCGCCGTCGCGCACGGCGGTCAGTCCGGCCAGCAGCTGGCGCAGCTCCTGCTCGCCCGGCGTCCGGCTCGGAGGCTCGGTCGTTGTGACGGTCATGCGTACCCCTCGTTCCGCTCCCCAAGAGTCCCCGGGAGAAGGACTCGGAACCACGCCGCACCCGCGGACGATCTCACACGCCGTACGCGGTATTCCTGCAGATCACGGATCTGCCGATGAGAAAATACGCCGCAGGCTAACCCACAAGGCACGTGCTGAACAAAGCGGCGGAGCGTGACCTTCGGTACTCCGGAAGAATTTGCCGGGGGGAGGCATGACCTCGCAAAGCCTGGATATGTGAATCTCTTTGGTCTGTCCCCCTCCGGGCGCCCCGAAACCCGCCGTCCCCGAACCGGTCGTCGCCGCCGGTGGGTGCGGCGACGGGAGTCCGGGCCGGCACACGAAAAGATCCCGCCGTCCTGGCTCACCGGGTGGAGGGTGATGGCCGGGACGGCGGGATCTCATGTCCCCGCGGGGCCGGATGTCAGGCGACGGCCGGGTCCAGCAGTCCCGTGCGGAGCCGCTTCAGGATGCGGGTGATCAGCCGGGAGACGTGCATCTGGGAGACACCGAGCTCCTCACCGATCTGGGCCTGGGTGCGCTCCTCGACGAACCGCAGGTGGACGATAAGCCGCTCCCGGTCGTCGAGCTGGGCGATCAGCGGCGCCAGGGAGTTGAAGTCCTCCACCAGCTGGAGGGACGGGTCGTCCGCACCGATGAAGTCGGCAAGGACGCTCTCGCCGTCCGCTCCGCCGCTGCCGACGAGCGCCGCGTCGAGGGACGTGGGGCTGTACGCGTTGGCGGCCTTGCGGGCCTCGATGACGTCTTCCTCGGGAAGGGACATCAGCTCGGACAGCTCGCGAGTGGTGGGAGTGCGGCCCAGGCGGGTCTGCAGCTCCTCGTTGGCCTTGGCGAGCTCGACGCGGGCCTCCTGGAGCCGGCGGGGCACGTGGACCGCCCAGCTGGTGTCCCGGAAGAAGCGCTTGATCTCACCGACGATGTAGGGGACGGCGAAGGAGGTGAACTCGACCTCGCGCGTGAGCTCGAACCGGTCGATGGCCTTGATCAGGCCGATCGTGCCGACCTGGACGATGTCCTCCATGGAGTCGCCGCGGCTGCGGAAGCGCGACGCCGCGTAGCGGACCAGGGAGAGGTTCATCTCGATCAGCGTGTTGCGGACGTACTGGTAGTCGCGGGTGCCCTCTTCGAGGACGGCGAGCCGGTCGAAGAACTGGCGCGAGAGGTCACGGGCGTCCTTCGGCTTGACCTGCGAGGGGTCCTCGATGAAGGGAAGGTCCGCCTCGACCGCCTCGCCCGCCGTGCCCATTGCCTGCACCGCCGTCACGGCTGCCATGCCGTCCACCCCAATCGTCGAAGTACTGATGACAGGGCTCGCTTGCCCAGGTTCAGGAGAATCAATCCACCCGATTTGACGGAACATGCATATCAGAGGGACCGGTGCGTTCACCCCCCCGGCCCGTCTGCCGGTCCTGGCACGCCCTGACGGCCCGTACGGGCCCGGCGCCGGGCAGGGGGTCGTCCGGCCGTCAAAGCGGCCGAGTACGCTGGCCTCTCCAGGTGAGGCGGTGGACATGGCGTTCGGTGGTGACGGCTCGGGTACGGCACCCGACTCGCGGCAGCTCGGCGCGGCGATCCTCCATTCGTACGCACTCGTGGAGCGCCCGGGCATACGGATGGTCGGCGAGATCAGTCCGCCCACCCGTCCCGTCTGGCGGAAAGCGCTGGGGCAGCTCGCGAGTCAGTCCGACCACGTCTGCTTCCTGGAGCTGTCGGCGATCACGTTCGTCGACGTCGCCGGTGCCGCCGAGCTGGCGCGCACCGCACAAAGCCTGCAGGGGAAGCGGCGTCTGGTGCTGGAACAACCACCGCCCGAGCTCGAGCGGATATTGCAGATGTTCTGGCCAGACCTTCTGAAGATTGAGGTGGCGGCGTGATGAGTACGGCCACCCGACCCGAGCCCTTCGTCCACCCGGCGCTCTTCTACCGCGGCGACCAGGAGTACGTGGAGGGGACAGTACCGTTCCTGCTGGACGGCCTGAAGGCCGAGGAGCCCGTCGCGGTGGCGGCCCCGGCCCGGCAGCTGGACCTGATCCGGACCGGGCTCGGACCGAGCGCCGCCGACGTGCACTTCGTCGACATGACGAAGGCCGGACGCAATCCCGGCCGCATCATCCCGTCCGTCCTGCGCGCGTTCGCCGACGCCCGCAGCGGCGGTCACGTCCGCATCATCGGAGAGCCGATCTGGGCCGGCCGGACCGCGGTGGAGTACCCGGCCTGCGTCCAGCACGAGGCGCTGATCAACATGGCGTTCCGCGGCCGGGACGTGACGATCCTGTGTCCCTACGACGCCGACGCACTGCCCGCGGACGTGATCGACGACGCCCGCGCCACGCACCCCGTGGTCATCGACAAGGGCGAGGAGCAGATCAGCAGCGACTACGCGGTCGAGAGCGTGCTCGCCCGCTTCAACGAAGCACTCGACCACCCGCCGGGAGCGGCGACGGCCCGCTTCGACGCGGAGGCCCTGCCGGTCACCCGTGACTTCGCGCTCGCCGCGGCGCGGGAGCGCGGGATGAGCGAGCTGCGGCTCCAGGATCTGGCGCTCGTGGTGGCCGAGCTGACGACCAACAGTGTCGTGCACGGAGGCGGTGCGGGCACTGTGCGGGTCTGGGCCGAGGGCGAGCAGATCGTGTGCGAGGTGCAGGACGAGGGGCAGCTCACCGACCTGCTGGCCGGCCGGCGCCCGGCCCCTCCGCAGCAGCTCGGCGGCCGCGGCCTGCTGCTCGTCCACTACCTGTCCGACCTAGTCCGGGTGCACACCGGCTCGGTCGGGACGACGGTACGCAGCTACCTCTCCCGCGGCTGACCCCGGCACCGCCCGGCTCGGCGGCCCCGCTCGCGTCGGCTGACGACCCGAGCGGACGGCGCCGGGACCCACGACCACGAAAAAGGCCCGGACCCATGCGGGTCCGGGCCTTCCAGCTGGCGTGGCTGCTAACGCGAGCCGCTCTGCTGCTCGGCGTCGTGCGCCGCCTGGCGCTCCGTCTTCGAGTCGGCTGTCGAAAGCGTTCCGCCGGAGCTCTCGAGGTGGGCTCGCACGAACCACTGGAACTGTTCCAGTGCGCGCAGGTGCTCGATGAGAAGGTCCTCCGTGACCGGATCGGTCTTGGCGACCTCGGCCAGCGTGGAGCGGTGGCCCTCGATGATGCCGGTGTAGACGAGGTCGAGGGCGCCGAGGTGGGCGATGGCGTCGGCGCGGCCGACGTCGTAGTCGTCCCAGGTGCGCTCGGCGACCAGGGCGCCCGGGGTCCCGTGCGGCACTCCGCCGAGGGCGGAGATGCGCTCAGCCGTGTCGTCGGCCATTTCACGTACGCGGTCCACCTGCGGGTCGAGCATTTCGTGGACGGCGATGAAATGCGGGCCGACGACATTCCAGTGGACGTGCTTCAACGTGAGGGAAAGGTCGTTCAGGGCGTGCAGCCGCATACGCAGCTGGTCGATGACCTTTCCGCCGTCCTGTGTGCTGAGTCCGGGGACCGTGTACTTCGGGGTCGAGGACGTCGACATCATTTCTCTCCCTTCGTGGACAGGTTGACGGTGCGGTGCGCCGTGTCTTCTACCAGCGGTACCAGCGGTACCAGCGTCCGCGCCGACCGCCGGACGTCCCGAAAAGGATCAGGGCGAGCAGCGGAACCAGAAGAAGCGGAACCATTGTTATCAACCTTCAGACCTCACGTGCCCCGGTTCTTGCGGGCTACACGTAGATGAGGCAGGGGCGGAAGTGAAAGGCGCCTCGCATTCACATTCCCGGCGGTGCCTGCGCGAACGCGGATGAGCGCGGGCTCAGGGGCGCGCGTATTCCTTGCGGACGGCCGCCGCCAGTTCCGTCATCGCTTCCTCGACGCCCGCGCGGTCGGCCCTGTCGAGGAGGGCGAGCGCGGCGGCCGCCGTCTTTCTGACCGACTCCGGGACCTCGTCCACCGCGGCCATCCGGTACGCGAGCGTGCGGCGCGCGGCACGCTCCTCAGGGGTGACGCCCCACGGACCCGAACGCGGGAACACCGCGGCTTCGTAGGCGGCGACCTGGACGAGGACGCCGTGCGCGAGGCCCTCGGCGTAACCGCGGGCACCGGCCTGCCGTTGCGCCGCGCGGAAGCTCGCCATGACCCGCCGTCGGACGAGGAAGGAACCGGCCGCGCCGGCCGCGGCCGAGCCGAGTCCCGCGGCGAGGCCGGCACCCGGACCGCCGAGAAGGGCGCCGATGAGACCGCCCGCGGCCGTCAGGAGGCAGGTCAGCCCGCCGGTGAGAAGGACGAGCGCGCGGGCGGGCGTGAGCGGTGCCATGGCGAGCAGTGTGCCAGGGACCTGCGAGGGCCCGGCCGCCGGGTGGCGGCCGGGCCCTCGGCCAGGCGAGTGGGGGGCAAGGTGCTCGGGGGAGGGCGGGACCGGCGCAACGGCGTGACCAGCGGCGAGGGCGGGTCGCGCCGGTGGCCGTACGCGCGAGCGGGTGGCCGAGGTGCTCGGCGCACCGGCGTGATCAGCGCAGGGCCGGGCTGGGCCGGGTGTCGACGCGTGTGCCCCTCACGTGCGTGCGGGTGGCCGAGGCGCTCGGGGGAGGGCCGCACCGGCGCACCGGCGCGATCCGCGGGAGGGCATGGCCGGGATCGGCGCACCCGCGCCATCGGCGGCGGGCCGGCCCCCGCGTCGACGCCGGTGGTTTCGCCGATGGCCGGTCGGCGCGGGCGGACGAGGCTGCGTTCTCGACCCGTCCGACACCGTCCGTTGGAGGCAACGCATGCACAGTCCCGACCGGTTACACCGACGGTGGGCCACCGTCACGACCCTGGGAGCGGTGCTCGTCGCCACGCTCCTCGGCCCGTCGCCCGCCCAGGCGGCATCCACGGCCGCACCCGCGCGCGCCGAGGCCGCGAACCCCGTCCTCACCGTCCCGCCCGCCGGCAGCCACGGCTTCCCGTTCCTCGCCGCGGCGGAGGACCTCGGCTCGTACGGCTACACCGAGAGCGAGTACTTCACCTCGGGCACCGCCACGTCGTACACCAAGTCCGGGACATGGGGCTCGGACGGCCGGTGGAGCGTACGCGAGGCCGGCCGTGCCGCGTACAAGAGCCGGCTCCTCGTGCGCCGTCCCGTCGACGCGGCGAAGTTCAACGGCACCGTGGTCGTGGAATGGCTCAACGTCAGCGGTCAGATCGAGCTCTCACCGGACTACTGGTTCGCGCGGGAGGAACTGCTGCGCAAGGGCTACGCCTGGGTGGGCGTCTCGGCCCAGGCGGTCGGCGTCAACGGCGGTTCCGGCGCGATCCACGGACTCAAGGGCTGGGACCCCGACCGCTACGGCACTCTGGTCCACCCCGGCGACGCGTTCGCCTACGACATCTTCTCCCAGGCGGGGCAGGCGCTGCGCACCCCGGACGGCCCCGATCCGCTCGGCGGGCTCAAGATCAGGACGCTGCTCGCGGACGGCGAGTCGCAGTCGGCCGGCTTCATGACGACGTACGCCAACGCGGTCCAGCCGGTCGCCGGTGTCTACGACGGGCTCATGGTGCACAGCAACAGCGCCATCGCCGCGCCGATCAGCGGCGACCGGGGCGACATATTGCAGATGCCGTACCCGTCCCGCATCCGGACCGACCTGGCGGTCCCGACGTTCGTCGTGCTCACGGAGACCGATGTGCCGGGTGCCTCGGCGGCACGGCAGCCGGACACGGACCGAGTCGTGCACTGGGAGGTGGCCGGCACCGCCCACGGTGACCAGTGGGCCTACGACGTCGGGCAGCCGACGGTGATCAGGTCGGCGGGTTCCGCCGCGCCGTCGCCCGGCTGCGCCGCCGGGTCGGCCCCGTTCAACGACGGCCCCGGCCACTACGCGATGAACGCGGCGCTGCGGGGGCTGGCCGACTGGGCGCGGGGCGGTCCCCGGCCGGCGAGTGGAGCGCAGCTGAACACCGACCTGCGGGACCCGGCGACCGGACTCGCCGTCGGCGGCGTCAGGCTGCCCGACGTGACGGTGCCGACCCGCACGCTCACCGGCATGCGGGACACCAGCGGGAGCGGTCTCTTCTGCGGTCTGTACGGTGCGCGGGACCCGTGGAACGGTGACGCCGACCCGTGGGACCGGCACGACGGGGGCGACCCGTCCGACCCGTCCTTCCCGCCCCGCGCGGAACCGGTGCTCAGCCGGCTCTATCCGACGCACGAGGGGTACGTGAGCAGGGTGCGGGCGGTCGCGCAGACGTCCGTACGGGCCGGGCACCTGCTGCCGGAGGACGCGACCGCGATCGTCTCCGCCGCGCAGGACTCTCCCGTCGGGCGCTGACCCCACCCGGGCAGGCGACCCGAGGACGGTCCGGAGCGGGCCGTTCTCGGGTCGGCCGACGTAGCCACCCCGCCGCCGGCTCGTGGCCGGGTTCGTGGCACTCGCCCGGTCCGGACCGCAGTCGCCGTCATCCGCGTGTACGCGGTCGGGCGGCCCCCCGCGTGACCGGGCCGGGGCGCCGGGCGGACAATGCAGGCATGAGCCGACCTGTGAGCGATGTCAGTGGTCCCGCCCGGCTGGCCGGACCGGAGGAGGGCATCAGCCACGAGGAACTGGCCCTCGCCGCCCGGAACCACGGGCTGCCGCTGGAGGCGCTGCGCTACGACGTCACTCCGCCCGGCCTGCACTACGTGCTGACCCACTACGACATCCCGTACGCGGAGGAGGGCACGTGGGAGCTGGCGGTCGGCGGCCTGGTCCGCCGCCCGCTCCGGCTCACGACGGCGGACCTGCGGTCGTTTCCCGCGGTCACCCAGCGGGTCACCATGGAGTGCGCGGGCAACGGCCGGGCCCTGCTGACCCCGCGGCCCGTGAGCCAGCCGTGGCTGGTCGAGGCGGCGGGCACCGCGGAGTGGACCGGCGTGCCGCTGCGGCTCCTGCTCGCCGAGGCGGGTGTCGACCCGGCCGGGGTGGACGTGGTCTTCACCGGCGCCGACCACGGGATCGAGCGCGGAGTCGAGCAGGACTACCAGCGTGGTCTGCCCCTGGACGTGGCGACCGGACGCGACCCGGAGGTCCTCGTCGCGTACGAGATGAACGGCGCCGCGCTGCCGCCCCAGCACGGGTATCCGGTGCGGCTGGTGGTGCCGGGCTGGTACGGCATGGCGCATGTGAAATGGCTGCGGGACATCACGGTCGCCGACACCCCCTTCACGGGGTTCCAGCAGTCGGTGGCCTACCGGCTCAGGCAGGAGGCGCACGACGAGGGGGAGCCGGTCACCCGTATCGCCCCCCGCGCCCTGCTCGTGCCGCCCGGGTTCCCGGACTTCATGTCGCGGTCGCGGGTGGTCCGGCCCGGAGTCGTGGTGCTGGAGGGACGCGCCTGGTCCGGTCGCGCTCCGGTGACCTCCGTGGAGGTGAGCCCCGACGAGGGCCGCTCCTGGTACGCGGCCGACCTGGACCCGGACACCGGTCACCGCTGGGCCTGGCGCCGTTGGCGCTTCGAGTGGACCGCCGTTCCGGGCAGCCATGTGCTCAGCGCCCGCGCCACGGACGCCGAGGGCCGCACGCAGCCCCTGCGGCAGCCGTGGAACCGCGGCGGGTTCGCGAACAACATCGTCCAGCGGGTGCCCGTCCTCTGCGTCGCGGGCACCGGCTGACGACGATCGACACGCTCTGCTGATGGGACGTCAGGCAGCGCGCATGTCCGGGGCCGAACCGGTGGGCTGCTCGGCGGTAACGGCCTGACCGTCTGGGCCGGTTCGGCCTGATCGCGGCTGTTTCCGGTTCACCGGGGTGGACCTTCCCCCTCGCCCTCACCTGGCACTCCGCCGGGGTTGACTCTGCTGGCTATGGGCATTAGCTTCTAGCTAGTCGCATTAGCTTGGAGCTGTGCGCTCAACGAGCAGGGGATGTCATGGCTGAGTTCGTCACCGTCCGGGGCGGCACCATTGCCTACGAGGCAGCCGGGGAAGGCCCGCTGGTCGTCCTGGCCCACGGCATGGGGGACAGCCGCGCTGCGTACCGGTTCGTCGTGCCGCGTCTGGTGGCGGCGGGGTATCGAGTGGCCGCGGTCGACCTGCGGGGCTGTGGCGAGTCGAGCGCGCAATGGCCTTCCTACTCGCGCACCGACATCGCGGGCGATCTGCTCGCGGTGATCCGCCACATCGACGGCGGCCCGGCCGTCCTCGTCGGCCACTCGATCTCCGGCGGCGCCGCCACCATCGCGGCCGCCCAGGATTCCGGCCTGGTCAGGGGAATCATCGAACTGGGCCCCTTCACGCGCGCGCAGTCGATCAAACTCGGCGACTTCCGCTCGAAGAGCTACCGCAAGGGTGCCTTCCGGCTGCTCGGCTCCAGTCTGTTCGGCAGCGTGGGACTGTGGTCCCGCTATCTCGACCACGCCTACCCGGGCAACAAGCCGGCCGACTGGACCGACCGGCTGGCCCGCATCGAGGCGATGCTGAGAGAGCCCGGCCGGATGCGGGCGATGCAGAAGATGGGGCAGTCGGCGCCGACCGACGCCGGCGCCCAGTTGGGCAACGTACGGTGCCCTGCCCTGATCGTGCAGGGCTCCCTCGACCCCGACTGGGTGGATCCGCGCGCCGAGGGCGAGGCGATCGTGGCCGCGATGCCGGCCGGTGTCGGAGAGCTCGCGGTGATCGAGGGAGCCGGCCACTACCCGCACGACCAGTACCCGGAGGAGACGGTGTCCCTGATGCTGGCCTTCCTGGGTGCACACGCCCGTGCCTAGGGCGGGCCTCGATACGAGCGCCGTCGTCGCGGCGGGAGCGGCGCTGGCCGACGAGGTCGGTCTGGCGGGCCTGACCATGGGTCTGCTGGCCGACAGGCTCGGCGTACGGCCACCGTCCCTGTACAAGCACGTCGGCTCCCTGCACGAACTGCGGCACGGCATCTCCGTCCAGGCCAAGCGTGAATTCGCCCATCAGCTGGCCCGGGAGTCCGTCGGCCGTTCCGGCCCGGACGCGGTCCGGGCGTTCGCCGACAGTTACCGCCGCTGGGCCCTGGAGCACCCCGGCCGTTACGCCGCCACCGTCCCCGCTCCGGCGGCCGATGACGAGGAGGACCGTCGCGTCAGCGAAGCGGCGTTGCGGGTTCTGCTCGACGTCCTCGCCGGTTTCGGCCTGCCCGACGCGCGCGTGGTCGACTCCGCCCGGGCCATGCGCTCAGCACTTCACGGGTTCGTCACCCTTGAGGGCACCGGCGGCTTCGAGATGCCCCGAGACGTCACGCGGAGTTTCCACTTCCTCATCGACACCCTGATCGCCGGCTTCCAGGCGGACTCTTCCCATCGCGCCTCCGAAGGATGACATGGCCGCCACCGATCCCTCCCTGTCCACCCCGCAGCCACCTGTGAACGGGAGGACTCCGGCCGAGCCGCTGTCCGAGGCGCCCTGTGCCGATCGAAGTCCGGAGGCCGCTGTAAGCACCGTGAGGACCAGGACGCAGCGGCCGGGGCACGACTACGCCCGAGGAGGCATGCGCTTCGCCGGCGAGGTGACCGCCTGGGTGTGCACCCCCTGGGCCCTGTGGCCGCACTCCGTCCCGCTGGCGATCGGCGCCGTCCTGCTGCTGATCGGGCCGCCTGCCGTGTTCAGCACCCCGGGCGACCGGCCCGGCGGAGACGCGCCCGTTGCGGTACCGGGCATCGTCACCGTCTTGCTGGTCGTGCTCCACCTGGTGGCGGCGGCAACGTCCGCGTGGGTGCTGTGGGGGACGTGGATCGCCGCGACGGTGACTGTCCTGTGCCTCGTGGTGCCGTTCACCGAACTACCGCGCTGGCGAGCCCTGTTGAGTGCTACCCGCGATCAGGCCGACCGCCCGCCGGTGACTGCGGAGACCTCAGCTGTCCATCTCGGCCGTACGCGGCCCTAGGAACCTTCGGGTCCTCCCGCTACCCTCCGCCGCATGATTCCCACGGTGGTATGGGGCACCGGCAATGTCGGCCGGGCGGCCATCCGCGCCGTCGAGGCGCACCCGGCGCTGGAACTCGCGGCAGTCCTCGTGCACGACCCGGCCAAGGCCGGGCGCGACGCGGGCGAGCTGGCCGGCCTTGGCCGGCGTCTGGGGGTGGCGGCCACCGACGACATCGCCGCCGTGCTGGCCGCCGGCCCGCGGGCGGTGGTGTACGCGGCCTCCGGTGACCTCCGGCCGGACGGCGCCCTCGCCGACGTCAGCCGGGCGATCAGGGCCGGGGCAGTGGTCGTCACCCCCTCGCTGTATCCGCTCTACGACAAGCGCGGTGCGCCGCCCGAGTTCCGGGACCCGGTGCTGGCCGCCGTCGCCGACGGCGGCGGATCACTGTTCGCCTCGGGCGTCGATCCCGGGTGGGGCAACGACGTCCTGCCCCTGCTGGTCAGCGGACTCGGTACGGTCGTCGACGCCGTCCGCTGCCAGGAGATCTTCGACTACTCCACGTACGAGCAGGAGGAGTCCGTCCGGTATCTCGTGGGGATGGGCCAGCCGATGGACTACGAACCGCTGATGCTCGCTCCCTCCGTACCCACCATGGTGTGGGGCGGCCAGATCCGGCTGATGGCCAGAGCGCTCGGCGCCGAACTGGACGACATCCAGGAGACGTTGGACCGCCGCGCCCTCGACAGCACGGTCGTCACCCGCACGATGGGCGCCTTCGAGGCCGGCACGCAGGGCGCGGTGCGGTTCGAGGTGCGGGGCATCGTCGGCGGCGAGCCGCGCCTCGTCATCGAGCACGTCACCCGTATCCACGCGTCGTGCGCTCCCGACTGGCCGTCGCCGCCCGACGGTGGAGACGGCGCACACCGCGTGATCATCGAGGGCCGCCCCCGGATCGAGGTCACCGTCGAGGCCACCGACGAGGACGAGAACCGCTCCGCGGGCGGGAACGCCACCGCGGTGGGTCGTCTCGTCGGCGCCGTCGACTGGCTCGCGCACGCGGATCCAGGGCTCTACGACGCGCTCGACGTCCCGCTGCGTCCCGCGGTCGGCCGACTCGGAAGGACATGACCATGCGGATCGACATCCCCGGCGGCCAGGAACCGATCGGATACGTGTGGGGCGAGATGGTCCCCGGGATCGGCACGGCCGCCGCGAACTTCTCCCTGTCGGTGTACGAGCACACGACGCTGGGACTGAGGGAGTTCGAGGCGGCGCGACTGCGCGTCGCGCAGATCAACGGATGCCTGTTCTGCCAGGACTGGCGCACGGAACGCGAGGGCCGGAAGGTCGAGGAGGGGTTCGCCGACGCGGTCACCCGGTGGCGTACCACCGACGCCTTCGACGACCGCACCCGGCTGGCCGCGGAGTACGCCGAACGGTACGCCCTGGATCACCACGGTCTCGACGACGAGTTCTGGACCCGGATGACCGCGCACTACAGCCAGCGCGAGATCGTGGAGCTGAGCATGAGCATCGGCTCCTGGCTGGCGTTCGGCCGGCTCAACCATGTGCTGGGCCTCGACTCCGTGTGCGTGCTGCCCGCCCCCTGAGCCGGACCGGGCGAGGTCCCGCCGCTGCACGCCGCTACAGATCGGTGGCGATGATCTTCTCGATGTTCCGTTCGGCGAGAGCCGTGATGGTGACGAACGGATTGACGCTGGTGTTGCCGGGGATCAGCGCGCCGTCGATGACGTAGAGGCCCGGATGCCCGTGCAGGCGGCCGTAGTTGTCGGTGGCCCGGTTGAGCACCGCGCCGCCGAGCGGGTGGTACGTGAGGTGGTCGCCCCAGATCTTGTAGGTGCCGAAGAGGTCGGTCCGGTAGATCGTGCCCTCCTTGGCGTTGATCTTGTCGAAGATGGTCCTGGCCATGTCGATGGACGGCTGCTTCCAGGCGGTCTGCCAGTTCAGCTCGACCCGGCCCGATGCGGCGTTCCACGAGAATTGGGCCCGGTTGGGGTTCCTGGTGATCGACAGATAGAACGAGGCGTAGGTCTCGATCCCGGTGGGCAGCGGCGCGACCTCGGCGAACGCCCCGCCTGCGGCCCAGTTGTCGATGCCGGCGCAGGGGATGCTCGACTGGAGGCTGCCGGTGGGGTCCCACATGTGGTTGGCGCGGCCGCACATGACGTTGCCGTTGTCGCCCCACCCCTTGCCGATCTCGTCGTCGAGGCGGGGCAGCGCGCCGGTGGCCTTCAGCCTGACCAGCAGCTTGCTGGTGCCCACGCTGCCGGCCGCGAAGAACACCCGGTCCGCGGTCACCGTCTTGGTGGCCGTGGTGCCGCCGCCGGTGTCGAGCTGGTCGATGACGACCGTGTAGCCGCCGCCGGCCGCGGGGGAGACCGAAGTGACCTTGTGCAGAGCAGAGATGTGGACTTTTCCGGTCGCGCTGGCTCGCGCGAGGTACGTCTTCTGCAGTGACTTCTTGCCGTAGTTGTTGCCGTAGAGGATCTCGCCGGCCAGCGCCGACCTGGGGACGGTGCCGGCCGCTTCCTGCTGCATGTACGCCCAGTCGTACACGTCCGGCACGAAGACGAACGGGAAGCCGGAACGCTGGGCGTGCTTGCGGCCGACCCGTGCGTACCGGTAGCACTCGGCGGTCTCGAACCAGGCCGGGTCCACGGTCGCGACCCCGAGGCCCGCGTTCGCGCGGGGGTAGTAGGTGCCGTACATCTCGTCGGCGTCGACCGACGGGAGGACGGCGCCGAAGTTCTCACGCCGGGGTGTCACCGCCATGCCTCCGTTTACCAGCGAGCCGCCGCCCACGCCGCGGCCCTGGTAGACGGTGATGCCGCCCAACTCCTCGGCATCCAGGATCCCGGTGTAACGGGGGACTTCCCTGTCGATCGGGAAGCCCAGGAAGTTGCTGAGGGGCTGCTTGGTCCTGGTGCGCAGCCAGTAGGAGCGGTGGTCGGGACTGGTGGTGTTGGCGAAGATCCTGCCGTCCGGGCCGGGGGTGTCCCAGGCCATGCCCATCTCGATCATGTGGACGTCGACGCCTGCCTGGGCGAGTCGCAGGGCGGCGACGGAGCCGCCGTACCCGGTGCCGATCACCAGCGCGGGGACATGGGCTCCCGGTGTGATGGGACCGGCCGCGACGGCGGCGGGTGCCGGGATCGCAGCGGCGGGGCCCGTCAGCGCCACGGCACCAAAAACAGAACCTGTTCCAGCGATGAATCTACGACGCGAGACACCCCTCATGTCGTTGCCCTGCAAGGAATTCTGGTTCATTTGAGGTTCCTCACTCTCTGATGAGTGAGAACAGGTTCTACTGTTAGTTGCGTATTAAGTCACTAGATACCTTCAGGTAACTTGCGCCCGGTGCCGATGGCGGCCACGCGTGGCCGGGATGCGGCGTGCCGTCCGGACTTCGATGCTGGAAGGGCGGGGACCCCGATCGGCGGAGGACGGCCATGGCGAAGGACAAGAAGCTTTCCGAGGGCGACGAGGTCTCGTGGCGCAGCCACGGGCAGACCGTGCCCGGAAAGGTCACGAAGAAGATCACCCGGCGTACCGGGGCGGCCGGACGCACCGTCGACGCCTCACCGGAGGACCCTCAGTACGAGGTGGAGAGCGACAAGTCCGGGCGGTCGGCCGTGCACAAGCCCGAGTCCCTGCGCAAGAAGGGCAAGCGCGGATGAGTGGACAGGGGGACGGCGACCGCGAGGAGACACTTGACGCGTTCGGCGAGGTCGTGAACATGACGCCCGGCGAGCTGGAGGAGTGGCTGGAGACCGACGAGTCCCGGAGCGTCGGGCAGAAGGACGGCGGCGAGAGCGTCGGGCATGCCTCGGGGCGCCGCATCGTCCGGCTGCTGCGGGCGCGGAAGGCCGATCTGACCGCGGACGACCTCGCTCACATGCGCAAGGTGGTCGGCTATGTCCACCGGCACCGCGCGCAGCGGCCGCAGGGGGACGTCACGGACACGCCGTGGCGGCACTCCCTCATGAACTGGGGCCACGATCCCGAGAAGTGAGCGAGGGCCGGTCCGACACGGGCCAGAGGTACGGCAGGTCGTCGGGGACTCCGGGGAAACGGGCGGCGTAGAACTCCGGGGCCTTGCGCACCAGGGCCGACTGGTGACTGCGGTGGAACGCGGGATCGCCCAGCCAGGGCGGCAGTTCCCCGTCGCCGGCGAGTTCGTCCTGCGAGCGCACGGGGAGGCCGGGACGGTGCGCGGACAGGTCGCCGACCAGTGAGGCGGCGCACGTGTCGCCACGGCCGAGGGACGTCCACACCCCGCAGACCTCCAGGCCGTAGCGCACCAGTGCCTCCTCGTAGCCGTGCCACATGCGCACCGCGGGATGGTGGCGCCAGCCGTAGCCGGGCACGGTCAGGCCGCGCAGCACCTGGAGCGCCTCGACGCGCTGCTTGCCCAGACGGCGCAGGTCCAAGGCCGCGGCGGACTCGGTGAAGTCGGGGTAGGGGAGAAAGGTCTGCACGTTTCATCCGTACCGTGCGCGTGCCGTGTCCAGACGGCCGATTCGGGTGGACGCGGGCCGCCGGCGGCAGACGATACCGCCTGCCGTCAGGTCGTCACCTGGGTGCGGGCGGCCGCCAGGATCTCGTCGGAGAGCGGGTCGCCCTTGACGGCGCGCGCGAGCATCAGCGCGCCGACCAGGGTGCTGAGTCTCGCCAGGCCGTCGTCCTCCGCGGTCGCGAGCCACGCGGCGAAGCGGCGCACCCCTTCCGTGTAGGTCTCGTGCGCGGTGCCCTCGTGCGGGCTGCGGGACATGTCCGCGGCGAGCGCGACCGTCGGGCAGCCGCCGGCCGGATCGTCGCGGTGCTCGGGGGAGAGGTAGTAGTCGATCAGGTCGCCGCGGGCGGCCGCGGGGTCGCCGCCGTGGGCTCCCAGGGCGTCGCCCAGCCGCTCCTCCAGGGTGGTGAAGGCGTGCGCGGTGGCCTCGTCGACCAGGGCCTCCTTGGAGGCGAACTGCTTGTAGAAGCCTCCGTGCGTCAGGCCGGCCGCCTTCATCAGGTCGGCGACGCTGACTCCGTCGGTGCCCTGCTCGCGGAAGAGGCGCGAGGCGCTGGCGACGACGCGCTGCCGGTTCTCGCGTGCCTGGTCCTTCGATACGCGGCCCATGAGCCACCTCCCACGAATGGATGCCGAGTGACATCTATCCTACGGCCTCCCCTTCCCTTTTTAGATTATGGAGGTAATCTAAATGCGAGGTGCGGCCGACCCGGTCGTGCCGGTACCCCTGAAGGGACTGCACCATGGACCTGACCAACGCCGTCGCGGTCGTCACCGGAGCCAACCGAGGCCTCGGTCGCCATCTCGCCGAACAACTGCTCGCGCGCGGCGCCAAGGTCTACGCCGCCGCCCGCCGACCCGAGACCGTCGATCTGCCCGGCGCGATCCCGCTGCGCCTCGACATCACCGACGCCGAGTCGGTCCGGGAGGCCGCCCGCACGGCGTCCGACGCGACCCTCCTGGTGAACAATGCCGGCATCTCCACCGAGACACCGCTCGTCTCCGGCGACTGGGAGTCCGTACGGCTCGAGATGGAGACCCACTACTTCGGGACCCTGCGGGTCACCCGCGCCTTCGCCCCCGTCGTCGAGGCCAACGGCGGCGGCGCGATCCTCAACGTCCTCTCGGTCCTGTCCTGGCTGCACCCCGCCGGTCTCGGCGCCTACAGCGCGGGCAAGGCGGCGGCCTGGTCCCTGACGGACTCGGTACGCGAGGAGCTCGCCCCGCGCGGCATCCAGGTCACCGCGCTGCACGTCGGCTACATGGACACGGACATGGCCGCCCACGTCGACCCGGCGCAGAAGTCCGACCCCGCGACCGTCGCCGCCCAGGCCCTGGACGGCATGGAGAAGGGCGCCCCGGAGGTGCTGGCGGACGAGCTGAGCCGCCAGGTCAAGCAGGGGCTGGGGGTGCTGACCGGCTGACCTCGCGATCCGGGGGCTCAGCCGGCGGGCATCCGCCGGGCGAGTTCGGCGGCCCGTGCGGTGGCGTGGGTGGTGACGTCCTGATCGAGGCCGATCACGCGGAAGGTCCTGCCGACGCGATCGGGCACCACCGTCAGGGTCATGCCGAAGACGCCGGCCAGCTCGATGAGGGGCCGACGGGTTTGTTCCGCGTCTGGACCCTCAGTCGGCTCACTGCTGCTCTTCACGGGGCTGTCGGGGCACGTTGATCGCCAGCACGGCGGTGTCGTCGTCCACGCCCGGGCCGAACGTGCCGAGCAGGTCGCGAATCGCTGCGACGGCGTTCGTGGCCGTGGTCGGGGCCAGTGCGTGCGCGAACTCCAGGAGGGCCTCGTCGCCGTAGCGGTCGCCCGCGGCGGCGGTGTGCGCCTCGGTGAGACCGTCGGTGTACAGCAACAGGGTGTCTCCCGGGTCCAGCCGCAGCGAGGTGGTGCTGATGTGCGCGTCGGGCAGCACACCGATCAGCTGCCCCCCGGGTGTGGGCAGGTAGTCCGTACTGCCGTCGGCGCGCATCAGCAGGGCCGGCGGATGCCCGCCGCTCGCCAGAGTGATGCGGAAGCCGCCCACGTCGCCGTCCGGGGTCAGCAACCCGAGGATGACCGTGCAGAAGCGCGGGTCGGGTCCCTGGTACTCGTGGTTGAGGACGGTGTTCAGGTTGCCGAGCACCGCGACCGGATCAGGGTCGTAGACCGCCGCGGCACGCAGCGTGTAGCGGGCCAGCGAGGTCACGGCCGCGGCGGCGGCGCCCTTTCCGCAGACGTCGCCGAGGAACAGCCCCCAGGTGCCGGAGCCGAGCGGGAACAGGTCGTAGAAGTCGCCGCCGACCTCGTCCGTGGACGCGATGTGGTAGTACGCGGCCACGTCGAGGCCGGGCACGTCCGCCAGAGTGGGCGGCAGCAGCGTCCGCTGCAGGGTGTCGTTCAGGCGTTTGAGGCGTTCCCGCTCCCGCTCGGACTCCTGACGGGCACGCAGCAGTTCGGTCTCGTAGGCGCGGCGGTCACGGGCGTCGAAGAGGGTGGTGCGGATCAGCACCGGATGCCCGTCGCCGCCCGTCTTCACCGTCGACGTCACCAGCACCGGCAGCCGGCTGCCGTCCGCTGCCTTCAGCTCCAGTGCGATGCCGCTGACCTCGCCCTGCATCCGCAGCAGGGGGGCGTAGTGGGTCTCGTGGTACAGACGGCCGCCCATGGTGAGCAGGTCGGAGAACCGCTTGCGTCCCACCAGCTCGTCCCGGTCGTACCCCAGCCAGTTCAGCAGGGTGCCGTTGACCTTGGCGATCTGGCCGTCCAGCAAGGTGGAGACGTAGCCGCACGGCGCGTTCTCGTACAGGTCCTCGGCGCTGTCCTCGAGAAGCGCGGAGAACAGCGCCGCCTCGTCCGGTGGGCCGCCCCGGTCCGCGTCCCGGCGGTCCTCCCCACACATCATCGAAGCGCGCCGACGGGGGCACCGGTGACGGTCCCGTGCGGGGTGCCTGTGCGGGGGCGGCGGGGCGTCACGGCGGGCCCGGGCGGGCGGAGCGCGGGGGCCGGACCTCCCCGGTGGACGGACGGACCGGGGACGAGCCTGAGGGCCGCGGCGGCCGGGCGCTCGCTGATCGCCCGCCCCGGTTCTCCGCTGCGTACGTCCATGCGCCCCATCCTCGCAGACGCCCGACCGGTTCACCTGCCTCGTGCTCCCTCCGAGGGCACCCCGCACCACGGCACCGAGCACCTGAGGCCGGGGTTGCCCCTCCGCCGGCCGACGCCCCGCCCGAAACAGTGCCGCTGACCGGGCGATCCACCCGACGTCGCCCCCCGGCTCCCGCTCGACCGCCCTTCCCGGCGACATCTCTGCACTGAAGCCCCTGATGGGGGTAGACGCACGAGACGGGGTCTTGAGCACATGCGAAAGGATGACCATGAGCGGATCGTCGATGAAGGCTGTGGGCTGGGCTCGTTCCATGCCCCTCTCCCGCGGTGTCAACGAGGCGCGGCAGTGGGCCCGCGAGCACTTGGACGCGCTCGGATGGACCAAGACCGCGCCCGAGACCACGGACGCGGTCCTGCTGACGGTCTCGGAGCTGGTGACCAACGCGCATGTGCACGCGCACAGCAGCGCGCAGTTGCTGCTCACCTGGGACACCGACTGCCTGCACGTGAGCGTGCACGACTCCTCGCCCAAGCTGCCCGAACCCCGCCCGGCGGACACGGAGGCCCTCGGCGGGCGGGGCATGTTCCTGGTCGACGCGCTGGCCGACACCTGGCAGGCCCGGCGCTGCCCCAACGGAAAGACGGTGACGGCCTGTTTCCGCCTCCCCGAGGAAACCGAGACCGTCGAGAAGACATGACGCCGGTACGGGTCCACCCCGTCGGCCGACCTGCCGCCCCCTCCGGTAGGCGTACCGCGAGGGGGCGGACCGGGGCGGGGGGCCGGTGCGCCGGAGGGTTCGCCCGGCACGGACGGCACACCAGTCGGTCCCTGCCCCGACCGGCCCCCCGCCGGGTCAGTGCGACAGGGCGAAGGAGACGAGGAAGCCCCCGACCGTGATCAGGCCGATGGCGAGGTGAGCTTCGTCGAACGCCTCGGGAATCATCGTGTCGGCGATCATCGCGAGGATGGCTCCGGCGGCCACGGCCGTCACCCCCGCGACGACGGAGGTGGAGAGCTGGCCGACGACGCTGTACCCGAGGACCGCCGCGATCGTGCTCGCGGCGGCGATCGCCGACCACACCCCGAAGACGTAGGCCTTTCCGCGCCCCGCCTTCTTCATCCCGGCGGAACTGGAGAGCCCCTCGGGCACGTTGCTGATGAACACAGCGGCAACCGTGACCATGCTCACCGCGCCGCCGTCCAGCAGACTGACACCGATCACCGCGGACTCCGGCACACCGTCCAGCAGGGCGCCCAGCGCCAGCGCCGTTCCGGATCCGGCCTGGTCCGCCTCGGTGGGCTGCGCCTTCTGCGCGGCGTTGCCCGAGCGCTTGCGGTGCCGGGCGCCGCGCCGGGCGAGCCACATGTTCCCGCCCGTGTAGGCGAGCGCGCCGCCCAGAGCCCCGATCGCGGCAGGCGCGAGGCCCGCCTGGTCGTAGGCCTCGCCCATCAGCTCGTAGGCCACCGCCGAGAGCAGAACTCCGGAGCCGAAGGCCATCACCGAGGCGATCACCTTCGGCGGTACCCGCAGCCCGTATCCCAGCGCGGCGCCCAGAAGGAGCGCCGACCCGGCCACCAGACCCCACAAACCCGCCTGCATCACATCTGTCACGCCGCACCGCCTACCCTGGCCGAACCCCGTTCATTGCTGGGACGTACCCGGCCGTTCGAGGATGGCGTACCGCAGCGGAATCCGGTCCTCGACGAGGCCGTTCCGGGGGCTCTGGTATTCCGGCGCACCGCGGGAGCGTTCATTTGGTGGCCGACGGCCGGACCGACGCCTGTGCGGCCGGCCCCCGCGGTCCGGGTGGGGGCCGGCTGCCGGGGAGCTCAGGCCGTGTGGAGCGTGAGGCCGTAGCGGTTCAGGATCTCGTTGACCGGCTGGTACCAGGTCTCGCCGCCACTGCCGCAGTTGCCCCAGCCGCCCGAGGTGACGCCCTGCGCCTGGTCGCCGCTGATGAAGGACCCGCCCGAGTCCCCGGGTTCGGCGCAGACGCTCGTCTTCGTCATCTGGCGCACGGCACCCTGGCTGTAGTTGACCGTCTCGTTCTTGGCGAGGACGGTGCCGCAGTGCCAGTGCGACGTCGATCCCGACCGGCAGATGGAGGCGCCGACGGGAGCCTCGCCCGACCCGCGGACGAGCTGGTCGGAGACGGTTCCCCAGCCCAGCACGACGGGCACGGTCCACCAGCCGCTGCCGACGTTCACCCAGGCGTAGTCGTTCTCGGGGAAGGAGGAGCCCTGGAAGTTTCCGATGTAGCTGCGGTCCCAGCCGCTGACTCCGGCGCCGGCCTGGCCGCAGTGTCCGGCCGTGACGAAGCCCCCGTGCACGGAGAAGCCTATGGAGCAGCGGACGTTGCCCGTGTAGTACGGATCGCCGCCCACCGTCCCCGCCGCGAAGGTGCGAGGCGCCTGCCGCGTTTCGCGAACGGTCACGGGACCCGCCTTGCGGGCCTTGTTCAGGAATGACCGGACATCGTTGTCATTCTTCTCTGCCGTGACCACACCGACGACGACGGAGTTGCTGCGGGGGTCGACGTGCCAGCTGCTGACCCCGGCCGGGGCGTGGAGCGCGTCGAGGCGGGTCAGGGTGGCGTCCAGCTGCCGCAGGCTGTGCTCGACGAGGGTCACCCCGGCGCCGGTGGCCCGTACGGCGTCCCGGCGCGCGTCGTCCGTGACGGCGACCGTGAGTCTGCCGGTCTTCGCCTCGAACCAGGAGCCCCCGTACGAGGTGCCTGCGGCGCGGCGGGCGGCGCGGTCCACGCTCCGCGCCGTCGTCTCGGCCTCGAGCCGCTCGGTGGCCTCGGTCCTGGACAGGCCGAGGTCCCGCTGCATGGCGGTGATCAGGGATGCCGAGGCCGGGGCCTCGGTGCCGGAGGCGGCGGGCGTGCCGGCCGCCGACGCCTGGGTGGTGAGCCCGGCCGCCAGGGTGCTCAGCAGCAGGGCCGCGGACAGGCAGGAGCGCAGAACTGTCGTGCGTCTCAAGGGAGTTGCCTTTCGTCGTTCCGGACGTGGGGGAGTGGAGCGAAGGCGGTGAGAGCGCTCTCAGATCGTGCGCCCACGAGCGTAGCGGTGGATCATGGACAGGTCCATGCCAATACGGGGACTTCATTCACTGCCGTGCCCAAGTCGGGCTGAGCTCGTTTCGCGCAGGCGCGGACAGGCGCGGACAGGCGCGGACAGGCGCGGACAGGCGCGGACAGGCGCGCACGGGTGGCAGCGGCTGGCGGCGGGTGGCGGGGAGGTGGCCGCGCACGCGCAAACGCGGCGGCCGAGCGGGGATGTCCCGCTCGGCCGCTCGGTTGTTGCAGGGGGCTACGGCAGCAGTTTGTCCATGGCGGCCGGACCGTCCTCCGCCAGCCTGCGCTCGGCCCAGGCCAGGTTCTTCGGATTGACATCACGGCCGGCGGCGAGCACCAGGTCCTCGGCGGACACCTCGCCGCCGGCACCGGTGTGCAGGAGGGCGTCCGGGGTGGTCGCGTCGTCGGACGGGGAAGGCGAACCGGGCTGCGTCTTTGACATGGTGTTCTCCCTGGTCGACCTGATCTGTCCCACGGGTACCCCTGGCCTGCGGGAGTGCACTCCTGGCCTCCGGGGTCACCTGGTGCCGGCTTCCGGAGACGTGAAGCCGTGGACGTTTCTCGTATTGTTCACTTTCCCGGCATTCCCTGCACTCCGGACTCCCGGGGGCGGCAGCGGACACGCCCCCCGGGGGTGATGCCGGAGCCGGTCCAGGGCTCGCCGGGACCCCGTTCGGCCGTACAGCAATGTCGGTTGCCGGTTCCCGAGGTGATGGTGAAGAGACCGCAACCGTACGACTGATGGGAGCTTGTAATGCGTATCCGCCTGATGACCGCGGCCGCCCTCGCCACCGTGTCCGTCCTGGCCACCGCCGGGGCAGCCGCCGCGGACTCCGATGCCACCGGGGTCGCGGTCGGCAGCCCGGGTGTCCTGTCGGGCAACGTCATCCAGGTGCCGGTGCACGTCCCGGTCAACCTGTGCGGCAACTCGATCAACGTGGGCGGCCTGCTGAACCCGGCGTTCGGCAACACCTGCAAGAACGGCTGACCTCGGGTGACGCGGGCTCAGCGGTGATCATCGCGCGGCCCGTCGATCCAGCGGTTCCGAAGGCCCGGAGCGTCGCGTCGCTCCGGGCCTCCCGCTGCTCCCGGGTCAGGCCCGATGTGCGCTCAGCGCGGCGAGAGCCCGGTCGGCGTGCACGCTCATCCGCAGTTCGCTGCGGACCACTTCGAGGACCGTGCGGTCCTTCGCGATCACGAAGGTGATCCGCTTGGTGGGGGCCATGGAGAAACCGCGCTTGACGCCGAACCGCTCCCGGACGGTGCCGTCGACGTCGGACAGCAGCGGGAACCCGAGGGTGTGGCGCCCGGCGAATTCCCGCTGGCGGTCGACGGGGTCGCCGCTTATGCCCACCGGTCGCGCTCCGGCCGCGGCGAACTCGGCGGACAGATCACGGAAGTGGCACGCCTCGGAGGTGCAGCCGGGGGTGAGGGCGGCCGGGTAGAAGAACAGCACCACCGGGCCGTCGGCGAGCAGTTCGGACAGGTGCCGGGGCGTGCCGGTCTCGTCAGGCAGGGCGAAGTCCTCGACCTGGTCCCCCACGTCCACGCGACTCGTCATGACAGACCTTTCTGGTTCCTGGCGACACCGCGTGCCCACAGCACGAGCGGCACCTGGAGCGGAAGCCGGGCGTAGGCGGCGGTCCTGAGGGGGGCGGGGCGGTGCCGCCAGTCGAGCGCCATCCGGACGTTGGCGGGGAAGACGCCGACGAAGAACGCGGCGGTGGCCAGTGCGGCGGCACGGCGCGTACGGGGCAGGGCCACGCCCGCCGCCAGGGCCAGCTCGACGGCACCGCTCGCGTACGTCCAGGTCCGGGGCGTGCCCGGAAGCGAGCGTGGGATGGTGTCGTCGAACTTGCTCGGGGCGGCGAAGTGGATGACGCCCGCCGAGGCCAGCAGACCGGCGAGCAGCAGGGGTGAGCGTTCCGACCTGGGCACGGTTTCTCCTCTGAGGGGCCTGCCGCGCGATATTACTGGACGGTAGGGAGTCGTGGGCGGGTCGGGGCGCACCCTTTCGTGGGAGCGGTATGCGGGACCCCCGGCGGCGAACCGGTCGAGTGAGGCCGTGACGGGAGGAGCCCTGAGGGTCGACCCGAAGACTTTTTGATCCGAGCGGACGCCCACCCGGGCGGGGGCTACTCGAACCGTGAGGGGTCGCCGGCTCCGCGCCGTACGATCTCGGCCTCGCCACCGGAGAAGTCGATGACGGTCGTCGGCTCGGTCCCGCAGTCCCCGGAGTCGACCACCGCGTCCACGACGTGGTCGAGACGCTCCTTGATCTCCCAGCCCTGGGTCAGCGGTTCGTCCTCGTCGGGCAGCAGCAGCGTGCTGGACAGCAGCGGCTCACCGAGTTCGGCGAGCAGGGCCTGCGCGACGGCATGATCGGGGATGCGGACGCCCACGGTGTGCTTCTTCGGGTGGAGCAGCTTGCGCGGCACCTCCTTCGTCGCGGGGAGGATGAAGGTGTAGCGGCCGGGCGTGGACGCCTTGATGGCGCGGAAGACGTCATTGTCGACGCGTACGAACTGGCCGAGCTGCGCGAAGTTCTCGCACACGAGCGTGAAGTGGTGACGGTCGTCGAGGCGACGGATCGTACGGATCCGGTCGATGCCGTCCCGGCTGCCCAGTTGGCAGCCCAGCGCGAAACAGGAGTCGGTCGGATAGACCACGAGCGCGCCCGAGCGGATGCTGTCCGCCACCTGGTTGATGGTGCGCTGCTGAGGGTTGTCGGGGTGCACATCGAAGTACTTCGCCATCCGTCGAGCTTATGCTCTCGGCTGCCGGGACCGACGCAGGCCCGGGCCGATTCTCCCGCCGACGGCCCGTCCCGTCGTCCCGGCCGGGACCTGTTCCACCCGTCGGCACCGTCCAGTGTCCCGAGCGGCCACAGCCGTGCCGTCCGCGTCCCTCAGTCCCTGAGCCGGTCGATCTGTCTGATCTTGTTGGTCGCATCAAGGGCGGCCACCTTGTAGGACTCGGCGAGGGTCGGGTAGTTGAAGACGGCGTCGACCAGATAGTCGACCGTGCCGCCGCACCCCATGACGGACTGGCCGATGTGGATCAGCTCGGTGGCGCCGGTGCCGAAACAGTGCACGCCGAGCAGTGTGCGGTCGTCGGGGGAGACCAGCAGTTTCAGCATGCCGTGCGAGTCACCGATGATCTGGCCGCGGGCGAGTTCGCGGTAGCGCGAGACGCCGACCTCGAACGGCACGCAATCCCGGGTGAGTTGGTCTTCGGTCCCGCCGATGAAGCTGATCTCGGGGATGGTGTAGATGCCGATCGGCTGAAGGTCGTGCATCCGGTTCACCGGCTCACCGCAGGCGTGGTATGCGGCGGTACGGCCCTGCTCCATGGAGGTCGCGGCCAGCGCCGGGAAACCGATGACGTCGCCGACGGCGTAGATGTGCGGCACCTCGGTGCGGTAGTGCTCGTCGACCGTGATCCTGCCGCGCCGGTCGGCGGACAACCCGGCCTTGTCCAGGTCGAGTTCGTCGGTGAGGCCCTGGCGCCCGGCGGAGTACATGACGGCGTCCGCGGGGATCTTCTTTCCGCTCTCCAGGACGGTGAGAGTGCCTCGGGGATGTCGCTCGACCGCGGCGACGGTCTCCCCGAAGCGGAAGGTGACGGCCAGGTCGCGCAGGTGGTACTTGAGTGATTCGACGACCTCGACATCGCAGAAGTCGAGCATTCCGGGCCGCTTCTCGACCACCGTGACCTTGCTGCCGAGCGCGGCGAACATGGAGGCGTACTCCATGCCGATCACGCCGGCGCCGACGATGACCATGGAGCGCGGCACACGTTCCAGGTGGAGGACGTTGTCCGAATCCATGATCGTCCGCTCGTCGAACTCGACGCTGGCGGGTCGGGCGGGGCGCGTGCCGGTCGCGATGACGATGTGCTCGGCGCTCAACAGCCTCTCGTGACCGTTCACTTCGCGCAGGGCGACGGTGTGGTCGTCCACGAAGCGGCCGGTGCCGCCGAACAGGGAGACGTGGTTGCGGGACAGCTGGCTGCGGATGACGTCGACCTCGCGGCCGACCACGTGCTGGGTGCGTGCGGTCAGGTCGGAGACGGTGATGTCCTCCTTGAGCCGGTAGCTCTGGCCGTAGAGATCACGTTGGGTGAGGCCGGTGAGGTAGAGCACCGCTTCACGCAGTGTCTTCGAGGGGATCGTCCCGGTGTGGATGGAGACCCCGCCGACCATGTCGGGGCGGTCGATGACGGCGACTCGGCGGCCGAGTTTGGCTGCGGCGATGGCAGCTTTCTGGCCGCCGGGGCCGGATCCGATGACAAGCATGTCGAAGTCGGGCACCCTCCGGAGTCTGACAGGCCGACGGCCCGTCCCGGAAGAGCGGAGCCCCGACCGTCGTCGCCACGTGGGGTCTTCCCCGCGGCCGGAGAGCCGTCCGTACCGGCGGCACCCCTGGCGCGCGGGATGCCCTCGGCGGGCCCGGCCTGGAAAGGGGGTCCGTCCCGTCCCGGACGGGAGGGGGCCGCTCCGCCCGGACCGGCGCGCGGGATGCCCTCGGCCGGCCCGGCCTGGAAGGGGGGTCCGTCCCGTCCGGACCGGATGCGTCTGGCCCGGACGGGAGGGGCCTGGCCTGGACGGGAGGGGGCTGGCTCGAAAGGCGGCGGTTCGGCCCGGCCCGGTCCCGCCTGGGTGGGCCTGGCTCGGACCGGACCGGGGGGTCCGCCCCGAACTGGACCGGGTGGGTCTGGCCGGACCGAGGGGTCCGGCTCGGGCTGGATGGGCCTGGCTCGGACCGGATTGGCCTGGTCCGGACCGGGTGAGCCTGGCCCCGGACCGGACCGAGGGGTCCGCCCCGAACTGGACCGGGTGGGTCTGGCCGGACCGAGGGGTCCGGCCCGGACCGGATGGGCCTGGCCCCGCCCGGCCCCGGCCGGGTCCGTCCCGGCTCGGACCGGGAGCGTCCGCCTTGGCCTGGACCGGAAGGGTCCGTCTCGCCCTGGACCGCAAGGGCCCATCCCGCCCCGCACCGGAGGGCCCGGCCGTCCGCAGTCCGGATGGGACTGGCACGTCCGGCCGGCGAGCGGCGTCGCCTCGGCGGAGTGGTCTTCTCGCCCCGGCTGCCTGCCGGCGGAAGCGCTGCCCTCCCGCGGTGGGATCCGCACGCCGTACTCCCCGGCGCCCCGCCGCGTCCACACCCGCGGGTGCCGTCTCGGGCGGCGCCGCAGGCGGGAGCCGGAACGGCCGGAGGAACGCTTCCTCCGGCCGCGGAGCTCTCCGCGGGGAGGTCGGCGGCGGCTTGATCGGCCTGTGACAGGTGGTGTAGCCCACATCTCTGACGTGGGACTCTCCCGGCTGCCCGTGATCGATCACGTTGGCGTAGGGTCCTCCCGTGGTCGGCCCCGGCTCGGCGGTCGTCCTCGTCATGCAGCCGATCCTCAGGAGTCCAGTCCCGTGCCCGCTCTTCCCACCGCACCGGCGCCGATCTACGACCGCCTCGTCGACGAGCAGGGCGACGTCCTCGCGAGCGTCCGACAGGCTGCGCACGAAACCGAACGCACCGCCGAGAACGTGCTGGACTTCGGCGTCGTCGAGTCGACCGGGCAGCTGCCCGGGGCCTGAACTCGCGGCGACGGCGCCCGTGCGTGATCCCGTACGCAGGCGGCCGCCACCCGGACCGCTGCACGACCTGACCGCACCCCCGCACCCCCGCGCGCATTGTCAGCTGAGCGCCGCGCTGCTCACCGCCCCCTGAGGCTTATTGTTGGCGGCTTCGCCGACCCCCTCCGGGACGTCCTCCCCGAGGTCCTGCCCGGCGACCGGCTTCCCCTCGCCCGCAGCACGGCCCAGCTGAACACCCACACCGGCGTGATACACCAGCCGGACGTACCCCCCGCGGGCGGCGGCCGTGTATCACGGAGGGCGCCCGCCGATCGGCATCCGTGTGTACGGGGGCACGATCAGATGAAACCCGCGACCCCCGCACGGCGTCGCCACCCCTGACGCCACCCGACCCCACCCCACGCCACACCACGTGCCGGCCGCCGTGCTAAGTCCCCCATGGCGATCCGAACCGCCTCGGCGGGTGTGGACACCTCCGTCAACAGCGCCGTCCCGGACGAGGAGGCTGCCTCCGCCGGGGGACCCCAGCCGGCGAGCACGGCAACGGGTTTGCCCGCGCGGAGAGCGAGCGCGACCTCGCTGAGGGTGCCCCAACTGCCCCCTACCGCGATGAGGGCGTCGCAGGCGTTGACGAGGACGCCGTTGCGGAGTTCGCCGAGGCCGGTGGCCACGGCGACACTCAGGTGCCGGTTCCCGGCGCTGCGGTCGAAACCGGGAAGCAGGCCGACGACCGTCCCGCCCGCGGCCCCGGCGCCCTCGGCGCAGGCCTCCATGACGCCGCCCAGCCCTCCGCAGAGCACCACCGCACCCCGCCGTCCCAGCAGCGAGCCGACTTCCCGCGCCAGCTCCGTCTCCCGTACGCCGGCCTCGCCCGGTCCGGCGACAGCGACGTAGGGGGGCGGGTGTTTGGTCTCGATCTCCGGCACGAGGACCTCCGGGCGGAAGGGATGGCAGGCCGGTACGGGCTCCAAAGGTCGGCGCGAGGCGCGCTGCGCCTGGACGAGGGGGACATACCCGGTCCGAACCCGTCGAAATATTCCTTGACAAGAATATGCGTTGCGGAGAATGCTCGGGCCATGGAAGCAATCCTCACCGCACTGGCCGATCCCGCGCGCTGGCGGCTCGTGTGCCTGCTCGCCGAGCGGCCCCGGTCGGTCGGTGTCCTGGCGCAGCTGGCCGAGGCGCGCCAGCCGCAGACGACCAAACATCTGCAGACTCTGGAGCGCGCAGGCATCGTCACCTCCCAGCGCACCGGACAGCGCCGCATCTACGCGCTCAGGGCCGCACCCCTGCGTGACCTGGCGGCGGTGCTCGGCCGGCTTGCCGACACCGTTGAGGTGGACGGTGGCCCGCGCGCGACCTACGACAGATACGGGATCGGACTCCGTACGGAGCGGCTCGCCGCGGACGCGCCGGGGTGGGCCGACGGCCGCTCGTTCGGATTTCAACGGTCACTGGCCGGGGGCCCCGAGCAGGTCTGGCGCCATCTGACGGAGGCCTCCCTGCTCGCCCGGTGGTGGACGCCCGACGGCCTCCGCGTCTCCGAGCTCCTCTTCGAGGCACGAGAGGGCGGCCGGATCGTCCACGAGTACCGCGACGCCGAGGACGCGGACGGATCCGACGCGGTCGCAGGGCGTGCGGCGGGAGTCGTCGAAGAGGTGCGCCCCGGAGAGCGCCTTGCCTACCGGCTCTCCCCGCTGCTGCCCGACGGCGGTCCGGCCTTCACCGCCCTCGTCGACTTCGGCCTGCGGCCCACCGGGGCCGGCACGGATCTCGACGTGCAGTGGCGGATCACCGACAGCACCGTCGACTCGGCCGACTTCATCGCCGGGATCGAGATCGGCTTCGGCCAGAGCCTCGACAAGCTCGCGGCGGCCCTCGCCGCGGACGCGCCTGACACCGACGACACTCCCGTTGATGCAAGGAGCACGACATGACGGAGCAGACCGGCGGCCGCCGGGTCGTCACCAACATGAGCCTCTCCCTCGACGGCCACTACGCCCGGCGCGATCCGCGGGACATGGGCTGGATGATGCCGTACGCGCACACCGACGTCGCCCGTGACCACCTGGCAGCCCTCCACGCGTCGGCGACGACGGCCCTGCTCGGACGGGTCAACGCCGAAGGGTTCCTCGGTTTCTGGCCCACTGTCATCGGTACGGAAGGTGTCGACCCTCGGGACGAGGCCTTCGCGAAGTGGCTCGTCGGCACCGACAAGGTGGTCCTCTCCTCCACTCTCGACGGTGTGCCCTGGGAGCGGACGGCGATCGTCGACAAGCCGGCCTCCGACGCGGTCGCGGACCTCCGGTCGACCGAGGGCGGCGACATACTCGTGCTCTCCAGCGCGAGTGTCGTCAAGGCGCTCCTGGCGGCCGACGAGGTCGACAGGCTGGCGCTCACGGTCCTTCCGGTCTTTCTCGGCGACGGACCGCGCCTCTTCGACGACGGTCTGCCCGCCGCGCAGTGGGACCTGGTCAGCCAGACAGCGGGGGAGCACGGCACGTTGGCCCTCGTCTACGACCGGGTGCGCTGAGGCGTACGACCGGGTGCGCTGAGGTGGCCCGGTCGACGTGACCTGGGTGGCGAGCCGTCGCGGGGGAGGGACCCCGACCCGCGTCGGAGTCCCTCCCGCATGCCGGGACGAACCGGTGTGGCTGATTCCGCCCATGGTGGTGCGGTACGGCGGGAGGGGTCGTGGGAGCCGGGAGCCGGGAGCCGGGAGCCGGGAGCAGGGGCAGGAGCAGGCGCTGTAGCAGTCGCAGTTGCAGTCGCAGTTGCAGTCGCAGTTGCAGTCGCAGGGCCGGTGTGCGCCCCGGTTGCCGGGCGAATCCTGGGATGGGCGCGTTCTGCGGTGTTCTGCTGCCAAGGAGGGGACTGACGGGTCCGTGTGGGGTGACGGTCGCGGACAACTGCTTTCTCGAATCGGTGACGCGTGCGCATCACCGAGAGCGCAGGTGTGCAGACCGTCAAGGAGGACGGCGGGGGTTGCCGGCACACTCGCTGGTCCGTGCGAAGGGAGTCTGTGCGGAGGGGCAGCCGAGCGGAGGGGGGACCCGGAGTCGGTGCACTGGTCACCGGCCGGTCGCTCGCCCGTTGGGAATTGGTCCGGTCACGTCCGGCACTGTGGGTGTGCCGGTGCCGGTGCCGGTGTCGGACGAAGAAGAAGCCGGGCCCGGCTACGGCGTGGTGAGCGTGATGACGTCGGTGGTGAAGACGGCGCGGTCGTTCTGCCGGCCGGTGACGCGCACGGCCGGCGCCTCCACGGGGCCGGGCTGAAGCGTGGTCTCGATCAGGAGCGGAGCGCGGAGTTCGGCGTAGTTGTGGAACTCCGTGACGAGAGTCGTGGTGAGGGGGTTGGCGGGGACGTGGTGGGCGTGGGTGGCCTGGCGTGCGGCCTCTACCAGGACCATGCCCGGGTAGTGGTCGCCCCCGTGGTCGAACAGGACCGGGTGGCAGGGGTCGGGGTTGAGGAGCCAGCGGTGGGCGTCGCCGGTGGGGGAGAGGACGACGTCGAAGGGGTGGAGCTTGCCCACCACGCCGGGCAGGGCGAGCACGTCGGGGTGGGGCCGTCCGAAGGGGTCTGCCGCGGGCGGGAGCGGGTCGCCGCTGATGCCGGCGGCGCGGAGCCGGCGGTAAGTGGCGGGAGTGAGGCAGGTGAACCTCCCGCCGCCCGCGGCGTAGGGACGGCCGTCGTCGCCCGTGATCGTGATCTGCATGCGGAACTCCGCCAGACGTATCCCCTTGCGGACCACGTCGGTGCAGGTCGCGTGCAGGGTGAGATCGGTCGGAAGCGAACCGATGGACATCTGTTCCGGGTGCGTGGTGACGGTGAGGTCATGTAGGAGGAAATGGTGCCCGAGGGGGACGCCGAGTTCGGCGTGGGCGAGGTAGAGACCGGTCTGACGAATGGTTTCTGCCGCTTGCAGGGCGTCGTGGTGGGCGCCGTCGGGAGTCGTGAAGAACGTATGGGCCCGGGGCCACTGCCCGGTGAGGGCGTAGTTCGCGTCGTCGCGTCTGCGGCAGCCGGTGAGGAAGACCTCGGCGTGGCTCGCCCGGTGGACGTACTCGCGGGGGACGGTGGTGGTGAGGCCACCGGCTGCGACGAGCCCCGCCGACGTGGCGTGCGGCGTGAGAGGCCCGGTCGACATGGCCGGTATCAGCGGTACTTCCGGTGTGGAACGCCCGTTGGGCGCGGTGGAGTCGTGTGCCGGGTGAAGGGTCAGAAGGGTCATCGCGTGCCGCCTCTTTCCGCGTCTGCGCAGGAGTGGATGGGACGGTGCAAGAAGTTCAGAATCGATAAGATACGGACCCACCGGTTTTGTTTTCAAGGCATTTTGATGATCGGTTCTGGCGGGAACCGGACGGTGCTCCGCCGGTTAAAGCGGCGCAACCCCTTCCGCTACGCGCGGGTGTGGCCGCACCGGGCGACCGGCCGACGAGGGTGAGCAGTCGCGAGGTCTAGGCCTTGCAAAAACCACCCGTGCGGTTTTATTCTGAGGGTGAGGGCGGCATGATCTTCGGCTCGCGACCGCTCGACCGCCGACCAGGTGAGCCAGGAGACGCCGTCCTTCGGTGTGCAGGTGCCATGGGAGACCGGGGGCGGGGAATCCGGTCGGGCATGGAGCCAACGACCATGCACACGTGGCGTGTTACCGCCCTGTTCGCACTCGCTCCCCTCGTCGTCGCGTGCGGCGGGGGAGACGAGGGGCACGGTGCCTCACCGGTGAGTGACGCGCGCCCCGCCCTGACCCGCGGTGCGCATCTGGTGATCACCACGGAGAACGGCGTACGCCTGCGGCCCGCCGACGGCGACACGGTCGGCGTCGACCGCCGCGTCCGCGGCCACTGGTCCCACCGGGACGACACCTGGGTGCTGGACCTGTCGTGCCCGGCCGACGACGACCGCCACCGGGAGTGCCCCCGCATGCCGGAGATCGACGTCCCGGCGCACACCCCGGTCAACGTCACCGCCCGCAACGCCGGCATCGACGTGGCCGGCATCTCCGCGGGCCTCGATCTGACGACGGTCAACGGCGATGTGAGCGTGAGCCGTTCCGGCGCACGGGGCGCCGAGGTACGGCTGGCGACCCGCAACGGCTCGGTGCGTGCGCAGACCCTGCGCGCCGGACGGCTGCACGCCGACACGGTGAACGGTGACGTGGTGATCGACTGCGGCACGTCCCCGTCGAGCGCCACCGCCGTCACCACGAACGGCTCGGTCCGTGTCACGCTGCCGCACGACGCCCCCGCCTACCGGGTCTCGGCGACCACGGACAACGGCCGTCCCTCGGTCAAGGTCCCGACCGACGGTGCCGCGCACGGCCGCAGCCTCAAGCTCTCCACGGTCAACGGCGACGTCACGGCCGCCCGCGCGTAGGGAGACCGTCGAGGCATCTCCGCCGCGCCCCGTCGAGGCGGGCCCCCTGCGCAGGCCCGCCCCGGCGGCCGGCCTACGCAGGCCCGCCCCGGCGGGCCGGGGTTCTCCCGGGTCCGCGGATGCCCCGAGTGCCGTTCAGCTGACCGCGCCGTTGTCGACGGCCATGGCCCAGGGCTCGGGCCCCGTACCGTCGCTCCACGCCTGGAGTGCCTCTCCGTCGAGGCACAGGATCCCGCACTGCGCGGCGTACTCGACCGCGGGCGCCGTGAAGTCGCTGGTGGCCACCACCGCGGCCACATCGGCGCCGTGCACGGTGTAGCAGGTGCCGCCGAAGCGTTGCATGTCCTGGGAGCCGACCCTGTTGGTGTCGCAGTAACGCTTGCACTGGATGATGACGCGTCGCCCGTCCGGCGCGGTGGCCACCACGTCTGCGCCCAAGTCGCCCGCGCCGCCCACGACTTCGACGTCCGAGCAGCCGTCGCGCTCGCACAGGGCGGCGACCGCCTGCTCGAACTCGTCGGCGTCCAGGGCGTCGTAGTCGACACCTTCTTGTCCGGTGCCGGGAAGAAGCCCGGTCACGGCGGTGACCTCGGTGCCGAGGGGGAGAGCCGGTTCGGGAACGGGCAGGTCGTCGACCGGTGCCGGGGCTCCGGCCGGCATCGGCGGGCCCAGCGGCGCGGTCTCCAGGGTGTGCAGGGCGGCCGCGGTGCCTTCGTCCAGTGCGACGGCGGCCCGGCGCGCGGCCCGCCTCGCGGAGAAACGGCGACGGCCGCTGCGGAAGGCCACCGCGACCGGCAGGCCGACCAGGCAGAGCACGACGGCCAGCACCGGGCGCCGCTCGAGGACACCGACGGCCACCTTGGCGGTGAACCCCAGGACGGCGATGGCGACGGCCAGCAGGCCGAAGGACAACGCCGTGGACCGCAGATCAAACTTGCGGCGACCGCTCATCGGCGGTATTCGGCGCACGGGTGTGGCCATGGGCGCGTTCCCCTCTCCCGGACAGTACGAAGATCACTTCTGTCGTCTGCCCAAGATCAACGAGTTCAGCGCGACAGGTCACATCGCTTCTGTCGAGGCCTGCTTGACGAGAGGTCAGATGCAGACGCGGCCTGTTGGGGTGAAGGGCGAAAGGGGGGCGAGTGAGGCCGGTGCCGCTCGCTGACGGCCGAGAAGGAGAGGCGGGTCCGCCTGGCTCGCCGCCGCTTCGAAGTCCCCGGACGCGGCCTGACCCTCGCTCGGCGGCCCCGGACCGGGGCCGCCGAGCGAGGGTCAGCCGCTCAGCCCGCCGTCTCGGGGTGCTGACCGGGGCCGTCGCTGTGCGGGGACAGCGGAGTGGGGGACAGGTCGGTGGGTTCCTCGCCGCGCTCCAGAAGCGTGTCGGCGGCACCGATGATCAGAGGGTCGGCCGTCCCTATCGCCTCCGCGTCCTTCGCCGCGTAGTCGCAGCGCAGCAGGAGATGGCGGATCGCCTCCAGCCTGCCCCGGCGCTTGTCGTTGGTCTTCACCACCGTCCACGGCGCATACGGTGTGTCCGTCGCCCGGAACATGGCGACCTTGGCCTCGGTGTAGGCGTCCCACAGGTCCAGCGAGGCCAGATCGGTGGGGGACAGTTTCCACTGCCGTACCGGGTCGACCTGCCGGATGGCGAAACGCGTGCGCTGCTCGCCGCGGGAGACCGAGAACCAGAACTTGATCAGCACGATTCCGTCGTCGGTGAGCAGCTTCTCGAAGACCGGGGCCTGGGCGTAGAAGTGCCGGTACTCGGCAGGGGTGCAGAAGCCCATGACCCGCTCGACGCCCGCCCGGTTGTACCAGGACCGGTCGAAGAAGACGATCTCTCCGGGACCCGGCAGGTGCGGGACGTACCGCTGGAAGTACCACTGCCCGGCTTCCCTCTCGGTGGGCTTGTCCAGCGCCACCACACGGGCCCCGCGGGGGTTGAGCCGCTCCGTGAACCGCTTGATGGTGCCGCCCTTGCCCGCCGCGTCCCGCCCCTCGCACACCACCACCACGCGCTGTCCGGTCTCCCGGACCCACTTCTGCAGCTTGAGCAGCTCGATCTGCAGAATGCGCTTCTGCCGTTCGTAGGACCTGCGTCCCAGCTTCGAGTCGTACGGGTAGTTCTCACGCCAGGTGTCGAGGGGCTTGCCGTCACCGTCGAGCAGTACGGGCTGCTCGGGGCGCTCCTCGTCCACACGGAGACCGGCGAGAAGTTCCGCTCCGGCGGGCGTGTCCGCCCGCTTCGCGGCTTCCGAATGCGGCCTCACCGGATCAACCACGGACTGGGTACCTTCCTGCTCGCGACATCGGCTGCTGCACCCGCCGAAGCCCGGTGCGAGGACCGGACCGCGGCGGAACAAGGACCTCTACCAGTTCAGAATGGCATGCGGCTGCGCGCCCGGCGTCCCGTGGACCCGCTGTGGCCGACCGCCTTGGAGCTGCTCCGGAACGGCTTGCTCAGCCAGCGGCCGAGTCGGCCCGGAGCCTTGCCCGCGGCCTGGGAACCGGCTCCGAGGGTGCGCTGCGTGCCGCGCTCGGGATGCCGTGAGAGCCGAGGCACCAGAAAGGCGAGAACGAGCAGAACGACGCACACGGCGACGATGGCGAGGACGACCATGACACACCTCGGGTCTTGAATCGGACGGGGTGACCGCCTGCCCCGCACTCCTCCGGCGCGTCGCCGGGGACGGCGGAGTGAGCGCACGACGGCTGCCCCTCTGGGGTCTTCCGCGTGCCCGCTGCCAGGCCCCTCATGCGTGGTCCGGCGGAGTCGGCGTCCGGCCCGGTGGCCCGGTGGCCCGGTGACTCAGTGGGTCACGTGAACCACGTGGTGCCCGGGTGCCGCCCGGCCGGGACCGGCGGATGCCCTGGCCTAAGCTGACCGTGGACCCGTCGGGCAGCCGCCGGTGGGACGGGCGGGCGCGACGTGACGATCCGGCCGACTCCCGGGGTGGTGCCCGATTCCGCGGGTACCCGGCCGCCTGCCGGACCCTTTTCACCAGCCGAAGGGACATGATGAGCCAGAACCGCAACCTCGACGGCGTGCCGGAGGGCAGGGCGATGACGCCGGCGGAGTTCAAGGTCGTGCGCGAGTTCCTCGGCCTCACCGAGGAATGGCTGGCCGAGCACGTGGGGGTCTCGCCCGCCACGGTCGAGGAGTGGGAGCAGGGCTTGGAGCACGTGCCCGGTGCTGTCCGGGCAGCCCTCGGGGACCTTGACCGCCTGACCGGGGAGTTCGTCGGCAAGGCGGTGGCGGGCCTCGCCGACCTCCCCGAACCCGGCATCGTCACGTACCGGAACGATCTCGAATACCGGGCCGCGCACCCGGAGTCCGAGTATCCGGCGAGCTGGCACCGGGCGGTCGTCGCGCGGGTCGCCCAGAAGGTCCCGGGACTGTCCATCGCGTACGCGACCGACGTGGTGTCGGACGACGTGAAGGTCTCCGCCCAGTAGCGGCGTCCCCTCGTACCGGCGGACGCGAGCCGCCCGCCCGCACTGCGGGCGGGCGGCTTCGTGGTGTCCGGCGAGCAGACGGGGCAGGGCGCACCGGCGGAGGCCCGCTCGGGCCACGTACCGGAGCGGGCCGACCTGGCGGAACCGGACGCCGCACCGCACCGAGGCGGGAGAGAATGGGGACCGGACCCCGCACCGCACCGTGGCGGGAGAGAATCACGGCATGAAGACGACCGCACGGGCGCTCAACCGTGCCACGCTCGCCCGGCAACTGCTCCTGCGGCGCGAACCGTTGGACGTCCTGGACGCGGTGCGACGTGTGGTGGCTCTGCAGGCCCAGCAGCCCGCCTCTCCGTACGTGGCGCTCTGGAACCGGCTGAGCGACTTCGACCCGGCCGCCCTCGACACGGCCCTGGCCGGTCTGCGCACGGTCAAGTCGACGCTGATGCGGCTCACCCTGCACGTGGTCCACGTCGACGACTACGTGGCCTTCCGCGAAGCCATGGAGCCGACGCTGCGCGGATCCAGACTCGGGGACGCCCGCTTCACCGGCGCCGGGCTCACCGCCGACGACGCCGGCCCACTCGTCGAGGACCTGCTGAAGTACGCCGACCGGCCGCGTACGGCAGCCGAGTTGGGGAGCCGGCTCACGGAGCGACGGGGGGCACCGGTGGAGCCGGGGGCGCAGCGGATGCTGCGGCAGTACGCGCCGCTGTGGCACGCGCCCACCGGCGGGCCCTGGTCGTTCGGCACCAGACCGTCGTACGTCGCGGCGGGCAGCCGCCCGGTGCCGGCGGACCCCGCCGCTGCGGCCGAGGGCCTGTGCGTCCTGATCCGCCGCTACCTGGAGGGCTTCGGACCGGCGTCCGTGGCCGACATGGCGCAGTTCGCGCTGGTCCAGCGCTCCCGGGTCAGGGCGGCGGTGGAGTCCCTCGCCGACGAACTCGAGGTACTGCAGGGCCCGGACGGCACGGCCGTGTTCGACCTCCCCGGCGCGCCCCGGCCCGCCGAGGACACCGCCGCCCCGCCCCGGCTGATGGCGATGTGGGACAGCGTTCTGCTGGCCTACGCCGACCGCAGCCGCGTGGTCCCGCCCGCCTACCGCAAGCACGTGACGCGTGTGAACGGCGACGTCCTGCCCACGCTGCTGGTCGACGGTCACGTCGCCGGTGTCTGGCGCACCGTCGACGGCGGCATCGAGGCCACCGCCTTCCACCGCCTCCCGGGAGACGTCTGGGAAGCTCTGGCCGCGGAAGCCGAGGCGCTCACCGCCTTCCTCGCCTCCCGGGAGCCCGCGGTCTACAGACGCTACGACCACTGGTGGGTCAAGGGGCTGCCCGCCGCGGAGACGAGGATCCTCCCAACTGCCGTGTGAGTGCGATGAGATGCTGTGCCAGACTACGGTGATCGAAAACACTGGATCCTTCGCGCGCCGGAGCCCGCCATGACGACCGACACACCTCACCCCCCGCGGATAGACACCAGCAGGGCGCATCCCGCGCGGGTCTACGACTGGCTCCTCGGCGGCAAGGACAACTACCCCGTCGACGAGGCCGTCGGCGAGAAGCTTCCGCCCCAGGCGCGGGACGCGGCGCGGCAGAACCGTCAGTTCATGCACCGGGCCGCGGCCTGGCTCGCCGGGGAGGGCATCGACCAGTTCCTCGACATCGGCACGGGCATCCCCACCGAGCCCAACCTGCACCAGATCGTGCAGCGGATGGTGCCGGCCGCGAAGGTCGTCTACACCGACAACGACCCGATCGTGCTGCGGCACGCGGAGGCGCTGCTGATCAGCCACCGTGAGGGCGCCACGGACTACATCCAGGCAGACGTGCGGGAACCCGCGGCGATCCTCCAACGGGCGCGGGCCGTCCTGGACTTCGACCGTCCCGTCGCCCTGTCCCTCATCGCCCTGATGCACTTCGTCCCCGACGAACAGGACGCCCACGGCATCGTCCGCAATCTGGTCACCACCCTGCCGTCCGGCAGCTACCTCGTGCTGTCGCACGCCGCCTCCGACCGCCATCCCGAGCTGGCGGCACAGGTCACCGCCGAGTACGCGAGGGCCGGCATCCAGCTCGGCTTCCGCACCCGCCCGGAGGTGGCCCGCTTCTTCGACGGCACGGAGCTCGTCGAACCGGGCCTGGTCACGGCCCCGGAGTGGTTCCGCACGACTCCGGCGCCCGAGCCCGAGGGCAGCGGCATCTACGCGGGAGTGGCCCGCATCCCCTGACGGACCCGTCCCGCGACCGACGCACTCTCCCCGCAAGGCCGCCGCCATGACCCAACGCCCCTGTCACGTAAGCCACTTGCCGGGCTTGCGGCACCAGGCGCGGGGTACACGGGAAGCCTCGATGCGATGGAGGGGAGCAGGAACATGACGTCACGGGGGACGGACCAGACGTCCGGGCTCGGCGACCTCGAACCCGGTACCCGGCAGAGGGCGCAACTCCGCACACGTATCACCGACATCGCCTGGACGGCCCTGTGCGTCGTCCTGCTGCTCTGGGCGACCTGGAGCGCCGTCGACGCGGCGCGGGGCGTCACCGCCTGGGTCCACTGCGCGGTGGCATGGGTCCTGCTGGCCGTGGCGCTGGGGCTGCGCCTCGCCGCGGCCCGCCGCAAAACGTGGCTCTGAGGCCTGTCCGGAGGGGACGCATCGTGGAGAAGTCCAACACCTTTCTGGCAGAGCACCTCTGGCTGCAGGTCGTCCTGTCGATCCTCGCCGCCGGTGGACTGATCATGCTGGTCAGTCCCGGCGAGTCACCGGTCGCGGTACTGGGGCGCCTCGCCGTCACCTCGGTCGGCGCGGTGATCGTGCTGAGCGTCGTACGGCGCAGGGAGAAGCGTGCCGCGGGCGGTTCGGCGACCGGGCTCGTGTCCCTGGACCAGAAGCTGCGCCGCGGCGAGGTACCGGCGGACCCGGCGGAGCGACAGGCCATGCGGGAGCTCGTCACGCAGCGACTGCACCGCACCCGTCACCGTGTCGCCGCCACCGTCTTCCTGGTTCTGATGTCCGCCTTCCTCCTGGTCGCGACGGCCATGACGGCGGGTCCGCGACAGACGATCGGTTTCTCCCTGGTCGCCGTGGGGAGCCTGAGCTGGATGATCTACGCGGGGAACCGGCAGAACCGGCGGCTGCGGCACATGCGTGACGTCCTGGACGCCTCGCCCGCCGCGGCGGACGCGGGAGCCGGGTCACCGGACCGCCGCTGAGCGGGCGAAAGGCCGTGGCTCGGAGCCGGCCGTGCGGTGGTGAAGTCCGGGGGCCAGCGCGGAAATTCCCGGCGCGGCACCCGACGGGAAGGGGACCATGTGTCCATGCCCTATTCCGGACCTCCCTCGCCGAGCGTGCGGGTGCCCGCGCCGATCACCGCCCTGTCCCGGGGCCGCCCGATCCTGCCGGTGTGGCAGAACGAGCTGGGCGGCCTGACCTTCCGGATCGGCGACGGGCCGGACGGCCTGTTCGCCAAATGGGCCCCGTCGCACTCCGGGCTCGACCTGGCGGCGGAGGCCGTACGGCTGCGCTGGGCCGGTGACTTCACGCCGGTGCCGCGGGTGCGGGAGCAGGGGGCCGACGCCGAGGGGTCCTGGCTCGTCACCCACGGGCTGCCCGGTGACAGTGCCGTGAGTGAACGGTGGAGGGCGGATCCCGGCAGGGCGGTCCGGGCCATGGGCGCGGGCCTGCGGGCCCTGCACGAGCGGCTGCCGGTCGCGGAGTGCCCCTTCAGCTGGTCCGTCGACCGGCGTCTGGCACGTGCTCGGGCGGTGGGCGTCCGGGTGCCCGCGGACCTGCCCGGACCTCCGCCGGTCGACCGCCTCGTGGTCTGCCACGGCGACCCCTGCGCACCGAACACGCTGCTGCACGACGACGGTTCCTGGGCCGCGCACGTCGACATGGGCGCGCTCGGCGTCGCGGACCGGTGGGCGGACCTGGCCGTGGCGACGTGGAACACCCGGCACAACTACGGCCCGGGCTGGGAGGACGACCTCCTCGACGCCTACGGCATCGCCCCGGACCCGCAGCGCACCGCCTTCTACCGACGGTTGTGGAGCGTGACCTGAGGGCCGGCGGCGTACCGGGCCGCCGCCCGTCGTGCGCGTCGAGCCGGCGCCGGGACTGTCAGGCCGGGACGTGCCGACTCCCGTGACGCCTGCTGATGTTCCGTTCGAGAAGCTCCGTGGACGCCTTGACGCTCGCACCGCCGGGCGGGGGCTCCGGGAGCCGTCCGTCCGCGTCCCTGAGACGCGTGAGGGCGTCGTCGATGGCGTCGTGCGCGGCGAACAGGCAGGGCGTGCTGTAGATCGCCACGTCGACTCCCAGCTCCGTCAGCTCGGACAGGGACAGCCGGGGCGACCTGCCGCCGCCGATCTGGTTGAACAGCAGCGGCACCCCGCCGGTCACCTCGCGGATCCGGCGGACGGACTCGACGGTACGCACGCCGTCGACGAGTACGACGTCCGCACCGCTCTTCGCCAGAGCCACCGCGCGGCGCTCGATCTCCGCGTCCTCCGTGGCGTCGGTGCGCGCCACCACCACCATCTCCGTACGGCTGTCGAGCACCATGTGGAGCTTCTCCAGGTATTCCTCCAGCGGCAGGATCTGTTTGCCGTCGGCGTGCCCGCAGCGGCGGGGCCGCTTCTGGTCCTCGAGGATCACCCCCGACGCCCCGGCACGTTCGAGACGCTGGACGACGTGGCAGGCCACCTCGGGGTCGGCGTAGCCGTCGTCGATGTCCACCAGCAGATGGTGCCGGGGGAACGCGAGGCGCAGCCGTTCCGTGAACGCCACGATGTCGGGCCAGGCGATGAACCCGATGTCGGGCAGCCCGTAGTGGGAGGCCGCGAAGCCGAAGCCCGAGACGAACAGACCGTCGTAGTGGCGCGCCGCGAGGGAAGCCGAGTACATGTCGTAGATCCCGATCAGCGGTGTCGTCTCCGCGCCGGCGATGGCCTCACGCAGTCCGAGCCCGTAGCTCATTGACCCTCCGGGGGCAGGCGGCGGCGCACCGCCGCGATGGTGAAGTGCGCGGTGATCTTCGCAGTGCCGCGCATACCGGTGCGAATCGGTGTCACTCGGCCGGACGCGGCACTTTCGGACACCCGCTCGGATCCCGTGGCCGGTTTCCTCATCGGCCCCCGGCGCCCCACCCGCGTGGCGCCGTCCCAGGTGAATTCATCCCATCGGGTTGTTAGGACGGCCACGGCGCCGATCGGGGCATGGGCGGTTGCACGCTGGGGAGAAATCGACCGTCGCAAGGCACGTTCCTCCCTCACGACAAGGAGTCGGCCTGTGTCCGATGTCGTCTTCACGGCCGACTTCAATTCGCGCCGTCAGTGGGTCGCCGGGCGTTCATGGGCCTATCCGGGGGGAGGCCCCGTCAACCGGTCGGACGACAAACTCGACTACCTGGTGTCCGACCCCGCCTACTCCCGCGGCGGGATCTTCCGTGCCACCCGGCGGCGGGACGGTTTGTGGAGCACGGGTCTGCTGACCACCGAGGGGAGCGAGGAAGGCTTCGTCGTCCGCGCGGGGGACGTCCTGGAGACGCGGGTGCGCCTGCCGAGGGAGATGGGTGCCTGGCCCGCCGTCTGGACCTGGCGGGACGGGGACCAGGAGATCGACGTGTTCGAGTACCACCCCGACCACCCGGACCTGCTGGAACTGTCCAACCACGTCCGCGGCGGCCATCTCTACCACCAGAACGAAGCCGTCCGCCCCGGCGGGCCCCTCGAACTGCGCGTCGAGTTCGGTGCCCGCTCCGTGGTCTGGTGGGTGAACGGCGTACGCACCTTCGCCGACGAACGCGGTGTGGGGGAGCACTGGTTCGCCCACCTGATCGTCAACCTGTCCGTGTGCGGCGGGCGTTACCACCCGCCCCCGGACCCGGGCGTCACGGAGATGTCGTACGCCGTGGAGCACCTGACCGTGCGCCGTCCGCCGCTCGCCGACGCACCGGGGAACTGCCCTTGACCCCGCGCGGACGTGGCGGAGGACTGAACGGGCGGGGGCGCACCGCCCGGCGCGGCCCGTGGGCCGGCGTCGCGGACGGTGCGCCCCCCCGCCTCTGCTCAGGGCGCCCAGGGCGCCTCGACGGCCCAGGTGGTGTCCTCGGCGAACGAGGCGGGGTTGTCCCAGGCGTGGGTGCCGCCCGGCGTGGCGAGCCACAACTCGGCGTTGTAGTGCCGCAGATACTGTTCGGGGAAGTTCGACGCGGACAGTCGTACGGCGCCGCCCGCGCCCCGTACGGCGCAGAAGGTCGCGTCCGCCCTGAACACGTCGCCGCTGCCCGCCTCCTTGTAGACGCGGAAGTCGCGGTGGCGCAGGTACTGGCCGGGATAGTTGCGTGACTCGAAGGAGTAGCACGCGCTGTCGGCGAGGCCCGGCACGATCTTCCAGGTGGCGTCGCTCTTGAGCATAGCGCTGCCGGTGGCGTCGACGACGTCGGTGTACGCGGCGCCGTCCCGGTGCCGCAGATAGCGGTTCGTGTAGCCGGGTGTGGTGACCCGCAGGGACTTGTACTGGTTCGCCGGCAGGGCGACGGGGGTCACCGGCGTGCGGGAGGTGTCGATGAGCGCGCGGTTGGCGGCCCGGACGCGGGCCGTGTCCACCTTGACGACCTGCCGGTCATAGGTGAGCAGGCCGTTCGCCTCGTTCTCCACGTCGGTGATCTCCGTGTAGACGGAGGCGGAGAGCCCGGCCGGCATCCGCACCTCGCGCAGGGCGTCGAGGAGCCCGATCAGGCGGTTGTCGAGGTGGGCGGGGTCCGGCTGGTCCTCGTAGCTGAAGCCGCCGCCCGGATACCACTCGTGCCCCGGCACCTTGTGGCCCAGGCCTCCGTATTCGCCGAGGACGGCGGCGCGGGTGGCGCCGGGCACGGTGGTGCCGGGGCCGACGTAGACATGGTGGTCGAGGACGTCGCCGTTACCGCCGTCGACCGCGCCGCAGCAGTTGACGCCACTCATGTTGTCCACCAGCCGCGAGGGGTCGTACGCCTTGACGTGGTCGGCGATGCGAGCCTGGTCGTACTGCCCCCAGCCCTCGTTCTGGTCGACCCACATCACCACGGAGGGTGAGCTGCGGTGCTGGTCGATGATGCGGTCGTACTCGGTCTCCCACTGCGTCCGGGCGGCGCCGTCCGGCGTGCGGGTGTCCATCGAGGGCATGTCCTGCCACACCAGCAACCCCAGCTTGTCCGCCCAGTAGAACCAGCGCTGGGGTTCGACCTTGATGTGCTTGCGCACCATGTTGAAGCCGAGGTCCTTGTGCTTCTGCAGGTCGTACCGGAGGGCGTCGTCGGTGGGCGCGGTGTAGATGCCGTCCGGCCAGTACCCCTGGTCGAGGGTGCCGGTCTGGAAGACGAACGTGCCGTTGAGGACGGGGCGCGGGACGCCGCCGGCCTTCGCGATGCCGATCGAGCGCATGCCGGTGTAGCTGCCCACGGAGTCGACCGTCGTCGTACCGGCGACCAGGTCCGCCTTCACGTCGTAGAGGAACGGGTCATCGGGCGTCCACAGGTGCGGGCCGGGTACCGGCACCGAGAACGTGCTGCCGACCGGGCCCGTCGCGCTGCCCACCGCGGTCGAGCCGGAGGACACGGTCACCCTGGCGCTCTGCCCCGAGACGCCGGCGCCTCTTACGGTGACCCGGAGCGTGTTGTTCGAGAGGTCGGGCACCAGGTCGAGCCGCGTGATGTGGGCCGCGGCCGTGGGCTCCAGCCACACCGTCTGCCAGATGCCGGAGGCGGCGGTGTAGAAGATCCCGCCGCCGGGGTGGGGGGCCACGTCGTTGATGCGCTGCTTGCCGACCGCCTGGCCGCCCGTCTGGGTGGGGTCCCAGACGGACACGACGACGGTGTTGGTGCCGCCGTTGAGGCGGTCGGTGATGTCGTACGAGAAGGAGTCGTAGCCCCCGCTGTGCGTGGCCCCGGCCTGCGTGCCGTTGACCCAGACCGTCGTACGCCAGTCGCTGGCGCCGAAGTTGAGCTGGACGCGGCGGCCGTTCCAGCCGGCCGGGACGGTGAAGGTGCGCTTGTACCAGAGCTTGTCGTTCTGGGTGATCTTGCGCTGGATGCCGGACAGGGCGGACTCCGCGACGAAGGGTACCCGGATCCGGTCCGGGAACGTCGAGGGCTGCCCGGCGTCCGCCGAGGTGACGGCGAAGTCCCAGATCCCGTTGAGGTTGGCCCAGTCGGGGCGGGTGAGCTGGGGGCGCGGGTACTCCGGCAGCGGCTTGTCGACGGGGACCTGGTTCGTCCACGGGGTGGTCATGGGAGACGGTTTGGGGGTCCACGCGGCGGGAGCGGCCTGGGCGGCGCCGGTGGCAGTCAGGGCGGCCGCACACACCAGCGTGAGGGTGGCGAGCACGGAGGCGATCCGCCTCGCTCGCCGTCTGAGCCACACGGTCGCGGGGCGTGGAGGAGCGGAGCTGCGCATCGTGACTCCTTGAGGTCGGAAAGGGGCGCAAGGACGTGCACGGACGTCGAGCGGCCGGGGTGGCGATTCGCCGCTCCGGCCTGTACAACGTTGGAAAGGGCGGCAGTTGGCATGACAGCACGGCCTCGACTGGTTGTACAGGTGCATGACAACGGATTCACCGACTCCCGCGGTGCGGGGGAACCGGGATGCCCTCGCGTGCGGCAGTGGTGCGGTCCCACCGCGCAAGCTCCTGACGCTAGTGTGCGGCTGCGGGAGCAGTGCGGGTGGGACGTGAGCCGACTCAGGTCCTCACGCGTACCGGATCTCCAGGGACCGACGAGGAAGACGAAGGATCGATGACGCTGAATGTGGGGCAACGGGTGCGGCTGGCGGCGGACCTCCGGTTGGCCGGGTCCGTGACCCCCGCGGGGGAGACCGAGGAGGAGCCAGTCGCCTTCGCCGGCTCACTGGCCTTGGCGGCGGGCGTCGAGGGGACCGTCGAGCACGTGGAGGAGCATCACCGGCAGCAGAGCCACGAGGTCAGTGAGTACCTGCGCCTGAAGTCGCTCCTCGACACCTTCGGCCACCAGATGCCATCGGCGAGCCGGAGCCGGCTGGAGGAGCAGGTGGGTGCCTTGGAAGAGCAGTGGGTCGCCCACCAGCGACAGATGCTCAGCGTCACGGTCCGTGTCCGGCTCGACAACGGGTTCGTCCTGGACGACGTTCCGGAGGAGGCGTTCGCCTCCGCCTGATCGGCCGCCCCTGTCGTGCTGTGGCGTGCCCGGCGGACCGCGGACGGGTGAGGTCAGGCGTGCTGTCCGTGCGGGTGCAGGTCGAGTGAGATGTGCGGGGCCAGCGCGTGCAGGAAGTCCGGGGCATCGAAGACCTCGCCGGCGGAGACGACGCCGACGGCCCTGGTGCGACCGGTCAGAACGCGTTCGAGGGCCTCGGCGACGAGGGGCGCGGTGACGGCGTAGATGTCCCGGCCGCCGGCGGTGGCCCGGCGCTCGGCCGAGCCGCGGCGCACGACCACGTCGACGAGGAAGGTCTGGTCGGAACGCCCGCTCTCGTCGGCGGCGGTGGGAGCCGGAGTGTGGGGGGCGGCCACGTCGCGGGCCGCCTCGGCGCTCATGTAGGTGGTCACGTCGGGGATGGACAGGTGCTGGGCGACGGTGACGGCGTCCGCCATGGTGAACTCCCCGATCACCTGCCGCGGTCCCACGGGTTCCGGGAAGGTCCACTTCAGGTTGGGCGCGGCGTCGGTGCGGCGCTCCCACTGTCCGCCGACGTAGCGCAGACGGTGGTCGCCGCGCCGCTCGCGGGAGACCGCGCCCGAGAGCCGGGTGCCGGCGGTGGGGTGCCAACTGCTGAGCGCGTAGGCGATGTGGGCCTCGTCGGCATGGGTCCAGTCGCCCATGGCCGCCGTGGCCAGCAGGTCACCGAGCCCGCCGAAGAAGGCCATGGCCGGGACGACCACCGCTCCCGCCTCCCGGGCCCGTTCGCGGTAGTGGGCGAAGGTGTCCAGGTTGGCTTCGAGCTCGGCGGCCACGTCCAGGTAGGGAATGCCCGCGCGAAGCGAGGCCTCGATGACGGGGCCGGTGGTCGACGCGAAGGGGCCGGCGCAGTTGACGACCGCAGCCGTGCCCGCCAGCGCTCGGTCCAGCGAAACCGGGTCATCGGCCGAGGCCACCCGGGCCTCAAGCCGGTACGCGCGGGCCAGTTCCCCCAGGGCCTGCGCGTTGCGGCCGGACAGCACCGGGACGAACCCACGCGCGGCCAGCTCCGCGACCACGAACCGCCCGGTGTGACCGTACGCACCGAACACCGCCACCGGCTGACCTGACCCCATGAGACTCTCCCCGTGTCCGCGAGACGCGCGCCGCGCTGCGAACCGCTGCGCCCTGACCTACACATCCTGTCGTCACGGCAGCCCCCGCACGACTGTCGGAAACGACATGACGCGTACAGTTTCGGACATGCCTGCTGTCGCGCTGGCCGTCACCGACGGCATGCTCCACTACGAACTGTCCGTGGCGCTCGAGATCTTCGGAAGCGACCTGACCCACGTCGTGGACCCCTGGTACGACTTCTCCGTCTGCGGAGACGGTCCGGTCCACGTCGGCCGCTTCCGCGTCGAACCCGACCACGGACTCGACCACCTCAGGCGCGCGGACACGGTGATAGTCCCGGGCTGGGCCGACACCGACCGGGACCCGCCCGCCGAGCTGGTCGAGGCAGTACGCGGCGCCCACGAGGCCGGCGCCCGCGTGGCCTCACTGTGCACGGGCGCCTTCGTCCTGGGCGCGGCAGGACTGCTGGACGGCAGGCGTGCCACCACGCACTGGGCCCACACCGGGGAGCTGGCCCGCCGCCACCCCGCGGCCACCGTCGATCCGGACGTCCTCTACGTCGACAACGGCGACGTTCTGACCTCCGCGGGCAAGGCCGCCGCCATGGACCTGTGTCTGCACCTGGTCCGCCTCGACCACGGCGCGGCCGTCGCCAACAAGATCGCCCGGCGGCTGGTCATTCCACCCCACCGCGACGGCGGCCAGGCCCAGTTCATCACCACCCCCCTCCCCGCCCCGGGCAACCACCCACTGGGAGAGCTCTTCCCCTGGGCGCTGGAGCGTCTGGACCGACCGCTCACCGTGGAGGACCTGGCGCGCCAGGCACGCATGAGCTCACGCCATCTGGGCCGCTACTTCAAAAGCCTCACCGGCACCACACCACTGCAATGGCTTCACACCCAGCGCATCCGCCACGCCCAGGAACTGCTGGAGACCACCAACGCCACGGTGGACACCATCGCGGCGGCCACCGGCATGGGCACCGCCACCACCCTGCGCCGTCACTTCCACCGCAGTGTCGGCGTCCCGCCCGACACCTACCGCCGTACCTTCCGTTCCTGAGTGCGGAGTCGGCGACAACGATGTGCGGCGCATGCCCTACTGGGCGGCGCACGCGCCGTCTTCCGGGCGGTCGGACTTGTCCTGCCGGTAGGCCCCGCACGCCAGCGCCACCTTGGGCCCCTGGGCCGACTGACGCAGCAGGACGAGGGTCTTGTTCCGCGGAGGCATGTTGCTGCCCTGACCGTAGGAGACATAGCCGGTGGCACCGTCGAAGGTGATGCCGCTCCGCAGTGCGGTGAGCATGGCGTTGGGGTCCAGGTCGCCCTGGCCGGAGACCGCCATGTCAGCGGCGCGGGACAGGACGTGGAAGGCGTCGTACGACACGGCGGAGTGGCCGTCGTCGCGCCAGGGGTCGTCCTTGGCGGCTCCGGGCACGAAGCGGTCGTACACGTCCACGAACTGCTTGGTCTTGTTGTCGGCGGCGCCGTCGCCGGTTGGCATCCGGTGCGCCGAGTAGTACAGGCGCAGCCAGGTCTTGTCGTTGAACTCGCCGGTGAGCGCGACGTTCGTCAGTTCGTTGCCGCCGAGCATGGTGATGTCGCGGTCGGTGCATGTCCCCTGCGTGTCAAGGGCGTTGACGAAGGCGACGAAGTCGCGGGCGCGCGCGGACCAGTAGACGATCGTGGGGTCGGAACCGCGCAGGGCGTCACACACGGTCTCGGCGAGGTCGTGGGCGCTCTTCATCTTCGGAGTGCCCGCGGGCGCGCCGGAGAAGTCGCTGGTCTGCGAGAAGTTGATGAGCTGGCTGGTGCCGCGGAAGTCACTGCGGAACTTGTCCGCGAGGCTCTTGCTGTACAGGTCCGCGGGACTCTGGATGACGACGGCCCGTTCGGCCGGCTCGCACCCGCCCGAAGAGCGGGCGATGACCGGGGAGTTGGAGGCGAAGTTCGCCGCGATGTGGGCTTCGGTGCTGTTGAGCGGTGTGAACGGCCAGTAGTTGGCACTGACCAGCATCTCGTCCGCGGTGGCGGTGGTCCCGATCACGGGGAGGCCCGCCTGCTCCAGGATCTTGAGGGCCTCGCGCGTGGCCTCCTTGCTCTGGGCGAAGCCGAGCACGCCGATCACCTTCTCGTAGGTCGGGCCGCCGGTGCCCTGGCTGCCACCGGTGATCTGGTCGACGAGCTTCCGTGCCGCCTGTTCGGCGTGGGCGAAACCCTCACCGCTCGGTCGTACGTCGACCCGAAGCGGCACCCGGGAGTCGTCGGAGATCGCGTCGTCGTTGAGCTTGCGCTGCCACATGGCGATGCCGCGCAGCTCCGGAATGGTGCCGTCGAACAGTGTGTCCGTTCTCGATGTCGGACCGTTCGACGTGAACGCGACGACCGTGCGAACCGTCCTGCCCTGCGCCGCGAAAGCCTCGGCCCGCCGGTTCTGGGTGCGGATCTCCGCCAGCGTCTGGTCGTACCACTGCTTGGGGTGCAGTGGGACGGGCCGGCGGTACCTGCTTCCCGCGACGGGCATGTCGCCGGCCACGCACCTGCTGTTCTCCGGCGTGTCCGGGATGGACGCCTGAACCGCGCCGATTCCGGCCAGCGCGAGGGCGAGTGCGATGCCGCCGGCCGCACCCGCGGTCATCAGGCGGCCGCTCACGCGGTAGGTGGCCGGTGACGTCGGGCGGATGAACAGCCCCTCGCGGGTGAACGGCTCCTCCTTGAGCCGTACCAGGACCACTTCGGAGCCGGACTGATGCAGCAGGCGCCCCGCCGGGGTGAGACCGGACACGGGCGGACTGCCGAGGTCCGTCAGCAGTTGCTGCGAGGGCTTTCCGATCGCGATGACCAGCGGCCCCGGGGACTGTGCGGTGCTCCTGCGCTCACGGTGGAACGCCCGTAGGAAGCGCTCCACGGCCACTGCGCTCGGTCTGTCCTGCCGGGGCAGCTGCACCAGCAACACCGGACGCGCGGTGCGCCGGCGTTGCAGAGGGCGCCATCTGCCGATCGCGGGCGCCTTCAGGTCCTCCAGCAGTGCTCGCGTCAGGAGCGCTTCGAGAGCGGCCAATGACTCCTGGTGCCGGGGATGGTCGAGTGGCAGCACGAGCCGCGCCATCTGCCGGTCGGCCACTTCGTCCATGACCGCGAAGAGCGTCTCGGCGTCGCCGGTCATGCCCAGCATCCCGCCGAGCCATCGCTGACGGGCGGGGCGGAACAGGCGCGGCTTGCGTACCATCCGCCGGGTCCTGCGTCGCTCCCACCACCAGCGGGGGAGAGTCCGGGTGACGCCGTGCCACAGGGAGCCGAGCAGCCAGCCGCGCAGCCCGCCGACCGGTGGCGATTCACCGCCACCGAGTGCCCAGAGGGCGGCCTGCACGCGTCCTTCGCGCCGCTGCTGGCGATTGAGGCGCAGCTGCTCATGCGCATGATCGCGCAGCGCGGCCGCTCCCGGAGCCTGCCGTTCCTCCGCGTGCGCGCGGATGTAGGCGACCGAATCCCACAGGGGCCAGAAACCCGGCAGCCGGTCGGGCGTCATGTGCCTGGGCATCCCCCGGCCGAGTCCGCGGGCCGCGGTGCCGGACAGCAGCGCGGAGGCGTCGTCGGCCGTCGGGAGTGCGTACGGGACGAGTTTCGCGTCCTGCTGACCGCGTAGCGCCCGCTCGAGCGCCTCGACGAGCCGCCGGACCCGGCGGTCGTACTCGGCGTCGTCCCCGGCGACGTCCAGGATCAACAGCGGCGGTGTGTGGGCGAGCATGTCCCGGTCGGCGGGTGAGACCGCCTGACGGAACTCGCGGACGAAATCGTCGGCACCCTCGTCGTCCGGAAATCCGCTCGACTCATGATGAGGCCCGGCCATGGAAGATCCCCCTCAAATCCCCCTGGGCAGCCCATTTCACCGGCCTGCCGTGACTGTACTGAGGTGGAGAGGTTACTCGCGGTGCTCGCTCTTCCAAGCCCCTTCACCGGAAGTGCTCTCGTCGCTCGAGCCGGCTGGGCGTGGTGAACCCGTGTCGATAGGCTCCTTCGTCATGCCGATAAGCCTCCGCAGGTCAGCCCCGCCCGCCGCGTTCGCCGCTCTGCTGCTGACGGCCGTGACGGGTTGTTCGTCCGGCTCCGACGACGAGGCGTCCGGGCTGCTGGCGGCTCTGGGGGAACTCTCCGAGGACGCCGGCTCGGCCGAGGTGCTCTACCTGGACCGCGCGCTTGTCAGAGAGCACGGCGACGCCAAGACGTACGACGCCATCACCCAGCCGCGCATCAGGATGATGAGCACATACGATCCCCAGCCCTGGGACAAGCAGTTGAAACCGTCCCGGATCGACAGCTTGGTCGAAAGCTCCAACGCCGGACGTCTGAAAGGTTCGTTCGACGCGGCTGCCCTCATCAAGTCCCTGAAGTCGGACGGTTACAAGCAGCGGGAGAAGGACGGCCGGCAGTTCTGGCAGCGGTCCGGCACGAAGCAACCGTTGTTCCAGGTCTCGGACGACGAGGTCTCCTACTCCACGGGTGGCGCCGACGCCCTGGCTGACGTCGACCCCGAGGAAGGCGCCTCCCTGGCCGACAAGGAGGACTATCAGCGCGTCGTCGAATGCCTCGGCGACGTCTATCGCGCCGACGTCATGCCGCTGACGGCAGGAAAACGAGTGCGACTCTCCGCACTCGGGCAACGGGTCTCCGCCGAAGGCCGGAACACCGAGGTGATGTGCGTCGTGGCCAAGGACAGGACGACCGCCGATCGCACCGCCGGCGAGCTGCGATCCACCGTCCGCGACGGCGCACCGAAATTCGACGGCGCGAAAGTGACGATCGTGAAGGGCGACACCACGGTGGTGCGGGTGACGGTCCCGGATTCCGGGACTCAGCGACCGGGCCGGCTGCTCACCCACCACCTGCAGCTGTGGATGGCCCTCCACGACGTCTGACCGCGGCGTCCCTCGGCTGAAACCGTCGGACGCCGGTACGTGGCCCTTCTCGCCCAACCCGGCACGGCCGCCCTCTCCGCCCAGCGGTCGGTCGAAGCCAAGGACCGACCGCGGGCCGGCTCTTGGGGGATCACCAGGTCGTCAGGACGTGCCGTCGAAGGTGACGTCCTCGGCCACGACGGTCCCGGCCGTCCGCCCTGGCGCCTTCTGGTAGGTCCAGTACAGGTTCGTGTGCGCGATGACCTGGTCGGGCGGCGGCGCACCCCACGCCGTCTTGTCGCCCGTCGTGTGCGCGTCGCCGACCAAGGTCGCGTCGTACCCCCTGGCGAAGGCGCCGTGAAGCGTCGAGCGGATGCACGCGTCCGTCTCCGCGCCGACGACGACGAGCCGTCCGACACCGAGGCCGACGAGCACGTCCTCCAAAGCCGTGTCCTCGAAGGAGTCGCCGTAGCTCTTCTCGACGAGCGGTTCGGCGTCCGCCGGGGTGAGTTCCGGGACGATCCGCCATGCGTCGCTCTGCTTTGTGAGGGCCTCGTCGGAGTGCTGGACCCAGACGACCGGCGTCCCTTGCTTCCGCGCGCGCTCGACGAGGCCGGCGATGTTCGCGACGACCGCGTCGCGCCGGTAGGCCCCTTCCACGACGCCCTGCTGCACGTCAACGACGAGGAGCGCGGTGTTCGGCCGGTTCTCCAAGATGGTCATGATCATCCTCTGCTGACGCCGGGCTGGTACTCACCCACGGTAGGTCCAACCACCGACGGGGCGGCGTTCATGCGCTGCCCACGCTCTCGCCGAGCGCTTCCCGGGCCGCCGGTACGGCTTTCGCACGGTCCTGGGGGACCAGGCCGATGCGGGTTCGGCGGTCGAGGAGGTCCGCCTCGTCCAGGGCGCCCTCGTGGCGTACCGCCCAGGCCAGTTCGGCGTGTGTGACGGGGTGGCCCTCCAGGACGGAGGCGCCGAGCCGCGGGTCCTCGGTGCTCAGGGCGTGTACGGCCGCCGCCTCGGTACCGTAACGCCGGACGAGACGGGGTGGAGCCTGGACGGCGGCGAGGACGTGCGGCGGCGCGGCACCGACGAGGGGGAGCGAGGCGGTGGGGGAGGGGCCTGCGCCGAGCCCGTGTGTGGCGACGGCGGCGTCGACGGCGTCCTGGGCCATCCGCCGGTAGGTGGTGAGCTTGCCGCCGACCACGGTGATCACACCGTCGGTCGAGGTGTGCACGGCGTGCCTGCGGGAGATGTCGGCGGTCTTGGCGCCCGACCCGCCGGCCGGAGCGGTGTCCAGGAGAGGGCGCAGCCCGGCGAATGCCCCCACCACGTCGTCGCGGTGGACGGGGACGTCCAGTGCGGAGTTGAGCACGTCGAGGAGGAAGCCGATGTCGGTGTCGGGGACGTCGGGCACGTCGGGGATGTCGCCGTCCACGGGCTCGTCGGTGAGCCCGACGTAGACGCGGCCGTCGCCCTGCGGCAGGACGAGTACGAACCGGTTGGTCTCGCCGGGTACCGGAATGTGCAGGCCCGCGGGTACCGCGCCCAGGTGTTCGGCGCGCAGGACCATGTGAGTGCCGCGCGAGGGCCGGATGCGGATGCCGTCGACGAGGCCGCCGGCCCACACGCCGGAGGCGTTGATCACGGCGCGGGCCCGGATCTCGCCCTCCTCGCCGGTGAGTTCGTCGCGCACGCGGGCGCCGCGACCGGTGAGTTGCAGGGCTCGTACCCGCGTCAGGACACGGGCGCCGCCCGCGGCGGCCGTACGGGCGATCGCGGTGACCAGTCGGGCGTCGTCGGTGAGCCGACCGTCGAAGGACAGCAGGCCGCCGCGCAGACCCGTGGAGCGCAGGGCCGGGACCAGTGTGCGGGTCTCCACGGCGGACAGGCGGCGCGGCGCCGGGAGGGTGGCGCGGGAGGTGCGCGCCGCCAGGCGCAGGAGGTCACCGGCGCGGAAGCCGGCCTGCACCAGGGCGGCCTGACTTCGCGACACCAGGGGAGTGAGGGGGAGGACGAAGGGCTGGGCGTGCACCAGATGGGGGGCGGTTCGCTGCATGAGGACCCCGCGCTCGACGGCGCTCTCGTGAGCGACGTCGAGCTGGGCGGAGGCCAGGTAGCGCAGGCCGCCGTGGATGAGCTTGGAGCTCCAGCGCGAGGTGCCGAAGGCCAGGTCGTGCGCGTCGATCGCGGCGACGGTCAGGCCGCGTGCGGCGGCGTCCAGAGCCACGCCGGCACCGGTGGCGCCGAGGCCGACGACCAGGAGGTCGACGGGTGCTCCGCCCACGGTCCGGGCCAGCTCGTCGGCGCGCCGCGCGGCGGTCAGGGACGAGCCGGGCGTCGGTGCCGGGTCGGACGCGCTCCTGCTGGTGCTCATGGCGTCAGGATCCTCTCCAGGATGGTCCGCAGTTCCGTGAGGAACGCGTCGCTGCTCAGGTCGGGGTCGTCCTCGTCGGTCATGGTGCGCAGGGAGAGCGTGAAGGACTGCACGAGCAGCAGCAGGGACCGGGCCTGCCGGTCGGCGTGGCCGGCGCGCACCGAGCCGTCCGCGTGGCCTTCGCGCAAGGTGCCGAGGATCAGTTCCAGGAGGGCTTCCTGGCTGGCTCCGCGCCGGTCGAGCACGTAGGGCAGGAGCAGTTCTGGATCCACGTCGATGATCTTGCGGAACAGCGGGTGTTCGCGGAAGGCCCGTACGCCCGCCACCAGACCGTCGACGATCAGCGTGCGGGGGCAGGCGCCCGCCCGTCGCTCGGGCATCGCGCGGGTGGCCGCCTCGACCCACTCGCGGGTCATCAGGTCTCCCACCAGGGTCCGCACGTCCGGCCAGCGCCGGTAGAGCGTCATCCGGGAGACGCCGGCCCGTCGGGCCACGTCGGTGAGGGTCGTGCGGCGTACTCCGACGGCCAGTACGCAGTCGCGGACGGCGTCCAGGACGGGGTCTCCGGCGGAGGTGCCGTCCGGACCGTTGTGACGAATAGGCGTCATGTGTCACAGTGTAACGCGCCACGGGGTCGTGGGACAGCACCTCGTCCACGCCACGGCCTCATGCCGCTCACTGCGGCACCCCCCTGCATCCGATCGGTGAGGAACAACCCCATGGACATGCTGTGGAGCGGGTGGGGAGACCCCGCCAAGGCCACTGAGCTGCCCGACTCGGTGATCGGGCTCCTGCGCGACCTGCTCGGGGTCAAGCCCGCCCGCAGCGCACCGGTCGCCCTCGACGCCATCCCGGTGCCCGCCTCACCGCTCGACGCGGCGGCCCTGGACGCCCTGTCCGGCGCGGTCGGCGGCCCGGCACACGTCCGTACGGACGCCGAGACCCGCATCCGGCACACCCGCGGCAAGTCCACCCCCGACCTGCTGCACATCAGGGCCGGCGACGTCGCCGACGTCCCCGCCGCGGTGGTCCTGCCCGCGAGCCACGACGAGGTCCTCGCGGCCCTGCACGCCTGCGCCGCGCACAATCTGGCCCTCGTCCCCTTCGGGGGCGGCACCTCCGTCGTCGGCGGTCTGACCCCCGAGCGGTCCCGCCCCTTCGTCGCCCTCGACCTGCGGCGCATGGACCGCCTGCTCGCCCTCGACCCCGTCTCCCGCACCGCCACCCTGGAGCCCGGTCTGCGCGCCCCGCAGGCGGAGGCCCTGCTGGCCGAACACGGCTTCACCCTGGGGCACTTCCCCCAGTCCTACGAATGGGCCACCATCGGCGGGTTCGCCGCGGCCCGCTCCAGCGGCCAGGCGTCCGCCGGCTACGGCCGCTTCGACGAGATGGTCCTCGGCCTCACCCTCGCCACCCCACGGGGAACCCTCGACGTCGGCCGCGCCCCCCGTTCGGCAGCCGGCCCCGACCTGCGGCAACTCGTCCTCGGGTCCGAGGGCGCGTTCGGCGTCATCACCTCCGTCACCGTCCGCGTCCGCCCCCGGCCCGCCGCCCGCCGTTACGAGGGCTGGCGCTTCGCCTCCTTCGAGGAAGGCGCCGCGGCCCTGCGGCGCCTGGCCCAGGACGGACCCCGCCCCACGGTGCTGCGCCTGTCCGACGAGACCGAGACCTTCATCGGCCTCGCCCAGCCCGATGCCATCGGCGCCCGGGAAGCCGGATGCGTCGCCATCGTCGGCTACGAGGGAACCGAGGAGGACACCGAGCTGCGCGGCCGGCAGGGCGAGGCGGTCCTGCGCGAGTGCCGCGGCACCTACCTCGGCGAGGAACCGGGCCGGCGCTGGGCGCAGGGCCGCTACTCGGCGCCCTACCTGCGTGACGCGCTGCTGGACGCGGGAGCCTTCGCGGAGACCCTGGAGACCGCGGCGTTCTGGTCCCGCATCCCCGAGCTCTACACCTCCGTCAAAGAGACGCTCACCACCTCCCTCACCGAGGCCGGCACCCCGCCGCTGGTCATGTGCCACATCTCCCACGTCTACGAGAACGGCGCCTCGCTGTACTTCACCGTCGTCTCGGCCCAGGGGGAGGACCCAGTGGCGCACTGGTCACCGGCCAAGCGCGCCGCCAACGAGGCGATCGGCGCGGCAGGCGGCACCATCAGCCACCACCACGGTGTGGGCACCGACCACCGCGACTGGTACGTCCGGGAGGCCGGCGAACTCGGCATCGCCGCACTGCAGGCGGTCAAGCAGCGGCTCGACCCGGCCGGGCTGCTCAACCCCGGCGTCCTCCTGCCGCTCAACTGACCCGCCCCACCGGTCCACCCGCCCGACCCACCCCGCGTCCCGGAGGCCCACCGATGCGACAGTTCACCGCCATCGTCAACCCCAGCGCGGGCGGCGCCACTTCAGCCGCCGCGCTGCTGCGGGTGGCCAGGCTGCTCCGGGAGGCAGGGGCCGAGCTGGAAACCGAGTACAGCCGCAGCCTGGCCCACGCCCAGGACCTCGCCCGAGCGGCGGGCGCGCGCCGGCGCGTCGTCCTGGCCGTGGGCGGCGACGGCATCGCGGGCGGCATCGGCGGAGCCCTCAGCGGCACCGACGTGCTGTTCGGCCTCGTCCCCGCGGGCCGCGGCAACGACTTCGCGAGGGCCCTCAAACTCCCCTCCGAACCGGCGGAGTTGGCCCGTATTCTGCTGCACGCGCCACCGCGCGCGGTGGACACCGTCGAGGTGGAGTCGGCCGTCCACCCCCGCACGACCGTCCTCGGCAGCGTGTACGCGGGAGTCGACGCGCTCGCCAACCGCCACGCCAACGAGGCGAAGCTGCTGCGCGGTGCCGCCTCCTACTACGCCGGCGGACTGCGCGCCGTGGCCACCTGGCGGGCGGCCACCTACCGCGTCACCGTCGACGGCGAGGAGCACACCCACCGCGGCTACACCGTCGTTGCCGCCAACTCCCCGTACTACGGCTCCGGTCGCATGATCGCCCCCGGTGCGCGCGTGGACGACGGGCTGCTCGACGTGGTGCTGATCCGGGAAGCGCCGCGTCGGCTGTTCTTCGCCCTGATGAACGAGCTCGCCTCGGGCGCCCACGTCCGACGGCCGCAAGTGCGCGTCCTCCAGGGCCGGGAGATCCGCATCGAGGCGGACCGCGAGGTGCCCTACGGCGCCGACGGCGAGGTCGACGCCGTCCTCCCCGTCACCGCGCGGGTACTGCCCGGCGCCTTGAAGGTGCTGTACTGAACCGCCCGTCCTCGTCCTGTTCCGCCTCGTTCCGTTGCGTTCCGTTCGCGAGCGGTGGCCGTTCTCGGCCAGCTCGCTGCCCGGCGTATGTGCGGCTGGTCGAGGCGCGGTGAGGACGATGGCATAGAACTCGCGGCGCGGGGCACTTGGGGGATGTTTGACGTGCCCGGTGGTGAGCCGTGGCGCCAGAGGCTGGATGCAGCCCGTTCCTCGCGGTGCGACGCGCCGCCCCGCGGGAGGGGTTTCGAAAAAGAAGGAGCACCGTGATCATTCCGGCGGAGAAGGAACTGCGCGCTGTACTGGCCCGGTTCGCTCAGGCACGTATCGAACACGACGTGCGCCCCACCGGCCGCACCAGCCGGGACCTGGAGGACTCCATGTACACGCTGTGCGTGATGACCGGAGCCCGCACTGCCGAGCAGGCGCTGCGCTCGGCCGACGCGCTGCTGGATCAGTACAGGGCGAGCCGTATGGGGATCTCCCAACAGGATGAGACGCTGGCCGCGTAGGACGACGCTCCTCTGCCACGGCGCCATGTGTGGAAGCTGCCCTCCATGTATCAAGTGACGTCGAACGGGCTGTTGCTCTAGCGTGCCGCCTATGACCACCCCGGACGCCGGCATTGACGACAAGGGCGGCGTGGCGATTCGCTGCCAGGACAACTTGTCTGTCGTGGTGCGATTCGCCGATCGGTTCAGCTACGACGAAGACTCTGTGCACTTCGCCGTCGAAGTGCAGGCACCGGGCTTGGCCGCCCGAGTCGATGAGGTCGTCGTCTGGATCTGGGACAGTGATCTGGTCGCGTTCCTGGAGGAACTGGCCGCTGGCTACCGGGGATGGGACGGCGAGCGGGGCTGGCAGACCGACGACCGCGACTTCGCGGTGTCAGCCGTCTTCCGGTCCGGCGGCCACGTCGGACTGACCTGGACCCTGCGGCCATGGCCGGAGGCCGCCGGCGGCTGGAGCGCCTCGGTGACCACCTGGCTGGAGGCCGGTGAACAGATGGGTTCCCTGGCGGCCGATGTCCGGCACTTCCTCGCCTGGGAGGCGCGGTGACAGCCGGCAGACGAATCACCTCGGCACGGTACGGACCGCTCAGCCGGCCGTAATCGTCCGCGCCGGCCGAGGCGGATCAGGCTGCCCGATGGCACGGAAACGCAGTAGTCCCCTCAGAAGTCCTGGCGGGCCGTCGGCGTGTCCGGTGCTGCCGGTGTGTACCGGGATGCGTGACTGCGCCGCAGGGACGGATGGACGTTGGCCAGGGACAGATCGCCCTCGTAGTGGTCGGCGAGCCGCGGATCCATGACCCTGCGCCACAGGGGTGTCAGCCAGGCCAGGACGATCATCGTCGCGTACCCGGAGGGCAGCTGTGGCGCATCGTCGAAGTGGCGCAGGGTCTGGTAGCGGCGCAGTGGGTTCGCGTGATGGTCGGAGTGCCGCTGGAGTTGGAACAGGAGAAGGTTGCTGATGGTGTTGTCGCTGTTCCAGCTGTGCCGCGGGGAGACGCGCTCGTAGCGGCCATCGGGCCTCTGCTGGCGGAGCAGGCCATAGTGTTCGAGGTAGTTGACGGTCTCCAGAAGACAGAAACCCAGTACTGCCTGCAGGAGCAGGAAGGGAACAACCCTGAGGCCGAATACCGCACTCAAGGTGCCGAACAGGACCCCGGTCATGGACCAGGCGGTCAGGACGTCGTTGTGCCTGCTCCATACGGCTCGGCCGCGCCGCTGCAGCCTTCGCTGCTCCAGGTGCCAGGCCGACCGCAGACTGCCGAGTACGGTACGGGGCAGAAAGCGCCAGAAGCTCTCACCCAGGCGTGAACTGGCCGGATCCTCGGGGGTGGCCACGCGGATGTGGTGACCGTGATTGTGCTCGACGTAGAAGTGGCCATAACCGGTCTGCGCGAGCGCCATGCGGCTGAGGCGGCGCTCCAACTGCTCCCGCTTGTGTCCCAGTTCGTGGGCGGTGTTGATGGCTACGCCGGCCACGACTCCGGTGGTGGCGGTCAGTCCCAGGTCTTGTGCGAGGGAGAGGGTGCCGCCGGCCCACTTGCCGCAGGCCCATACAAGGGCGCCGAACTGCAGAGGCAGGTAGAGGTAGGTGCACCAGCGGTAGTAGCGGTCCGCTTCCAGGGCCTTCATCACCTCGTCCGGCGGGTTCGACTCGTTCGAGCCCAGCAGATGATCGGCGACCGGTATGAGGACGAAGGCGAAGAACGGTCCCCACCACCACAGAAGGCCGCTGCCGGTCAGATCGACCAGTCCCTGCGCTTGGAAGGGGAGGGTCGGGACGGCGAGCGCCAAAGGCCAGAAGTGGCGCTTGCGGTCGCGCCATGGGAGCCGCGTACGCGAGTCGCGGTGGGACATGAAGCCTCCTTGGGCAGCGGGCGGCACGCTCCCGCGGTTTCGCCGGCTTGCGGTCTGAACCACCTTGGGAGAATGCCGAGCGTGCCAGCTCGGTATTCGACTGACAAACTCTGCGCCGTGTAAAATTTCTGATGGTCAGTCAGTGGTCCGTGAAGGAGAACCTTGTGACCGAGGCGCTCGATGCCCTGCCACCCGATCCGCCACGGATCGCCTGGCGCAAGCAGATGCGGGAGAGGGTCTTGCGGGAAGCGTGGTTGCTTTCCACGCAGGCGGGGTGGGACCGGGTGCGGGTGGCGGACCTGGCGCAGCGGGCGGAGGTGTCCCGGCCGTCCATCTACGCGGAGTTCGGTGACCGCGCCGGTATCGGACGGGCGCTCGTGCAACGCGAGACCGAGCGTTTCCTGCTCGGAGTCGGCGCCGTCCTGGACGGTCACCGCGGGGATGTGAAGGCCGCCCTGGAAGCCGGGGTGGGTCACGCTCTGGCCGAGGCGAAGAGCAACCCGTTCGTCGCTGCCGTGGTGTCGGCGGCGCAAGGCGGTACGGAGGCTCTGCTGCCCTACTTGAGCAGCCGACCCGAGCCGGTGTTCTCCGAGGCACGGAAGCTGGTCGGGGCCTGGCTCGATGCGGCAGCGCCCCACATCGCAGGGGACCGCAGGGAGGAAGCCGCTGATCTGGTGGTTCGGTTGACGATCAGCCACCTGTTGTTGCCGACGCCGGACGGAGACTCCATCCCGAAACGAGTGGCACGGGCCGCGCACGCCGTTCTCGAGATGCCCGTCGAACCGTGACCGGCCGCCGGGATGCAAGGACCGGGCGGACAACGTGCCGTCTCCAGCTGACTCACAGCCCGCCTGCGGTTGCCCGGTTGCCTCCCCCGGGGGATGCGCCGATGGCAGCCAGGGATGCGGTGATCCGGTAGCGGCGCCCTGAGCCGCGTCACGGGAGCGGGCGTGGTAACGGCGGGGGAGTTCGTTGATGACTGAGGCCGGCACGCTTCGACGCGGACCACGAACTTGTTGCCATGGGTGGGGGCGACCCGACGGCGCTTGAGGCCGTTCACTGCGCACCCGACGGGGCGCCGTCGCCCCTGAACGTCCTTGGAGGGGCGGCCGCCCGCCGGTTTCCGGACCTGACCGGGAACGCAGGGGTGGGCGCGGCGATCGCACGCGCCCGAGCTCACGGTCACCGTGACACGGGCCTTACTGATCGTTTCAGAATGAGTTGGGCTTCGGATCTTGTGGCCGACAATCTTGATCGGCAAAGTGTCCGGGTGCGTGCTGATCTTGTCTCTGACGACCTGTGGGAGCGGGTGGCTCCGCTGCTGCCGCCCGCTCCCGAACGGCGCCGCCGGCATCCCGGACGGCTGCGTGTTCCTGACCGCGTGGCGCTCGCCGGCGTCCTGTTCGTACTGCGGACCGGTGTCGCGTGGCGCGATGTCCCGGCCGAGGCGGTGGGCTGTTCCGGGGTGACGGCCTGGCGCCGGTTGCGGGACTGGACCGAGGCCGGCGTCTGGCCTCGCCTGCATGCCGCCCTGTTGACCGAGCTTCGTCGCGCCGGCCTGCTGGACCTGGACGACTGCTCCGTGGACGGCTCGCATGTCCGGGCCCTGAAAGGGGGGATCACGTCGGCCCCTCGCCCGTCGACCGGGCCCGTCCCGGCTCCAAGCATCACCTGATCGTCGACCGCCACGGGACCCCGCTTGCCGTGACGCTCACCGGCGGCAACCGGCACGACGTCACCCAGCTCCTGCCTCTGCTGGACGCCGTCCCGCCGATCCGGGGCCTGCGGGGGCGTCCCCGCCGCAAGCCCCGTCGTCTGTATGCCGACCGGGGCTACGACTTCGACAAGTACCGCCGCCTGCTGTGGAAGCGCGGCATCAAACCCCTGATCGCCCGGCGCGGCGTCGCTCACGGCTCCGGCCTGGGCAAGGTGCGCTGGGTGGTCGAGCGTGCCTTCGCCTGGCTGCACCAGTTCAAGCGGCTCCGTACCCGCTACGAACGACGCGCCGATCTCCACCAGGGCCTGCTCGAACTCGCATGCAGCCTTATATGTCTGCGTCGGCTCCGGCGGGCGGTCGATCGCGCCTGGCGGAGACGGGCCTCGGCCCCGTTGATACACACGACGCAGTCCTTGAAGAGGTGCTGTTGGTTGGCAGCCGGCAGCAGCCTGCTGGGCGGTCCGCGGGAGGGCCCTGGGGTGGTGGGTCAGTCCGCGGTGCCGTTTCGGCGGGCGTAGGCGCGGGCGGCGCGGGCGCGGTCGCCGCAGCGTGTGGAGCACCAGTGGCGCCGGCCGTGGGTGCGCAGGAGGAACCGGTCGCAGGGGGCTGATCCGCAGGCGGCAAGGATGTCGGCGTCGGGGCCGGTGAGCAGGTCGGCGGCGTCGGCGGCGAGGGTCGCCAGTGCGTGGTTGACGGCCTGGTCGGTGGGGTGCGCCTGGACGCGGCGCAGCCCTTGGGCTCCGTCCCAGGCGAGGAGGGGGGCGGTGGGCACGGCCGTGAGGGCCTCGTTCACCGCTCGCAGGGATTCCTCGGGCGGGGTGGTGGTGTCGACGCGGGCGGCGAACAGGGCGCGGATGTGGGTGCGCAGGGTGCGCATCCGCTGGGCGCAGAACTCGTACAGCTGCACGTCCGGGGTGGTGAGGTCGTGGGCGGCGAGCCAGTGCATGGCGGATTCCGGGGCGGCGAGCAGGTCGTAGCTCTGGCCGGCGGGCAGGGTGGCGGCGGTGTCGGCGAAGGCCAGGGAGCGGTACCGGTCGGCACCCGGTGCCGAGGGCAGAGCGGTCGCTGCCGCGTCGGTGGCCAGGGTCTCATCCATGCCCCTCATGGTAGCGCTTGCGTTTTCCCGTGAGACCTGCCTACCGTTGAGCTCACGGAAAACATTCCAAGTTTGCGTGAGAAATGAGGAGACGTGATGTCCCAGCACAACGCCAGCCAGTTCCCGGTCCGCACCTTCGGCGGCCCGACCGCCCTGTTCGAGTACGGCGGCCTGCGCTTCCTGACCGACCCGACCTTCGACGGCCCCGGCGACTACGCCACGCCCGGTGGCCCGACCCTGACCAAGACCGCCCCCTCCACCACCACACCCGCCGACCTCGGCCCCATCGACGTGGTCCTGCTCTCCCATGACGAGCACGCCGACAACCTCGACACCTCCGGCCGCGCCCTGCTCGCCGACGTCCCCCTCACCCTCACCACCCCCGGCGGCGGCAAGCGCCTCGGGGCGAAGGCCAAAGGCCTGGCCGACTGGGAGTCGACCGAGCTGGAGCGCCCGGGCGGCGGCACCATCACCGTGACCGGGGTCCCTGCCATCCACGGCCCCGGAGCGCGCGAGGAGATCGAGCCCTTCGCCGGCCAGGTCGTCGGCTTCGTCCTGACGGGCGAGGGCCTGCCGACGGTCTACGTCAGCGGCGACAACGCCTCGCTCGACGCCGTCAGGGAGATCGCCGACCGCTTCGCCCCGATCGACACCGCCCTCCTGTTCGCCGGAGCACCCCGCTTCCCCATGCTCTTCGACGGCCGACCGGTCGTCCTCGACAGCGCCCAGGCCACCGAGGCCACCCGGATTCTCGACGCCCGCCGCGTCGTCCCCGTCCACCACGACAGCTGGGCCCACTTCACCGAAGGCCGCGACGAGCTGGAGGCAGCCTTCGCCGCCGCGGGCCTGACCGACCGCCTGGACCAGGACTGGGCACAGCGCGCCTGACCCCGGACCGCCACTCAGGAACCGAGACCTCGTGCCAGGGACGGGGCTCCCCACACGCCGAGCCCCGCCCCTGGGAGCAACCCCTCGCGGCGTCCTCTGCGCCGTGCCAGAACGACAGAGAAGGACCCGATCACATGTCCACCGCAACCAACGCCGGCCTCGTGCACCGCTTCTACCAGGCCCTTCAGCAGGGCGACTACGACACGCTCACCGGCATGTTCCACCCGGACCTCGTCTTCTACCCCCAGATCGACAGCCCCCGGCCCGGCGCCGCAGGATTCGTCGACGCGGAGAAGAAGCACGTCGACGCCTTCTCCGACATCCGCCTGACGGTCCTCGACACCGTCGCCGAAGCCGACAAGGTCGGCGCCTACGTCGTGGTCGAAGGAGACCAGAGCGGCGACTACTACGGCATCCCCCCACGCGGAGCGCACGTACGTTTCTCCATGTTCAACCTGTTCACCTTCAAGGACGGGAAGATCATCGAGAAGCGGGCCCACTACAACCTGGCCGACATCATGGACCAGCTCACGGCCGGCTCCGCCGCCTGACGACACGGGCCTCGACAGGGACACACCCTGCACCTCTCCACCGCCGCCCACCAACAGCGCGCGCCTAGAGCGAAACGCTCCGACCGCCCACACCGAGAACCGCGGCATCACCTTCTGGCTGATGCCGCATCGCCCGGCGGGCTGCGCAGGCCGGGCACCGCCCTGGCCGTGACGAGCACCAGGGCAATCACTCAGCGCTACATACCGATCACCGCGACTATGCGAGAACAGGGCCGGGTCCGCGTCATCACGGCGCGCAACTCTCCGGCCAAGCGTCTCATTCTGAAACGATCAGTTAGTCAGGCCGAGGCGGGGGTGCGGGTCAGCGCGGTGCGCAGCGCGAAAAGGCCGAGCAAGCCACCCGACGTGAACCGCTGGGCAGCCATCGCGCGAGGCCGGGCGGCCAGAAAGCCCGACACCCGTGCTGCGCCCAACATGATCACGGCGTTCACCGAGATCCCCACGATGATCTGCACTCCACCGAGCTGGAGCAACTGCCCCCAGGCCGGGCCCGCCTGGGGGTCCAGGAACTGGGGGAGCAGGGCGGCGTACATGAGAGCGATCTTGGGGTTGAGCAGGTTGGTGAGCAACCCCATCGAGAACAGGCGGGCGTCCGAGACCCGAGGCAGGTCCTGTGCCGGGGCAAACGGAGAGCGGCCTCCGGGCTTGAGCATGCCCCAGGCGAGGTAGGCCAGGTAGGCGGCCCCGGCCAGCTTGACTACCAGGAACGCCACCGGCACGGCAGCGAACAACGCAGAAAGACCCGCAGCCGCAGCGACCAAGTAGCAGACGAACCCCACGGCGGTTCCGCTGAGGCTGACCAAACCCGCCCTGCGGCCTTGGGTGATGGCGCGGGAGGCGAGGTGAACCATGTTCGGTCCCGGAGTGAGGGCCATGCCGAATTCGATCAGAGCCACTCCTCCGACTGCGGTCAGAGTGATCACCGGTCAACCTCCTGGTCGTTCGCCGGGCGCCTGAAACGAACTGGGTTGCCCGCGGACAACAACCTACTACGCCGCGTCAGCAGCGCCTGTCCTGCCGTCTGCGGAGTACTGCCCCCTGCGCCCGCTGCGGGCTCCGGCGGCAGTCGAGGAGGGGCGAAGCCCGGTGATGGGTCGTCACCGGCGCAGGGACGCTGACAGCTCCGCGTCGAGCAACGCTCAGATCCCCACGATGCCAGGTTGTCCACTTGGTGCAGGAGTTCGAGACGCTCCAGCCGGCCAATGCGGCAACGTCCCCGTCATCGCTGTGTCCGGACGCGCAGAGCCTGGACGGACCAATCGAAGACTGGAGCCAGACTCTCCGGGGGCGGCCAGCCGTTGACCACTGCGAGCAGCTGGAGGTACCGCTCCCTGCGGGGGTCACTCACGCTCTCCAGCCGAGTCGCCAGCCGGCGGCGAAACTCAACGTCGTCGGGGCGGCCGAGGAAGTGCGCGCAGTGCGCCGTGAACGCCGCGACGATCGGATCGGCCTGGGGCGAGGCCGGGTCGATGCCGGCGGCCAGGGCCGGGCCGACCTGGTCACGGACGACTGCGGCGATGTCGCGTCGCGGGCCCGTCATGTCTCTTCGGGTTTGCTCGGCTGCCAAGTCCTCGGCCATCCGCCGCATGACGGCGCGGAAACCCGGGTCCAGGGACATTTCGGCCAACTCCACCCACGCCTGCACCTGCTCTGCCTCCGAGTTGTCGGGTAAATCGGGGGTCATCGAGCGCATGACCCCCGCGAATGCGGGGGCGGCGTGAAAACCGCCGAAGACGGCGTCGAGGAAATCGCCGATCAGACGTCTGCGTTCGTCCTCGGAAAGCTTAGCCAGCCGGTGCATGAGTTCCGTCTCCTCAGGTGTGGACCCGCGCTCGGCCACCGTCATCAGCACCGCGCGCCGCATGCGCAGGACGCCGATCTGCGCTGCCAGTGCTTCGGCGTGCGCCGCGGCGACCTCGGGAAGCGAGAGCTCGCGGTCCACGACCTTGCGGATCGTGGGAAGGTCCAGTCCCAGCTCACGCAGGGTCCGCACGAGGTCCAGGCGTGCGACGGCGTCGATGCTGTAGAGGCGGTAGCCGGCCGGGCTGCGGTCCGTCGGCGCCACGATTCCGCGATCGGAGTAGAACCGAATGGTCTTGACCGTGAGACCGGTCCGTCGAGCGAGTTCACCGATCGAGTAGAGCGTGTCGCCGTCCATGCCCCCACCTTTGTGTCTCCCCCTACTGGAGACTCAAGTCCCTTCGCCTGCCGGCAGGCAACCACTCCACATCCACAAGTCTTGACAATTCCTCCCCCGCGTCTCGCCTGGCTCGAGGCGGGAGACGACTCAGGAGACTGCGCAAGGTTTTTGTTGGGCGGCGTGGCACCTGACGTCTGCGCGGCCACGTTGCCGGACTCATGGCGTGGTTCCGGCCAGGCCGCCCACTGTGTAGGTGTCGTAGATGTCGAGGAGGTCCTCATCGGCATCGAGCAGGAGACCTGGGGACATGCGGCACACCAGCGCCGACAGCCGAGTCAGTGCGCCCATCCCCGGCCCTGCATCTCGCCCCGTCAGCGGACTGGCGTGAGGCCAGTCGTCCTTGAGCTGCGCGAAGCAGTCGCGGCGTGAGCGTTCCTCCGACACCTGCGTGCGGTCGTCCTGGACGTGCCAGAGCCCTTCGATGGGAATGCGTCGGCAGGCGCGCACCAGACACCGACGCGCCTGCGGATGCAACTCCGCCCAGGACTTCGGCAGGACCAGTCCGCCGACCGCGTCCCACGCCAGTACCTCCGCCTCCTCGAGCCGGTCGGCCGCCAGGCTGACCGCCGTGAGGGAGTAGGGATGTTCCTCCTGCCACACGTGCGTGTAGACCATCTCTGACGTGGTCACCCGATATACGCCTTTCGCTGTCCCAAGAGGTGGTTGTCGTCGTGGTCGTGCGCTCCCCGCAGATTCGCGAACGGCCTGTCCATCCGGTCAGGCCGCCCGCGCTTGCCGGAGCACGCCTTTACCGTGCACGATCTGCTCGGCACGTACTCGCTCAACTGCGCCGGCCGGCTCCCGCGTCCCGTCTCGCGACAGGTGCGCCCTTTCCGCACCCCGATCAAAGTGGCCAGCTGCGTACCCGGGCGGGCGGGGAGGGCCGCGGCCTGGCCTCACCGAACTCATGAGGGACGGCGGTGCGGCTGCCGGCGCCGGCAAACGGGCAGGGAGTGCTTACAACTTCGCCCGCTCCATACGAGTCCAACCGCACGTATCGCAGGTTCACGACGCTTGGAGAACGCAGGATGCAGGCAGGGAAACGGGTAGCAGTCACCGGTGCGCTCGCGGCGACGCTGCTGGCGGCGGCGCCGGCAGCAGTCGCCGGCGACCGGGACGCGTCGGTCGGCGTGACCCGGGAGAAGGGGCACGCTGTGGCGTGCCAGGCCGAGCAGGACGGCATACAGGTGTCGCTGGAGCTCTACGAGAACTCCGCCTTCGGCACCCACATCGGCTTGTCCCTCGAAGCCGACGGGCAGGAGTACGGGGGAGGCGGGCCGGTCGAGCACGGCCTGTTCGACCAGGGGGTCATATCGGGCCAGGTGGCATACAACCGGCTGGAAGAAACCGCGGGGGAGGAGCAGGTCGCCCGCATCCAGGGCTCGTACGAGGTGTCCGGTCCGCGCGTGCGGGTCCGGGAGGTGTACCAGGAACCCTGGGGCGAGGTGGTGAGCAAGGGCTGGCGGACTCCGCTGGCTGCCGAAGTGTCCCTGAACGTGCTGGGGCGGCAGGTGCAGCTCACGTGCGGTGAGGCGTTCGCCTTCGACTTGCGGGTCAAGCGCATAGGTTCGGCGGCGCGCGTCGATGGGCGGGCAGGGTAGGAGGGACAGCGAGCGGGTGCCTGCGTCTGTCGCGGGCCCCGCACTCCCGCGCCCGCGGTGAAGACCGCTCAACGGTGCCCCGCCGCTGTGTGCCCCGGCGTCTTCGGCGGCCCGCAGGACCTGTTGGCTTTCGCCGGCCAGGTGATGAGCAGGGCGGTTTCCGCGGTCACCCACCCGGGCGTGCGCATGAGGGCTGTCCCTGAGAGGCCGCACGTGACAGAAGGCGTGTGCGGGACAAGTCCTGGCCGCTCCGGGTCCACGGCCGTAGTTTCTCCGGGTTTCGCGTGGCCCAGATTCGGGTGACGCGCCGGTCGGTGATGTCGAACGCGGCTACGGTCATCACGATGCCGGACTGTTGGGCGACCAGGCCTGGTGCGCCGTTGACGGTGCGCTGCAGGAGTTGGAGTCCGGGGGCTCTGTCGGCGATGGCGATCATGTACTCGGCGATACGCGCGCCGCCCTCGACCGGGCGCAGGACGGTGCCGACCATGCCGCCGCCGTCGGCGGTCATCACGGCGGCGGGGTCGAGAAGACCGACCAGGGTCCCGATGTCCTTGTTCTCCCAAGCCTCTTTGACGTGTCTGACGACGTCGGCCCGGTCTGTGGCCGGCACCGGTGCGCCCGTGGGGTGCACTCGCCGGCGGGCGGAGGCCGCCAGCTGTTTGCAGGCTGCGGGGGTGCGGCCGAGGATGTCGCCGATCTCGGCGAACGGGTAGCGGAAGACGTCGTGCAGGACGAACGCGACCCGTTCGGCGGGCGTCATCGTTTCCAGGACGACGAGGAGGGCCATGGCGATCGTCTCGTCCAGGACGATCTGGTCGGCGGGGTCCTCGGGGCCGGTGGGAGCGCTGCCTGTGGGGGTCCATTCGGTGCGGTCGGGCAGCGGTTCGGGCAGCCACGCGCCGACGTAGCGTTCGCGGCGGGAGCGTGCCGAGCCGAGCAGGTCCAGGCAGATGCGGCCGGTCACCGTCGTCAGCCAGGCGCCGGGGGAGCGGATCTCCTGCTGCCGGCTCGGGGGCAGCGTGTACCAGCGGGTGTAGGCGTCTTGCACGGCGTCCTCGGCCTCGGTCAGCGAGCCGAGCAACCGGTAGGCCACATTGATCAGTTGGCGTCGCTCGCCGGCTATGGCGTCCGTACCGTCCCCGGCAGTCTCCATGTCTGTGGCCCCGCCTTACCTTTCGCCGCCCTGTGTCGTCGGGCTGGTGAGACCTTAATCGATCTGCTGCCCGAGGGCGGAAACGGGGACTGTGACATGGCCACTGAGGTGACGGCGACGAGGGTGCAGGTGCGGCGAGGCCTCTCGTTCCTGCGGATCGCGATCGCTCTGCAGACTTTGACCATCTTCCTCCAGGCGGTCTCGGCCGGGCTCCTGCTGACCTCGTCGGTGGGTGAGACGCTGCACGGTGTCGGCGCCCGCGTGATGTACGGGGCGTCGATGCTGTACGTGCTGGCCGCGGTGCTGGCATGGAAGCCGGGCGGCGGCCCGGCCCGGCCCATCGGGCACGCGTCGGTTTTCCTCGTGCTCGCCTCGGTGCAGGTCGTGCTCGGCATCGCACACGTCCCCTCGGTCCATCTTCCTCTGGGTGTGCTGATGTTCGGCTTGAGCATGCTGGCGCTGGGTGCGGCACTCAGGCCGGCAACCGGGGCTCGTGGGCGGTAGGGACTGCCGTTTGGATCAGGCCGGCCGTGAAGAACGGTCGGCCCGGCCGACCCGAGCGGGGTCTGGTGCGTGCAGCTGCAAGGGGGAAGGGGGAGTCGTCCGGCCGGGGCGAATCGAGTTCCACGGGGACGTCGAGACGCCACAGGCGCGGACCGCTCTTCGTGGCGTTCCGTGCGGCCCGTCCACGCCAGATGCCCGCGTCCCGGACGAGCCGGTTCAGCGAGCCCTTGGCCGGCTTCGCCTCAGATCAGACCGTTCTCGCGGGCGTAGAGCGCGGCCTGGGTCCGGTCGCGCAGGCCCAGCCGGCTCAGCATGCGTGATATGTGGTTCTTCACGGTGCCCTCGCTCAAGTAGAGCCGGGTGGCGATCTCCTTGTTCGTGGCGCCCGCGGAGATGAGCCGGAGCACCTCCGTCTCCCGGGGCGTCAGCACGTCCGGGGTGGGGACGCCGGCAGCCAGCGCCGCGACGACCCCCTGATCGAACTGAGCGACGCCCGCATGCGCCAGACGGACCGCCTGGGCGAGTTGCACCGCGGGCAGGTTCTTCAGCAGATAGCCGACCGCTCCCGCCTTCAGCGCCTGACCCACGTACTCGTCGTCCTTGAAGGTCGTCAGCATCACGACCCGGCACCCGGGCAGCCGCCGGCGAAGCAGCGCCGCGGCAGCCACCCCGTCCATGCCCGGCATCCGGATGTCCATCAGCACCACATCGGGGCAGCACCGCACGGCTTCCTCCACGGCCTCGGCGCCGTCCCGCGCGCTGCCCACCACCTCGATACCCGGCTGGATGCCGAGCAAAGCCGCGATGCCCTCGCGGACAAGATCCTGGTCGTCGACCACGAGGACACGTACGTCCGGCGCCCCCGGCAAGGGCTCGCTCACCACGGGGCCTTCACCCTGAGGGTGGTGCCCGCGTCCGAACTCTCCAGAACCACGGTCCCGCCGGCCGACCCGACCCGCTCCCGCAGCCCGGTCAGGCCGAAGCCTTCCCGCGCGCCGTCCAGTCCCCTTCCGTTGTCCGTGACGCACAGGCGCGCGCCCTGGCCGTCGTAGTGGACCGTCACGCCGATCTCTGTTGCGCCCGAATGCCGGCAAGCGTTGGTGAGCCCTTCCTGGGCCGCCCGGTACAGCACCAGCAGCGGCCTTCGCTCGGTGCCCGACACCTCCAGGGAGATCCGGCGACCGCCACCACCCAGGTGGTGGACGAGATCGGCCAGCGCCTGTGAGAGACCGACCGGTTGGGACTCCGCCCGCGCACCGAGGGTGTGCACGGAGACCCGGACCTCCTCAAGGGCCCTGTTCGCGGACCAGCGGGCATGCGACACGGCCTGCGCGGAGGACGCCGGATCGAGCGCGGCGAACGCCTCTGCCTTCTCCAACTGGATGCCGATCGCCGTCAGATGGTGTCCGAGGCTGTCATGGATCTCGCGGGCCAGCCGATTGCGCTCGCGGGCCGCCGACAACTGCGCCACCTGCGCGAGTGTGCTCTCCAGCCGCTCACGGGCCTGCTGCTCCCGCGCGGCCACCGCCGCCGTCACCAGCGCCAGTACGATTCCCAGGGCGAACATCACGAGGTCGCCGATGTACTCGGCGCGTACCTCCCAGCCCGGGACCCACAGCGTGAACGCGCCCGCCAGCAGGACCACACAGCCGGCGCCCAGCGCCACCCCGGCGGCCGGCCCGAACGCGAAGAACCCCAGGAACGGGATCAGCACGAACAACACCCGCGAGAGCCCGGAGGTGTCGGCAACCGCCACCGCGCACAGCAGAGCGGCCCTGAGGACGAACACAGCGCCCACCGGGCACCGCCACACTCGCCCGTCGAGGATCGCCAGCGCGCAGAGCAGCGCCGCGAAAGCGGCCGTGCGCCCGCCGAGGGCAGAACTGACCGCGGCGTAGTAAAGCCCCCCTGCGAGCACCACTCCGTACAGGAGGGCGGAAATCCAGGGCACGGGACGCGGCATCGGTCCTCCTCGGCAGTTCCATGCACACGTGGGGTCTCGGCAGCGTACGCGGGCGCGGCGGCGCATCCGCACCAGGTGTGGAAGACGCTGCGAAGTGTGGCCGAAGGTCATGTGCCTTCCGGAGGAGCGCCTCCCTGCCTTCTCGTACTTCTCCGGGGTGACCTGCGCTTCCTAGATTTCTCGGCGTCACCACTCAGAGACGAGGACTTATGCACCTGCGCACCGTGGCCGTCGTGTCCCTGCTGACGGCACCGTTCCTTGCTGTTCCGGCGGCCGCCGCCCGGACCGGCCCCGCCGACCTACGGGTCCCCGGCGCCGAGTACACCGTCACCGCCAACCTCCCCGATCTGACCACCACGGGTACACGCCCCACCGGGCACACCGATCCGGCCGACTGGGCAGGCCTGGAAGCCCCGGGGACCAAGACCCCGTCCGGGGTCCCCGGCGTCCAGATCGACGGCTATTTCCCCGACACCTCGACCACCAACACCAACCACGGATGGAATCACGACAGCCAGTTCGTGATCCGGCTGCCCGACGACTGGAACGGAGGGCTCGTCGTCGCGGGGCCGCCGGGACTGCGCGAGCAGTACGCCAATGACCGCATCATCAGCGATCAGGTCCTGGCGAAGGGCTATGCCTACGCGGCCACCGACAAGGGGAACACCGGCCCCGAGATCTACCAGGACGGTGAACGTCCCGGGGACGCCATCCGGGAATGGCACCGCAGAGTCACCCAGCTCACGGTCGCTGCCAAGAAGGTCGCGGATCAGCACTACGGCCGAGCGCCGCGTCGCACGTACGCGGCCGGACTCTCCGCAGGTGGATATCTCGTCCGCTGGCAGCTCGAACACCGACCCGACCTCTACACCGGCGGACTCGACTGGAACGCCCTCACCTTCACCGCTGACGGGGGCCTGCTCGCCACGCTCCCCCCGGCTCTGCGCGCCTACCCGCGCTTCAAGGAAGGCGACCGCTCCGCCCACGCCGCCATGCTCGCCGCAGGCTATCCCGAGGGTTCCGAGCGCCAGTGGGACTGGCACCACAAAAATCAGTGGGATCTCCTCCAGCGGGTGATCCGCGAGGAACTCGACCCGGGCTACGACGGGCCCGTCCAGGCGGGCGCCCCCCTCTGCCCTGAAGGCACCGGAGCCGGCTGCGACACCGATTACGACTTCGCCTCCCGGCCCCGCGCGGTGCACGAGGCGGTGAAACGGATCGCGCTCACCGGCGACATCCGGCGTCCGCTCATCAGCATCCAGGGCGACCTCGACGCTCTCACCCCGCCGGCCGCCTTCGGTGACGTCTACCACCGCATGGTCGCCGACGCGGGGCGTGCCCGCCTGCACCGCTACATCACCGTCCCCGGCGGCGCGCACACCGATGGCCTCGTCCCCCTCGACCGGGACCGCCTGCGTCCGATGCTCGGCGACTTCACCGCGGCTCTGAGCGAACTCGAAGCGTCGACGCGCCGCTCCTGACCACCAAGCCGCTTTGGTGGAACGGGTGGAACCCGGTGACCTGGGGATCAGACACCGGGGCTCGCAGGGCGCGCGCGTCAGCCCGCCGCCACCGCCGGTAGCGACTGCGAAGATCAAGGCATGGTGACCGCGATCCCGGCCCTCGGCCAGGTCCAGAAGGTCCTGGACCGCGCGCCGGTCGCGATCACGATTATCCCGCGCACCCACTGTCGCGACGGAGCCACCGAACGTACACTGCCAGATCGCAGACATGCGGGCGTAGTTGACCGGGGGGAGCCGCCATGTCAGGTGATCAGTACGGGACGACGCACGGATTCGTGGTCCCTCCGATGCCGTCCGCCCCACCGCCCGCTCCCGCGGATCCCCTGCGGGCCGTGGCGGTGGCGCTGCTCAACTGCAGCGGCCTGGGGCTCGGTTACGTGCTCGTGCGCCGCCGGCTCCTCGCGGCGGTGTGCTGCGCCGCGACCGGCATCCTGCTGTTCGTCGCACTGCCGGCCGACCCGGACGGCGTCTCCGGCACCGCTCTGACCACCTACGTGGTGTTCCTCGTGCTCGCGGCAGTCCACGGCGGGATCGTGGGGCTGCGCACCCGGCTTGCGTGGCCGCCCCGGGCTCCCCTCGCGATCGGGCTCGGCCTGCTGCTTCTCGCCGTCCCGGCCGGCGGTGTCGTGCTGTACGACGGTGCGCGTGACGAAGCCACCGAGCAGATGCTCCTCGACCGGCTGGAGCGGGCCGACCGCCTCGTCCGGGCCGCCGAGGGCAAACCGTTCACCGGGGCCGAGTCCGACTTCCGTGACGCGTGGCGCGTCTACAGCGACCTGCTGGACGACCACCCCGGCTCCCGGGCCGCGGATCGCGTACCGGACAGCATGAGGACCTACTACACGACGGTCGGCGCCGCCTACGAGGACAAGAAGTACTGCGACGCCATCCCGTCCCTCACCTACCTGCGCACGGTGTCCCGGTCCACGGACAAGGAGGTTCTCGGGTCACTGGCCACCTGGCCCGACGACCGCCTGGCCACCTCCCTGTACGAGTGCGGATCGGACGGCCTGGCCGAGGGCGACGCCGCCTGGCCGACCCGCTTCGGTGAACTTTTCACCGCCTTCCCGGAGTCGGAGCAGGCGGCGAAGGTCGAACCGGCCGTCGGTTCCGCGGTCGACAGGGCGGTCAAGGACGTACGCGGCGACGAACCCTGCGCCGCCGTCGAGCGGTTGAAGGCGCTCAGCTCCCAGGTCGCGGGTCTGAAGGGGGAGGAGGCCGGCGCCGGCCAGGCACTCGCCGAGGATGTCGGCCGGGCCGACAGAAGCGCCGACTCGGGTGCGTACGACTGCGGAGTGGACCAGTACAAGGACGGTGACTTCGCGGAAGCGGTCACCACCATGAACGACTTCGCCGACGAAAACGAGGGGCACAAGAACCGGGCGCGCGCCCGGAAGATCGCCATAGCCGCGGAGATCGCGCAGACGATTCCCGCGGCGGGCAAGCGCCTGCCGACGACGGCTTCAGGCGGGAGCATCTCCGTCACGCTCAAGAACGACAGCCCGGACGAGATCACCGTCCTGTTCACCGGACCGGTGACGGGCAGCGTCACGCTCAAGGGCTGCGGCAGCTGCACCGCCTACGCCACGTCGAGCACGCTCGCACGGGGATTCAAGCCCTGCAGCGACAGCGGCAAGAAGTACCCGCAACGCACGATCAGCCTGCCCGTCGGCACGACGTACTTCCTGCACAAGCCGAAGTCCGGCATCTCCGGTACGACCCCCGCCTCGGACACGGCCAAGCTGTCGTCCGGCTACGTCTACACCGAGTGCGCCTACACGACGAAGGGCTTCGGTCTGGGCAGCTGAGCGTCGGCGCGGCCGGCGCGCCTGCTCACGTCCTGGGCGCGGGCACCTCGGCGGCCGGATCGCCGGCGGGCGCGTCCGTGTCCGCGGGCGGTGTGCCGGGCGCTTCGGAAGCGGCGCCTGGCAGGCGGAGCGACGCGGCGGTGTCCCTGAGCCGTTCGAAGGTCTTGGTCAGCCCGCGGAACGGGGAACCCTCGGGCCTGCGGGGCCTTCCGACGGCGGGCACGCCCCCGGGCGCGTCCTGGACGGCGGCCAGTGCCTCATGGGCGAGTTCCGCGGCTTCCCGGTACAGGTCGCGGGACTTGGTCATGGCGTCCAGCGCTTCGGCGTACGTGGCCACGAGGGCACGGGCGTGGGCCAGTTCCTCCTCGACCGTCATCAGGTGCCACTGTTCGCGCAGCTCGGACACCGCGGCCGAGGCGTCGGCGAGCAGGGGTCTGGGCAGCGCGGCGAAGCGTGTCACCTTGTCGATGAGCTCGGAGGGCCGCGACCCGTCCAGGAAGACGCTCCGCACGGTGAAGTCGTCGTCCTCGTAGCCGGGCCTCGGCGGTGTCCCGGGCAGCACGACGGCGCCGCCGCGCGGAACCCGTACGCCCAGGTCGTAGAGCGCCCAGTTGACGATCTGGTACTGGTCGGGCGCCGCGCGGTGCTCCACGACCCGGTGCCGCAGGCTGGGCGGCAGCAGCCGTGCCAGCGGCCGGTGACCGCGCTCGTCGGTGGTCATCGCCTCGTGGACGACGACGTGGATGCTCCAGGTGTGGCGCGCGGCGGTGGTGAGCAGGCGCCGCAGCGCCTTGTCCTCGGCCGGCAGCGGATTGATGTCCCGGAACCGCGGTCCGGGGACGACGTCGTGGTCCCAGGGCACATCGGTGTCCTCGGGCCAGAACATGGTGGCGGGTGACGGCATGTGCAGGTCCCAGGGCTGCTCCGCCTCGGCCACGAGGGACCAGGTGTACTCGTCGTCGCTGCCGTCGACGGCGTCGACCGTCAGCCGGGCGCGCACGGTGACGGCGTCGAGGACCTGCCAGCGCGCCTCGAAGACGCGGCGGTCCGCGCCGTCACCGGTGGCGTCGAGTTCCAGGTGGTCCTGGATCACCTGGTTGCTCTTCTGCTCGCGCAGACGCCGTCGGACGACCTCGTCCGCGCCGGGGCCGACGTAACGCCCGCGTGCCAGCCACACGGTGTCGGGGACCGAGGCGCGGACGGTGGAGGACTTAGCCATGAATCACTCTGCAGGTGGGGGACGGCGGGCGTCTCCCAGTATGGGCCGTGCCGGCCGCGGAGCCGGGGGAGGGGTGCGTGGTCCTTCGCTCGCGTCGTGAGCGAGTTCGTCCGCCGGCCGGTGCGCGCCTGCCGGGCAGGGGCGGTGCCGCGCCCGCGTACCGGCACGGAATCGCCGTGACGTGGCCCGGCGAGCCGGCCGTCCGTGACCCCGGCGGGGATCACGAGGGCCCGGCTCGCCGTACCGCGCGGTGCGGTTCCTACGCGCCGCTGGCGTCGAGCATCCCGTCCCGCTCGACGATCTTCACGCGCTCGCGGCCCTGGGGTTCGCCGAGCGCCTTTTCCGCGGCGTCCAGCCGGTACCAGCCGTCCCAGGTGGTGTAGCGGACGTTGCGCTCGGCGAGGAACGCCTCGACCGCTTCCGGTGCCGGGGAGACGGGCGTGAGCAGGCGGTCGTTCGCGTGGTCGTCGAGCAGGCTGGCGACGGTCTCGTTCGCGTCGCCCTTGGTGTGCCCGATGAGTCCGATGGGCCCCCGGCGGATCCATCCGGTGACGTAGGTGGACCGGAGGTGCTCGCCGGTGGCCTCGATGACCCGGCCCGCCCGGTCGGGGACGGTGCCGGTGCCGAGGTCCCAGGGGAGCTTGGGCAACTGGTCGGAGAGGTAGCCGACGGCGCGGTAGACGGCGGTGACGTCCCAGTCCTTGTGGACTCCGGTGCCCTTGACGTTGCCGGTGCCGTCGAGCTCGGTGCGCTCGGTGCGCAGCCCGGTGACGCGGCCGTCCTCGCCGAGGATCTCGGTGGGCGACTCGAAGAAGTGCAGGAACAGCTTGTGCGGCCGGTCGCCGACGTCGCGGATCGCCCAGTTCTCCAGGGTCTTGGCGACCATGTCGGCCTGCTTGTTGCCGCGCCGGGTGGCGATCGAGCCGTCGTCGTAGTCGATGTCCTCGGGGTCGACGATGACCTCGATGGTGGGGGAGTGGTCCAGTTCCCGCAGCTCCATGGGGCTGAACTTGGCCTGTGCCGGGCCGCGGCGTCCGAAGACGTGGATCTCGCGGGCCGGGTTGGCCTTCAGACCGTCGTAGACGTTCGGCGGGATCTCGGTCGGGAGGAGTTCGTCCGCCGTCTTGGCCAGGATGCGGGCGACGTCGAGTGCGACGTTCCCGACGCCGAGGACGGCGACCTTCTCCGCGTTCAGGGGCCAGCTGCGGGGGACGTCCGGGTGGCCGTCGTACCAGGAGACGAAGTCCGCCGCGCCGTACGAGCCGTCGAGGTCGATTCCCGGGATGTCGAGCGCCCGGTCCGCCGTCGCGCCCGTGGAGAAGACGACGGCGTCGTAGAAGGCGCGCAGGTCGTCGAGGTCGATGTCCCGCGGATAGTCGACATTGCCGAAGAGACGTATCTGCGGCTTGTCGAGCACCTGGTGCAGGGCGGTGATGATGCCCTTGATCCGGGGGTGGTCGGGCGCGACGCCGTAGCGGATCAGGCCGAAGGGGGCCGGCATCCGCTCGAAGAGGTCGATGGAAACCCCGGGGTCGCCGGCCGCTTCCGATTTCAGCAACGCATCGGCGGCGTAGATACCGGCGGGACCGGCTCCGACGATGGCTACCCGCAGAGGGCGCGGCATGATCAGGTTCCCTTCGAGCGACGACAGGCTGGCTCGTCGGGAAGCCTAAACTGAGGCAATCCTAACTTGGTACGCGGGTCCGGTTGATGACGTCATAAGGCCGCCTTATGAGTGCGGCTCCGGAGCCCGGTCCGTCTCCAGTTCCCGCTTCAGATTGCGCAGTGTCCGGTCGATGTTGCCGACCTGGAAGGCGGCGAAGGTCTTTCCGCCGGTCACGGCGAAGTCGAAGGCGTTGGCCAGGAGGGTCGGCCAGGAGCGCCGGTCGTCCGTCCAGGACTCGGTCACCCTCGTGGCGTCCCCCTGCTCGGTGAACCGGTACTCCCAGGTGGCGATCGGCGCGCGCAGCCGGGGGCGCTTGAGGCCGATAGCGTGGACGCGGAAGGCGAACCGGCGGCCGGGCTCGGCCGCGATCACGGTGCATCGGGTCGTCCACCGGAACGGGCCGCGCTTGTTGTGACCCTCGAAGACCAGGCCGACCTGCGCCGGTTCGTCCGGCCGCGGCACGGTCGCGCCGAGGTTCTCGGGGCTCCACCGCCCCATCCGGGCCGGGCGGGCGATCTCCGCGTACACCGACGACGGTGACGCCTTCACGAGGATGCTGCGCGTCACGGTGAGTGTGCGTGGCATGCGGGAGTCCTCTCCTCGTCGCTCAACCTACTCGCCAGTAGGGGCAGTGTCATGGGTCGCGCGGGTTCCTGCCGCCTGTACGTGGTTGACGCAAGGAATAGTTACCGTGCCGTAACTTACTGACCAGTTACCCCCGGTAAGGGGTCGGTGCTAGCTTCCGCTCACCTGCATCGGAGCAGAGCGAGGAGTAACCGTGAGCCGCATGAGCACCCGGTCGCGTCCCATCGTCGGCGAAGCCGGCGACCAGCCGGCCCCGCACCGGACGGCCGCGATCGTCCGCGGGCAAAGACCCCACCGCACACGGCTGTTGGCCGTCATGGTGGCCGCGACGGCCTGTCTGGGCGTACCCGCCCTGCCGGCCTCCGCCGCCACCGGGACGGAGTCCGTCGTCTCCCGCGGGGTGACCATCCCCGCCTTCTACGACCCGCCGGCCCAGCTGCCCGCCGCCAACGGCACCCTCATCCGCCAGGAACCCCTTCCCCTGGGGCTGAGCCTCCCCGGTCTGGACGGCCGCCCGTTGCCCGGCACGGCGACCAGGCTGATGTACAAGTCCACCGACTCGAACGGGCAGCCCGTCGCCGTGACCGGCGCCTACATCGAACCGTCGGCCGCCTGGAAGGGCGGCGGACCCCGCCCGCTGGTGGCGCTCGCCTCGGGCACCATGGGGCAGGGCGACCAGTGCGCGCCCTCGATGGCACTGCAGTATCCGCTGACCCTGCGGGGCGAGACCGTCTCGATCGCCTACGAGGACCTGGCGATCTACAAGCTCCTGTCCACCGGGGCGGCGGTGGTCGTCACCGACTACGTCGGCCTCGGCGCGACCGACCGACTCCACACCTACGTCAACCGCCTCGACCAGGGCCACGCACTCCTGGACGCGGCCCGCGCGGCCCACACCGTGCCCGGCGCCTCGATCACGCCCGACTCACGCGTCGGCCTGTACGGCTACAGCCAGGGCGGCGGGGCGAGTGCCGCGGCCGCCGAACTGCAGTCCCTCTACGCCCCCGACGTGAAGATCGCCGGCACCTACGCCGGCGCCCCGCCCGCCGACCTGACCGCGACCATGAAGGGCATTGACGGCAGCGCCCTGGCCGGCGCGCTCGGCTGGTCCATCAACGGCTTCGCCCAGTCGGACCCCGACCTGCGGGCCGTCGTCGAAGCCAACATCAACGCCACCGGCAGAGCCGCACTCAAGGACCTGTCGACCATGTGCGTCGGCGACGCGATCTTCGGCTACGGCTTCGCCAGGAGCACCAAGTGGACCACCGGCGGCACGTCCATCGCCGACGTCATCGCGGCCGAGCCCAAGGCGCAGGCCGCGCTCGACAAGCAGCGCATCGGCACCCTCCGGCCCACCGGTCCGGTGCGGGTGGCGACCGGCACCCAGGACGACATCGTCCCGCACGCGCAGGCACGCCAACTGGCCGTGGACTGGTGCCGCAAGGGCGGCAACGTCACCTACGATGCCGTCGACCTGCCGAACCTCGGTGACAAGCTGATCACCAACCACCTGGTTCCCCTCATCACCGACCAGGGCGACGCGGTGTCGTGGCTGACCGACCGCCTCGCCGGCAAGCCGGTCACGTCCAACTGCTGGTCGATGCCTCTCCAGCACTGACCGCCCCGGCACACCCGCCGCGCCCGCCGCGCCCGCCGCGCGGTGGGCGCGGCCGTTTCACTCCGCGGGGCAGTAGCGTGCGGGTCACCGTCGGGGGACAGAAGGGAGGCGGCGGTACGGCCGGCACGGAGAGGGCCGTCGGCGGGTAACCGGGGGCCGGGTCCGCACCGATGGAGAAGGCGTCAATGCACCAGCGCGACCGGCGTGCCCTGCCCGAACGGGCGGCCCCCGAAGGCCGCCGTCAGGACCGCACCGAGCGCGAACACGTCCGCCGCTCCGTCCACGGCGCGCCCCTCGGCCTGCTCCGGCGCGAGGAACCCGGGAGTGCCCATGCCGGTGCACCGAGCCGGCGCACGGCCGGCCCGTCCATCGGCCCGTACGCGGTGAGATGCTCTGCGAGCGTCGGGCCGGGGATGCAGGCGGTGGTCGGCCACGGCAGTGCTGCGTCGGGATACGGTGGGGCGGCCGAACCGATCGTCCCTCCCGGCCGACCGTGCGGCTCAACGGGACCGTCGGGTCACGCGGCGGCGTGGAAGAGCGCCGCCGCCTCACCGCGCGAACCGACACCCAGCTTCGTCAGGATGTTGGCGACGTGGAACTTCACCGTCGACTCGCTGATGTGCAGCTCCTGCGCGATCACCCGGTTGCGGTGCCCGAGTGCCAGCCTCCTCAGCACTTCCAGCTCCCGCTCGCCCAGCGAGGTCAGCGGATGCGCCACCGGGTCCTGCGGCACGCGCAGCGGGATGGTCGCCGTGACCGTCGTACCCCAGCCCGGCACGGCGTCGACGTCCAGGCGGCCGTCCAGCACGTCGAGGCGGTCCACGACCCGGCCGGGTCCGAGGGCGCAGTGCGACAGGGTGCCGGGCCCGTCGTCACGTACGGTCGCGCGCAGTTCGTCCTCGGTGACCTGCCATCCGACGTGAACCCGCTGCACCGCGTCCTGCTCCAGCACCTTCATGAGCACCGCACGCACGACCGCCCTCGCGGTGTGGGCCACGTCGGCCGCCAGTGGCTTCGTGGCCTGCGGCGGGCCCAGTTCCAGGCGGACCGGGCCGTAGCGCACGAGCGGCCGCAGGGAGTCGGCGAGCCGCGCGAACGCCTGGTCGGCGGGCTCCTCGGCCATCTCCCGGTCCCGTTCGGCCCGCGCCCTCAGCTCGACCATGCCCGTGACGGCCAGCTCGGTGGCGGCGGCGCGGGCGGCCGCGTCGTCGAGCGTGCGGCTGCGCAGCACCGCCAGCAGCCCGGTGAGCGCCGCGGCGTGCGCCTCGCCCAGTTCGGCGATCACCTGCCCGCGTGTCCCGGCAGCGGTACGGGAGCGGGCCAGCGCGCCCGGCACTGCCTCCGCCGCCAGCCGGTCGAAGTGGCTGGTCACCACGTCCCACAGCGCCTGGACGACCGCGAGGACGTCCGTGTCGAGCACGGTGTCGTCCTCCCGCACCAGCAGCAGGACCGCGCCCCGCGGCGTCGCGTCGCTGCGCACCGCGAGCACCGGATGCTCCGCGCCTGCGAGCGGGAGCACGCCCTGCCAGGGACGGCCTGCGACACCGGTGTCGAGCAGTGGCAGCAGGTCGGCGACGGTGAGCCGGGCCACGACGGTCTCGTCGCCGTGGGTTTTGAACGGCGAGTGCGCGCAGTGGGTGGACAGCTCGGCGGCCGCGCGGTGCGGGACCGCCTCGGCGAGAACCGAGGACAGCCGCGGCAGGATCTCGCCTAGGGGCCGGCGGATCACGTCGTAGGCGGCGGTCAGGGCGGGCACGGAGCCGGTCAGTTCCATGCGCTCCAGCGTAGTGAGCCGCCCGGCGGTACCCCCTGTCCTTTCGGACAGGTGCGACTGTCCCGAAGACGGGCCCCTGCCGTCCGCCCCGCCGCCGAGGCTTGAGCCGGCGACGGGGCCGTCGAGGCGTGGGCCAGCCGGCCACGGTTCCGCCGTATGACGGCGTCAGCACATGACGGCTCCAGCACACGACGGCCCCGGCGCACGACGGTCTCACCAAGCGACTACGGGAGTGACAGATGAAGGCGATCAGCTATGACGAGTTCGGCGGCCCGGACGTTCTGAAGTACGGCGAGGTGGACCGGCCGGTGCCGGGCCCGGGTGAGGTGCTGGTCCGTGTGGTGACGGTCGGCGTCAACCCACTGGATCACAAGCGCCGTCAGGGATGGGTGGAGCAGTTCTACCCGACGACCTTCCCGGCCGTGCCGGGCCTCGAGTTCGCCGGTGTCGTGGCGGAACTCGGCGAGGGCGTCACCGAGTTCGCGGCCGGCGACGAGGTGTTCGGATGGACGAAGACGGGCGCGTACGCCGAGTACGCCCTCGCCGGTGACATCGTCCACAAGCCGGCCGGACTCTCCTTCGAGGCGGCGGCCGCCCTGCCCGTGGCCGGCGAGACCGCGCGGCGCGTCCTTGGGCAACTCGGCCTGAAGTCGGGCGAGACGCTGCTGCTGCACGGCGCGGCGGGCGCGGTCGGACAGGTCGCCGTCCAGCTGGCGGTGACGCTCGGTGCGACCGTGATCGGTACGGCGTCCCCGGCCAACCACGCCTTCCTGCGGGGGCTGGGCGCGGTCCCCGTCGCCTACGGGGAGGGCCTCGCCGACCGGGTGAGGTCGGCCGTTCCGTCCGGTGTCGACGCGGTCTTCGACGCCGCCGGACACGACACGCTGCCCGTCTCGATCGAACTGCGGGGCGGTACGACGGACCGGATCGTCACGATCGCGGCGACGGACGCGGCCGACTACGGCGTCCCGTTCTCCGGCGGCGGCACTCCGGCGGAGGTGGTGCGCGGGTGGCTCACGGAGCACGGCCGCCTCGCCGTCGAGGGCAGGCTGACCGTCCCGGTCGCGGAGACGTTCCCGCTGGCCGACGCGGCGAAGGCGCAGGAGCTGAGCGAGACGGGACACGTGCGCGGCAAGCTGGTCCTCCAGGTGTGACAGGCCCGGTACGGCCGTCCCGGGCAACCCGGTTCGGTGGAGCGGCCGTTCACGGCCGGCGTGCGCGGAGGGTGGGGGCGGGGGCTGGGCGTGGGCGTGGGCGTGGGCGTGGGCGTGGGCGTGGGCGTGGGCGTGGGCGTGGGCGTGGGGTATCATCGATCTTGAGCGCGCCGCCGAACCACCGGCACCGCGCCTCGCGTTGGTGGTCCAAGGAAAGACGCCCCGCTTCCTGCGGGGAGATGCAGGTGCAAGGCCTGCCCGGCGCTCCACACAGCCCCACCCCGGCCGCCCGGGGTGGGGTTTTCCCGTTGTGCCCCGGCATCCTCGGACCCGGCCCCCGATGTTCGGGACGACGGGGCGGCCTGACCGGAGCGCCGCACGGCGATGTCAGTGGGGTCCGGCATGATCCGGGTGACACGTCGTCGGGCCGGGCAGGGAGCCACCAGGATGTCGATCAGCAATCAGCAGGTGCTTGACCACGCGTTCCTGCGGACGCTGTACGAGGACGACTACTACCCCGACCACGTGCTGGACCGGGGCACGGCGATCCTTTTGAGACTGTGCGGACGCATCGAGGAGGAACGCCCGGCGGACCTCGCCGCGCTGTACGCGCTGACCGAGGTGGCCACGGAGGAGTTCAACGCCCTGGAGGCCGACTTCGACGCGGCCGGCAGCGAGATCGAGACCGTGGCCCGTGAGGAGATAGCCGAGGAGTTCGCCTTCATCGCCGACACGTACGGGTTCGCCGACGCGGACGCGGAGGAACTGATCGCGGCCCGTGAGTGGTGAGGCGGCCCGGTCCTGAACGCCCGGCTCGGGCAGGGCCGTTCGATTACAGGTCGACGAGGGTGCCCCATCCCTCAGCGCGGGCGACGGCATGCGCGACATGTGCCGCCGCGACGTCCAGAGCGGCGTGACCGGTGGACTTGAAGACGGTCAGTTCGGTCCCGCTGCGCCGGCCGGGGTGGTCTCCGGACAGTACGGAACCGAGCAGCGTGACCGCCCGTCCGGGAGGCAGGCCCTGCAACTCGTGGGCTCCCGCCGGGACTCCGGCCGTGGCGGCACCCGGCCACTCCGCGAAGAGAGTGGCGTCGTGCACGGTGGCCGCGTCCAGTTCCGGGCCGTGCGAGCCGCCCACCGAGCTGATGTGGGTGCCGGGAGCGAGCCAGGCCCGCTCGATCACCGGTTGGACGGCCCCGGTGCAGCAGAAGACCGTGCCGGCCTCGCGGACCGCCGCCTCGATGCTCCGCGCGGTCCGTGCGGCCGGGTGCAGAGCCGCGGCGCGTCCGGCGCGCTCGGGGTCACGGCCCGCGACGACGACGGGGGTCGCCGGATCGAGTGCGGCGAGCAGCTCGATCTGGGCCCGGGCCTGGGCGCCGGTCCCGATGACGGCGACGGTCCCGGCGCGGGGAACCGCCAGGCCGCGGGCGCTGTGGGTGGCCGACGCGGCGGTCCTGACGGCGGTGAGGGACTCGGCGTCCATCAGGGCCAGCGGGCTGCCGTCCACGGCGTCGAACAGCGCGACGACCCCCCGGTGTGTGCTGCGTCCGGGCCGGGCCGGGTCGGCGAACACGGAGACGAGCTTGGCCGCGAGTCCCAGTCCTGGCACGTGTCCGGGCATCGCGCCCAGCAGCCCGCCCGGGGCGCGGGCGGCGATCCGCGGCGGTGCGGAGGCCTCGTCGGCGCTGACGGCGATGAGTGCCGTCGCCACGGCGTCCATGACCCGGCGGGGATCGAGGGCGGCGCGTGTCAGCGCGCGGTCGAGGACGAGGACTCCGCTCATGCCGAACCGTCCGCGGGGACGCCGGGACCGGCCAGGAGGCGCTGCACGTCGTCGGCGGCCGCACGGAGTTGTCCGCGCAGCCCGGTGAGGCGCGCCTCGTCGAACTCGGTGGCCAGGCCGACGACGGTCAGGGCGCAGGCGGGTGCTCCCGGGGTGGGGACGACGGCGCGGCTGAGGGAGGCGACGGGCTGTTCGTTGCGGCCGTGCTCGACGGCGAATCCGCTCCGTTCGGTGCGCTCGATGTCGGCCAGCAGCCCGTCGGGCCCGGTCAGGGGATGTCCCGCCGCTTCGGCGAGGCGGAGGTAGGGGGCGCGGGCGGCGGAAGGGAGCGCCGCGACCAGCGCGAGGGGGCCGGCGAACCGGTGGACGGGCAGGGCCTCGCCCATGAGACGCGTGATCATGGCGAGCCGTTCGGGGCGTACGACGTCGATCACCCGCGCCCGGTCGGCCTCCAGCACCTGCAGGTTGACCATCATCCCCGTGCTGTCGGACAGGGCTGCCAGGACGGGGCGGGCGAGAGCCGTCAGGGAGTTTCGCGCCGCGGAGGACGACAGGCCGAGCACCGCGGTGCCGGGCAGGTAGCGGTCACCGGCACGCAGTACCCAGCCCCGGCGGACGAGATCGAGCAGGACGCGGTAGGCGGTCGCGCGGTGCAGGCCCACCTCGTCGGCCAGTTCGGTGAGGCGAAGGGGGTGGGGTGAGCGGGCCACGGCCTCGACCAGGTCGAGTGCCTTGTCCACGGCCGAGCTGCGTGCTTCGGGCAATTCCGACCACTCCTTGTGGTGTCGAGAGCGGCGGGCGTACGGTGCATCTGTTTCCAGTGACGATACAGCTGTTACGTCCAGCGTAACAAGCCCTCTTGAGGTGAAGATGATCCACGCGGCACCACCCGAGCCGAACCCACACGCGTCTCCGCCGGACGGTGCGGTCACGGTGTACCGCGGAGCCACGCTTTTCGACGGGAGCGGGGGACCGCCGCGGCCGTCGACGACGATCGTCACCGACGGCGCGTGGATCCGGGCGGTCGGCGACGACGCCGAGATCACCAGTGAACTGCCCGCCGACGCCGAGGTGTTCGACCTCGACGGATGCTTCGTCATCCCCGGCCTGATCGACTCCCACCAGCACATCGCGACGCCTCCCGACCGGCCCGCGGCCGAGGCGGTGCTCCGCCGGCTCGTCTACAGCGGCGTCACCGCGATCCGTGACATGGCGGACGATCTGCGGCAGGTGGGCGACCTCGCCAGAGCCACCCTCGTCGGCGAGATCCCCGGCCCCGACATCCGCTACGCCGCGCTGATGGCGGGCCCCGGGTTCTTCGACGACCCGCGTACCCACCAGGTGTCCCAGGGGGAGACCCCGGGAGCGGTGCCGTGGATGCAGGCCGTCACCGACGACACCGACCTGCGCCTGGCCGTGGCCGTGGCGCGGGGCACCCACGCCGCCGCGATCAAGGTCTACGCCGATCTGGACGCCGCGGCCGTCACGGCGATCACCGCGGAAGCACACCGTCAGGGCATCCCCGTATGGGCCCACGCCACCGTGTTTCCCGCCTCGCCCCGGCAGGTGGTCACGGCGGGCGTGGACAGCGTCTCGCACGTGACCCTCCTCGCCTTCGAGGGCACCGACAAGCCGTTGACGAGCTACCGAACCAAACCCCCCGTCGACTACGAGAGGTTCGCCGACGGCGACGACCCGCTCCTCGCGGACCTGTTCGCCCTGATGCGCCGGCGGGGAACCGTCCTCGACGCGACCGCCGGCATGTGGCGGAGTGACGCCCTGGCCGGCGACGGACCGGAGGCCGCCGCGCGTGCCCGCGCCAACAGCGAACTCGCGGCCCGCCTCACGGCCCAGGCGCACCGGGCCGGAGTGGACATCTCCACGGGCACCGACTACGAGACCGACGCCGAGGACCCGTTCCCCGCCCTGTACGAGGAACTGGCGTTCCTGGTGGACCACTGCGGCATGTCCCCGGCGCAGGTACTGCGCTCGGCCACCCTGATCGGCGCCCGCAGCGCCGGCGCCGAGGCCGTCATGGGCAGCGTCGAACCGGGCAAACTCGCCAACTTCGCCGTCCTGCGGGACGATCCGCTGCGCAGCATCGACCATCTCCGCAGTGTCACCCTGACCGTCAAGCGCGGCCGCCGCTTCGCCCGCAGCGAGTTCGACCGCCCAGGATCCGCGGCCGGACAGCCCCGCCGTGACGAGGCCGAGGAGGGCCGATGACACCCACCCCCATGATCATCAACGCGCTGGGGCAACTCGACAACCCCAACGCTCCGCGGTCGGTTGAGGCAGCCGCGCAGCTGAACGCCTCCAGCGAACAACTCACCATCGACGCCCGTGCGCTGGCCGACGCACACGCCTCGGGCCTCACCGCCGTCAACGTGACCCTCGGCTACACCATGGGCGACCTGCCCCCGTACGAGCACACCCTGCACGAGATCGCCGTATGGGACGCGATCGTCCGCGACAACGCGGCGGACCTCCTCAAGGTCCGTACCGTCGCCGACATCCACCGCGCCCGGCGCGAGGGCAGGATCGGGGTCGTCTACGGCTTCCAGAACGCCGTCGCCGTCGGGGACGACCTCGACCGCGTGGCCACCTTCGCCGGGCTGGGCGTGCGGGTCGTCCAACTCACCTACAACCAGGCCAACCACCTCGGCGACGGGTCCATGGCGCTGGCCAACCGGGGCCTGAGCGACTTCGGCCGCCAAGTGGTCGAGGCGCTCAACGACCAGCACCTCATGGTCGACCTCTCCCACAGCGGGGAACGGACCTGCCTGGAGGCCGCGACGATGTCCCGCGCTCCGGTGTCGGTCAACCACACCGGCTGCCGGGCGCTGGCCGACCTGCCCCGCAACAAGACCGACGAGGAACTGCGCCTGGTCGCCTCCCGCGGCGGGTTCGTGGGCATCTACTTCATGCCCTTCCTCCACGTCTCCGGGCACGCCGGCGCGGCGGACGTGGTCGAGCACATCGATCACGCGGTGAATGTGTGCGGGGAGGACCACGTCGGCATCGGCACCGACGGCACCATCACGTCCGTCGACGATCTCGACGCCTACCGCGCGCACCTCGCGGAGCACGTGGCCCTGCGTCGGCAGGCCGGCGTCGGAGCGGCGGGGGAGCGCGCCGACACGCTCCCGTTCGTCCTCGACCTGCGCGGAGTGGACCAGTTCCGGGAACTGATCCGCCTCCTGGAGAAGCGCGGTTACCGCTCCGAGCGCATCGAGAAGATCCTCGGGCGGAACTTCCTGGACTACGCCGGACGGGTCTGGGCACCGCGGCCCGCCTGACGCTCCACCACCCGGTGATGTGCCGCGACCTGCCCCCGGCCGCCTCACCGGGCTCGCCGGGCAGGAATTTCCGGAACGACGGCAACCTCCCCGCGTGCGGCGGCGACTGACAGCCGAACCCCTCACACAGATCGGGACGGAAGTCGGTATGACCCCTCAGCAGAACAGGACCGCACCCGCACGCCACGGACGCCGTAGAAAGGGCGTCGTCGTGGGCCTGCCCGTCGCGCTGGCCGCCGCGGCCGGCCTCGCCTACGGCGGTGCGTTCGGGGTGTTCGGCGACGACGCGGGTGCCACGGCGTCGGCGGCACCCGCCCCGGCGGGAGCCACGCAGGCGGCCGACGGGTTCGCCTCCGTCGACGCCCTGGGCCAGAAAGGCACCTACGGCGGACGGGAGGGCAGAACGGTCACCGTAAAGACGCTCGCGGACCTGGAGAAGTACGCTACCGCCGCCGAGCCGTACGTCATCGTCGTCGCGGGCGCGATCACGATGGAACCCAAGGGCAAGGAGATCAAGGTCGCGTCGGACAAGACGATCGTGGGGGCGGGGACGTCCGGGCACATCGTCGGCGGCGGGTTCTTCCTCGGCCAGGGCGTGCACAACGTCATCATCCGCAACCTGACCATCCGGGACGCCTACATGGGCACCTGGAACGACAAGGAGCACGACTTCGACGCCATCCAGCTGGACGGCGCCCACCACGTCTGGATCGATCACAACGACCTGCGGCACATGGCCGACGGGCTCATCGACAGCCGCAAGGACACCACCTATCTCACGGTCTCCTGGAACAGGCTGAGCAACGAGAACAAGGCCTTCGGCATCGGCTGGACCGACAACGTCACGGCCGACATCACGATCCACCACAACTGGATCCGCGAAACCGAACAGCGCAACCCGTCCACCGACAACGTCGCCCACGCGCACCTGTACAACAACTACCTCCAGGACGACCCCGGCACGGACATCACGTCCTCGTACGGCAACTACGCGCGCGGCAGGACGAAGATGGTCCTGGAGAACAGCTACTTCGAGGGACTGCGCAACCCGGTCACCAAGGACGGGACGGCCTCGCTCGTGCAGCGCGGGAACGTCTTCAAGAGCACCACCGGCCGCAACGAGAGCGGGGGCACGGCCTTCGACCCCAAGAAGTACTACGCGTACACGCTCGATCCCGCCGCCGACGTCCCCGCGATCCTGCGCCGGGGCACCGGCCCTCAGGCATCCGTCGGCACCACCACGAAGGCAGCCGCCGCCACGACGCTGACCGTGGCCAGGGACGGCAGCGGACAGTACCGGACCGTGCAGGCCGCCGTGGACGCCGTACCCGCGAACAACCCCTCACAGGTCATCGTCGCGGTCGCGCCGGGCACGTACCGCGAGACCGTCAGGGTGCCGTCGAACAAGCCGCACGTCACGATCCGGGGCACCGGCAAGCACGCCGCGGACACGGTGATCGTCGAGGGGCACTCGGCCGGCACGCCGAAGCCGGGCGGCGGAACGTACGGCACCTCCGGGAGCGCCACACTCACCGCGGACGCGCCGGACTTCGAGGTGCGCAACCTCACCGTCTCCAACGACTTCGACGAGGCAGCCCACCGCGGCGAGGAAGGCCATCAGGCCGTCGCGCTGCGCACCTCGGGCGACAGGACGTTCCTGAACCACGTCATCGTCACCGGCGACCAGGACACCCTGGAACTGGAGAGCCCCTCGAAGGACCGGCCGGCCCGGGTCTACGTCGACAACTCGTACGTCGTCGGCAACGTCGACTTCGTCTTCGGCCGGGCGACCGCCGTCTTCAACCGCACCACCTTCACGCTGAAGAAGCGCGCGGACGGCACCTCGGCCGGCTTCGTCACCGCACCGTCGACCCCGGCGGGCTTCAAGGGCTTCCTCATCACGAACTCCAAGGTGAACGGCGACGTCGCGGCCCGCAGCTTCTACCTGGGCCGGAACTGGCACGCGGGCGGCGACGCGACCCTCCGCCCCCAGACGGTCGTGCGCGACAGCGTGCTCAGTGACGCGGTGAGGACCACACCGTGGACCGACATGGGCGGGTTCTCCTGGAAGAAGGACCGCTTCGCCGAGTACCGGAACAGCGGCGCGGGATCCGGCGCGGCGAGCGCCGACCGGCCGCAGCTGTCCGACGCGGCGGCCGCCGGTCACGAGATCGCGGACTGGCTCGGCGACTGGACTCCGCCGGCCTCGTGACACCCGCGCAGGTCAGGCCAGCGATACTGCCTGACATGCGTATCGACTATTCCCCCGAGTCCATGGACAAGGGAGCGTTCTACAAACTGCTCACCGCGGTGGTCGTGCCGCGCCCGATCGCGTGGGTGTCGACGCTCACGGGCGACGGCAGGACCGCCAACCTGGCACCGCACTCGTTCTTCACCGTCGCCTGCACCGACCCGCCGATCGTGCAGTTCACCTCCGTCGGGCGCAAGGACTCCCTGCGCAACGTGGAGGAGACCGGGGAATTCGTCGTGAACTTCGCACCCGAAGGGCTTCTCGAGCAGATCAACGCGACGGCGACCGACTTCCCCAGTGAGGAGGGGGAGTTCGACGCGGTGGGCATCGAGCGGGAACCCTCGCTCCGGGTGAGGCCGCCGCGGGTGGCCGCCTCGCCGGTGGCGCTGGAGTGCCGGCTGCACGCGACCCTGTGCCTGGGGAACTCGACGGTCGTGCTGGGGCGCGTCGTCCACGCCGCGGTCCGCGCGGACACCGTCGTGGACGGGCATCCGCGGATCGACCTCCTGCGGCCGCTGTCCCGGCTCGGGAAGAACGAGTGGGGCACCCTCGGCGAGATCAGGGACCTCGCGCGGATCCGGTACAGCGACTGGCCGCAGGACTGAGGCCGGGGCGGGCCACCAGCCGGGTGGCCCGCCCCGGCCTGACGCCACGGCACCCTGGGGCCGGGTCGCCGGCTCGTCCCGGGCGACACGGCTGCCGGGCCCACGGCGTACGGCCGCGGACGCTCGCCGGAGGGTGCGGACGTCACGGCTCGCTCGCGGCAACGCGCTCGATGGCGACGAGAGCGGCGTCGTCCCCCAGGGTTCGGCCCGCGTACGTCAGGAGGTCGTCGCACAGGTAGCGGAGAAGATCCTCCGGTCCTTGCCCGGACCACGCGGCGAGCCGGTCGGCCAGCGGATAGAAGTCGCCCTTGCCGTCGCGGGCTTCGGTGACCCCGTCCGTGTAGAGCAGGATGATGTCCCCGTCGGCCACGGTGAACTCCTGGACGGAAAAGGGGTTCTCCACGTGTCCGGTCAGCCCCAGCGGCGGCGCCGGCCGGCGCACCCCCAGCTCGTGGACGTCGCCCCGGGCCCACAGCAGTGGCGGCGGGTGACCGCAGTTGATCACGGAGACGTTCGTGGCGTGGTCGGGGATGTCCAGGACGACCGCTGTGGTGAAGGCCTCCAGCTCCTCCATGTCGTCTTCCCAGTCGCCCGGCGTGTCGAGGTCCGAGGAGACAGCGTCCTCGAGGAAGGCCACCAGAGCGGGGAGCTCGGGCTGGCGGTGCGCCGCGGCCCGGAAGGCGCCCAGGAGGCGGGCGGCATCCCCGATCGCCTCCAGGCCCTTGCCGCGGACGTCGCCGATGAGGACGCGGGTGCCGTGCGTGGTCCGCGCCGTGGCATACAGGTCACCGCCGATCTGCGCCTCGGCTTCCGCGGCCAGGTAGACGGACGCGAGACGGAGTGGACCGATCCGGCGCGGAAGAGGCCGAAGTACGACCTCCTGAGCCGCCTGCGCCACCCAGCGAAGCTGGATCAACTGCTTCTCGTGACGCTCGCGCACATGCGCGAGGAACGTCACGAGCACGGAGATCAGGGCCAGGGCGACGATCTGAAGGGTGTGGTTGAGGTCCGTGAGGCTGGTCCGTATGACGCCCACCGTGCCCTGAGCAAGGACCGCGAGTGCACCGACCAGGGCCGTCATCCGCGGGCCGGCGAACGACGCCGTGATCGCGGGTGCCGCGACCAGGAAAGGACCGAGGTGAACGTCGGGAGGGGCGAGGATGTCCACGACCGTGACGATCGCGATCAGGGCGAGAGGCAGAGCAAGCCGACTGCCCGACGCGTTCCACGACCGGCTGACATGCCCTGATTCCCGATGAAGGTCCACACGACCTGCTTACACCCCTGGTGCCGCGTCGTGGCAGGCCGACCTGGTGCGTCACGCCACTTCTACCCACCCGGCGGCCGGGCGGGGCCTCCGCGCGGCAGGCCCCGCCGGCGAGCCGCGGCCGGGGCGCCCGGGGAGGCGCCGCGACGCCGTTCCACCGGCGAGCGAAGACGCGCGCACAAGTGGACTGCGTCGAAGGGGAAGGAGCCGCTGCCGGACGGCTACGGTCGGCGGGTGAGCAACATGCAGGAGACCGCCGAGGGAGCGGGACCGTTCACCACCCGGCTGACCTGGATCCTCGAGGACGGTGGCACCGCCGTCTGGGAATCGCGTCCGGCACGCAAGCGTGGCCTGCTCACCGTGCGGACCCCGGGCGGGCCGGAACAGCGTTCCCGGAGAGCGGACAACGAATCGATCGCCCGGCTGCGCCGCCTGAATCACCTGGCCGCGGGGGCCTTCGCGGTCGGTGGGGCCCTCTTCGCCGCCGGAGCGGGGGTGGCCCAGTTCGGCTCGGGCGGCGCGACGGGCGTCTGGATCTACTTCGCCGGCGGTCTGTTCTTCAACACGGGGGGCTACGCGTCACTGCTCCAGGCGATCAACGCTCCCCGCCGGGACAGCGCGGCCGGGGCACCGGCCGCACGGAGCCGGCGATGGTGGAGCTACGAACCCGGCCGCATCGACTGGCTGAGCACCTTCCTGCTGTTCACGGGCACGCTGGTGTTCGGCATCAACCTGCTGAGCTCTCTGCTGCAAGGGCTCTCGACGCAGCAGACGAACAGGCTGATCTGGGCCCCCGACATGGTCGGATGCATCCTCTTCCTGATCTCGGGGCACCTCGCGCTGGTCGAGGTGTGCCATGGCCGGCCAGGGGTGCGACGCGCCGACCTCGGCTGGTGGATCGTCGCGGTCAACCAGCTCGGCTCCGTGCTCTTCCTCGTCTCGGCACTGGCCGCCTTCACCCGGCCCGTGACGGGAAGCGTCCTGAACGCCGACCTCGCGAACTGGGGCACTCTCGCGGGAGCGCTCTGTTTTCTCGTCGGAGGGGTGCTCCAGTGGTTCGAGCACCCCTGACCCACCACCGGCCGGACAGCTGAGAGCCGCACTTCAGGCCGTGATGGGAATGACGGCGAGGGGTTCGGTGGTGGGCTGCCGGGAGCCGCCGGCGGGTTCGACGGTGATACCGACGGCCACAGCGCCGGCCAGGGGGCCCCGCAGGACGTGCGAAGCCCGCTTCGCCCCGCTCGGCAGGAGACCGGCGGGGCGCAGGTCGTCCGCCGTGGTGGCGAACCAGAGCTCGTAGACCTTGTCTGCGGCGAGGGCTGGAAGGTCTTGAGCGGCGAAGAGGGCGCGGGCCTCGGAGCGGGACACGATGACGGCTGCCGTGCCTCCTCCGGTCAGCGTTCCGGTGTGCAGGGTGGCGTCGGGCGCGGTCACGACATCGGTGAGGGCCCGCTCGGCGATGTGCGCCCGGGTGGCCTGAGTGCGTGCGTCGTCCGCCTGGGAGTGCTGCCAGGCGGCGGCCCCGCCGAGAAGGGCGGCTGCGGCGATGCTCGCGGTCAGCGCGAAGCGCATGGCACGCTGCCTGACTGCCGACGGACGCCGAGGCCGGTCCAGAGGGATCCGGCTGACGGCTTCAAGAGTGCGGGCGCGCACGTGCGGCGGCACGGAGGCGGTCTCCGCGCCCGCGAGAAGGGTGACGACCTCAAGCAACTCGGCGACTTCCGCGCGGCAGTCCGCACAGCCGGCGAGATGGTTCTCGAAGGCGGCTTCCTCGGCCGCCGGCAACGCGTGCAGGACGTAGGCACCGACGGCGAGATGCGCGTCTTCCTCGGACGTCATTCGTCGGCCTCCAGACAAGCTCGCAGGTGCTGCAGGCCCGCGCGCATGCGGGACTTCACCGTGCCCTCGGGCGTCGACAGCGCGTGGGCCACCTCGACGTAGGTCAGGCCCTGGTAGAAGGCGAGGACCAGGGGGACCCGTCGCAGACGGGTCAGTGCGGCCAGGCAGCGGTAGATGCGCCGCTGCTCGTCATGGTCCTGCACGGCCTCGGCGACCTGGTCGAAGGCCCTCTCGGAGAGCAGCTGCCCGGCGCGCCGCTCGCGTTCCGAGCTCGCCTGGGCGGCCCGTACCCGGTCCACGGCGCGGCGATGTGCGAGGGTGAGCACCCAGGCTTTGGCCGTTCCCCGCCGGGGGTCGTAGCGGTCCGCGGTGCGCCAGACCTCGATCATGACGTCCTGGGTGACCTCCTCCGCCTGGGCGGCATCGCGCAGAACGCGGCAGACCAGTCCCATGACGGTCCCGCTGAAGGCGTCGTAGACCCCCGTGAACGCTTCCTTGTCGCCTTCGGCTACACGGGGCAGCAGCTCCTCCGCCGGCGTGCTGGGCTCGGATCGGCGCGGCAAGCTCCGCTCCCCTCGTACGTCGGGCTGCGATCCGCGGTGTGCCCGCGGCGCCCTGTGTGCCGTATTCGACTGTGGCACCGGCCGCAGCACCGCGCAGTGCGGCATGGGCGTGCGGGTGACGTCGCCTCGGACCGAGAACCGGATCACGCGTATCGGTGTGGTCTAACCCGTCTCCAGCCGGAGCAGGACATGGACCGTCTTGCCTCCGAGAGCGGGGACGACCCGGACCTGTTCACCGAGCCGGCAGACGAGATCCATGCCGAAGCCGCCATGATCGCCCGCTCCTGCCCGTGAGCCGAGATCGGGAAGCTCTTCGCTGTGGTCCGCGACGGCGATGTCCAGCTGCTGCCCCTGGACCGTGAGGATCAGCAGGCACGAGTCACCGGTATGTCGGACCGCGTTGGTCACCAGCTCGGAGACGATCAGCACGGCGTCCGCGATGCGATCCGGACGGTCGGCGGTCTTCAGCCATCGTTCGGTGATGTGGCGAGCCACAGCCGGTGCGCGCCGGCCGCGGGGCAGAGCAACCGCGTGCTGTGTGACAGGCGGTGAAACGATCGTGGACATGACCGCCCCCTTTGAGGGCCTTAAATACCGATGATTCCTCTGTGCAGGTGATTCGTAGCCGCCGACCGGACGGATGGCGGGAAGGCGGGAAGCCTCGCCCCCCGCGGTGGCGGCGGAAGTGCGGGCAGGATGCGCCGACCGGGTCGGGGTCGCCCGCCGACCGCGCCGGTTCACCGGACGGTCTCTTCACGCTCTTTTCCCGTTGTGTCATCCGGTGCGGTCCCGGCTCCGAATCCCCCATGTCCGACACAACAGGAGAGCGGAGCAGCCGGTGTCACGCAGCTGCCACACCGCACCGCGGCCGTGGCCGACAGGACCGGCATCCGTTCGTTGTGTTCGCCAAATGCTCTGGCAAGGAGATTCGTGCGATGACAGCATCCATGCGAGTCCGGCGGCTGGTGGTGGGAACCGCAGCCACGGGGCTGCTGGCCGGAGGTGCCGCTCTCGGCATGTCCACGACGGCCAATGCGGCTCCCGCGCCTTCCTCCGTCACCACCGTGGTGTCCGGTGACCATCACGACCACCACGACAAGTGCGAGTGGAAGAAGGGGCACTGGGAGAAGAAGTGGGTCAAGGGCCACTGGGAGAAGAAGCAGGTCGACCACAAGTCCTGGCACAAGGGTTACAAGGACCGTCACGGCACCTGGCACCAGGGCTTCTGGGAGCACCACCACACCTACAAGTGGGTCTATGTCGCCGGTCACTGGGACCACCAGTGGATCAAGGGTCACTGGGACTGCAAGCACCACTGACACCGACATGAGGTAATGGCCAGGGCTGCCACAAGCCCTGGCCATTTCCTTTGCGTGTCCCGGCCCCGGCCTTCATGCTCACCGCGGACGGGGAGCCGATGTCCCCACCGGGGGCCGGTCTCCCCCGGGCATGGTAACGGCTGTTACCATGCGGGTATGGCGAAGACACAGCTGGGCGCGCGCGTGAATGAAGAGGTCGCGGAACTCGCGAAGCAGCGCGCCGCCGACCTGGGACTGAGTATCGGGGACTATCTGGCCAGGCTGGTGCAGGACGATGCCAGCGGCCTGCGCGCCCGGGCGGTGGACGCGGCCGCCCGCTTCCTGGCCGACCACCAGGCGGTCTTCGACACGGCCGAACAGGCCCGGCAGACGTCTCGGGGAGCGCACGCAGCCTGATGGACCTGCACATCGACGTTCCCTGGATCCTGCAGGTCGCGGAGGCCGCCGGGGCAGACGATCCGGCTCCCGACGACTACGGCGTCCCCGTGTCGGCAGTCGCACGCCACCGGGCCGAACTCTTCGAGCAGTCCGTCTATGAGGGCCCTTACGCCAAGGCCGCCGCCCTGGTGCACACGCTGGGCCGGTGCCGCTGGCTGGAGCGCTCCAACCTGGCCGTCGCCGCCGCCTCCGGGGTGATGTACCTGGAGGCGGCCGGGGTTTCCGTCAAGCCCGTCCGAGAGGATGCCGTCGCTCTCAAGGACCTGCTTCTCGATCCCGCCTGCACGGCCGGCAAGATCGCCGCGTTGCTGCGGAGCTGGCCGACCGTCACCTGACGCCCTCCGCACTCCGTTCCGCCCATGGCCGCGCCGCAGGACGGCGACGGCCGAAGCCGGGCCGGAACCCGCGCGGTGTTTTTTTCGTCCTGCCCGGGCGGGTAGGACCGACAGCGCAACCAGTATCTAGTGAAGTGGTCTGGATTGATACACATACGGCGTCAACCACAAGCGGGCCTGTGGGCCGCGGCGGCGGTCGCGGTGCTCGGATTCCTCGTCGCGCTCGAATGCGCCGTACGCCACTACGGCCTGCCGGGTCCGATCACCACGCAGGCGCGAGAGGTGCTGTTCCCGCCCAAATCCGGCGGACTGCTGTACGCCGGTATGGCGTTGATGATGGTGGTTCTCACCTGGCGGCAGCGATTCATCGCGCTGGGCGCGGCGGTCGGCGTCGACGTCGTCTTCTGGGCGGTCCGCTGGGTGGCCGACATCGAAGTGACCGACGGCCACCCCTTCGGCAACGGCGCGCTGTGGGTGACCCTGGGCTGCGCGGTCGTCGCCGTCACCCGCCGCACGGGCCCGGAGCGCGTCCTGCTGCTGAAGGGCGTAGGACTGGCCCTGCTCCTCATAGCGGGCCGCAAGACGGGCGACGCCTGGCTCTTCCTCACCTCCCAGACCCGGCCCATGGTGCTCGACCAGTACGTGGCGGTCACCGACCACGCACTGGGCAACCCGTCCTGGCTCGCCGGGCGGATCGTCACCGCCTCCGGCCCCATCGGCTTCAACACTCTCGACTTCGTCTACGGCCAGCTCCCGGTGGCCGCGGTCGTCGTCGCGCTGTACCAACTGCGCAACGTGACCGCCGAGCGCCGCTTCCCGCGCCACCACCTCGTGCGCACCTTCCTCACCATCGGCCTCATCGGACCGGCCTTCTACATGATCTTCCCGGTGGTCGGGCCGGTCTTCGCCTATGGCACCGGCGCCGCGCACTGGGAAGGAGTCAGCCTGTGGGCACCGCACATGCCCCCCAGCGCGCCCTGGGCCGTGGCCGACCTGTGGCCGCGGACAGTGCCTGCGATCAGTGCCCCGCACCTCATGCCGTTCGACGGGATCACCCCGCGGAACTGCATGCCGAGCCTGCACACCGCGTGGGCCACCGCGATCTTCATCCACTCCCGCAAGGGCCCGCGCGCCCTGCGCTACGCCGGCGCGTTCTGGCTGATCGCCACCCTCGCCGCGACGCTCGGCTTCGGCTACCACTACGGCGCCGACCTCATCGCCGGCGTGGTGTTCACGCTCACGGTCGAAGGGGCGCTGCGCGCCTACGACCACGGCTGGGACCGGTCGGGGATCCGACTGGTCGCCCACGGCTCGACGGTGTGCGTCGCACTCCTGGTGTCCTACCGCTGCCTGCCTCTGGAGATGGCCGCACACCCGTGGCTGGCCGGCCCCCTGCTCCTCCTCGCCATGGTCTCGGTCATCTACGACTACATACGGACGACCGCGTCCTGGGAGCCGAAGACCGTGCCCGTCCGGCAGCCGGCCCCGCAACCCGAACTGACCTGACGGCGACGCCCCCGTGCCGTGGGGTTTGTTAGGTTGGCGGTGAACCGCGCACGGACCGGCGGCCGACCGCACAAGGAGCCGACCCGCATGATGGCGCGCGCCAGACTGGTACAGGAACTTCGCCGCGACGGTACCGGCCGCTCGGGCAAGGAGGCGGCGCTCCTCGTCGAGGACTACGCGCGCCAACTGGCCACGCAGCTCCGGGAGGCGGGGCATCGCGAGGCGGCCGACCTCATCGACCCCACCGCCGGACGGTGCACCTGCGGCGCACCGGACGGTCCCGACGAGGACAGCCGGGAGACCCGCAGGTACTGGGAGCACTCCCGGTCGTGCTCGTTGGGGAGCTGACCCGGGCCCCACCCGCGGCGATCCGGCCGGGGCAGGGACTGAGGCCCTCGCGCCGGACGCTCAGTGCTCCGGTGCGGCGTGCCGTCTCACCAGCTCGTACGAGCGCAGGCGGTCGGCCAGGGCGTAGACCGGCGTCACCAGCATCAGTTCGTCCGCGTCGGTCGCCGCCGCCAGCTCGGTCAGGCGTCGCACCACCGTGTCCGCTGTGCCGTGCGCCTGATGGGCCCGGAAACGCGCCAGCGCCTGGCATTCCCCGGGCGCGAACGGGTGCGCGGACGCCTCCTCGGGCGAGGGGAAGGGAACGTCGCTGCGTCCCTGGAGGAGTCCGGCCTTGACGACGTCCATGGGTCCGGCGAGCCGCTCCGCTTCCTCCTGCGTCTCGGCGCACACCACCTCCACGCACAGCAGCACGCGGGGGCGCTCGGACCAGCGGGACGGGGCGAAACCGGCTCGGTAACGGGCGAGTGCGGCACGGGTGTTGTCCGCCCGGATGTGGTGGGCGAAAGCCATCGGCAGACCGAGCTCCGCGGCCAGGGCGGCACCGGCGGTGCTGGAGGACAGGAGCCACGGCTCCGGGAGCGGGCCGAGGGCGACCTCGTCCACCAGGAGCCGCAGCGTCTCCGCCACGTCGTCCCGGTACTCGTCGTCCGTCACAGGTCCCGCACCTCGGCGCAGGGCCCGTGCGGTGGCCTCGTCGAAGGTGCCGGGCCCGCGGCCTATGCCCAGGTCGATCCGGTCGGGGTGCAGCGCGGCCAGTGTGCCGAACTGCTCCGCCAGCATGACCGGGGCGTGGTTGGGGGCCAGCACGCCTCCGGAGCCCAGCCGGATGGACGCCGTGGACGCGGCCGAATGAGCGGTGAGGACCACGGGCGGAAACGCGCCGATGGCGGGGGAGTGGTGGTGCTCGGCGTACCACAGGCGCCGGTAGCCGAGGGCGTCGAGGCGGCGGGCGAACTCGGTGGTGTCACGTAACGTGTCCGCGGCCCGAGTGCCGGTCTGGACCATGGCGACTTCCAGCGCGGAGAGAGGCAGAGGGATCATGCGGTCAGCATAGGGAGCGCGGGATGCTCCCCCGGGTCCGGGCCGTCGCTGTCCCGGACCCGTCGGCCGACCCGCGCCGGCGCGGCCCCGCGGGGGCGGGCGATTGTGCCCCTGGGCGTCAGGTCACCGTCCCCGCCTCCTCGGGTGACGGGTCGTAGGCGCCGGTCGCCGCCGTCTGCCGAAGACGTCGGACGGCGACGAGCACGTCACGGTGGGAGGTGTAGAGCGCGTTGACACCGAACCGGAGAAGATCGGGTGCGCGCATGTCGGCGACGACGTCCTGGGCGGCCAGCGACTGGATCAGGCCGTAGGCATGGGGATGGCGCAGGGACACCTGGCTGGCGCGGCGGTCCGGGTCGGCCGGGGTGACCGGCTCGAAGCCGAGACCGGTCAGCATGTCCTCTGCGCACCGGAGGAAGAAGCCGGTCAGGGAGAGACTCTTGGCGCGGACCTGCGCCATGTCGATCCCGTCGAAGGCTTTCAGCGCGGCTTCCAGGCCCAGCAGGGACAGGATCGGCGGAGTTCCGATACGGGCCCGGGCGATCCCCGGCGCGGGGGTGTAGTCCGGCCGCAGGCCGAAGGGATCCGCGTGCCCGGTCCAGCCGTCGAGCGGTGTCCGCCAGTCGTCGTGATGGCGGCGGGCGGCGTACAGGAACGCCGGGGCGCCCGGGCCCCCCGACAGGAACTTGTAGCCGCAGCCGACCGCGAAGTCGGCCCCGAGGGCGTCCAGGTGCACCGGCAGCGCCCCGGCCGCGTGGCACAGGTCCCACAGGGAGAGCGCGCCGGCCCGGTGCGTGGCCCGGGTCAGCGCCCCCATGTCGTACAGCTCGCCGGTCCGGTAGTCGACGGGGGAGTAGCTGACCACGCACACGTCGTCGCCCTCGGCGGCCAGGTACCGCTCCAGTTCACCCGGCGGCACCTGGCGTACGCGCAGGCCGTGCAGTCGTGCCACCGAGCCCGCCAGATAGCGGTCGGTGGGGAAGTGCCCCGGGTCCGTGACCAGCGTCCGTCGGTCGGGGCGCAGGCCTGCGGCGGCACTGAGCGCGGTGAAGAGCTGCACGCTGGTGGAGTCGCCCGCCACCGTCTGCCCCGGCGCGGCGCCTACCAGACGCCCGACGGCGTCACCGACCCGCAGCGGCGCCTGCCACCAGTCGTGGGAGTTCCACGAGCGGATCAGGCCGGTGCCCCACTGCTGGTGCACGACGTCGGCGAGCGCCGGTGGCACCGCCGCCGGCAGCGGGCCGAGCGAGTTGCCGTCCAGATAGACGAGCCCCTCGGGGATGAGGAAACGCTCCCGGACCGGGGCAAGGACGTCGTCGGCGTCGAGGGCCGCGGCCTGTTCGTCCAGCGTGTGGGCGGCGGTCGTCACGGCCGCCCTCCGTCCTGGGCGGGTGCGGCGTCCGGCCGGACCGCGCCCCACTCACCGGTCAGACGCCACAGTGTGTCCGCGACCGCCCGTGCGGCGGGCGCGTCCGGCTCGATGAGCGTGTAGTGCCCCGTCCCCGGCAGGACGACGGTCTCCAGGTCGCGGTGGACGGCCGCGTAGTCGGCGAACTGCGAGAGCGGCACCTCCTCGTCGACCTCGCCGTGCAGCAGGACTGTCCGCACCCCGGTGGAGCCCGTCCCCTTGAGCAGGCCGAGCGGATCCACCAACGGCAGCCGCTCCTCGAACGTACCCTCGCCGCCCAGGAGTTGCAGCGCCGCATCGTCGCTCAGGCCGTCACGGCGGGTCGCGGCCAGGTCGGTGAGCGGCGCGAGCGCCAGCACGGCGTCCGGCAGCCGGTTCGTGTACCAGGGGGAGTCCTGCGGCAGCAGCCCGCGGGCCGCGCACCACAGGGCGAGATGGCCGCCCGAGCAGTGACCGGCCAGGACGTAGCGCCTGCCCTCGGGCAGGGTGTCCACGATCCGCGCGATGTCGTCGAAGGTCTCCGGATAGCCGCCCGCGCCACCCGACCTGCGGAACCCAGGCAGCAGGACGGAGAACCCCTGCCGGGCCAGGTACGCGGCGAACGGGGTCAGATGCATGCGGTCGTAGCGCCAGTAACCGCCGTGCAGCAGGATCACCAGCGGGGCAGCCGGATCCGCGGCAGGCCACGCGTCGTAGACCTGGTGAGGGTGTTCGCCGTACGACCCGTGCCGCGGCGCCAGGACGGGCTTCAGGCTCAGCACCCGCCTCTCCTCCTGCGCGGCGAACGCGGAGATGACCCTAGATGTCACCGCGCACCGCCCAGAGTTCCGGAAAGACCGTGCGAGCGGCACGCTGCTCCAGCCAGGCCAGTCCCGAGGATCCGGCGCTGCCCGACTTGGTGCCCATCGCCCGCCGCACCACCATGACGTGGTCGAACCGCCAGCGCGCGACCAGCTCGGCGAGATCGGTGAGCAACTCGCCCAGCGCGAGCAGCGGATCGTGCTGCGGACCGGCGTACACCCGCCGCCACACCTCCACGACGCCGGGATCCATCACGTACGGCTCGGTGACGTCCCGCTCTCGGACGTGCTGCGGCACCGGCAGGCCGCGGCGGTGCAGGAACATCAGGACCTCGTCGTAGAGCGACGTCTCACGGTGGGCGTCCCGCAGCGCCTCGTGGACCTTCGGATCGCCCCGGTGCGCGCGCACGAGCGCGGCGGACTTCTCGCCGAGCAGGATCTCCAGGTGCCGGTACATCGCGGACTGGAAACCGGACGCCTTGCCGAACGCGGCGCGGAAGCCGTTGAACTGAGCGGGTGTCAGGGCGGCGATGGGCTGCCAGGAGGCGACGAGGGCACGCAGTGCGCGGCGACTGCGCACCAGCGCGTCCACGGCCGCGTCCAGATCGTCCTTGACGAAGGACTCCCGGGCCGTGCGCCACTCGTGCACGATCAGGGTGAACCACAGCTCCATCACCTGGGTGGTGACGAGGAAGCCCATCTCGTCGGCCGCCTCGGTGAGCGGTTGCTGGAGCGAGTTGAGGACCGAGGCGTGGACGTAGTCGTCGTAGGGACTCGTGCCCCGGAAGGGCTGGGTGAGCGGATCGTCCGTGGACAGATCCGCGAGTACGGACGTGCCGTCTTCCATCAGGACTCCTAGAAGGCCGCGGGCGGCGGGGAGGCGGACGGTGTGGGGGCGTGCCGTGCGCGGTCCGGTGCCGGGCCGGCTCGACGGCCGGTCAGAGCTGGACTCCGCCGCTGGCGTCGATCCAGTGGCCGGTCACCCAGCGGGCGTCGTCGCTCGCGACGAAGGACACGACGTCGGCGATGTCGGCGGGGGCACCGAGCCGGTCGAACACGGACGCGGCCGAATAGGCCTGCCGGATCTGCGGGTTCTTGAGCGTGGGATTGATCTCCGTCTCGGTGAACCCGGGCGCGACCGTGTTCACTGTGATGCCGCGCGGCCCCAACTCCTTGGCGAGCGACAGGGCGAGCGTGTCCAGGGCACCCTTGGTCATCGTGTAGGCGACGATCGCCGGGAACGCGACCCGGGTGGCCACCGACGAGATGTTGATGATCCGTCCGCCGTCCCGCAGTCGCCGCAGGCCGCGCTGGATCACGAAGAACGGCGCCCGCGTGTTGACGGCGAACACCCTGTCGTAGTCGTCCTCGGTGACGTTCTCGATGGTGCGCGGAAGGGTGATGCCGGCGTTGTTGACGAGGATGTCCAGGGCGGGTTCGGCTCCCCGGGCCGCCATTTCACGGTCGAAGGCCGCCCAGAGGGCGTCGGCGTCGCCGGGAACGCCGAGCTCGGCGTGCACGCGGAACGCGCGCCCACCCTCGGCCTCGATCTCCTTGACCGTCTGCTCGGCCGCCTCGTGGTGGTGGCCGTAGTGCACCGCGACCAGGGCGCCCTCCCGCGCCAGCCGCAGGCTGATGCCTTTGCCGATGCCGCGGCTGCCGCCGGTCACCAGGGCGGTTCTGCCTTCGTGCCGCAGGGTGGTGGGCAAGATGCTCTCCTTCGGTGGAACGTGGAACGTGGGACGGGGAACGAGGGAACGGGAAGGGGCGAGGGAACGGGAAGGGACGGGGGATCGAGGACGGGACGGCGGTCAGGCGTCGAAGTCCAGCGTGAGGTCGTCGGTCCGGGGGCGGGCGCGACAGGCGAGCGTGTAGCCCGCCGCCAGGTCGCGGGCGTCCAGGGCGTGCTGGGACCCCAGCGTCACGGCTCCCCGCGTCACCTTCGCCCGGCAGCTGCCGCACACACCGTCGCGGCAGGCGTACGGCGCCTCGGGGCGCTGACGGAGCACGGCGTCGAGGATCACCTCGTCCTGCGGCAGCACGGTGACGACGCTGGTACGGCCGCCGAGCACCGCCGTCACCCGGCCCCGGGGGACGGCCGAGGCGGCAGGGGCCGGCTCGGCCGGCGCCCCAGCGGCGGAGAACAGCTCCGAGCGCACCCGGTCCGGGGGCGCACCCCACGCGGCGAGCGTCGTGCCCACGGTCCGGAGCAGCCCGTACGGCCCGCACAGGGCGAATGTCGTGGGGGAGCCGGGGCGTACGTCCAGCAGTTCGAGCAGACGCAGCAGTTTCGGCGCGTCGATGCGCCCGGTGAACAGCTCGCTCTCGCGGCGTTCGCGCGAGAGGACGTACAGCACGGTGAGGCGGTCGACGAACGCGTCCTTGAGGACGGCGAGTTCGTCCGACAGGAGAGCGTCGCCCGCGGTGCGCACCGCATGGATCAGCGAGACGCGGCAGCCGGGGTCCTCACGCAGAGCCGTGGCGGCCATGGGTGCGAGGGGCGTGATGCCGCTGCCGCCCGCGATCAGGACGTGGTGCCCGCCGGTGCTGTCGGGCAGGCCGAACCGGCCGCCCGGCGGGGAGAGTTCGAGCCGGTCGCCCTCCTTCAGCGCCGACAGCGCGTAGGCGCCGAAACCGTCCGGCGTGTTGCGCTGGACGACCAGACGGAGGGCGTCCGGCGCGTCGGGCGGCGGGCAGATCGAGTAACTGCGCCGCAGTTCAGCGCCGTCGCGCCGGTGCCGTACGACGACGTGCTGACCCGGCCGGTGGGCGAAGGTGGTGACCAGGGCTTCGGGGACGTCCAGTGTGACGGCCACCGCGTTGTCCGTCAGGTGGTCGAGCCCGGTGACGGGGAGCCGGAACCAGCCGGTGCGGCGGTCCCCGGTCCCGTGGGTGTCGAGCGGTCCGCTGTGCTGTGCGACGGGAACTGCGTTCATGGGTCGTCTCACATCGCCGTCAGGTGGGGAAAGGTCTCCCGGCAGGCCGTGCACCGCAGCATGGACTGGCAGCGTGCGGGCCCGAAGGGGCTGTGCGGCCGGGTGGCGGGTGAGCCGCAGTGCGGGCAGGGCACGCCGAGTCCGAGGCGCACCGGCTGGGGCGCGTTCCGGGGAGCGGGCGGGGCGATGCCGTGGGCGGCCAGCTTGGCGCGGCCCGACGGCGTGATGCGGTCCGTGCTCCAGGCCGGTGCCAGCACGTGGCGCACGCGGCCGTCGGCGTGGCCGCAGTCCCGGAGGACCTCCTCGACGGCGGAGGCGATGGCGGGCAGCGCCGGGCACCCCAGGAACGTCGGGACGAGCTCCACCTCCAGGCTTCCGTCCGCTGCCGCGGCGACGGAGTGGATCACCCCCAGTTCGCCCAGGCTGATCATCGGCAGCTCGGGGTCCGGGAGCGCCTCCACGCGCGCCCGCACCTCCGCGACGTCCCGGCGCGCGGAGGCGGCCGGGCGTTCCCGGTCGGCACCGGGGCCCGGCGCCGACGGGAACGCGGCCGGGAGGACCGGGCCGGTGGCGGGCGAGCTGGTGAGTGGAAGGGCCGGGCCGGTGGCCGGGGCGTGGTCCGGGCCGGTCACCAGGTGCCTCCCGGGAACTGCCGGTGCACCGACTGCATTTCGGCGATGAGCGGAGCGAAGTCCTCGGTGTGCAGGCCCTCGCGTCCGCCCCGCGCGGCCCAGGCGGGTGCGGGCACGGCGAGCCCGGCCCGGGTCACGACGGCGGCGACACTCTCCTGCCAGGCCGTCCGCAGCCGACCGGGAGAGGGGACCGTCCCGGCCTCGACCAGCCGGCGCACCGCGTCGTCCTCGTCGAACAACTCGGCCGTATAGGGCCACACGCGGTCCAGGCCGGCCTGCATGCGGCGGGCGCTCTCCGCAGTGCCGAGCCCCAGCCGCACCGTCCAGTTGTCGGCGTGCAGGCGGTGGTAGCCCGTTTCCTTCGCGGCCCGCACCGCGAAGGCGGCCAGCTCCCGGTCGGCGGAGCCGGCCAGCGCCTCGTAGAGCAGTACGGCGTAGTGCGTGTACGTGAGCTGGCGGGCCACGGTCGCGGCGAAGTCCCCGCCCGGCAGCTCCAGGAGGAGGGCGTTGCGGAACTCCCGCTCCGTGCGCCCGAAGGCGAGGTCGTCCTCGGAGCGTTCGCTGCCGTCCAGCCGTCCGCTCCACGCCAGCAGGGTGCGGGCGTGGCCGACGAGGTCGAGGGCGATGTTGGACAGCGCCAGGTCCTCCTCGATCGTCGGTGCCCGCGTGATCCACTGGCACAGCCGCTGCCCGAGGATCAGGGCGTCGTCGCCGAGACACAGGGTGAACCGGGCGAGATCCCCGGCCTCGATGCCCGCGCGCGAGGGCGTCTGGGCGGTGGCGTCGTACATCTCAGTCATCGTGTTCGCCTCCCTCCGTCGGCGATGCGTACTGCTCGGGGTAGCGGTAGGGCTTGTGGTGGGCGTTGCTGAAGTACGGGTCGTGCTCGTCGGGGGACACGGCGTGCACCGCGTCCGAGCGGACGACCCACAGGGACAGCGGATCGCCCCGCCGCGTGTAGAGATCCCTGGCGTGGGCCAGTGCCATGTCCGGGTCGCTCGCGCGGACGGACCCCACGTGCTGGTGGGACAGCCCGCGGCGCGGACGCAGGAAGACCTCCCAGGACGCCGGTGCCTGCGTATGCGCGGCGCTCATGCGGCCGGCTCCCTCGTACGGCCGGCACCCTGGTCGTCCGGGTCCCCCGCGTCCGGTGCGTCGAGGGGTTCGCGGGCCGCGTACGCGGCGGCGGCCTCCCGGACCCAGGCACCGTCCTCGTGCGCGGCGACCCGGTGCGCCAGCCGCCGGCGGGCACAGTGCGAGTCGTCGGCGAGGGCGCCGCGGTAGACCTCCCAGTCGATGGGACCGAAGTCGTAGTGTCCGCGCTCGTCGTTCCACCGGATGTTCGCGTCGGGCAGGGTCAAGCCGAGGCGCTCGGCCTGCGGCACGCAGTGGTCGACGAACCGCTGACGCAGCTCGTCGTTGGTGTGCCGTTTGATGCCCCAGGCGATGGCCCGGCGTGACACGGCCGCACCCAGTGCCGCCGTGCGCGCGTCGGCGCCTCCGGCGACCGTGTCGGGCGGCCCGAACATGAGCGCCACGGCCGGCAGCCACCAGCGGTTCACGGCGTCCTGGGCCATCTCGCGCTGCGCGGGCGTGCCCTCGCACAGCGACCGCAGCAGGTCGTACCCCTGCCGGACGTGGAAGGCCTCCTCCTGGCAGACCCGGCGCATCGCACGCGCGTAGGGCCCGTACGACGTGTGGCACAGCGGCGCCTGGTTGATCACCGCGGCGCCGTCCGTGAGCCAGGCGATGGCTCCCGTGTCGGCCCAGGTCAGCGCCGCGTGGTTGAAGGTGGCCGCGTAGCGCTGCTGTCCCCGGTGCAGGGCGTCCAGCAGGTCGGCGCGGTCCACCCCGAGGGTCTCGGCGGCCGAGTAGAGGTACATGCCGTGGCCGGCCTCGTCCTGGACCTTCGCGATCAGCACCGACTTGCGGTGCAGGGAGGGCGCCCGGGTGAGCCAGGAGCCCTCGGGCTGCATGCCGATGATCTCGGAGTGGGCGTGCTGGGCGATCTGACGGATCAGCATGCGCCGGTAGCCGTCGGGCATCCAGTCCCGCGGCTCCACCGTCCCGCCCGCGCTCAGCAGTGCCTCGAAGCGGGCGGTGAGTTCCGCCTCCGAGGCGGGGGCGGCCGGGTCGGCCGTGTTCGGCGCCGCGCTCATGCCGGCCCCTCCCCGGTTCGCCCGGCGCGGGTCACGGTGGTGCCGGGCCGGACCGTGCTGCCGCTCCGTCCGCGGACGCCGATCCTTTCGGCGACGCCGCTCCGGTTCACGGGTCCGTTCGCGCCGGCGGTCCGGTCCACGGGTCCGTTCGCGCCGGCGGTCCGGTCCACGGGTCCGTTCGCGCCGGCGGTCCGGTCCACGGGTCCGTTCGCGCCGGCGGTCCGGACCGCGGTGGCGCTCCGGCCCGCGGTCGTCCTGCCGCCCACCGTCCCGACCCGTACGCACTGCCTGGGCACCGGCATCACCACTCCCTCGACTGTCATCGCCCGCCGGCCGTCGTGCCACGCGGGCCGGGGGCGCAACCCTCACCGAGAAGAGAGGACGCCGGGCAGCCGTGCTATCCCCGACCGTCCCGCCCGGGCGCGTGACGAACGTCACCCGGGGGCCGGGGGAGTGCGTGACGGCTCGCGCGCCTCTTCTTCTTGCGACACACGGGCTCGGCCGCGACGACGGCCGGCCGCGGCACCGCGAAAGGGGACACCATGAGCACCATCAGGACGTTGCTGGTCGAACTCACCGGTACGGCCGAGTACGCCGACGCCATCGGCGACGACGTCGACCTCGCCGGCAGCGGCATCGACTCGGGTGACCTGGTGCGCCTGGTCCTGCTCGTCGAACAGCGGACGGGCGTGGAGATCACCGCGGAGGACATGGAGAAGCTGCATACGATCGCCGACTACGAGCGCTTCGTCGCCGAGCACACCGTCGCCGGAACCCCCGGCGGTGCCTGATGTGGCTGACCCAGCTGGTGGAACGCAACCGCCAGTGCTTCCCCGACCGCACCGCGCTCGTCGACGAGCGGCGCAGCGTCACGTGGGCGCAGTTCGACGACCGTACGGCCGAACTCGCCCGCGGCCTGGCGGAGCTCGGGATCGAGGCCGGTGACCGCGTCGCCGTCCTCTCCCAGGACCGGATCGAGGTACTGGAGAGCTATTTCGCGCTCGCCCGGCTCGGCGCGCTGTTCGTGCCGCTCAACCACAGCCTGGCCGTACCCGAGGTGGCCGGCATCATCGAACGGGTCGGCGCCGTCGCGGTGCTCGGGGAATCCGAACTGCTGGACCGGCACACCTCCCTGCCGGCGACCGTGCGGATCCGGATGGCGTTCGACAAGCCCGTGTTCGAAGCGCTCGGCACGGTGGCCGATCACCGCGACCTGCCCGGCGTTTCCGACACCGCACCGATCGCCGTCCTGCACACCTCGGCCACCACGGGACAGGCCAAGGGCGTCACCGTCGACGAGGCGTCTTTCCGCGCGATCGCGCTCGGCTGGCTGGTGCAGGCCCGCCCCACCGACGACATCGTGATGGTCAACTGCTGCCCGCTGTACCACGGCAGCATGGTGGTGTCGCTCACCTACCTGGCCGCGGGTGCCACCGTGGTGCTGATGGCGGGCTTCACGCCGCAGGGTGCCCTCGCGGCCGTCGAACGGCACCGGGCCACCCACGTGTGGCTGGTCCCGCAGATGCTGCGGTTCATGCTCCAGGCGAAGGCCTCGCACCGTACCGACCTGTCCTCCCTCCGCGAGATCCTCTACGGCGCCGCCCCGATGCCCCTCGACGTGTACGCCGACGCCGTCGGCCGCCTCGGCTGCGGCTTCCGCCAGGTGTACGGCATGACGGAGGTGGGCGGCCCCTTCGTCACCCTCGGCCCCGACGAACACCCCGAGCCCGGCGACGTGAGCGCACGCATCCCGTGCGGGCGGGTCATCCCCGGCATGTCCGCGCGCGCGGTGGACGAGCGGGGACGGGAGGTGCCGCGCGGGGAGATGGGCGAGATCATCGTCCGCGGGCCGGGCGTCATGCAGGGCTACTGGAACGACCCCGAGGCCACCCGCGAAGTGACCCTCGACGGCTGGATCCGCACGGGCGACCTCGGCTACATGGACGAGGGCGGACGCATCCACCTCGTCGACCGGAGCAAGGACGTGATCATCCGGGCCGGCCAGAACGTGTACCCCTCGGAGATCGAACGCGTGCTCATGACCCATCCCGCCGTCCGGGACGCGGCGGTCGTGGGCGTCGCCGACGAGGACTACGGAGAGATGCCGCTCGCGTACGTCGTCGCCGCGGAGGGCACGGCCGCGTCCGACCTGCTGCGGCACGTCGCGGAGAACCTCGCGCCCTACAAGAGGCCCCGGAGGATCGAGTTCATCGAACAGGTGCCGCGCAATCCCGCCGGGAAGATCATCAAAAAACTGCTGCGGACCTGACGCCGTGGACACCCGGCCGCGGGCCCGGACCGGCGTTTCCCTTCCGCCGTCCGTGAGGGCCGAGTTGACGCGTCTGCGGGCACCGCTCGCCGCCGCGGGCCTCGGCCTGGGGGTCGCTCTGGAGTCGGAGGCGGCGGCGCGTCCCGCCGGGCCCGCCGAGGCCGCGATAGCCGCGCGGATGATCCCGAGTCGCAGACGCGAGTTTATGGCCGGACGGCTCGCCGCCCGGCGGGCGCTGCGTTCGGTGGGGCTCGACTGCGGTGACATCCCCCGGGCCGGCCGACTGCCCGTGTTCCCGCCGGGGCTGGCGGCGTCGATCACCCACAGTGAGGGCGTCGCGGTGTCGGTGGCGCTCGGCCCGGGGCGGTCCGGTGCGCCGGGCTGCGACCTGGAACTGCGTGAACTCCCGTCGGCCGCTTCGCGGTTCGTGCTGCGCGAGGACGAGGAGGACTGGCTGCACGCCGTCAACCCGGCCCTCTTGCCCGCCCGGTTGCTGACGCTCTTCTCCGCCAAGGAGGCGGCCTGGAAAGCCCTTCGCGGCCTCCCGCCGCACGGGGCCGCGGACACGGGCGCGGACCTCCTACCCGGAACCCTGCGGGACCTGCGAGCCGTACCCACCCGGGCCGGCTTCAGGATCGAGGCCCGCGGCGGCTCGGGCACCGGCGTCGACGTCCGGGTCCGCAAGGTCGCGACGGGTGTGTTCAGCTGGGTGTGTCCGTAGCGTTCGGCACCGCAATTCCCGAGGTGAGAGGCCGGCGACTTCGCGTCGTCGGCCTCTCACCGTCCGTGAACAGGTCCTAGGCGGGCGCGTTCACCAGTACCGCCATGTTCCCTGCGGGGTGCTGGTTGTCGTGGATGAGCTGGTGGGCCAGGCCGATCTCCTCGAAGCCGAACGTCCGCGACAGGCACGGGTCGATGATGCCCTGGTCGATCAGCCGGGTGATCTCCCGCCCTTCGCGGGCGTCGGCGACGTGCGAACCCTGGAGGCGCTTCTGCCGCATCCACAGGAAACGGAGGTCCACGTCGCCGTTGTACCCGGTGGTGCCGCCGCAGATGACGACCATGCCCGCGTTGTCGCACAGGTAGACCGAGGTCGGGATGGTGTCGGCCCCGGAGTGCTCCAGCACGATCCGGGGTGCCCGGCGCTCCCCGAGCACCTCCCAGAAGCGTCGCCCGAAGGCCCGGGCCCCGGCCAGCCAGCGCGCCATGGCGGCCTCGTCCGACGCGTCCGGCAGCCGCCCCCAGTGGTCGAACTCCCGCCGGTCGATGTATCCCTCGGCGCCCAGCTTCACGCAGAACTCGCCGCGTTCCCGGCTGGAGACCACCGCGACCGGGATGCCGCCCACGTGCCGTACGAGCTGGATGGCGATGCTGCCGAGTCCGCCCGCGCCGCCCCAGACCAGCACGGGGTCGCCGGGCCTGACGGTGTGCGGCGGCCAGCCGAACAGCTGGCGGTAGGCGGTGGCGGCGGTCGCCATGTAGCAGGACGCCGCCGCCCACGACAGCCTGGCCGGCTTGGGGTGGCACATGTAGTCGTCGACCACCGCGAACTGGGCGAAGGAACCGTAGTTCTCCTCGTACCCCCACACCCGCTGCGTCATGGAGGCGGCCGGGTCGCCGCCCAGACGGATGTCCTGTGCCGACTCGTCCCAGCGGCTGGCCAGCACGACCACCTCGTCGCCGAGCCGGACACCGCGCACGTCCTCACCGACGGCCCAGACGATGCCGGACAGATCGGAGCCGCCGATGTGGAAGTCCTCCGTGGCGCCCGCCTTCTGCCGCGCGGCGATGACGTCCAGCGGTGAACCGAGCGCCGCCCAGACGTTGTTGTAATTGACGCCCGCCGCCATCACCTTGACCAGGACCTGGCCGCGGCGGACCGGCGGCACGTCCACCACCTCGGTGCGGAAGGCGTCGCGCGGCTGTCCGTAGCGCTCACGGCGGATGAGGGAGGCGTACATCCGCTTGGGCGCGGTACCGAGGTCGGGTGCGTCACCGAGGTCGTAGAGGTCCTGGGACAAGGTCACGGGTGATCTCCTGAGCGGGTCGGGGCGTGCCGGCCGCGGAACCGGCCGGCCGCCGGGGTGCGTCCGGCGTGGGGGAACGGGGCTCGGGACCGGCGCGCGGTGCTTCAGTCGGACGCCGGACGCAGTGCCTTGGCGACCACCGCGCCGATCCTGGCGATCGGTTCGGGTTCGGTCATCTCGTAGTGACCGCACGGCACGGCGTGGTCGTCGAGCCGGCCGTCGACATGGGGACGCCAGCGGTCCGCCTTGCCGGGGGTGAGAGCGAGGTCGGCCGGAGCGGACGCCTCGGACGGCTCCTCCAGCGCGCTGAAGAACAGCACGTCTCCGCGGAAGACACCCGGGGTGAACTCCGGTGCGATACGCAGGTTGTTGCGCATGACGGCGGCGATCGCGGCTGCCTGCTCGCGTGTCACCGGCGCGGTCGCCTCCCCGGAGTCCGCCGCCTCCCGGCCGGCGTCGGCCGCCCCGGTGGCCGGGCCCGCCCCGATGCGGTCGAGGACGGACTCGACGTCGGGCACGTCGCCCCGGGGATCGACGGGCAGGCCTGCCACCCGCATCAGCAGTGCGGCGACCTGCCGCTCCGCCGCTTCGGGCGTGTAGAGGACGCCCCGCGGCAGGGGCGCGTCCAGCAGGGCGAGCAACTCCACCTCCTCGCCCCGCTCCTGGAGCGCGCAGGCCATCGCGTGTGCCACGAACCCGCCGTAGGACCAGCCGAGAAGCCGGTACGGGCCGTGGGGCTGGACCTCGCGGACCAGATCCAGGTACGAGGCCACCATGGACGCGGCGTCCGGCGCCGGCGGCCGGGTCCCGTCGAGACCGACGGCCTGGATCCCGAACACCGGCTGCTCCGCGCCCAGATGGGGCAGCAGGCCGGTGTACCGCCAGGACACTCCCGCCCCGGGGTGGACACAGAACAGGGGCGTCCTGGAACCCTCGGAACGCAGCGAAAGCAGCGGCCGCAGCGGGTCGGAAGCCGTGTCGTCTCCGGCGGCGGCGAGCAGCCCGGCGACGGTGGGCGTGGCCAGCAGCGAGGCGGCGGGCACGTCCAGCACGCCCGCGCTGCGCAGCCGGCCCGCCAGCAGCACGGCTCGCATCGAGTCACCGCCGAGGTCGAAGAGGTTGTCGTGGATCCCGATGCCGCCGATACCGAGCGTCTCCTCCCACAGCCGGGTCACCTCCCGCTCGCGTTCGGTGCGCGGAGCCACGTGCTGTGTGGTCAGGCGCGGACGCGGTGCGAGTGCCGTGCCCGGGACGGCGGGGGAGGCGGGTGTCTCGCCGGCGTCGCTGCCGGGGCGGGCGCCCGGCGCGTCGATCCAGTGCCGGCGGCGTTCGAAGGCGTAGCCGGGCAACGGGACACGCCGGGGCGGGGCCTGGGTGCCGGTGCCGTCGGGGAGCGCCGTGTCGACACCCGCGCTCCACAGCCGGCCCAGTGCCTCGGCGAGGACGAACCCGTCGGGGCTGTCCGCCTTGGCGTGCCGCATCGTGGTGACCGTGACCGGATCCTCCGCGGCGAGCTGGGCGCGGGCCAGCTTGGAGAGGCTGTCACCGGGGCCGATCTCGACCAGGACGGGGCGGTGACGCTGCCACAGGGCCGTGATGCCGTCCGCGAAACGCACCGTGCGGCGGGTGTGGTCGATCCAGTGCCCGATGTCGGTGGCCTGCGCGTCGGTGGCCCAGCCGCCGGTGACATTGGTGACGTAGGGAATGCGGGGCGGGCGCAGGGTGAGGGAACGCAGGTAACCCGCGAAGGTCTCCAGGATGGGGTCGAGGACGTGGGAGTGGGCGGCGGCCGGCAGCCGCAGCCTGCGGAACGGCACGTCGCGGCGCGCCAGTTCCGCCTCCAGCCGGGTCACCGCGTCGGTCCGCCCGGCGACGGTGCAGGCGGCGGGCCCGTTGACCGCGGCCAGGGACAGCTCGTCGTCGAGCAGCGGCAGCAGGCTCTCGGCGGAGGCCGCCACGCCGACCGTCGCACCCCCCGCGGAGGCGATGAGCCGGATGCGTTCCGCGACCAGCGGCAGCATCTCGTCGAGGTCCATGACCCCGGCGAGGCAGGCCGCCGTGTACTCGCCGAGCGAATGCCCGATCAGCGCGTCGGGACGCACGCCGGACTCCATCAGGGTGCGGGCGAGCGCGTACTCGGTGGCGACGAGGGCGAGGAACGCGGACGCGCTGCCGGGCTCGACACGCTCGAACAGGGAGGTGCGCAGATCCTCCCCGGTCACCGGGCGGAGGATGCGGGCGCAGTGGTCGACGACGTCGCGGTAGACGTCGTGGTCGCGGTACAGCTCCTTGCCCATGCCGAGGTACTGGGTGCCACCGCCCGGCAGCAGGAACGCCACCTTCGGAGCCTCGTCGGGGACGGGCGGGCCGGCCGGTCCCGTGGCACCGAGCGCGGCGACGGCCTCGTCGACGGAGGCGGCGGTGACGGTCAGCCGGTGACGCAGGGCGGGGCGGTGGGCCCGCAACGAGTGCGCCACATCGTCCAGGCGCAGGTCCGGCCGCGTCCGCAGGTGCCGGGCCAGGGCGTCGGCCTGGCCGCGCAGCGCGCCGGGCGTCCGCGCGGACAGCGGCAGGACGTGCCGCCGGCCGTCCTCGGGCGGCCGGGGTGCCTCCCGGCCGGTGGCGGGTGCCTCCTCCAGGATGACGTGCGCGTTGGTGCCGCCCACGCCGAAGGCGCTGACTGCCGCCCGGCGCGGGTGGCCGGCCGCGGGCCAGTCCTCCAGCGTGGTGGGCACGCGGAACGGTCCCGAGTCGAAGTCGATGAGCGGATTGGGCTGTTCGAAGTGCAGGTTCGGCGGGATCTTACGGTGCTCCAGGGCGAGAACGGCCTTGATGAATCCGGCGATCCCGGCTGCCGCGCCGAGGTGTCCGATGTTGGTCTTCACCGATCCGAGGGCGCAGAAGCCGCGCCGTTCGGTGCTCTGCCGGAAGGCCTCGGTGAGCGCGGCCACCTCGATGGGGTCGCCGATGCGGGTGGCGGTGCCGTGCGCCTCGACCAGCCCGATGGTGTCCGCGTCGACGTCGGCCTGGGCCTGCGCGGCGAGGATGACCTCGGTCTGCCCTGCGGTGCTCGGGGCGGTGAAGCCCACCTTGCGGCGTCCGTCGTTGTTGACGGCGGTCCCGCGGATCACCGCGCGGATGCGGTCGCCGTCGGCGAGGGCGTCCTCCAGGCGCTTGAGGACCACCACGCCCACCCCGTCACCGGAGGAGGTGCCGCGCGCGTCGGCGGCGAAGGCCCGGCAGTGCCCGTCGGGTGAGAACGGCCCGTCGGGCACGTGCCGGTAGCCGAGCAACGCCGCGGGATTGAGGGAGACCGCGGCGGCGAGGGCGGTGTCGCAGCGGTACTCGATCAGGTCCTGGCAGGCGGTGTGCAGGGCGACGAGAGCGGTGGAGCAGGCCGTCTGGAGCGATACGCTCGGCCCGGTCAGCCCCAGCTCGTAGGAGAGCCGGGTGGCGAGCGTACCCAGCGAGTTCGCGGTGGCCGCGTGTACGAGGTCCACGGTGCCGGGCTGTCCGGCGAACCGCGGATACACGTGCGCGGGGTAGTAGCGGCTGTCTCCGCCGCCCGCGTACACACCCGTCGTCCCGGCGCTCGGCCTGCCGGGGCCGCCCGCGTCCTCCAGGGCGTGGTACGCGGTCTCCAGCAGGAGCCGCTGCTGCGGGTCGACGACGGCGGCCTCGGCGGGGCTGTAGCCGAAGAACCCGGAGTCGAAGAGGTCGATGCCGTCCACGACCGACGCCATGCGCACGAGTGAGGGGTCGTCGAGGTCGCGCGGATCACCCCCCGCGGCCAGGAACTCCTCGTCGGTCACCGGGCGTATCGACTCACGGCCGCCGGCGAGGTTGTCCCAGAAGGCGTCCACGTCGTCGGCGCCCGGGAAGCGGGCCGCCATGCCGATCACGGCGACGGCGGGTGCGCCACCGCCCTGTGGGTCCGACGTCCCGTCGGTGTCCCGGGGGCCGGTCGTCTCATGCATGGCCTCGGTCCTTCCGTTCCCGTGCGGAGCGGCGTGCCGTGCGGGCTGCCCGCTGCCGCTGTGCTTGTTCCTTGGCCCGCTCCAGACCCGTGGGGGCGGGCGGGGGCGCGGGCGTCTCCTGCCGGACCGGACCCGGTGCGGTGGGAGCCGTGACGCCACGCTCGGTCAGGTGCCGGGCGAGGGCCCGCACGGTGGGGTGTGCGAACAGGTCGACCACGGTCAGTTCGCAGCCCAGCGCCTTGTTGATCGTCGTCTGCGCCGTGACCAGGAGCAGCGAGTTGCCGCCCAGGTCGAAGAAGTTCTCGTCGCGGGCCACGCGGTCGCGTCCGAGGACCGTGGACCAGAGTGCGGCCAGTTCGCTCTCCAGGCGGCGCAGCTCGTCCCCTGCTCCGGGGTCACCGTCCGACGGCTGTGCGGCGGTGCCCGCCGAGCGCAGCACCCAGGCACCGCCGACCCCGCTCGCCTCGGCGGCGCCCCCCGCGGCGGTGTACAGGGCGCCCAGGTCGGTGCCGTCGTCGAGCCCGACGCGTGCGCTCAGACGCCGCAACTGCCGTACGGGGGACACCACATGGCTGCGCACCCAGGGCGCCGTGCGGTCGGCGCCGATCAGGACGTGCGGTTCGTCGACGGTGCGGGCCAGGTCGAACGAGCGCAGGGCGGCGGCCGCGTCCAGAACTCGGTAGCCGCGGGCCTCGGTGAGCGAGACGAGCTGGTAGCCGAGGCTCATGCCGCGCTCGCGCCACATGCTCCACGCGAGGCTCTGCCCGGGCAGTCCGGACCTGCGCCGGTGCACGGCCAGGCCGTCCAGGAAGGCGTTGGCCGCGGAGTAGGCGGCGTTCATCGAGCCGCCGAAGTAGCCGTTCACGGAGGAGAAGGTGACGAAGGAGGTCACCGGGTGCTCGGCGGTCACCCGGTGCAGGGTCCAGGCGCCCCGCACCTTCGCGTCCACCGCCTCCCGCCAGTCGGCCGGCGAGAGGTCCTGGAGGGGCCGTTCGTCGAAGGCTCCGGCCAGGTGCAGCACCGATGTCAGTTCAGTGCCCCACGTGTCGGCGGCGTCGCGGACCGCTCGTCCCACCTGCTCGGCGTCGGTCACGTCCACGGCTTCGTAGCGGACCTCGCCGAGCCGGCGCAGCCGCTGGAGCGCCTCGATGCGCCCGGCGGCGGGTCCCGCTTCGTCGAGGTGCCGCTGCCAGGTCGCCTCGTCGGGCAGCCGGGTGCGGCCGAGGAGCAGGAGCCGTGTGCCCGGTGTCCTGAGCAGGTGCGCGGCGATCTCGCTGCCGACCCCGCCCAGACCGCCGCTGACGAGATGGAAGCCGTCGTTCCCGGGCGGCGCGGAGCGGGGGAGCGGATCGGGCAGCGGTGCCAGCCGGCGGACGTGCCGGTGCCCGTCGCGCCACGCCACCTCGGCGTCGGTGGGGTGGTCCGAGGCCTCGGCGAGGATGGTGTCGGCCGCCTCCTCGGCGTCGGCGGGTGCGAGGTCGAGGTGGACGCCCCGCAGCCACGGCAGCTCCTCCCGCAGCGACTTGAGCAGGGCCCCCGCGGCGGCGTGGGCGAGCGAGGGGACCTCGTCGCCCGTGACGGCCTGGGCGGAGGTGGTCACGTGGAGGAGGGTCACGGGGCGGTGCGGTTCCGGCCGCCCGGCGAGCGAGCGGGCGAGCACCAGCAGCGACTCGGCGCTGTCCTGTCCGACGGGAGACTCCGTGCTCCGGTCCTCGTGCAGTGCCGGCAGGTGCAGGACGGTGTCCACGGCGCGCCCGTCGGCGGCCAGGTGCGCCAGCAGTGCCGCGAGGTCGCTCTCGCTGCCGGGGCGGACCCGGTAGCGGGCGGCGTCGAGCCGTTCGTACGCCGGGCCGTGTGTGACGGTCGTGCACAGTCCGGCCCCGGCGCGCAGCCGGCCGGCGATGTGCCGGACCGTGCTCCCGGTGCGCGGGTCGTCCCCGGCCAGGACGAGCGTGTGATGCCCGGCAGGACGAGTGGCCGGACGCAGGGAGCGGGCCCGCTGCCACACGGGACGCAGGAACCAGTCGGGCAGCGTCTCGGCCGTGCCGAGCAGCACCTGGGACTCGCGCACGGCCGCGTCGAACTCACCGGCCTCGAAACTCTTGCGCAGTTTGGTCCGCTGAATCTTGCCGATCTCCGTCTTGGGGATCGCCTCGGCCGGGACGGGGACGAGGAAGGCGGGACTGACCCCGATCTCACGGGTCACCTTGCCGCCGATCTCCCGCAGCGCGGCCGCCGGGTCCTGTCCGGGGGCGAGATGGAAGAACAGGGCGAGTTCGTCGGTGGTGGCGGAGGGGTCCGAGCGCACCGCGCAGGCGGCGGTGAAACTCCTTACGACGGACGGCAGTTCCTCGACGCAGGCCTCGATCTCATGGCTGTAGTGGTTCACGCCGTTGACGATGATGACGTCCTTGGCGCGACCGGTGATGTACAGCTCGCCCGTGCGCAGGAAGGCCAGGTCGCCGGTGTCGAACCAGCCGTCGTCCGTGAACGACTCGGTGTTCGCCCGCGCGTTGTCGTGGTAGCCCCCGGTCACGGAGGTGCCCCGCACCTGGAGCCGTCCGACGTCGCCCTCGGAGAGGAGCCGGTCCTGTTCGTCGACGATCCGCATCGCGAAGCCGGGGTAGGGCAGCCCGCAGCTGACGAACGGCTCGTCGTGCTCGGGCGGTTCGCCGGGCAGGACGCAGTCGGTGACCACCGAGCAGGTCTCGGACATGCCCCAGCCGGGGTGCATGACGTCCTGCGGCAGACCGAACGGCCGCAGCGCGTGCAGGAACCGGCGGGCCGCCGAAGCGACCACGACCTCGCCCGCGTTCATCACCAGACGCATCGGGGACAGGTCCCAGCCGCGGTCCCCGAACCGGTCCTCGTGCTCGGCGAGGAGCCCGAAGGCGAAGTTGGGGGCCCAGGTGACCGTGACCCGGTGGCGGTGCGCGAGGTCGGCCCAGCGCGTCGGATCCTGGAGGATCCACGGGGTCGGCGCGTGGACCTGGCGGCAGCCGAGATAGACGTCCCGCAGATGGAACATCACCACACCGGTCACGTGGTCCAGCGGGATCCAGTTGAGGGTGACATCGCGCTCGCCGAGGGAGTTCATGGCCTCGGTGGCCGCGGAACGGGTCAGCACGTTGCGATGGGTGAGGCGTACGGCCTTCGGCAGGCCGGTGCTGCCGGACGTCATGAGCAGCAGGATCAGGTCGTCCGGCCGCGCGGGGTGCCAGTCGCGGTCCTCGGGGGCGTCACGCAGGACGTCGGCGGTGGTCAGCCGCAGGTCGGGCCACTCCTGCCGGGCGGCGAGTTCCCGCAGTCCGGCCTCGCTGTCCGGCGAGGCCACGATCCAGGGGCGGTCCAGCATTCGCCAGATGCCTTCGAGCTTGGTGACCGCGGCCGACGCGGTGGCGTAGGAGGGGGGCACGGTCAGCGGCACGGCGACGAAGCCGCCGAGGATGCAGCCCCACAGCACGGCGACGAAGTCCTCGCTGTCGCCGCACTGCAGGATCACCCGGTCACCCGGTCGCAGCCCCGCCCGGCGCAGCCCGGCCAGGACCCGTGAGGCCTCCGCCACGAGCGAGGCGTAACCGCGCCGCGTCTCGCTGCCGTCGGCGCGTACGTGGACGATCTCACCGCGGGGCCTGCCGGCCGCACGGGTGAGCGCGGTGGCCCAGTCGGGTACCGACGGCTCCGGCAGCGCGGGGCCCTCGCTGAGCGCGGGCACGGCGGACGTGCGCGCCACGGTTCCGTCCGGTTCGGGCGAGGGCGGAGCGGGGGCCCGGGACGCGCCGGCGTGCCGGCGGTCCAGTTCCTCGGGTACGTCCTCCACACGGACGTCGGCTCCCAGGACGCCGGGAAGGCGGGTCAGCTGCCGCCGCCAGGTCTCCGCGCTGCGCCGGTCGACGGGGACCAGAGTGCGCAGGGCGTCGGTGTCCAGGTGGCCGTCAGCGGTGCGCGGCAGGTCGCTCACCGCGGTGATCCGGGCCGGGGCGCCGCCGCCGAGGGCCTGTTCCACCTGGTCGGCGGCGCCTGCCCGGTGCGGGACCACGTACGCCGTGGGCGCCCCGCCGTCCGGCGCGGACAGGACCACCGCGTCGCGGACACCGGGGACGGACAGTGCCTGGCGTTCCAGCGCGGTCGCGGCGGACGCGGGGAAGCGGCCGGTGTCCGTCCTGACGGACCGGGAGGGCGCGGGCAGGGCGCCGACACGGACGTCCGGGTCGGCGCACACGGCGTCCAGGAGTGCCCGCAGGTCCCGGACGAACTCCTCGGCGGTGCCCGCGTCGTAGAGGTCGGTCGCGTACTCGACGTGCAGGTCCAGGCCGTCGGGCGCGTCCTGTGCGTCGTACCGTTCGAGGACGTCGACGAAGAGGTCGAACTTGGCGGTCCCGGTCGGCGTCGGACGCAGCGGAACGTGATCGTCGCCGAGCCGCAGCAGGGCCCTTTCGTTGTTCTGGAGGGCCAGCATCACCTGGAAGAGCGGGTGGCGCGCCGGATGGCGCGGCGGGTTGAGTTCGTCCACCAGACGGTCGAAGGGCAGCTCCTGGTGGTCCAGCGCCCTGAGGTCGAACTCCCGGGCGGCTGCCAGCACGTCACGGAACCGGGGATCGCCCGAGGTGTCGGTCCGCAGCACGAGCGTATTGGTGAGCAGACCGATCACGTCGTCGAGCGCGGGATCGGAGCGGCCGGCGACCGGCGTGCCGATCGCCACGTCCTCACCGGCGCCCCAGCGGGTGAGCAGGGCGGCCAGCGCACTGTGCAGCACCATGAACAGGCTGGCGTCCTCGGCGTCCGCCAGTCGCAGCAGCTTCTGGTGCAGGCCGCCGTCGACCGTGGCCGTCACGCTCGCGCCCCGGCCGCCGGGGACCTCCGGCCGCGGCCGGTCGGAGGACGGCGAACTCTCGGCGGGCAGCCCGGCCAGCGCCTCCCGCCAGAATCCCGTGAGCTGCTCGAGACGGCCCGGTCCCGCGGGCGGGGGTGCCAGCAGCCGACGCTGCCAGACGGCGTGGTCCGCGTACTGCACCGGCAGTGGTTCCCAGCGCGGGGCCTCGCCCGCACACCGCGCCCGGTAGGCGGCGCCAAGGTCGTCCGCGAGGGGACGCAGCGACCAGCCGTCGGCCGCGCTGTGGTGCAGGAGGAGGAGCAGCGTGCGGTCCGTGCCGGTGCCGAACACGGCGGCTCGCAGGGCGCTTTCACGGGTCAGGTCGAAGTGGTGGCGCAGCGCGCCTTCGACGTGGGCGGCGACCTCTTCGGCAGGGCAGTCCACCACCCGCAGCACGGGCCGCAGTTCACCGGCCGCGAGGATCCGCTGGTAGGGGGTGTCGCCGTCCTGCGCGAACACCGTGCGCAGACTTTCGTGCCGGGCCGCGACGTCGTCGAGGGCGGCCCGCAGCGCCGGGATGTCCAGTGGGTGCCGCAGGGGTACGACCAGCGGGATGTTGTACGTCGCGGACGCCTCGCCCAGCCGGTCGAGGAACCACATGCGTTCCTGGGCGAAGGAGAGCGGCACCCGCTCGGGGCGTTCGGCGGCCCGCAGGGGCGGCAGCCGCGGTCCCTCGTGTCCGTCGGCGAGCCGGGCCGCGAGGGCGGCCGGTGTGGGGGTGTCGAACAGAACGGTGATCGGGATGTCGATACCGGTCTCGGCCCGCAGCCGTGCCAGCAGGCGGGTGGCGAGGAGGGAGTGTCCGCCGAGGTCGAAGAAGTTGTCGTCCGGTCCGACCGTGTCCTCGGCGAGGCGCAGCACGTCTTCGAACAGGGCGCAGACGAGCGCTTGTTGGGGTGTGCCGGGGCGAGCACCACCGGCGGAGGCGGCGAAGTCGGGCGCCGGCAGGGCCCTGGCGTCGAGCTTCCCGTTGGCGGTCAGCGGCAGGTCGTCGACCAGCACGCAGGCCGCCGGGACCATGTGCTCGGGCAGGTGCGCGGCGAGATGGCGGCGCAGCTCCGCCGGGGCGGGGCGCGGGCCCGCGGCAGGGACCGCGTAGGCGACCAGCTGTACGCCGCTGCCGCCTCCGTCCGTGCTCTCGGAGCCGGAGCCGGAGCCGGAGCCGGAGCCTGTGTCGGTGTCGCGGGCGACGACGGCCGCCCGGGCGACGGAGGGGTGCCCGGTGAGGACCGCCTCGATCTCGGCGGGCTCGATCCGGAAGCCGCGGATCTTGATCTGCTGATCGGCACGTCCGAGGTATTCGAGGGTGCCGTCACCTCGGCGCAGGGCGAGGTCACCGGTGCGGTACATGCGTGAGCCGGGCAGCCCGAACGGGTCGGGCACGAACCGCTCCTCGGTCAGCTCCGGACGGTTCAGATAACCGGGTGCGACGCCCGGGCCCGAGACGTACATCTCGCCGGTCACGCCGGGTGGCACCGGCCGCCGGGCCGGGTCGAGGACGTGGACGCGCAGGTCCGCGAGCGGCCGGCCGATCACGCTCGCCCCGTGGGGATCGTCCAGGTCGGCCCGCGTGACGCGGTGCTGGGTGACGTGCACGGTGGTCTCGGTGATCCCGTACATGTTGACCAGCGCGGGCGCGTCCAGCCCGTGCCGGCCGGCCCAGGGGCGCAGCCGCCCGGCGCGCAGGGCCTCCCCGCCGAAGATCACATACCGCAGGGCGCCGGCCGACGGCCGCGGTCCGTCCGGGGCGGCCTCGGCGTCGGCCTGCATCAGCTGCTCGAAGGCCGAGGGGGTCTGGTTGAGGACGGTGACCCCCTCGTCGTGCAGCAGCCGCAGGAAGTCACGGGGGGAGCGGCTCACCGCGTACGGCACCACGACCAGACGCCCGCCGTGCAGCAGGGGGCCCCAGATCTCCCACACGGAGAAGTCGAAGGCGTACGAGTGGAAGAGGGTCCACACGTCGTCCTCACCGAAGGCGAAGTGTTCCGAGGCGGCCTCGAAGAGCCGGACCACGTTGGCATGCGGCACGGGCACGCCCTTGGGCCGGCCCGTGGAGCCCGAGGTGTGGATGATGTACGCGGTGTCGGTCGGGCCGGTCGCCCCGGTGCGTTCGGCGTCGGTGAGGTCTTCGGGCCGGTGTGCCGCCAGCTCCCTGTCGACGTCCGGCTCGCCGAGGACGACGGACGGCGTCTCCGAGGCGGGGAGCTGCGCTGCGTGGGCGGCGTCCGTCACCAGGACGGCGGGGCCGACGTCCTCCATGACCAGGCGCAGTCGCTCCGCGGGATGGCCGGTGTCGAGCGGAAGATAGGCGGCACCCGTCTTGAGCACGGCGAGCAGGGCCGGGACCAGCCGTAGTCCGCGGGGGAGGGCGAGCGCCACGACGCGGCCCGGCCCCGCGCCGCGCTCCACGAGCAGACGCGCCAACCGGTTGGCCTCCGCGTTGAGTTGCGCGTAGCTGAGCGTTTCACCCTCGCAGGAGACCGCCGTCCGTCCGGGCACGCGCGCGGCCTGGGCTTCGAAACGTTCGGTGAGCGTCGTGGTGACGGTGTGCTCCGGGGCGGCGGTGTCCTCGGGATGTTCGCCGGGAAGGAGGATCGAGGTGTCCGCGAGCGGCATCTCGGTTTGAGAGTCCGCGAGTTGGCGCAGCACGAGGAGAAACCGCTCCAGGTGCAGGGCGAGTTCCCTCTCGTCGTACAGGGCGGGGTTGGCGTCGAAGGCGAGCCACAGTCCGTTCGGGTCGGCTCCGGGGCGCACGGAGATCTGCAGGTCCTCGACGGCACCGCCGGACAGATGGTGGGAGGTGGACGGGCTGCCGGCGAACACCAGGTCCTCCGTGAAGGGCACGATGTTCACCACGGGTCCGTGCACGCGCCGGTCGCTGCCCAGCAGTCCCAGATCCCGGCGGAGGAACTCCCCCCGGTACTGCTGGTGTCGGCGCAGCGTCCGGACCTCGTCGGCGACGGTCCGTACGAACTCGCCGGCCGGTGTCCCGGGCGCGGCCGGCACCCGCAGTGGCAGGATGTCGGAGGCCGTGCCCGGTGTGCGCAGGGCCGCGCTGCCGACCCGGCTCATCGTGGCCAGTCCGAGGACGAGGTCGTCGGCACCGGTCATGCGGTGCAGGTAGGCGGCGACCGCGGCGATGAGGAGGTCGGTGCGTGAGACGCCCAGCCGGGCCGCCGACGCGGACAGGTCCTGCGCCTCGGCGGGCGTGAGGTCCACGGTGCGGCGCAGGAAGGGTGCGGTGGGGGCGGCGGTGCGCGGGGTGAGCCGCACGGGGTCCGGCAGTCCGGCCAGCCGCTCCGCCCAGTGCTCACGGTCGCGTGCGTGCCGCTCGGAGGCGAGGTAGGAGGCCTCCTCGGCCTGGAGGCGTGCGACGGACTCGAAGCCGGCCGGGCCGGGCTCCTCCCCGGCGGCCAGGGCCGTGTAGGTGTCGGCGAGGCGGCGTGCGACGACCTTGTAGCTGTAGCCGTCCAGGAGGATGTGGTGCGCGCGCAGGAACCAGAAGTGCCGGTCGGCCGCGAGGGTCAGCAGGGCGTGGGAGAACAGAGGACCCGACTCGATGTCCACCGGGGTCGCAAGGTCGCGCCGGATCCACTCCTCCGCCGCGGCCGCCGGGTCGGCCGAGGCGCTGACGTCGATGCGGTGCAGCGGCCACGCGCCGGGTGCCGGGGCCGGCACGCACACGGGACCGTCGGCGGTGTCGGGGAACCGCAGGGCGAACGTGTCGGCCTCGGCGACGGTGCGGCGCAGCGCAGTCTCGAACAGACCGGTGTCGAGCGGCCCGTGGATCTCCACGTACTCGCCGGTGTTGTAGGCGGCGCTCCCCGGAGCCAGGCGGTGGGCGAACCAGAGGCCCTCCTGTGCTCCGGACAGCGGTCGACGGTCGTCCTGGTGGACTGACATGGCACCAACCCTCAGTGGCGAGTTGACTTCAGACGAATCTCAGGAGAGGCCCGGCGGGGGCCGGGCGGGCCGCTATGGGTGCCACCACCCGCCCGTCGGCCCGGCCAGTCGGCGTACCGGGTGCCACTGAAAGCGGGGGCGAATGCGACGGGGGAAACGGTTGCACGCTCAGCGCAGGAATCGCGTGGTCGGTTGCGATCGCCTGCCGCCGCTTCACCTTGCATGACGCTCTGTCGGGCAGTCAAGGGCGCCCGGGCCTGCACGGAATGCGTTCCGTGGAATTCCCGATGAATGCCACCGGCTGCCGCGGAGGTGCCCCGCCGGGAGTGCGGCTGCATTTCAGTCATCCTTTCCCAACGCCCTGTTGCGCGGACGACGGATGCCTGCGGGCCGGGTCACCGGGTGTGCCCGAACGGGCGGGGCGGCCCGTCCGGAAGCCCCGAAACGGGCACGGGAGGCGCCACGTCGTTTGATCGATCGTGGTGGGCATGACCGGTCCGGGGCGGTTTCGAGGCCCCCGGCGGGCAGGGCCGGGAGGTCCGGCCGCAGGGAACGGGCACCCCCGCCAACCGGTCGGAACCTCTCGTTCCACAACAGGACCGCCGTCTTGTCGAGGGGGTGAATCGGCCAACTTCGCTGATCCGGCGGCTCATCGGTGAAGGGTTTGTGGAAGACTCCGCCGTGTTGGGGCGGCACGGCCGTGCACCAGTGCGAGTCGGCAGCCGCCGTGAACGGATGCGAAGACTTTCGAACAGCCGGCGTCTCGACGGCCCCGGCGCCCGCGGAGCGGTGGCCGCCTCCCGGCGTCGGACGTGGACCGCGCGATCACCGCGACGGGCCGCGCCGGACGAGGCCCGCCGGTCTCGGTGGCTTTCGGCCCGGTGCGGGGAGGTGCTCAATGACGTGTGCGAGAAAGTCCGGCGACGAGAATCCTTCCCATATAAACGACGTGTGACGGAAGAATGAATCGGGAATGTCGGCAAGGGGTTCCCGAGGTGGCGAAGGTCAACTTCGACAACCGCTTCCGGTGAATACCGCCGACGTCCTTTCACCCTCGCTTTGCCGTCGGCGGCACCCGATCTCCTCGTCCCCCAGCGATCCGACTGCGTCAAGAATCCGGAAATTCTGTGCAAAGGACCGTCTCCGTTCCCGGCCCGCCCGGGGCGGCGACGGCGAGAAAGGCTGAACGCATGCGCGCGCTGTGTCCCGTCGAAACCCTTTACGTGGCCCAGAGAAGCAGGGCGGTGCTCTCCTGCGCCGTACGCGGACACCTCGACGCGGTCGCGCTGTCGAGGGCGCTCGACGCGGTGACGGCCGAGCGGCCGACCCTGCGGGCACGCATCACCAACCACGGGCCGGGATACGCCCTGCAACTCCTCGGTGAGGACGACAGACCGCGGCTCGTCCTGCGGACCGGCGACACCGAGAAGACGTACGAGGAGCAGCTCAACACCCCTCTCCCGGTGGGCGGTCCGCTCCTGCGGGCCGTCCTCACCAGCGAACCCGACGAATCCCGTCACCTGCTCGTCCTGACGGTGGACCACACCATCACCGACGGACACAGCGCCATCGCGCTCCACAACACCCTCTGGGACCGGTACCGCGCCCTCGTCGAGGGGACGGAGCCGGCGCCGAGCCCCTCCGCTCCGGTCACCGACGAGACGGACCCCCCTGTCTGGCCCGAACCCGTCAGCGCTCTGCTGCCTCCCTCGGAAGAGGCGGAGACCGCCGAGTACCTTGAGCGCCGGCTCGCCGAGACCGGACGCCATCCCGTCGAGTTGGTCGCCTACGACGCACCCCGGCAGCCGGAGGCCGGCGCGGCCGCGGCGGAGAACGGCCACCGCATCGAGGTGCGCCGCCTGCTCCTCGACGCCGACCACACCAACCGCCTGCGCCGACTGGCCCGCGACACCGGCGTGTCCGTGCACGGCCTCGTCAGCGCGGCGGTGCTGACCGCCGCCCGCAAGCGGCTCGACGGCGACGGCCCGCGCTTCCTCGGCTGCCTGTCACCCGTCGACCTGCGTTCCCGCCTGACCCCGCCCGTGGCGCCGGACGTGATGGTCCCCGCGGTCACCATGCACCTGCACGCCGTCGCGGTCGGCGCGGACACCGAGCCGCTCGCCCTGGCCCGCGAGGTCGCCGCCCACCTGCGGCACTCCATCGAACAGGGCGACCATTTCCAGGACCTGCGCATCATGCCGCAGATCCCCCGGCACCCCGCCCTCCAGACCGGCACCGTGATCGTGACCAACATGGGTGCCGCCCCCGGCCCCCGGCTGCCCGACGGCGCGCAGGTCACCGACGTCCGTCTGGTGCCCGCCCGCGAGCAGTACTTCCCGCAGGCCGGCCGGAGCCCCGTGATGGCGTGCGTGGTCTCCTTCGACGGGCGGCTGGCCATCGAGTTCCCCCACTGGACGGCGTGTTTCACCCCGGCGTTCATGCGTGCGTTCCGCGACGACGTCCGCACCGCGCTCCTGGCCTTCGCCACGACCGGCGACCGATCCGCCGTTCCCGCGGTCACGAGCTGAGGGCACCCCTCAGCGCGGCCGCGGCGCCCCCACCGGCTTTTCCCAAGGAGCACCCCTCCGAGATGAAGACCGCGCACGAACTCCCCACCCCTCTCGCCCTGTTGCTGTCGCGCGCCCAGGCAGGCGACGAACAGGCGATGAACGACCTGCTCACCCACATCACGCCCTACGTCGCCCGGGTCTGCTACTCGATCGCTCACGACAACGGATCCGACGCGACACAGGAGGCGCTTCTCGCCATATACCGGGGCCTCGCCACCCTGAGAGAACCCGCGGCCTTCTACGGCTGGGTCCGCTCCGTCACCATCCGCGAGGCCGTCCGTACCGTCAAACGCCTCGACGACGCGATGACGTGTCCACCGGTCGAGGCCCGGCACGAGGCGAACCCCCTGGACACCGTCCACATCAACGACGTCCTGGAACGACTGTCGACGCAGCACCGCGAAGTACTCACACTGCGCGTCTACGGACTCAACGAGGAGGAGATGGCGAAGACCCTCTCGCTGCCCGTCGGGACGGTGCGTTCCCGGCTGCACCGTGCCCGCCGCCGGTTCCAGGAGGCGTGGCAGCCGTCGGCGGCGTGAGCCGGCCCCGCAGACGTACGACGGCACGGCGTGCCCTCGCCGTGCCGTCGGGGGGACCCTTGGCGGCCCGAGTACTGGTGGCCGGGGCCGGAGTCCTGAAGTCTGTCGGAACACACCTGACGGCCGGCTCCCGTGGAGCGGGCCGACGGCGACGACGGAGGGCACGGCCGATGAGCAGAGCCGACGACGACGCACGGAAGACCGACAGGGACCGTCCCCGCCGGGCCTACCCGGTGGGCCGCGACGACGACGGAACGTGGCAGATACGCGAGCACCGGGCGGCGCGCACCGTCCTGCGCAGCGCCGACACCGTCCAGGCAGGCCTCGGCATCGAGACCGTCGAGAAACTGCCGGCCCGGATCCGGCGTCCCGTCCTGTACCGGGACGGACCCGAGCACCGGGAGCACCGCCGCCAGACCGCACGCTACTTCACTCCCCGCCGGGTGGAGGAGCACTACCGGGACCTGGCGGAACGCGTCACCGAGAAGCACCTGGCGCCCCTGCGCACGGCGGGCGCGGCCCGGCTGGAGGACCTGAGCTTCGGCGTGGCGATCGACGTGGCGTGCGAAGTCATCGGCCTCACCCGCAGCAGACCGGGCATCCAGCGGCGGCTGGAGCGGTTCTTCCCCGAGAAGTTCGGCAGGCCGGGACTGACCAGCCTGCACGGGATCCACTGGATGTTCCGCCAGAACACGAACTGGCTGCGCGTCTACCTCGCCGACGTGCGCCCCGCGATCCGCGCCCACCGTGCACGGCCCGACGACAACCTCATCTCACATCTGATCGCGGAAGGCTGCACGGACGCCGAGATACTGGGGGAGTGCCTCACCTACGCGGCGGCCGGAATGGTGACCACCCGCGAGTTCAGCTGCGTCGCCGCCTGGCATCTGTTCACGGACGCCGGCCTCCGCGACAGGTTCCGTGCGGGGGACGGGCCGCAACGGCTCGCCGTCCTCCACGAGATCCTGCGCCTGGAACCCGTGGTCGCCCGCCTCAGCCGGAGGACCACCGCTGACCTCAAAGTACCGGGCGCCGAAGGTCCCGTCACGGTACCGGCCGGTGCGCTCGTGGACATCCTCGTGGACGAGGTCAACACCGATCCGGGAGCGGTGGGCGCCGATCCGCTGCTGGTCCGCCCGGGGCGCCCGACGGCGACCGGCAAGGCGATGGCGCTGTCCTTCGGCGACGGTCCGCACCGCTGTCCCGGAGCCGACCTCGCCATGGCGGAGACCGACGTCTTCCTGAGCCGCCTCTTCGCGCTGAAGGGCATCCGCATGGTCACGCCCCCTCGCGTCTCGTTCCAGGAGGAGACGAGCGGCTACGCGATCCGCGGCCTGGAGGTCGCCGTCGACGGCCCCTGACCCGCCACTCGTCTGCCACGTCCCGGCCGACGCGCTCCGCGGGAACGGGAGAGCCCCGCGTCCGGCCCGCCCCGGAAATCCAGGGGCGGTTCGTGCCGGCCGCGGGGCTCAGCCGGCCGGATCAGGTGCGGTACGCGTAGTACGCCGCGTTCGGGTTCGAGGCGATGATGCTCGCCACCGACCTGCGGTAGGTGTCGGCGGAGTGGTACGTCAGATACGGCACGCCCCGCGAACTGCGGTACGAGACGATCATCGTGTGGTCCTTGGACCCGTCCTTGTTGAAGTCCATCTGCAGCACGTCGCCGACGTCCATCTGATAGACGTTCGCGAGGCTGGTGGCCCGCTTGGAGTTCAGGGAGAACCAGGAGAACTCGTTGACGCCGACGAACGAGTCCGAGTGGATGTCGGCGTTGCCGAACCACCTGGTGTAGTCGTACACGTAGCCGGGGACGTGCTTCCAGCCGCCGGCCTTGAGGGACTGGCTGACGAAGTTGGTGCAGTCGCCGGCGCCCCCGTCGAAGCTGGGATAGGCCGGGTTGTAGTCGTCCCAGTACTTCTCCGCGTACGCGGCCATGGCCTTGTAGTTGTAGCCGCTGGCGGAGAAGTTCTTGGCCTTGGCGGGAGCGGGCCAGGAGGTGGCCGAGCGGGCCGCGGCGGGCATGTCGTCGCCGGCGACCGCCGCCGTGAACGAGGTCTTGGCCGGCTGGTTCACCGCCAGGTAGCCGTCATCCGTGTTGCGGACGCCGGTCAGCTGCCAGTCGCCCTGCCGGTCGGCGGTGAACGTCAGCTTGTGGTGGGCCTGGAAGCCGGTGGTCTTCGGCTCGTCGCCACGCACCTTCTCGTACGTCAGCATCGTGGTCTCGGTGACCTGGACGGTGGCGTGCCCGCCCCGCACCCGGGTCCTGTCCAGGGTGACGCTGGTCTCGGCCTTGCTGTACCGCTCGCCCAGGGTGGCGAGACGGGACTTGCGGCCGCGCAGCGAGGACAGCGTGGAGTCCTCCTTGTTCTCCAGCGAGGAGGACAGCTCCACGTCACCGGAGAAACGCGAGGTGAGCGGCGAGCGCCCCCGGTTCTGCTTGTGGTCCACCAGGGCGTCGGTACGGTCGGTGAAGACCGCGTCCGCCAGCCGCTGGAAGGTGGCCCTGGTGGCCGTATCCACCACGGGCTCCCCGGCCCCGGCGCTGCTCGCGCCGGCACTCCAGTTGGGCAGCATGGCCGCACCCGCGACGACCGAAGCGGCCGCCGCCGTCACTATGGTGGCGCGACGCCGCGTTCTGCTCAATTTCCTTGACTTCACTGAGTTTCCCCTCTACCCCGGACGCCTGCTGCCGGGGCAGGGCATCTTCGCACGTCAACGGTTCCGTTTGGGAAGAGGGATGCACAAGTGATACACGGACACTGCCCGGCGGCGTCCCGGGGCCACCGCACGCCCGCGTGTGCTCCGCTCCGCCGGGCAACGTCGGAGCAGACCCCTCGCACTGCACCAACGCCCGTGCCATGATGCTGAGTTATGACTGACGGGGAGGGTGTGGCGACTCGTGCGATCCGGGTCCGGCTGGACGGCACCGCGAGCCAGGGCGACATCGGTGCTCTGAAGAAGTGGCTGGAGCGGGAGAAGCCGCTGGAAGAGCTGGCCAGAAACGGCGATCTCCGCATCCAGGAGCGCGCCGGGACGGACGACCGGGAAACGGACGAACACGGCAGACCCATGGGCGCCGGGATCGAGATCCTGCTGCTGCTCGCCGGAGCCGCCGCCCAGTCCACGTTCGACATCGTGTTCAAGCAGGTGAGGAGAGGCGTCAAGGCCTGGTACGAGAACCGCCGTTCCGTGGAGAGCGGCGATCCGCCCGACTACGACGTCGACCCGGTGGACCTCGACGAGAGGTAGGCCGGTGCACCGCTTCGACCCGCGCGGAGAGGTGAACCGGGCCCTGCTGGTCGGCGTGTCCGTGTACGACTCCACGCGGCCGAAGGACCCACACGGCGTCCCCGGCGACCTCGCCGCCGTGGAGCACAACCTCGCCCTGCTGGAAGGTGCGCTGCTGCGGGGCGAGGTGTTCCGGAAGGGCGAGGTCGTCGTCTCCGGGTCGCCGTACCTGGACGCCTTCAGCGAGGCGCTGCGCACCGCCGCCGACGAGGCCGAGGGGCTGCTTCTCTTCTACTTCGCCGGTCACGGGGCCGTGCCCAGCGCGGGCGACGAGCTCTGGCTGCAGATGCGCAACGCGCGCGTCGTCCCCGGCAGCCGGGCCGTGTTCCCGGGCGCCGACCCCTTCTCCAGCGTGCTGACCGTGCTCGCCACCAGCCGGGCCCGGCACGTGGTCGTCGTCCTGGACTGCTGCAACGCCGGCAACGCCGCACAGGTCTGCGAGGCGCTCGCGGACCGGCGCCGCTTCTCGGTCCTGATGAGCGCGCAGGCCAACAACCGGATCGACGCCGGGGACGACGCGACGCCCACGCCGTTCACCTCCGAGCTGGTGCGGATGCTGGAGGAGGTGAGTACCGGACGGGACGGCGAGGTCACGTTCCTGGACCTGGCGGAGACGCTCACCGCGCACATGTCCGCCCGTTACACGACGTTGCGCAACGAGCCGTGGGAACCGCAGCGGTGGGGCGACACCGACATCGTCCTGGCCGGTGCGGCCCCGGCGCCCGTGCCCGTCGACGCCGTCCCGGTGCCCCCGGAGCAGCCGTCCCGGGAACCCGCGAAGGACCACCAGGGGCGTCGGACGCCTCCGGCGCAGCCCGACGAGCCGACGAAAGGGCGGGAAGCGCGGCCGCCACGGCCCGCGGTGGCGATCCCGCCGCGGGAACAGCAGACGCCCCCGGACCATGCTCCGCCCGGGGCGAAGCGGCGGGCCGGGGAAGGCCGGTCGCGGCCGCGCGCGTTCGCCCTGCTCCGGTCCCGGGGCCGCCGGACACCGTCCGCGGGCTGGGCGGGCCGGCTGTTGCTCTGGTCGCGGAGCAGGCCCCGCCGAGCCGTGGTCGCGGCCGCGGTCGTCCTCACCGGCGCGGGCGCCGGCGGCCACGCCCTTCTCTGGGGCACCGGCCCCGACCAGTCGTCCTGCGGCCCGACCCTCGAACTGCGCCTCCTCACCGACCCGGACCTCGAGCCCACCGTGCGCAGGGCCGCACAGGCGTATCTCACCTCACCGGCCAACACGACGTCCGCCGGCTGCCGGCGCAGCGGGATCACGGTGTACGGCGCCGGCGCCGCCGACGCCGTGACGGGCTTCCACGACCGGTCCGACCCCTGGCAACGCCCCGTCAGCGACGAACTGAACCCGCAGCGCGACATCGGTCCCCAGCCCGACATCTGGATCCCGGCGACGTCCGCTAGCGCGGCGCGGGCCCAGCCGGTCGAACCGCCGCGCACGTACGTGACGCTGGAACCGGACAGCGAGCCGTTCGCGTACTCCCCGATGGTGCTGTCGGTCCCGCAGAACATCGCCGAGGAGTCGTTACGGGACAGGACCGGGCGGCCGCTCGCCACCCTCAGGGACAAGCTCCTCCACCGGCAGCGGGACGCCGATGTACGGCGCACCGACCCCGAGTACACGGACTCCGCGCTGCTGGCCAGCGTCGGTCTCTACGGCGCCGGCACCGACGTGAGCCGCGCCGAGGGCACCGTGGCGCAGCCGGGACCGCCCGCGCCGACGGGCGCGGATCTGCTGTGCGCGCTGCCGGACCACCGGGACGTCGACAAGCGCACCGCCGCGCTCGTGCCCGAGTTCCTGATGGTGAGCGGACTCGGCTGCGACGGGCCCACGCGCACCCCGCGGCTGGCCGAGTACCCCACGGACGTACCGCCCCTGGACCCCACCTTCGTCCGCGTGCGCTGGGAGAACGCCGAACGCGACCGGGCCGCACGGGACGACGCCGTCCGGCGCTTCCATGACTGGCTGGTCGGCGGCACCACCGAGGACGGCCCGGGCGGACTCGACGTCTTCGGCGAGGACGGCTTCCGTGCCGTGTCGGGCGGGGACTTCCTCGGGCCCCGCGGCAACGACACCGGGACGCTCGCCCGCCCCAGCCCGCTCCCGGCGCCCGCCCGCGGTGACGCGCTGACGACGGCCCTCGAGCGGTACCGCAACGCCAACGGTCCCGGACGGGTCCTGTTCCTGCTCGACAGCTCCGGCTCGATGGGCGACCTGTGGGAGGGCGCCGGCGGCGCCCCCGGCATCCTCAAGCAGTCGCTGGGCGGACTGGGCGGACAGGACGAGTACGGGGTCTGGGCCGTCGCCTCGCGCGGGAGCAGCCCGTACGACGTCCTCCTGCCCTTCCGCCGCCACTCGCGCGCGGACGCGGAGCGGACCATCGACCGCGAGGCCGCGGTCCAGGACGCCGAGGCCGACCCGTACGCGGCGCTGACGGCGGCCCTCGACTACATGGCGGGGCGCGGCCGGGACGACGAGCGCCCCCAGCTGATCGTCTACGTCACCGACGACGAGGACAACGACCGGTTCACCGCGGGCAAGGACTTGGGCAGGCTCCTCGCGTCGGCCGAGGACCGGGGGGTCCCGGTGGTGATGGCGGCGCTGGACGGCGGCGGCTGCGACCGGGACAAGCCGGACGCCCGCCTCTCGGAGGCGAGCGGCGGGCGCTGCCTCGACACCCGGGCCGATCTGGTCGCGGGCCTGCGCGACGAGGTGGCGCGGACGGGGACGGGGGACGAATGAGGCGGCCGTGGACGCGTGGGCGGGCCTGGGTGCTCGCCGTTCTGCTCACGGCGTGCGCCGCCTGCACCGGCGGCGGCGCCTCCGAGCAGTCCGGAGCGGGCGCCACACCGAAGGCCGGTGGCGACATCGTCGTGGCCAGCGGGCGGGACGTGACCGGCAAGGGCGGCATCCGGCAGCAGCTCATCGACACCTGGAACGCGCAGCAGGACCGGCGCCACACGGGCCGCCGTGCCCGCCTGGTGGAACTCCCGGGCTCCGCCGACGAACAGCGCAGCCAGCTCCTCGGCGCGCTCCAGTCCGACAGTGCGCAGTACGACGTGGTGAACCTGGACGTGACCTGGGTCCCCGAGTTCGCCGAAGCGGGCCTGATCCGCGCGCTGCCGGCGGAGCTGGTCGACGACCACGACGTGATCAAGTCCGTGGCCAGTACCGCGCGTTGGGACGGGAAGGTGTACGCGGTCCCGTTCAACAGCGACGTCGGGCTGCTCTACTACCGCCGCGACCACCTGGAGCGGGCGGGCGTCCAGAACACCGACCTGAGCAAAGGGTTCGACCGGGGACAGCTGCAGGAGCTGATCGAAACCCTCGGCGAGCAGACCGGGAAGGACCGGCCCAAGGGCTACGAGAAGGGCTGGACCTCACAGTTCGGAGCTTACGAGGGGCGCACGGTCAACGGGATCGAGGCGTTCGCCTCCGTCCCCGGCGGCGTCACCCTCACCGACGCCGCGGGCCGCTACACCGCCACCGTGGCGGACCTGGAGAAGGGCCTCGCGGAACTGCGCAACCGCACCCAGTCCTCGTACCTGCTCAAGGACGCCCTGCGCTCCGACGAGGCCGCGTCGCTCACCGACTTCGCGAACGGCCGGACGGCATTCCTGCGCCACTGGCCCTACGCGTACCAGAGCCTTCACCAGTCCCTGCCCGGGGCACGGCTCGGGGTGACGACCCTGCCCGGCAGGGCGGTGCTCGGCGGACAGAACCTCGCCCTCACCCGGTCCTCCGCACAGCGGGACGCGGCGACCGACCTGATCGGGTTCCTGACGAGCCGGGAGAGCGAACGCTGCCTGCTGGACGCGGGGTTCGCGGCCACGCGGGTGTCCGCGTACCGGGACGACGACGTCAGGTGCCGGTCGGCGAAACCGTCCGGCGCGGCGACCGGCGGCGCGAGCCCCTCGCCGTCCGGCGAGAGCGCCGACCGGATGCCGCGCGACGGCCAGGGCCGCCCCAGGTACGCCCGCGGCATCCTGCTGCCGGCCCTCACCCGAGCCGTGCAGCGCCCTCGCACCCCGCTCTACGGCGCCTTCACCCAGACCTTCACCACCGAACTCGGCAGATTGTTCACCGCCGATCCTCCGGGCGACAGCGAACTCGCCGCAGACCTGGACAAGGCGCTCCGGGGCGTCCTGCCGGACGGGTGACCGCATCGGCGGCGAAGGCCGCCGGCCCGTGGCGGCGCCCCCACCGGACACGGAATACCGGAAGGAATCATGTCGTTCCAGCACAAATGAGCATTCCCTTCGAGGATGGCACTCCGTCCGCCGCCGAGCCGGGCCCGGTGCGCGGGCGGCTGATGGCCGAGCGCGCGGACACGTTCGCCCGGATCGCGGCCCTGGAGCGGGACTTCGACGCGATCGTGGAGGCGAACGCGCTGGTCGCGGTCGACGACGAGCACGACCCGGAGGGGTCGAGCACGGCGTTCGAGCGGGCGCACGTGGCATCCCTGCTGTCCCGGGCCCGGCAGTACCTGGAGGAGCTGGACGGCGCGCTGGAGCGACTCGAGCGCGGCGCCTACGGTTCGTGCGACACGTGCGGTGAGGTGATCCCGGCGGAGCGGCTGGAGGTGCGGCCCGCGGCGCGTACGTGTGTCAGGTGCGCCTCCGTCCGTCACCGCTGAGCGGGGCGGGGCCCGGGCGGGGTGGCAGGTGGTCGGGGATCTGGAGGGCGGGCGCGGCTCCCGGATCCACACCGAGCCGGTCCCACAGGGTGTCGCCGAGGAACCAGTGGTGATGGGTGAGCATGGTCAGGTGGTGACGGGCCCGCGCGTCGCCCCGCACCCTGGCGAGGGCCTGGTCCGGGGTCAGCGGCGGGCGGGGCGGGAGGCCGAGGCGCTCGAGGACGAGAGCGGTCAGCTCGGCGACGGCCAGCGGGGTCGGATGGTTGGCGTGCTGCGCTCCGGTGACATCGCTGTCGGTGAGAGCGGCGGCGACGGCGGCCCGGGCGAGGTCTGCGGCGTTGACCGCGGAGTGCAGGGCCGGGGTGTCCACGGCCGCTCCCAGGTACCGCAGGAGCCAGGTCAGGCCGGGCACGACCTGGCGGTCCCCGGTGCCGTAGACGAGGTGCGGGCGCAGGACGGTGCCGCCGGCGGCCAGGACGTGGCGCTCGGCGGCGGCACGCGTGTGACTGGCTGCCGATTCCGGGGCCGGGCGCAGATCCGCGACATCCGCCCGGTGGAAGGTGCCGTGGCCGTACACGGCGGCGGTGCTGACGTACACGACGCGGCGTACGCCGTGGCGCTCCGCGTCCTCGACCAGGGCCCGGGTGCCGACGTCGTTGACCGCGTGCAGCGTGGACGCGTCCGCGTCGATGGCGGAGGCGCAGTGGACGACCGCGTCGACGCCCTCGCACAGTCCGCGCAGGGAGTCGGGGTCGCCGAGGTCGGCTGTCACCGTGTCCATCTGCGCGCCCGTCGCCGGCCGCTCGGCGGTGCGCGCGAGGATTCGAAGCCGGACGTGCGGTTTTTTGAGGGCGGCGGCGGTGATGTGCCGTCCGATGAACCCGCGCGGGCCGGTGATGAGGAGGGTGGACGGCATCGGAACTCCTTGAAGGCGGCCTGAACTGGTTGCTTACCGTGTTGCCCGACGTGCGGAGGGTGGCGGGAGTGGTCCGGAGATGGCGTCGGAGTTCCTGGACATCCGGTACCGAAGGGAGTAGTGGCTTGTGAAAATACGGACTACCTGGTTTTGTTTCCGTAAAGGAAGGCAGTAGAACATCCATGGTTGTACTGGCGTCGTCCCGGGCGGACGCCGCGGTGGGATGTACACAAGTGAACTTCGGGAGGTCTGGTGGCGCGTCAGGAGCGTGCGGTCCGTACGAAGCTGGCGATTCTGAACGCCGCGGCGGCGGTGTTCGACGAACGCGGCTACGAGGCTGCCACGATCGGTGAGGTGCTGGCCCGGGCCGGCGTCACCAAGGGAGCCCTGTACTTCCACTTCCCCTCCAAGCAGGCGTTGGCGGAAGGCGTGCTGGGACAGCAGTTCGCCGCGGTGTCCGTCGTGCCGCAGGCTTCCCGGCTCCAGGAGTTCGTGGACACGGGCCTGCTGGTGGCCTATCAGATGCGGCGCGACCCGATGGTGAGCGCGGTGGCGAGGCTGTCGCTGGAACAGGACATGCGGGCCCAGTTCGGCACGGCGGCCCTGACGCAGTGGATCGACGCGTGCCGGCACCTCCTGCAAGAGGCCAAGAAACAGGGGGAGTTGCTGCCGCACGTCGACCCGGAGGAAAGCGCCTGGCTGTTCTCGGCGGCCTGGACCGGGGTGCAGGTGTACTCGCAGATCCTCGCCGGCCGCGAGGATCTGGAGACCCGCGTGGTGACGCTGTTCGAGCACCTGCTGCCCTCGATCGCCGTGCCCGCGGTGCTGGGCAGGCTGGTCATCACGGCCGAGCGCGCCCGCGAACTGGGCGCCGCGAGCATCCGTACCCCCGAGGAGCCCGAAGCCTCAGCGGCTCGCCAGAAGGACGAGGGCCCGGTGGACGCCACGGTCTGATCCGCCAGGGCCGCTCGCACCGGCTGTCCGGGATGCGTCACCCGGACGGCCGAAACGGACCGGGCATGCGGAAAAAGCACGGCCCGGACCCCGCCCCCGCACCCCCTTCGGACCGCGGCCACCTCTGGTACGGCGGCACCGCTCGCGCGGTCCCCCGCCCCGTCGGGTAGGCAGGAGGGGTGACGAACGATCCGAGTGACTCCTTCGTGCGCGTGCGGGGCGCCTGCGAGCACAACCTGAGGAACGTGGACGTCGACCTCCCCCGGGACGCGATGGTCGCCTTCACCGGTGTCTCCGGCTCGGGCAAGTCCTCCCTCGCCTTCGGCACGCTCTACGCCGAGGCACAGCGCAGGTACTTCGAATCCGTGGCACCGTACGCCCGCCGGCTGCTGCAGCAGGCCGGCGCACCCCACGTCCGGGAGATCACCGGGCTGCCGCCCGCCGTGGCGCTCCAGCAGCGCCGGGGGACTCCCGGCTCCCGGTCGACGGTCGGCACCCTCACCACGCTGTCCAACCTGCTGCGGATGCTGTACTCGCGCGCCGGAACCCACCCGCCCGGCGCACCCCGGCTGGCCGCGGAGGCGTTCTCGCCCAACACCCCCGCCGGTGCCTGCCCGCGTTGCCACGGGCTCGGCGTCGTCCACGACGTCGCCGAGGACCTCCTCGTCCCCGACCCCTCGCTGAGCATCCGGGACGGCGCGATCGCGGCCTGGCCGGGTGCCTGGCAGGGCGCCAATCTGCGCAGCATCGTGAGCGGCCTGGGCATCGACGTCGACCGGCCGTGGCGCAGGCTCGGGAAAAAGGACCGGGACTGGCTGCTCTACACCGACGAGCAGCCCTCCGTGCTGATCGAACCGGAGCCCGGCCGCGTCGACCACGGCTACCACGGGAAGTTCTGGAGCGCCCGCGCACACGTCATGCACGTCCTCGCCGACTCCAGGAGCGAACGGATGCGGGAGCGGGCCATGCGGTTCGTGCGCGGCGTGCCGTGTCCGGAGTGCCAAGGCAGCGGGCTGCGGCCGGAGGCGCTCGCGGTCACCTTCGCGGGCCGCACCGTCGCCGAGGTGAACGCGCTGCCGCTCGCCGGGGTGGTGAAACTGCTGCGGCCCGTCGCGGGACTGCCGGGCACCGGGACCACGACGGGGAGCGTCCCGCCCGCCGAGCGGACCGAGGCCGCGATCCGGATCTGCGCCGACGTGGTGGCACGCCTGGAGGTGCTGCTCGGCCTCGGCCTGGGATACCTGAGTCTGGGACGCCGGTCGACGACGCTCTCACCCGGAGAGGCACAGCGACTGCGGATCGCCACCCAGCTGCGCTCCGGACTCTTCGGAGTCGTCTACGTGCTCGACGAGCCGTCCGCGGGCCTGCACCCGGCGGACGCGGAACCCCTGCTGGACGTCCTGGACCGTTTGAAGGCCGCGGGCAACTCACTGTTCGTGGTGGAGCACGACATGGACGTCGTACGACGTGCGGACTGGGTCGTCGACGTCGGCCCCGGTGCGGGCGAGGGCGGCGGCCGGGTGCTGTACAGCGGGCCGGTGGCCGGCCTGGAGCGGGTGACGGAGTCGGCCACCGCCCGTCACCTGTTCGGCCGTGCCGAGGCGTGCGTTCGCCGCCCCCGGAAACCGTCCGGGCGACTGCGCCTGGCCGGGGTGTCCCGGCACAACCTGCGCGACGTGTCCGTCGAGGTGCCGCTGGACGTGCTGACGGCGGTGACCGGGGTCTCGGGATCCGGAAAGTCGACGCTGGTCACCCAGGTCCTCGCCGAAGTCGTACGCGCTCATCTCGGACTGGCACCCGACGACCTCGACGAGCCGGAGTCCGAGGTCGAGGTGCGGGACGCCTCGGGCCTCGACGCCTTCGACCGGCTGGTGCGGGTCGACCAGCGGCCCATCGGACGTACTCCCCGGTCCAACCTGGCGACCTACACGGGGATGTTCGACGCGGTGCGCAAGCTGTACGCCGCGACGGACGAAGCGTTGTCGCGCGGCTACCAGGCCGGCCGGTTCTCCTTCAACGTCCCGGAGGGACGGTGCGAGACCTGCCAGGGGGAAGGGTTCGTCGCAGTCGAGCTGCTCTTCCTGCCCGGGACGTACGCGCCGTGCCCGGCCTGCGACGGCGCGCGGTACGACGCCGAGACGCTCGAGGTGACCTACCGGGGGAAGAACATCGCGGACGTCCTGGCGATGTCGGTGGACGAGGCCACCCCGTTCCTGGCCGGGGTCCCGGCGGCCTCGCGAAGTCTGGAGACGCTCCGGGAGGTGGGACTCGGATACCTGCGGCTGGGCCAGCCCGCGACGGAACTCAGCGGTGGTGAGGCCCAGCGCATCAAGCTGGCCACGGAGCTTCAGCGCGCCCGGCGCGGCCACGCCCTGTACCTGCTCGACGAACCCACGGCCGGTCTGCACCCTGCGGACGTCGCTCTGCTGCTGCGTCAGCTGCACCGTCTCGTGGACGCCGGCAACACCGTCGTCCTGGTGGAACACGACCTGGACACGATCGCCACCGCGGACTGGATCATCGATCTCGGGCCGGGCGGCGGGGACGCGGGCGGACGGGTGGTGGCCACCGGCACTCCCTCCAAGGTGGCGAGATCCCGGCGCAGTGCCACCGCCCCCTACCTGGCGTCGAGACTGTCGCGCTCATGAGCGGCCGACACCGGCACGTGCACCGGCACGTCGGCCGCCGAGGCCGGGACTTCCCGGCCGGCTAGGGGTCCGCCGTCATCGCCGGTGCCGCCGACGGTCGCCGTCGGCGGCACCCGTCCGGCCGGGGTCAGTGCTGTCGCCCGCGCAGCTTGCCCAGAAGGCGCTGGGCCTGGGCCCGGCGGCGGGGGTCGGCGGAGGCGCGGCGGACCTGCTCGGCGGTGCGGCGGCCCTGCGGACTCTTCGCGAACTGCTTGATCTTCTCCATCATGCCTGGCACGACGTTCCTCCTGTGGCGGGGTCCTTGCAGCGGATGCGTGCACTGCTCTTGTACCCCGTTGACGCCGAGTAACCGGATTCCGGCCCATTCCCCGACCCGTACGGCCGGTACCGCATCGGCGGACCGTGGTCCCGCCCGCCCCGGCCGGGGAGCGGCGTCGGCGCGGCGTCGTCGACCAGGTGTGAGCGTCGGCGCCGGTCGGTACGGGCTGGTTCGTGATCTCCCGATGCCTTTCCTCCACGCTTCTCTTACAAGTAGAGGTGTTTCCCATCGAAAACGGACCGTGCGCGCATTTCGGCTCGCGGATGCGCGGGATCTCCAATAGGGAAGCCGGGCCGCCCGTTGGTTTCGACCGTGCAGGATTCGCGTCGATCATGAAACGCGCCGTCTCGGAGCCGGGCGGGCGCTGAAACGCCCCACCGGACCAGCCGTGCCGGAGAGTGACTCCACAGGGGCGAAAAGGCCATCCGTGAGTATTTGGTGCGTGTTTGTTACCCCCTGGACCGTCGCCCTCCGGGTCGGCGAAATGTCCGTAGTTGGAATTCGGCGGTGCCCCATTCTTCTCCCGGTATTCCAGCGTTCGCTGTGCGGATCCGGTGAATTTCCCGTAAGGGGAAGCGGTGTGCACGCCATTCGCCGCAGCCCCGGAGGAACTCCCGCAGACGAGAAACCCTTGCGGGAATACTGCGCGTCGAGTAACTAGATGACCTATGAATCTGTTCACCCGCAGTGCCGCACCGCGCCGCACGATCTCCCCGGCCCCGCACGAACGCGCGGCGGTCGTGTCGGCGTCCGGCTCCGCCGTCCGCCCGGACCCCCGCCTGGCGGCTCTGACGGGGGAGTGGGTCATCGACCCGGCGCACAGCCGTATCGGCTTCTCCGTCCGGCACGCCATGGTGACCACGGTGCGGGGATCCTTCACCGAGTACCAGAGCCGCATGTACTTCGACGGGCGGAACCCCGAGCGCTCGCGGGCCGAGATCGTGCTGTTCACCGCGAGTGTCGACAGCGGCGTGGAACAACGCGACGCCCACCTGGTCGGCCGCGACTTCCTGGACGCCAGGACCTATCCGCGCATGGCTTTCACCAGTACGTCCGTCGAGCTGGCCGGCCCGGACGTCTACCGCATGACCGGCGACCTCACGATCAGGGACGTCACGCGTCCCGTCGTCCTCGAACTCACCTACATCGGGCACGTCGTCGACCCGTTCGGCTATGAGCGGGCCGGCTTCGACGGCACCACCACCATCAACCGCTCCGACTGGGGGCTGACGTACAACACGAGGCTGGCGGAGGGCGGTGCCATGGTGAGCGAGAAGGTGCGTCTGCAGTTCGACATCGCCGCCATCCGCACCCAGGGTCCCTTGGCATGATCGAGGTCTGTCCGGTTTCATCCGGTGATGCCGAGGGCGGCCAGGGTCCTTCGCCAGTCGCGAGCGGTGTGACGTAGGGCGGTGGCGATGTTGGCGTGGCCGTCCTGGCGGTGGACGTCGATGGCGAGGTTGCGCAGGCCGGCCATGATGCGGGAGATGGCCGGCATGGATCTTGGAGTCGTCCTCGCGGAACGTGCGGTCGCGGACGTGGTGCAGAACATTTTCGATCTTCCGGTGGCCTCTGATCCAGTCCGCGAGCAGGGCACCGGTGAATGTCGTTGCCCTGTCGGCAACCTGACGTTGGGCCAGGACGTGGCCGCTGTGGTCCATCGCGGCGAGCAGGGTGACGTGCGTGGCGGTGGCGGTGCGTGAGCCGCGCAGGGCCTTGCCGTCGACGGCGATCGCCCGCAGTCCGGGGCCGGCCGGGGCACTGGCAGTCGTTCTCGTACGACAGCGCCGGCAACCGCAAGTCGGCCACCGACCATCTGTCCGGCGAGACCACCTCGTACGTCTACAAGACGGCCGATCAGCCCCGCCCGCACGCCCTGGCCTCCACCGAGACCAAGAAGAACGGCGCGGTCACCGCCACCACCGGCTACACCTACGACAAGGCGGGCAACACCGACCTGCGGACCGTCGGGGGCAAGCCCAGGACCTCGACTACAACGCCGAGGGCAGCCTGGAGAAGGTCACCGAGGCCGACAAGACGTCCACCGAGTACCTCAACGACGCGGAGGGCAACCGGCTCATCCGCCGCGACGTCACCGGCACCACGCTCTATCTGGGCGAGACCGAGCTGCGGCTCGACAAGGCCACCGGCAAGGTGGCGGCGACCCGCTACTACGGCCACGGCGACGAGACCGTCGCCGTGCGCACCACCGCGGGACTGTCCTGGCTCGCCGGCGACCACAACGGCACGGCCAACGTCCAGGTCGAAGCGGCCACGCAGCGCGTCACCCGGCGGCAGCTGAAGCCGTTCGGCGAGGACCGGGGCACGGCCGCCACCGCGTGGGTCGGCGAACGGGGATTCGTCGGCGGCATCGAGGACTCGACCGGTCTCACCCACCTGGGGGCGCGCGAGTACGACCCGACGACCGGCCGGTTCATGAGTGCCGACCCGGTCGCGGACCTGAAGGACCCGCAGCAGATCAACGGTTACGCCTACAGCAACAACAACCCGGTCACCTTCTCTGACCCCGACGGCAAGTTCTTCTTCGCCCTGGTCGCGCTCTTCGTGGCGATTGTCAGGCTCATCGTCGCCTACTACAACTACGTCCGCAGCCAGTCCTCCGGCTCCAACGGCTCAGGCGGCATGTCCACCATGGGCAGCGCCAACTACGGGAGTGGCGGCGGTGGCACGGACACCGGCACGGACTGCTCGGCCACGTATCCGGCGTACAAACCCGGTTGCAACACCAACGTGGAGCCCAAGGACCCACGCGCCGAGGGGTCGTTCAAGGACGATGCCTGCCACGCCGGAGAGCCAGCCGGCCGTTTCGGCGGCGTCGTCGCCCGCGTCGAACGCCTGGGAATCCTTGTCGACGCCGTGCTTCGCGACGAAGTCGTCGTACATGTCCTGCACCAAGTGCTTCCTCGCGGGCACGGGCGTCCGGATGGCCGACGGCTCGACCAAGGACATCGAGGACGTCCAGGTCGGCGACGAGGTGCAGACGACCGATCCGGAGACCGGCAAGAGCGGCCACCGCCAGGTCACGCGCCTGGTCGTCACCGAGGACGACAAGCGCTTCAACGAACTGTCCCTCGCGACCGACGACGGCGTCGAGAAGCTGACCGCCACGGACGAGCATCCGTTCTGGTCACCGTCCGAACAGGCCTGGATCGAGGCGGGCGACCTCACGGTGGGCGTGGCGCTGCTCACCGACGCCGGCGACACCGTCACCGGCAACCGCGCCTACACCGATCACGCCCGTACGTACAACCTCACGGTCGACGGCGTCTACGTCTACCGATTCCAACAGGCCATCGGCAAGACCGCGAAGAACGAGGACCAGTTCGAGATCAGCGTGGTGATCCGGGACCACAAGCTGATCACGGCCTACCCGTCGGGCAAATAGAGTAGGGAGATGCCGTGTGTGAGGGCTTTCCGAACTCGCGATATCACCGGGAGCGTAGCCATGGGCGTCGATGTCCTTCTCATGCAGGTGCGCAGAGAGGGGACGAGTTCCAAGCGTCACCATCGCTCGGTCCTGGACAGCGTTCCAGACTACTCCGACGTTTTCGCCGAGCTGTGTGAGAACAGTGGCAAGCCGATGCTGAGCAGGGTGAACCGATACGGTTCGCTGCTGCTGACCTCGCAGGACATGCCGCAGTTCATCACTGAGGTCGACGGGGTGCGAAGCGGCGTCGTAGTGGCCGAACAAGCAGCGGTCCTGGACGAGATCGGCCGCCTCGCGCGTCGGTGCGGCGAGGACGGAAGCCTTGAGCTCCACTTGGAGGGCGACTGACGGTCACGTCGGTCCGCTGTCCGGAGGGGAGCCTCGCCGAGTAATTCGGCAAGGCTCCCCTCGGTTCGCGAACAAGGAATACAAGGGATGCAAGGGGCATAAGGAATGCAGAGAGGGAATGTACGCCCGTGTCACAAGAAGGAAAGACCGTGAGTTCACCTACGAGGACCGATCCCACGATGCCCTGTCAGGTGCGCGCGGCTCAGTTGCTGTTGCTCGGGCTGGCGTTGGCGGGGCTGGTGGTCATCCTTGCGCTCTCGGACAGCCTGACTTCCTACGGCTTGGGCGACCTGATGGCGCCGTGGATCCTGGTCTGGGTGTGCGCGCTGCTCGCCCTGAGGTACGGCGGCAGCGCGCGGGGCGGGGTTCGGATCACGACCATCGTGGTGATGGTGTTCGTGGTCCTGCCGTCGTTCAGCAAGGCACTGGGCGCGGCGGGGCCCGCGGAGTTCGTGGACGCCGCGCTGCGGATCGTGCTCGGGCTGCCCGTGATCGTCCTGCTGTTCCTGCCGGAGACTACGGCCTGGTTCGACCGCGCGAAGTGACGAAGGCCGTCCAGGCGGGGCGGAGAAGGTGCCGCGCCAGTTGTGGGTGCTGCGAGACCGTGAACGCCGCGGCGTCAGCAGAAAGCTCACCATCGAGCGCGTCTACCCGATCACCAGCCTGCCGCCCGGCGCTGTCACCGGTGCCCAGCTCGCGGACTGGATCAGAGGCCACTGGAAGATCGAAAATGTTCTGCACCACGTCCGCGACCGCACGTTCCGCGAGGGCGAGGGCGAGGGCGAGGCGGAGTTCCGTGCCGGCCATCTTCCCCGCCTCATGGCCGGCCTGCGCAACCTCGCCATCGACGTCCACCGCCAGGACGGCCACACCAACATCGCCACCGCCCTACATCACACCGCTCGCGACTGGCGAAGGCCCTGGCCGCCCTCGGCATCACCGGATGAAACCGGACAGACCTCGATCATGCAAGGGACCCTGCATCCGCACCACCCCCGTCGGCTGACCGGACCTGCCGCCACCCTGCGGCCGTCGGCGAGGCCGGGTGGACCGAACCCCGCATGCCGTCAACGGTCCGCACGACGAGGAAACCGCGTCAGCCGGCGACGGCTGACGCGGTTCGTCACGCTCCAGCTCGCTGTCAGGCCTCCACGGGGGCCTGGTCCGGCGTCGTGGCGCCGGACCGGCCGCCCGCCGCTTCCGGGGCGCGGACGGCCGGGATGAGGGCGGCGATCACGGCGGCGACCAGGGCGACCCCGCCGCCGATCAGCAGAGCGGTACGGAAACCGTCCTCCGACGTGAAGCTGTAGCCGCCCATGGTGGTGGTGAGCTGGGAGAGGACGACGCCGATCACCGCGGCTCCGATCGACGTGCCGAGCGAGCGCATGAGGGTGTTGAAGCCGTTGGCGGCGGCGGTCTCGGACAGCGGCACCGAGCCCATGATCAGGGCGGGCATCGAACCGTAGGCGAGGCCGACGCCACTGTTGATGACCATGCACACCAGCATCAGACCCCAGGCGGAACCCAGCAGGGCCAGGGACAGGCCATAGCCCGCGGCGATGACCAAGACCCCGCAGATCAGGGTGAACTTCGGGCCGCGCGCGTCGGTGAGCTTTCCGCCGAGCGGCGAGACGAACATCATCATGACGCCGCCGGGGGCCATCCACAGACCGGCCGCGAGCATCGACTGGCTCAGACCGTAGCCGGTGGCCTCGGGGAACTGCAGCAACTGGGGGATGACCAGCATGCCGGCGTACATCCCGAAACCGACGAAGACCGAAGCGACGTTGGTGAACAGCACGCGGGGGCGGGCGGTGGTGCGCAGATCGACCAGCGGGTCCCGGGTGCGCAGCTCCCACACGCCCCACGCGCCCAGCACCACGACGGCGGCGGCGAACAGGCCCAGCGTGGTCGCCGAACCCCAGCCCCAGTCGGCGCCCTTGGACACCGCGAGGAGCAGGCAGACCAGGCCCACGGCGAGGCCCAGCGCGCCGGGCGCATCGAACCGCTGGCCCTTCGCGGCGGCCGGCACGTCGGGAATCAGGAACCAGATCAGTACGGCGATCGCCGCGGCCAGGACGGCACAGGCCCAGAACAGCACCCGCCAGCTCGCGTACTGCGCGACCGCCGCGGCGATGGGCAGGCCGAGGCCGCCGCCGATGCCCATCGAAGCGCTGACCAGCGCGATCGAGGAGCTGAGCTTCTCGGCGGGGACGACGTCACGCAGCAGGGCGATGCCCAGCGGCACCATGCCCATGCCCATGCCCTGAAGGCCGCGCCCGACGATCATCGGAACGACGGAGGACGCGAGCGCGCACACCACCGAACCCGCGACCAGCGGTATGGAGCACGCCAGGAGCATCCGGCGCTTGCCGAGGAGATCCCCGAGGCGGCCGGAGACCGGCACGCACACGGCGGCAGCGAGCAGGGTGACCGTGATCACCCACGCCGAGTTGGACGGGGAAGTGTGCAGGATCTTCGGCAGTTCCGCGATGAGCGGGGTGACCAAGGTCTGCGTGATCGCTGCCACGATGCCGGCGAAGGCGAGCGTGGCGACCACGCCTCCTGCGCGCGCTGACGGCTGGGGGGCGCCCATGGCGGGACTCCTGAGGTGCTTGTCCGACGGGAGTGTGCATCGTACATGCCGTATGTATTCAGCACGTCTCATGTACGGGGCACATGGTCATGAGAGGATGGGAGCCGGACCGGGCGCGACGAGACGTGACGTGCCACCGGACCGGCGGACGCAGGAGGCAACAGGCACGTGGTCAAGCCCACGCACGAAGTCGAGTACGAGCAGATGCTGCTGAGCCGCCACGGGCTCATGCACCACAGAAACGGGCGCCGCAAGGGCGGGCTGCTGGAACGCAGCGCCTACATCCTGCTCAGCCGTATCCGCGTGCAGGGACCGATGTCGATCGGTGAACTCAGCGACGCCTTCGGGCTCGACGCCTCCACCCTCAACCGGCAGACCGCCGCGGCGATGCGCGCGGGACTCGTGGAGCGCATCCCCGACCCCGAAGGGGGCATGGCCCGCAAGTTCCGCCTCACGGACGAGGGTGCGCGTCTCCTCGACGAGGAACGCGACGGCATCATCCACTCGCTGGACCAGGTGATGGCCGACTGGCCGGACGAGGACATCGCTGCCTTCGCCGCCTACCTGAGGCGCTTCAACACGGACATCGAACGCCTGGGCGGGCGCCCTTGGCCGCGTCCGTGACCGGTCGGTGGACGCCGTACCGCCGTGCGCCGGTGCCGCCCGGCCCGCCCCGGCCGGCGAGACAGGTTCCCGTCCTCGCGGAGCCCCGCCGTGCCGCGCGGCTCTACGCTCTCGGTCCATGACGAGCCCCGACTGCTACGCGTGCGCCACCGAGGCGCGGTTCGAGGAACTTCCGTCGCGCGAGCGCATCGCGAGTGACCAGTACTGGCGCGTGGCCCACGCCGTCGGCACCGCGTTGCCGGCATGGCTGGTGCTGTTGCCCCGGCGCCACGTGACAGCGGTCCACGAGCTCACCGATGCCGAGGCCGCCGACCTGGGCACGTGGCAGGTCCGGCTGTCCCGCGCCCTGCGGGACGTGACCGGCTGCGCCAAGACGTACGTCGTCCAGTTCGCCGAGGCCGAGGGCTTCGCCCACGTGCACTTCCACATCGTGCCCCGCGGCGCGGATCTTCCTCCGGAACAGCGTGGACCGGGCGTCTTCGCGCTGCTGGGCCGCCCGGAGGGGGAGCAGGTCCCGGCCGAACAGGCGGACCGCCTGGCTCACTCCCTGCGAGCCCGCCTCCGGGGTCGTACGGACGAGGAGGAGACCGCGGAACCCGGTCGCGACCACCGTTGACGCGCCCCGACGGGCGCAGGCGGAGCGCCCGGGAGAGCGGTCACGCGGCCCGGACGTCCTCGGACGGCGCGGCGGGACCGGGGGCGGACAGGTGCGCTCGTCCGGGCAGGAGCAGCGGGGTGGCGAGCAGGAGAGCGCCGGACACGGTGATCGCCGTGAGCGGGCCGGTGAGGGTGGCGAGAAGACCCCAGAGCGCCATCAGGGCAGCTTGCACGAGCTTGCTGACGGCACTCCAGGTACTGAGGACCCGGGCCGTCCGGCCCACGGGTGTCCGTTGCAGGCGCTCCGTGGCGCAGACGGGATTGAAGACGCCCATGCAGGTGATCAGCAGCCCCTCGACGACGATCACGGTGAGGAGCCCGCGGAGACCGGGACCGACCAGGGCGAGCCCGAGCGGAAAGAGCGATCGCAGCCGGCCGAAAACGGTCATGATCCGGAACCGGCCGTAGCGGGTGACGAGGCGCGGGGAGAGGCGGGCACCCGCGAACCCGCCGAGAGCCGGCACGCCGAAGGCCAGACCGTATTGCCAGGCCGGGACGTGGTACTGACCCAGGAGAAGGACGGACAGCAGCGGGGCGGTGGCCATGATCAGGCCGCTGACCAGGATCGAGTTGAGGAACAGGCGCCTCAGAACCGGATCCCGGACGATGAACAGCCACCCGCCCAGCAGCTCGGCTCCGCGCACCTCGGTGACCCGCCCGCGAGGTGTCACGACGTCGCCGCCGCGGATGCGCAGGACCCCGAGCGCCGACAGCAGGTAGCTGAAAGCGTCCACCGTGACGGTGACGACCGGGCCGAGCACCCCCATCAGCGCACCGCCGAGAGGCGGCCCGGCCGCAATCGCCACCCAGCTCGTACTCTCGAATCTCCCGCTCGCCACCACAAGACGATCGCCGGGGACGAGATACTTCAGATACGCACCCGACGCGGCGGTGAAGGCGATGCCCGCGGTCCCGGAGACGACCGAGACCACCAGCAGCTGGCCGTACGACAGCAGATTGAGGACGTACGACACCGGGACGCTCACCATCGCGGCGAACCGGACCAGATCCATCGTGATCATCACGCGGCGCTTGGCCCGGTGCTCCACCCACGGCCCCAGCGAGAACGCGACAAGCGCCGCCACTGCGAGCCCGGCCGCCTCCAGGAGCGACACGGCGAACGCAGACGAGTGCAGCACGCGGACCGCGATCACAGGGAACGCGCCGAAGGCGATCCACGTACCGTACGTACTGACCGCGTAGGCCGACCACAGCAGGCCGAAACCGTTCCCCAACCCCGCGCTCATGCGCCCCCCGCCACAACCGATGTTCGAGTCCCCCCATCACATCGGCCGCCCCTCGCAGGATCAAACAACCGCATCCCGGGCGAGCCACAACCATCGGTTGGGCGCCTCTATGCTGCCTTCATGGATACCGAGGCGGTGCGCTCGTTCGTCCGCGCGGCCGAGCTGGGACAGCTGCGGCACGCCGCCGACGAACTCGGCGTCACCCAACAGGCCGTGTCGAAGCGGATCGCCGCCCTGGAGCGCGAGCTGGATGTCCGGTTGTTCACCCGCACCGCCCGCGGGGTCGAGCTGACACTCGACGGCCAGGCCTTCCTCCCGCACGCCCGGAGCATCGTCACGGGTGTCGACCGCGCCGTCGGCGCGATCCGGCCCGGTTCCCGGGCCCTGCGGATCGACGTTCTCGGGCTGCGGTCCGCGCAGGCCGTCGTCCTGCACGACTACTGGCGGTCGCATCCCGAAACCGACCTAGACGTGGTCACCCTCAAGGGCAACGACCCGCGCACGGCCGTCACCGCAGTCCGGGCCGGCGACATCGACGCCTCGTTCCGCTCGGTCACCGACCCGGCCGCACTACCGCCCGACGTGCGGATGATCCACGCGTTCGACTCCCCGCTGGAACTCCTCGTCGGGCCGAAACACCCGCTCGCCGCCGCACGCACGGTGACGCCGTCGCGGCTGCGCCGGCACCGGATCTGGGTGCCTGGCATCGCGCCGCACAGCGAATGGGCGGATTTCTACGACCAGCTCGCCACCGACTTCGACCTCCGCGTCGACGCCGCGGGCCCGAACTTCGGCAACGAGGTCCTCCTCGACGTCCTGGCCGACTCCGCGGACGTGGCGACCCTCGTCGGCTCCCGCGACCGGTACATCTGGCCGACCCACCACGACCTGCGCCGCATCCCGATCGTGAATCCGACGATCGCCTACCCGCTCTCTCTCATCCTCCCCCGCGCGAATCCGCACCCCGGACTCCGGGCAATCATCGACCACTTCGCGAGCCTGGCACCGCTTCCCGAGACGACCTGGCGGCCGTCCTGGGCACCGGCACCCCACCCCGGCGGCGGACCTCGACGGGGCGCGGCGGACCTCGAAGGGGTTCGACGACCGCCGCCGACACCGTCCTGACCGACCGCGCCTAGGGGGTGAAAACCTCGTCGAGGCGGTCGATGGCGCCGTCGGCACCGAGGTGGTAGGTGAAGACCAGACCCGAGTTCGGGTGGGCCTCAAGCCAGTCGAGGAACTCCTGCACGCCGATGTGCTGGTTCTCGGTGTTCTCCACGATGGGGTTGGTCACGGTGATGTCCGCGGCCTGGTCCATCGGGATGAACGTCTCCTTGCCGACGGTCTCGAACGGCGCGCCGTCCGAGTCGGGCGAGCCGCAACCCCAGTTGCCGTGCTTGACGATCAGGCTCAGGGATCCCCCTTCCGGGGTGTAGCGGTAGACCGCGATCTCGTCCGGGGAGATGGGCATCTTGTGGTCACAGCCGTCGTCGTCGGCGCCACCCGCGCCCGTCGGCGTGGCAGCGGGGGACTTCGACGCGGCCGGAGCGGTGCCCTGGGACTTCGCGCCGCCGCCCGTACCCGCGGATGCCTTCGCACCGGCACCGGGCTTCTTGCTCGCGGCGCCGGTGGCCGCCTCCTTGCTGCCCGTGCCGCCCGCCTTCGTGGCGCTCGCGCCGCTGCCGGCGCCCTCCGCGCCGCCGTCGCCGTTGCACCCGGTGAGGGTCAACGCCCCCACCACACACGCCCCCAGCACGGCAGCGCGGAGGGTGCCCGGTCTGCGGCTCTTCGTCGGCGTCTGGTTCATCGTTCGTCCCCCTGGTGTCAAAGAATCCGTGTGCCTCAACAGCTTGACCGGAAGGACGACTTTCGGCCGTCCGCAGTTGCACGTCCGCGCGACCTGTTCACGCGTCACCGGCTGGTCGATTATGCGTGAGGAGTCCACCGCCGACGAGGGCCGGGTCGCGGTCGGCACAGGTGTTCCGGGGACCGCGGGCGGGATGCCGCTCCCACGGCGGCCCGGCCCGGCGCCGGTGACGAATGCTCAACAGACCGCATGTACCGGACACCTTGCCGTCGCTGGACGGCATGGCCTGTTCTCGCCCGCGCGCACCCCTCGCGACGAGGACGCTCCCGGGGACGTCCCCCGGTGCGGGCCCGCAGTCCCCGAGCGACTCCACCGCCGCCCGTGTGATTGACTACGGCCGTGCTGCACGAGTCGGTCTTCCGCACCGTTGATCTTCCGGTGGGCGACCGGTTCGAAGCCTGGACGGAGCGACTGGGCCGTACCCACGCACCCATGGAGCTGGCCAGTGACCGCACGGCCGACTACCGCGCCCAGCAGCGGCTGATCCAGCTCGGGGACGTGACGGTCTGGCCGGCGACGTTCGACCAGCTGGTCTTCCGCCGGACGGCGAAACTGATCCGCCGGTCCGACCCCGAGGTTCTCCACCTCTCCCTCCTGCTGCGCGGAGAGGCGGCCGCCACCTGGGACGGGCGGGACGTCGCGTACGGCGCCCACGACTTCCACGTCAACTGCTCCTCACGGTCGTACGAGATCTTCACCGGCCCCGACCCGGTCAGCAGCATCGGCGTCGAGATCCCGCGGGCGCTGGTCGCGCTGCCCGCCCACCGGACGGACGGCATGATCGGGCGCCGGATATCCGGCCGGGAGGGATTCGGTGCCCTGCTGCGCCAGTTCCTGGTCCAGGTGGCCTCGGACACCGGCTCCTTCCAGCCGTCGGACGCACCCCGGCTGGGCACGGTCGTCGCGGATCTGGTCACCGCGGTCGCGGCGCACGGGGCGGATTCCGACGTACGGCTGCCACCGGAGACCCACAGCCGGACGCTGACCCTGCGCATCAAGGCGTTCATACGACATCATCTGGGCGACCATGAACTGACACCCGCCCGGATCGCCGCCGCGCACCACATCTCGCGCAGCTATCTGCACCGCCTCTTCCAGGCGGAGGGCGTCACCGTGGCCTCCTACGTCCGGGACCAGCGACTGCGCAACGCCCGCCGCGATCTCACGGATCCGGCCCTGCGCACGCAACCCGTCCACGCCGTCGCCGCCCGGTGGGGGTTCCCCCGCGCCGCGGAGTTCAGCAGGGCCTTCCGCACCGCCTACGGCGTTCCGCCGAGCGAACTCCGCCAGCAGGCGCTCGGGTCGGGCGCCGGCCGCAAGACCGCGCAGTAGCCCCACAGCCATGTGCAGTAGACCCACCGCCAAGGGAATGTGGACTGTCGGCCAACGACAGGCGGACCCCTGCCCGTGCATGCTTGTGATCACCGCGGCCGGGGGGCGTGCGAGCGTCTGGAGCGGGCCGGGTACGGGGGTCCTGGCCCGGCTCCGGCGCGCACGGCGCCGGACCGGCGTCGCGGTGCCGGCGGTGGTCGTCAGCGCGGGCCGTGCCGCAGCCGACGGTTTCCGCGGAGGCCGCGCGGCGAGGGGGCGTTGCGGTCGGCAGGCGAGCAGCCGGCCCGCGGCGACGGCGCCGGGGCACGGGTCGCGTGCCGGGCAGGCCTCGGACACCGGCAGGGGAGCCCACCCGCCCGGGTGCGTGGCAGGAAGCGTGCATCGCACCTCCGTGGGACGACGACGGCGCGCAGCCGGAGAACCCGGCTGCGCGCCATCACCTGCACGCGGCTGCACGCACGGCGTGCGTCCCTGCGACCGTTCGGTCAGCGCTTGAAGCTGTCCTTCGACTTCTCCTTGGCGTCCCGGGCCTTGCCCCGGGTCTCCAGCGCGGCACCCTTCGCGGCGGTGGTCTCGTTGCCCGCCGCGTGGGCCGCCTTCCGCACGGCCTTACCGACGACCTGCTCGGTCTTGGCCTTGGCCTTCTCTCCGGCGCTCATGTCGGTCCTTTCGTAGGCACTCACCGAACCGACTGCCCGGGGTCCCCGGAAGAAAACCGCGGGCCTGAGCCCGTAAGCCTGTCCGGATGGCGGAACCGCCGGTCTGCCGTCGGGACGCGCGCGGCTTCGGCCTTCCGCGGCCGACCCCGCGCGACCGCGTTGCTCGTGCCAGGCGACCGCGTTGCTCGTCCCACGCGACCGCGTTGCTCGTCCCGCCGGTGACAGCGTGGTTCGTCCCCCGTGACAGCGGAGGTGAACAAGCGCTTAGATAGTGCTCGTCCAACGTCTCTCCCTCTCCTTCGATCCCGACCGGCTCGCGCCGCGCTGGAGGCCCCGTTGCTGTTCACATCCGTCGACGACGTGTCCGCGCGGCTGGCCGGGACCGGCTACCTCGCCTCCCCGGCCGTCGCCACCACGGTCTTCCTGGCCGACCGGCTCGGCAAGCCACTGCTCGTCGAGGGCCCCGCGGGCGTCGGCAAGACGGAACTGGCCAAGGCCGTCGCCCAGGTCGCCGGGGCAGAGCTGATCCGCCTGCAGTGCTACGAAGGAGTCGACGAGTCCCGGGCGCTGTACGAGTGGAACCACGCCAAGCAGCTGCTGCGGATCAGTGCGGGCCGTGACGAGACCTGGGACGAGGCGCGCACGGACATCTTCAGCGAGGAGTTCCTGCTGCCCCGGCCGCTGCTGACCGCGATCCGCGGGGACGAACGGAAGGTCCTGCTGATCGACGAGACCGACAAGGCCGACATCGAGGTCGAGGGCCTGCTTCTCGAGGTGCTCAGTGACTTCCAGGTCACGGTCCCCGAACTGGGCACGATCACCGCGACGAGCCGCCCGTTCGTGGTGCTCACGTCGAATGCGAGCCGTGAGCTGTCGGAGGCGTTGCGCCGACGCTGCCTCTTCCTCCACATCGGTTTCCCGGACGAGGAGTTGGAGCGCCGCATCGTGCGGCTGAAGGTGCCTGACCTCGACGAGGCGCTGACGGAGTCCGTGGTGCGCGTGGTCGGCGCGCTGCGCGGGATGGACCTGCGGAAGGTCCCGTCGGTCGCCGAGACCATCGACTGGGCGCGCACCCTCCTCGCACTCGGCGCCGGCACCCTCGACGAGTCGGTGGTGCGCGACAGTCTCGGCGTCCTACTCAAGCACCAGGACGACGTGCTCAAGGCGACGGCGAAGCTCGACCTGGGCGCCGTGTGAGCGCCCCGGCCGGGGTGGCGGAGCGGCTGACGGGTCTCGTCGCCGCGCTGCGCTCGCACGGTGTCGGCATCGGCACCGGCGAAACCGTGGACGCCGCACAGGCGTTGGAGGCGCTCGGTCTCACCGACCGGGAACGGCTGCGCGAGGGACTGGCCGCCACGCTGCTCCACAGCACGGGGCAGCGGGCGGTGTTCGACCCGGTCTTCGACGTGTACTTCCCTCGTCGGGTCGGGGTGGCGGACGTAGAAAAGCCCGTCGACCGGGAGGAGTTGCGGGACCGGCTCGTGGCCGCGCTCGCCGCGGACGACCAGGCGGTGCTGGCGGGGCTGGCCGTCGAGGCGGTGGACGGCTTCGGCGGCTACGGTTCCTCGCCGGGCTCGGACGGCTGGTCCTCGTACCAGACACTGGACCGGTTGCGTCCGCAGACGCTGATGGCGCGCGTGCGCGACACCGTCAGGGCCCAGGCCGGGGGAGCGGGGTTCGCCGACCGGCTGCTGGAGGACGAGGTCCGGCGGCGGATACAGGCCTTCCGGGCGCAGGTCGTCACGGAGGCCCGGCGCCGGGTGGCCGAACGGCGCGGCCGGGACCGGATCGCGCGGCGGGCGGTGGTCACCACCGCGGACCGGGTCGACTTCCTGTTCGCCGGACGGGACCAACTCGCCGAACTGCGCAGGGTGGTTCAGCCACTGGCGCGTAAACTCGCCACCCGTCTCGCCGCGCGGCGCCGTCGCGCCTCCCGGGGGACCGTCGACCTGCGGCGGACGCTGCGCGGGTCGTTGTCGACCGGCGGGGTGCCGATGCGGCCGGTGCTTCGTCGTCGCCGTCCCGCCCGCCCCGAACTCGTCCTGCTGTGCGACGTGTCGGGCTCGGTGGCGGGCTTCTCCGACTTCACGATGCTGCTGACGCAGGCGCTGCACGATCAGTTCAGCAAGGTGCGGGTGTTCGCCTTCGTCAACCGGATCGACGAGGTGACGGGTCTGCTCGTGCGCGGCGCCGCCGACCCCGAGGGGCTGAGCGGCCGGATCCGGTCGGAGGCGACGCTGACCGGCTGGCACGGGAGCAGTGACTACGGCGCCGCGTTCGCTGAGTTCAGTGAGCGGTACGACGCTGCGGTGGGGCCGCGGACGACCGTCTTCGTCCTCGGTGACGCCCGGACGAACATGAGCGACCCGAATCTGCCGGCCGTGCGCCGGCTCGCCGGACAGGCCCGCCGCTTCCACTGGTTGAACCCGGAGCAGCGGTCCCAGTGGGGCACCGGCGACTCCGCGGCGCTCTCCTACGCCGAGCTGGTGAACATGTACGAGTGCCGCAACGCCCGGCAGCTCGGTGACCTGATCGCCCGCCTGCTGCCCGTCTGAACGTCGTTCGGCCGTGGTGTGTCAGCGGGAGAGGGGGAGCGGAAGGGCGTCGGTGTAGGCGTTCACCGGTTTGGCGACCTTGTCGACGGTGCGGGCGTCCAGCGCGATCGCGGCGGATTTCGTGCCCAGGGTCCCGCCCCGGTGCCAGGTACCGGTGACGGACACCCAGGTGTTCGCGGGCAGCGCGGCGGCGCCGTGGATCCGTACCCGTACGGACTGGGCGTCCGCCGCGCAGCACGAGATGATGATCCGGGTCAGGTACCAGCTGTCGTCGCGCCGGCCGGGGGTGACGAAGCCGGTCATCCGGACGGTGCGGCCCGCGACGGCCCGCTCACGGTCCTGCCGTACGCGGCTGGTGAAATCCGTCAGGGTCATGGGCACCGGCGAGGTCGCGGGCAGCCGGTCGAAGTCCCTCTTCTCCGTGACCGCCCGCGGCGGCTGGCGGGCAGCGGTGTAGGCACCGAGGGCGGGCGGCGCGAGGAAGAGCAGACTCAGCGCCGGGAAGAACAGCAGCCAGGAGACGCGGGGCACGGAGGAGTGGTCGTGACCGTGGCCGTCGCCACTGTCGCCGTTGCTGCCCCCGCCGCGCCGCCCGTCATGCCCGCCCTCCGCGTCCGGACGGCGGACCGACCACGCCTCCGCGAGCCCGAGCAGGATCAGCAGGGCCCCCGAGACGATCAGCATCGGACGCATACCGGGCTTCACGTACCGGAGGCACAGGTCGGTGAAGAGCGAGGCGTGCAGCAGGCCGAGGCCGCTGAGGACGAGCAGGAGCACCTGAAGCGGCCGTCTCACAGCAGTAGTCCTCCGGTCAGCGTGCTGCACAGGATCGCGACGACCGTGGTCGCGGCGGAGAAGCGGAACGCGAAGGCCCGTCCGAAAGTGCCCGCCTGAAGAGCGATCAGCTTCAGGTCGACCATCGGCCCGACCACCATGAACGTCAGCCGGGCGAGCGGCGAGAAGCCGGTGAGCGAGGCCGCGAGGAAGGCGTCGGCCTCGGAGCACACCGCGAGCACGACGGCGAGCACGGCCAGGAACAGCACCGACAGCCACGGCGAGCCCGAGAACATGTCGAGTACCGAGCGCGGAACCGCCACGTTGAACGTTGCCGCGGCCATCGCACCCAGCACCAGGAACCCGCCGGCGTGCAGGAAGTCGTGCTGGAAACCGCGCCGGAACTCCCGCAGGCGGTTGCGCCCCGGCTCGTGCCCGGTGTGACGGGCCACGGGCTTCAGCCACTCCTCGCGACCCAGCCAGAGCCACAGCCATCCCATGACCGCGGCGGTGACCAGCGAGGCGAGGAGCCGCGCCAGGACCATGCCCGGACTGCCGGGGAAGGCGACGGCGGTCGCCGTCAGCACCACCGGGTTGACGGCGGGTGCCGACAGGAGGAACGCGAAGGCGGCGGCCGGGGTGACACCGCGCCCGATGAGGCTGTTCGCGACCGGCACCGACGCGCACTCGCAGCCGGGCAGCACGACTCCCGCGACTCCGGCGACGGGGACGGCGAGCGCGGTCCTGCGGGGCAGCAGTCGGCTGAACACGCGGGCCGGTACGAACGCGTTGATGGCACCGGACAGGGCCGTGCCGAGGAGGAGGAACGGCAGCGCCTGCATGGTGATCGCGAGGCAGACGGTCCGCCAGGCCTGCACGGCCGGTGTGTCCCACCGCATGGCGACGAAGGCCGCGGCGGGAGGCAGGACGATCGCGCACAGCAGTTCGAGCGGCCAGAAGCGCGGCCAGTTTCCCGACGAGGTCGTCTCGGCCGTCGTGGGCTCCACGAGGGCGGCCCGCAGCTCTCCGGCCGGTTCGTCCGTCGTCCGCATGCCCGCTCCGCTTGTCCGATGTTCAGAGCGAACATAGCGGCTGGCCCGGCCGGGGCGTGAACCGCCCCGGGCCGCCCCGGCCCCTCCCGGCCCGTCCGCGGGCGGGCCGCCGGTGCCCCGCGGGCGGGTCTCGGGACGCCCCCTCGCCCTGATCGGTGCCGGCGCCGCGGGCAGGCGCCCCCCCCCCCGCGACCGGGCTCAGGCCACGGCGAGGCTCTGGTAGAGGGCGGACTGCTGGCACAGCTGGCGGTCGTCCAGGAAGTGTTCGAGTGCCCGACGCCGGGCTCCGGCACCGAGTGCGGCGGCCCGGCCGGGATCCTGGAGCAGCCCGCCGGCGTGTGCCGCGAAGGCCACGCGGTCGTGCGGGTCGTCGAGGAGGATGCCGTGGACGCCGTGCTGGATCTGGTCCCGGATGCCGCCGACAGCGCTCGCCACGACCGGACGGCTCTTCCACATGGCCTCGGTCACGGTCAGCCCGAACCCCTCGGCGAGGCTCTTCTGCGCGACGACGGTGGCCTGCTGCTGCAGGGCACTGACGGTCACCGCGTTCTCCTCGGCGTCGGCCATCGGCAGGCACACCAGATGGATCCGGGAGCGGCTGCGAAGCGGCAGCCGGCCCCACAGGTCGACGCACTGCGCGAACACCGCACCGCCCTCGGGGTCGTCGCTGACACCGGTGACATCGGGTCCCACCAGCGCGAGGTGCGCCCCGTCGAGCGAGGCGGCGCCCGCGGCGAAGGAGCTCATCACCCCGGCCATGTCCTTGAGCGGGTCCCACCGGGAGATCTGTACGACCAGCGGAGCCTCGGCCGGGGGAGGGGAGACGCTGTACAGACAGACCGGCCTGCGACGGACCTGCCCCACGGTTCCGTCCCCGCGCCGGTAAAAGGCCCGTTCGCGGGCGCGGCCGCCGGCCCGCAGACCCATGCGGCGCACGATCGCGGCGGCGGCGTGGTCGTCCAGCGGCCGGTTCTTCGCCGACAGGGGATCGATCGACGGCTGGATCACCGCGATCTGCCGCTCGGCGAGCCAGCCGGGCACGTACTGGGCGCGCGAGAAGACGAACGCGTCCGCCGAATCCAGAAAAGGCCGCAGGAATGCCCATGCCCGGTCGGTGAACTCGTTGTGCGCGTCGCTTCCTATGTGCGAGCGCCACACCACCCGTACGCCTCCTCGCCGCAGTGCCGGAGCCAGGCCGGCCGTCTGGGGATCGTGCAGGGTGACGAGGTCCCCGGGCCGCACCGACCGCAGGAGCGCCCGCGCGTTGCGTTCACCGACGGCCGCGTAGTAGGCGCCGGCGTGGGTGTCCAGGGGTGGACCCGGGGCGTCCTGGCCGTGCAGGAGATGGTGGAGCCGCTTGGTGAGCGCGAAGAACGTCGGATCGGCCTCGATCGTGAACCACCGCGCGTCGACCCCGGCGCCACGCGTGTACCGCACGATCCGGTAGAGCATCTCGGCCACTCCGCCGCCGGCCGTCGTGGAGTTCACGTCGATGACCCGGCGCGCACCGAGCACCGAGCGAAGGCCGCCGACCGCCGCGTCGAGGCCGGCCGCCCGCTCGGGCCCGATGGTGTCTCTCAGCAGGGAGGGATCGGCGGGGGCGACGGCCACCTCCGGCAGCGGCGCCTCCCCGGCGGTCGCATGCGGAGAGAGGAAGAGCTGTGCCATGGCAGTCCGTCCACTGGGATTCAGGTCCACCGCTCGTCGGAGCCCGACACGGATCGTTCTCCGCTTCATGACGTTCTTGGCGTACGCGGCCTCTTTCGGAGGCTCTCCTGGCCTTGTCCCCTCGGGGTGATCCGGAGAAACCATTCGAAACACTGCTTTCTCATGAATTACGACGAGATCGGTTGTCGCGTCGCATTGCTCGGCGTTCCGCGTCGGATCACGATCAACGTCGCCCTGGTAGGGCTGGAAGGCCGAGGCCCGTCCGCACGGGTGGCGAGCGGACGGGGGCATGTCAGGAAGGGGGGACGGCGGAGTGCCCGAAGCGGTGCCGCGGCGGCGTTCGGCCCTACTCGTTCCTGAGCAGGGCGACCGTCCCCGCCAGGCCCTCGTCTCCGTGCCCCTGAGCCACCCGTCGGCGCATCAGCTCCATGTACGGGGTGAGCAGGCGGGGGTCGACGGACTGCTCCGCCGCGGTGGCCAGGAGGGTGTCGTTGCCCGTCGCCATCATGGCGAGGTGGGAGGTGACCCCCTCCGTGTAGTCACCGCTGGCCAGTTGTGCGGCGATGCCCTGGGCGGCACCCGCCATGGCGGCGAGCCATTCCGTGAGCAGGGTGGCGAACCGCGCCTGGTCGATGTCGTTCTCCGGCCGCGTGAGGGCAAACGCGTGGGTGATACCGGCGAACATGCCCGTCATCGCGCTGAGCAGTGCGACGTCATGCAGCGCGGCATGGCCGGGGTCGGCGCCGACCAACTGCGCACCGGCGGGGGCCCGCAGTACCTCCTGGTGCTGTTCGAAGACCTCGCGGTCGCCGCTGTAGAAGACGTACCCCCCGGTCGCCGGCCGGCCGATCATCGCGGGAACGGCCATGATTCCGCCGTCCAGGAGCCGAGCCCCGCGCTGCCCGGCCCAGTGGGCACGCCGTCGTGCCTGGGACGGCGTGCCCGTGGTCAGATTCACCAGATCCTTGCCGCGCAGGTCGACGCCGTCCAGAACCTCACCCACGGAGGCGTCGTCCAGGAGACATAGGACGACGGGGCCGGTGGCCGAAGCCACCGCTTCTGCCGGGGTGGCCACCACTCGGGCGCCCTCCTCGGCCAGTCGCACGGCCTTGCCCGGCGTGCGGTTCCAGACGGTCAGTGGATGCCCCGCGGCAAGCCAGGCACGGGCGAGGGCGCTGCCCATGTCGCCGAGGCCGAGGAGGGTGACGGACGTCTTTTCGGTGAGGTCGGTGTGCATGCAGATCAGACTCGTCCGCGCCCAGGCCGTGATCAAGTACGCACTGTTTTGTGGGTGGTTGCCTTAAGGTGCGCGCATGACCAGGCGGGACAAGTACGTGTGCGGCATCGACGCGGCGATCGACGTGGTTGGCGGTAAATGGAAAGCCCTCATCTTGTGGGCGCTGGACCAGGCGCCTTGCCGCTTCGGCGAGTTGCGGCGCGGGATCCCCGGTGTCACGGAGAAGGTCCTCACCTCGCATCTGCGGGAGTTGGAGGACGCCGGAATCGTCTTCCGGGAGGAGACGTTCGGGGGAGCGGTACGCCATGTCACCTACGCCCTCACCCCCCTCGGCGTCTCACTCAACGAGGCGCTCGCCCCCCTGGGCGCCTGGGGCAGGGAGCACCTGCTCGGCGGGCGGCCCGCCGAGGCGGCGGAGTTCGACGGGCCGCACTGAGCCGGTTCCGTCGGAGGCCCGTAGGACGGGCGTCGTCACGGGGAGCGGCCGAGACCGGCGATCCGCTCCCGGGACTCGTCGGCGTGGGCCGCGGGTCGACGAGGGCTGCGGTCCATGTGACCGGATTCCAGTGCCTCCGGGGCGTGCCGGACCACCTGTCCGGCACGTCCCGGTCGGCCGGGGCTACGGCAAGGAGACCGTTCAGCGGCAGGCGGCCTTCACGGCCGTCAGCTCCTCACCGGTGAGTTCCGCGACGCGGTGTGCCGGCACACCGGCGGCGAGCGCACGCGTCAGCAGCGCGTCGCGACCGTCGGTGCAGGAACGGTAGGCCAGCAGCTCCTGCTCCAGCAGGGCGATGTCCTGAGGTGCGGACTGGTTCCGTACGAGGCTCAGCTCCTCGTCGCTGAGGGGGACGGGCAGGCGTTCGGCGTCCTCCGGGACGGCCGAGGTCTCCTCCGGCGGCAGCAGACGCAGCTGCGGCGACGCCGCCGTGACTCCCTGCGCGTTGAGCCACGCCTGGACGGCGGGGGTTTCCAGACACGCCAGGTCTCCTACGGCTGCCGGGGGGACCCCGAGCGTCGCGGCCGCGCCGTCCAACAGGACGAGGTAGGCGTCGTCAGTCATTCTCGGTTCCTAACGGGGGGGGGGGTGGGTAGTGCTGTTGGCGGCCCTATACCCCGTAGCGGCCGTCGCATAGCGGCGGGATGAAACCGACAGTGGCGACATCTCGCCTGGAAGAGCGGACAACGGTGTGCTGCTTGGGGAAGGTCCGTTGCGGCGACTGGGCAAGCCAGGCGTGAGGCTGCTGTGAGCAGGTGGGACGACCGGGACTTCGCCATACGTACATGTGGGCGACCCCGACCCCGGGTCCAGACACAGGTTCGGCTGGGCTGGCCTCCCTACCGGGACTCCACGACATGACCCGGCGAACTTCGGCACGGAACACAACCTTTCACGCCGCCGGACTGTCTCATTTTCGTAGCCGCCCGCACGGGGCGGGGCGGCACTGAACCGACAGGGGGATGTCATGCGCAGGAGCGGTATGGCAATGGCGGCACTCGTACTCGCGGCTGGGGGACTGGGAGTGACGGCCGTTCCGGCCGCGGCCGCGGGTGCGGCCACGACGCGGGCGGCGGCCTGTGCGACGGCCTGGGGCAGCGGCCCGAAGAGCGGGGCCGCGACCACCTCGGCATCGCTGACGGACGTCAGGACGGGCCGGCACGAGTGCTTCGACCGGATGGTGCTGGACATCCCCGGCGGGGGCACCAGCGGCCTCGGCTACCACGTCCAGTACGTGGACCGGCTGTATCAGGACGGCTCCGGCCAGTACATCCCGGTCGGCGGCGGTGCCGTGATCGAGGTGCGCGCGGGGGCCCCGAGCTACGACCCGGAGACGGGTTCGCCGACCTACCCGGGGCAGGCCGCGCAGCCGCTTCCCGGTGTCGACCTCACCGGCTACAAGACGTTCAGGGACACGCGCTTCGCCGGCAGCTTCGAGGGTGACACACAGCTCGGTCTGGGCGTGCGGGCGCGGCTGCCGTTCCGCGTGCTTCAGCTGGACGACCGGCTCGTGGTGGACGTCGCGCACACCTGGTGAGACGGCACGCGTAGTACTCCGGCCACGCTCACCACGCACCGCCCCGCGGATCCACGGATCCGCGGGGTGCGTGGGGGCGTGGCCGGCGTGTGAGACGGCGTCGCCCCGTCGTGCAGACCGGATAGGCGCTTCTATCCGAACTGGCCGGGCTGGTAGTCGCCGGCGGGCTGCCGGACGATGACGTTGACGCGGTTGTAGGCGTTGATGAGGGCGATGAGGGACACCAGGGCGGCGAGCTGGTCCTCGTCGTAGTGCTCGGCGGCGTCCGCCCAGGCCTGATCGGTGACGCCGCCGGCCGCGTCGGCGGTACGGGTGCCCTGCTCGGTCAGTTCCAGGGCGGCCCGCTCGGCCTCGGTGAAGACCTTGGCCTCCCGCCAGGCGGCGATCAGATGGAGACGCGTCGAGGTCTCCCCGGCGTGCGCGGCGTCCTTGGTGTGCATGTCGGTGCAGAAGCCGCAGCCGTTGATCTGGCTGGCGCGGATCTTCACCAGTTCCTGGGTCTCGGCGGGCAGCGTCGAGTCGGAAAGCACCTTGCCGGCCGAGTTGATGTACCTCAGGAACTTGGTCGCGACCGGGTTGCCGTAGAGGTTCAAGCGAGCGTCCATGGTGAACTCCTGTGCCGTCGTCGGGTTACACCCCACTGACGGATCCGCTCGACGGCATGTGACAGGAGCGGATGTGACGTGCGTCTCCCCGACTGCCGGGGCGCCGGGCGCCAAAGTGCCGGGGGCCGGACCCCCGGCTGCGCGGGCTCGGCCGTCAGTCGCACGGGCGGGCCGCAAGTCGCGCGGCTCGGCCGCGAGAACAGGCCACCGTTTCGCCGCCGACGACGACGACGCGCGACCGCCCCGACCGGACGCGCGATGGCGCCCCGGACGCCCGACCGCCCCCGACGCGCGACCCTCGTCAACGCGCGACGGCGCCGTCCGGCCGCTCGCGCGGCCGGACGCGACACGAACCACGCGAGACGAACTAGGCGTCCTTCGGGGCCGCCTGCTGCACGACCTCGAACGACCACAACGTGGAGCCGCTCGCCGCCGGCTTGGGACGCTCCCCGCTTTCCGTGCCGCCGCCACCCTGGTGGGCGGCCTTCATCGGGCCCTCCATCCACGCCTGGAAGGACTCTTCGTCACGCCACCGCGTGTAGACGAGGTAGCTGTCGGTGCCTTCGACCGGGCGGAGAAGTTCGAACCACTCGAACCCGTCGGAGTTCTCCACGGCGTGGGCGCGGGAGGCGAAGCGCTTCTCCAGCGTTTCCCGCTGCTCGGCAGGGACGGTCAGTACGTTGATCTTGACTACGCTCATGGCCCCATCCTGCCCCACCGGGCAGGGCGGGCAGTCCGCCGGTCACCCCCCACCGGCAGGACGCCGCCCGCGAAAGCCAATGAGCTCCCTGGACCACCGTCCCGCCCGCCGGTCCGCGCAGTCCTGTGCTTCGGCACAACGCGGCCCCGGCCTCGCTGTGCACTCGCCTCTCACCCGCCCCGCCCCCTGTACGGGGCACCGGGCCGCTGGTGCCATGTCCGGCATGTCTCCTGCTATCCCTGCGACGTCGGGCCCGGGCGCGCCAACAGACCTGAACGCATCAGCGGCACCGGAGCGCCGCCCGTGAGCACCGGCGACGGACAGTCGCTCGCCGCCATGGTCTTTCTCGCCTTCGTCGCGGTGTCCCTGCTGCTGTGCGGTCTCGCCGCCGCCGACTTGGACGACCCCGAGCACTTCTACGCGGGCGGCAGCGCCGCCTTCGGTCCGGTCGGCAGCGGGCTCGCCGTCGCCGGCGACTACATCTCCGCGGCCACCCTGCTCAGCACCACGGGAGCCGTCGCCCTCGACGGGACCGACGGCATCCTCTTCGCGTGCGCCACCGTCGTCTCGCTCTACCTCGTCATGCGGATCCTGGGCGAGCCCCTGCGCCGCCGGGGCGTGTTCACCCTGGGCGACTTCCTCGCCGAACGGCTCGGCGACGTCTCCGTACGGCGTGCTCTCGGCATCGCCACCCTCGTCGTGCTCGCCCCCCTGCTCCTGGTGCAACTGTCCACGGCCGGCCACATCATGGCGGCCATGTTCGGCCTTCCGGAGGGCGCGCTGACCGGCTGCACCGTCGCCGGCGGGACCCTGATGGTCTGCTACGCCGCCTTCGGCGGGATGCGTGGCATCGGCTACGTACAGATTCTCAAGGTCGGGGTGACCCTGACCGCCGTACTGCTTCTCGCCGGGCTCGTTCTCGCCCGGTACGGATGGTCGCCGCTCGCCCTCTTCGACGCCGCGCGGGACCGCTCCGAGGCGGGCTCCGACTACGCGGCCCCCGGACTGCACTTCGGTCACTCCTTCGCCGGGCGACTGGACCTGATCAGCTTCGAGTCCACCCTCCTGATCGGCGCCGCCTGCCTGCCGCACCTGACCATGCGGCTGCACCCGCTGCGCGACGCCCGGACCGCGCGCCGTGCCGTCGGGTGGGCCGTGGGCCCCGTCGCGGTGGTGTGCGCCGGAGTCGCGGTGGCCGGGCTCGGTGCCTGCGCCCTGATCGGCCGGGACCTGATACGGGCCGCCGACCCCGGGGGAGCCACCGCCCTGCTGATGGTGACGGGCGCACTCGACCCGGTCCCCGGGGGCGCGCGGCACAGCATGCTGTTCGCGATCGTCGCCTGTGCCGTCTTCGTCACCACTCTCGCGGCCGTCGCGGGCATCACCCTGGCCGCCGCGTCCAGTCTCGCCCGCGACTTCGGCGCCCGCCCGGCCGGCGGGACCCCGGGCCGCTCACCCGGGGGAGAGATCCGCAGGGCGAGGGCGGGCATCGTCGTGGTCGGCGTTGCCGCCGTGATCCTGGCGGTGCTCCTCCAGGACCGCGGCCGACTGACCCTGATCTCCATGTCGTTCACCGTCGCGGCCTCGGTACTCGCTCCGGTCCTCCTGTACGCGCTCTTCCTGCCCGGCCACACGGCCACCGGGGCGCGCTGGACCATCTACGGGACGCTGCCGCTGATCGTGCTGCTGCTTGCGGGATCCCCGGCCGTGTCGGGCACGCCGATCGCGCTCTTCCCCGATCGCGACTTCCACTGGTATCCGCTCCAGACCCCGGGCCTCGTCACCATCCCGGTGGGCTTCCTGCTGGGGTTGGTCGGCCGGGACCGTACCCGCACCCGCACCCGCGCCCAGGGAAGGCAACCTCACCGGGACGTACAGACCAGGTCCCTGAGGAGGAGCTGGGTCTCCACGAAGTAGGGGGCCCACTCGGGATGCCCGCCTGTTCCCTGCCGTCCTTCTCCGTCGGCGGCGGGCGCTGCGGAGACGGAGCCCTCGCCCCGGGCGCTCGCAGCGGCGGCGCTGTTCTGTCCAGCGAGCGTGGGCGTCGTGAACGGCGCCGGCACCGGACACGTCGGTAGGCGGACTCCCGGCTGGGACGTGTGCGGATCAGCCTGCGCGGCGCGGATCGCACCACGTAGGTGCCGGTCGAGCCGCGCACGCGGGGCCGGGCCGGGGCCTGCCGCCGAAGTCCGTGCCCGGGCGCGGGCATGGACTCGTTTGTCCGGGGCACACGGACAACAGTTTCCCGGACAGATCACCGAAGGGGTGTCACCGTGTCGACGCCGGACCCGCGCCATGTGAGAAAGCTTCTCGCCCGGTACGCGAGCGCACGCATCGCTCTCGCGGAGAGGAGCACGCGTGAGTGGCAGCGGGAGCTGGACGACGTGACGCGTACCCTCTGCATGCTGACCGGCACCCGCTCGGTCGCCGACGCGATCTGCGCCGCAGACGAGATCCTGGCGCAGCACGCCCGGCGGCGGGCCCCCCGCCGTGCGACCGCGGGCGAGGGCAGGGCCCTGGCTGCCTGAGGACCTCGGGACGGGCCGGACGGACGCGCGCCGTTCCTGGTGAACACTCCCAGGACCTGACCTCGACCTCCTGCCACGGTTCCCGCCTGTCCCCAGGCTGCCCTGGACGAAGCGAAGTGTTCCTTCGCCGACGTAGTACGGGTGCGCTACCCGCTGGCCGGCCGGGCCGACTTCGAGCCCTGCCGGCCGACGCTGCGCGCGCGTTCGGCGAGGTCCGGCCGGCCGCCCCATGCTCATGTGCGGCCTCACCGATCCCCGCATGAAGGTCGAGATCGAGGTGTGCGCCCGGCGGATCACCGCGTAGCCGTCCGATCCGATCTCTGGGAACGGGGGCACCGTGCCCGAGGTTGCCCTGGCGTGACGTGCCTTAGCGATATGGGTCGGGTCCAACGCTCGATCAACTCGCTCGAGAGATTCCGCGCCGTGGCCACTCGCCATGACAAGCGTGCCTACGTCTTCCACGGCACCGTCGCCCTCGCCCCGATCCGCGCGTGGCTCCGACCATGATCCGCCGGACAGGCCCTAATCGTTGACGTGGAGGGTGGCGGCGTGGGGAACGAACACCGTGTCTCCGTCCTTGGCCGTTGCCAGTGCGGAGACGTACCAGGTACCCCGGTCCAGCCGGGATGCCTCCTTCTTGGTGACCTTCAGGGTGTAGGTGCAGCGAGAGGTGTCGTCCGAGGCGCTGCGGCATGTGGCGTCGTTCGTGTGCCGCAGCTCCGCCGCGGTCGGGTCAAGCTTCGAACTGCCGGGCCACGCGAGGACCTTGAGGCTGCGGACACCGGAGTCGTCACGCACGTCCGCGGTGAAGGTTGCCGAGCCGGCGCTGTCGCCTGAGGGGGCGATGTAGCGGGCCGAGCCGTTGGTCAGGGCCAGTTCCGTGGAGTCTGAGGCCATGGCGATACCGCCGGCGGTCACCGCGCCGACGAGGGCGAAACCGATGAGCGAGGAGACGAGAGCGTGCTTGGGCATGGGAGATCCCTCGGATTCATGTGGGAGCGGGCGTGGTGCGCCTGCAGAATGGAGTGGACGGGCGAAGCACGGCCGGAGCTGAGCGCAAGAACTGCTGGTCGAGCCGTTGGCCGGTCGCTTTTCCGATGTGTTCGAGACTATGGCCCGGAGTGGGGCGCGGTCCTCCGGCGGCCGGATGATTGCCGTGTCCAACCAGAGGCGGAGACCGCCGCCGGACGACAGCGTGAGGTACTGACGCCGGCGGCAGGAGGCACACGGGATCGCGGAGTTCGGGCGACACTGGTCGCGTGATCATCGAACGTGCCTATGCCCATCTCTCCTCGTACGACGAGGAAGCCTGGCCTTGGTCGGTGCCCTGCGTCCGGCAACTGCTCGACGAGGGGCTGCGGTTCACCGCCCCAGTGACGTTCCTGGTGGGTGAGAACGGCTCGGGGAAGTCGACCCTGGTCGAAGCGCTCGCGGAGGGGTTCGGTCTGGACTCCTACGGCGGCTCCCACGACTGGCGTTACGCCTCCTCGCGCGGGAAGTCGACCCTCGGCGAGCGTATGAGATTCGACGCCGCCTCGGGGCGCGGGCGCCGTATGGCCACCAGTTGGTCGGCCCGCAAGGGCTTCTTCCTGCGCGCCGAGACCGCGCTGGACGCACTGGACAGGGAGGGCTTCTCGCCGGACCACGTCAGCCACGGCGAGGGCTTTCTCGCGGCGTTCCGCGGGAAGTTCCTGCACGCCGGGCTCTACGTTCTCGACGAGCCGGAGGCAGCGCTCTCCTTCTCCTCGTGCCTCGAACTGATCGGGCACATCGACCGGTTGGCCAAGGAGGGCGGACAGGTCATCTGCGCCACGCACTCCCCGTTGCTGACCGCACTGCCGGGCGCGGACATCATCGAGGTCGGTGAGCACGGTATGCGCAGGGTCGCCTGGCAGCAGCTCGGCGTCGTGGATCACTGGCGCCGCTATCTCGCCGACCCGCACACCTATCTGCGGCACATCGTCGAACCGTAGCCTGACGTCAACGTGGACCAGTTCGCCCGGCCGGGAGCTTTCGTAGGGTCGTACCGGTTCTCCGGTGGCTCGGTCGCAGGCGGTGAGGGCGGGCGGACCGTGCCGGTTCAGGATGCGGGTTGTCGTACGCCCCCTCCGTACCGGCTGAAGACGCCGGCAACGCCAGGTGTGGCGTTGCGGCTCGGCCCGCTCCCGCGCCCATGAAAGCGAAGTGTTCTGCGGGGTGAACCGGAGCTGCGCCGATGCCGTTGAGGCAACAGGCATGCCCTGCACGTCGTGCACCCGACACCAGGCTGACCGACTGCAGATCTCCTTTCTACCCCAAGGAAAAGAATGCGCCATCACAGCCCCTTCTCCCTACGCCGCAGAGGGGGGATGACGGCCGCTGCCCTCACCGCCGTCACGGCCTCGCTGTTGCTCTCGGGGACCGCTTCGGCCGAAGCGGCCGGCGCCTCCGCGCAGGGATCCGTCAGGCACTACGTCGCCCTCGGTGACTCCTATGCCGCCGGCACGGGTCTGCCGCAGCAGACGAACGCGGAGTGCAAGCGTTCCGCGGGCAGTTACCCGTCATGGATCGCCGAGACGTACAAGCCGGCCGTGTTCAAGGACGTCACCTGCAGCGGTGCCACCACGCGCTCCCTGTGGAACAAGCAGGGATCAGCCGCCCCGCAGGTCGAGGCCCTCACCAAGGACACCGACCTGGTGACCGTCACACTCGGCGGCAACGACCTCGGCTTCTCCGACGTGCTCACCACCTGCGTGCTGGCCGGGTTGACCACCAAGGAGGGCACTCCCTGCCGCGACAGGCTGGCCGGCAGCGGCAAGGACCTGGACGCTGACTTCGCACGGCTGAGCACACGTGTGCCCGACATGCTCACCGACATCAAGCGGCGCAGCCCCGAGGCGCGTGTCGTCGTGGTCGGCTACCCGAATCTGTTCCCCGCCGACGGGAGCATCTGCGGTTCCTCCGTACCACTGGCCAAGGGTGACATCACCTGGCTGAACCAGGCCACGAACCGGTTGAACCTCCTGCTGGAGACGGCGGCCTACCTCAAGCAGGCCGAGTTCGTCGGCACGTCCTCCGTGTTCCGTGGCAAGGACATGTGCCAGTCCTCGGCCAAGCAGTGGATCAATCCGCTGCTGCCGCAGACGTCCGGCTCCGCCCACCCCAATGCCGTCGGACACCTGATGACGGCCCTCGAGGTGTACGGCCGGCTCGGCAAGTAGTCACCGTTCTCCCGCTCCGTCGCGTCGAACGACACCGCCGACGCGGCGGAGCGGGGCGCAGCCACAGGGCACCGCCCTGGACGAGCAGACCATCGTCGTGCCGGGCAGCGACGCTGCCGCTGTGAACGCCCCTGACCTCGCCAGCAGCTCGGTCGGCCGGTGGCTCCGTGTGGGCACGGTCGCGTCCGTAAGGCCGTCGGGCTGCCGGTGGCGACATGCGGGTCCGGCCTGCTTGACCAGCGGGGCCGCCGCCTGCAAAGTCGGGATGCGGCACCGCAGCAGCGCCGCCTCACTCTGTCGAGCGGTCCGCCCCTTCACAGGTGGTAGACGGCCCTGACGTCCAGGAGGCAGCTGATCCCATGGTCCTCGACCTGATTGTGATCGGTACGGCTGTCACGCTGGGGCCCTTGCACAACAGCGCGTTCATCCTGCTGCTCGCCTCCCGGCGCGGCGTTCGCAAGGGCCTGGCGTTCCTGTTGTCGTGGCTGGCCAACCTGGTTGTGGTGATCGCCTGCGTGATGCTGCTGACCGGCGGTCAGCCCCCGGCCCGTCACAGCGTGCCCTCGACCGCCGTGCTCGTTGCGAAACTCGCCATCGGCCTGGCACTGGTGCTGTACGGCGCCCATCGGCACCGTCGACCGCCCCGCCCACACCGACCCCCACGCTGGACCGCTCGCATCGACAGCGCATCCCTGGCCGCGGCAGCCGGCCTGGCATGGCTGCTGCAGCCCTGGGCCCTGGTCGGCGCCGGCGCCGCGACCGCCGTCGGCGCGAACCTGTCCGCACCTGCCGCCTGGCTCGCCCTGACCGGCTACTGCCTCCTGGCCACACTCAGCCTCATCGTCATGGAGATGTACGTGGTCTGGGCGCCTGCGGCCGCGAACGCCCGGTTGAACGCCCTGCGAAACTGGCTCGCGCAGCACCAGGAGGAGCTGGTCGTCACCCTCTCGCTGCTCCTCGGCCTGTGGCTGACAGCCCGGAGCATCGCCGAGCTCGTCGCCTGATAGAAGCGGTGCGGGCGGCGGCACCATCCCCGCATGCGTCCCCGGTGGCGCCTTGTATCGGGGGGCCTGGCTCCGCGCTGCGTCAGCGAACGCCGGATCCGCCGGGCGGGCGGTGGGGGAGACGTGCGGCGGCGGTGAGGCCGAGGAGCCGGACGGCTGCCAGCGACACGGACAGAACCCCTGAAAACTGCCCGTACGACATAGGCCGAGCCCGAGGAAGAACGAGGCAGCGCCCTTGCCCGTCCGGAAGCTCGCCGGCAGTCCGCTGCACGAGAAGCGACGGTGCAGGGTGAACCGACGCGGTGTTCCTGGCGTTCACATGAGGGGACCGCAGATTCGAAGATCATGGCACACGACTCCTCCGCCGCGTCTTTCGAAGAAGCGTTGCCCGAATCCGCTGTGGCCCGGCATTTCCCCCCGGGTGTCGAATCATGAAAAGGAGTTCACTGTGTTGGGTCGTCGTTCTCTTCTACGGTCCAGTGGCGTGGCGGCGGCTGGCGCGCTCGGCGCCGCCGCCTTTGCATCGGCGGCTGAGGCATCTTCCACGGCGCCTCACGGTCATCGCCCGCCTGTTCCCGACCCGACCGCCGGCGTGACGCGCACCTTGCTTCAGGAGAATCCGTCGCCCGCACAGGGCTGGAAGACCGTGCAGACACTCGTCGAAATCCCCCGGCGTAGGGAATCGGGCCGCCACAGCCACCCGGGAGTAGAGGTCGGATACATCGTCCGCGGTGACGTGTCGATGGAGTTCGACGATGGGACCACCAGGCGACTTCGCACTGGTGACCCCTTCTTCATCCCCTCGGGCACCATCCACAACGCCCGCAACATCGGGACGGTGACAACGATGATGCTGTCCACCTACGTCGTCGACGAGACCAAGCCTCTGGTTACCGTCCACACCCGTTAGTTCAAGATCGTACGCCCCCATCGCCGAAGGGTGAAGGAGAGCTGTGGGCGGCTCGGCCGCGCCGGCGCGGTCACGCGGGCTGCCACAGCTCGACTCGGTTGCCCTCGGGATCGGTGACCCAGCCGAATCGGCCGACACCCTCCATGTCCTGGATTTCCTCCGCCACGTCTGCTCCCTTTGCGCGCAATTGCGCGAGCATCGCCTCCAGATCGCCGACCCGGAAGTTGAGCATGGTCTGCTGGGCGCGGGATCCGAAGTAGTCGGTCTCCGACTCGAAAGTCGCGAACACCGTCGGCCCGTCTCCCTGACGCCATAGGCCGTTCTCGTCGACGTCCAGGCCCAGACAGTCGCGGTACCACGCGTTCAGGACCGCCGGGTCGGCAGCCCGCATGAAGTAGCCGCCGATTCCAAGTACACGTTCCATACCGCCATCCTGCCACTCTGCGAGCACTACCTGACCTGTGGTCACCTTCCCCTGCCACTTGGGGGGATCGCAGAAGTAGCGTGCCGACAGGAGCGGGGCGGGCGGCTTTCGCCGACCCGCCGACCTGGATGGGGTCCGCGCCGAATCGGCCCGCCTCATGCCCGCCGGGCGGCCGAACGGCGCCCGGCGGAGGACATCCCGGCAAACGGCGTCGGCACTACGAGGGAAGATCATCCCGTTCGTCGAACACCTCGCGGCCCTCGGTCACCGGTCCGACCTCGCCGGCGACGGGCGAGGCTCGCTCCGGGTCCGGTCCGTCGGCCACCGGCCGGCCGCCCTTACGTCCGGGTCCCCTGCTGACGGGGGTCTGCCGACCCGCCGGCCACCCACCAGCCGATGGCCGACGGCCACGAGGGCGAGCAGCGCCGCACCCGCCAGCAGTCCCAGGACCAGTCCGATGGCCACTCGCAGGATGAATTCTTCGCCCATGGTCGTCCTCGCTTCGCTGCACGTCGTTTCCTCCTGTGCAACGGGCTCCAGGCCAGGGTGGTTCAGGCCAGAGCGGGCGTGGGCGGACGGATCCCCCCGGTGGGTACCCGCGCGACTCGTGGTCGACCTGATCGTCCGGTGACCGAGGAGTTACTGGATCGCCACTGGACCTACGCTGCGTTCGTAATTGTGGATTGCGCAGGCCCGCCGCAGAGCATGCGTGCTGGACCCGGTCACAACCCTTGACGAAGCCGTCCCGTCGCCGTAATCGGCCCGCTGATCGCGGCAGTGGACCGGGTCGCCGACGGAGTCCTGCGCCCCGTGCCCTGCTAATGTCCCTTCCCGGAATGCGGGAAGGACGACGGGGTACTCACCGCTCCGGTCGTCTACGCCACTACCCGTCCCGGTCGGGTAGGTCACCGCGGGGGAACCGCGCGTGTCCCGCACGTCACGTGCGGGTGAGGGTAGTAACACCGTTGAGCGGGATACCGGGGAACGGTGACGGCTGTGGGGTTTGAACTCGACTTCGGGTTGCTGGGCCCGCTGCTGGTGCGGCGGGCGGGCGCCGTGTTGAACGCGGGGCCGCGCAAGCAGCGGCTGCTGCTGGTGCGGCTGCTGATCGCCGACGGCTGTGCGGTCCCTGCCGAGACGCTGTGCGAAGAGCTCTGGTCAGAGCAGTCAGGACGGGCACCGGGCGGGGCTACGGCCTCCCTGCACGCCCACGTCAGCAAGCTCCGCGCCGTCCTGGAACCCCCGCACCTGCGCGAGGGTGCGTTCGAGGTACTGGTCACCGAGCCCGCCGGGTACGCCCTTCGCGCCCCGTCCGAGAGCCGGGACACCGTCCGCTTCGGACGGGCCGTCGCCCAGGCACGCCGACTGCTGGGCCAGGACCAGCCCAAGCGCGCCCTGGAGGAGGCCGAGCGGGCCCTGGGCATGTGGCGGGGTGCCCCGCTCGCCGACGCCGCGCATCACCTGTTCGCCGCCCATGAAGCCGCTCGTCTGGAGGACCTGCGGCAGACCGTACGGGAGGTCCGCACCACCGCCCTGCTCCTGAGCGGACGGATCACGGAGGCCGAACAGGCGGCCCGGGAACTGACGGTGGAGCACCCGTTGCGGGAGACCGGCTGGGCTCTGCTGCTGCGGGCCCTGTACCTGGCGGGCCGGCACCCCGAGGCCCTGCGGTGTTACGCGGACCTGCGCCGGCACCTCGCCGACGAACTCGGCCTCGAACCAGGCCCCCCGCTGCGCGCCCTGCACGACGGCATCCTCCGCCACGACCTGCCACCTCTGCGTCCGACCGAGGCGGTGAAGAGTCCGGGCCCGGCGCCTGCATCCGGTGCGGGCGCGGGGGACGGCGGCGATCCACACAGGTCGACCGAGTCCGGAGGGCCGCATGAGGAGGAGCGGCCCGGACCCGTCGGCAGCGCGCCCTCCGCCGCGGCCGCCGTGGACTTGCCAGATGCGAGCGGCGCCCCGTCCACGAGCGGCAGTGCGAGTGAACCGCTGCCGGTGGCACGTCCGGCGCAGTTGCCGGGTGATCTGGCGGTGTTCGCGGGCCGGACGACCGAGGGCGCGTGGCTGTCCGGGGTGAGCGGTGCGTTCGGGCGTCCGGGAACGGCTGGTGCGCGGGCCGTTGTCATCGCGGGTGCTCCCGGTGTCGGCAAGACCACTTTCGCTGTTCATCACGCCCACCGGATCGCCTCGTACTTCCCCGACGGACAGCTCTTCGTCAATCTGTGCGGGTTCCATCCGCACGCGCCGGCCGTGGAACCCGGTGACGCCCTGCACGGTTTCCTCAGCGCTCTGGGGGTTCCCGCCCAGCGGATTCCCGAGGACACTCCCGCGCGCAGCGCGCTCTTCCGCAGTCTGCTGACCGGCCGGCGGGTCCTGCTCGTCCTGGACAACGCCCGCGACGAGCAACAGGTCCGTCCTCTGCTGCCCGCGGGAGACGGTTGTTTCACCCTGGTCACCAGCCGCAATCAGCTCGCGGGTCTGATCGCGGCCGACGGAGCCAGGTTCCTGTCCCTCCCGTTGCCCTCGCAGGCCGAGGCCCACGAGACGCTGGCGCGGCGGCTGGGAGCCGAGCGTCTGGCCGCCGAGCCGGACGCCGTCGGCGACATCGTCCGGTTGTGCGGGCGGCTGCCCCTGGCCCTGGCCGTGGTCGCCGCCGCCGCCGAACTCGACCCCGCCTTTCCCCTCCAGGCCGTCGCCGACGACTTGCGCCAGGCCCGCGGCGGCCTCGACGCGTTCACCGGCTTCGACACCACCACCGACGTCCGGGCCGCGTTCTCCTGGTCCTACCGGTCCCTGGACCCGGGTGCCGCGCGTCTCTTCCGCCTCCTCGCCCTTCACCCCGGACCCCACATCACCGCCCCGGCCGCCGCCGGCCTGGCCGGACTCTCCCTCCCGGCAACGCGCCGCCTGCTGGCCGCACTCACCCGCTCCTGCCTCGTCGAACAGCCCCTGCCCGGCCGCTTCACCCTCCACGACCTGCTGCGCGACTACGCCGGCGAACTCACCCACACCCACGACCACGCCGACGAACGCCACACGGCCACCCTCAGGGTCCTGGACCACTACCTGTTCACAGCACACGCAGGCAACCAGCTGCTCAAGCAGGGCTCCCTGCCCGACCTCGACCTAGGCTCCCCGACCGCGGGCGTCACCCCCGAAGTCCTCACCACCCCGGAACAGGCGAACCGGTGGTTCGACGCCGAACACCGGGTACTGGCCGCCCTGCTGCACACCGCCGTCAGCAAGCGACTGGATCGCCACATCACCGGGCTGGCCTGGTCACTGAAGGAACACCTGAACCGCCAGGAGTACTGGCCGGAGTCGATGGCAGCCCTGGCCCCCGCCCTGGAGGTGGCGCAGCGCCGGGGCGATCGCCTGGAGGAAGGACGCTGCCACCGCAGCCTCAGCGGAATCCACACCTTCCTGGGCCATCAGGAAGAGGCCTTGGAACATATGGAACGCTCCGTCGAGCTCTTCGAGGAGATCGGCGCGGTCGTCGAACAGGCCCGGACCCAGCACGCGATGGGGGTCGTGCTGCACCAGTTCGGCCGACTCCGGGAAGCCCTGGTGCCCGTTGAGCGGGCGCTCGTGCTGACCCGCGCGGCGGGGGACGACGTGTGGACGGCCGAGTGCCTCAACAGCCTCGCCTGGCTGCACTCCAGTCTGGGCCGGCCCGAGCAGGGTCTCGTACACGCCGAGGAGGCCATTGCCCTGTTCCAGGGCTTGAACGCGCCATGGCGAGAGGCGATTTGCCTGGACAGTCTGGCCTACACCCTCCATCTGCTCGGCCGGTACGAGGAAGCGGCGGCCGGCTACCGCAGGGCACTGGACGTGTTCGAGGAACTGGGGGACCACAGGAACGCGGTCGGCGTGCTGATGCGCCTCGGTGACACCCGCCTGGCCACGGGCAACCGGGAGGCCGCCCGCACGGAATGGATCCGTGGCCTCGCCGTCGCCGAACAGCAGGCGCTGTCCCACAGCGCCCAGGAGGTCCGGGACCGACTCTCCTCCCTGGACACCGGAGCAGACCACTCAGCTGCGGCGCCCACGAAGAGCCCTTCCGGGACGGCGGACTCCGGCTCCGCCATTTAGTAGACCAGTCGCCTAGTAGATGGCATGCTGGTGGAATCGGCCGGTTCGGAGGTCGGTGGTTCCAATGGACGGGAGAACCCTGATGCACAGCACGACGGAGACGGAAGCGATCCTGCGCGGCGTCGCCGACCGGTGGAAGGCGGCCGTGGACGGGCACCAGCCGCGGCGGGTCGCGTCCCTGTTCACCGAGGACGCCATCTTCCAGGGGCTGCACCCCTACGGCGTGGGTCGCGAGGCCGTCGCGGACTACTACGACTCCCAGCCGTTGGGCCTCACCGCGGACTACCGGATTCTCGAAACCAGACGCCTCGGCGACGATCTCGTCCTCGGGTATCTCGGTGTGGACTTCTCGTTCACCGACCGGCCCGCGATCACCGGCAGTCTGAGCCTGCTGCTGAAGCGCACGGACGAAGGCTGGCGCGTCGCCCACTACCAGGTCTCACGCCCGAGCTGATCCCGTCGGCTCGGAGGGAGCGCCAGGGCTCATCCCGGGCCGGCAGGTGTGCCGACGGGGTCAGCGGGCCGCTGCGGAGTCCGCGGGGAGTCCGGCGCGTGAGGGCGCGGCGTACGAGTGCCGCGCCATCGGTCGTCGCGGACGCTCGCCTCGCAGGCCCAAATGTCGGTCACCTCTTCGACGGGTGACACCCGCGCCGCGGTCGCGCCGGGACGCTTCAGAAAGGCAGGTCGATCCACGTGCCGTTCTGGGCGGTACGCAGGCACCCGGCGAGGCCCGCGTCGTCGAACGCGCGCTCGATGTCAGCACGCTCTTCGCTGAAGTGCGCCCAGCTGTCGCAGTGGGCGGGGATCACGACGGGTGCGCCGAGTACGGACACCGCGGCGCTCGCCCGCTCCGCGGACAGGGTCAGCGGGCGTCCGCGCATCTTGCCGGGCACGCGAGCCGCTCCCATGAACACGACCGCGACATCGACCGGCGCCATGCGACGAGCGATCTTGGCGACAATACCGACAGATGCGTTGTCGCCGCTGACGTACAGGGTCGGCAGGCCGTCCCCGCGCAGCACGAACCCGGTCACTTCGCAGTTCACGTGCCCGTCCTGGTCGCGCTCCCCGTCGTCCGGCCCGTGCTGGGCGGGAACGGCGCAGACTTCGAGCGTTCCGCCGTCGGGGCGGGGGAGCCGGGCAGGTTCCCAGGCCGCGAGCCCCCGGGCGGGTGAGCCCAGGCGGTCGGCGGACGCGGGACCGGTGAGCACCAGCGGAGAACGCAGAGCGAACGCCCGCCCGCGGTCGTCCAGGTTGTCGGGATGCAGATCGTGGCTGACCAGGACGGCATCGACGTCTCCGAGGTCGTCCTCGGCGGCCGCGGGCCCGGCGGTCTTCGTCAGGTAGCCGTGATCGCCGGCTTCGTCGAAGGTGGGATCACACACCAGACGGAGACCGCCCATGTCGATGACGGTGGTCGGCCCGCCGAGCACCGCAACGGCGCAGGGCCGACGTTCAGGACTGACTGTGTGAGCCATGACCGCACCTCACTGATGAGTTGCCTGCCGTTACCGACGGTGGTCCCGTTGGTGGGAGTCGATGACCGGAGTTGAAAGTGCACTCGAACCGGAACCGGGCCGGCCCGGCGCCGAAGGCCGGTTCCCCGAGCAACATATCCCGACGATGACGAGCGGGCGTTCCCGGCAGTCACGCGCTCACCTGCGTCACCTCGTCGCCGCTCGGCCGCGTCCTCGGGAGCGGCGAGCGGTCTCGATGCGGACGCCGACCGGAGCGCGGGCCCCGTCGCTCAGGCCTCTTGGTCGGACTTCCGGAAGGAACGCGCCGGCTGTTGCCGCCCCGCGCCGGTGACACGCGTCTGCTTGGAGGACCAGTTGGCGGGCTCCGGACGGGCGAGCGGCAACTCGACGATGATCGCCTTGCCCGTGCCGTCCGGGAGGGACTCCACGGACAAGCTGCGGCTGACGGCCTCGACGATCTCCAGGCCGTGTCCGCCGAGTCGTCCGGGATCCCGCTCCAGCACCTGGGGAGACCGGGTGGAGGTGTCGCGGACACTGATCCGGGCGCTGTCGCCGTCCGGCGCGAGGGCGATGTGCAGGCTGCCGCCGCCGGCTGTGTGGCGCAACACGTTCGTGACCAGCTCGCTGACCACGAGCTGTACGTTCTGGGTGTCGCGCGGGGTGGGTGAAATCCGGCCGGACTGCCGGGACCGCTCGAGGAATGCGCTTGCCGCGTGTCGCGCGTGCGCACTTGTCATCGCGCCACCGTCCCAGGAAATCTCCCAGTCCAGTGTCACGTCCGAGTTCGGCCCTGGCTCATCCGACGCCTGCTTCCTAAGCGGGATGACCATGGGTAACACGCCCTGTCAATCTGTGCTGTTCCGTCACTGAGGTGCTCTCGGCACGACAGCCACATACCCGGGGGCGCTGACTTTAAGGGCCCGCACATGTAGGTGGAAGGGGTCCGCTGCCTCCTGCGGGGCGGTGACGCGCGCGGTCCGCCTTTGGCCGCGGAGCCGCGCCCTGTGGCCTCAAACCGTCCGGCGGGCGCGGTCGGCGCTGGTGGTGCCGACCGCGGTCCCGCGCAGTCTCCGGCCGCGCCGGGTCAGTCCCCACGGCTTGAGGACCGAGATCACGGTCATGAAGACGTATGTGGACAAAGAGACAATCGGGCCGAACAGGAGGTCGCCGGCGTCGGGCAGCGGGCCGCCGTCGGAAAGTGCGGCGACGGCCGCGTTCACCCCGGGGCGCAACGCGAAGGCCGTGGCGGTGGTCGTCGCCAGAGTCAGCCAGAACTTCGTGTGGACCCACCGGTGTCTTGCCAGGCCCCAGTGGGTGCTCAGGGACAGCAGCAGGCCGCTGACCAGCGTGAGAAGCGCGACGGGGAGCAGGAGCCAGTCGGCGAACAGCTTCATGGATTGGGCGGAGGCCGCCACGGAAGCCGCGCCCGAGGTGGTGGTCGCGGTGATCCCGAGGGCGAGCAGTCCGAGCGACAGCCCGAGCCAGCTCGCGGAGGCGGCTACGTGGACGACGAGGCAGGCCCGGCGTGCGGGGCGGCTTGGTTTCACCTGGACACCGTGCCCGGCGGGGGAGGGGCGAGGCGTCTGCCGGCGGGAGTATGCACGCGTACTGGCCCGGGAGTACACACCGGGACGCCTTCCGTGACACGGTTCCTCTCCGGCAGGCCCGGATCCCGCACGAGCGGGCGTGCGACGTCTGCCGGGTTCCGCCCGGTCACTACCTGCGCGTGAGCCGCTGTCCCTGGCCGCAGCGACCTCGATCCTGCCGCTCCGGAGGGTCCGGTCCTCGCCGGGCCCGGTCCCCCGGGCGGCGGCCAGGCGGCGGCCGCTGGGCGGTCCCTCGCCTTACGGGATGTTTATCTTTGCCTTATCGGTGCATTCGGAGAAGGAACGCACTTCCGATTGTCTGAGGAGGAGTCGTGGGCATCATCGCCTGGATTCTGATCGGCCTGCTGGCCGGTGCCATCGCCAAGCTGTTGCTGCCCGGCAAGGACCCGGGCGGAATCATCGTCACCATGCTGATCGGTATCGCGGGCGCCCTGCTGGGAGGCTGGCTGGGGAAGGTCCTCTTCGACGTCGACTCGGTGGACGGTTTCTTCGAGCTGTCGACCTGGGTGGCGGCGATCGTCGGTTCCCTCATCCTGCTCGTGCTGTACCGCCTCATCACAGGCAATCGGCGTTCGCACCGACACGCCTGACGTACCCCGTCTCAGCCGGCGTCGCCCTCACGGGCGAGGCCGGCTGAGACGTGTTCGGGGCCCGTGGTTTTGGTGCGGCGGGCGTCAGGAGTCCTCCGTGGGGGGATCCGCGGCGGTGATGTCGGTGAGGAGCCCGCGGATCCGCGCGTTCCGAGGGTGGGCCGGGTGCAGGGACCGCTCGCAGTCGGCGAGTGCCCGGCGAGCCGTGATCTCCGCCTCGCCGCGGCGGCCCAGGCCACGGAGCGCCTGGGCGGTGACCAGTCCCAGCTGTCCGGCACCGGCGCGGGACGCCGACGGCGTCGGCTGCCGGGACTCGGCCACTGCCTCCTCGTACCGCCCCTGACCGTTCAGGCTCTGGATCAGCAGGCAGCGCAGGGAAGTCGCCCTGTTGCCCTCGGCTCTGGCCAGATTCCCGCGCGCGACGGCCTCGGCCTCCCCGAAACGGTCCTGCCCGCACAGGGCTTCCGCGAGGCACGCCAGCGCCGTCAACTCGATGTTCCACACATCGGTGAGATGCGTCAGACGGGTCACCTCGCGCAGGACGTCCGAGGCCTCGGCCCCTGCCTCCGGAAACCGCTCCTGCCCGTTGAGGATGACGGCGCGGTTGATCCGGAGCACCAGCAGCACCGTCCGGTCGGCGCCGCTCGACCCGCGCAACTCCTCCATCAGGACATCGAGTTCAGGCAGCAGGCCATCCCTGCGGCCGTGCAGCACGGCGGCTGTCACGGCGGAGGTCCTGGCCAGCCATACCGTCATGGAGTTCCGGTCCCCGGCGCGGCGTGGAGTGGCGACCAGAGCTGCTGCCCGGGCCTCGGCCTCTTCGTACTGGTCCGCCGCGATCAGGTCCGACAGCCCTCTGAGAGCCGACTGTTGTGACCTGGAGGGCTGTCTCGCGTCCCGTCCCGGCCGCAAGCGGTCAACGCTCCTGCGTATGAACTCCACGAGGGGCGACGGTACATGTACCGGGCAGTCCCCGTTCCCGGGCTTCCCGACGTCGCCGGAGCCCGCGGCCGAGGCGAAAGCCTCGGCCGGAAAGCCGCTCGTGCTACGTCTTCACCGGCACCGGCCGTCGGAGCAAGTACACGCCGGCGATGGTCACCAGGACGGCCATGCACGCGATGAACACCAGCCCCGCGCCCTCCAGACCCATCGGACCCGCCAACAGCCCCACGCCGATGACCGGCACCGAGATGCCCGCGTAGGCCACGACGAACAACGTCGAGATGACCGCGGCACGTCGTCCGGCGGGAGACGCCCCGGCCACCGCGGACAACGCTCCGCGAAAGGCCAGGCCCTGCCCGGCTCCGCCGACGACCGCGCTCAGCACCACCAGCGGCAGCGACTCCCACCGCAGCGCACCCGCGAGCAGCGCCAGCCCGGTGAGAAGACCCGCGCAGCCGAGTGGCAGTGACCGTCTCACCCCGACCCGGCCGACGGCCAACTGCCCGCCGGTCGAGGCGAAGAAGGCCAGCGCGACGACCAGCCCGCTCACGGCGTGGTCGCGCACGTCCAGGGACTGCGCGAGGAACGACGGGCTGACCGACGTGAACACGCCGAACAGGGCGAACCCGACGAACGAGGCGATCGCCGCGGGCCCGAACACCCCACGGACCTGGCCGGGCAGGCTGGGGCGCTGCGGCCGAACGGTACTCAGGGGTCGCCGCTCGCGCACGGTCTCCGGCAGCCACAGCAGAACGGCCGCCGAGCAGGCCACCAGCGCGAGGTGGACGACGAACGGGAGGTGGAGCGGCCGCTCGGCGTACTGTGCGAGCAGTCCCGCGAGCAGTGGGCCGCAGCCCAGCCCGCCCATGTTGGCGGCCGTCGCCACGAACGTGGCACGGGAAGCTGCGCCCGGCGGTGCCAGCTCCATGACGTACACCGTGGCCGCCCCGGTGAACAGACCGGCGGACAGTCCGGAAAGGAGCCGCCCCGCGTACAGCCAGCCCAGACCGGTCGCGCACAGGAAGCAGGTGGCGCTCGCCGCGGCGAACCCCAGTCCCACCAGCAGAACGGGACGTCTGCCGACCGCGTCCGAGGCGTTGCCCGCCAGCAGCAGCACGGCGATGACTCCGAAGGCGTACACGGCGTACACGACGGTGACCGTCAACTCGGAGAAGCCGAACTTCTGCTGGTAGAGGCCGTAGAGGGGAGTCGGCAGCGTGGTCCCGGCCATGCACACGGCGAACACCGCTCCGCCGAGCAGACACGGGACCCGGCCACGGCGATCACTGTCCATGCCGCTGACGGTAACTCCGCGTGCCACCCGGACCTGGAGAGGCGTGCCGGTGGGGGAAGGGCCGGGACGACCGGCGTGGCAGGAGCGCGCAGGGCATGGGCCCGGGGCTTGTCGTCATGGCCGGTCGCGGAACAGGCACCGGGGCGGCCGCGACTTCACGCGACCGCCCCGGTTGACTGGCTGTCAGCAGCCGATGGGGGCGGAGCCCACGGCCACATCGTCGAACCACAGGGTGTCGTCGCCAGTCCCGTAGCTTTCCCAGCCCAGACGCAGGGCGGTGGGCCGGGGTGGCGTGGTGCGGGCCAGCCACTGCTGATCCATGTCCTGCGTGGGGACGCCGTCGGCGTGCAGTCCCGGAATCCGCTCGTCGCCCAGCCAGGTGTCGAGACCGGGAACGGTTGTGTCGATCGCGAAACGCAGGCACTGCCAGCTACCCGTGGGCAGTGGCCTGCTCAACGCCACACCGGCCGGGCTCTGCACGGGCAGCGTGGCGTCGTCGCTCTCCCGGTTCCACTGCAGGGCGCCGTTCTGGCCCCCGACGCGCAGGGTCCGCCCACCCTGGGAGGCGTCGGGCAGCGAGACGAAGGTGACGTGGGCGGAGGGGAGCGCCGTGGTATGCCTCACCCACATGCGTGCGTACATCACCGGACCGACCGACGACAGGTCCGCGGTGGCGGCGACGAAGGCGTGGTTGCAGTAGCCGGCCCGGCCTTCGACGCGCAGCGATCTGCTGCCGCTGTGCGCGACGTCCCTGTCCACGGCGGCCGTGCCGCTGCCCTGGCAGTCGGGTGCGGTGAACCGCCAGGCGCCGGACGGAGCCGAGCCGGTCTGGTCCTCGAAGTCCGAGCAGATCACCGCGCTGCCGCAGTCCGCGCCGGACGCCGGGGGTGTCGTCGGCGGCGTGGTCGTGGGGGGCGGGGACGTGGGTGGCGGGGAGGTGGGTGGCGGGGTCGGCGGCGATGTGCCGTCACCGCCGCAGGGCACGCCATTGAGGGCGAAGTCGCTCGGCGCGGGATCGGCCGACCGCCAGGTCCCCTGCAGGCCGAAGTCGGCGGTGCCTCCGGTGGCCAGCGTGCGGTTCCAGTCGGTGTTGACGGCGACGACGGATCGGCCGGTCTGGGTGACGGTCGCGTTCCACGCCGATGTCACCTCCTGGTCGCCGGTGTAGGTCCAGGTCAGACGCCAGCCGCTCAGTGCCGGGCCCAGATTGGTGATCTTCATCTGGGCGGTGTAGCCGTTGGTCCACTTGTTCACGGTGTAGCCGACCCGGCAGCCGGACTCCGCACCGCTCGCGGACAGCGCCGTGAAACCGGACAACAGGACGACCACCGTGAGGACCGCCGTCCAGGGGCGCCGCGGTAGTCGCGGGTGAGTGACGCGCACGTGTGCCTCCGAGGCAGTAGGCGTGGAGGAGCGGACGACTCGGGAGTGTCCAACGGGCCGGGACGGGGCCCCGGTGCAACCGGAGCCCCGTCGGCGGTCAGCTGGTGGGGAAGTTGTCGGGGGTGCTGATGCGGTTCTTGAGCAGTGTTCCGGATTCGGTCAGTACGCCGCTGCTGCTGTAGTCACTGCCGTTGCAGGTGCCGGACTTGAACGCCGCACTGCTCTCGGAGGCGTCCGAGTAGGTCCAGTTCGCGTAGCTGATCTTCAGCTGATCGAGCAGGTCCAGCCAGGCCGTGGTGCTCGCCCGGTCCATCGCCCCGCCGCCGGTGGCGCTGACCGTGCCGAACTCGGTGACGAACAGCGGCAGTTTGGCGGCTGCCCGGCTCACTGCGGCCCGGTAGTTGTCCTTGTGGCTCGCGGCGTAGAAGTGGAACGCGTACATGACGTTGGTGGCGTTGACGGGACTGTTGACGACCTCGGTCTCGTTGGAGCCGTCCGAGACGCCCAGCGAGGACCAGCCGCGGGTGCCGACGATGATGACGGCGTCCGGGTCGGCGGCCCGGATCACCGGGATGACCTGCTCGGCGTAGTTCTTGATGGCCGCCCAGCTGACCCCGTTGGGCTCGTTGGCGATCTCGTAGATCACGTTCTTCTTGCCGGCGTTGCGGGCGGCGACGGACGCGAAGAAGGTCTTCGCGCGGTCGAGGTTGTAGTTCGGGTCGCCGGGCGTCAGGGTGTGGAAGTCGATCAGCGCGTACATGCCGCGGGCCTCGGCCATGTCGACGTAGCTGTTCACGCGGCTGGTGAAGCCCGCCGGGTCGGTCTCGTAGCCGCTCTCCTGCACGTACATGGCGATGCGCAGCAGGTCGGACTTCCAGTCCTTCGCCAGGGCGTCGAGGGAAGCGTTGTTGTAGCACTTGCTGAACCACTGGATGCCGTGCGTGCTCATGCCGCGCAGCTGTATGGGGCGGTTGTACTGGTTGCACAGGTTCACGCCGCAGACGTGGAGCTGCCCGTTGACGTCGACGGGAGTGCCGTCGGTGCCCGGGGTGGGCGGCGGAGGGTCTTCGTCGCCGACGGAGCCCGTGCAGGCCACACCGTTGAGGGTGAACGCCGAGGGCTTGGGGTTGGCGCCCGTGAAGGAGCCGGTGAACCCCAGGTCGGTCGCCGCGCCGGTGCCGAGCGTGCGGTTCCAGTCGACACTGGCGGCGGTGACCGCGGCGCCGGACTGCGACCAGGTGGCGTTCCAGCCCTGGACGACCTTCTGTCCCGCGTCCGGCATGGTCCACTTCAGTGTCCATCCGGTGACAGGGGCGCCCAGGTTCGTGACCTTCACTCCGGCCTGGAAACCGCCCTGCCATTGACTGGTGATCGTGTAGTCGACCTTGCACCCCGTGGCTGCCGCCGCCGGGGGCCCTGCCAGTGCGGTGAGACCGACGGCCGTGGCGCAGGTGGCCAGTACGGCCAAGAAGCGTTTCAACGTGTGTTCCTCCTCGTGCGATGCGGAAACTACGGGAGCGCTCCCGTTCGGGAGTCCGTCAGAACCCTCGCCCGCCCGGGGAGTCGGCCGGACAGGCGAGGGCGTTCCAGGGGTGGCCAGGGGGCTATGCGGGCGGTGTGCCCCAGGCCAGTGCGGTGCCGAGGTGGGCGGGGACCGTCGGGGCGTCGGCGTACGACGTGCCGGCGGTACGGCTGTAGTCGCCGACCTCGTTGAACGCGGACCAGTCCGACTTGTTCATCCGGAGCTGGATGTCCCCGGTGTCCTTGCCGGCCGCCAGGGAGCCACTGGCGAAACCGACCTCCAGGTAGGCGTCGGCGCCCGCGACCGGGGTGCTCAGCGGGACCACCTTGAGCCTGAGCCGGGAGCAGCCGACGGCGGCGTAGTCGCAGACGGCGTTCACCGTGGAGGAGCCGCCGTCCCGCGTGAAGTAGTAGCGGGCGGTGACCTCGGTCAGGTCCAGCGAGGCGCTGCCGGTGTTGACGATCTGCAGGCCGGGACGGATGCCGTTGTCCGTGGCCGAGGGGTCGTTGTTCTTGTACCGGACCTTCACACCGCCGGTCGGGTCGGGGTTGCCCCCGCCCGCGTCCGTGGTGACGCTCAGCGCGGCCGAGGACGCGGACGTGTTACCCGCGGCGTCCCGGGCCCGGACGGTGTAGCTGTAGGCGGTGCTGGCGCTCAGCCCGGTGTCCGTGTACGTGGTGCCGGGCACCGGCGACGTGGTGACCTTGGAACCGTTGCGGTAGACGTCGTACCCGCTCACTCCCACGTCGTCGGTGGACGCCGTCCAGGCCAGCGAGACGCTGCCCGAAGTCTTCGCCGTCGCCTTCAGCCCGGTCGGTGCGGTCGGGGCGGTGGTGTCACCCGGGTCGGTGCCTTCGACGGGTACGGCCGGGTAGGCGTTCCTCACCAGCATCGCGAACTGGTCGTGGAACCAGTGCCCGGCCAACGGCGCGTCCGGCAGCGCGCCCGTCTTGCTGTTGCCGGCGCTGGGGGCGGTGTAGGCCGGGTCGCACATCGGGTCCTGCCGCTTGCCCTCGTCGTTCGGGATCGCCGAGCTGGCCCCGTCGGACTCACCCGGCGGCTTGACCCACAGGAAGGCGTCCAGGTGCGAGTCCGGGTAGCCGGACGGCGCACTCTGCGGTGCCTGTCCGAGACCCGCCCCGTTCACGTTGCACCACAGACCGCGATGCGTGCGCCGGTCGGCCTTGGACTCGGCGACGTAGGTGTCGAGGGTGGTGCCGGTGCTCTCGGCGGCGGGCCGGGCGGAGCCGCCCCAGCCGTTGCGGGAGGTGTCGATCACCATGCCCGTGGACGCGGGCCAGCCCGCCGTGACCAGCGCCCGGTGCACGTTCCTGGTGAAGTCCGACTCGTCGAAGTTGGGGTTCCACTCGTAGAACTTGCCGGACTTGACCATGTTGCCGCCGACCGTCCTGTCGGGGTTGGTCAAGAACGGCTCCTCGAGCGGCGTGTAGTTGGAGACGTTGGTGATCAGGCCGTCGACGCTGCTCGTCCCGGCCGTGGTGCCCTTGGCGACTTCCGTGTAGAGCTGCACGGTCTGCGTGAGGTTGGTGTCCCAGCCGAGCCAGCCGGAGTGAGCGAAGTCCAGGTACGTGTAGGCATTGGGGACGGCGTGCAGCTTGTCCAGGGCGTACTGGATGCCCTTGACGTAGATGCCGCTGCTCTTGGCCTGGGCGCACTCCGGGTCGGCGGTGTTGGTCACCAGGTTCGGCAGGCCGTCCGGTTCGATGACCGTGGTGATGCGGATGTCCTGGTACTCGGGATTCTTGAAGACGTCGGCGATGGCGTCGATGTAGTCGTGCTTGTAGCGGTCCAGGCCGGCCTGGGTGAGCGGCAGTTCACCGTTGGAGGCGAGAGCCGCGCAGTCCCGGCCGGGCAGGTCGTACACGACGAACGTGGCCGTGATCGGCTGCCCGGGCTTCTTCTGCGCCAGCGCCAGGTCGAGGTGGTCGGCCAGGCTCTTGCGTCCGCCGTTGGCGTCGCCGCCGCGGATCGCCGCGATCCGGTCCAGCCAGACGGCCGTGGGATAGCTCTTGACCTTCTCCATCCTGGCCTTGAGCGCGGTGTCGGAGGTCTTGGCGATGGAACCGTCGACACTGGCCGCGTAGTCCGGGTTGACGTAGAAGTCCGCCCCGGCGAACGGGTTGTCGACGTGTGCTTCCGCGGCGGCCGCGGGCTGTCCCGCGACCTGGCCCGCCACCCCGAGCATGAGGGTGGCGAGTGCGGTGGCCAGTGCCGCCGGACATCGTCGGCGTGGCCGCCGCAGACGTGTTCCGGCGGGTCTGGTCGGGTCGGTCATGGTCTCTCCCAGCTTGTACGGTGCGGGTGGTGCCGGTCGTACGGTCAGGAGGCGGCGCACTGCGGAGCCGGCGCGCCCGCGGTGCCGTTCGCGGTGAAGCCGAACGACGTGGTCGCGCCCGGTGCCGGCGCGCCGTTGTGGGTGACGTTGCGGACGGTGGCCCGGCCCTGCGCCACGCTCAGCGAGCCGTTCCAAATGTTGGTGACGGTCGACCCGCCCAGGTCCCACTCGACCGACCAGCCGGTCAGGGGAGCGGTCCCGGTGTTCTTGACGGTGATCTCCGCCTGGTAGCCGCCCGTCCAGGAGGAGGCCACCCGGAACTGGGCACTGCACGCCTTGGACGACGGCGTCGGGGTCGGCGTGGGCGTCGGGGTCGGCGTGGGGGTGTCGGTCGGCGTCGGGGTCGGCTCCGGGGTGGGGGTCGTGTCGTAGGACAGGCCGTAGCCGTACGGGAAGAGCGGCGTCTTGCCGTCGCCGTCGTTGATGGGCTGCTGGGAGACGCTGTTCATCCACGTCACCGGCAGCTTGCCGGTGGGGGCGTAGTCCCCGAACAGCACGTCCGAGACGCCGTTGCCCTCGGTGCCCGGCAGCCAGCCCGCCAGCAACGCCTTCCAGTCGGGCAGTTGGGCGGCGATGTCGAGCGGGCGCCCGGAGACCAGGACCACGACGACGGGCACACCGCTCGCCTTCAGCCTGGCGAGGGTCTGCAGGTCCTCCTGGTCCAGCCCCATGCCGCCCGGGCGGTCGCCCTGTCCCTCGGCGTACGGGCTCTCGCCGACGACGGCCACGGCGGCCGTGTAACTGCCGTCGATCCCGTTGCCGTAGCGGTCGTAGGCGACCCGGGACGGGTCGGTGGCGGTCGACCGGATGCCCTGCAGGATCGTGGTGCCGGGAGTGACGGCGCCACTGCGCCCCTGCCAGCCCACCGTCCAGCCCCCGCTCTGGTTGCCGATGTCGTCGGCGGACTTGCCCGCCACGAACAGCTTGGCGTTCTTCGCCAGCGGCAGGATGCCGCCACTGTTCTTCAGCAGCACCTGTGAGGCACGTACGGCCTGCCGGGCCAGGGCACGGTGCTCGGCGGAGCCGACCCCGGAGGTGTACGAGCGGTCGGTCAACGGGCGCTCGAACAGACCCAGTTGGAACTTCTTGGTGAGGACGCGGCGGTTGGCGTCGTCGATGCGGGCCTGGGAGATCCGGCCCGCGCTCACCTCGCCGCGCAGCAGGCTCAGGAACTTCTTGTAGTCGTGCGGGACCATCACCATGTCGACGCCCGCGTTGACGGCCGTGGTGATCTCGGCGCCGGTGAAGCCGGTCTGCCCGTCGAGTTGGTCGACCGCGGCCCAGTCGGAGACGACGAAGCCGTCGAAGCCGAGTTCGCCCTTGAGCACGTCGGTGACCAGGTACTTGTTGGCGTGCGATCGCACGCCGTTCCAGCTGCTGTAGGACAGCATCACCGAGCCGACACCCCGGCGCACCGCCTCCTTGAACGGCGGCAGATGGACGGCACGCAGCTCGGCCTCGGACACCTGGGTGTTGCCCTGATCGACGCCGCCGGCGGTGCCGCCGTCGCCCAGGTAGTGCTTGGCGGTGGCCAGGACCGAGGCCGGGCCCGCTCCCAGGTTCTCGCCCTGCAGGCCGGTGACGAACGTCGCCATCGCCGTGGGCAGTTCGGGCTTTTCGCCGAAGGACTCATACGTCCGGCCCCATCGGTCGTTGCGGGCCACGCACAGGCAGGGGGCGAAGTCCCAGTCGATGCCGGTGCCCGCCATCTCCTCGGCCACCGTGCGGCCGACGCGCTGGACCAGGGCGGGGTCGCGGGTGGCGCCGAGGCCGATGTTGTGCGGGAAGATCGTGGCGCCGCGCACCGCGTTGTGCCCGTGCACGGCGTCGATGCCGTAGATCATCGGGATGCCCAGCGGAGTCCCCAGCGCGGTGCGCTGCAGGGAGTCATAGGTGTCGGCCCAGGTCTGGGCGTTGTTGGGACTGACGGTGGAGTCGCCTCCGGAGAGCACCGATCCGATGCGGTAGGTGGCGAGGTCGGAGGACGGGACCAGCGCGTCCTTCTCGATCTGCGTCATCTGGCCGATCTTGTCGTCGAGCGTCATCCGGGACAGCAGATCGGCGACGCGGTCCGACACCGGCAGAGAGGGGTTCTGGTACGGCAGAGCGGCGACGGCGGAGGCTCCGGAAGGCGGGGCGGCGGCGGTCAGCCCGGTCAGGGACAGCGCCACGGCACACAGCGCGGCCACGAGGGCCGGGCGGCGGGGGGACGGCGAGCGGTTCATGCGGACAGGCCTTTCCGGGACGGTCGGCACTGGGGGAGTTCCGGGGCCCGCCCTGTCGGCGCAGGGAAGGAGAGCGAGCCCCGGAGCAGGTGGGACACGGCGGGCTCACAGGCCCGCCGGTCGGGTCAGGCGAGGGTGCAGGCGGTGCCGTTCAGGCTGAATGCGGCCGGCTTCGCGAAGGTGCCGCTGTAGGTCCCCTGGAAACCGAACGTCTGACTGCCGCCCGCCGCGATCCGTGCGTTCTGGGACAGTCCGCTCGCCGTGACCGCCCCCGACGTCGGGGTGATCGACGCGTTCCAGGCGTTGGTGATCCGCTGGCCGGAGGGCAGGGTGAAGGCGAGCTTCCAGTTGTCGACGGCTGCCGAACCGGTGTTGCTCACCGTGACGTTGGTGGTGAAGCCGCCCTGCCAGACGTTCGTGCCGTACGACACCTTGCACGCGACCGGGCCGCCGGGGTCCCCGGGGTTGCCCGGGTCCGTACCACCGGTGTTGACGGTCGACGAGAAGGAGTTCACCGACAGCCCCGCGCCGTTCTGCCAGGGCTCGAAACCGGCCTGAATGCTCGTCAGGTACCAGTTGTTCTGCGCCAGTCCGCGCGCCACGGCCTGCCGGACGAAGTCCATGACGTCGAAGCTCCAACTGGTGATCGCGGACGGGGCGACGAAGGACAGCACGTCGTTGCCGCCGTTGTTGCCGGACCACACCTGCCAGCTGCGCCCGCCCACGGTGGCCGTGCCGACCTGGGAGCCGACGGGCTGGACCGAACCCACCTTGTTGAACCAGACCATGATCTCGGTCCGGTTCACACCGTCCTTGCGCGGCGTCGGGTCGAGCCAGATGTCGTACGCGGCGTCGTAGACCGCGTTGCTGACATAGCCGTACGAGATGCTGGTGGGGGCGCTGGAGATGGTGCTGAGCTGCGCGGGGAGGTTGGTACCCGGCGAACAGTTGGTGTAGTGGCAGCCGTTGAAGATCGACGGGTACGACTTTGGGGCGCCGTTGGTCGGCACGGAGCCGTCGGCCTGGGTGACCCTGAAGCCCGTGTCCGAGACGGAGACGCACTGCGTTTCGCTGGTGCCCCAGCGGTTGTTCTGGACGACGTAGCGGCCCTGGACCGTGGTCGATCCGAACGGTTCGCAGATCGTGGTGTCGGCCTGTGCCGGTGCCGTCGTGGTGATCAGCGCGGCGACGACGGTGAGAGCCGTGAGGAGCGTTCCCAACAGGCCGCGCAGGGCGCGGAGGTGATGCGGTGACGATCGCATGCGGGGGCCTCTCGTGAGACTGCGGGGGGACGAACCGGCGGGAGCGCTCCCGTCACCGCCCATGATGGGAGCGCTCCCACTTGTGGTTCGGACGAGGACTTTAAGAGGCTCACATGTCCCTGACAAGGGAAAGCGCAGCGAACCGTCGAAGGATTTTCGAAGCGGCAGGTCAAGTCGGGTGCATGAAAAGGAAGTTCTGGCTTGGGAGCGCTCCCGAGACATGTCGCGGAGGGGCTGGAGGGCCGGGGGAGGGCCACGCCGAAGAGCCCGGTGTCACCGGGGCGGTGGCGACACCGGGCTCGTGTACCGGTCGGGCGCGGCTGGTCTCAGCCGCGCGGAACTACCGTCGTACGGGCTTGGTAGGGCCCGGTCAGGCTCGTGTGGGCCTGGACCTTTCGTGGTGGTAGGTGGCAGTTGGCAGCCGTACTGGGACAGCCGTACGGGGCCGCACCCCTCGCTCAGGTGCAGGCGCGGCCGTTGAGTGTGAACGCCGACGGGGTTCCCGCCGCCGTGCCGCTCGACTGGAAGCCGAACCCCGCCGTACCGCCGGCGGGAACGCTGCCATTGTGGCCGGCGTTGACCGCAGTGACGGTTTCTCCGGACTGGGTCACCGTCGCGTTCCAGGCGTTGGCCACCTTCTCGCCACCGCGGAACGAGAAGCCGAGCCGCCATCCGTCCAGGGCTGTCGTCCCGGTGTTCTTGACCTGCACTTCTGCGGTGAATCCGCCGCTCCAGGAGGAGGCGACCGTGTAGGTCACGGCGCACGAGCCGACGGGACCCGGTGTGGGCGTGGGTGTCGGCGTGGGCGTGGGTGTGGGTGTCGGATCGGGCCCGGGGGTGCTGCCGTCCGGCGGAGTGCCCCACTGTCGTTCCGCCCCCTCCAAAAGGACGACGTGCGGGGCGTTCACCGGGCTGCTGCCCGGAGTGGTCGCGAGGCCACTGTAGGACCAGTCGTCGGCCGGGTCCCAGGCGCCCGACGAGCTGATTCTGAACTGCACCTCCTTGCGGTACGCGGACTGGCCGGCGGGCGCGATCACGGCGTTGGAGCAGTCCACGGAGACGTAGTACACGTCACCCTCGTACCGGGTCGGGCCGGACACCTTGCCGCACTGGTTGTAGTTGGTGGAGAGGCTGATCTGGTCCGGGCGCACCCCCGGTTCGAGCGTGAAGTAGTAGCGCAGTGAGCTGTTGGTCAGGGCCCGGGCCGGCCAGGCGGACTTGTTCACGAGGTAGGCCTTGATCTCGGTGAAGGCGGCTCCGGAGGCGTTCACCGAGGCCTGCACCGACATCTCGGGCCCGTCGGGCTGTTCGGGCTTGGGGAAGTCCGCCAGGGGCGCGCCGCCGTACTCGGCGTACAGGCGTGCCAGCGCTCCGGTGAAGGCCGCGTTGTAGTCGGTGGCGACCTCGTTGTTCACATAGTTCTGCCGGTCGTCCGTGTAGGCGTCGTCCGGTGCGCTGGGGCCGCCGACGAGGGCTCCGTAGAGGGTGTGACGGCTGTCGGCCGGACTGGTGATCTGGTCGGTCCACGAGCCGTGCGCGGTACGGTGATGGGGTTTGGTCGGCGGGTTGGTGCCGAACCCGACGACGTAGCTCGACTTGCGCGGGTTGTCGCCGAGCGCGTAGTTGATCTGCCGGACCGCGAAGTCGTGGTAGCGGGCCTTGCGGTCGGGGTCGCCGGTGAGCCGGTCCGAGTGGATGAGCGCCGCGAACGCCGTGTTGGCGCTGTAACGCAGAGAACCCCAGCTGTCGAGGACGGCCTGGCCGCCGGGGGAGTAGCGCACGCGGTTCCCGTTCACGCCGACCGTCCACCAGTCGAGCCAGCGGTTGGCGTCGTCGAGGTACCGCTGTTTGCCGGTCAGCTGGGCCAGCAGGACGTACGCGCCGTAGGAGGAGTCGTCCCAGGACAGCGTCCAGCGGTAGGAGCGGGTGGAGGTCTGCGGTTCGGTGGACAGCTTGTCGTAGGAGCTCTCCGCCTTGGTCAGGTAGGCCGGGTCACCGGTTGCCTTGTACAGCCAGATCGCGCCCCAGACCAGCTCGTCGTTGTAGCCGCTCCAGGAGTTGTAGTAGCTCTGGGCGTCGGTGATGCACTCGCTGTACTTGCCCCGATAGGTGTCGGCGAAGCCGTACAGCTGTTTTGCGTGCGTCAGCAGCTTGTCGGCATAGGCGGCGTCGCTGTCGGCGAACACCATGGAGGAAGCCGCAAGAGCCGCGGCGGTCTGTCCGGCGAGGTCGGAGCCGGGGCAGGAGGCGTCGATCTTGTAGGCGGGCCGCTCCATGGGCATGACCTCGGCCGGGCCCCACCAGGCGTGGTCCTTGGCGCCGTTGCCGACCTGCCCGTACAGGACGTTGGCCGAAGGATGTGCCTTGACGAAGTAGTCGTCGACGAACTTCAGGTTGTTCTTCAGGTGCGTCCACTGCCCGGCGGAGGTGTAGGCGGCCCGCTCCTCCAGTGCTCCCCAGGCCAGGACGGTGGCCGAATACGCCATCGGCAGGCCGAACTTGACGTGGTCACCGGCGTCGTACCAGCCGCCGGTGAGGTCGAGGCCCGCGTCCTTGCCGTCGTTCGAAGCCGAGTCTCCGCGCCAGTCGACGCGGTTGGTGGACGGCAGCTTTCCGGACTGCTGGGCCTCGTAGAAGAGCAGGGACTTCTGCAGGGCCTCGCCGTAGTTGAACGCGGGTGCGGCGGCCGACGGGGAGGCCGCGGCGAGGGGCAGCAGCAGGCCGGCGGTCAGCGCCGCGGCGAGCGCGGCGGCGGGACCTGCCCGGCGGCGTCGGCGCGGGATCGGGCGGGAGGCGGTGGACGGCGGCGGATCGGCCTGTCCACGGTGGCGGAAGGAATGCGGGCGGGGGACTCGGAGCAGGTGCGGGCGCAACGGTTCGTCCTTTCCGTACGGGTGTGCGGGGAGGATCGGGGTCGTACCGTGCCGTGTTCGGTCTTCTCGGGCCGTGCCGTCGCGGTGGGCGCCGAATCGGCCACGTCGGACTGTCCTGGGCCCTACGAATGTGTTGGTGTCAAGCAGACATGGGTATGGGAGCGCTCCCATGCCGTTCGTCATGAAGCCAGGGGATGCCACTCGTGTCAAGGGGTGACGGACGGATCAGGCGGAGTCGCACACCGCCATCTCCGTGCGCACGACGACGTGCGGTCAGGCCATCGCCGAGTCCTCCATCGCCTCGACGAGCAGCCGCACCACGGTCCGGCCGATCAGCCACCACCGGGACGACGGCCGCGCGCTGCACGGTGCGGCGCGTCGAGTCCTTCGAGCCACCATCGGGCCGCGTGGCACAAGGCATGGTCATACCCTGTCGGCATGTGCCAACTGACGATTTCTGTCGACAAGTTGCTGCTTCCGAACGGATGCTCCACTACGCTCCGTGCGACATCGTCACCCGCCGGTCGGCGGACACGTACGGCGACGGGGGGAAGCCGGATGGCCGCAGGACTGGGTTTCGAGGGACTCCTCGAGGACCGAGGGTTCTTCCCCAGGCTGCTGGGCCGCAGTGCCGGGGGCCGCGGCGAGAGGCTTCTGTACGGGCCGGACCTGCCGGTCGTGCCGCTCACGGGCGGGCCGGGCATGGGCAAGCAACGGCTGCTGGAGCTGCTGCGGGACGAGTTCGGACAGAAGCTGCCGGTGGCGTTCTGGCCGTCGTCGAGCTGAAACCCGGCGCGAGGGCGGGGCGGGGCATGCTGGAGTTCGTCGGGCTGGCATGGCCGGCCGGCAAGCCGCAGCCCGAGGACTGCGTCGTACGCGGCCGGTAGCCGGGCCGACGTCATGACCGCGCCGAGGACGGGGCAGGCAGCCGGGGGAAGCGGGGCCCGTGAGCGCCGGCCCGACCGGTCCGCGGCCGGTCAGCCTTCGGCGCCTGTGGCGCGGGCGCGGCCCGCCCACCGCGAGCGGCCCGCCCAGCGCGCCCGGCCCCGCGCCGCCCCGGCGCGCCGCTCGGGCCGCCAGGTCGACACCAGCGCCGCGGCCAGCAGGAGTTCGGCGAAGTCCCCGCCGTAGTACATCAACTCCGCGCCCTGCTGCACCTGGGCGACGGGGGCGTGGATATCCACGAAGAAACCTCCGTACATCGCCTGCGCGATCAGTGCGTGCGCGGCGACCGCCGCACCCAGGTACACCAGCCGGGCCCGCACACCTGGCCGGCGCGGCGCGGGATCGGGGCCGGCGATGACGTGGGCGAACAGACACCCCGACGCGAGGAAGTGCGCGAGCATCAGCCAGTGCCCCGCGGGGCGGGCCATGGCCGCGTTGTACAACGGGGTGAAGTACAGGGCTCCGAGCGTGCCCGTACTCAGCACCAGCGCCACCACGGGGCGTGTCAGCAGCCGGGCGGGCGCGCTGTGCAGCACCCCGGTCACCCTGCGGGCACGGGCGGGCGTGACGGTACGGAGCAGCAGCGTGACGGGTGCGGCCAGCACCAGAGCCAACGGCGCGTACATGCCGATGAGCATGTGCTGGGTCATGTGCCCGCGGAAGTCGGTGTGCGCCGACGTCCCCAGGGGCGGCAGCAGCGCCGCGCCGAGCAGGGCCAGCCCGCCGAGGAACGACACGGACCGCCATGTACTCCAGCCGACGGTGGGATTGCGGTGACGAGCCCGGCGCACCGCGAGCAGGTAGCCCACCGCCGCGGCGAGCAGGACCAGGCCGCTCAGTACCGCCACCGGCAGACTCTGCGCGGCGCTGTCGTGGTGGGTGTGCTGCATGCCCCCCATCAGGTCCTCCCCCCGGCCTGCCCGCCGCCGCGGGGAGCACCCGGCTCGACGGGCCTCCCACCGCGCTGGAGCAGGAAGCCCCCCATGACCAGCAGCACACCCAGGACGAGGAATCCCGCGTCCCACCACGCCTGGTGCGGGCCGCCGTGCACATGGTGGATCCCCAGGATCTGATGGTCCAGGAGGCCCTCCACCAGGTTGAACAGCCCCCAGCCGACCAGGATCCACCCCCAGAGCACCCGCGAGGCCCAGACCGCGCGGCGGTTGTGCGTGACCCGGGCGTAGAGGATCCCGAGACCGGCGATGACCGCGACCCAGCAGACGGTGTGGAAGACGCCGTCCCACACCGTGTTCATCTCGAGCCCGGACACCGTGTTCGGGTCGTAGTACCTCACCCCGGCACGGTCGGTGTCGGTGCTGGTCAGCATGTGGTGCCATTGCAGGAGCTGGTGCAGCAGAATGCCGTCGGCGAAGCCGCCGAGCCCTGCTCCCAGGACGACTCCGGGCAGCCGCAGCCTGTTCGACGCCGTCGTAACCGCTCGGCCGGGGTCCGTCGTGGTGGCCATCGCCTGGTCTCCGATCCGTTGACAGTGCGCTCACATCACGCGGACACGGTTTCCCTGACGGCCGACCTCAATCAGTCGTTCGTGCACCGCTTCCGAAAAGCGGCCCCGGGAACCGTCAGCCCGCGTGGACGACGGAGTCGCAGTGGGCGCACATGGACTCCTGCTGGTCCGGTGGGCACCAGCTGTCCGGGCCGACCGGCTGGTAGGCGAGCCGCTTCATGGCGGACGTGGCCGTGCCGCAGAACGTCGTCGTGCCCGGTTGTCCTGAACCCGGGGGGTCGGCGGGCGCGGCGTGGATGGTGGGGGCCGGCGGGAGGGCGTCGCCCGGCCGGGCGTCGGCGGGGAGCTGGGTGTCGGGTTCCTGGACCGCGATGATCTCCATGGGTTCACCCTCCGTCGGCTCGCGGTGCTCTGCACGTCGGACTGGCGAGTTCAGGTGACGCGGGTGCGCAGGCGGCGGACGGCCGCCTCCGTCCCGCGGATGTGCGTGCCCGGTCGCCGGGCCGCTCCGAGGGCAGGAAGAGCGGGGTATTCGTCATTGCGGACTCCGCGGCCGCCGCGAAGGATGGAACGCAGGGCGCCGGGGACCCTGGAGTCGCTCCGGCGGCAGGCGCCGGCCCCCCCCTCACCCGCCCCTTGAAAGGGAGACCGTGCAGATCGCGATTGTCCTCTTCGAACGCTTCACCGCACTGGACGCGGTTGGTCCGTACGAGATGCTCTGCCGCATTCCCGGCGCCCAGACGGTGTTCGTCGCCCAGCATCCCGGCCCGGTGCGCAACGACCGAGGCGACCTCGCACTCGTCGCGGCGGAGGCAGTCACGGACGTACCGGCCCCCGACATCGTCGTGGTGCCCGGCGGCCCGGGGCAGTCCGCCCAGATGGGGAACGAGGTGCTGCTCGACTGGCTGCGCACCGCCGACGCGACCAGCACGTGGACGACCTCGGTGTGCACGGGTTCGCTGCTGCTCGCGGCGGCCGGGCTCCTCGCGGGCCGCCGTGCCACCTCGCACTGGCTGGCGCTCGACGGCCTCGCCGCGTTCGGGGTCGTGCCGACCGGTGAACGGGTCGTGACCGACGGGAAGTTCATCACCGCGGCGGGAGTCTCCGCCGGGATCGACATGGGCCTCACCCTGGTCGGCAGGGTCGCCGGGGACGAACAGGCCCGGATGGTCCAGCTGGGGACCGAGTACGACCCTCAGCCGCCGTACGACGCGGGTTCACCCCGAAAAGCCCCCGCCGAACTGGTCGACAGGCTCCGCGCCGGGAGCCGCTTCATCCTTCAGTAGCCCCGTCACCTCTGGCTTTGCTCAAGGAAGGCTTGGCGCAGCCATGGCGCGGGGCATGCTGGGGGCAGTCGATACCAATGCCTGGCGTTCGGGGGAGAACATGCTGATGGTGCTTGTCCTGGTGGGTGTGGCCGTGTTGGGGCTGGTCATTCTGCGCACGCGGACGGTGAGAGGGGCCCGGCGAGGCCGCCGGAACGGCCCCGGCCGGCAGGCGGCCGCCCGTGGTTCTCAGGCCGGGTGGTCCAACAGGGCCGGCGGGGCCGGTGGCGGTTCTGCGGGCGACTCGTCCTCGTCCTGGTACGTCATGGGCACCGCGTACGACGGCTCGGGGGCCGGCTCCTCCTGCGGGAGCGGCTCGTCGTCCTGCGGCAACAACTCGTCTTCGTGCGGCAGCGGTTCTTCATCGTGCGGCAGCGGTTCGTCATCCTGTGGCGGCAGCTCGTCGTCGTGCGGCGGCAGCTCGTCGTCCTGTGGCAGCTCGTCGTCCTGAGACGGATATGAGACGACCCTGAGACGGCGGCTTCGTAAGCCGCGACAGAAGTGCACCGCAGTGAGTCCGCGGCCGTTCCGCCGAGGGGCGACGCGTCACGGCGAGCGGAAATTCCTTACCCCGGTCGGGCGAAAAGGCGCAGACTCCCCTCATGGCTGACATGGGGTCGTTCCGGGAAGCGGTCACCGCGTGGGCGGCCGGTGGCGTCGGCGACCCCGCACGCGCGCTGGCCGCGCGGCTGCCCGTCCGGGCGGCCGTCCTGCTCGAAGGGCCGAGCGACGTCGCGGCGGTCGACGCGCTGGCCGCGAGCCGGCACCGGGACCTGGCGGCCGAGGGAGTCTGTGTCCTGTCGATGGGCGGGGCGACGAGCGTGGGGCGCTTCGTCCGCCTCCTCGGGCCCACGGGCCTCGGCCTCCGCCTCACGGGACTGTGCGACGAGCGGGAGCGTCCCTACTACGCCCGCGCCCTGGGCGGGGCCGGTGCGGCCGGACAGCGGTTCTTCGTCTGCGCGGCCGACCTGGAAGACGAACTCATCCGCGCGCTGGGCCCGGAACGGGTGACGGAACTCGTGCGCGAGGAGGGCGACCGGCGCGCCCTGCCACCCTTCCTGCGTCAACCCGCACAGCAGGGCCGCACCGCGCAACAGCAGTTGCGGCGCTTCCTCGGCACCAAGAAGGACCGCAAGATCCATTACGGCCGTGTCCTCGTCGAGGCCCTCGACCCCGGCCGCGTCCCCGCCCCGCTCGACAGCCTGCTCGCCTGCCTGTGACCGCGTGCCCGCGGGCGAGGCCCGGCCGACGATGTCGACGCATCCTCGAGCGGGACGTGAGCGCCCTTTGAGGGGTGTACCGAAGGGTGACCTCATGTCGTGGCGCGGGGTGACCTGGGGAGGGCTCGGTGAGTGACGCGGACGCTGTCGGACCTGTCGTGCGAGTGGTACGCGGAGCGGCGGGCGAGGAGGAGCTGGCCGCGGTGGCCGTGGTCCTGGGCGCCCTGCTGGCCGGCCGGGGCGCGCAGGACGGCCTTGCCCGGCAGCCGCGCGTCGCGGACTGGCGGCCGGCGGGTGGACGGAGCGTCTTTCGGTCTCCGCACTCCTGGCAGTAGCCGCCGGGGATCCACCTCGTGAGCTGATGCCGGGCCGCTGACGGGTGCCCGGCGTCTGAAGGAGGGAAGAGCATCGTGACCGTGGTGAGGGACAGTGCGGGGGCGGATCCGGTGGACGGTTCCGGCACCGGCGTGGGAGCCGGCGGGATGACGGACGGCGCGGGAGCCCTGGCGGAGTTGCGGGCGCTGCGTGGACGGGCGGCGGCCGGTCCGGGTGAGGCGTCCTCGGCCGCGCAGCAGGCGAAGGGGAAGCTGACCGTCCGGGAGCGGCTGGACCTCCTGCTGGATCCGGGATCGTTCGAGGAGGTCGGACTGTTGCGGCGGCACCGGGCCACCGGATTCGGCCTGGAGAACAAGCGGCCGTACACGGACGGTGTGGTGACGGGCTGGGGGACGGTGGAAGGGCGCACGGTCTTCGTGTACGCCCATGACTTCCGGATCTTCGGAGGTGCGCTGGGGGAGACGCATGCCGCGAAGATCCACAAGATCATGGACATGGCGCTGGCCGCGGGGGCGCCCCTGGTGTCGTTGAACGACGGGGCGGGGGCCCGGATCCAGGAGGGCGTGTCCGCGCTCGCCGGGTACGGCGGGATCTTCCGGCGCAACGCCCGGGCGTCGGGGGTGATCCCGCAGATCTCGGTGATGCTGGGCCCGTGTGCGGGAGGAGCCGCCTACAGCCCCGCGCTGACGGATTTCGTGTTCATGGTGCGGGAGACGTCGCAGATGTTCATCACCGGACCCGACGTGGTCAGGGCGGTGACCGGCGAGGAGATCACGCAGAACGGTCTGGGCGGCGCGGACGTGCACGCCGAGACGTCGGGGGTGTGCCACTTCGCCTACGACGACGAGGCCACGTGCCTGGCGGAGGTGCGCTACCTGCTGTCGTTGCTGCCGGACAACAACCGGGGTTTCGCGCCCGGCGCGTCGTACGGGGACCCGGCGGGCCGGCGGACCCCGGCGCTGCGCGAGCTGGTGCCACAGGACGGCAGCCGGCCCTATGACATGGCACGGGTCATCGAGGAACTCGTCGACGACGGGGAGATGTTGCAGGTCCACGAGTGCTTCGCGCGCAACGTCATCTGTGCCCTGGCCCGGCTGGACGGGCAGGTGGTGGGGATCGTCGCCAATCAGCCGCTGGCGCTGGCGGGCGTCCTGGACAGTGCGGCCTCGGAGAAGGCGGCGCGGTTCGTGCAGATGTGCGACTCCTTCAACATCCCGCTGGTGACGCTGCTGGACGTACCGGGTTTCCTGCCCGGGGTGGACCAGGAGCACGGGGGGATCATCCGGCGCGGGGCGAAGCTGCTGTACGCGTACTGCACTGCGACGGTGCCCCGGATCTCGGTGGTGGTGCGCAAGGCGTACGGGGGTGCCTACATCGTGATGGACTCCCAGTCGATCGGTGCGGACCTGACGTTCGCGTGGCCGGGCAACGAGATCGCGGTGATGGGCGCGGAGGGGGCGGCGAACGTCATCTTCCGCCGGGAGATCGCCGCGGCCGACGATCCCGAAGCGACCCGGGCACGGCTGGTCAAGGAGTACCGCGCGGAGCTGATGCACCCCTACTACGCCGCGGAGCGGGGGCTGGTCGACGACGTGATCGACCCGGCCGAGACGCGGGAGGTGCTGATCCGCTCCCTCGCGATGCTGCGCAGCAAGCAGGCCGAGCTGCCGGCCCGCAAGCACGGCAACCCGCCTCAGTAGCAACGCGACGGGAACGGGCCGGCGGCGGTGTGCGGACCGCAACCGCCCCGCCCCCGCAGCGGCCCGAAACGCACCCGACCGGGACGCACCCGGTAGTCCTTCAGCAGGCGGCCGTGAAGCTGTCCAGGAGCAGCGGAGCGCCGGTACGGGCGGTGACGTCCTCGACGGTGACGCCGGGTGCGGTCTCGACGAGGGCGAGCCCGTCCTCGGTGACGTCCAGGACGGCCAGGTCGGTGATGACGCGGTGGACGCACCGCTCGCCGGTGAGGGGCAGCGTGCAGTCGGTGAGGATCTTGGGGCTGCCGTCCTTGGCGGTGTGCTCCATCAGGACGATGACGCGGCGGGCCCCGTGCACCAGGTCCATGGCACCGCCCATGCCCTTGACCATCTTGCCGGGGATCATCCAGTTGGCGAGGTCCCCGCGGGCGGAGACCTGCATGGCGCCAAGGACGGCGGTGTCGATGTGGCCGCCGCGGATCATGCCGAAGGACAGCGCCGAGTCGAAGAAGGAGGCGCCCGGCAGGACGGTGACCGTCTCCTTGCCCGCGTTGATCAGGTCGGCGTCGACCTCGTGCTCGCGCGGGTAGGGGCCGGTGCCCAGGATGCCGTTCTCGGAGTGCAGGACGACGTGGACGTCCGGCGGGACGTGACCGGGGATGAGGGTGGGCAGGCCGATGCCGAGGTTGACGTAGGAGCCGTCGCGGAGTTCGGCGGCGGCACGAGCGGCCATCTGGTCGCGGGTCCAGGCCATCAGTTGCCTACCGTCCTCTTCTCGATGGGTTTATCGGCGGCCTCTTCGGCGCTGAGTGCGACGACGCGCTGTACGTAGATGCCGGGCAGGTGGACCTCGTCCGGAGCGAGTACGCCCGGTTCGACGAGCTCCTCGACCTCGGCGACGGTGATCCGTCCGGCCATGGCCGCGAGGGGATTGAAGTTGGCGGCGGCGCGGCGGAAACAGAGGTTGCCGTGCCGGTCGCCCCGCCAGGCCCGCACGAGGGCGAAATCGGTGGTGATGCCGTGCTCCAGGACGTACGCGCGCCCCCCGAACTCCCGGGTCTCCTTGGGCGGGGAGGCGACGTCCACCGTCCCGTCGTCCGCGTATCGCCAGGGCAGCCCGCCCCCGGCGACCTGGGTCCCCACGCCCGCCGGGGTGTAGAAGGCCGGGATGCCCGCGCCGCCCGCGCGCAGCCGTTCGGCGAGCGTGCCCTGCGGAGTCAGCTCCACCTCCAGCTCGCCGCTGAGGTACTGGCGGGCGAACTCCTTGTTCTCACCCACGTAGGAGCCGGTGACGCGGGCGATGCGGCGGGCGGTGAGCAGGACTCCGAGGCCGCGGCCGTCCACGCCGCAGTTGTTGGACACGACCTCGAGCCCGGTCGCGCCCTGTGCGTACAGCGCGTCGATGAGGACGGCAGGTACGCCGGACAGGCCGAAGCCGCCGACGGCGAGCGACGCGCCGTCGGGTATGTCGGCGATCGCCTCGCAGGCGCTGCCGCGGACCTTGTTCACGTGCGGACGTTCCTTTCGGTGGTAGTGCGGGACCGGCTGCCGCCGGCGGCGAACCCGGTGCCGGCGAGCCGCTTCATCGGCCGTTTTGGGGGTCGCGGAGGGCGTCGGACAGGGACTTCACTCCGCCGTGCGCGGTCAGGCCGCCGTCCACGGGAATCTCGGCGCCAGTGATGAACGACGACTCGTCCGACAGCAGGAAGACCACGAGCGGGGCGACCTCGTCCACGGTGCCGGTGCGGCCGAGCGGGGTCTCGCGGAGGTTCGCCTCGCGGAACGCGGGGGCGGCGGAGGCGGTCATCGCGGTCTCGATGTAGCCGGGGTGAACGGTGTTGACCCGGATCCCGCGCGGTCCGAGTTCCATCGCGGCGGTCTTCGACAGGCCCCGCAGCCCCCACTTGCTCGCGGTGTACGCGACCGGGTAGTGGGCGGTGAGCGCGGCGGAGGAACCGACGTTGACGATCGAGGAGCCGGGCGGCATCAGCGGGCTCAGCTGCTGGATGCCGAGCAGCGGACCGGTGACGTTGACGGAGTGGACCCGCTCGAAGTCCTCGGCCCGGACGTCACCGAGACGCGCCCGCCAGGTGATGCCCGCGTTGTTCACCAGGCCGTGCACCTGCCCGTACGCGTCCTTCAACTCGGCTGCCAGCCGTGCCCATTGCGCCTCGCGGCTGACGTCCAGCCGGCGGCATCCCCGAGCCTCGTCGACGTCGGTGGCGATGACGCGGGCTCCCTCGCGGGTGAGGGCCGCCGCCTCGGCGGCTCCCTGCCCGCGGGCGGCCCCCGTCACCACGACGACCTTGCCCAGAAGCCTTTTGCGGTACGGGTCGTTCACGGGCGCTCCCGTGGGCGGCGCCGGCCGGCCGGCAGGGGCACCGGCGCCGGGCCGGGCACCACGGTGTTGGTGAGGGTGCCGATGCCCTCGACGGTGAGGGTCACGGTGTCGCCGGGCCTCAGCGGCGGCGGTTTCCGCTCGCCGAGCCGCCCCCACAGCTCGGCGAGGCAGCCGCCGTTGCCACAGGTGCCCGACCCGAGGACGTCACCCGGCATCACCCGGGTGCCGCGGGAGGCGTACGCGGTCATCTCCTCGAAGGTCCAGCTCATGTTGGAGAGCAGATCCTCACCCACGACCTCGCCGTTGACCTCGGCGGTCAGTGCCAGGCGCAGGAAGCCGTCGGCGTCCCGGTACGGCTCCAGCTCGTCGGCCGTGACCAGGTAGGGACCGAGCGTGGTGGCGGTGTCCTTCCCCTTGCACGGGCCGAGCCCCACCTTCATCTCCGCCGACTGCAGGTCGCGCGCGGACCAGTCGTTGAACACGGTGTAGCCGACGATGTGGTCGCGGGCCCGCTCGGGGGTCAGGTCGCGGCCCTCCCGGCCGATCACCGCGCCCACCTCCAGCTCGAAGTCCAGGACGGACGAGCCGGGCGGTATCGGGACCTCGTCGTGCGGACCGTTGACGGCATGCGGGTTGCCGAAGTAGAACGTCGGTGCCGCGTACCACTGTTCGGGGACGCCCGCGGCTCCGTCGACGGAGCGGCGTACCCCTTCGACGTGCTCCTCGAAGGTGACGAAGTCCCGCACCGACGCGGGCCGCAGCGGAGCCAGCAGCCGTACCTGGGAGACGTGCGGACCGGGCGGGACGTCGAGAGCTGCTCGGCCGGCGGAGAGCAGTCCGGGCAGGCCGGCGGTCTCCGTGATCAGCGCGGACAGCGAGGTGACGCCCGGCAGCGGATAGAGCGTGCCGTCGTCCTCCACGACGGCCACCCGCTCGCGGTGTCGGTGTTCGTAGGCGGCGAAACGCATGGCGGGGCTCCTGAAGGCGGTCGGGGCGCGTGCGGTGGCACCCGCGGTCGTGGGTGGAGGGGACGCGGCGGCGGCTGTCCGGGCGTGAACGCCCTGCCGCGTCCCCGGGGACGGGTGCGGGTCAGACCGGCGGCGCGACGAACACGCCGCGGTCGGGGTCGTTGAAGGACTCCTTGGCGATCAGTTCGTTCATGGGGTTGGCGGTGCCCCACTGGTCGGTGACCTCGGGCCGGGAGAAGTCGTAGACGTGCGGGTGCCAGGTGTCCTCGTCCAGGCACTCCAGCTCGGTGGTGTACTCGACGGTGTTGCCGTGCGGGTCGAGGAAGTACGTGAAGGTGTTGTCGCCGGCCATGTGCCGCCCGGGACCCCAGATCTTCCGGTGGCCCGCGCGCATCACCCGGCCGGAGCCGCGCATGTACTCGTCGATGCCGCGCATCTCGAAGGAGACGTGGTGCAGGGCGGTGTGCGGGCCCTGCGCGATGGCCATGGAGTGGTGCTGGTTGCTGATCCGCATGAAGTGCATGACCTCGCCCATGTGGGGCGAGCTGAGGGTGTCGGAGAGAGCGAAGCCGAGGTGGCGCTCGTACCACTCACGAGTGCGGTTCAGGTCGGGGGAGTTGAGGACGACGTGGGAGAGCTTGACCGGGATCGCCTCCTTCTCCTCGATCTTGCGGTGCCGGCGGACCTCGACGTCGGACGAGACCTCGATGGTGCGGCCGTCGACGTCGAAGAAGCGGAAGCCGTAACCGCCGCCGGGTGTGCCGACCTTCCCCGGCTGTGAGATCAGGCGCACGCCTCCGGCGAGGAGACGCTCGGCCAGCGCGTCCACGTCCGCCGCGCTCGCCGCGCCGTAGGAGACCAGGTCGAGACGCTTCTCCTCGGCCCTGCGCAGCCGTACGACGTACTGCTCGGGCGAGCCCTCGGCGGCCAGGAAGGAGATGCCGGAGTCCTCGGCGACCTTGGTCAGGCCCCAGACACCGGAGTAGAAGTCGAGCTGCTTGTCGTAGTCGGGCACGGCCAGGTCGACGTGCCGCAGATGAGTGAGCAGACGCATGACGGTCAGTCCTTCCGGAGGAGGGCGGCGGCGTTCCCACCGCGTACGGCGTCGAAGTCGGCGGGGGAGAGCCGGGCGGCGCGCAGGGCACCCAGCGGGTCCTCGGCGCCCATGTCGAAGGGGAAGTCCGAGCCGAGCAGGACCCGGTCCGCGCCCGCGACCCGCACCAGCTCCCGCAGCACGTGCGGGTCGTGGACGAGTGAGTCGAAGTACAGCCGCCTGAGGTAGCTGCTGGGCGGATGTGCGCAGCCCGCGCCCGCGTCGGAGCGGGCCGACCAGGCGTGGTCGGAGCGGCCGATGTGAGTGGGCAGGTAGCCCCCGCCGTGCGCCGCGACGAGCGTCAGGCCGGGGTGGCGGTCGAGCACGCCGGAGAAGATGAGATGCGAGAGCGCGACGGCGTTCTCGGTCGGCTGGCCGACCGTGTTCGACAGGTACCACTGGTCGAGGCGCTCGTCGAGCGTGCATCCGAAGGGGTGCAGGAAGACGAGCGCGCCGGTCTCCTCGGCCCGGGTCCAGAAGGGTTCGTAGGCGGGGTCGGAGAGTTCGTGTCCGGGGGCGTGGCTGGAGATCTCCACGCCCGCCAGACCCTGTCGCAGGGCGTGGTCCAGCGCGCTCACCGCAAGTCCCGGATGCTGGAGGGGCACGAGTCCGAGCCCGCGCAGCCGGTCGGGGGCAACCGAACAGTGCGCGGCCGTCGCCTCGTTGGCGATCCGGCACACCTTCGCGGCCGTCTCCTCGTCCGCCCAGTAGTGGTAGTGCGAGGGGGACGGGCTGACCAGTTGCACGTCCACGCCCTGTGCGTCCATCGCGGCCAGGCGCGCGGAGACGTCGGTCAGCCTGGGGAGGCGTTCGCGGACCATGGGGCCGCTGACGGCGAGGGCGGCGGCGCCGTTGCGCCGGGCGTCGAGTTCCCGCGCCTCGGCGTGCCCGGGCAGACCGGCGACCAGTGACTCGACCTCGGGCAGCAGGACGTGGGCGTGCACGTCCACGGTGGGCCCGGTCACGGCAGGTCCCTGAGCATCGTCATGGTGCGGGCCATCAGGCCGGGCACGTCGGCGTCGCGGGCCCCGTCGAGCTGCCACTGCCCGATCTGCACCGACGCCTCGACGACCGGCCGGACACGGGCGATCCGCCGCTCGTAGTAGGCCTGGAACAGAGCGTCGTCCCAGGTGTCGGAGCCGGTGAGGAGCTGGGCGAGGACCCAGGCGTCCTCCAGGGAGAGGGCGGCGCCCTGGGCGAGGGTGGGCGGGCAGCAGTGGGCCGCGTCACCGGCGAGGACGACCCGGCCGCGGTGCCAGGACCCCTCCACCAGCATCCGGTCGAACCAGGTGTAGTTGACCTTCGCCGGGTCGGTGATGTGCTCGGTGATCTCCGGCCAGAAGCCCCCGTAGTGGCGGGTGAGGCCGCGCATCTCGTCCGCGTACGACTCCGGCGCGATGGCGGCACGGTCGCGGTTGGCCTCGACGACGTACGCGTAAAGGGTGCTCTCGCTGGTGGGGCAGTAGCCCGCGATGTAGGCGGGGCCACCGTAGGCGAGATCGGTGCGGACGACGCCCGCAGGACGCGGGGCGGCGATGCGCCAGATGGCCATGCCGGTCGGCTCGGGCTTCGCGGTGACGCCGATCGCGGCGCGGGTGGCGGAGCCGAGCCCGTCTGCGGCGACGACCAGGTCGTAACGGCCCTGCGTACCGTCGCTGAGGCGGACGAGGACGCCGTCGGCGTCCTGGTCCAGGATTTGTGCGGTGGTACCCAGCCGGACCGTCGCGCCACTGGCGCGGACGGCCTCGATGAGGATCTGCTGGAGCTGCGGCCGCTGCATGCCGACCGTGGCGGGCAGGTCGTCGCCGCCGGTGCGCAGATCGTCCTGCACGTGCAGGACGGTGCCGTCCGGGGCGGTGATGCCCACCGAGCCGAAACCGAAGCCGGACGCCTCGATCCGCTCCCACACACCGAGTTGGCGCAGCACGCGCAGGGCGTTGCCCTGGAGGGTGATGCCGGAGCCGGCGGTGGCGTTCCAGTCGTCCCTGGCCTCGACCAGGTCCACCGTGAACCCGGCGCGGCGCAGCAGGACGGTCACGGCGTTGCCGGCCGCGCCGCCGCCGACGACAAGGACCTTTCGGGGTTGGGTCATGGGGAACTCCCTTGTTCCTCGCGCTACTTGACGGCGATCGGATTGACGGGCGAGCCGACCGCACCGGTGATGGGCAGGGGTGCGGCGGTGAGCGAGAACGTGTACACGCCGTCGGTGGCGCAGTCCTCGGCGAGGGCGTCCAGGTCCCACATCTCGCCGATGAGCAGGCCCAGATGAGGGATGGCGACCTGGTGCAGAGGCTGGAAGGCGTGCTCGAACTCGTTGGGCCGTACCTCGAATCCCCAGGTGTCGGTGGCGATCGCGGCGATCTCCGTGCGATGCAGCCAGCCGGCCGTGGTGAACGACAGGCCGGGCGCGGGCCCGCCCGCGTAGTCGCCCCAGCCGTCCCGTCGCGCCCGTGCGAGCTGCCCGGTGCGGACCAGCACGATGTCACCGCGCCTCACGCTGACGCCCTGCGTCTCGGCGGTCGCCGTCAGGTGCTCCTCGGTGATGGCGAAACCGTCGGGAAGTTCGCCACCGTCACCCGCGCCGAACGCGCGGCCGACGTCCAGCAGCACCCCGCGTCCGGCGACGTGCGCGGCCATGTGCTCGATGCCGGTGACCAGGTCGCCCTCGGAGGTGACGACCCGCTCGGCCGGCCGCCCGTTCCACGCCTTGCCGTGGTCGAAGATGTGCCCGAGCCCGTCCCACTGCGTGGAGCACTGCAGCGGCATGGCGATCACGTCGTCGGCGCCACCGATGCCGTGCGGGAAGCCCTGGTTGCCGAGGGCGGCGTCGGTGCCGGTGTCCAGCATGGTGTGCACCGGGTTGGTGCGCCGCCGCCAACCCTTCTGCGGGCCGTTCATGTCGAAGCGCTGGGAGAGGGAGAAGCTGACACCCCGCCGGACCAGGCGGGCGGCCTCGCGGCGTGCCGCCTCGTCGAGGAAGTTCAGGGTGCCGAGGACGTCGTCCTCGCCCCAGCGGCCCCAGTTGGAGTACGCCTCGGCGGCCCGGGCGATCGAGCCCTCGGGATCGGTGGGGTCCAGGGTCACCGTGCCGCCTCCGCCACACAGCGCGTGCGCTGGGCACCGAGCCCGGTGACCGAGGCGTCCATCACGTCACCGTCGCGCAGCAGCCGGCCCCAGTGCATGCCGTTGCCGGCCGGGCTGCCGGTGAGCACCAGGTCACCGGGCAGGAGACGGGCGCTCTGGGAGACGTAGGACACCACGCGGGCGACGTCGAAGATCATGTCCTTGGTGGACTCGTCCTGCATCGTCTCGCCGTTCAGCTTCAGCGTGAGCCGCAGGTCACCGGGGTCCGCTATGGAGCCGGCGGGCACGATCCACGGGCCGAGCGGAGTGAATCCGGGCGCGTTCTTGCTGCGCAGCCAGTCGGTGCCGATCTGCGGCATGTCCCGGCGGAAGACGGTCGCGCGGTCGGTGAGGTCGTTGGCGATGGTGTACCCGGCGACGTGGTCCAGGGCCTCCTCGACGGAGACACGGTGTGCGGGCCTGCCGATGACCGCCGCGACCTCCAGTTCCCAGTCGGGCTTCTCCGCCCAGGCGGGCAGCTCGACGTCGTCGTACGGGCCCGTGATCGCGCTCGGCAGGCCGATGAAGACGTACGGCAGGTCCTCGGCCGCCCGCCGGTCCATGATCTCCGCCGCCTCCGCGCGCCGCTCCTCCTCGGACCGGTCGTCGCCCGGCGTGCGGTGGGCGACATGGAGGTCGATCACGTGCTGCCGGTAGTTGGCCCCCGACTGGAAAACCTGGCGGGGTGCGACGGGAGCGTGCACCTGGAATTCTCCGAGCGGCCTGCGGGCGAGGCGGCTCTCACCGGCCAGGGACCGCAGCCGCGGCAGGACCGTCTCCCAGCGGTCCAGCAGGTCCCGAACCGTCAACTGCTGCTGTTCCAGGGCGACTCGCAGATCGAGCACCTGGGAGTCGGGGGTGACGAGCGCGGGAAAGACCGGCCCGCCCGGGTCCGACAGGGTGCCGAGGGCGAAGGGTCCGGCGAAGGGCGCGGACGCGGATCCAGGTTTCACAGACATGTCCTCCTGATTGCGGTGGGACTAATCTGGACCCGCCACCCGCAATCAGGGAAATCGATTCTGTGGATGCTTTCCATCCATAGCGTTTATTCCGCCCTGGTCGGCGCCGTACCGCAAGGGGAAGCCCCGTGAATCTGGCCCGTCTCGACCTCAACCTCGTCGTCGCCCTGCGCGCGCTCTTGGAGGAACGCAACGTCACCCGCGCCGGACAGCGCATCGGACTCAGCCAGCCCGCCATGAGCGCCGCCCTCGCCCGGCTGCGCCGGCACTTCGACGACGACCTGCTCGCCCGCGTCGGCGGCCACTACGAGCTCACCGCCCTCGGACAGGTCCTCCTCGACCGGACCTCCACCGCCTACGACGTCCTGGAGCGGCTGTTCGCCAGCCAGGCCGACTTCGACCCGGCCACCGAGAGCCGGGAGTTCCGGCTGGTCGCCTCCGACTACGCCGTCGCCGTGTTCGGTACCGAGCTGGCCCGCGTCGTGCACGAGGAGGCCCCCGGCATCCGGCTCCGCTTCACCCAGACTCCGCCCACCGTGGTCGACGACACCGCCACCCTGCTGAGCGCCACCGACGGGCTCTTCATGCCGCACGGCGTCATCAGCGACTTCCCGGCCACCGACCTGTACGACGACCGCTGGGTCTTCCTCGTCTCCGAGAACCATCCCAGCGTCGACGCCGAGCTCACCCGCCAGGACCTGGCCCGGCTGCCGTGGGTCACCTACCAGCGCACCTACGACGCTCCCGCGGTGCGCCAGCTCGGCATGCTCGGCATCGAGCCCCGCGTCGAGGTCTCCGTCGACAGCTTCCAGCTGCTGCCGCTGCTGGTGGCCGGGACCCGGCGCCTGGCCCTCGTCCAGGCGCGCCTCGCCCAACTCCTCGCACCCCTGGCGGCCGTACGCGTGGTGGAACCGCCCTACGAGGCGGTGCCCCTGCGAGAGGCCCTGTGGTGGCACCCGGTGCACACCCACGACGCGGCCCACATCTGGCTGCGCGAGACCGCGGCCCGGGTCGGCAGGCGGCTGGGGGAGGCGCCCGGGCCGCGCTAGCTGTACTGCTTTGAGAGGTACGGGGCGCGTCGGCGGGAGGTCGCGCCGGACCCACGGGGGGACATCGCTCCGTACGGCCGGCCGGAAGGCCGCGGGGTGCGACCCGGCGGAGGCCGCCCCGTGACGACCGGGGACATCCGGCCGCCCACCCCCCTCGCGCGGTATCCACGCCCTGGATCGAGACCATCCGGAACGTGAATCGCGCCAGGGGTGGGCAGGGCCTCGCGCGGAACGCATAGTCGAGGCACATCACGCGTCCGTACGCCGACGCCTTCCCGCCGAAGGACACCGTCCGCCCGCGACGCCCTCCGCCTCCCGCACCGCGCTCAGGAGTGCCGCCATGCCCGCATCCGCCGTCCCGCCCGCCCCCGCCGCAGCGGCTTCCCCGGCCGCGCCGGGCAGGCTGCCCGCCGTCCTGCTCATGACCGGCAGCTGCCTGCCCGTCCTCGGCGCGGTGCTGCTCGCGCCCGTACTGCCCCGCATGCAGGACCATTTCGCGGGCGTACCCGGCAGCGCGGCCCTGGTGCCGCTCGTCCTCACCGTGCCCGCCCTGTCACTCGCCCTGCTGGCTCCCTTCGCGGGCATCGTCGTCGACAGGCTCGGCCGCAAGCGGCTTCTCGTCGTGGCGACCGTCCTGTACACCCTGTTCGGCACCGTCCCGCTGTGGCTGGACTCGCTCTACGGCATCGTGCTCAGCCGGGTGCTGGTCGGCGTCGCGGAGGCCGCCGTCATGACCGCCTGCACCACGCTGATCGGCGACTACTACTCGGGCCGGGTCAGGAACCGCTACCTGGCCCTGCAGACCATGTGCGCGTCGGCGTCCGCCACCGTCTTCTTCGTCCTCGGGGGTGCCCTCGGCGCGGCGGGCTGGCGGACGCCCTTCTGGCTGTACGGCGTCGGGCTGCTGCTCGCGCCGGTCATGGCCCGCGCGTTGCCGAAGGCCGCGCCCTCGCACGCCGCCGAGGCCGGAGAGGCGGTGTCCGGATCCGGGCCCTTCCCGCTGCGTCGCATGGCCGGCATCTGCCTGCTGACCGTGTTCGGCGCCGTCGTCTTCTACACCGTGCCCGTCGAGATGTCGTACCTCCTCGACGATCTGGACGTGACCTCCACAGGGGTCATCGGCGCGGTCACGGCGATCGCGAGTGCCGCCACCGTGGCCGGCTCCGTCGCCTTCACCCGGTTCACCGACAGCCCGCGCCGGCGCCTGCCCGCTCTCCTCCTGCTGTGTGCCACCGGATTCCTCCTCATGGGAACCGCCGACAGCCTGCCGCTGCTGATCGCGGGAGCAGTGGTGAACTGCGTCGGCACGGGGCTGCTCCTGCCGTCGCTGCTGACGCTGGCGATGGCCCGGCTCGACTTCGCCGACCGGGGGCGCGGCACCGGTCTGTGGACGTCGGCATTCTTCTTCGGCGAGTTCGTCTGCCCCCTGGTGCTGCTCGGCGGCAAGCAGGCCCTGGGCAATCTCGCCGCGGCCGTCGGACTGCTCGGCGTCGCCACCCTGCTGGTCGCGGCCGTGCTGGTGCCCCTCACCCGCCGTGCCCCGCAGGTGCTGCCCCGCCGTGCCCCCGAACAGCTCTGACCGGGCCCTGTCACCGCGCCGGCGTCCCCAGGGTCGACCGGCGCACGACCAGCCACCCCCGACGAGACCCGCATGCCCTCGGCCGTCTCAACCGCGTACGGACTCAACGCGCACACCCCCCACCGCAAGGCGGCCTTGGCGTTCATCGACCACCTGGGCTCGGAACGCGGCCAGAACCAGTACAACCGCTCCGGTGCCACCCTCCCGGCACTCCCCAACGACTCGTTTCACACCGACCCCGCCGTCACGGAGGTGGAAAGACGGCAGAAGGACGGCACGACCGTACCCTTCATGGACCAGCGGTGGCCCAACTCGGCCGTACAGCAGACCCACTTCGCGCAGATACGCCGCCTCTTCGAGGGCACCACGGACATCGCCGGCGCCCTGGCCGCCATGGACTGGGCCTACCGGGAGGAACGGTAGGGACACCCCGTCGGGACGGCTCGCCATGAACACACCCCACCGCGAATCGGTGCTCTCCAGGGCGGCTCGCATCCTCGAGGCGTTCAGCCAGGACGAACCCGCGCTGACCGTCTCCGACATCGCGCGCCGCACCGGTCTGCACGTGGCCACCGCCTCCCGGTTCGTGGCCGAGCTGGTGGCGCACGGATTTCTCAGCAGGGACGGCGACCGCAGGGTCCGGATCGGCGTCCGGCTGTGGGAACTGGTGACGCGGGCTTCACCCACGCTGTCGCTGCGCGATGCCGCCATGCCCTTCATAGAGGGTGTGCACGACGTCGTGGGTCACCATGGGGGCATCGTCATCACCCCACTGCTGCCGATGATCGACGCGGCTGAACTGATGCACGCCGACTTGGACGTTGCTGTACGGCGGCCGCAGCAGGGCCTCGATGGCGTTCAGCGACCCGCTGTCCGCGGCGTACGGGGACCGCGTGCACAGATGACCCTCACCGACGGCACCGAGCTGTCACCGGCCCTCGGTATCGGCGCCTTCGCCGAGAAGACACTCGTCGCCGCCGGGCAGTGCACGGGGATCGACCCGGCCGCGTCACCCGCCGCGGCCGGTCTGCTCGGCTGCGGGGTGATGGCGGGCATCGGGGCGGCCGTCAACACCGGGGGAGTGGGCCGCGGTGACACCGTGGCCGTGATCGGCTGCGGAGGCGTCGGGGACGCCGCCGTGGCCGGTGCCCGGCTGGCCGGCGCCGCGAAGATCATCGCCGTGGACATCGACGACCGCAAACTGGCGACCGCGCTGGCGATGGGCGCCACGCACGCCGTCAACTCCCGCGAGAACGACCCGGTCACCGCGATCCGTGACCTGACCGGCGGTTTCGGCGCCGACGTCGTCATCGACGCCGTCGGCAGGCCGGAGACGTACCGGCAGGCGTTCTACGCCCGAGACCTGGCCGGCACCGTCGTCCTCGTCGGCGTCCCCACCCCGGACATGCGGCTGGAACTGCCGTTGCAGGACGTCTTCGGCCGCGGCGGAGCGCTCAAGTCCTCCTGGTACGGAGACTGCCTTCCGTCCCGGGACTTTCCCCTGCTCGTCGACCTCTACCTCCAAGGCCGCCTCGACCTCGACGCCTTCGTCAGCGAAACCATCCTCCTCGACGAGGTCGAGGACGCCTTCGCCCGCATGCGCAAGGGTGAGGTCCTGCGTTCGGTGGTCGTTCTCGGTTGAGCGCCCCTCACCGGTCTCGTGAGCGCCGAGTGGGGCCCAGGGGGACGGATCGCGGCCCGGCCCCCAGGGCCGGGCCACCCCCGTACGTTTTCGCCACCGTGCTGCTCCGGGCGTACCGGCGGGTCCTTGTGGTCGACCCGGATGTCCAGGAGGTCAACTCCTGGGAGCGTCCGCCCTCTCGGTCGGAGGCGTCACTTCTCCTCGCCGGTGATGTTCCAGCGCGCGAGGTCCCGCAGCCACGCGTCCGCCGTGCCATCGGACGGGGCGCGCCAGTCGCCCCGCGGGGAGAGGGAACCGCCGGCCGAGACCTTCGGCCCGTTCGGCATGGCCGACCGCTTGAACTGCGCGAATCCGAAGAAGCGGCGGCAGAACACCTCCAGCCAGCGCCAGATCTCCGGCAGGTCGTACTCGCCCCGCTTCGGCAGGGGGAAGTGGGGCGGCCAGGCACCCGCCTCCTTGTCGTGCCAGGCGTGCCAGGCGAGGAAGGCGATCTTCGACGGCCGGAACCCGTACCGCAGCACGTGGAAGAGGGTGAAGTCGTGCAGCGCGTACGGTCCGATCTTGGACTCCGTGGACTGGAGTTCCTCGCCGGGCACGAGTTCCGGACTGATCTCCGTGTCGAGGATCGCCGCCAGGGTCTTCCCGGTCTCCTCGTCGAACTGCTCACTGCCGATGACCCAGCGGATCAGGTGCTGGATGAACGTCTTCGGCACGCCGGAGTTGACGTTGTAGTGGCTCATCTGGTCGCCGACGCCGTACGTGCACCAGCCGAGGGCCAGCTCGGACAGGTCACCGGTGCCGAGCACGATGCCCCCGCGCTGGTTGGCCAGCCGGAACAGGTAGTCGGTGCGCAGCCCGGCCTGCACGTTCTCGAAGGTGATGTCGTACAGCGGCTCGCCGGACGAGAACGGGTGCCCGAGTTCCTTGAGCATGAGGCGGGCGGTCGGAGTGATGTCGAGTTCGGCCGCGGTGATGCCGAGCGAGCGCATCAGTTTGTGCGCGTTGTCCTTGGTGTGGTCGCCGGTCGCGAAGCCGGGCAGCGTGAAGCCGAGGATGTCGCTGCGCGGGCGGCCGGCGCGGTCCATCGCCCGGGCGGCGACGATCAGTGCGTGCGTGGAGTCCAGGCCGCCGGACACGCCGATCACGACCTTGGGACCGCCGATCGACGCCAGCCGCTGCTGGAGGCCGGCCACCTGGATGTTGTACGCCTCGTAGCAGTCCTGGGCGAGACGGTCCGCGTCGGCCGGCACGAAGGGGAACCGCTCGACCCGGCGCTTGAGGCCGAGGTCCGCCGTGGGCGGGTCGAGCCGGAACTCCACCTGCCGGAAGCTCGCGGTGCGCGAGGCGTGGGCACGGCGGTTGTCGTCGAAGGTGCCCATCCGCTGACGCTCCTGCCGCAGCAGGTCGAGGTCCACGTCGGCCACGGCGTACCGGTCGTCCTGCGGGAAGCGTTCGGTCTCGGCCAGCAGGACGCCGTTCTCGTAGATCATGGTCTGGCCGTCCCACGACAGGTCGGTCGTGGACTCACCGAGTCCCGCCGCCGCGTAGACGTAGGCGGCGAGACAGCGCGAGGAGGCGGAGCGGCACAGCAGTTTCCGGTCCTCGGCCCGGCCGACCGTGATCGGGCTGCCGGAGAGGTTGGCGAGGACGGTCGCACCGGCGAGTGCGGCCTCGGCGCTCGGCGGCACCGGCACCCACATGTCCTCGCAGATCTCCGCGTGCAGCACCAGCCCGGGCACGTCCTGCGCCGCGAAGAGCAGATCGACGCCGAACGGCACGGCCGCGCCGCCGATCCGGATCGTGCCGCCGCGCTCGTCGTCCCCCGCGGCGATCTGCCGCCGCTCGTAGAACTCGCGGTAGTTCGGCACGTAGGACTTGGGTGCGATGCCGAGGATGCGGCCGCGGTGCACGACCACCGCGCAGTTGTAGACACGATGGCGGTGGCGGAGCGGGGCGCCGACGACGAGCACCGTCATCAGGTCCGCGGTACCGGCCACCAGGGTCTGGAGTGCCTGCTCGACCTCGTCGAGGAGCGTGTCCTGCAGCAGGAGGTCCTCGATCGAGTAGCCGGACAGGCAGAGTTCCGGGAAGACCGCGACGGCGACTCCCTCCTCCGCACACCGGCGCCCCTGCCGCAACACGGCCTCCGCGTTGGCAGGCGGGTCGGCGATGGCGGCATGGCCGGTGCACGCGGCGATCCGCGCGAATCCGTGCTGATAGATCGACCAGAAGTTCATCGAGACTCCGCATCCGTCCAGTGCCCGCGTTCCGGGCCGGTGGTGCGCGTACCCGGAACGCCCATGATCACAGATTAGAGGGTGGTCCGTACTGCGACGGAAGGGACGTCCGGGCGTGGCCGCTGCCGCGGCGCCCCGCCCGCACCGCGGCGCCGCCTGCCCCTCCGCGGTCCGAGGGCCCTGCGGCAGCTCTGCCCGCACGCCCACGAGCTCCGTGGGGGCCCGCCGCCCGGGGTGAGGCGCCGCGAAACCACTGGGAAGGGGTGTGCCTGTGCAGGAAGCCGAAACACGGTCGTGTGAAAGCACGCGGGCCGGGCAGGAGCCCTGAATGGTTCATCTCGCGCAGTTGTTGCAGCAGACCATGCGGCGCCGCCGTCTCACGGCTCAGGCCCTCGCGGAGCGGACCGGCATCCGCACGCCGCGGATCAAGGTCCTGGCCGAGGACGGTACGGCCGGGCCCATCCAGCCGACGGAGGAAGAGCTCGCGGAACTCGCTGCGGCGCTGGAGCTGCCGCTGCCCCAGGTGCTGGAGGCCGCCCGAGCCCCCGCCGCAGCTCCGGCCTGACCAAGGGCCGGTCGTTCGGATCATGCCGGAGGGCTGCCACCGCCCGGCGTCGCACCATCGGCAGCCGGTCTCAGCCCGGCTGGGCGGACCTCAGCGCCGCGAGCAGCATACGAGCGTCCCGGACCGTGGGATGGCCGTCACCGAGACGTACGGCGACCTCGTCCACGACGCGTTCGGCGTAGGCCGTTCCGCTTGTCCCGTCGTAGCCGAGCATGGCGTGGGAGACCTTGAGGCGCAGGGCCAGGGGGTGGTCCTCGCCGAGCCGGAGGCGTGCCTCCGCGGCGAAGGCGCCGCATTCCCGGCGTACCTGGTCGGTCGACTTCGAGCCGCCTTCGCGTTCCCAGGCGAGGACTTGGGCTTCGAGGTCCCGGGCCGCGGTGTCGGGGGTGCGGGCCTCGGGTGGTGTGTCACCGGTGCCGCCGCCCGTCGCCGGCCGTGCGGCGACCGTGGTGTCGTCCGGCCCCTCGAGCCGAGTGCGGACGACCGTCTCGAAGCGGCGGGTGGCAGGGAGAGCGGCATGCTCGCGGATGAGGGTCGTTGCCTCGGCGGGCAGGGGCGGCGGGGCGCACCGTTCCGCCTCCGGTCCGAGGGATGCGTCCGCAGGTCCGGCCGCGAGGGCCGCGGCGACCTCGGCCGGTGTCGGCCTCCGGGTCGGATCGGCCTGCAGGCACGACCGCACCACCTGCTCCAGTTCGGCGGGCAGACCCTCCAGGTCGGGCGTGCCGTCGCAGATGTTGCTCATCACGGCGAGGACCTTCCTGCCCCAGGGGAGGCGCCCCAGGGCGAGGCGGGCGAGGAGCGTGCCGAGGGAGAACACGTCGCTGGCCGGGGTGAACTGCTGGTGCTCCCGGATCTGTTCCGGCGAGGCGTAGGCGTACGTTCCGGCAAACCCGCTCCGGGGCTCGGTCAGCCGCTCGATCTGTGCGACACCGAAGTCGATGACGCGGGGGCCGTCCTCGGTCAGCAGCACGTTCGCGGGTTTGAGGTCAAGATGCACGATGCCCTCGGCGTGAATGGCACTGAGCGCGGAGGCGATGCCCGCACCGATGCCGCGGACGGTGGCGGTATCCAGGGCGCCGCACCGCTCGGCCACCTCCTGCAGCGACGGCGCGGCCACGAACGGCACGGCCATCCAGGGGGTCTCGCCGCTGGTGTCGGCGGCGATCACGGGCACGGTGAACCGGCCGCTGACCCGCCGGGCCGCCTGCACCTCGTGCGTGAACCCATCCCGGATCGAGGTGTCGGCCGCGTACCGCGCGTGCAGGGTCTTGACCGCCACCATGACGCCGTCCGGATCCTGGCAGAGGTAGACGCGACCGAACCCGCCCTCCCCGACGCGCTCCAGGACCTCGTAGGGACCGAAGGCCGCCGGATCCCGCATCGTCCGCGCGGACGTCGCCCGTGCCACCTGCCGCCACTCTCCCAGGGCCTCGGCTTCGGCATGGACGTCGGTGGGACCACCCCGGGCACGCGCGGGGGCGGGTTCCGGCTCCGCCGGCTCGTCGTCCACTACGACGAGCGACACCGAATGGGGCGTGCCGTCCCGGAAGGAGTAGGCCTGCACGTTGACATTGCCGGCGCCCTCACTGGAGACGTAGACGCCGAGCAGCCCCAGCCGCTCGCACAGAGCGACCTCCTCGGGTATCGGCCGGCGGTCCGCACGGGCGAAGTAGATGGCGCGGGCCTCGCACCCCTGGTCGGCCACATGCTGGATCACGGTGCGCCACTGCGCGACGCTGACCCGGTGCGGTCGCGTGTCATCGGTATCACCCCTGACCGGGAAGACCCGGGCGACATGCCGGGCGCGGGCTTCGCGTGCCAGCAGGCCGAAGGCCCTGGCGGGTGCCGCCTCCACCTGCCTGGCGAGCAGGGTTCCCACCATGTCGCCGATGTGCATTTCCGTCGTCCCGGCTGCCCGGGCGAGTCCGTCGCGTTGCTGGGACAGCGTGTCGTACTCGGGTGAGCCCGGGCCCTCTCCCCGTAGCTCCATGCACGCCAGAACTTTCCCGAAGCAGACAACGGCTTCGGCCAGGCCTTCCGGGTCATCCGTCTGCATGGCCGCCTTCGTCTGCGACACCAGCGCGCCGAGCGTCCGGTCACTGCCGGCGCCGTACAACGCCTCACATTTCTCCGCTATGTGACCGTACATGCGGGCGGCTCTCCGCAGGTCACCGCTCCGCTCGATCTCCGCGGCCGCTGCGACGAGCCCCTCCAGGCCGTCGTGCCCCCGCTCATGACCGAAGGGCAGCCCGCCGGCGAGTTCGGCATAACGCTGTCGGGCGATACCGGTGAGCCGGTGCTGTGAACCGAGCTCGCCCTCGGCGGTCTTCAGCATCCGGGTGAAGGTGCGCAGCGCAGCCGCGTTGTCGCCGGCCTGCTGCTGCCAGTGGCCCATGTCGCAGAGCAGGCTGAGCGCGGCTTCGGTACGGTCCTCCTGCTCGGCCGAGCGGTGCATCTCCTCGTAACGGCGTACGGCTTCCTCGGGCCGCCCCGCCCGGCCGTGCCAGTGGGCGAGCTGGTGGCGGGCCAGGCCGGTGTCCTCATGCCGGGGCCCCTGGAGCCGCTCGCGGTCGGAGACGAGCTGCGCGAACAACTGCACCGCGCCCTCTGGGTCGCCCGACTCTCCTGTCCAGTGGGCGAGTTGGTGCCGCAGGGCCAGGGTGGCAGGGGCGTCGGGCCCGGGCGCGGCCGTCGCCCCAACGACCAGTTCGCGGTACCGCTTCACCGCCTTGCCGGGCCTGCCCTGCCGACCGTCCCGCTCGGCCGAGGCACTGCCCTCCCGCAGCCTGGCGAGGACCTCGGCGGCCGGCTCACCGGACGCCGGTGTGCCGTTCTGTCGCTTGCCGATCCAACGCATACAGATCCCCCGGAGCTGTCGATCGGCCGACATCCCGCCCTGCCGGCAGACCGGATGAAGAGCCCGTACACGGCAAAGTACCGTTCCCGCAGGTCCACGTGCACCAGGCGCGGCAGATGCGTTGTGCGTGCCGGGCCCCACGGGCGCGCGAGGCGGACCTTGATACAAAAGCCGTGCCGGCACATCCGCCAGGCCCGGGACGGCGTACTCACCATTAATCGCTTTGCCTACATCGTGGGCGGTCGAAACCCTTCCGTGAACGGAAGGGCCCATGCAGTGCGCCTCCATGCGACCGCGCACACGGTGAAAGCGTGACCGAAAACCGGAATCGCTTGCGCACCGACACCGAGCGCCCGTGCACGCCGTTGCCGCGGCGGTCGGACTACTCGCGTCGCCCATCACTCCGCCCGGCAGGTAAACGGGAACCGGTGTCGCCTCGACCGCCACACCCCGCAGCTGGTGGTGGGCCGCGACAGCGGCCCGGCCGACCCCACCACATCCGGCGGAGCGAAGACGACAGCCCAGCTAGTGCTGCCCCGCGGAAGTTCGTGGAGGGGCGTCCTGTCACAACGTAGGGAAGGTTGAGCGGTCTCACTGAACGTTGGTGGCTGGCCATTGCGTCTCACCGAAGTCTCGGTGATGGCGGCGCCGAGGACGAGGAGGTCAGCGAGAGGTGAGGCTCGCGCGGGCCGCGGTCATGAAGGCGTTCTTGTGGTCTTCGAGGTGCTTGTTGACCTCCGTGTCGCCGATCTCCCGCCACACCGCCTGGTTGAGCGCGCGACCATAGGCTCGGGCAGGGGCCTCCAGGGCGGGGTCGCAGAGCAGAACGACGTTGCGATCCGCGGTCCAGAGCTTGCTCATGGTGGCCTGGGCCTGGGTCATCCAGCCGTCCTCGTCGTCGCCCCACGGTTCCGGGCGGCTGTAGGCAGCCCGCTCGGCGTCCTGGGCGCACGCGAGGAACTCCTTGATCGCCTGCAGCTTCTCAGCCCGGCGTGCCTCGGCGGTCGCCGCCGCCTGTCGCCGCTCCTCCGCCCGTTCAGCCGACCGCTGCGTGGCGCGCTGGGTGAACGCCGTCAGCGCACCACCGAGCACGACACCTGTGAGCGAGAAGACGGATGCCGCCAGTTCCCCCGCCATGCCGATTCCCCTCCTACGACAAGTCCTTGCGCATCAGCGTGCACATGGTCTCGTACCGGCGGATCGAACCGTCGGGGGCCTCCTCGTCCCAAGCGTCGGGCTGCCGACCATAGGCCACGTAACCGAGCCGCTCGTAAAGTGCGCGCGCCCGCGGGTTTCTCTCCTCGACGCCGAGCTCGGCCCGCCGTACCCCGCGCGCCCGAATGCAACCTTCCGCAGCGCGGATCAGCAGAGTGCCGATGCCGTGCGACTGCAATGCCGGCATCACCGATAGCTGCCACAGCGTGCCCGCACCGGAGGTGACGTGGTAGTCGACGCCGCCGATCGCCACGGGAAGCTCGACCGGAGTGCAGGCCGCCAGGTAATCTACCTCGCCGACCGCTGCGCGCTCCAACTCCATGGCCACTTGCCGGAGATGATTGGCAGATCCGGACCAAGTGCAGGACGATAGATCGGCGGGTACCAAGTCGCGGACGGCGATCGGTACGACCACGTCCGTTCCATGGGTGCGATGGAAGTTCATGCCCTCATCCCAGCAGTGCAGTAGACGGCTGCACCACGGAATTTCGAACTGGCCGGTCCCCAACCTTCGGTGAGATCGCTCAACCTTCCCTACGTTGCGACGCGACAAAGGGTGTTGATCAGGTGGCCTTGAGCAGGCTGCCCTCATAGGTCCACCGGTACGGCTTGGCGGCCTCGTTGTGCCCGATCACGTAGGCTTCCAGCTTCTCGATCAGGTCGTCGCGGCTGGCGAAGTCGCCGTGCCGCACGACCCGGCGGGTCAGCGCAGAGAAGAACAACTCGACCTGGTTGAGCCACGAGGCGTGCGGCGGGGTCCATCGGACGTGCCAGCGCGGGCGGGCCGCCAGCCACGCCTTGGTGTGTTTGGCAGTGTGGGAGGAACCGTTGTCGAGCACGACGTGGATCTCCTTGCCGGGTGCGATCGTCTGATCGAGCTGGTCCAGGAAGGCGGTGAAGGTCACCGCGTCGTTGCGGGCGATCACCTCGGTGAGAACCTCACCCGTGCAAACGTCGAGCGCGGCGACGAGGGAAGCCGTGCTGTGGCGCCGGTACTCGAACTCCTGCCTGGCCGGCTTGCCGGGACGCGAGGGATACCCGGGATGACGGCGTGAGCGGGCGGCGATCGCGGTCTTCTCGTCGATCGAGAGCACCACCGCGCCCTTGGGCGGATCCAGGTAGAGGGCGCACACCTCGGCAGCTCGCTGCCAAAAGTCGGGAGTGTCCCGGCGGGTCAGCCAGCCGCGGACCTTGTGCGGCTTCAGATCCAGGTCGGCCAAGATCCGGCCGACCTGGGATGCGGAGACCGGCGCGAAGCACATGTCGGCCACCCGCTGCGCGATGGCCCGGTGCGACCAAGTCGACTCCGGATGCGGCGGCGCGCTGGTGGCGGTGGCCACGATCACCATGCGGACCTCAGGCCCATAGGCCCTCGAGCGGCCCGAGCGTTCGGCGTCCCGCAGACCATCCAAGCCCAGGGCGGCGAACCGTCCCCGCCATTTGCGCACCGTGTTCACGCTGACGTCCAGCTCCCGGGCGATCGCGCCGTTGGCGAGCCCATCCGCCGCCGCGAGCACGATTCGGGCCCGCAGCACCGCCCGCACCTCGGACCTCGCCGAAGCCACCGTTCTCAACAGCCGCTCGCGAGCCTCCGCCTTCAACACCACCGCAACCGCCGTCCCCGCCCGTCGCCCATCACGCACGGCCAACGATCATGGCGGGCCGCCGCCGCACCCGGCAGGATGGGCCCGTGCCAAAAAACCCGCCGGAATCGATGCAGCACCACCTGCGCCAGCGCCTGAACCGCCACGCCCGCGAACGCTGGCCGCACGTGGCCGCCATCGCGGTTCGCTTCCGCGCCGGATTCGCCTACGCCGCTGCTGAGTTGCCTGGCGGGCAAATCCTGCCACTGTGCCGCCTGCGCTTCACCGGTGTACTACATACCTGGGGCTTTGCCCTCTACCTGGCTAGCAACAACAGCTACCGCGACAACTTCCTGCCCAGCGGCCTGACCGCCGGTTCCCCAGAAGAAGCCCTCGACTGCGCAGGTGACCTCTACCTCAACGCTCTCGCGTCGGGTGGCTCCGGGCTGATCCAAGTGCCGACGGGACTCATTGTCCTCGTTGGCCCACCAGCATCGGGCAAGACCAGCTTCGTCCGGGCACTGATTGCGCGTCGGCAGATCGACGAGGAATCCGTGGTATCCAGCGACGCGATCCGCGCGGAGCTTCTCAGTACCTCACCCCCCGAAGCGGACTCCGACGTGGCGGACGCATGGATCTTCGAGGAACGTGACCGCAGGATCGTCGCCAGGCTCGCTACCGGACACAGCGCAGTCGCCGAGTCCACGAACGTCACCCCGCAGGCGCGTGCACGACTCATCAGCATCGCCAGGCGCTTCAACGCCCCGGTGACCATGCTGAGATTCAACTCGGACGTCACCGACCTCCTCCAGCAGCACGCGGGGCGAGGCCGCACCGACATCACCGCGGCAGACGTCCGCGCCTACGCCTCGATCATGATTCGACACGCCACCGCCGATCAACTGCGCTCCGAGGGCGCAACCGCCGTCTACGACGTCCCCGGACGCTGCCAAGGAACTACGCCCGCCGAAGCCGCCGCGCGATTCTCCTTCGTCTGACAGATCCGACGCGCTCAGCCTGTTCTCGGCGCCCCTCCACGAACTTGCGCGGGGCAGCACTAGTGATCACCGAGGTGTCGACCGCGACGGTTGCACGCGTCGCCGCAGAGGTTCAGTACTGCGCCATGACGAGCCGCCGATGCGTTCACCGGGGTACGTAGTGGCATCCGGTCGTGGGCGGTAGCGTCAACGACATGAAGATCGAACGCCTTGCACGTCGCTTCTCCGTCACAACGCTGACGGCGCTTTCCGGTATCCATATCACTTGGGGGCTGGGTTCGTCCTGGCCGCTGCCCGACCGTGAGGCCTTCTCGGACGCCGCGGTCGGCCGCCCGAATCCGCCGGGCCCAGAAGCGTGTTACGCGGTGGCGTGCGCACTGGGGGCCGCGGCGCTCGTTGTCGCGGGACGGCCCAAGCGGAGCCCGGCTCTGTCCCGGCTCGGCGCCGCAGGCGTGGCGGGCGTGCTCAGTGTGCGGGGCATGGCAGGGCTCTGGGGGCGTACCGATCTGCTCTCCCCCGGATCGACCTCGGCTCGCTTCCGTCGCTTGGACCGCCTCGCCTACTCGCCCCTGTGCCTCGCACTTGCGGCCTCTACGGCGATGGCCGCCGTCCGACGCAACTCCTGATCAAAAGGCAGCTCCCGGGTGGAGAGAAGTGCGCCCTCAGCCGTGTCACCCCAGCCCCTCACCGTCCCTTCGAGGAACGGCCAGTGGCCCGGCCGGTACAGGACAAGAGGTCGGACCCGAATGCTCTGCGGCATCCGTTGGTCGGCGAACTGGAACTGACCTACGCCACCCTGCGTGCCGCCGACGATCCGGACCAGGCACTGATCACGCACGCCACCTAGCTGAACACCTCGTCACGCGACGCACTTCGCTTGTTGCATGGCTGGTCCGTTCCAGCGCGCGGCGGCGGTTCCGAGTCGGCCGATTTGAACGCTGCATCAACAAGCTCAAGCAGTGGCGCGGCCTTGCCACCCGCTACGACAAGACCGCCACCATCTACCTCGCCGGACTCCACCTCGCAGCCATCTTCATCTGGTCCGCAAGGCGATCCGAAGGAACGGCCTGGGTCCAGGATCAGGTGGTCTTGGTCCGGTCCCATGTCCAGGAGCCGGTGCCGGAGTCCCAGAGTTTGTCGGGGCTGTTGAAGCCGGTGCCGGTCGAGGTGAACGTCCACAACGCGGTGTGACCACGACCGTCGGAGGTGTTGGCGTACTTGTAGAGGGCGCCCACGTCGGACTTTCCGTCGCCATTGAAGTCACCCGCCACCAACTTGCTGTTGTCCGCGGTCCAGGAGCCGGTGCCGGAATCCCACAGTTTGGCGGGGCTGTTGAAGCCGGTGCCGGTCGAGGTGAACGTCCACAAGGCGGAGTGACCACGGCCATCGGAGGTGTTGGCGTACTTGTAGAGGGCGCCCACGTCGGACTTTCCGTCGCCATTGAAGTCACCCGCCACCAGTTCACTGCTGTCCCAGTCCCACGAGCCGGTACCCGAATCCCAGACCCGGACAGGGTTGTTGAAACCGGAGCCGGTGGAAGTGAAGGTCCACAGGGCGGAGTGGTGGCGTCCGTCGGTGGTGTCGGCGTACTTGTACAGGACTGCGACGTCGGACTTATCGTCGCCGTTGAAGTCGCCTGACAGCGTCTTGCTCAGGCTCCAGTTCCACGAGCCGGTTCCCGAATCCCACTGCTTGACGGGGTTGTTGACGCCGCTGCCGTTCGAGGCCTGCAGCCACAGGGCGGAGTGGTTGGTGCCGTCGGAGTTGGTTCCGTAGTCGTACAGATAGGCCGCGTCGGACCTGCCGTCGCCGTTGAAGTCACCGGTCTTGTCCGACTTCTGGCTGAGTGCCTGGCCGATGTCAATGCGGGGGGTGCTGGCACCGGTGTACGTAGTGGGCTTTCCGGTGGCCTTCAGCAGCGTCTCGAGCGACGTGATGCTTCTGGTGGGGAATGCCTGCCGCAGGAGGGCGAAAGCGCCGGCCACATGAGGGGCCGCCATGGAGGTGCCGCTCTTGGACGCGTATCCGCCGCCGGGGACGGAGGAGACGATGCTGGTTCCGGGCGCGAAGAAGTCGAGCAGGGGACCGCGGTTGGTGAAGGCGGACAGTTCGTCGTCGTCGGTGGTGGCACCGACGGCGATCGCGGAGGAGACGCAGGCGGGCGCGGTCACCGCGTCCGTGTATCCGTTGTTCCCGGCCGCAACGACGGTGGCGACTCCGGTGTCGAGCAGCTGGTCGATCACTGCCTGGCGCGGGTCGTCCTCGCAGACGCTGGAGCTTCGGCCGCTGCCGAGGCTGAGGTTGGCCGCAACGAGCGGGGTTCCGGTCTGCTTGAGGTCCCACACCTTCTCGAGCGCCGCGAGTTGGGCGCTGGTGAAGCTCAGGACGCACGGTGTTGCGCCGGCTCCGCAGTAGTCCTCCGAGGCGAACTTACTGAAGATCTGGATGGCCACGATGTCGGCGCCGGGAGCGACACCGCGAGCCGGGGCTCCGCTGATGCCCTTGCCGCTGCCGGCGGCGATTCCGGCTACGTGTGTTCCGTGGTCGCATTCGGTGATGGTGGCGCACGGTCCGGCCTCGGAGTCGGCCGAGCCGGCGCCCTCCTGGGTCTCCGTGCCGTTGGGGCACAGGCTGGTCGCGGAGTAGTCGGCGTCGATCGGGGAGAAGCACGCCTCGGCTACTACCCGGCCCTTCAAAAAGGAATGGCTGGTGGCGACTCCGGTGTCCAGGACGGCGATCGCACTGCCTGCACCGGTCAGTCCCGCGGCCGCCGGCGACGTGCCGCCGATGAGCGGGACGCTCTCGTCGAGGGAGGGCGGTACCGGGATGTCCTCGGTGACACTGACCACGTCGCTCTGGGCTGCCAGCTTTTCCAGGCCGGACCTGTCCACCTTGACCGTGACCAACGGCAAGGACTCGAAGGACTGCATCGTCTTGCCTGTGGCGGCTGCGGCCGGCAGGTCCGCACGCTGCCTGGTGACGACGTTGACACGGACCTTCGCGCCGTTCTCGGTCCTGTCGTAGAGCGGTGGGTCGACAGAGCCGGGGGTTGCTTCAGCGGCTGTCACGGGGCTCGATGGCGCGGACGCCTGGGCCGGTATCGCAGCGGCGAGGGAGATGACGCTCATCGCGGTGACGACGGTCATCCAGCTCGTTCTCTTCATAGCGCCTCAGTGAGCAGGGGGCTTGTCCTCGGCCGGCCGGTGGGGAGGCAGGCGTGACTCAGCCCGGAGCGATGTGTGGGGAGCAGGAGTGTGGTGGTGAAGGTGGTGCGGGGGTGCGCCGGTGAGGGGAGCCGGGCGACGCGAGGTCCGCGTCCCCGGCTCCGTCTCATCGATGGGCGTACGTTGACCCTGTCGCGCGGCACGCTGTCAGAGCGGCGGCCTCGATCAGGTCGCGTTGGCACCGTTCTTGGGGTTGCCCTTCCAGCCCACGGCCTTGTAGTAGCCGTATGCGACGGCAACGCACTTGGGCCGCTTGGTAATGAAGTAGGCCTTGCAGCTGTATGTCTTCATCGTCGTGTAGAAGGCGCTGTCGACGTTCGACTTCTTGCTGCGGTCCAGGTAGTACTTGTAGCCCTTGTACGTGTTGCCGATCAGGCCGTAACCGTAGTCGTGCATGTCGCACGCGGTCAGGAAGTTGAAGCCGAGGGGCTTGCTGATGTTGGGGCCGGGAGTGCTGCAGCCGTCGTTGATGATGCCGACGACCCAGTGCCCGGTCGGAGTCTGTCTCCACAGCGGCCGGTGCCAGCCGTAGTGCGCGGCCCACGCGGCGCACCCCTCCTCGAGGTACCACAGCCAGTCCGTCGCGCGGTTGCAGTGGCGGGGATAGGCCTGCGGGTCGGTGATCTCTCCGGTGGAGAAGTCCGTTGCCGGCGGGGCGGTGGCGGCCTCGTTGGTGATGTCGGCCGCACCCACAAAGGGTGATTCGGAAGTCGGGCGCGCGGGGCCGACAGGCTCGACGTTCGGCGAGGCGGAACTGCCGGGGAAGGTCAGGTCCCAGGTGCCGTTGGACGTCGAGGTGACGTCGGAGACACGCCCGGTGGTGTCGTAGGCGTATGAGGAGACCGGCTCGGTGCCCTCTGCCGGGTTGGCCACCGAACGCAGCAGACCGGAGGCGTCGTAGGCGTACCGCGCGAGCGTCTGCGTTGTCGCGCCGGTGGTGACGCTGATCTCCTTGGCACGCCCGCTGTACTCACCGAGCGTCGTGCCGCTGGCCGTCGTGGCGGTTGAGTAGGTGACCTTCAGTGACTGCTGCGGGGCTTCGGCGGCGGCTGCCTCTGTAATGGTGGCGACGCGACCCTTGCTGTCGTAGCCGATGGCGGAGAGGCTGCCGTCGGTCAGGTTGCCCACGTTGGTGACGCGCCAGGTGTCGGTGCCCGGGGCGGTCTGCTTCCAGGTGTAGGTGGGGGTCAGTCTGTCGAGGGCGAGGGGTGCGTCGGCGTCCGTGTCGGCCGACAGGTCCTCGTCCGCGGCCGATGCGCTCACGCTGACGACTTCGGCGATGGTGGAGACCAGCGTGCCGGTGGCCTCGTCGAACCTGGTGGTCTCGGTGAGCTTGTCGCCCTCGGCGGTCGCGTACTTCTTGACGCCTCCGCCGCTCGGGGAGTCGACGCTGCTCTTGAGCGTATAGGTGATCGGGGTGTCGGTCGTGAGGTCGGTGATGACGACGGAGTTGGACTTGTGCTCCAACTGGCGGTCGAGCTGGCCGCCGACGAACTGGGCTTCCCAGCCCGGACCGAACACGCCCATGTCGGTGCGGGACGCGGGTGCGGACTCCGGTCTGGCGACATCGCCCGTCCGGGCGCTGACTGTGTGACTGCGGCTCATGAGGCCTTCTGTCACGTCTGTTTCGTAGATCTCGAAGGACTTGTCGGCCGTCGAGTACAGACCGGGTCCGACTTGCTGGATCGTGCCCTCCGCCAGCGGCGGGTCGACGACGGTGGCGGTCTCGACGGGCGATGCACCTGACGGTGCGGCCCCGGCCATCTGCGATGGGAGCAGCAGAGATAAGGACAGTGCGGCAAACACGGGCAGCGCAATGCGGCGCACGAGTTCCCCCCTCGTGTTGGAATTGTGAATGATCGCTCAAGGAACGGTGCGGACAGTAGATCAGGCCGGAGCTGTTGCACAACCCCTCGCGAAATAAGGGGAGTTGGGCACGCGCCAGACGCTGAGGCAAGGCTGTCCCGCTACTCATCACACATGAGTACGCGTACTCATGCGGAACGCGGAACACAGGCCCGAGACTTCGCGCATGACACGCAGCCCTGCCTCCATCAGCGCCTTAGCCCGCCCGCAACACATCCTCGTGACGGCCGCTCTCGCCGCTCTGGCGCTTACCGGGTGCGGAAGCGATGCTGCAAGGGGCGATGGATCACAGGTCGGTCGACCCGGGAACGCCGACTCCAAGGCCAGCGCTACGTTGTCGGCCGAACAGGCGGCGTTCGCGCACATGCTCGACAAGGTCGCGCAGTCATGTCCCGCGACCGACAACAAACTGTCGTCGCAACCCTCTGGCCAGGACACGTCGGGACCGGCCTTCAAGAGACCGACCGGGGCCACCGGCGACCAGAGCGCTCCCTCCGGCCAGACTCCTCCGCCCGATCCGATCGAGCCGGGCGCCCCCACTGGACCGGAGGCAGAACTAAGCGACCGCGACAGGTGTGCGAGCGTCCAGCACGAACAGCGCATCATCGAGGCGTTGCAGGCGGTCTCGAAGCCCAACCCCGACAAGGTCCGCGAGGCTCTCAACCGCCTCGGGTACATCGACGAACGCATCCACGGCCTCAAGCAGGCCGGTCGGGCCACGCACTTCCTCCTCGATCTACGCGAGAACGGCGGCCGACTCTGCGAAACGGGCCGGGCGGCAGACGATCAGACGGAAGTGACTGCGTGCACGGCTCCGGCCACCGGCGCGTTCACCGTCACCGACCCCGGCTCGACAAGGTGACGCCAGGCGGTGAAAGCCCGGCTGGCGCTTGCCAGTCGGCGTAGACGAGCAGGCGTGCCCGTTCGGAGAAGAAGCACAGGTCGACACCAAAGGCCTCGGTGAGGCGCGGTGGGACGGGGGACGTCAGAGGGCGGGAATCGTGCTCCATCTGGTTCAGGTACCTGGACGAGATGGCGAGGACGCGGCCGGCTCCGCCTGAGTGATTCGCCGTTCCTCGCGCAGGCGGCGCAGCCGGCGCAGCCGCGCTCTCGCCTGGATCTTGCTCACGCCTTCCTCCGTCCTGCCATTGGTGTGCCCCGGTTCTCCGTGTGCGCCCGCACTGGTCGACGTGGGCGGGGAACTCGTTCCTCGCACGGTACGAGGGCAGGCAGCCTTCGCGCCTGGAGGAACTCTCGCTGGTCGGCGATCCGGACGAGCTCCTGTGAGACCATCCGCGTCCTTACCGCCGATCACGCCGACCTGCAGGCAGCGGACGACACTGCCCTGTTGCTCGCCCACATCCGCCCATTGCGCGACGATGTGGTCGCTGAGTGGACGTTCCCTGCCAACCCGGCCGCGGTCGCCGACGCACGAGCCGCAGCCCTCGCCAAGCTTGCGGAGTGGGGGCTGACGGATATGGACTTCGCTGTCGAACTGATCGTCAGCGAACTGGTCACCAATGCCGTCCGGTACGCGGGCGGGCCGATCGGTCTACGGCTCATCTGCCACGCCATGCTCGTGTGCGAGGTCGTCGACCCGAGTAATACTCAGCCCCGGCTGCGTCGCGCGTCGACCGGCGACGAGGGCGGGTGAGGGCTGTTTCTGGTTGCCCAGCTGAGCAGTCGTTGGGGGAGCAGATACGGGCGATCGGGGAAAACCATCTGGGCCGAACTGGAGACGCTTGGTTGAGACGTGCCGCGGGACCCAGGACGCTAACGCCGTGTGGGCAGGTTCAGTTGCCAGGAAACGCCGAACCGGTCGTTGACCCAGCCGAACTTGGCGCTGAATCCGTAGTCGCCCAAGGGCATGAGCACGGCACCCCGTTCGACAAGGGCCGCGAAGAGGCGGTCCAACTCGGCTTCGGAATCGCATTGTACGAAGAGGGAGACTGCGGGAGTGAAGGTGAAGTCGTGCTGCGCGGGGCTGTCGATGCACATGAATTCCTCGCCCGCGAGCGTGAACGTGGCGTGCTGCACGCTCCCGGGCCTGCCGGGACCATTGGCACCGTAGCGGGTGATGCTGACGACGTCGGCGTCGTCGAAGACAGAGGTGTAGAAGGTCATCGCGTCCTCGGCGTTTCCCTCGAACATCAAGAACGTGGTGATCTTCTTCGACGACACGATGTCCATGGCGCTGACTCCTCGGGCGCGACCAGGCAGTGGGGGAAGGGCCAGGTTACTGACGTCGTAGCCGTGATGCCTTCAGGTTGAGGCCGGTGTCGGCTGGGGCGCCCGCTGTCGCCCACTGGGCGGCGGGCCGTCTCACGCCGCTGACAAAGAGAAGACCAGGTCAAAGGGGGCGGCAGTGAGGAACGAAACGGGCAAGACGGCGAAGCCGATCCCGGACGGGAGGAACGACGGCGGGTGAGGCGCCAACGCAAGCTCCGGCTGAGGGCCGCCTTCCTGGGGCGTTCGAGGGGTGGGCAGACCAGCAAGGTCCACCTGGCCGCCGACCGCAGATGCCGGCCGCCGGCGTTCGTCCTGACCGCGGGCCAGGCCGCCGACAGTCCGCAGTTCATCCCCGTCCTGGCCAAGGTGCGGGTCCGCGGTCCGGTCGGCCGTCCCCGCACCCGGCCCGACGCAGTCACCGGGGGCCAGGCTCACTCCTCCCGCGGCAACCGCGCCCACCTGCGTAGACGCGGCCGCAGGGCCGTCATCCCGGAGAAGAAGGACCAGACCGGCAACCGGAAGAAGAAGAGTTCCCGGGGTGGGCGGCCCGTCGGCCCCGGCGCCGAGCTCTACAAGGAAAGGAACACCGTCGAGCGTCTGATCAACAGGCTCACTGCATGGCGCGGCATCGCCACCCGCTACGACAAGACTCCCGACAGTCACCTCGCCGGGCTTTACCTCCGTGCCTCGATGATCTGGATCAAGGTCCTCGCCCGGGCCGCTCAATGATCACGACTCGTCTGTTACTCCGCCGGTGACCAGGGAGCGGAGCGCAAGTGCGCGACGCTGCGTCGGTCTCGGCCCTCCGGAGGTCCGCCAGCCGCTTTGCCCACCGCGACCATGGAGACGATCACCCAGCCCGGGTTCGGGTCCAGCTCCTTGGTGAGCCCTTCCAGGTCGAAGGCCCGGAATTGATGCGCGGCCAGTCCCATGGCCTGGGCCTGAACAGTCATGTGGGCGATGGCCTGGCCGAGGTCGTAGTCCGCGAACTCGGAGTAGAGCAGCTGCGTGTCATCGACGTGCCGGCGCGTCAGCGTAACGACGAGCAGGCCCGCGTCCGTCGCCCAGCGGGCCGAGCTCGGCGCAAGGTGAGGGAGCACCCGGTCGTGCTCCGGCTCACCAGGCCTGCCGATGAAGAAGCCCCACGGCTGGGAGTTCCCCGCCGACGGTGCCCACCGCGCGGCTTCCAGCAGCAGCTCGAGGGCGTAGTCGTCAACAACCGCCGAGGGATCGAACCGGTAGGGGCTGAAACGCCCGGCAAGCAGTGGGTGTATGCCGCTGGGCGGCTCCTGAGGATGGTGCATGTTCCGCTGCAACCGGCGACCGCACGTGTGTATTCCGGCGCACTTGATGCCCCGGAACGACCAGGAATCCGCGGTCGGCTGACTGTGCCACCCGGGAGTTCGCCGTACGGAGGCCCGGCGCGTTCAGGGTGCGGCTGGACCCGGTGGCCGAGACCTGCCTCGTCCACCGGGCAGCTGAGGGCAGGACCTCCCGAAACGGACAACAATGTCTGAAGCGAGCCTCTGCTAGCAGAAGTTCAAGCTCATCAGACGCTTGAGTCAAAGGGCATCCAGAACCTTGAGGATCTCCCCTTCACCGCTTGACGTGATAGAGCAGCACCGAGGGAGGCGGCTGCCGAGTAGGGTGAGGGCAGCCCAGGGAAATCACTGCACTACGACTCTGTCTTCCGCCGAAGTCGACGGCCCGGTGGTGGTGTTGCCGTAGTACACCCACCGCCACGTTCCCGTCTTGGACGCCTTCACGGTCGTCTTGAGATCACCCGAACCGTTCGCATACACCTTTTTCACCGTGGTGTAGGACGTGGCTCTGGTGGGCTTGAACTGCAGGCTCACCAGGCGGCCTTCGTAGGACGCGTACCTTCTGGTCTCCCAGTTGGCTCGCGTGACCTTTCCGGTCACGGTGACGGTGCTGCCCTGGGCCACCGGCTCGGGTGAGGCGTTCACGGTCAGGCGGGAGTTGCGCTTCACGTAGACCGTGAGGCCCTCGTCGTCAGTGTCACCGCCGCCGCCCTGGAAGTACACCTCGGCCGCGACCTTCCAGGCTCCGGCCTCACTGTTGTGCATGTCCCACACGCTCGGGTCAAAGGACATGGTCTCGTTGAAGTCGCAGACGCCCGAGCTCACCCTGATGCAGTCGCTCGTCTCGACGGCGTGCCACAGCCGGTCACCCGTACTGCCGCGGTACAGAAACACCGCCGGCCACTTCCAGGTGTGAGTGGTCGCCATCCTGAAGGAGGTGGGCACCGCGACCTCGTTCGACACCCCGATCACGATCGGCTTGCCGTCGTTCACCTGGACGCGGGTGAACGAGGCCCCGCCTTCGGCCGCGCCGGCCGGGACCGTGGCCAAGCCGATGAACGATGCGGCCGCGCCGCCGGCCACGACAGCTCTCCAGAGCTTCTTCCCCACTTGATCTCCCATCTGTGTTCCGAAAAGCGCGGCAGACATACCCGCCGACACGATTCCCAGACAGCCGGGGTACACGCGGGGTTGTACAGCTGTGGATCACGATCGGGCATCAGGCGAGCTTCGCGTCACGCCCGGCCATGCGCCATGCATCGGAAGGCTGCGATGATCCCTGGCATGGACATCATATGTGGGAGGGCCACAGCGGCAGCGCTGACGGCCATCGTGGTCATGGGTGTGAGCGGCTGTGGTGGGGACGCCGATGCCGACGCGGAACACAAACCGGGCGTCGCGGTGGCTCCGGCCTTCAGGGCGGCGTCCAGTACGTTCCAGGGCCAGGTCGAAGCTGGTAGCTGCGAGTCGATGGAGCCGGATTCGTGCTGGGGTGAGATGCAGGCCCTCATGAAGTCGGCCCGGACTCTGCGGAAGGCGATGAACGGCGAGGAGACCGTGAGCGCCGACTTCTGGACGGAGGCGTACACGCTGATCGACACCATGGAGGGAGGCGTTGCCGAGGGTCAGGACCTCGGGGGAGCGGGGGAGGGGGAGAGCGTGGACGCGGCGGCAGCCCGGTCCAACCGGGACGAGGTGTTCGGGTCCGGCCATCAGCTGTCCGACTGGCTGGACGAGCACCCGATCAAGTAGCGGACGCTCTTCAAATCTTGGCCCGGGCCGATCGTAGGGTCGGCCCTGTGACCGGAAAGGGCGTAGGCCGGAAGCCGACCTGCTGCGATCCCGTCGTCCGGTGCCGCGGTACGCGAGCCGATAGCGGTGTCACCCGGTAGCGGGCCGCCGGCGCACTTGGGGTGACGCACCGTGCGCCGGGACGCTCCACAGCCCGGTGCGTCCGGCACCCGGCTGGGCGCCCGTACAACCATCGGCCTCGGGGACGGGTCTGCCGTGTCATGCGAAGACTCATCGTCGCCGGCGCCGCGCTGCCGGCCGCCCTCGCGGCCTCCGTCCTTCTACCTCCGGCCGCCGCCCACGCCCGCACACCAGCGCCCTCCGCCGACTTCAACGGCGACGGCTACGGTGATCTCGCCGTCTCCGCGCCCGGCGCGGCGATCGACGGGCACATCCTGGCCGGGGCGGTCGTCGTCGCCTACGGCTCGTCCGCCGGGATCAAGTCCTCGCGGACGACGATCGTCAGCCAGAACACACCGCGCGTGCCCGGTATCGCCGAGGCGTTCGACCGCTTCGGCGCGTCCACCGCGGCTGCGGACTTCAACAAGGACGGATACACCGATCTGGCGGTCGGCTCGCCCGGCGAGGACGTCCCGCGCGGTGACGACTGGGGCTCGGTCACGGTGCTGTGGGGCAGCCCGAAGGGACTCGGCGCGGGCGGGGCACTGAGCCAGCCACTGGGCATCGAGCAGACCGGATTCGGCACTGCGGTCACCGCCGGGGACTTCGACGGGGACGGCCATGCCGACATCGCGGCGAGCACGGGCAGCGGCACCCACCTGTGGCTCTACCTCAACCGGAGCACCGGCCAGTCCGGGGAAATGGGCTTCGTGCTCGGCGACTTCGAGGCGTCGGCGATCCCCGCCACCGGCACCGGCGTCACCGCGCTCGCCGCCGGGGACGTCGATGGCGACGGCACCGACGACCTGGCCGCCGTGACCAACCCGCTCAGCGGCTCCGGCGGCGCGCTCTACCTCTCCCCCGGGGTCCCGGCGAACCGCCGCGCGGCAGGCGATCTGCCCCCGGCACTCTCCCTCGCCATCGGCGACGTGGACGGCGACGGCCACGGCGACGTCGTGTCCGGGCAACCGTACGGGCGCGAGGAGGTGAACGGCGCCGGGGACGGCGGCAGCGTGACCGTGCTGCGGGGTTCGGCGCAGGGCGTCGACGGCCGACGGGCGGTCGTGATCACGCAGAACACCACCGGGGTACCCGGGGTCGTCGAGGAGCGCGACCGCTTCGGTTGGTCCGTGGAGCTCGGCGACGTCAACCGGGACGGACGCGCCGACCTGGTCACCGGCGCCGTCGACGAGGGCGTGGGCCTGACGGGCTTCACCGGCTCCGTCACCGTGCTCCCGGGCTCCGCGAAAGGCGTGACCGGCGCCGGCTCGTACGCCTTCCACCAGGACACCCCGGGCGTGCCCGGCGTCGCGGAGTCCCGCGACTCCTTCGGCGAGGCCGTGGCGCTGGCCGACACCGACCGCGACGGGCGGCTCGACCTGGCCGTCGGCGCGCCCGGCGAGAACGGTTGGTACGGCGCACTCACCTCGTTGCGCGGAGACGGCGCGCGGATCACCTTCACCCGCGCGGTCGGCTTCAGTGCGGAGACCATCGGGCTCGCCACCGGCGAGGACTGGTACCCCGAGTTCGGGGCGCCGATCAGCGGCTGAGCCCGGATGCTCAAGGAAGGGGGCGCGTTCCGGTGCGCACACCACCGGGACACGACCCCTTGCCGTTCCCAACGCGGGCCGACACGCGGCGGGTTGCGAGGTGATCACGCCTGCGAGACCGAATCGGAGGTCGACGTCAATCAGGTTCTGGCCGCGCGGACCGCGCCGAGCGGGGGACAAGGGACGCCCGCTGCGCACCTGTGACTGGCGCTGACCGGGTACGCGAAGGGGCCCCGCGACCGGACCGGTCGCGGGGCCCCTTCGCGGACGGGCGGTTATTCCGTCTTGATCGCTGTCAGCATGTTCAGCCGAGCGGCGCTCCGCGCCGGCCACAGCGAGGCCAGCACACCGACGACTCCGGCCAGCAGCAGGAAGATGCCGATCCGCTCCCACGGCAGGACCAGGGTGTAGTTCGGGACGCTGGAGCGGATCGTCTCGCCGATCGCCCAGGCCAGGAACGTACCGAGACCGATGCCGATCACCGCGCCGAAGAGCGAGATGACGACCGCCTCCAGGCGGATCATGCGCTTGACCTTGCCGCGGTCCAGGCCGATCGCCCGCAGCATGCCGATCTCCTGCTGGCGTTCGAAGACGGACATGGCGAGGGTGTTGACGACGCCGAGCACCGCGATCAGCAGGGCCATGGCGAGCAGCCCGTACATGATGTTCAGCATCGTGTTGATCATGCCGCCGAACATGTCGCGGATGCCCTGGCGGTCCATGACGCTCATCGCCGGGTTGTCGCCGAGCGCGTCCACGAGCGCCTGCTCGTTGGCCTCGCTCGCGCCGCCGTCCGTCTTCACCCAGATCTCGGGGATGTACGGCTTGGGCTCGAAGGGCGCGACCAGCGAGGTCGGCACCACGATCGGCGAGAGGAACTCGTTGTCCTGGTAGATCGCGCCGACCGTCATGGTCTTCGTCGCCGACTTGCCGCCGTCCTGGTCGTCGCCGACCGTCACGGTCAGCTTGTCGCCGGCCTTCCAGCCGTTGGACTTCGCGGTCTTCTCAGCGACGGCGATCCCGCCCTTGCCGAGGGTGTCCATCGATCCGGAGAAGAGCTTGAGGTCGAAGACCTGCTGCACGTCGCCGGGGGTGACCGCGGAGGCGGAGTGGTAGGTGCCCTTCACCTTCACCGAGGTGGCCTGCTGCGGGGAGACAGCGGTGACGCCGTCGGCCTTCTCCAGCGCGGTCAGCGCGGACTTGTCGAGGGCACCGCCGCCCGCCATGGTGACCATGTAGTCGGCACGGATGTTGTCGGTGGTCATCTTGTCGATGGCCGCGCCCAGCGTGACACCCATGACGGTGAGGCCGGTGACCAGCGTGAGCCCGATCGCCAGCGCCGAGGCGGTGGCTCCGGTACGGCGCGGGTTGCGCACCGCGTTCTTGCCGGCGAGCTTGCCGGACACTCCGAACACACGGTGCAGCAGTGGCCTGGCGAGCGCGATGACCGGGCGGGACAGCAGCGGGATCAGCACGATGATGCCGATCAGCGCCAGGAAGGCACCGGCACCGATGAGCATGCGGCCGGTGTCCTTGCCGACGGCGGCGCCGCCGAAGATGGCCGCGGCACCGCCCAGCGTGATGATGCTGCCGAGGGTGTTGCGCACGACCAGCGACTTGGTGCTGGCGGGCAGATGGGCGCTGCCCATGGCCGCCACCGGCGGAATTTTCGCGGCCCGGCGGGCGGGCAGCCAGGCGGCGAGAACGGTGATCAGAACACCGACGCCGAGGGCGGCGAGCACCGCGGTGGGGGAGACGACCAGCGGTCCGGCCGGGACCTTGGCGCCGAACGAGCCCATGGCGGACCGCAGTCCGGTGGCGAGTCCGATGCCGAGGGCGAATCCGACGACGGAGGCGACCACGCCGACGACCATGGCCTCGAGGATCACCGAGCGCTTGACCTGCCTGCGAGAGGCGCCGACCGCCCGCAGCAGGGCGAGTTCCCTGGTGCGCTGGGCGACCAGCATGGTGAAGGTGTTGGCGATCAGGAAGACGCCGACGAACAGGGCGATGGCGGCGAAGGCCAGCAGCATCGTGTTGAGATTGCTCAGCCCTGACTCGATGTCCTTCGCCTGCTTGTCGGCGAGCGCGCGGCCGGTCTGCGCCTCGGAGTCCTTCGGCAGCAGCGGCCGGACGGCGTCGAGGAGCTTCGCGTCGGACGCGCCCGGCTCGGAGGCGATGGTGACGTCCTGGTAGTACCCCGGCTGGAGGTACAGCTTCTGGGCCACGGCGGTGTCGAACAGCACGAGGCTGCCACCCGCGTTCACGGCGCCGTCCTCGGTCGTGAAGACGCCGGCGAGGGTGTACTCCTTCACGGGCCCGTTGGTGGCGACGCGCACGGTGTCGCCGACCTTGTACTCGCCTTTGGTTGCGGAGTCCTTGTCGAGAGCGATCTGGTCGTCCTTCACCGGGCCCGAGCCGTCGGTGAAGGTGTACGCCCGGTCCTCTGCGTTCTTGCCGTTCTTGCCCGGGGCGTAGTTGGAGCCGGTGTTGGACCAGCCGTTGCCGATCAGCTTGCCGTCCTGGTCGGCGACCCCGGCGAAGCCGGAGACCCGCCCGGTGGCCTCGGCGACGCCGTCCAGACCACGGATTCTGTCCAGGGTCGCGCTGTCGATGCCGGACTTCTTGCCGTCGTCCTGGACGCCGTACGTGGTGACGGCGACGGCGACGTCGTCGTAGCTCTTGGCCGACTGGTTGCGGTAGGCGCTGCCCAGGGTGTCGGTGAAGACGAGGGTGCCGGAGACGAAGGCCACGCCGAGCATGACGGCGAGCACGGTCATCAGCAGTCTGGCCTTGTGCGCAAGCACATTGCGCAGGGCGGTACGGAACATGTCTGTGTCAGTCCTGTGGTGAGAGCCGGAAGTCGACGGATCGGCGGATGGTCAGCTGGTCCGGCCCTTGGCGTCGAATGCCTTCATGCGGTCGAGGACGCCGTCCGCGGAGGGCTGGATCATCTCGTCGACGATCCGGCCGTCCGCGAGGAAGATGACCCGGTCGGCGTAGGAGGCGGCCACCGGGTCGTGGGTGACCATCACCACCGTCTGGCCCAGCTCCCGTACGGAGTTGCGCAGGAAGCCGAGCACCTCGGCGCCCGCCCGGGAGTCCAGGTTTCCGGTCGGCTCGTCGCCGAAGATGATCTCCGGCTGGGAGGCCAGGGCGCGGGCGACGGCGACGCGCTGCTGCTGACCGCCGGAGAGCTGGGTCGGGCGGTGGCCGAGGCGGTCGTGCAGACCCACCATGTCGATGACCTTCTGGAGCCACGTCTTGTCGGGCTTGCGGCCCGCGATGTCCATGGGGAGCGTGATGTTCTCCAGGGCGGTCAGCGTCGGGAGCAGGTTGAACGCCTGGAAGATGAAGCCGATCTTGTCGCGGCGCAGCTGGGTGAGCTGCTTGTCTTTCAGGGTGCCGAGTTCGGTGTCACCGATGCGCACGGATCCGGAGCTGAAGGTGTCGAGGCCGGCCACGCAGTGCATCAGCGTGGACTTGCCGGAGCCCGAGGGGCCCATGATTGCGGTGAACTGCGCCTGCTGGAAGTCGACGGTGACCCGGTCGAGGGCGACCACCTGGGTCTCGCCCTGGCCGTACACCTTGGACAGGTCCGTGGCGCGGGCGGCCACGGCGGTGGCGTGGTGTGCGATGAGCGTGGTGGTCACGGGAGGGCTCCTGGTCACAGGGGGTGAGCATCGGGGACCACCCCATCGTGTCTGCCCCGCGGCCGCGGATCGTCAGTCCCGGTGCCCGTTCCCGGGGCCCTCTTGAGTCGGACCACGCACTCCGTCTCTCCTCCTCTGGTATGACGGCGACCCCGAGAGGGGGCGAATTCCAGTGTTGCTGCAACACAGGTGATCAACTCACACTCCTCTCGCCCGTGCCAGTACTGCACCGGTCTTTGCCGTCACTGCTCGGCGGATCTTCGATTGGGCCCGCTCGGGGCCGCCGCGCGGATGCCGACCCCGTAGGCCCGCTCGGAGGAGCGGCGCCGGTGAGGGCGGGGTGGCGGACACGGTCGCACCGACCGCAACCGGTGCCCCCGCGCACGCGTCGCACCACATATGCAACGCGTATGGCTTCTCGCCCTCATCCCGCTGACGATCGGCGTGGTCTTCCTCGGCTTCGGCGCGTACGGACTCCGCCGTGCCGCTGCGCTGCGCCGCGGGGGTGTCACGGCTGAGGGCCGGATCGTCCGCCACGACGTCAGGCGGGACCACGAAGGCGCCACCTACCACCATCCGGTCGCCGCGTGGACGGCCCGGGACGGACGCGCGTGCGAGTACGCGTCCAGGCTCGGCCGCGGTTCCGTCGCGCGGGCCTTCCGTGTGGGGGCGTGTGTCACGGTCCGCTACGACCCGCGGAATCCCCGCCGGTGTGCCATCCAGGGCTGGGACGCACCGACCGTCGACCGGGTGTTCACGGCCGTGGGAGCCCTGCTCACCGTGGGCACGCCGGCGGTGCTGCTCGTCCGGCTCTTCACTCTCTGACCGCGGACCCCGGGTGTCGACGGTGAGACGGCGCCGGTCCTGCGCACCCTCAACGCCCTGCCGCCCGAGCACCGTTGGGACCGCGTGCCCGGGGTGACGCTGCTCGGTGACGCCGCCCACCTCTCGGCCCCGAACGGCGTAGAGCCAACCTGGCCATGTACGACGGCGCCGAACTCGCAGAAGCCATCGCCGCGCACCCGGACGACACCGAGGCCGCGCTCGCCGCGTACGAGCAGGATGTGTTCCCCCGCAGTGCCGCGGCCGCCGACGATGGCGCCCGGCTGCACGAACTTCTCTTCGGCGACGACGCGCCCCACGGCCTCATCGACATGTTCGCCGGGGCCGAGCAGCACCGGTAGGTCACTCGCGAACACCGGTCCGTCCAAGGGTTCAACTCCCTGACACAACCGTCGTACGACCTGTTCCGCGGCAAGACCCTGCGCGACAGCACCGTGCAGCAGGGATTCGTCTTCGACAACGTCAACCGCCGCCTGTTCGTCGTCCAGCGCCGTGACGGCACGTCGGAGACGGCCGGCGACCTGTGCGTGACCCAGCTCGACTTCGACGGCAACCAGGTCGGGTACATGTACCTCACCGGTTTCGGTCACGGGGTGTCCATAGGTGCCCAGGCCGTCGGCACCTCCACGTACCTGTGGACGGAGACCGACGCGAGCACCAGCGGCTACGGGACGCGCCTGGCCCGCTTCAAGTTCACCAGCGGCACCACGCTGACGACCAGTTCCTCGGCGCTGACCAAGTACACGCCCGTGGCCGGAGCCACCTCCTACACCTGCGCGACCGACCCGGTGAACGACCGGCTGATCGTGCGTTACCTCCTCGACGGCGACCGGTACATCTCCGTGCACTCCCTGTCGGCGGCAGCGTCGGGTGACTTCAGCAGCCCGCTGTCCCGGTTCGTCATGCCCACCGTCAGCACGGCGTCGTCGGTGTTCCAGGGCTACACGGCGTACGGCCAGTATCTCTACGTCCTCACGGGCACCAGCTACGAAGCCAACGGGAACATCGTCGACTCGGAGGTCACCGCCATCGACCTCAACACCGGGAAGGTCGCCCAGGGGCCCGTTCTGACGCAGGCGGGCTCGACCCTCAGCTTCCGCGAGCCCGAGGGCATGGCCGTCTACCGGACGGTGGCCGGTGAGGTACGGCTGTTCCTCGGTTTCGCCTCCGGCGAGGCAGGCGACCGCCGCTCCAACCTCTTCTACAAGAACGCGCTCGTCTGACCCGGACAACGGCGGCGCCGCCGCGCTACGAGAACCCGGGGCCCGCCGGCGCCCCGGGGTCAGTGGCATGTCTGAGTGGTGGTGGCTGACTGGTGGTGCGCGGGGCACCGGCTGATACTGCACGGTCTTTTCAAGATCTTAAATAGTGATCGTTTCAGGTCGTCGGCGGAAACAACGCGCTCCTGATCTGCACCACGTACCCTATTCCGCCGGTCGTCGCGGCCGCACGGAGCGATCCGCATGCCCCCCGTTTCAGACGGGCGCGGGCACGGTCTTTCGGCCAACAAGGAATGCGGCGGTGTGTGGTGGGGGCGGTTGGGAACCCGTACGCCTGTACACCTTTACTCGCCTTAACAGCTTCCGGTTAATAGGTACCGGTCAATAGGTTCCAGATGTGCGCCGCGAAGCTCGCGACGTTACTTCGCGACGTATTACTCGTGGAAATGGGGGATTACCGATGGGCAACCGTCGTGCCCGATCCGATGCGCGAGCCGCCGACGTGCACGAGTTATGCAGCTGCGGCCATTACCAGGGTTCACCAGGACGGGAATAGCTTCCGGTGACCGAAGAAACGAAGCAGCCTCTCCTTCATGAGCCGCCGCCCTCCGCTCCGGGAAACCTGTGGCACAGCCGCGACTTCCTCACGTTCTGGTCGGGCGAGGCGTTCTCCCTCTTCGGGTCGCAGGTCACCAATCTGGCGCTGCCGTTGACCGCGGTACTGGTGTACGACGCCACACCGCAACAGATGGGTCTCCTGAGCTTCCTGCAACTGTCCCCGTACCTCTTCCTGTCGCTGGTCTTCGGAGTCTGGGTCGACCGCAGCAGGCGCCGGCCGCTGATGCTGGCGGCGAACGCGGTCAGGATGGTGCTCATCGCGCTGGTTCCGCTGCTGTCGGCCCTGCACCTGCTGTCCATCGAGGCGCTGCTGGTCATCGCGTGCCTGGTGGGCGTCTGCTCCGTCCTGTTCGACGTCAGCTGGATGTCCTTCGTCCCCGCTCTCGTCAAGGACCGGCGACTCTACGTCGAGGCGAACCAGAAACTCAGCGTCACCCAGTCGACCTCCGACGTGGCAGGCCCCGGCGTGGCAGGTGTCCTCGTCGGCTGGCTCGGGCCCCCGACGGCACTGGTCCTGGACGCCTTCTCCTACCTCGCCTCGCTGATCAGCCTCCTGATGATCCGCACCAAGGAACCCGCCCCCGCGCCCCCGACGACCGAACGGCACCTGGGACGCGAACTCAAGGAGGGTGTCAGCTGGGTCTTCGGCCACCGCCTCCTGCGCCCCCTGGCCGCGCTAGCCCCGCTCACCAACTTCTCGCTGACCAGCGTCTCCACGCTCTTCCTGCTCTACGGAGTGCGGGAGAAGGGACTGAGTCCTCAACTCGTCGGCCTCATCTACTCGGTGTCGTCCGTCGGCGCGCTGCTGGGAGCCCTGTCCTCGGCAGCGATCATCCGCCGCTTCCCCACCGGCGCGGTCTACGGACTCGCCCTCACCGGCATCTACGTCGGCCCCCTCCTGCTCGTCGTCGCGGGCGGCCCCAGACCTCTGATGATCGTCACGTTCATCCTGTCGCTGCTGATCAGCTACTTCGGCAGCGGACTGTCCAACGTCGTGCAGCTCTCGCTGCGCCAGACCCTGACCCCTCAGTCACTGATGGGCCGCATGAACGCCGCCTTCCGCACGCTGCTCTTCGGCGGCGGAGCACTCGGCGGGCTCTGCGGAGGGCTGCTCGGCGGAGCCCTGGGCCTGCGGACGGGCCTCGTCGTCCTGGTGCTCTGCTCGGCCGCGATGGTGGTCCCGCTCGCCCTGTCCCCTGTCGTTCGTGTGCGCTCCATGCCCGAACCACGGGCGGAGACGGCCGAGACGGCCGGCTGACATCCGCACCGACGTCCGCCGCCCGCGCCCGGGCTCCGACCCCGATTCCCCGCGCCGTCCGGCAGGACCGCCCCTCCGCGCCTCGAAGGAGTTCCCTTGTCCGCTTTGAAGTCGCCGATCACACCGGAGAGGACCTGACATGCATCCCAGCGAACGGCACGGTCCGGCGGTCGCCGAGGGAGACTCCCCGTCGGCCCACCCGGTCTCGTTCGCCCAGGAACAGCTCTACTTCCTGGACGAGTTGGCCTCCGGAGACACGGTCTACAACATCCTCATGGTGTGGCGGCTGACCGGCCCCCTGCGCGTCGACCTCCTCGAGCAGTCCCTCGACCTGGTCGTGGCCCGCCACGAGGCCCTGCGCACCACCGTCCACCGCGTGGACGACACCCTCCACCAAGTGGTGGCGCCGCACGCGTTCGCACCACTGCCCGTGACCGACCTGTCCGAACTTCCCGCCGCCGAACGGGAGATGCGGCTGCGCGCCGAGACCGACGCACTGCGCACCGAGCCCTACGACCTGGGCACCGGCCCGCTCCACCGCTTCTCCCTCGTCCGCCTGGGGCCGCAGGAGCACGTCTTCTTCCAGGGCTTCCACCACATCGTCACCGACGGCTGGTCGACCGGACTGATCAACGCGGAGATATCCACCGCATACCGCAGCCTGTGCAGCGGGATGTCACCCGTCTTCGAGGAGAGGGACCTCGACTACACCGATTTCGCCGTCGAGCAGCGCGAGCGTCTGCACGGTGCCGTGCTGGAGGAGGATCTCGACTTCTGGCGCGCGAAACTGGACCGGGTCCCCGTGCTCGACCTGCCCGCGGACCGGCCCCGACCGGCCGGCGGCGGCCATCACGGCGAGACCCTGAACAGGGATCTGCCCAAGGACGTCCGCGACCTCGTCGTACAGCTCGGCAACGACCACGGCGCCTCCCCGTTCATGGTGCTGGCCGCGGCCCTGAACGTGGTGCTCAGCCGCTACACGGGCCAGAACGACATCCCGCTCGGCGTCCCGATGCTGGGCCGCCCGGAGCCGGAACTGGAAACGGTCGTCGGCATGTTCGTCAACATGGCGGTGCTGCGCTGCGACCTCTCGGACGACCCGCCCTTCAGTGAACTCGTCGACCGGGTGGCCGACGGCACCCTGGAGCTGTACGAGCACCAGGAGGCCCCGTTCAACCAGGTCGTCGACGCCGTACGTCCGAACCGCGAGCCGGGCCGCAACCCGCTGTTCCAGGTCAGCCTGCAGATGCTCGGCGGCGCCACCTCCGGCGAGAACCTCTCCCTGCAGGGGGTGTCGGCAGAACTGATACCGCAGGCCGCCGAGGGCGCCCGCTTCGACGTCGCGATCACCCTCGTCGACGACGGCATGACACTGCGCGCTTCCGTGGAGTACTCCACCGACCTGTTCGACCCCTGGCGCATCGAAGCGCTGCTGGCCCATCTGGAGACGGTGCTGCGCGCCGCCGCGGCCGACCCGGACCGGCCGGTGTCGCGCATCGCGCTGGTCGACGAGGACGAGAGCCGCCTGCTGCTCGCCGCGGGCCGCGGGCCCGAGGCGGAGTGGGACGGTGAGCCCGTGCCCCTGGCGGTCTCGCGTGTCGCGAGGCTGCGGCCCACCGCAACCGCGGTCGTCAGTGGCACGCAGGAGCTGACGTACGCGGACCTCGACCGGCGGGCCGACGCCCTCGCCGCACGGCTGCGGACCGCGGGCCTCCTGCCGGGCGGGGTCGCCGTCGTGGTCGGCGACCGGTGGGCCGACGCCTGCGTCGCGGCCCTGGGCGTGTGGCGGGCGGGAGGGGTTGCAACCCACCTCGGTGTCGAGGAGGCCGCCGGCCAGCTGGCGTTCGTCGCCGCCGACACCGCCGCGGCCGTCGTCGTCACGGACGCCGATACGCGGGCCCGGCTCCCCGAACCGTCCGGGTGGGCCGTGGTGGCGCTCGACACCGAGGACGGCCCGCGGCCCGCGGGTGCACCGCTGTCGGCCCATGAGCAGGACCTGGATCCGGGTGCGCCCGCCTGCGTCGTGTACGTACCTGACGCGGCGGGGGGGATCCGCGGCGTGGTCCTCTCGCACCGCACGCTGGCGTTCACCGGCGAGGGGCATCGCCGGGCGCTCGAACTCGCCGAAGACGACCGGCTGTTCGTCCTGCCGGTGTCCTCGGGCAGCCTGTGGGGCGACGTGTGGGCCGCCCTGACGTGCGGGGCGACGATCGTCGCGGCGACGCCCGAGGAGGGTGCGGACGCCGAACGCGTGGCCGCCCTGCTGAGGGAGCGCCGTGTCACCCACGCACACCTGCCGCCGGCGCTGCGTGCCCTGCTCGACCCCGCCGCACTGCCCGCCCTGCGGCACATCCGTGGCGCCGACCGTGAACCGTCGGGACGGGCCGCCGGGGAGTGGGCGCGTGAGGGGCGGCGGTTCGGCACGCTGTGGGGACCGCCCAGCGCCCCCGCGGCCTGCGCCGGTTCCGCGCAGGGAGGCACCGCGCCGCACGTCAACCGGTCGCTGTACGTCGTCGACGACGCACTGAACCCGGTACCGCGTGGTGTGACCGGCCGTCTCCTCGTCGGTGGTGCGGCGGGCAGCCTGGCCGACGGCTACCTCAACCAGCCGGAGGCCGCCGCGAACCGCTTCGTGCCGGACCCGTTCCACCCGGGCCGCACCGCCTTCCTCAGCGACGAGACCGCCCGCTGGAGCCACGATCTGCGTCTGGAGCTCCTCGGTGCCGCGGACACGCGCATCGAGCGCCGGGGTGTGCCGACGTCGCCCGCCCGCATCGAGACGCTCCTGAGCAGCCATCCGGGCATCGCCGCGGCCGTGGTGCTGGAGGACACGGACGAGGACGGGGCCTCCCGGGTGACCGCCTGCGTCCGCCCGGTCGGCGACCGCGCCCCGGCTCCGCCCGAACTCCGGTCCCACCTGGTGGGCCTGGTGCCCGACGCGCTGATCCCGACGCACTGGATGGTGGTGCCCGCCCTGCCACTGCGCGACGACTGGGAGGTGGACCGCGAGGCCGTGATCGAGCTGGTGGCGGCCGGCGGTGCCGGCGACGCCGACCGCGCGGAGCCTCGCACGCCGACCGAGGAGGCCGTGACCGGCATCTTCTGCGAGGTGCTTGCGAAGCCGGAACTGGGGGCCGAGGACAGCTTCTTCGCGGCGGGCGGGAATTCGCTGCAGGCCATGCGTGTGGTCAGCCGCATCAACAAGAGGTTCGGCATCAAGCTCAGCGTGCGGGCGATGTACGGCAATGTCACCGTGCGGGCGCTCGCCGCGCTCGTGGACGAGAAGACCGACGAGGTGCGCTCATGACCAGGCCCTCCCCGCCGTGCCCCGACGTGGACCGGATCGTCCCGCTGAGTCCCGAGGGCACCGCGGCACCGCTGTTCTGTGTGCACGCCAGCTCCGGCTCGGCGTACTCCTACCTTCCGCTGGCCCAGCTGCTCGGCGCCGACCAGCCCGTGTACGGGATCGAGGCGCCCGGCTTCGAAGGGGACCAGGAACCCGTGCCCTCCGTTCCCGACCTGTCCGCGCGGTACACCGCCGCCCTGCGGGAGTCCGTCCCGGACGGCGTGGTGCACCTGCTGGGCTGGTCACTGGGCGGGCTCATCGTGTTCGACATGGCACGGCGGCTGGCAGAGGCCGGCGCCGAGGTGGGCCAGGTGGTCCTCGTCGACACGAGCCCGCCGTTCCCGTCGCCCGTGCCGCCCGAGAGGGAGACCGTCCGGCGCTTTCTGCACGACGTCACCGCGTCGCTCGGCGTGGAGTGCGGAGCCGAACTCGACGCGCTGACCGCGGGGTTCGCGGGAGACGCCGACGCCGTCTTCCGGCAGGTCGAACAGTCGCGGGCTCTGCCGCCCGAACTCGAAGCGGACCTGCTGAGCGAGCGCTACACCGTGTTCCGCGCGCACGTGCGGGCGGTCCACGCGTACCAGGCACCCGGGCGCTACCACGGTCCGGCCTGGCATCTGCTGGCTTCGCACTCACCTCCTCAGGACGGACGGTGGGCCCGGCTGGTGCCCGATCTGACGGAGCACACGATCCCCGGGGATCATCATTCGATCTGGCTCGGTGACGGTCTCCAGCGCATCGCGGGACTCACCCGGGCCGCCCTGGCCGGCCTGCCGCATGCCGAGGGAAATTGAATGTTTACGTCGGTGGAAAGTGGCGAGGGATTAGCCGCGGAAATTCCGGAAATTGCTTGCCATGGGGTGCGGAATTCCCTAGCATATTGGATACGCGCCGTCGGAAGACGGATTGTGTGAGGAAGCTCCTGTGCCTCCTCGAAGCGCCCCGGGCCGCTGCCGAAGCAGAGAGTTCTCGTCCGCCCCGGGTATGGGTCTGACGCCCCTCGCGCTCGTCCCGGAAACTCCGGATGAATTCCCTGCTCATTGCAGCGGTACCGGCGCTCTGCATTCTTTCGGCGCACAGCATTCATGTCCCGCACGACAGAAGCACATCTCGGGCACCCATACGGATCTCAGTGAGGAGTGGCAGCATGTCCCAACCGGGCAGCCAGCTCATGGAAACCGCGAAGGTCGATCTGCTCGACTGCACGTTGCGCGACGGCATGTACGCCGTCGACTTTCAGCTCGACGAGACGTTCGTGACCAACTTACTCACGCGCCTCAACGACACCCCGGTCACCAAGGTCGAGGTCGGCCACGGTCTCGGGCTCGAGGCGGAGAAGACGGGGATCAGGGCCTGCAACATAGACCACCGGCGCTGGGGCGAACTGGCCGGTGCCACCCTCTCGGCCAAGCCGTGGGGCATGTTCGCCCAGCCGGAGTTCACCCGGCTGGAGACCGTCGAGACGCTGGCCAACAAGGGCATGACGTTCCTGCGGGTCGGGATGGAACCCGACCGGGTCCCCGACCACCTCGACTACCTGCGCCAGGCGACCGAGGTGTGCGAAGAGGTCTACCTCAACCTGATGAAGTCCAGTGCGACCCCCGTGGGCCAGCTCCTGGACAGCCTGGCAGGGGTGCCGGAGGCCCTGAAGGGGGTCTACGTCGTGGACTCCTACGGCGCGATGCTCCCCGGCACCGTCCGCGAGTACGTGAGCGCGGTCCGGGAGCACTTCGACGTCGTCGGCTTTCACGGCCACGACAACCTCGGCCTCGCGAACTTCAACAGCGTCACCGCGTACGACGCCGGCGCCACCATCGTGGACGCCACGCTCAACGGCATCGGACGCGGCTCCGGCAACGCCTCCATCGAAGCCGTCGCCGGCATCCTCAAGCTGACCCGCGGCGACCTCTTCAACTACCAGGAGCTCGCCAGGATCGCCGAGTACGCCCACCTCAACATGGAAGCGGTCCCGGAGGACCGCACCATGCAGGTGCTCGGCGCCGTCATCGGCATCCACTCGGGCTTCTTCCCGCTCGTGGAGGACCTGGCCGCCGAGTTCCGCGCGGATCCCGCCCGCCTGATGGAGACCGCGGTGGAGATCGCCGACCACAGCCCCCGCCAGAAGGACTTCCGGAGCGCCGCGGCGCGCTGCGGCTGCGCCGCGTAGACAGCGGGCCCCGTCACACGCCGGGGCGCCGTGGTCCGCGCCCCGGCCCCACCCGCACGACCCGCGCCGGCCGACCGATCGCGACAGAGGAGAAGCAGTGAAACTGGCCAGGACCTCCACCGACAGCGGCACCAGTGAGATCGTCATCGGTCACGACGGCAGATGGCTCCCCCTGAGCGGACTGCCGGGGTACGCCGGGGTCACCCGGATCGCCGACCTGGTCGGCGAGCGGGAACTGGAGGCCCTCGCCGGAGCCCTCGACCGCCACGGGGACGACCTCACGCCGGTCGCGCTGAACACGGAGCTGGCCGCCACGGTGGCCGACCGCGACGCGGACATCTGGGGCGCGGGCCTCAACTACCAGCGCCACAGTGAGGACCTGGAGACCCAGCAGCCCGCCTCGGGCCCCGGCTCCTACCTGCGTCCCGGCGGATGTCTCATCGGCAACGCGGAACACATCGAGCTGCCAATCCAGTCCAAGCGGGTCACCGCGGAGGCGGAGCTCGGACTGATCGTCGGTACCGCCTGCAAGAACGTGGCACGCGACCGCTGGCGGTCGGTGATCGTCGGGGTCACCTGCGTCCTGGACATGACGGCCGAGGACGCCATCCGCGAGAACCCGCGGTACATCCCGTGGGCCAAGGGATTCGACACGTTCTGCAGCGTCGGGCCCGTACTGGTGACCATGGACGAGTTCCCCGACGGCCTCGACGCCGTGCGGATCTCCACGGTCCTGAACGACGAGACCATCGCGTCGGCCACACCGACCTCCATGAAGTACGACCTCGGGTACCTCGTCGAGTACTTCACCGCCGGCCGCACGCTCGCACCCGGCACGGTCCTGTGCACCGGCACACCCGGGGCCACCGTGATCAGCCCCGGAGACACGGTCCGTTCGGTCGTCGAGGGTGTCGGCACCCTCACCCACCCGGTGCGGTGACGGACCCCGTCCGTCTCCAGCACGCCATCGGAACACCACACGACAGAGGAGGGTCGAGGTGCACACCCGTCACATGACAGTCGTCGACGAGATCGACCGCGCGATACAGGACTTCCCGGACGGCCCAGCCGTCCGCACTGCCGAACGTACCTTCAGCTACCGCGAGTTCGGGCAGCTGGCCGACGACTTCGCGCGCCGGGTGGCCGCGCGCACCGAGCCCGGTGAGTTCGTCGGCATCCGAAGCCACCGGGACATCGGCGCCGTGGTCGCCATCGTCGGCGCACTCAAGGCACGGCGCCCGTTCGTCGTCGTCGACGACCGGGACAGCGCGGCCTCCAACGCCGCCAAGGTGCGGCTGCTGGGACTGCGGACCATGGCCGACGCGACCTCGCCCGACGGGCACGTCGCGCTTGGAGAGGTGCCCGTGGCCTGGCTGCCGACGGGCCGGACGGCCCCTGACGGGCGCCCGGTGGGCGGACCGCTGCCGGCCGGGACGGACGCCGGCTACGCCATCCACACCTCGGGCTCGACCGGCGAACCCAAGTGCGTGCTCGTGGGAGCCGAAGCCCTCGCACCGGTGATCCGCGACCACGTCGAGCGGCTGGAGGTCGGTCCCGGCTCGCGCACCCTGCAGTTCGCCCGTCTCACCTTCGACGGATGCCTCACCGAGATCCTGTGGACGCTGTCCGCGGGCGCCTGCCTCGTCGTGCTCGACGAGTCCCGGCTGACACCCGGCTCCGTCCTGGCCGAGACCCTGGAACAGTTCGGCATCACCCACCTCAAGACGACGCCGTACGCGCTGACGGTCACCGAACCGACCCCCGGCATGCGGCTTCGGCATGTGATCAACGGCGGTGGCCCCTGCCGGCCTTCGGTGATCCGCACCTGGGCCACGGTGACCGCGTTCCACAACGCGTACGGACTCACCGAGACCACCGTGTGCAACCTGCTGACCGAACCGCTCGCCCCGGGGACCTGCCGGCACGCGGTGCCGCTCGGCTCGGTGGTCGGCGACTGCGCCTACCACCTGCGGCCCGTGGACGGCGACGTGGCGGGCGACGTGGCCGGCGACCGCGGTGAACTCGTCGTCACCGGAGCGAGCGTGGCGCTCGGCTATCTGACCGAGGACGGCCTCGCACCGTTTCGTGAGCCCGGCTCCGAGGGCGTCTACGCCACCGGCGACATCGTCGAGGAGCGCGACGGCGCGCTGTACTTCGTGGAGCGGGTGGACCGGCAGGTCAAGGTCCGCGGCTACCGCCTGGACCCGGGCGAGATCGAGAACGCGGTCTGCCGGCTGGACGGCGTCCTGGACGCCGTGGTCGTTGCCGAGGCCCACGACGGCGCCGAGGGCAGCGACCCCGACGTGCTCGTCTGCTACTACCGCGGCGACGGCGACCCGCGAACCCTGCGGGGGCAGCTGGAGAACACCCTCGACCCGTACAAGGTCCCCTCGGTGCTCGACCGCGTCGCGACGTTCCCGCACACCCCGAACGGCAAGATCGACCGCGATGCGCTGCGGACCGGCCGCCGCGAAACGGCCCTGCGGGCGATCCTGCACAGCGAGCCCGAGCTGCGGGTTCTGCATCTCGTGCGCAGCCTCACCGGAGTGCAGGACGTGGAGCTGGACGACAACTTCTTCGACGTCGGCGGTGACTCCGCCTCCGCCGTGGTCCTCGTCAACAGGATGCGCGGGCTGGGCTGGGTGGACGCCGGTGTCCGTGACGTGCTGCGGGCGGAGAACCTGCGGGTGCTCGCGGAGCAACTCCAGGAACGGGGCGTGTAGCGCGATGTGCGGCCTGTGCGGGACCTTCGCGCCGGACGGCACCCTGGACAGGGCCGTCTCCGCCACCATGCACGCCCGGCTCACCCATCGGGGGCCGGACGAGAGCTACTCGCTGAGCACACCCACGCTGTCCATGAAACTCGGCCGCCTCGGCATGACCGCGCTGCGTGACGGCTGGCAGCCCGCCGAGGACGCCACCGGCCGCTACGCGGCCGTGACCAACGGCGAGATCTACAACGCCCCCGAACTGAACCGGCGTCTGGGCGTCCGCTCCGCCAACCGGGTGGACGTGGCCGTCGTGCCGGAGCTGTTCGCACGGTACGGGACCGAAGGACTGAGCCTCATCGACGGCCAGTTCGCCACCGCGATCTACGACAGGGACCGCGAGCGGCTGCACCTGGGCCGCGACCGTTTCGGTATCTGTCCCCTCTTCTACACGGTGGCCGGCACCCACGTGCACTTCGCCTCCGAACTCAAGCCGCTGGTGACCTCGGTGCCCGGGACGTGGTGGCTGGACGTCACCGCCGTCGACCAGTACCTCTCGCTGGGGAACATCGTCGCCCCCAAGACACTGGTGCGCGACGTCCACGCCGTACCCTCCGGCTGCGTGGTCACGTTCGGCGACGGCGAACCCCGTACCACGCGCTACTGGCGCTACGGCGAGTTCGACACCGCCGCGGCACCCGCGACCGACGAGGAGATCCGCGACACGCTCGGCGGCGCGGTCGGCGACCGGCTGCACGCGGACGTCGAGATCGGCGCCTATCTCAGCGGCGGTTTCGACTCCTCGACCCTGGTACTGGAGGCGACCCGCCTCCTCGAGAAACCGCCGAAGACGTTCTCCGTGCTCTTCGAGGACGCCGCCCTGGACGAGGGGCGCTTCCAGCGCGAGGTGGCGGAGACGGTGGGCAGTGAGCACCGGCAGATCCGCTGCGGCCCCGCGGACGTGGCCGCCGGGTTCGAGGACATGGTGCGCCACTGCTGCTACCCGCAGCGCGAGACGTACAACGTGGCGGCGCGCATGCTGTCCGACGAGGTGCGCCAGGCCGGGATCAAGGGAGTCGTCTCCGGCGAGGGCGCCGACGAACTATTCTTCGGCTACGACTCCTACGTCTTCGACGCCGCGCGACGCCGCACGCCCCAGGGACGCGAGGAGAACGCCCGCGCCTGGGGCCGGGCGGACTTCGGCTGGGAGGTCGACTGGGACCGGCTCGCCCGCCGGCGCCGGCAGTGCTACACCCCGCAGACCGAAGAGGCCCTGACGGGGCGGGAGTTCTGGCGGGAACGGCTGATCCCCTACACCGACCAGGAGGCCGCCGCCCTCACCCCGATGCAACTGCGCTCCATCGCCGACGTGTACGTACAGCTGGGCGGGCATCTTCTGGGCGACCACGGAGACCTGATGCTGATGGCGAACTCCATCGAGGGCCGTTACCCCTTCCTCGGCAACGGCGTGGTGGAACTGGCGCTCCGCACCGCGGACGACCGCAAGGTGGCCGACTTCGAGGGCAAGGCATGTCTGAAGACTGCGTACGCCGGCGTAGTACCCGAGCGGGTGCTGACCCGCGCCAAACAGGGATTCACGGCCTACGGACTGGACGCCATCGCCGACGAACGGCAGACGGCACGCTGGCGTGACCTCGTCGCGGCCGGCGGGATCTTCGCGCCGGATGCGTTCGACCGGCTGACGGCCGATCCCACGCCCGACAAATGGGATGTACGCCTGAGTCTGATCAGTATCAGCGCCGTGATCGACGAGTTGGGACTGAAGCTGTGACGGATGCATGGAGTGACGTGATCGGCCCGCACCGCTGGCGCTCCGCGGAGACGGTCTGGGTGGAGCAGGAAGTCGAGTACGGCCGGGACCGAGTGGGAGCGCTCGCCGGGGCGGTCCGGCAGGCCGTCGCCCGCTACGACGGCGCGCGCGTGGTCTGCCTGCGTTCGGACTCCCGGCTCGGCTTCTTCGCCGGCCAGTTGGGCGTGTGGCAGGCGGGCGGCCTGGCCGTGAGCGACGACGGCAGCCTCGGCGCCGACGTGCTCGACCGGGTCCGCCCGGACCTCACCCTGTTCGTCCGGGTGGGCGCGGGGGACGCTGCCGACGTCGTCGAGGAGGTCGAGCGGTCCGCTGAACGGTTGCCCGCCGACCGTATTCCCTCCGATGTCGTGGCGGTCAACTTCACCTCCGGCAGCACCGGCCGGCGCAAGGCCGTCGCGGTGACCCGGGGCAACCTGCTGGCGCTGTTCGCCTGCCGCGGACTGGACGTGCCCACGCGTGGGACGCCGACCGCCGGCGGTTTCGCCGCACCCGCCTTCGACGGCTGGTGGTTCGACACCTGGAAGGCGGTGGCGGCCGGCGGCCGCGTCGTCCGCCTGCCGCATGTCAACGAAGACGTGTTCGCCTGGCCGGAACTCGCCGAGCGTTACAACATCGACCGGGTGCTGCTGCCCGCCGCCGTCGTCACCACGGTGGTCGGCGCCATGCCCGAATGCCTCGCCGGCATCCCCTGGGTCTTCAGCGGCGGCGAGCAGTTCCGCGCGGCCACCTACCGGCAGGCCCGCGCGGCCGGACTGACGAACCGCTTCGTGAACCTCTACGGTCCCACCGAGGCGACCTTCGCCACCCACCGGTACGACCTGCCGGAGGGGTTCACGGCCGAGACCATCCCCATCGGCGCCCCGCTGGACGGCTGCCGCCAGAGTCTGCTGCCGACGGACGGCTCCCGCCCGGGCCTGAGCCATCTCGTGGTCTCCGGGCCGCTGGTCTGCGCCGGATACCTGGACGGCGGCCGGCTCACCGAGCCGTTCCCGGTGCACGGGACAAGCGCCACCTACCGGACCGGCGACCTGGTGCGTCAGGACGACGCGGGCGACCTGGAGTTCGCCGGACGGCTCGACAACCAGATCAAGGTCAACGGCACCCGGGTGGACGCCGGGGCCCTGGAGCACGAGGCAAGCCGTGTCCCCGGTGTCCTCGACTGCCTGGTCGCCCAGGACGACCGGGGCACGGTCGCCTTCGTCCGCCTCGGCGGGGACCACCCGGCCGAGGACACCGTCCGCGCACGGCTCGAACCCGTCGTCCGGTCGTTCTCCGACGCGATACGGCTCCACCTCCTCGACGCGTTCCCGACGAAGGCCGGCGGGAAGACCGACGTTCCCTCACTCATGGACGACTTCTACATGGAAAGGGTAGGCAAGCGATGACACAGATCTCACCAGCCATGATCGTGGAGTGCCTGCGCAAGGTCCTCAATCGCGACGTTCCGGAGGACGCGGACATCTTCGAGGCGGGCGTCGACTCGCTGGCCGTCCTGCGGTGCCGTGCCCTGCTCAAGGAGCAGACCGGCGTCAAGGTGCCCGGGCACGTGTTCTTCGAGGGCCGCACCCCGAACCGCATCGCCGAACTGACGGGAGCACTCCATGTTGGTGGTTGAGGACAGCCCGCTGTACTCGGCGGAGTTCTTCGCGGTCGACGACCCCTGGTCGTACCTCGCCGACCTGAGGGAGAACCATCCGGTGTCGGTCCACCGGCGCCCCGACGGATACGAGTTCTACGCCCTGACCCGCTACGCCGACGTGTACGCGGCCTACGTGGACCACCGTCGGCTCAGCTCCGCCTACGGGACGATGATCGACGGCTCGTACCGCCCCGAGAAGGACTCGGCCTCCGGCCGCATGCTCATCGTCGCCGACCAGCCCGAGCACACCGCCATCCGGCGGCCGATCAAACGCAGCGGATTCAGCCGGGACATGCTCGAGAAGGTCGGCCGGACGGTACGCCGCAACATCCGTACGGCGCTCGGGGAACTGTCGGTCGGCGACCGCGTCGACTTCGACAAGGTCGTGGCGCCCGAACTGCCCAAGGGAGTGCTGGAGGTCCTCTTCGGGATCGCCCCCGGGGACGCCCAGGCCCTGCTGGACGCCACCCGCACGATGATCGGCTACCGCGACGAGTCCTACACGGGCGGCTCGCCCCTGGACTCCCTCGTCGACGCGCAGATGGAGGTTCTCGACTTCATCGACGAACTCATCGGCCGGCGCATCGAGTCCGGTTCCGCCGACGACATGATCGGATTCCTCGCGCAGCTCGTCGCCTCCGGCGACATGCCCCGCGACGTGGCCCTCCTCAACGGCCTGAACGTCGCCGTCGGCGGCAACGAGACCACCCCGCACACGGCCAGCCTCACCGTCGACACCATCCACCGTGAACGGGCCCAGTGGCTCAAGGTCGTCGCCGGCGACGTGCCCGTCGACGTCGCCACCCAGGAATTCCTGCGCTGGACCTCGACCAACAGCTACGTGCAGCGGCTGACCCTCGAGGACTTTCCCGTCGGCGACCACGTGATACCGGAGGGCAGCTTCGTCACCCTGTGGAACATGGCCGCCAACCGCGACCCGGCCGTGTTCGACCGGCCCGACACGTTCATGATGGACCGGCCGGACAACAAGCAGATCGCCTTCGGCGCGGGCGTCCACCGCTGCATCGGCGCCCCGGTGGCCACCTTGGAGATCCAGACCTTCGTGGAGGAACTCGCCGCCTGGGACAAGGCGTTCGTCGTCCTCGAAGAACCGCAGCGGCTGCGTTCCAACTTCATGCTGGGACTGACCGAACTCAAGGTCGAGGTGGTCGACGCGAAGGACGCCGGCGCATGACCACATCCGAGCAGAGCTGCCTGCTCGTCGCGTTCCCCGCGGCGGGTTCTGGCGGCACCACCACCGAACAGCTGGAGAAGCTCGCCGCCCGGCGCGGCATGGGCTTCCTGTCCCTGCCGAACCCGCCGGATTCCGGGGCCGTCGAGTCCGGCGCATGGCAGGAGGACTGCGGCACGCAACTGCGGGAGGCCCTCGACGCCGCGGACGCCGCACGAGCCCTGCTGGTCGGGCACTGCATGGGGGGACTGTCCGCGCTGCGCCTGCACGACGGACTCGCCGCCCGGACCGGCCGGCCGGCCGGGCTGCTGCTCATCAACACGCCGTGCCCGGACCACGAAGGCCGCATCCCCACCATGACCCGCCTGACCGACCGCCAGATCGCGGAGATCCTCGCCCACGACGGGTTTCCGCAGGACCTCCTCGACGACGAGGACATGCTCGCGGAGATCGCCGACGGGCTGCGCGAGGACGCCTCGGTGGCCGACGGCCTCGCCGAGTGGATCCACACCACCGCCCCGGCACTGGACACCCTGCACGTGCTCTCGACGCGGGGCGACACGTTCATCCCGCCGCGCCACTGCGTCACGTGGCACGAGCGGGTCCGCGGAGAGTTCCACGTGACGGTCGCGGACGGAGGCCACACCATCGACGCTCCGCTGGCCGGACTTCTCGAACAGTGCGTCGACGCGGCCCTGCACCAGGTGCGTACGGAGGTGACGTGAGCGGGCTCCAGAAGTCGCTGGGCGGCGCCGTGGGAACCTTCCTGGCGCTGTCGACGATCCTCGGCAGCGGCATGATGATCCTGCCCGGCACCAGCTACCACACGCTGTCGCGCTCCGCGTGGATGCCCTGGGCCGTGGCGGCGCTCGCGGTCGTCCCCCTGCTGTACTGCTACGCCTGGCTCGGACGGCGCCATCCGTCCGCGTCAGGCGTGGCGCACTACGCCGAGGTGGCGTTCAACCCCTCCCTGGCGCGGACCGCGGGAACGGCCGCGACGCTCGCCCTGGTCGCCGGCATCCCCGCGACCGCGCTGACCGGCGGACGCTACCTCGCCGAATTCACCGGCGTGTCCGCCCTCGCCTGGCTGTTCCCGGTACTGGCGCTCTGCGGCGCCACCGCCGTCGCGTGCGCCGGCACCACCGTGTCCGGCAGACTGCAGGTCGCGCTTGTACTCGCCCTCTTCGCGATGGTGGTGTGCATCGCCCTGGTCGGGCTCGGCTCCCACGGAGTGCGAGCGCCCGGCACCGACCTCCCCGCCTCGGGCTCCTTCGGCACGGTGCTCACCGCCGTGTTCGTCGCCTTCACCGGATGGGAGACGGTGGCCTTCACCTTCGAGGAACACAAGCGCCCGGACGCCATCCCGCGCATCTTCGCGGCCTCGTACCTCATCGTCGTCGCCCTGTACGGACTGCTGCTCCTCAGCCTGTTCGCCACGGTCGATCCGCACGAGGACGGACTGCGGTCGGCGCCGCTGCTGCTGCTCGCTGAGCGGTCCCTCGGCGAACTGGGGCGTCCGGTCACGCTGGTCCTGGTGACCGCCGCCATCACGGCCAACGTCTTCGCCTCGGTGCTGGCGCTGTCCCGGCTGGTGTTCGGCATGGCGCGCAGCGGCTACCTCCCGGTCAGACTGGTGCGCGTCCGCGAGCGGGACGGCAACCCGCTCACCGCCGTGGTGAGCGTCGGGGCACTGCTCACGCTGATCACGGTCCTGAGCGCGAGCGGAGTCGTCCCGCTGGAGCGCCTCTTCACGTTCTCCGGAGGCGTGTACTTCGTCCTGTACGGAGTGGGGGCGGCGGCCTTCGCCCGGCTCGCGACGGGCGGACCGGCCAGGGCCGTGACGCTCCTGTGCGCGGTGACGGTGGTGGGAGTCACCGTGCTGGCGGGCCCGTCCATGTGGCTGTGCTGGGCGCTGTTCGGGGTGCTAGCTCTGGCGATCGCGCTCCTGCGCCGCCGGACGGTGCACGAGGACAGCCGTGAGAGCGTGCGGAACTGAGGCGCGGCACCCGCCGCACCCACACGAAAGGAGGCACGAGAGATGACGGGTGACGAGCGCTCCGTGGTGATCTTCCCGGGGGCGGGTTCCTTCGGCGGTGAGTTCCGGGCGCTGGGTGACGTGTTCGGAGCGAGGTGCACGGTGGTGCGCTACCCCGGCCGCACCGGTCGCGACGCCGGGAAGCCGCCCGACTCCTTCGACGCGGTCGTCGCGTCGTGCACCGAGCAGATCACCGGCCTGCCCGGCACACGGCCGGTACTGTTCGGGCACAGCTACGGCGCCTACGTCGCCTACGCGACGGCGCTCGTGCTCGCCGGGAGCGGCGTCGAGGTGGACGCGCTGGTGGTCGCCGGGGCGTCGGCCCCCGACCTGCTGCGCGTACCGCCCGGGGCGACGGACTCGCCCGAGGCCGCCGCGGCCTACCTCGCCGCCGTCGACCCCGGGCAGTGGGCCGCCACCGCGCCGGAGTGGCGCGAGGTGGTCGCCGAGACGGTTCAGCAGGATCTGGCCCTGCTCGCCGGTTTCACCCCGTCCGCGCCACCGGCGCGCGTCCCCTGCCCGGTCCTGGCCGTCCGCGGTGCCGAGGACCCGCTGGCCGACGACGCCTCGGTGGGGCAGTGGCGACGCTTCACACGGACGGAATGCGTCCAGCGGACGTTCGCCGGCGGGCACTCCGGCCTCCTCGCGTCCACCGAACTCACCGGCTGGCTCCGCGCCGAACTGGGCGTCGGCGCGGGATAGGAAGTCCGTCCGGGGCCATTCAGGGAGTGCGGGGCGCCCGGGCGGCCGTCCCCCCGGAGATTCGTACCCGGCCCGGACCGCCACCGTGTCTAACCTCGACGCATGATCACTTGCGTTGTGCGCTACGTCATCGATCCGGCGAAGACGGAGGCGTTCGAGCGGTTCGGCCGCCGCTGGATGGAACTGGTCGACGCCAACGGCGGTACGCACCACGGCTACTACCTTCCCGCCGAGGGGGCGAGCGACGAGGCGCTGGCGTTGTTCAGCTTCTCCAGCCTCGCCGCCTACGAGGAGTACCGCGCGCTGTTCGGCGTGCACGTGGACTTCGTCGAGGCCGACCGCATCCGCGACGAGAGCGGGTGCGTGCTGCGCTACGAGCGCACTTTCATGCGACCGCTGCTGCCCGGCGCGCAGAATCAGACCTGACCGACCTTGTCGAGCAGCTGCGGGCCGTTGTTGCGGACGCTGTTGACGGCCGTGGTGACCGGCCGGGTCTCCAGATGGCCGTCCGCGGGCCGGCCCAGCAGGGAGCGCAGTTCGTCGGGGTCCCGGTGGTGGGGGTCGAGCCAGGCGTCGTAGTGGTCCGGGGTGAGCGCCAGCGGCATGCGCGGGTGCACACGGCCGGCCGCGTCGGTGGCCTCGGTGGTGATGATGGTGCAGGTCATCAGCCAGGCGGCCGGGTCGTCGTCCTGCTCGACGGCCGGGTCGCGCCAGTACTCGTAGAGTCCGGCCAGCGCCATGACCTGGTCGTCCTCGGGGTGGATGAAGTACGGCTGCTTGCGCGTCCTGCCGGTGTCGGGGTCCTGGCTCGCCTGCCACTCGTAGAATCCGTCCGCCGGCAGCAGACAGCGGCGCCTGAGGAACGCGCGGCGAAAGGCGGGCTTCTCGTGGACCGTCTCCACCCGCGCGTTGATCATCCGGGCGCCGGCCTTCACGTCCTTCGCCCAGGAGGGCACCAGTCCCCACCGCAGCGGCCGCAACTGCCGCTCCGCTGACGCGGGTTCGTCCTGGCCGCGAGCGGCCCGCTCGAGGACGGCCCACACCTCGTCGGTCGGCGCGACATTCCAGTTCGGCGCCAGGCTCTCCTGGGCGCGCCAGTCGGCGACCTGGAAGAGCTGGACCAGGTCCTCGGGGCTGCGGGTGGAGACGTAGCGACCACACATGCCACCACTGTGCCATCGCCCGCCCCGTCGGGAGCGCCCTTCACCGACCCGTGTCGGCCGACCGGCGGGGGAGACGTTCCCGCGGAGGCCGGCGTGGTCATGGCGTCCGAACGCCCACGAAAACTCCTGTGCGCCCGCTCGCACCTCTCTGCGATCATCCCGGAATGGCGCACAGTTTCGAATCGCTTGTCATCCGGCACACCCATCGCCTTCCCTCTCCTCAGGGCTCCACCGGGGAAGGGGCCGGCGCCGCACGCCAGTTCGACGCGGCGCTGACCTCTGTGGGCTTCAAGCTCTCGGCGGAGCTGCTGGAGCGGCTTTCGGGACTGTCCGAGGCAGCGGTCGTGCACACCGCCCGACGGACATTGCGCACGGTGAGCGAGATGGCGGGCGACCACGTCCGCCACAACGCGTACTTCATCGACTTCCCGGCGAACGTGCCCGACACCGAGGAGTTCTGGATGCGGTGCGTGGCGCAGGCGCTCGGCGACGACTCGTCGCGCGAGAACGTCCTGACGCAACTGGCGCACGGGGTGCTGAACCTGCTCAGCCTTCCCGCATACGGCCGCTATCAGCACACCTACGAGGAAATGCTCGCGGCGCAGGACGAGCTGATCGCCTCGGCGGGCGACCGGGTGACCGTCCTGCACCTCGGCAGGGACCTGGACGACGAACTCACGGACCTGTACCTGGCCCTGGCGGGCAGCACGACGCCCCTGGGCGAGGACCACCTGCACGACCTCAGGACCCTCGCCGCGCGGTGCGCGCTCGGCCCGCAGCCGGAATCGATCCCGGTCCGCGAGAACCGGGCGGTCGTGAACGAGGCACGGCTCGCTGTCGGTGCGGACCTCCTGCTGGACACCGTCACCGATGTGCTGCGGCTTGCCTGCGCCCTGTCGGGCGGCGACGTCACCCTGCAGGAACCGACCCGGTTCCGGGCACTCTCACGGCCGCAGCGCCGTGCTCTGCTCGCGGGCCTCGACGCGGTGGTCGCGGCGAACCCCGCCAAGCTCGCCGACGTGCACGCGCACCGCGAACCCTTCAAACGGCTCGGTGAGCGCCTGCACCCGCACGAGTACCCGCGCTGGCCGCACGCCGCCGACGTGTTCGCCGTCGCACGGGGCGAGAAGGAGGCGCGGTCCTTCGACAGCCGTGTCGAGCAGCTGCTCGACGCGTCCGACGTCCCCGGCGCCGTGCGGCTGCTCAAGTCCGCTCCCGGCAAGCTGTTCCGCGCCCTGGACCTCCTGTTGCGGATCGCCGGCGACCAGGAGCAGCGGGACGCGGTGGTGGACGCCGCGGTGCAGGTTGCTCCCGAAGTCTCCGGCCGGGTCGTGCTGTCGGTCCGCGAGCACTTCCAGAACCGGGAACGCGAGGCCGGCGAACCCCGGATCTTCGTCAACCGCCGGGGCCGCGGGTGGGTCACCTCCGACGTCCGGCCACCGGTCCCGGCCGCGGACCGCGACCGCCTTCTCGCCGCCCTCGACGACGAGATGCGCCGCAGGCTCCCGGCACCGGACCGGCTGCTGCTCGACCCCGACATCCTCGACGTGGCACTCCCGCTCAGCGGCAGGGCGACGGCAGCCGGGCTCGGCGTACTGCCACGCGGTTCGGTGTCCGCGGTCCAAGGCGATCAGCTGCGCTTCTTCGTGTACTGGAAGGAGGCCGGGCAGCGGACCGACTACGACCTCTCGGCACTTCTTCTCCACACCGACTACAGCACGGACTGCTGGCTGTCCTACACCTCCCTCAGGGCTGTCGGGGGCCGGCACTCGGGAGATGTGACTCAGGCGCCCGACGGCGCTTCCGAGTTCATCAGCCTGTCCCTGGACCGGGTGCGCAGCGCCTTCATCGTGCCGCAGGTCAACATCTACGCCGGTGAGAGCTTCGAGGAGGTCGAGGAGTCGTTCTTCGGCTTCATGCTGCGGGACGGTGAGCAGAAGGGCCGGCCTTTCGAGCCGCGCACGGTCCGTATGAAGTCGGAGCTTCGCGGGGCGGGGCGCGTGGCGCTGCCGCTGGTGTTCCGGCGGGAGGACGACGGCCGTTGGCGGGCGAAGTGGCTGCACCTCTATCTGAAGGGCATCTCGGCGGCCAACAGGGTCGAGGAGAACCAGATCTCGGTCTCCAAGGTGGTGCGCGCCCTCGTGGAGCGCGATTATCTGACAGTGCGTCACCTCATCGGGCTGATGTCGGACGACACCACGGCCGTGAGGATGTGGGACGGCGGCGCGGTCCCGGACGAGCCGGTGCTGTACGTCGGTCTCGAACGTCCTGAGGGCCTGCACCCGGACTCCCGGGTCATCACCCTCGAAAATCTCCGCGACTTGATCCCGGGCTGAGTGCTAGCGTTGCCCAAGGCGAGGCCATGAAGGGGCTTCCTTCTCAATTCCCTTTCTGAAACAAGTTCCTTCGCTCTCCTCGCCGCCGACTCCGACGGGGAGGCGCCCACGGCGCCTCCCCGTTTTCGCTGCGCGGCCCGTCAGGCCGGGAGCTGCTCCTGGTAGCGCTCCAGTGCGGGTGCCGTCTTCGTGGCGAAGAACTCCGTGATCCGGTACGCGCACACCCCGGCCTTCGTGAAGGGGTCCGCCTCCGCGATCTGCTCGGCACGGGCGCGGTCGACGCCGGCCGCGATCAGTATCCCGCCGTCACGCGGTTCCTTGCGGCCGGAGGCGATGACGACGCCCTCCTCGTAAAGGGTGCCGAGCCATGCCACGTGTGCCCGGAGGTGTTCCTCGACGCGCTCGAGGGGTGCCGTGTAGGTCAATTCCATTACGAACATGACCGGAAGGTTAGTGGGATGCCTACGTGGCGCCCGCGCCCGGAGGGGTCGTTCCGTACCCGCCCGTGGTGAGGTCGCGTCGGTAGCGCGTGCCGGGGCGCCCGTCGAGGGTGATGTCCTCGACGCCGGTGAACCCGTTGCGGGTGAGGACTGCGCGTGAGGCCGGGTTGTCCTGCGTGGTGCACGCGGTGAGGGTGATGAGCCGGTAACGGGTGGCGGCCAGTCGGCACACTTCGGTGACCGCGGCGCGGGCGACACCACGGCCCGTGGCGTGCTGCGCGATGCGGTAGCCGAGTTCGGCGCTGCCGTTCTCGACGTCGACGAGGTTGACGCGGCCCAGCAAGGTGCCCCGGTCGTCGACGACGAGGTGGAAGTGGCAGGTGCCGGCGTCCTGCTCCGCCAGGAGCGCCCGGTGGCGGTCGGTGAACTCGGCGAAGTAACCGTCCCCGCGGTCGGGCACACTGCGGGCGAAGTACGCGCGGTTCTCCTGCTCGAAGGCCAGCAGGGCAGGTGCGTGATCGGCCCGCAGTCGCTCCAGCTTCGTCATGCAGGACAGCATACGAACCCGGAGATCACGCGCAGGGAGTCCTGACCGGGATGGCACAGTGCTGGAGCCGAGGGTCTGGCCCGGGGCCGGTTCCCGGTGGAGGTGCCGGGGTTCCCGTGCCGGCGCCGGGCCCCGGTCCCGGACCAGGCCGGTCGGGTACCCATGGTGGGGCTGGTGGTAACGGGCAGTTGGGCACAAAGGGTGTGCGGGTGTTCGACGGAAACGGGTGGGGGCGCACCGGTTGTCGGTGCGCCCCCACCCGTGGGTCGGCTGTGTGCGGCTGTTACCAGCGGTACCAGCGGCCTCGGCTGCCGCTTGCTCCGGTGGAGCGTGCGAAGAAGCCGACCAGCCAGATGACCAGGACGATCACGGCGATCCACCAGAGTGCCTTGAGGGCGAACCCGGCACCGAAGAGGATCAGGGCGAGCAGAAGAACGAGAAGCAGGGGAACCATAGTTATCAACCTCCGTTCCGCCGTATGCCCCGCCCGATCACCCGCACACCTGGAACTTTCCCGCGGCTCCGCGGCCAGTCGGCGGCCTCCGGGCCTTCCGAGTGGGTCAGGCGGCCTCAGTGGCGTCGCCCGCGTCCTCCTGCCCCCGGTCGCGGTGGATCGGCGTCCGCGAACCGGTGAGCGGCAGACCCGTGCCGCCACTCCGGGCCGCGATGATCTCCGCCGCGATCGACAGCGCGGTCTCCTCGGGCGTCCGGGCTCCGAGGTCGAGGCCGATCGGCGACCTCAGGCGCGCCAACTCCGCGTCCGACAGACCGATGTCCCGCAGCCGCCGCTCACGGTCCGCATGGGTCCGGCGCGAACCCATCGCTCCGACGAACGCGACCGGCATCCGCAGCGCCTGCTTCAGCAGGGGGACGTCGAACTTGGCGTCATGGGTGAGTACGCACAGGACCGTGCGACCGTCGGTGGAGGTGCGTCGCAGGTAGCGGTGCGGCCAGTCGACGACGAGTTCGTCCGCCTCGGGGAAGCGGGCCCGGGTGGCGAAGACGGGGCGGGCGTCGCACACCGTGACGTGGTAGCCGAGGAACTTCCCGGCCCGGACGAGCGCCGCGGCGAAGTCGATCGCGCCGAACACGATCATGCGGGGCGGCGGCACGTTCGACTCGACGAGCAGGGTGAGCCCGCCGGGGCAGTGTGTCCCGTCCTCCGCGAGTTCGAGGGTGCCGGTGCGTCCGGCGTCCAGCATCGCCCGGGCTTCGGCCGCGGCGGTCCGGTCCAGTTCCGGGGAGCCGCTGCCGTACGACCCCTCGTACGATCCGTCGGGGTGCACCAGCAGGGCCCTGCCCAGCAGTTCGGCCGGGCCCCGGACGATCCGCGCGAGGGCCCTGGGCTCACCCGAAGCCGCGGCCGACAGAGCCGACCGGAACAGTTCACGGGCCGGTGCCCCCGCGGCGACCGGCGTGACCATGATGTCGAGGGTTCCGCCGCAGGTCAGCCCTACGGCGAAGGCGTCCTCGTCGCTGTAGCCGAACCGCTCCAGGACGGTCTCGCCGTCCTGGAGGGCCTGGACGCACAGGTCGTACACGGCACCTTCCACACAGCCGCCGGAGACCGAGCCGATGACCGTGCCGGCGCTGTCGACGGCGAGGGCCGCGCCCGGGCCGCGTGGCGCGCTCCCGCCGACGACCACCACGGTGGCGACGGCGAACTCCCGGCCTTCCTCGAACCAGAGGGCCAGCTCGTCGGCGATGTCAAGCATGTGCGGCCGCTCCCAGGACGCGGTCGGGCCGGATGGGCAGGGCGCGGTGACGTACACCGGTCGCGTGCCACACGGCGTTGGCGATCGCCGCCGCGGCGCCCACGATGCCGATCTCGCCGATGCCCTTGATGCCGACCGGGTCATCGGGGTCCGGGTCGTCCACCCAGTCCGCTTCGACGAGGGGTACGTCGGCGTGCGTGGCGACGTGGTAGCCCGCGAGGTCGGCGCCGTAGTGGGCGCCCGTGATCCGGTCCCTGACGGCCTCCTCGTGCAGGGCCATGGAGATGCCCCAGATCATTCCGCCGGTGAACTGGCCGCGGGCCGTCAGCGGGTTGACGATGCGGCCGGCGGCGAAGATGCCGAGCATGCGGCGGACCCGCACCTCTCCGGTGGTCACGTCGACGGCGACCTCGGCGAACTGCGCCCCGAACGAGTGCCGTTCCTTCTGCGCGAGGGCGCCGACGGCCGCGGTGGTGTCCGACCGTACGGTGATGCCCTCCGCCGGGATGCCGTCGCTCAGGGCGAGCCGCTCCCGCAGTTCCCCGGCCGCGGCCGTGACCGCCCAGGCCCACGACCGGGTGCCCATCGAGCCGCCGGCGATCATCGCCGGGCCGAAGTCGCTGTCACCGATCCGTACGCGTACCCGGTCGGTCGGTACCCGCAGAGCGTCCGCGGCGATCAGGGTGAGTGCGGTCCGTGCGCCTGTTCCGATGTCCGCGGCGCTGATCCGCACGGTGAAGGTGCCGTCGGCCTCCGCGGTGGCGGCAGCCGTGGACGGGGCGGCTCCGACGAAGAAGGAGGCCGCCGCGGTGCCGGTGCCGAGCAGCCAGCGACCGTCCCGGCGCAGTCCGGGGCGCGGGTCCCGGTCCGCCCAGCCGAACCGGCGGGCACCCTCCCGGAAGCAGGCGGGCAGATTGCGGGTGCTGAACGGCAGCCCGGACACCGGACCCACCTCGGGCTCGTTGCGCAGGCGCAGCTCGATCGGGTCGATGCCGCACTTCTCGGCGAGTTCGTCGAGCGCCGACTCCAGCGCGAACGACCCCGGCGCCTCACCGGGAGCACGCATGAACGTCGGTGTCGGCACATCGAGCCGTACGACCCGGTTGGCGGTGCGATGGGCGGGCGCGTCGTACATGACCCGGGCCACGCCGGCGCTCGCCTCGATGAAGTCGTGCACGGTCGAGGTCCGGCTCAGGGAACTGTGCTCCAGCGCGCGCAGCCGTCCGTCGGGGTCGGCGCCGAGCCGGATGCGCTGGACGGTGGGGCTGCGGTATCCGGCGAGCGAGAACATCTGACGTCGTGTCATGACGACGCGGACGGGGCGTGCCAGGACGGTGGCCGCCATCACGGCGGCCACCTGGTGCGCGCGGAGGCCCTTGCTTCCGAAGCCGCCGCCGACGTGCTCGGACCGCACCCGCACGGACGAGGCGTCGAGCGAGAACATCTTCGCGAGTTCGTCCGCGACCCACACCGCGCCCTGGTTGGAGTCCACCACCTCCAGCCGGCCGTCGTCCCACAGGGCCGTCGCCGCATGGGGTTCCATCGGGTTGTGGTGCTCCTCCGGAGTGGAGTACTCGGCGTCCAGGACCACGGCGGAGGACGCGAGTTCGGCCTGGAGGTCGCCCTTCTCCGTCTCCGCCGGGCCGCCCGGTCCGGGCATCGTGTACGCGTCCGGGTGCCCACCGGAGAAGGCGACGTCGTGCGGTTCCTCCTCGTAGTGGACCACCAGTGCTTCCGCTGCCTCCCGGGCCTGCTCGGAGGTCTCGGCGACGACCAGCGCCACCGGCCAGCCCGCGTGCGGCACCCGGTCGTGCTGGAACACGGCGGCGGTCGGGTCCGGCGACATCCCGAGCATGCCCACGTAGTCGATGTCGACGCGCGGGGCGTTCCCGTGATGCAGGACGGTCAGGACGCCCGGCATCTCCAGGACCGGGGCGGTCTCCACCGACCGGACGCGGCCCCGCGTGACCGTCGACAGCACCAGCCATCCGTGTGCCAGCTCGGCGAAGGGGATCTCTCCCGCGTAGCGGGCCGCTCCGGTGACCTTGTCGCGGCCCTCAACGCGGGTGTGTGCGGTTCCGACGGCGTTCCTCGTCGCGGTGGCCCCGGTCGTGGTCGTGGTCATCGGGAGGCCTCCTCGGCGAGTTCGCTCAGCACGGCGACGGTGAGATTGCGCATCAGTGTCACCTTGTATCCGTTGTGCGACAGCGGCCTGGCGGCCGCGAGTTCAGCGTCTGCGGCCGCGGCGAAGGCCGCGGCCTCGGCCGGCCCGCCGGTCAGGGCCTGTTCGGCCGTACGGGCCCGCCAGGGCCGGGACGCGACCGCCCCGAACGCGAGGCGCACCTCCTGTACGACGCCGTCCCGCACGTCGAGCGCGGCAGCGACCGAACCGATCGCGAAGGCGTACGAGGCCCGCTCGCGCACCTTGCGGTAGCGGGAGTTGGCGCTCACCGCAGCGGGCGGAAGGGTGACGCCGGTGATCAGTGCACCCGGTGGAAGGGCTGTCTCCAGGTGCGGGGTGTCACCCACCGGGAGATACAGGTCGTTGAGGGGCAACCGGCCCTTCCCGTCCGCCGTTTCGTAGGAGACGAGGGCATCGAGAGCCGTCAGTGCGACCCCCAGATCGGAGGGGTGGGTCGCCACGCAGTGGTCGGAAGCACCCAGCACCGCGTGGTTGTGGTGCTCACCCTTGATCGCGGGGCAACCGCTGCCGGGGACGCGCTTGTTGCAGGGCTTGGTGACGTCGGCGAAGTAGCCGCAGCGGGTGCGCTGCAGCAGGTTGCCGCCGACGGTCGCCATGTTGCGCAGCTGCCCGGAGGCGCCGGCCAGTACCGCCTGGCTCAGGGCGGGGTAGCGGCTGCGGACGGCGGAGTGCGCCGCGAGGTCGCTGTTGGTGACGGTCGCACCGATGTGCAGCCCGCCGTCCTCGGTCGATTCGATGGCGTCCAGGGGGAGTTCGCGTATGTCGACGAGGCGGCCGGGCCGTTCCACGCCCGTCTTCATCAGATCGACGAGATTGGTTCCTCCGCCGAGGAACCGGGCGTCCGGGTCGGCGTCGAGCAGGGCGAGGGCGCCGGGGACGTCGACAGCGCGCTCGTACCGGAACTCCTTCATGCCGACGCCCCTTCCTGCTGTGCGGGCCGTGTGTCCTTCGCGGTCCGGTCGCCGTCCGCTGCGCGGGCGTTTCGGGCGTCGGCCTCGGCGGCACGGGCGACCGCCCGCACGATCGACACGTACGCGCCGCAGCGGCACAGGTTGCCACTCATCCGTTCTCGTATCTCTTCGGGGGTCAGCGGCGGCGGCCCCGCCTCGGGACGTACGTCGTCGGTGACGGCGCTCGGCCAGCCGGCGGCGTGTTCCTCGATGACGGCGACGGCCGAGCAGATCTGGCCAGGCGTGCAGTAGCCGCACTGATAGCCGTCGAGATCGAGGAACGCCTGCTGCACGGGGTGTAGTTGCTCACCCTCGGCGATGCCTTCGATGGTGGTGATCTCCCGGCCTTCGGCCGCCACCGCCAGTTGCAGGCAGGCGACGGCCCGGCGTTTGTCGACGAGGACGGTGCAGGCCCCGCACTGCCCCTGGTCGCAGCCCTTCTTGGTGCCGGTCAGATCGAGGCGCTCGCGCAGTGCGTCGAGCAGGGTGGTGCGGTGGTCGACGGTCAGCGTGTGCTTCTCGCCGTTGATGTTCAGGGTGACGGCGCTGTACGTCGACGAAGGTGCTGGGGCCATGATCAGCCTTCTTTCGCATTCCGGACCACCTCGCGGAGACGGTCCGGCAGCAGAGGAATCGGAAGACGCTAAGACGTGTGCAGGAGGGGCCTGGGATGTGTCGGCGGCTGTGGGGGAGGCCACGCCCCGCGGAGCGAGGGCAGGCCGGAAGCAGGGAGGATGCCGTGAGGAAGACCGGGGCCGACCATCACCGGCTGTCCCGGCCGGCCGCCCACCCGCTAGGGTGAGCCCAACCGGACAATTGTCCGCTCACCTGGAAACGTAGTGGACAGTTGTCCGCTTAGCAAGGACAGGTTTCGGCCACGCGACCATGAGGAGGACGAGTGCAGCAGAAGAAGGACGCACCGCTGCGCTCGGACGCGCAACGGAACCGCGAGCGGATCCTTGAAGTGGCCCTGGCGGAGCTGACACGCTGTGCGGACGTGCCTCTCAGCGTGATCGCCAAGAAGGCGGGCGTCGGGCAGGGCACGTTCTATCGCAACTTTCCCAGCCGCGAGGCTCTCGTCCTGGAGCTCTACCGGCACGAGATGCGGCAGGTCGCCGACGCCGCCCACGAGTTGCTCAAAACGCATGAGCCCGTCCGGGCCCTGCGTGAGTGGATGGATCACCTCGCCCGGTTCGCCATGACCAAGGCCGGCCTCGCGGACGCGATCCGCCAGGCCACCAGCGCGCCGGGCAGCCCGGCGAAGCCGGGACACACCCCCGTGACCTCCGCTGCGGAGCTCCTGCTGCGCACCAACGAGGAGGCCGGCACGATCCGCCCGGGAGTGACCGGGGACGACTTCTTCCTCGCGATCGCCGGTCTGTGGCAGCTCGACCCCCACGGAGACTGGCAGTCGCGCGCCGGCCGCCTTCTGGACCTCGTCATGGACGGACTGCGCGCGGGGGCCTCCGGCCGCCGGGAGAGCTGAGACGGGACCCGAAAGGACCGGCCGGGGGGCCCGCTGTCCGACAGGGCAGGACGCGAGGGGGATCGGCGCGTGCGCTCCGCTGAAACGCGGACCCGTCAGGCGAACCAGTGGGGGGAGCCGGATCCGAGCTGGCGGGGAGGGGAAGTCGGGGGCGACGCGGCGGGGAGCCTGGGCAGGTGGCGGTCGGACGCGGGTTCCGAGTGGAGGATCCACTCGAGTTCGCGCTGGATCCGGCGGGCCTCGGTACGGACCTGAAGGGGTATGTCGCCGCGTTCGGAGATCAGCTGGGCGTAGATCGGTGCGTCATGCACGAGTGGTGCTTCTCCTCGAATTGGGATGCCTGGCGTGGCTTCAACTGTAAGGCTGCCGCGTCGAAGTGGCGGTCGGCCTTCCCGTTCGGCCGGATCCTGAGGCCGCGTGCCCGCTGCACAGCGCCCTGTGCGCAGCGCCCTGGCCAAGTGGGGCGACGATGCCGCCGACTTATTGAGCGTCAGAATGCCGCCGCGCAGGGCGGAACGACGCCGGCGGCTCGCACCGCACCCGTAAATGATGGCATGAAGCCGGACTTTCACCGTTTGTAATGATTGGCTGCGGTCCCCGCCGGGCGGCTGCTCTACTGGACGGTGGTATGCGCACGGTCCCGACCAGCCAAGAGCGGGTCCGGGCCGGGTCGTTGCTGCCATCGTGGTGGACAGGGATATGCGTCACGGTCAGGGGCGGTGGCATGGGACGGAACGCCAGGTGGTTGGTGGCGGGGCTGGTGACGGCGGCGGCCTTCGCCGTACCGGCATGGGTGAGCGGGGCGGTGGTGCTGCCCTCGCTGCTCGAGGATCCCGCGATCCGCTGGTCACTGGCTTCCGCCCTGGGCGCGGTGCTGGGCTCGCTGGGCGTCCTGTGGGGCCATGCCTTCGCCACCCGGGCCTCCACAGCCGGACGTACGGATTCCTCGGTCCAGGCCACAGGAGAACGCTCCGCCGCCGTCGGCGGGGACAACTGGGCTCCTGTTACCACCGGCGACACCACGGCGCCCGCCCCGCCCACGGCTGCCCCGCCGCTTGAACACCCGCTCGCCGCGGGTCCACCGCCGCTCACGCCCACGGCGGGGACGGCGTCCGCCACGGGGGACCGCGCGATCGGCGTCGGCGGGAGCAATTCGGGCCCTCTGTCCACTGGCGACCAGCCCAGGAACCCCCTTCCATGAGGTGGCCCTCCCGGCGGACGAGCCGGCCGCCGCCACCCGGCACCGGCCCCGGCGCACAGGTGGCGGCGAATGCCGAACGGGCCGCCGCCATCGGGCGCGACAACTACGCCCCGGTGCTGACCGGTGACCACTCCACCGCGGTGTCCCTGCCCTCCGAGGCACTGCGTCCGCCCGATCAGGTCCCGGCCCGGGCCGGGCTGGACACCCAGGCAGCGCGTCCGGACCTGTTCGTCGGCCGCACGCGTGAACTGGACCGACTCGACGCGGCGTTCGCCGCCCCCGGCGGGCCCGTCGCCCAGGCCGTGCACGGCCTGGGCGGCATCGGCAAGAGCACCCTGGCCGTGCACTGGACCGCCACCCGCCCCCACCACTGCGCCCCCGTCCGGTGGATTGCCGCCGACACCCCAGACGGCGTGCAGCACGGCCTCGCGGACCTGGCCAGCGCCCTGCAACCGGCCCTCACCACCGCTGCCCTGCCCCTCAAAGAGCTGGCGGAGTGGGCTATGCAGTGGCTGGCGAGCCACACCGGCTGGCTGCTGATCCTGGACAACGTCAACGACCCCGCTCACATTGCCCCGCTCCTGGCCCGCACTCACGCACAGGGGCGCTACCTGATCACCAGCCGCCTCGCCACCGTATGGCACCACGCCCCCGAGGCCGTACGCCTGGACGTCCTGGACGAGACCGACGCACTCGACCTGCTCACGCGCATTGCCCTGAGCACCGCTCCCGGGCGGGATCTGGACGGCGCCGACGACCTGTGCGCGGAGCTGGGACTGCTGCCACTGGCCGTCGAACAGGCAGCCGCCTACCTCGCGCAGAACGCGCTCACCACCCCCCGCGCCTACCTCGCACTCCTCAACGACTACCCGGCGGCGATGTACGGCTCCGGCGCCGTCGGCATTACCCCACGTGAGCGCACCATCGCCCGGATCTGGCACGTGACCCTGAGACAGATCACCAGACTTCAGCCCCAGGCCGCCGACCTGCTGCGCCTGCTGGCCTGGTACGCGCCCGACCGGATTCCCGTCACCCTCCTGGACGGCCTGGCCGACCCGCCCGACCTCAACGAGGCGCTCGGTCTCCTGACCGCCTACAGCATGATCACCCCCGCCCCGGCCACCAACACCCTCACCGTCCACCGGCTCGTCCAGGCCCTCACCCGCACCCCCGACCCCGACGACCCCCACCGCACCCCGCACCTCATCGACCAGGCCCGCACCCACGCCACCATCCAGCTGAACACCGCCCTGCCCACCATTTGGAGTGCCCCCGACACCTGGCCCACCTGGCACCCTGCTCCCCCACGTCAACGCCCTGGTTGCCCACGCACCCGCCGACACGGACGACGCCACAACCGTCCACCTCCTCAACCGCACCGGGCAATTCCTCGACAATCAGGGCCAGCTCACCCGGGCGCTCAGCCACCTCCGACGCGCTGTGACCGACGCCGTGCGGGTGCTGGGGGAGGACCACCCCGACACCCTGACCTCCCGCAACAACCTGGCCAACGCCTACCAGGCGGCGGGGGATCTGGGGCGGGCCATCCCGCTGCACCAGCAGACCCTCACCGACCTGGTGCGGGTACTGGGGGAGGACCACCCGGACACCCTGACCTCCCGCAACAACCTTGCCGACGCCTACCAGGCGGCGGGGGACCTGGAACGGGCCATCCCGCTGTACGAACAGACCCTCACCGCCACCGTGCGGGTTCTCGGCGAGGACCACCCCTCCACGCTGGCCTCCCGCAACAACCTCGCCGACGCCTACCAGGCGGCGGGGGACCTGGAACAGGCCGTCCCGCTGCACGAACAGACCCTCACCGACCTGGTGCGGGTACTGGGGGAGGACCACCCCGACACCCTGGCCTCCCGCAACAACCTGGCCGGCGCCTACCAGGCGGCGGGGGACGTGGAACGGGCCATCCCGCTGTACCAGCAGACCCTCACCGCCTGCGAACGGGTGCTGGGCGAGGAGCATCCGATCACGAGGGCGGTACGGGACAACCTCACTTCGGCCAACACCCAGCACAGCGGCCGCACCCTGCGGTCGTGATCGCCGTGTCACAGGCCGCGTGATCGCCGTGTCACAGGCCGAGCGGTGCACCGACCCTGCGACGCCGTCCGGCGCGAGGTCCGCTCCCTCTTCGTCACCTCGCCGGCACCGGACGGCTTCTTCGCTCCAGCACGGCGGCCGTCTCCTGGCTCTGGCTAAGACTCGCGGACCGGAGCGTCCACCGCGGGCCGGCCCCCGCCGTTGTCCGCGCCGAGGCCCGCGAGCAGGCGCAGTCCGTCCTCGGCGGGGCTGCCGGGGGCCGCGTGCAGCACCAGCAGCTCCATGCCTGATTCGTTCGGCAGCGCGAAGTTCTCATGGTGCAGTTCCAGCAGTCCGACCAAAGGGTGCCGGTACGTCTTGCGTCCGTGGGTGCGGGCGCGCACGTCCGCGCGGGCCCAGAGGCGACGGAAGCGTTCACTGCCCATCGCCAGTTCGCCGATGAGTGAGGCCAGGCGGGGATCCTCGGGGTATTTGCCAGCGGCCAGGCGCAGGTGCCCGACCGCGTCGAGGGTGCAGTTCTCCCAGCCCGCGTACAGGCCGCGCTCGGCTTCCTCGAGGAAGATGTGCCGGGCGGTGTTCAGGCCCGGCATCGGGCGGCCGTAGAGGAGTCCGGCGAGGCGGTTCCCGGCGAGTACGTCCATGCGGTGGTTCATGATCAGCGCGGGTGCGTCGACTACCAGGTCCAGGACGCGCAGTAGCTCCGGCCGGACCCGCCCGCTCGGTGCCTTCGCGTGGTGGCGGCGCTGTCGGACAAGCCGGTAGAGGTGTCCGCGTTCGGTCTCGTCGAGGTCGAGGACGCGGGCGAGCGCGTCGAGGACCTGCTCGGAGGGCTGGGTCGCGCGGCCCTGCTCCAGGCGTACGTAGTAGTCGACGCTGACTCCGGACAGGTGCGCGACCTCTTCGCGGCGCAGCCCTTCGACCCGGCGGCGGCTGTCGGTGGGGATGCCGGCGGCCGCCGGGTCGACCCGGGAACGCCGGGTCCGCAGGAAGCCCGCGAGATCGTCCATGTGCCCAGTATGGCTTCGGCAGGGGCCCGTGAGGGTGGTCCTGCCGTTACCAGGAAGTCCCGTCCGACGGATGAGGGGCCCCTGAATGCCGGACGGCGGGACGTCCAGGATCGGAGGCATCCGATCCGAAGGAGTTCCCATGAAGACGCTGATCGTCTACGCCCACCCGGAGCCGAAGTCGCTCAACGGCTCGCTGAAGGATCTCGCGGTGTCCACGCTGGAGAGCGCCGGGCACGAGGTACGGGTGAGCGATCTGTACGCGATGAACTGGAAGGCGGTCGTGGACGCCACGGACTACGGGCCCGACGCATCGAGCCCGCTGAAGGTCGCCCGGGACTCGGGCCGGGCCTTCGACGCCGGGACGCTCACGCCGGACGTCCGCACCGAGCAGGAGAAGCTGCTGTGGGCCGACACGATCATCTTCCAGTTCCCGCTGTGGTGGTACACGATGCCCGCGATCCTCAAGGGCTGGGTGGACCGGGTGTTCACCTTCCACTTCGCGTACGGCGTCGGCGAGCACAGCGACACGAAGTACGGCGAGCGCTTCGGCGAAGGCACCCTCGCGGGCCGGAAGGCCGTGCTGTCGGTGACCGTCGGCGGCCCGGAGCCGCACTACGCCGCTCGCGGGATCGGCGGGCCCATCGACGATCTGCTGTTCCCGATCCAGCACGGCATCCTCTACTACCCGGGCATCGAGGTGCTGCCGCCGTTCGTGCTGTACGGCGCCGACCGGACGACCGCCGAGGACTACCCGGACATCGCCAAGGCCTGGGAACAGCGCCTGCTGGCCTTGGAGTCGACCGAGCCGATCGCGTTCCGGCGGCAGAACTTCGGCGACTACGAGATCCCCTCGCTGCACCTGAAGGAGGGACTGGAACCGGCGGGCCGCACGGGTTTCGGGCTGCACGTGCGCGGCTGACCGCCGACGCGGACAGGGAGCCGGGGTGCGTTGAGGGCCGTGTGCCGCGCAACGTATCAGCGGGCGCTCACGCGAACGTCGGCTGATACGTCGGCGGGTGCTGGCGCGCGGCGTCCGTCAGCCCAGCACCTTCACGGCCTGGTAGTACGTCCATGCCGTGCTGTCGCAGGTGGTCTTCGTGGCGCCGCTGTACCGGGCGCAGACACGCTTGAGGTCCTCGTAGAAGGCGCTGTCGACGCGGGGCTTGTTGGCGGTGAAGGTGCCGGCGGCCTTGTAGTTGCGGTAGCCGAAGTCGTGCCGTGCGCAGGAGGTGCTGAAGGGGAAGCCGAGGGGGTTGTCCGGCGAGGTGGAGCAGTAGTCGGTGGACCAGTCGAACCCGTAGGCCGTCCAGGCGGACTGGTTGGCCCGGGCGGCGGTCCAGGCGCTGTAGCTCGACGCGCTGGTCTGCGTCCAGCCGGCCAGCACTTGCGCCTTGTCGGCGGGTGCTGCGTCGGCGGTCGCGGCGCCGGCGATGACGGTAGTGACGGCCAGCGCCGAGGCGGCGAGTCCGGTGGCGAGTCTGCGGTGCATTCCCACACCTCCACGAGGCTGCGGTCCGCCTCTCGGACCGCAGGTTCATGTCAAGATGATGTGCTTCCCGGGCACCCCTTCACACCTCTGCCGCCCCACGGAATCGTGAACTCCACTCGCATTCGAGGCGCGGACGAGCGGGAGTGCGGGGCTGCGACGTCCGTGCGACAACCGGGCTTCTCGCAACCGGTGTTGGCGGCGGCGCGTGTCTCACGCCGGTCCCTTGTGCGTCAACCCCTCTGACCCTTCGGCCTACCCCGGCATGGCACGGCATCGTGACCGTTACGCAGCCGGGTTGCGAGCACTACGGACGTACCGGGCCGACATCACCGAGGTGTTGCGGAAGCTCGGCACCAAGGGTGGTGAGGCGAGTCGAGTACGCCGCGGCGTCCGGTACTACTGTCCCGGGCATGGTCGAACACGATGCCTTCAGCGCCACCCGCGAGGCCTACGACGCCGCTGCCACCACCTACGCGCAACTGTTCCGCGACACGCTCCGCGACAGCCCCCTGGACCGTGCGGTACTGGCGGTTTTCGCCGAAGCCGTACGAACGAGTGGCGGCGGTCAGGTCGCGGACCTAGGGTGTGGGCCCGGTCATGTCACCGCCCATCTGGACGAGTTGGGGCTGACGGCGTTCGGGGTCGACGCCTCTCCCGTGATGATCGAGCTGGCACGCCAGGCATATCCGGGCTTGCGGTTCGACGTGGGCTCGATGGCCGCGTTGGGCATCGCCGACGGAACGCTGGGCGGCGTACTCTCCCGCTGGTCGATCATCCACACTCCGCCGCACGAACTTCCCGCCGTCCTCGCCGAGTTCCATCGTGTGCTGGGACCGGACGGCCACCTTCTGATCTGCTTCTCGGCTAGCGACGATCCGTCTCACGCGACGCAGGTCTTCGATCACGCGGTCGCGCCGGCTTACCGGTGGTCGCCCGATCACCTCGCAGGGATGCTGCGCAGTTCCGGGCTGGCCGAGGTGGCCCGGATGATCCGGGAACCCCAGCCCACCGACCGGCGGCAGTTCCGCGAGGTTCAGCTGCTCGCCCGCAAGGCGTAGCCACCGGCGCCCCCCAACGGATCACCACCGTTTGCGGCCCGCTCGCCCCGGACGCTGAATGGACTCGTGCGGCGACACCCCGGCGCGGGACGAGGCCGTGCCGCCCACCGGACGTTCACACCGGGTGGCCGTCGCCGGGACCCTGCTGATGATCGCCGGCCTGTTCGGGTACGAGAAGGGCGTCAGCGATGAGGACGAGCACGGAAGACCGCCACGCCGGGGGAGGGCGGCAACTCGTACGGCGGTGGCGCCAGACGGCGAGGACGCATCTCACGCCGGTGCAGCGGTCCCTGCTGATGACCTGGGTGTCTTTCGGAGTCACCTTCGGCACCGTCAGGGTCATCACCCACGGCATCCGCGGAGGTTGGCTGCCCTGGGGCAACATGTCCGTCGGCGGGGAGCACCTGCATCACTACAACTTCGGCATCGCCGCACTGACCGGCGTAGGTCTGATCGCCGTCCGCGGGGACGAGCGGGCCGTCGGACACCCGGTCGTCGCCACCGCCTACGGCTGCGGCACCGCGCTCATCTGCGACGAGTTCGCGCTACTGCTCGATCTGCGCGACGACTACTGGGGCGAGCGGGGACGCCTCAGTGTCGACGTCTCCCTGGGGGCGATGTCCGCGCTGGGCGCCTACCTGACGGCCAAGCCGTTCTGGCACGAGATCGTGAAGATCACCGGGGTCCACGTGGCGGCCGCGGCGAAGCGCAACGTCCGCGCCGTCACCTGACGCCGCGCGTCTGCTCAGACGCGCCGCCGTCGCCTCCGGCGTTCCTCCACGGTCATCGCTCCCCACACGCCGTCGCGTTCGCCGTTGCGCAGAGCCCAGGCGCCGCATGCCCTCACGACGGGACACCGGTGGCAGACCGCACGGGCCCGCTCGATCTGCTGCCGCGACAGGCCGTCCTCGCCGACCGGGAAGAAGAGTTCCGGATCCTCGGAACGGCAGGCGGCCAGCTCGCGCCAGTTCATGCACAGCCTCCCTTCCGGTCCGTCGCGCGGCCTGCGCCACCGCGGGGCAGCGGCCACCGGCCGTCGTGGGGAGAAGGTACTGAGTGAACCATCGAAACCTCCGCCGGTCTCTTGGCCCGCCCACGGGCAGGCGAGTGTCGCGGCGCCTCACGGCACCGCGCGACCCGGCAGGGTGAAGAGAAATATATGCAATATATCCCGTTTGGTCCATACCGCAGGACCTGCCGTGAGCTGCCCGTCCTCACCGTGCTCGAACGACTCGTCGCGGCTCCGCGCACCACTCCCTGCAGCGGTCACCGACGCGGGCGGCGAGCAGGGGCGCCCGCGCCGTCTGGCGCCGCAACACGTCGGTGATCGCGTGCGCCTCGATGCCCGCCTGACGAAGGACACCTGGCAGGGGATCGGTGTATCCGGCGAAGTGCGGGCGCGCGGCCTCCGGATGGGTTCGCGCGCCTACGGCGAGTGGCCGCCCGGCCTCGTCGAGTACGCCCGGGAACACCGGTGCCCTTCCGCTGATCTTCATCGCCCCCAGCATGCGTGGGGGAGCGGACCCGGTGGTCGAGGGAGGTGTCATACCCCTAGTACCTGAGAGCTACCTCCAAGGACACCTCCCCAGGGGGGCGCGGGCGACGGTCCGTGATCCTTAACTTTTCCTCCAGCGAAGCCCGATGGCCGGGCGAAGCGGTCGGGGAGGCGCGGGGCGATGGGGGTCGGGGCGGGGTGGTTCGCCGTACGAGGGCGCAGCAGGCGTGCAGGGGGCGCAACGGTCGGTGCGGCGGGCCGACGGGAAGGTGGCAGGCCGGAGCGTGACGGCGGAGCACCGCGCGGGCCCGGGGTGCGCGAGGGCGCACCGGCCCGTGACGGCACAACCGTCCACGCCCGGCGACGGGTCCGTGCCCTGCTGGCCGTCCTGGTCACCGCGGCCGTCGTCGTGCCGCTCACGGCCGCGGTCCGGCCGCGCATTCCCGCCCCGGCCCCCGCCGACCTGGCACCGGTGACGGCGTCGACCCTGGAGGGGGCGTACGCGGCCAACCGGGCCAACGCCGCGCTGGCGGCCCGCATGGCGGCCGGCCACGGGGACCGGCACCGCGCCTCGGCCGACCGTGCGCTCGCGCGGCCCTCCCGCAGACTCCTGTCCTTCGACGGCCGCGGTTCCGGCCGGGCGGCCGAAGTGTTCGGCGACCTGCCCCACGCCCGCCACGTCGCCGTGCTCGTGCCCGGCTCGGACACCTCGCTGGACACTTACGAGCGGCTCCACGCCGCCGCGGTGTCCCTCCGCAGGGCACTCGCCCGGCAGGGACCGGCCGGCACCGGCACCGCGGTGATCGCCTGGCTCGGCTACACCACTCCGGGCACCGTCAGCACCACCGCGCTGACCCCCGACCGGGCCGACGAAGCGGCCCCGGACCTGCGGGATCTCGTGAGCACCACCCGCCGCATCGCCGGCCCGGACACCCGGATCACGCTCCTGTGCCATTCGTACGGCTCGGTCGTGTGCGGGCGGGCCGCCGACCGTCTGGACGTGGCGGAGCTGGTCCTCCTCGCGAGTCCGGGCACGGGCAGGGACTCGGCGGCGGACCTGGGGACCCGGGCGCGGGTGTGGGCGGCGCGCGGCGGCGGCGACTGGGTCGCGGAGGTCCCGCATGCCGACGTCGGCCTGTTCGGCACGACGATCGGCTTCGGCAGGGACCCGCTGTCGCCGGCCTTCGGTGCCCGGGTGTTCTCCGCCGGAGACGGCGGACACAGCGACTACTTCCAGCCGGGATCGATCTGTCTGGCCAACGTCGTCCGGATCGTCCTCGGCCGGACGGGGGAGGTCACCCGTGGTTGAGAAGACCGCCGGCCGCCCCGTGCGGCGGCGCCTCCTCCCGTCCTCCTCCGGAATCCGGGCGGCGGTCGGCCGGCTGGACGCGGCCACCCCGCCCGGCCGGGACCGGGCCGTCGACGCACTGCGTGCCCTGGCGATCCTCGGCGTCGTACTCGGCCACTGGCTGGTGACCGCGCTCGTCGCCGACGGGGGTGCCCTGCGCGCCGAGAGCCCGCTGGGCCACATGCCCTGGCTGGCCCCGGTGTCCTGGCTGTTCCAGACACTCGCGGTGTTCTTCATGGTGGGCGGCCATGTGGCGACGAGGAGCCACGCCTCGGCCCGGGCGGCCGGCGGGACGTACGGCCGCTGGCTGCGGACCCGCCTGGCCCGCCTGTTCCTGCCGGTGCTCGCCATGACGACCGTGTGGACGGCGGCCTCGACGTGTCTGCTGCTCGGCGGCGCGTCCTTCGCCACCGTGCACACGGTGGCGAAGCTGGCGCTGTCACCGCTGTGGTTCCTGCTGGTGTTCGCGGGCCTCACGGCGGCGACCCCGCTGCTGGCCCGCCTCAACCCGCTGTGGCCGCTGGCCGTGACCCTCCATGTGGACCTGGTCCGCTTCGGTCTGGACGGCCCGTCCTGGCTCGGCCGGGTGAACGTGGCGGCGGGCTGGCTCGTGCCGTACACGCTGGGCGCGGCCTGGACGCGCGGGGAACTGGAGGGCAGGCGTGCGGGCTGGATCCTGTGCGGGGCGGGGACGGCGGCGACGGTGGTTCTCGTGGTCCGGGCAGGCTATCCGGCGTCGATGGTCGGCGTGCCCGGCGCGGCCGTGTCCAACCTCGACCCGCCGACGCTCGCGGCGGTCACCTTCGGACTGGCCCAGTGCGGCGCGGCCCTGCTGCTGCGCGACCGGCTGCGGCGGAGCATGCGCAGACCGCCGGTCTGGGCGGCAGTGGCCCTGGTGAACCTGTCCGCGATGACGGTGTTCCTCTGGCACCAGACCGCCCTCATGGCGACCACGGCCACCGGTCTCCTGGCGGGCCGCCTGTCCGGCCTGCACACGGTGCCCGACGAACTGGACTGGGTGGGCGCCCGGCTGCTCTGGCTGCCGGTCTTCGCCGCGGTGCTGGCGGTGTGCTGGGCGGCGTTCCACGGCTTCGAGAGCCGCGGCAAGCGGCCTCCGAGGCCGGGTGCGGCCGCATCGCGGGTGGTCCGTGCCGGAGGACTGCGGGAGAACCCGGAGCTGCGGGAGGCCGGCCGTGCTTAGGGTGGGGTTGATGAACGGAGTGGAGGTGCGCCTGACCTGCCTGCTGCGGATGCTGCGCGACGACTTGTGGACGGTCCGCCCGGCTCCGCTGCCGCCCTCGGTGTGGCTGCGCTGGCTGCCGCACGGCCTGGTCTGCCTGGTGGCGTTCGGCTCCGCGGTCGCCAACGTCGACTTCCTGGCCGACAGTTACCGCCTCGGCGCCCAGTTCGGCGTGCTGTGCGCGGTGTCGCAGGGCCTCACGGTGGCACTCGCACTGTGGCGTCCGATGCCGGCGTGGTGGATGTCGCTGGTCATCACGGTCGTCACCGCTCTGGCCGCCCGCCCTCAGCTGTTCCACGATCCGCGCGCGGGTGGCCCGAGTTGGCCGTGGGGGCCGCCCGGACTGACCGCGCACTGCGTGATCCTGCTGCTGCTGTCGCTGCGGCTGCCCACCCGGGTGTCGGCCGAGGTGCTCGCGCTGACCGCGCTGGCCACCTACGCCGTCCAGGGAGTGATCGGCGGCGCGAACTACGCGCCGTCCGGCGTGGTGGCGGTGTCCCTGTTCACCGCCGTCGTCCTTCTCGGCACCGCCCTGCGCGGCCGCCGTGAGGCCCGCCACCAACTCGTCGAGCAGACCGGCATCACCGCCGAGGAACGCGCCCGCCGCACCCTGCTGGAGGAGCGCAACCGCATCGCGCGCGAACTGCACGACGTGGTCGCACACCACATGTCGGTGATCTCCATCCAGGCACAGGTGGCCCCGCACCTGGTACAGAACCCGTCCGAGGAACTGAGGGAGAACCTGGAGGGCATCCGGCAGAACGCCCTGGAGGCGCTCAACGAACTGCGCCGGGTTCTCGGCGTGCTGCGCTCCGAGAACCCCGAGGACCCCTACGGCCTCGGCGCGACCGGCACCGGAACCGCCCCAAACGCACCGCAGCCCACACTCGACCGGCTCGACGCCCTGATCGACAACACCCGTGCCGCCGGGCTCGAGGTCGTCGCCGAGACGCGCGGCGAGGCGTCGGCGTATCCGCCGGGGGTGCAGCTGTCGGCCTACCGGATCGTCCAGGAGGCGCTGAGCAACGCGCTGCGGCACGCGCCCGGTTCCCAGGTGCGGGTCGGTGTCACCCACGATCCGCGGGGCCTGCACCTGGAGGTCACCAACTCCCGCCCGAGCGGGCCGGTCCGGTCCTCACCGGGCGCGGGGCACGGGCTGCTCGGCATGCGGGAGCGGGCCGTGATGCTGGGCGGACATGTCGCCGCGCACCCGACGCTGCACGGCGGCTTCACGGTGTCGGCGTTCCTTCCGAAGGACGGCACCGCCCTCCCCGCCTCCGAGGGCGGCGACCCTCCCACCGGCCTCGCACCAGTCCTCCCCGAGCCCGGTCCGAAGCCGCAGTGACCGCATCCCCGACGGGACCCACACGCGTACCCACGGCAGGATCCATCTACAGGGCGCACGACGCGATCCACCGCAGGACCCGCGTGCCCGCACCTCCACAGGCCGCACGGCCGGCCCCCGACAGGAGAAGAGACCCGATGACGAGCGGCACCATCCGCGTACTGATCGCCGACGACCAGCAGATGGTCCGGCAGGGTTTCACCGTGCTGCTCAACGCCCACCCCGGCATCGAGGTGATCGGGCAGGCAGTCGACGGACTGGACGCCGTGGCGCAGGTCGCCGAACTGTCCCCGGACGTCGTCCTGATGGACATCCGCATGCCCGAACTGGGCGGCATCGAGGCCACCCGTCGCATCACCGTCTCCACCCCCGACGTCAGGGTGCTGGTGCTCACCACCTTCGATCTCGACGAGTACGTGTACGAGGCGCTGCGCGCCGGGGCGTCCGGATTCCTGCTCAAGGACGCCTCCGCCGACCAGCTCGCCGAGGCCGTGCGGATCGTCGCGGCCGGTGACGCCCTGCTGGCGCCCGGCATCACCCGCAAGCTGATCGCCGAGTTCTCCCGGCTGAACGACACCCCGCGAGCTCCGTTGAAGGAGCGCGTCGGCGACCTCACCGAGCGCGAGACGCAGGTCCTGACACTCATCGCGCAGGGCCTGTCCAATGCGGAGATCGCCCGGCACCTCGTCGTGGCCGAGCAGACCGTGAAGACACACGTCGGCCGCATCCTGGTCAAGCTGGGACTGCGGGACCGCACTCAGGCCGCGGTGTTCGCGTACGAGTCGGCGCTGGTGAGACCCACCGGTTACTGACCAGCCGGACTGTTCGGGCGCCGGGCCATCAGGCCGTCAGCGCCGCAAGCTCCGCGTTGGCCCGTTCGTTGACCAGGGCGAGGACACGGCCTGTGGCGGCCAGGTCCGCGGCGGGTATGCCGCCCCAGACCCGGGCGCTGAGGGGAGCGGTCTCCGCGCCGACGGCGGCGACCAGGTCGCGCGCGGCATCGGTGGGGCGAAGGTACGCACCGTCCGCGAGCAGCAGTTGCCCGGCCAGCAGTTCGTCGAGAGTGGCGCGGATGCCGGCGCGGTCGGCCTTGAGGGAGCCGTGGACCCGGGCGACGAGATCGTCCGGCGTCAGCGGGCCGTCGGCGGTCAGGGCGGTGCGCAGGGCGATCTGCTGCTGGAAGGTGATGCCGTGCCGGGCCAGGACGTGCTCCAGGACACCGCGGGCGGCGTAGTGGGCCAGAGCGAGGGCGCGGGCGTCGGCGACGGGTTCGGCGGTGGTGGATGCGGCGGTGGTCATGGTGTTCTCCTGTTCGTGCTCTCGTCGTTCGGCAGGGATGCCGTGAGGGGTGCGTCGAGCAGGGTCGTCAGCTCGTCGGTGAACGCGCGCGTCCGCGGGGTGCCGAGGCCGCCGAGCGGCTCCAGCAACTGCTGAAGCAGTTCCTGGACCGCGGGGATGGCCTGCCGTGTGACGGACTGCCCCTGCTCGGTGAGGGCGAGTTGCACGGCGCGGGGGTCGCGGGGGTCGCGGGTGCGCTCGATCAGACCGGAGGACTCCAGGGTGCGCGCCAGCTTCGAGACGTACAGCGCCTCCAGGCCGGTGTGGTCGGCGAGTCGGCGCTGGCTGGGTCGCTCGCCGGCGCGCTGCATGCCGTACAGCGACGCCACCAGTGAGTACTGCGCGTGGGTGAGGCCCAGCGGAGACACCGCGCGATCAACCGCGACGCGCCATTTGTTGGCGAGCCGCCATACCAGGAAGCCGGGCGTGGGGTCCGGAAGCACCTTGCTCATGCCAAATACAGTACATGGCGACTATATCTATGGCTACTATGTTCATGGCTATTACTTTCCGCCGGGTGCGCGGGTGCACTCCGAACCTCGCACGGACGGCTCGGTCCTGGGCCCCCGGTCATAGCCGGGAGGGGGCCGTTCTCGTCCGTCGGTTCACAGGACGTCGTAGGTCAGGTGCGTCACCGTCGAGGTCGAGGTCACGCTCCGCCGCACGAGCGTGCGTGGCGTCCTGCCGGTGAACAAGGGTGTCCCGGCGCCCAGCACGACGGGGGCGAGGTGCAGTGTCAGCGTGTCCACCAGCCCGGCGTCGAGTGCCGAACCGATCGTGGCACCGCCACCCATGAGGACGACGTCGAGATTCCTGCCGCTGTGCGACGACGACGCCTCGGCGCGCTCGCGTGCCGCCGCGACGGCGTCGGGCAGGCCGGTGCTGACGAACGTCCAGTCGAGCTCGGTGAGCCGCACCGACCCCGGCGGCGAGCTCGTCACGACGACGAACGCGGGCCTGCCGACCTGGTCGGCGCCATAGCCGACCTCGTCGTTCCAGCCGTTCGGCCCGTCGACCACGTCGAAAAGGTTACGGCCGAGGACGACGGCACCCGAGCGGGCGGTGCCCTCGCGCAGACAACGGCGGTCGTCAGGATCGTCGGAAAAGGCCCAGGTGTGCAGGGCTTCACCGCCGGTGCCCAGACCGTTGTCCGGGCCGGGGTCGGGCCCGGTGACGAAGCCGTCGAGAGAGACCGAGATGTCAGCGATGATTCGAGTCATACCAGTGCAGACTCGATCGTCCGGCCGGACTAATCGGTCAGGCGGCCGGGGAGAGGCTCGCTCGGGTGCCCGGCATCCGTTCGGGTCAGTCGGGATAGCGGCCGGTGAAGGCTGCCACGAGGCTGGAGTGGTACTCGACATTCCAATCGGCACCTCGTCCCTTCCAAGGAGCACTGTCATGTCCGATCGCAACACCCTCATCCGCAGCCTGCACGATGTGGGTCTGGCAGCCTGGTTCGGCGGCTCCCTCATGGGGGCGGTCGGTCTCAACGGGGCAGCACAGGAGGTGAGCGAGACGGCCCAGGCCAGGGCGCGCATCGCCTCATCGGGATGGGCGAAGTGGACACCCGTCAACGCTGCGGCCATCGGCGCGCACCTGTTCGGCGGCGGGGGGCTCCTTGCGGTGAACGCTCACCGCGTCGCCACTCAGAAGGGGGTCGGGGCCTCCACCGCGGTCAAGACCGCCGTCACCGTCGCGGCCCTCGCCGCCACTGCCTACGCCCGTGTCCTGGGCAAGAAGGTCGAGCTCGCTTCTTCCCCCGACCCGGAGGACGCCGAGAAGGCCGCCCAGCACCCCATCGACATCGACTCGGCCCAGCGGCAGCTGGCCTGCGCGCAGTGGGCGGTGCCGGCGCTGACCGGGTGCCTGGTGGTGCTCAACGCACTGCACGGTGAGCAGCAGCGTCCCGAGGAGCAGATGTCCGGCATGTGGGAGCGGGCCCGCTCCGCCGCCACCCCCTTCATCCCGCAGCGCGCTTGACAGCTCCGCTCACGCCGGTGAACTACGCAGGCACCGGCCGGTGGTAGCGGCGTCCGAACCACCGGCCGGCTGCCGCGACCGGCCGTGGCGGACACCCTCGGCGCTCCCGGGGTGCTTGCGTGATGGGAGTTGGTCGGGGTGGCGGGGGGATTGGTGGGTAGGTTCCGTGTATGGCTGACGTGGTGGATTCTGATGAGTTGTTGCGTCGGGTTCAGCGGGCGCGGGATTGGGCTGCCGGCGAGGAGGAGCGCTGGAGGGCCCGGGCTGGGACTGGCCGCTCCGAAGGCCGTGAGGTGAGCGGCGCGGGGGAGGCGGCCGTCTTCGCCTCGGCCTACGAGGCGGTCCGCAGGGTCTTGGACGAGGTCGTCACGCCGGGCAGCAACGATCCCGGTTAGATCGGCCAGAAGCTGTCCGGCCGATCATGCACGGAGCGCTTTGCGCAGGCGGGCTGCCTGGCCGTCGGTCTACTCCGGAATCGTGTGCTGGATGCCCCGGTGACGCAGGTACTCGCGGACGGGGCCGTCGCTGTACACCTCGTCCGCTGCGAGGCTGACTGGCCCCCTCGGTTCAGCGCGCCAGGAAGCCCCAGGCCTCAGGGTCTGGGGCTTCCCCGTTTTCAGACCTCCCACAGCGGAACCGGGGGTCGGAACGGCCGCATGACCGACCAGGCAGGAACCGAACGGGCGCGGGCCGCTGGGGGGTGCGTTGTCAGTGGTGGGTGGCAGGGTGGTGGGTGTGGATGAGGATGAGTTCTTGCGGGGGCGGGTGTATGGCGTTGATCATGATGATGCCGTCTGGGGGCGGCGGCCGGGGCGGGACTACGTGGAGTTGACGGGTGGTCCGCTGGACGGGTTGCTGCTGGATGTGACCGGGTGGCCGGGCGGGCGCCGGGGTGAGGTGGCGCTGCCCACGGAGATCGGCCGCTACGGTCCCGGCGGTCGCGCCCTGTACGGGCCGAGGCCTGGTGACGAGGGTCGTTTCGACTGGCTCGGCGACAGTCCCTGAGCTTTTTCTGTCGGTTTGCACCGGTTTCTATCGGCTTCCATTGGTTCCTGTCGGTGCAGGCTGAGTCGGTAGGCGGACGGCGTTGACCGTCTGCGGCGGCGAGTTGAGGTGGGGGTGGGCGAATGGGTCGGGTGGCACGTTCTGTTGCTGCATGATGGCGGTCAGCAACAGACGTCCCAGGGGGGATCATGCCCATCCGTGCCACTGCCGCGATCGTCACCGCGATGCTCGCCTCCTTCGCGCTTGCTCTCGTCGGCTGCAGCGGCGGCGGCAAGGGCGGTGGTGACGGGGAGACGGGGTCCGATAGGGCTGCTACTGCTACGACGGCGCAGACGCCCGCGCCCCGGAAGTCCGTGGACCCGGATGCGGGTGAGGGTGGACGTAAGAGTGAGGGGCAGGGCAAGGTTCGTCTGCCTGACGAGCCGGATGCCGCTACCCGGGCCCGGCTGATTCGGGCGTTGAGTGCGATCAGTCCTGCTCTGGTCGCTGACGAGGACAAGGCGGTGGCCAGCGCGCGCAGCCAGTGTGCCGCCCTTGCCGGCGGGAGCGGTGCGGAGAGCGCGGCGAGGTCCCGCTTCTCTTCCCGTGTTCACAAGGTGACGCGGGCCGAGGCCAGGAGGATCAACGCCGCCGTGTCGTCGGTGCTCTGCCACTGACGCCCTGCTCGGCCAGCATCCAGCCCGCTCATGTCCGCCTGTCCGTCCTCGGTCTCGCCTCGTTTGCCGTGCGTCGCGCGGACTGAGTCCGGGGTGGAGGTGGTGGTGAGTGGTGCGGTGGCCGGGGTAGTATTGATCTTGAGCGCACGCCGTACTGCGGTTGTCGTCTCTGCGTCGGTGGTCCAAGGAAAGACGCCCCACTTCCCGTGGGGAAATGCAGGTGCAAGGCCTGCCCGGCGCTCCATGAAGTCCCATCCCGGCTGTCCCGGGGTGGGACTTTTGTCATGCGAGTGATTTTTTCTTTCCCATGCGTTCCGTCTGTTGGCGGATGGAGTGGTGGGCGCGGCGTGCGAGGAAAATGGCGGCGGCGAGGGTGACCGCGGCGGCGGTGACCAGGCTCGCGCGGCGGGCGGAAGGGGAGGTGAAGGGAGCGAGGTCGCCGAGCCGGTCGAAGGCGCTGAGGGGCAGGCCGCTCAACGCGTTCCCGGGAGGGCGCCGCGACACAGCGGGATGGGGGTGGGTGGGTGCGCCGGCCCGTACGGTTTCCCAGGCGGCGCCGATCTGCCGAAGGCGGCGGTCGCTGAACGCTTCTCGCAGATGGGGCAGGAGCTCGTCCTCCTCGTCGCGGATGTCCTGGCGAATCAGGGTGAAGGCCTGCTGGATCCATGCGGTACGGCTGGGATCATCGGTGTCGGTCGTCTTCTCGATGCGTGCGATCAGTTCGTTGATCTCCTGGTGTTCCTGTTCTACACGCGCGGTGAGGAGTTCGCCGTCGCCGTGGATGCGGCGCAGGAGGGGCCACAGCACGGTTTCCTCGGCGAAGGCGTGGCTGAAGACGAGCTGGACGATGTCCTTCCACAGGGCGGCCCGTTGCTCTGGCGTGCTGTGGGGGTTGAGGTAGCGGTTCATCATCGCGTCTAGCTGCGCGTGGTCACGGCGCTGGCGCAGCAGGATGCTGCCTTCCCCTCCGAGCTGGGAGGCGTCCTGTGTGCTGATCGAGAGTGTCATGAGGTTTTCTCCCGGGCTGTTCTGCGTGTGGTGCGCCGTCCGTGCTGTTCCGTTACGGCCGGGGGCCGGACTATCCGACCGGCGGGAGCCGTTCTCCTGATTGGGTGGCCGCCTTTCGTGCCGGTGCGAGGATCGTGCCGGTGATGCGGGCCCTCATTTCACGTGCCGGTTCTCGTGTCGGCTGGTCATGTCGGCTCCTGTCCGGCTCCGACCGTTGTGCCGGGTTCCCCGCGTCGAGGTGTCCCACCGTCTGTACGGAGCCCAGTGTTTCCGGTCTCTCCTCCAGGGGCGCCACGTCCTGTCCGCGAGCCGGCGTAAGCGGCCGTACGCAGGCCGGCGAGACGGCCCATGGGGTGGAGCAGGGGCAGGTAATGGGCATAGGGGTCAAAGCCGGGGCTCTGCACCTTTACCTGTGCGGGTGCGGGTGCCGGTGCCGGTTCTGGTGCGGGAGCGTCGAGCGTCAGTGTGGCGAAGGTGTGCCAGGGTTCGTTGCGGTCGGCGGCCCGCAGCGTGAAGCGGATCGTCCTCTGGTGGAGTGCGTCGGCGAGCGCCGTGACGGAGGTGCCTACTGGTGGGATGGGGGACTGCGGGAACGCGGCGATGATCCGGGGTCGGTTGCCGAAACGGTAGGACAGCAATGTGGAGTAGGGACCGCCGACGGCGTTCGTGCGCATCCGGGGCAGGTGGCGTCCCAGGCGGCCGGATCCGCTGGTGGTGAGGAGCAGATCCAGGGGCCGTCCGGGCCCTGCGGCGGCTTCCACGCGGACGGCCAGGCCCATCGCGTCGGGCCATGAGCGGGGCAGGCCCGCTGCCCGTGACCAGCGCACCAGTGCTGTGTGGCGGGCCGGGGCGGCCAGCCAGGGCACGCCCCAGCGGGCGCCGTCGGCGGCGACGTCCACCGTGGCCGTACAGAGCAGGCCGGCGGGGTGCAGGGCCGGCGCCGAGCGGTGCGCGGCCACCAGCCGGGCTGCAGCGAACGCCCAGGTCTGCCTACGGGACCTTTCGCCAGGTCGCGGGCCGGTTCCGGGTGTCGGCAGATCCGTGGCGGGCGATGTCTTCATGCTCGTCGCCGGGTCGGGCAGGATGCCGTGCGGGGCTCGTACTCCGCCGCGGCTCTGGAAGGCTTCTGCTCACTCATTCTTGGCTCCTTGTTCCCCTGTCATGACCGCGACGGCCTGCCCCGCCGGGCGGCGCGGACGCCCGGGCAGCTCAGGAAATGCCCCCTGGCCGGGCACCCACAGGTCGCTGTGGCGTAGCGGTGGTCCTCCCGGAGGCAGGCCGCAAGGGTGCGCCGTGGTGATCGCAGGGCGGGTTGAAGGCGCGCGGGTGGCTGGCCCCGGTGCGGTGCGGTGGATTGCCGGTCAGTTGTCCACTTGTTGCTGAGTGAAGCTCCAGGCGTATTGGAGCCAGTCCGAGATGACGACCGCGCTGAGACCTGCGGCGACCAGGCGGGTGGCGTGTGGTGCGGCGACGTATCCGCACATCAGGCTGGTCGCGGCCCAGGTCGAGGCGCAGAACGGGCAGGCGAGGAGTTCGCCGGTGGCTTGTCCCAGGGTTCCTTGCCGACGGGGTTCGTCCGCGACTTCGCTGCCGCCGGTTGCTTCCTGGCGGCGGGTGAAGGGTGCCCGCAGGAAGCTGGTGATCTTTCCTTTGGTCACGAGCCGGGAGATCTTGTAGGTGGCTGTGCCGAGTACGAGCAGGTCCCACGGCGGGACACCGGCGGGCAGGGGGCGTCCTGTCCGGCGCAGTGTGAGTGCGGCGAGTCCTGTGGCCGTGGCGTAGAGGCCTGCCAGGGCGGCGTAACCGCCGAGTGGGACGCTGCCGTCGGGCGCGTAGGGGCTGCCGTCCGGTGCGCCTTGAACGCTGTTCGCCGGCCGTGTGTGGGTGCAGGAGGGTGGGGTGTCGCTGTTCTCGTTCTCGTTGGTTGTGCCGAACACCATGGGTTCCTCCCGACGTGCCCGGCCGGGGGCCGGGTCTTCGTTCACTGACGCTTTCATGGGCCCGCTTCGGGCCGGTGTCCGCCGTCCGGTGTCCGTCTGCCGACGGTGCGGGCGGTGACTGCAAGGCGCCGAGTACCCCCATCAGCGAACTGAAGCAGCCTGAAAGCCGGGAACTGATCGGATTCGCGGCGGCAGCGGGAGCGGCGAACATTTGTGCCCTTTGTCGATGCCGCCGTGTCGGCCTGCAAGACCCCCTGCGCTCGCGTCGGTCGTCGGGCGCCCGTGCCAGTCTGCTGTTTTCGATCGTGCGTCCCGACCTGCCGGCCGTCCCGACTTTCGGACGTCCGTTCCGCTCACCGCGCCGACCTTCGAAGATATGACCCAATCCGTCGGCTGCCGCGGTTTCGGGCGTGTCGCAGGTGCCTGCGGCGCCGGCGGTGCCTCGGTCGGCAGCGGCCGGAGCATCGCGGTCCGCGTGGCACCGCCGTATCCCGATGCCGGTGTATGTGCCTGGGCTGCTGCAGGCGGCCCGGCTCACGCCCGGCGGCGGGTGCGGCGCCAGTCTGGAGGCGATGCAAAACGATTCAGTGGCCGACGTGGACGTACCCGGCCCACAGTGAGGGGCTGGCCGGATACCGGTCACGTAGGGCGCGTACCGCCCGGTGGAGCGCCTGGGCCGACAGTTCGGTGCGGGGTGGCGGGCTGCCGCCGTGGGTGAGGGCGGCGTAGGTCGCGCGGGTGATCTCCACCGAGGTGGTGTCGTTGACCGGCCAGAGGGTGCCGATGACGCGTCGGTATCCGGCGAGTTGGAAGGCCCCGGTGATGTGCAGTGCCTCGTCGGCGTTGTCCGGGTGGGTGTTGGAGGTGCTGCAGGCGGACAGGTACGCGAGGTCCGCTGAGGGCAGCTCCATGGCGGAAAGCTGTTCCACCGTCAGCGGTTGGGTGAGGTGGTCGTGGAGCAGCAGCATGCCGGCGGCGGGGTTCTCCCAGAAGGTGAGGCCGTGGCAGGAGAAATGGGCGACGTGGCAGGCGGGCAGCGCGCGGACGACGTTCTCGTACGTGGCCTGCGCGCCGGACAGGACCAGGGCGTTCGGTAACAACTCCGTGAGGGCCGCGACCTCTGCCGCCGCGCCCGGCAGCGAGGGGGCGTTCTCCGCGTCGGGCACCGCCACGATCAGCGTGTGCAGGCTCGCACCGGCTGCCTCGGGACTGACGCGGCCGGCCAAGGCGCGCACGGTGGTTGTGTAGGAGGAGACGGCCCGGTCCATCACGGTCGCCTTCCCGCCGCTGTCGTGATGGCCGGCGGCATGGAGCGGGAAGTACGCCATCAGGCCGACGGGGCACCACCAGATGCGGGGCGCGGGCTGCGTAGCGGACGACGGCGCGGTGAGGTTCAGCGCGTCGAGCACGGGTGCGGTGACGCGGTCCCACAACCAGCGCAGGATCTCGTCCAGGTCCCGCTGGGCGTCCCGTCGGGCGAGCAGCGACGGGTCGTTCGGGGCGAGGAAGACGGCACGAGTCAGGCGCAGGAGGTGGGCGATGACATCGGCCTGGGTCAGCCCGGTCAACGGGACCGCCAGCACGGGCTGTTCACCGTCCGCCCGCAGGATGAGCGCGTCGCAACGGCGCTCGCTGATGTTCACGATCACTACGGGGCCCTGAGCGGCGTGGCGGCGCAGCGCCTGGACGGAGGGCGCCCGCAGGAAGTCTGCCATGCCGTCGAGGCTCCGGATCCGGATCATCAGGTCGTCCCAGATCCCGTCGTTCCCGTCGCGACCACGGGCGTTGAGGACGGTGCGCAGTCGCAGGAGCTCGGCATGGAGCTGGGGTGACCGGTGCCGCAGCAGCCTGAGGTCACGGGCCTCCAGCGTCCGGTCGTGCAGGATTCCGCGCGACAACTCCAGCAGCTCCAGGGCCCGTTCGGGTCTGCCGAGCTCCAGTGCGGCGGCAGCGGCACCGTCCGGCAGTCCCTCGATCTGTCTGAGTCCGATGACGTTGCCCGTGTAGGACAACCAGTCCGGGGTGAGCTGCGGCAGCAGGGCAACCGCGGCTTCGTAGGCGGCGAGTGCGGCGTGCGGGTCGCCGAGGGCGGCCTCCATGGCGCCCAGGTGGTGGTAGTTCTTGATCCGCACGTTGGGCGGTCCGGCGGCGGACGCGGCCTCGGCGAAGACATGCCGTGCCTGGCGCCTCCACGCGGCGGTGTCACCGTCGCCGTGCCTGGCCAGGTCGCGCAGGGTGACGCCCAGATGCCACAGCCGATCGCCACGTTCCCTGTGGTCGGGCGGTGTGGCGGCCGCCACGTGCTGGAACAGCCGCAGCGCCTCATGCAGTGCTACGGCGTCCGTGCCGCGCTCGTCCACGCTGGAGCGGTACAACAGGATCGTTGCCAGGGCGAGTTGTGCCTCTGTGCGCCAGGGGCCGGGATCGGGGGCGGCGGCCACGGCCGTACGAGCGGTCAGTTCCGCGTCCCTGAGTGCGAGTTGGTCGTCGGTCATGGCGTGCAGGGAAGCGAGCGACTGAGTGAGGTCGATGAGAGTGTCGGCGTGCTCGTCGGCGGCTGACGGTGTCTCGATCGTCGCCCGCATCAGGTCGATGGCCCGGCGCATCAGGCCGGGGTCCCTGAGGTCCTGGGCGAGCAGCCTGACGGCGGATGCGAGACGTGTCCGACGCGTGTTGTATCCGGGATCGCGCCGCGGTGTGGCCGCGAGGCACTGTTCGCTCAAGTCGACCGCCTCGACCAGCAGTCGCGTGTCCTTCGTCGCGTCGTGCAGTGCCCTCAGAGCGCGTACGAGATCGAATTGTGCCCCGGTACGGTCGGAGGTGCTGCTCGCCTCGGACAGCGCCTCGCGCGCGAGGCCGACGGCTTCCTGGAGCGGTTCGACGTGTGCGGTGGCGCTCGCGAGATGTCGTAGTGAGGTGATCAGGGCCGTCCGGAACATGGGGCGGAGCTCGTCGCCGGGCGGGACGGTGGCGTAGCCCTCGCGTGCCACGTGGACGGCCTCGACGGGTGCGTCTCGGTCCCCGCTCCGCTCGAAATGCTCACCGAGCTGGACCACCAGAAAGAATTGGTTCACCTGGCGCATGCTGTCGCCGTGCGGCGTCGCCGCCACGGCCTCGCGGAAGGCGATCACCGACTCCGACACGGGCTCGGGGGAGTCCGTGTCCTGGGCGACCGTGAACAGCCGCTGTCCCAGGCTGTTGAAGACCCGGCCGCGCTTGTAGTGGCCCGGCGGCACCAGCGGAACGCAGCGATGCAGCAGGGCGATCGAGGCCGCGAGGTCCGCGTCCCGCGCCGTGCCGGTTCTGCGGCCGGCGCGGTCGGCGAGCAGTTCCGCGGCAGTGAGCAGCACTTCGAGATCGTACGGATCTTCGGCCGCCAGCTCGTGCAGTCCGGCCAGCACGTCGGACGGGTCGGTGCCCCGCCTCTCATGCACTTCGGCCATGAGGAGCAGTCTGCGGCGCTTCCACTTGCTCATCGCTTCCTTGCTTCCTTCTGGTCCCCCACGGCGTCCGGGCATCACCCTGGCGCCATACCACTGACCACCGTAGCGGGATGCGCCGGATCCCGGGGCCCCGTAGAGTCGCCAACCCCGGTATCCGGCAACTGACATGGCGATCGCGAAGGCAGGGAGCGCTCGGTGGACGAACTCGCGGAACGGCTCGGTCGCGTATGCACACTCATGGGTGCGGGTGAGCTGGAGGAGGCGGCGCGTGAGGCGGGCGCGGCGGAGCTCGTCGGGGCTGTTCTCGCGGCGCTGCGCGGAGACGAACCTGTGGCCCGCTCCGTGCTGGAGCGTCGGCTGGACACCCTGGACGACCGGATGGCCGCAGCCGGCTTCGGCATCGTGACCGGGGCGGCGAAGGGCTTGCCGACTCTGCCGGGGAACAGTGCCAGTCGACCGGTGGTGCACCGGTGGACCTGCCCCGCCGCCCATACCTGCGAGCGGTTGCCGAGCGCGGAGTTGCACCCGGAGGCCCCCGTGTGCGCGATGACGGGACGTCCCTTCGTCTATGGCCGGGCCCGGTTGTGACCACCTTTCTGTCCGCCCTCGCCGGCAAGGCCGCCGAGAAGTGGCTCGCCCTGCTCGTCCTGCCCGGGGCGGTCTACCTCGCCGGCGTGGCCGCCGCCGTCGTATTGGGACACGCCCACGCCCTAGACCCGGCTGAACTCCAGCATGCCATCGACCGGTTGGCCGCCCACCCAGGAGCCTCCAACGCCGGTGCGATCCTCCTCGTGGCCGCCGGTGTGCTGGCGGCGGCCACGCTGGCCGGAATGTGCGCCAGAGCGTCGGCCGTCGTCGTGGAGCGCCTGTGGACCAGCCGGGGCGACCGGTGGCCCGCACGCCTTCTCGTACGGCGCCGCGTCCACCGCTGGCAGCGGGCCGCCGCGGCGTGCGAGGCGGCCGGGACCCGCGCCGAACTCGCCAGGGCCATCGAACGGCGCGAGGCCATCGCCCTCGTCCGCCCCCTGCGTCCCACCTGGATCGGCGACCGCCTTCACGCGACCGACCAACGGGTGTATGACGCCTACGGTCTGGAACTCGGTGCCGCCTGGCCCAGGCTCTGGCTGACGGTGCCCGATGCGGTCCGGGCCGAACTCCTCTCCGCTCGCGAGGCCTACGGCGCCGCTTTCGGGCTCGCCGGATGGGCCGCGCTGTACCTGCTGCTCGGCGCCTGGTGGTGGCCGGCGCTGCCCGCCGCCGCGGTCGTCGCGGCCACGGCATGGATCCGGGGCCGCTCGGCGACGGCGGTGTTCGCCGATCTCGTCGAGGCCACCGTCGATCTGCACGCCATCACCCTGGCCCAGGAACTCGGCCTGACTGGCGAACGGCCCGCCCTCACCAGAGAGATCGGCGACGCCATCACGACCACCCTGCGCAAGGACCCGCCGCCCGACCCACACCGTGATCCGCCGGGCACCATCTGATCGCGGCGCCCTGCGTCCCGGCAGCGCAGGCCGAGCGCGTCATCCATCCCTTTCAGTGGCTGCCGCAGGGCGTGGTGCGCCGCGTCACCAGCTTCCGGCGCTGTGTTGGACGACAGCAGCACCAGCACGCTGTGCAACGGGACGAGGCCGATCACGACCACGCTCACCGCGGATGTCCCAGGCCGAGCCGCCTGCGTACGGATCCGCATCGATGACGCGACGGCCGTACACCTCGAATGCGAGCGCTGTGACCACTTCTGATGACTCGAGCAGCACGTGCGGCAGCCGATCGAACCCAGGCGCCCCCTGCTGTCAAGGGCAGGGGGCGCCGTTTCCACGGAGGCACCCGTCAGCGTCCCACGGTGCCTCGCCTCGAACCGGACCGTCCGGACGGTGGGGTTGCGCCGTTAGCGGGCGCTCGTCGTTTCGATGTCGACGATGTGGTTGTACCGCTCCAGCAGCACGAAGAGCTTGGTCTTCCGCGCGGTCTCCCCGCTGCCGAACGTGAGGGTGACGATGACCTCGTGGCCGTTGCCCACGGTGTCGTTGTCGGTCACCGTCCACTGCGCCGGCACGTTCTGGGCACGCAGGACACCGTCCACTCCGTTCTCCTCCTCCCAGGCCGTCAGCCGCTCGGCGAACTCGGGCGTCAGGTAGTGCTTGCGGAGCGCCGTGGCGAGCGTGCGGTCCGGGTCCGCGTAGTCGCCCTTCGCGTCGATGTACGCGCCGTAGAAGTCGGCGACGCGGGTGACCGCCTGGCCGGGGGTGCCGCTGATCGGCCGCAGCGCGGCGGCGGACGCCTTCGCGGGGGCATGCACGGCCGCCTGTGCCGGCATCTGCGTCGCCGCACCGAGTCCGACAGCCAGGACGAGGCCGGCGACGACGGCCGCGCGGCGGGCCGGACGACGGTGTGCGGGGGTATTGCTGTTCATGTGGGGTCTTCCTTTTCGGGGCTGTATGTGCGAGCAGGTGCAGGTCGGGTGTCGTTCCCGGGCTGCCGCCGCGCCGTATCGCTTCGACTCGGCCGGGGCGACACCCAGAGCATTGAGGACGCCGTGGACCCGGGACAACAGCCGACGGCACGCCTGCCGGGGTGGAACGGTCCCAACCCTGTTGACCTGCGGAAACAGGAGCACCTGGGATGCCTTCCTGGGATGCGGAGCCCACTCATGGGACGGTTGAGTGCCAGATGCGGCCGCCGAGGCGGGAACCGCCGTCCATCGGCCGCGCCCTGCTGTCCCGACTGCGTTCTGCATCGGGCACGCGACCCCCCAGGTCTTCGGGGCGCACCTGATGCAGCACTCTCCGGACGGCCGTGCCGTGCCGCGCGTATGCCGTGATGAGTCGCCGAGCGTGCGTGACGGCTGCCGCCCCGTCGGGGACAGTGGAACCATTCCGGCCCACCTGACGTGCAGGTATGTGAGTGCCCGGTGAGCGGGCGGGCGACGGGAGAACGGTGTCGAAGCGGGACGAGGTCGAGGAGTTCGCGGCACGGCTGCGTCAGCTGAAGGGCCGTACGGACCGCAGTTACGGCTCTCTGGCGCGGCGCATCAACATGAACACCTCCACGCTCCACCGTTACTGCAGGGGCGACGCGGTACCCCAGGATTTCGCACCCGTGGAGCGCCTCGCGGCCTTCTGTGAGGCGACACCGCAGGAGCGGCTCGAGCTGCACCGGCTGTGGTTGTCGCTGATCGAGGCTCGGCAACAGACGCGTACGGCCGGTCCGGCGGAGGAGACGATTCCCGCACCGGAACCGGCACCGGCACCTGCACCCGCACCGGCACCTGCACCCGCACCGGCGGCGGCTCCGGAACGGGCACCGGCACCTGCACCGGAACCGCCGCCGGACGCGAACCGGGAACCCGTCAAGGAGAGCGGCTCCGCGGTGCAGCCCGGAAACGATCCAGACCCGGACGAGCCCGCCATCGGCCCTGCTCCCCGCCCCTGGTACCGCCGTCGGCCTGTCATGGTCTCCGCCGCCATCTCCTGCGTGCTGCTCATCACTTGGGCCGGCACGTCCGCCCTGTCGGACGACCACTCCTCCGACGCCTCCCTCCCGCGGACAACCGCCCCGGGCGCATCCCACCGCCCGGCGGATCGGCCGGCCACTCCATCCCCGTCCCGCAGTTCGGCGTCGCCCGGCTCCCGGCACAAAGTCCCCGCCCCGACCCCAACGGAAAGCAGTCCCGCACCGACTGCGAAACCTGCCGGCGGCCCGCCTCTCACCTGGAGTGCCGATTCCCAGATCTGGGACCTGGGCTGCCGACACGACTACGTCATCGACAAACCGACCGAGCAGGTGCCGCCGCCGCCGGTGCAGCAGGACGCCGGGGCGTGGGCGGCGACGCAGGACGCGGTGCACGGGAAGCAGACCATGGTGCAGATCTCCGTACAGGGACGGTCGTCCACCGCTGTGGTCCTGGAGGCGCTCCGCGTCCGCATCGTCAGCCGCGGGAAGCCGGCGGCCGGGCGCGCGTACGCCACGGACCAGGGCTGCGGCAGCGACCTCACGCTCCGCCGCTTCACCGCGAACCTCGACGCCGACCGCCCCATCGTCCGCTCCAAGGACGGCGCCGACCAAGGACGCACCATCCCGGCCGCGCACTTCCCCTACCGGATCTCCGCCACGGACCCGGAAGTGCTGCTGGTCGACGCGACGACACAAGCCAACGACGCCCGCTGGTACCTCGAACTCGACTGGTCCTGCCAGGGCCGCACCGGGACGATCCGTATCGATGACCACGGACGCCCGTTCCGCACCACCGGCATCAAGGGGATGCCCCACTACTGGTACGGCACGAACGAGGCAGGCAGTCGTGCGTGGGTGCCGTACGACCGTTAGGCAGTTGCGTCTGGATCAGTCGGTCGTGGGTCTCGGTGTGTCGCTGACTGGCCCTCAGTGGGCGCCGGTCGAGCCGTTTGCTCCTACGGGACAGGGCGCACAAGCGGGGGGCCGACCGGCGGCACCCGGTGCGGCGGCAGAGCCCCGACACGGCAGCAGGGCCCGGACCGCGACGCGCGGTCCGGGCCCTGCTGCCGTGCTGTGCCGCCCTGCGGCGGCGGTACGTCAGCCCTGAGCGGTGTCGTCGTCCGCCTGCCCGGCGTCCTCAGCCGCACCTGTCTTCTCGCGCATCTTGCGCACCAGCTCCGCCTTCTGGTCGGCTGCACCCTGCCGGTCGAGGTTGCGGTGCGGGCCGTTGTTCTGCCGTTCGGCGCGGGACTGCTTCTTGCGCTGGCCACCGCCCATGCCGACGGGGTTGTTGATGTTCTTGCTCACGGTCACGAATTCTCCCGGTGATGATGTGAAGTGATCTACGGATTCAACGGTGGGGGACGGGCGGCGACATCGAAGGACGTCAGCAGGGGCCCATCACGCTCTCACTCGTAAATCGGCGCCTGGAAGAACATGACAAAGACGATACCCGGTTCCGTCGGCCCCGCACACCAACCGCTGCGCCGCCCCGGTGTCGGCCGGGCCGACCCCGAGCACAGGCGTGCGTCCTCGCGGTCGCGCCATGCCAAGGAGTGACGCACGTCCTTCCGGCCGCGTCGGCTGCGCCACTCTGGAGGAAGGCGGCTGACGCCGTCGCTCAGTGTGACCTGCGCCTGCTCGCCGAGGCCGATGCCGTGCGCACGATCACTGGAGGACGCCGCCGCGCCTTCCCTCGTCGAGCAGAGCCTCTACCAGGGCGGACTTCACCCCCGGCGCCACGAACCAGAGGGGCGCGGCGGAACGGCTCCGGAAGATTTCGATGCGGTGGCAGCCCAGGACGAGACCCACCGCTGCCGTCTGCTGCACCCCGGTCACCTCGGTCCACGCCACGGAGTCGCGTATCCGGCCGAACCGGTCGGTGACGGCCACGCCGTCCGCGCACAGGTAGCACCTGTTGACACCGAGCCGGGCGGTGAGCCGGCGCCAACCGAACTTGAGGGCGTACACCGCCGCCACCACGGCTGTCGCGACAGCGGCGTTGTCGTTGACAGCTGACGGGTTGACGACAGTGGTGACGAGCAGGGCGATCCAGAGAAGCAGCAGGAATCCCCGCAGTACCTGCATCATGGCGCCTGTCGCCGGGTTGATGATGGCGTAGTCGCCGCGTACATCGCCAAGTCCCGCCCCTGCCACCCTGTTTCGCACTGACGCCCCCTCGGTCGAAGCCGGAGCCGCGTGCATGACATGCGTGCGGCAGGGCAAGGCATACCCGCGCGGCCGGTGCGCGGAACGGGGTTGCCGCGGTCGCCCCGTGAAGGATGCGGTCCACGGGAGCGGGGCGGGGTCCCGCTGGTGGAAGCGGAAGGGTGGATACCTCGTGTCTGTCCTCGCGGGCCGGGCACAGGTGGGGCATGACTTCTCTTGTTGTGGCGGCCTCCGAGCTGGCCCAGGACAGCAGGCCGGACGGGCCCCCGTGGCTCAAGTGGGCCTTCTTGGCGGTGTGGATCGCCCTCGCTCCCTGGATCGTGTACAAGCTGCATCAGAACGGCTACTTCAAGCGGCGACGCTGACGCCCGCGCCCCCCACCCCGACTGTCGGCGCATGCCGAGGGCGCGTCCTGTTCGGCACGCTGTTCGGAAGTGGGCTCGGCGCGGTCCCGGCCCACGGACTCAGGCGAGGGCGGTGACCAGCAGGGCGAAGGCGGCGGTGATGACGGCGACGCGGACGTAGTGGAAGCGGTCCCAGCGGTTCATCTGCTGCTTCCAGTCGGCCGGCAGGCCGTCGGCGGTCCACGTCTTGACCCGGTTGTTGATCGGGACGAGCAGCAGGATCGACATGACGACGCTGAGAACCAGCAACGCGGCGGCGACGATGACGAGGCCGACGCCGTCGTGGTGCCAGCCCGCGATGGTCCAGATGGCGGCGAGGGCGAGCGAGCCGACGTACCAGAACGGCATGACGGCGCCGAGCAGCCGGGCCCCGTGGGTACGGCCGCGCAGGCCGTTGTCGCCGGGGAGGCCGTTGAGGATCGGGTTGACGAAGAACGCGACGCAGAACTCGACCCCGACCATTACGCCGACGATCACTGTGGTGCAGACCTCGAGTGCGTTGAGCATGATGACCCCTCCTGATATCTAGCGGCGCTAGATTATGAGGCGATGCTAGTGCTGCTGTCGCTTGCTTGTCTAGCGGTGCTAGGATTCAGGGGTGTCGGTACAAGAACGCAAGGAGCGCGAGCGGGCGGTCCGCGAACGCCTCATCGTGGCGACGGCCCGCGAACTCGCCGAGCGGCAGGGCTGGGACGCGGTGACCACCCGTCGGCTCGCCGAGAGCATCGAGTACAGCCAGCCCGTCCTCTACAGCCACTTCCGCGGCAAGCGCGAGATCATCGGCGCCGTGGCCCTCGAGGGCGCCGCCGAGATGGCCGCGGCGCTGCGGGCCGCGACCTCCGCCGCGGAGGGCCCGCGCGCCCGGGTCACCACGCTCGCCCGCGCCTACCTCGACTTCGCCGAACGCAATCCGGCGGTCTACGACGCCATGTTCCAGCTGGACGGCGGCCTGGCGTTCGCGGAGGAGAACACTCCGGAGCCTCTGAAGGACGCCTTCGCCGCCCTGTCGGAAAGCCTCGCCGAGGTCGCCGGGGACGGCGTCCACCCGGCGCTGTTCACCGAGGTGTTCTGGGCCGCCCTGCACGGGCTGGCGACCCTGACCCGGGCGGGACGGCTGCCGCCGGTGGACGCCGGGCGGAGAGTCGAGCTGCTGGTGGACCGGCTCGTCGCGGACTGACGCGCCGTCCGGACGGGCGGGGTCTGTCGGCTCGGCGCCCAACTACGGGACCGCTGCTGGTCAAAAAGGCGCCCGCCTGGCCGAGTCGCGGATCAATGGGCCCTGACGGGGCGCTCTTCGTCCCGGGCAAGCTCGGGCGCGTACGCCTTCCGAGACCGGGCGGCGCTGGTTGCGTGGTTGTCGTCGGACCGTAGGCGGGTCCCCTTCCCTCCCTCGTCGCATGGGCGAGACAGAGGACCCGGCTCGGCGTTTGCCGACAAGCGTGCTTCCCGCCCCACGTTTCGTGCCTGCCGGCGTCCGGAACCTAGAGCCCGGCGTCAAGGGCTTCGTAGACCTGCCGGATGTAGCCGTGTGTCCGCTCCGAGCCCAGGATTCCGGCATCCAGGCGGTTCATCGTGTAGGCGAAGGTGACGCGCCGGTCGAGGTCCATCATGACGACCGAGCCGCCCCGGCCGACCCAGAAGCAGATCCTTCCCGTGGGCATCTGCGGCATCGTCCTCGGGTCCGAGAGGGCGTAGCCGACGCCCCACCGCACGGGAACGCCCAGGACCAGGTCGACTCCGTCGGCCTGCACGTCGAAGATCCTGTCCACCGTGTCCGGGGAGAGCAGCCGATGGCCGTTCGCCTCACCGCGCCGGGAGATCACCGAGAGGGTACGGGCCAGACTCCGCGCGTTGCCGTGCCCGTTGACGGCTCCGAGCTCGGCGCGGCGCCACCCCGGGGTGTCGACGTGCTCGTCCCGGGCGGGGCTGCCGAACAGCGTCCTGGTGAAGAACGCCTCGGGATCGAGACCGGTCATTCCCTCGACGGTCTGCGACGGCGGCACCAGCGGGGCGATACGCAGCCAGTCCGCTTCCCGCGCACCGATCTGGACGTCGGCCTCCAGCGGCTTGGCGATCTCGGTGTCCACGAACTCGGCCAGGGTCCGGCCACTGGCTCGCCGGACGAGCTCCCCGACCAGCTGTCCCTGGGTCTGCATGTGGTAGCCCGCGGCGGTCCCCGGCTCCCACCAGGGCGCCTGCCCGGCGAGTCGGGCGCTCGCCGTCGGCCAGTCGTAGAGATCGTCGATGGTGAAGGGCTGTTCCCAGCCGGGCAGCCCCGCGGTGTGCGCCAGCACATGCCGCACCTCGATGTCCTGCTTGCCCCGGGCGGCGAACTCCGGCCAGTACTCCGCGACAGGGCGGTGCAGGTCCAGTTCTCCACGGTCGACGAGGACGAGGGCGGCGAGACTGGTGAGGGTCTTGGTCGTCGACCACAGGCTGACCAGTGTGTCCCGCTCCCATGCGATGGTCCGCGCTGTGTCGGCATGCCCACCCCAGAGGTCCACCTCCATGACGCCGTCGACGTCCACGGCCAGTGACGCCCCCAGTTCGTCGCCGGACTCCAGGTGTGCCGCCAGTGCTGCCCGGACCGGTTCGAACCGGGCGGTACTCGTTCCTTCGATGGTGACCATGGCATTCTCCGCTACGTACGACAGTGCTATTCGGTTACTCGAACGTGCGGGACGGCACCGTGGTTCACGTCCTGCGTGGACCAACGCGGGAGCCGCTTACTCACGCCGAACGACGCCTTGGTAATGTCCCGTTAGGCACGCGGGAGGAGGGCGACGGGGCCCCCACCGCTCCGATCATCCGCGCAGCACCGTCCCTGGCCGACCGGCCACCGCGACAAGGTCGCGACGGTCGCACGGGCAACCGGGTGGGACGAGCACCTGGTGTTCGTCACTGCGGCCACGGTGAGGCCACCGGCCTCGGACCGGGCCGCTCGCGCGTCCGCCGGTCAGCCGGGTGCGGGGGTGCGAGGCGTGACGCCGCAGGGACAACAGGGGAAAACGGTGCCGGATTCCGAACATGAGCTGGACTTCGAGTTGCTGGGTCCGCTGGTGGTACGGCGAGCGGGCGCGGTGCTGGATCCGGGGCGGCGCAAGCAGCGGTTGCTGCTGATCCGGCTGCTGATCGCCGACGGCCGTGCGGTCGCTCCCGAGACGCTGTGCGAGGAGCTGTGGCCGCAGCAGACGGGGCGGGCCCCGGGCAAAACGATGGCTTCCTTGCACGCCCATGTAAGCAAGATCCGCGCGATTCTGGAGCCTCGGCGTCAACGCGGAACGCGGACGTTCGACGTACTGCTCACCACACCGTCCGGCTACGCCCTGAACGTCGCACCCGACAGCCGGGACACCGTGCGCTTCGAGCGGGCCGTCGCCGACGCACGCCGGTCGCTGGGCCACGGCCGTCCCGGACATGCCCTGGAGACGGTCGGCCGGGCCGTGGGCATGTGGCGCGGAGCGGCCCTCGCCGACGCCGCAGACCACCTGTTCGCCGCTCAGGAGGTCGCACGGCTGGAGGACCTGCGGCAGACCGCTTGGGAGATCCGTACCACCTCATTGCTCCTGAACGGGCGGATCACCGAGGCGGTGGAGGCGGCCCGGGAACTGACGGTGGAGCACCCGTTGCGGGAGACCGGCTGGGCTCTGCTGCTGCGGGCCCTGTACCTGGCGGGCCGGCACCCCGAGGCCCTGCGGTGTTACGCGGACCTGCGCGGGCACCTCGCCGACGAACTCGGCCTTGAACCCGGCCCCGCACTGCGCGCCCTGCACGACGGCATCCTCCGCCACGACCTGCCGCCCCTGCTCCTGCCGGACGCCGTCACCGCACAGGAAGCGGGACCGGCCGCCCCCACCGCGGACAGCGGTGATCCGAAGGGGGCGACGTGGTACGAGGCACGGAAGCAGCACGCCGTAGCCATGGTCGGCGAAGCACGGCCGGCCGGTACACCTCATGGAGCCCCGCACTCGTCTCCGACGGAGCCCCCCGGCGCAAGCGGCGCACCCGCCGTCGGCGCTGACGAGGTCGGGCTGGCCCGGGTGACACGTCCGGCACAACTACCGGGCGATCTGGCGGTGTTCGCGGGCCGGACGACCGAAGGCGCGCGGCTGTCCGCCGTGAGCGCTGCGTCCGGCCGGCCGGGACCGGCCGGTGCTCGTGTCGTCGTCATAGGCGGCGCCCCAGGCATCGGCAAGACCACCTTCGCCGTCCACCACGCCCACCGGATCGCCCCCTCCTTCCCCGACGGACAGCTCTTCGTCAATCTGTGCGGGTTCCATCCGCACGCGCCGGCCGTGGAACCCGGTGACGCCCTGCACGGTTTCCTCACCGCCCTCGGCGTTCCCGCCCAGCGGATTCCCGAGGACACTCCCGCGCGCAGCGCGCTCTTCCGCAGTCTGCTGACCGGCCGGCGGGTCCTGCTCGTCCTGGACAACGCCCGCGACGAGCAACAGGTCCGTCCTCTGCTGCCCGCGGGAGACGGTTGCTTCACCCTGGTCACCAGCCGCAACCGGCTCCCAGGCCTGATCGCGGCCGACGGAGCCAGGTTCCTGTCCCTCCCGTTGCCCTCGCAGGCCGAGGCCCACGAGACGCTGGCGCGGCGGCTGGGAGCCGAGCGTCTGGCCGCCGAGCCGGACGCGGCCCGCGACATCGTCCGGCTGTGCGGGCGGCTGCCCCTGGCACTCGCCGTGGTCGCCGCCGCCGCCGAACTCGACCCCGCCTTTCCCCTCCACGCCGTCGCCGACGACTTGCGCCAGGCCCGCGGCGGCCTCGACGCGTTCACCGGCTTCGACACCACCACCGACGTCCGGGCCGCGTTCTCCTGGTCCTACCGGTCCCTGGACCCGGGCGCCGCGCGTCTCTTCCGCCTCCTCGCCCTCCACCCCGGACCCCACATCACCGCCCCGGCCGCCGCCGGCCTCGCCGGACTCTCCCTCCCGGCAACGCGCCGCCTGCTGGCCGCACTCACCCGCTCCTGCCTCGTCGAACAGCCCCAGCCCGGCCGCTTCACCCTCCACGACCTGCTGCGCGACTACGCCGGCGAACTCACCCACACCCACGACCACGCCGACGAACGCCACACGGCCACCCTCAGGGTCCTGGACCACTACCTGTTCACAGCACACGCAGGCAACCGACTGCTCAAGCGGGACTCCCTGCCCGACCTCGACCTCGGCTCCCCGACCGCGGGCGCCGTCCCGGAGGATCTCACCACCGCCGGGCAGGTGAGCCGGTGGTTCGCCGCCGAACACCAGGTACTGAGGGCCCTGCTGCAGACCGCAGTCAGTCACGGCCTGGACGACCGGGTCACCGGGCTGGCCTGGTCGTTGAAGGAACACCTGAACCGCCAGGAGTACTGGCCGGAGGCCATCGCAGCCCTGGCGCCCGTCCTGGAGGTGGCGCAGCGCCTCGGCGACCGCCTGGCCGAGGGACGTTACCTGCGGCACGTGGGCAGCGTCCACGGCTATCTGGGCCACCAGGAACAGGCGGTGGACCACCTGGAACGCGCCACCGTGATCTTCGAGGAACTCGGCACCGTCCTCGATCAGGCCTGCGCCCACTACGCCATGGCGTGCGCGCTGTTTCTGTTCGGCCGGGTCCAGGAGGCCCTGGCGTTCTCCGAGCGAGGCCTCGCACTGTCCCGGGAGACAGGGAACGAACTGTGGGTGGCCGAGTGCCTCGTCGAACTCGCCTGGCTGCGTTCCCACACGGGGCAGCCCGAGAGGAGCCTCGCCTACAGCGAGGAGGCCATCGCCCTGTTCCGGCGTCTGGGTACACCGTGGCAGGAGGCCCAGGGCCGGGACGTGCTGGCCCACGCGCTCCGTCTGCTCGGCCGGTACGAGGAGGCGATGGCCACCTACCGGCGGGCTATGACGGCGTTCGACGAACTGGGGGACCACAGGAACGTCGTCGGCGTGCTGATGCGCATGGGCGACACCCGTCTGGCCATGGGCGACCGGGAGGCCGCGCGAGCGGACTGGCTCCGTGCGCTCGACGACGCCGAACGGCAGTCGCTGCTGCACACCGCACAGCAGGTACGGGACCGGCTCGCCGCCCTGGCGACGGGCGAGCCGCACGGCGACGGGCACGACGGCTCCTCGTCGCTCGCGTGCCCGTCTGCCGCGGAGCACACCTCGGTGTAGGCGACGGACGCGGCAATCCCAAGGGGACATCGCGCCACCGGGCGTCCGTGACCAGCACGGCCGGCCCGGCCCCGGACCGGGTTGCGGGCACATGCTTCAGGCTGCCGTGTCCGGGTTGTTCCCGCGACGCAGTGCGCGGGCGCACCAGCCGATGAGCATGGCGTTGATCAGTACTCCGAAAACGACGGAGAGGCCGAACGTCGCCGTGCCTTCGGGCAGGACGAGAAGCAGTACGAGACCGGACGGGACGATGGCGAGCAGCGGTATGACCAGCGCCATGGACCCTTCGGAGGCGGCCAGCAGGGCCCACCCGAACAGGAGGACACAGGCGACGAGGTAGACGCGCGCGGCGACGTGGCCGAGGGGGCGGAACACCCGGCGAAGGAGGGAGGGGCCTGGACCGGTCATGATGGCGGGACTCCTGGATGATGGCGGGCGGTCAGGCGGGGGAGAGGGGCGGGTTCGGCTGGGCGAGGCCCAGATCGTAGGCGAGGATCGTCGCCTGCACCCGGTCGCGCAGTCCGAGCTTGCGCAACAGGGCGTTGACATGGGACTTCACGGTGCCGACGGTGATGCCGAGTTGCTCGCCGATCTCCGCGTTGGTGAGTCCGGCGGCGATCAGGGTCAGGACGCTGTGTTCGCGGCCGGTGAGACTGTTCAGCTCCCCGGCAGGGGTGCCGCCCTGGGGTGCCGCGCCCGGCCTCGACGCGTAGTGGCCGATGAGCCGGCGGGTCGCGGACGGAGCGAGGACGCTCTCACCGGCCGCCACCACCCGGATGCCGTGCAGCAACTCGCCGGCGTGTACGTCCTTGAGGAGGAACCCGGAGGCTCCGGCGCGCAGCGCGTCGAACACGTACGCGTCGAGGTCGAAGGTGGTGAGTACCAGGACGCGGGGTGCGTCGGGGCGCCCGGTGATGATCTGGGTGGCGGCGATGCCGTCCAGTACGGGCATGCGGACGTCCATGAGGACCACGTCCGGCGCCAGTTGCTCGGCGAGGCGCACCGCTTCGGCGCCGTCGGCGGCCTCGCCGACGACCGTCAGGTCCTCCTCGGCGTCGATCACGGCCGCGAACCCCGCCCGTACGATGCCCTGGTCGTCGACGACCAGCACGCTGACGCTCATCCTTGTTTCTCCTCGTCGTCCTGCCGCACCTCCGGCGCCGCGGTCAGCGGCAGCCGGACGCCCACCGGGCCCGACGGGCCGGTGGTGAGAGTTCCGCCGATCACCGCGGCCCGCGCCGCCAACTGCTCACACAGGGCGGAACGGCCGCTGTCCGGCACGCCGGTCGCCGTGAGTGTCACCGCGGCGTCGTCCGCGTCGAGTGACACCACCATCGGCTCCGCACCGCCGGCCGCCAACATCGTTTCGCAGGCATGGTAAGCGGCCAGGTCCACGGGGGTGGGCAGCCGTCTCGGCAGGCGGTCGGTCAGCCGTATCACGACATCGCGGCCGGTTGCTCTGATCTGGTGGGCGAGGAGGTCGAGAGCCTGGAGGGTGGGCTGCGGCCGCAGCGCGGGCGTCGCTCCGGCGTCCCGGACCGTGTCGAGCAGGGCACGCATCGCGGCGAGTGCCTCGCGAGCGCGCTCGGCGACCTCGTCGAGCCTGCCGGCCTCAGCCTGCGCGACCATGTCGGCGGTGCGGGCGAAAACGGTGGTCTCGAGCCCGGTGGCGATCCGGCGCCGCTCGGCCCACGCGTCCCGTACCGCTTCCTCGGTCCAGACTGCGAGGTTCTTTGCCAGCGCGCCCCGGGCGGCCCGGCGGCGGCGCCCCCACAGGGTCCCGCCCCACTGTGCCGCACCGACCGCCAGGGCCGCCTGGGTCGCCGCCCCTGTGACGAGGACCGGGACGGAGACGGCCGTGCCCCGTTGCAGAACGGCGGCGGTCATGGCCAACGCGTGCACGAGCACGGCGACGACCGGGCCGGCCTGCGGCAGCCGGCGCGGGCGGCCCGCGCCGTCCGGCGGGCCGCAGGCAGCCCTGCCGGCCGCGACGGAGGCGACCGTCGCGCAGGTGGCGACCATGCTCAGCAGGGGCGGCAGAAGCACCCAGCCGGTGTATCCGCCCATGGACATCGCCGGCGGCCAGAGCAGAGCCAGTGCGCACATCACACCCTGGGCCACGCCCGGTGCCCGGCGCAGCCACAGCAGTGCGAGTCCCTGCGCCGCGGCCAGCAACGCGAAGAACACACCTGCCGACACCTGTTGCCCGCCCGAGACGGACCCCTTGTGGACGACCAGCGTGGGAAGCAACGGCTGCACGGCGAGGCCGGCGGCGGCCACCACCTGCGCAAGGCGGTAGTTCCACGGAACCGACCGCTGTACCGAGGCGGCGGCGACCCGGCCCGGCAGCACCGCACGTACCTCCCAGCCACCTTCCGCCGTCGGACCGCTGGTCAGGGTGCCGCCCGCCTCCCGCGCCCGCGACCGCAGGAAGCCCTGACCGCGTCCGGACCCGAGGCCCGCGCCGTGCGCCGCCGACCCGGCCGGCGGCGCCGCGCTCACGATCACGACTTCCGTGCGGGCGTCGCCGTACCGGCACGTCACGGTCGTGGGGGCACCGGGCGCGTGCCGCGCCACATTGGTCAGCGCCTCGCGCACGATGCCGTACGCCGCGTCCGCGACGGCGCCCTCCGGCAGCGGGTCGATCTCGTGCTCCACGCGCCGGCCGAGACGGGAGAACCCCGCGATCAGACCGAGCAGTTGTTCCCTCGGCGACGGGAGCCGCTCACGCGAGGGTGCCGGCGCCCGCACCGTGCCGAGCGCCCGGGTGACCTCGCGGCCGGTCTCGGCGGCGAACCGGAGAGCCTCGCCGATCATTTCGGGACGCCGGTCGCGCAGTCCGAGCGCCGCGCCCGCCGTGACGACGACGGCCGTCAGATGGTGAGCGCTGACGTCGTGCAACTCGCGTTCCATTCGGCGCCGTTCGGCCTCCGGAAGCCGGTGGCGCTCGAGTTCGGCCCGCCGCGACCGCTGTTCCGCGGCTCGCCGCTCACGGCGGGTTCGCCGCACCAGCAGTCCGGCGGCACACGCGCCGAGGTACAACACGGCCGTCAGGACGAGGTCGAGACCGTCGTGGTCGCTGAGCCCGTGCAGGGTGAGGTTGTACAGGGTCTGCCAGACCGAGAGTGCCACCACGCACAACAGCGCGGTGAAGGTGCCCCGTTCGGCGGCCACGGTGAACAGGGCCAGGGCGACGCCCGCCGTCCCCAGGACCGCCGCCGCCCCGGTGGGCAGCGGGCCGGCGCCCAGCGCACAGGCGGCGGCGACCGCGACGAGGGTGATCACCGGCCTCGATCGCCGAAGAGAGAGGGCGGCCGTCACCAGTCCGCAGACGAGGGCCGCCACGAGAAGGGCGGACCCCGCCGGGACGGTTCCACGGATCAGTTCCGCCCCGGGCCACACCGCGGCCTGGGCGCAGAACAGCAGGACCGGGAGCAACCGGTCATTGGTTCGATTCATGACCGGCCAAGACTATGGCCGCAGGTGAATGGCGGTCCTCCGGCTGGAGGCGGAGCCGGTTCTCTTACCTGGGGTGCAGAACCAGAGCCCATGGGCTCCCCCTTCACGGTCTGTTGGTGGTCATGCGCCGAGTACGCCCCGTCCCGCCAGCGACTTGCGCAGGGCCCGCATCGCGTAGAAGGCGCGGCTCTTGACGGTGCCGGGTGGGATGCCGAGGTGCTCCGCGGCCTGGGCCACGCTGCACTCCAGGTAGTACATGAGCTGGATGACGGTCCGCTGCTGCTCGTTGAGATCCCGCAGCGCTTCGAGTACCACGTGGGAGGTGAGGGTGGAGTCCGTGCCGTCCCAGGCGGCGTCCAACTCCTCGCCAGGCATGAGGTCCAGAGGGCGGATCCGACGAGCCCGGTGGTGGTCGACGACCAGATTCCTGACCACCGTGAACAGCCATGGCCGTATGTGTTCGCCGCGGGTGCCCAGGAACCCGGCATGCTTCCAGGCGCGGGCCGCTGCCTCCTGGAGGATGTCCTCCGCCCTGTGCCAGTCGCCGTCCAGCAGCCGTGCGGCATACCGGAGGAGCACGGGCCCGTACTGGTCGTAGAGGTCTTTCATGAAGGCGTCGCAGTCGGTTTCCGACGCGGCGTGCCGGGCATGCACCCGGGCTGGAGCGGGGGTGGCGATCCTCGCGTCCAAGGTCCCGTTCATAGGTGGAGCTCGATCCTGTTCGAGTGTTCTGTGACGTGTCTCCCGCACGGGCGGAAGCGCGGGGCCAACACTCTTGGAATCGCCTTGGCCAAACCTTGTCGTCTTCTTGTCGTGCCTTCTTGTCGTGCCTTCCTGTCCTTCGGGTCCGGCGCTTCCGGAGAAAACCGGCGAAGTTCTGTGAGCGGTGAACCGGATGCCGTCCGGCGCCGTTCTTGGCGGTGGGTGCTTCGCTTCGTACCCGAAGCACCTCGTCGCGCCCGGCCCGAAACCCCCTGACGGCCGGGCGCGCACCCCGTGCCGCCGCTGACCCTTCAGCGGCGCCACCAACGCGGCTGACAGAAGCGGTAGAGGACACCGCCGTCCACGTCCCGCGTATCGGGTGTCCCCGCGGGTCGCGGCACGAGCGGCGCCCGCGGAGGGAAGAAAGTCCACTGCACGGTGAACCGGTCACCACCGCACCGCGCACCACGGAAGGAAAGCTCCACCAATGAAGCGCTCCATCACGCGCATCGCACTCGTCGTGACGGCGGGAGCCATGACGGCTCTTCTGCCCGCGTTCTCGGCCGCCGCGACCAATCAGACCGGCTGCGGCGACCGGACGGACTTCGTCAAGGTCTGGTACGACGGCGGCAAGACAGCGTGTTTCGCCAACGCGGGTGTCATAGCACCCCAGCTTCCCAACGTCTCGAGGATCACCTCCGGCAACAACAACATCGAGATGATTCTGGGCGACAAGGTGGAGACCATGTCCAAGTGGTCGAGCATCAGGGATGTCGAGGGGCTCAACGCGACGCTGTACATCCTGCAGATCCGCTGACCCGCCGCGTCCGCAGCGACGCCGTTCCGCGGCAGCGCTTCCTGCGAATGAACCGCTGCGCCTCCCGGGCGGCCACGGAAAGTGGCCGCCCGCCCGGTGGCGCCTCGCCCGCCCCTTCAGTGCCCCTCTCCACCAAGACCACCAGGTCAAGAAAAAGGACGTTCACGATGCGCATCACCCCCCTGCCCCGACCGAGCCGCAGGTTCGCCCTGCTCGGTGCCCTCGCGGCCGTGGGCCTCTCCGTCACGGCCGTCACCCTTCCCGGAGTGGCCGGGGCCGCACCCCGCCACCAGGAGCGGCCGACGATCGTGCTGGAGCACGGGGCATTCGCCGACGCCGCGAGCTGGGACGGCGTCGTCAAGCGACTCCAGCGCGCCGGCTACCCGGTGGTGGCCGCCGCCAACCCGCTGCGCGGCCCGTCGAACGACGCCGCCTACCTGCGCAGCGTCGTCGACCACATCGACGGGCCCGTGGTCCTGGTCGGCCACTCCTACGGCGGCACCGTCATCAGCCAGGCCGCCGCCGGACTGGAGGACAAGGTCAAGGCGCTCGTCTACATCGCGGCGTTCCTGCCCGACTCCGGCGAGAGCTCGCTCGGGCTGACGAACAAGTTCCCCGGCAGCACCCTCGGCCAGGCGATCGAATCGGTGAACTACACTCTGCCGGACGGTAGTCAGGGTGCCGACGTCTACATCAAGCCGGACAAGTTCCACCAGCAGTTCGCCGCGGACGTGCCGGCGGACAGGGCGCGGCTCATGGCCACCGGGCAGCGTCCGATCTCCGGCGCCGCGCTGGAGGAGAAGTCCACGCAGGCCGCCTGGAAGACGATCCCCTCGTGGTCGCTCGTCACCACCGAGGACCGCAACATCCCCGTGGCCGCCCAGCGCTTCATGTCGGCCCGGGCGCACGCGCACACGACGGAGATCGACGCGTCACACGCGGTGTCCGTCTCACGCCCCGACGCCGTGACCCGCATCGTCGAGAGGGCGGCCCGGACGGTTCGCTGACCGGCGCGACCGGCAGCCCGCCTCGCCCCCGTTCCCGCCCCGCCATCTCCCGTAACCCGTGACGTGACCGTCGCGCACCACTGTCACCACCAGACGCACACCCACCGAAAGGCGACAACCACCATGCCGTTCATCACCGTCGGCCAGGAGAACTCCGCCTCCATCGACCTCTACTACGAGGACCACGGCACCGGGCAGCCGGTCGTGCTCATCCACGGCTACCCCCTCGACGGACACTCCTGGGAGAAGCAGTCCGCCGCCCTGCTCCAGGCCGGCTACCGCGTCATCACCTACGACCGACGCGGCTTCGGCCGGTCCAGCCAGCCCACCACCGGCTACGACTACGACACCTTCACAGCCGACCTGAACACCGTCCTGGAAACCCTGGACCTGCGCGAAGCCGTCCTCGTCGGCTTCTCCATGGGCACCGGCGAGGTCGGCCGCTACCTGGGCACCCACGGCTCCGCCCGCATCGCCAAGGCCGCCTTCCTCGCCTCCCTTGAACCGTTCCTGCTCAAGACCGACGACAACCCCGAAGGCGTCGACGGGGAGGTGTTCGAGGGCATCAAGCAGGCCGTCACCGCCGACCGCTATGCCTACTTCACCGCGTTCTACCAGGACTTCTACAACCTGGACGAGAACCTCGGCACCCGGATCAGCGAGGAGGCCGTCCGCCACAGCTGGAACGTCGCCGCCGGTGCCTCCTGGTATGCCTCCCTGGCGTGCGTGTCGACCTGGACCACCGACTTCCGCACGGACCTTCCCAAGATCGACGTACCCACGCTGATCCTGCACGGCACCGCCGACCGCATCCTGCCGATCGAGGCCACCGCCGAGCCGTTCCGCCGGGCGCTTCCGCAGGCCGAGTACGTCGTCGTCGAGGGCGCTCCGCACGGCCTGCTGTGGACCCATGCCCAGGAGGTCACCGACGCCCTGCTCGCCTTCCTGGCGAGGTGACCTGCGGGTGGCCGGTTGCTCGCGCCGGTGACGGACGCGGCGGACCGGGAGGTGTCCGCCGCCCGTACCCCTGCGGCGCGTGTGCGACCGGCCGCCGAACGGGCCCGCCGACGCCGCCGGGCATGCGCATCGGGGGAGAGGAGAAGGCGGAGAAGGTGAAGCACGTCCTTGGACCCCGCCAGGTCACTGCGGGCACGTCCGTCGCAGGGCGCTCGTACCGCTTCACCGGCCCTCAGTGCCCGGCGTCCGACGTCGAACCACCGGTCCGCCTGCCCGGCGGGGACGAGATCCTCCGGAACGGCGCCCGCGGTTTGCGGGCCGGGGCCGAATGCGGGCAGCGAGCCCGGCCTGAACAGCCGTTTCCAGTCGTACCGGTTGTCGGACCCGCCGCCTGAGCCGCGCCGGGTGGGGACACGGGCAGGGGCGGCAGGTCGTGGCGGAGGATGCCGTCGTGCAGGGCGCGCAGTGCGGGGCCGGGTTCGAGGCCGAGTTCGTCGGCGAGGTGCCCGCGCAGGTCCGCGTAACACCGCAGGGCCTCGGGGTGCCGGCCCGCCAGGTACAGGGCCCGCAGCAGCAGAGCCCAGCCGGTCTCCCGCAACGGGTGCCGCACCGTCAGTTCCCGTGCCGCCTCCATCGCTTGCGGTATCCGTCCGCTCAGGAGCAGGGCGGTGGTGCGGACCTCCCGGGTGGTCTGCCGCAGGTCCTCCAGCCGTGCGACCTCCTGAGCGGCGAACAGTTGATGCGTGGCGTCGGCGAGAGCGGCTCCGCGCCACATGCCCAGGGCCCGCTCGGCCTCCCGCAGCACGTCCGCGGGCCGCCCCTGCGCCAGCAGTCGGTGCGCCCGGACGACGGCCCGCTCGAAGCGCACGGTGTCCCGGCTCTCGGACGGGACGCGCAGGGCATAACCGGCGGGTTCGGTGACCAGTACCCGGAACGTGCCCCGCACGCGCAGGTGCCGGGGTTCCAGAACCGCCCGGACCTTGCTGACGTGGGCGTGCAGGGAGGCCGTCGCCCCACCCGGCGCCCGGCCCGGCCGCTCCGGCCACAGCTCCCCGCACAGCACCTCCGGAGCGACCGCCCGACCGTCGGCGATCAGCAGCCGGATCAGCAGCAACCGCTGCTTGCGCCGCCCCGGATCCAGCACCGCGCCCGTCCGCCGTACCACCAGCGGACCCAGCAACTCGAAGTCGAAGTCATGCTCCACAGCCGTCATCGTTCCCCCACCCAGCACCCCGCCTACGGTCTTACCACCTGCACGCACACGGGCCGTCGGGCACGTGAGCGACCTCAGCGCCCTCGGGCTGCCGCGCTCGGAGGGTTCCGGGGTCTTCGTCGTCGCCGCGCTGCTGCCCGGGCACCTCGGGGGTGCCCGGGCGCGACGGCGGATCAGCCCTTGACGTCGAAGGTGGCGGCGCGGGGCACGAACACCGTGTCCTCGTCCTTGGCCGTTGCCAGCGCCGAGACGTACCACGTGCCCCGGTTCAGCTCGGCCGCCTCCTTCTCCGTGACCTTCAGTGTGTAGGTGCAGCGGGCGGTGTCGGCCGAGGTGCTGCGGCACGTGGCGTCGTCCGTGTGCCGCAACTCCGCCTCCGTCGGGTCGAGCTTCGAACTCGCGGGCCAGGCCACGACCTTGAGGCCCCGGACACCCGAGTCGTCCCGCACGTCCGCCGTGAAGATGAGCGACCCGCTGCTGCCGCCGGACGGCGCGACGTAGCGGGCCGAGCCGTTGGCCAGTGCCGGCTCCGTGGCGCTCGAGGCCAGGGCGAGCCCACCGGCGGCCACTCCGCCGACGACGGCGACACCGATGAGCGACGGGACGAGAACGCGCTTGGACATGGGAGATCCCCCGGATTCCTGGTGAGGCGGGCGTGGTGCGCCCGCAGACTGGAGCGGGAGGGCGAAGCACGGCGCAGTGCGGAAGAACCGCTGGTCGAACCGCTGGCCGGTCGCCTTCCCGATGTGTTCGAGACTATGGCCCGGAGCACGGCGCGGTCCTCGGGCGGCCGGATGATTGCCGTCTCTAACCACAGGCGGAGAACGCCGTCAGAAGTCCAACCGCGGATGCCACGGGTGGTGGCATGATCAACGAGGTGCCGGCCATGGCCGCCGTGCCCTCACATCCTGCGGACAGCGGAGTGGCCGCCGTCCCCCTGCACCTTCGGACAGTGCAGTGGACGGCGGCCACCTGGTCGATCGTGGCGCCCGCGCCGGTATGGAGCACATGCGCCGCGCGCTGATCCACCGGGAGTGCGGGACAGCCCTCAGGGTGCCGGCGCGATGATCACAGCCGTTCCGTAGGCGCAGACCTCGGTGCCGATGTCCTGGGCCGTCGTGACGTCGAAGCGCATGGCGAGTACGGCGTTCGCGCCGCGGGCACCGGCCGCCTCGACGAGGCGCTCCATCGCCTCGTTCCGGGTCAGCACCAGTGTCTTGGTCAGGCCCTTCAGTTCACCGCCGATCACCGACTTCAGTCCGGCACCCAGCTGGGAGCCCAGATTGCGGGAACGTACGGTGAGGCCGAAGACCTCGCCGATCACTCGCCTCACCTCATGTCCCGGCACTTCGTTGGTGGTCACGACCAGAACGTCCGAGCCCTGTGCCGGGCCTCCGGTGTAGTCATCGATGGGCATGGAATCCGCCTTACAGGTAGGAAGGAAAAAAGAACCAGGCGCCTGCCACAACGGTGCCGGTGGGGTGCGGGTTCATCCGGCGGCGCGAATCCTTTTCCATACGTGGCCCTACGGCCCGTCGGCCTGCTTGTGCGGCGAGTCGTCGTCCTCGGCCCCGGTCCTCAGCTCCTCACCGCGCGCGTCGCGACCCAGGGCCGCCGAGCGGCGCAAGCCGCTCCGGCGGGGCGGCCGGAACGCGTTCCAGGACGCCGCCCGCGAAGACGTCGTACAGCGGCAGGGTCTCGAGATGGACGTATCCGATGTGGCAGTCGCAGACGGCCAGGGGACACGGGCGGGGGCGCAGGGCGGCGCGGTAGGAACCGTCGTAGAGGTTTCCCAGTTCCGTACGGACGAAGTGGCAGCGCCGGACGGTGCCGTCGCCGTCGACCGAGATCACGGATTCGCCGGTGCGGCAGGGCAGCCCGGCGCTGGCGTGCGGATGGCGGCTGTAGGGGAACAGGGGGTCGAGCGCGGTCCACTGCCCGGCCTCGGCGTCCTGGTAGGTGTGGCCTTCGGCGGCATTGATCCACAGGTACACGTGGGCGGGCAGATCGGCGCGCAGACGGCGGGCCGCTTCCAGGTGTTCGGGCAGCCCGACGACGCCGACGCTGAAACGGACACCGCGGTCGGCCAGGTCGCGGCATTTGGTGAGGAAGCGGTCGTAGGGGGTCTGGCCCGGGTGGTAGGTGCACCACAGGGCGAGGGTGTCGGTGTCGGCGTCGGTGAGCCAGTCGGTGCGGCAGCTGAGATTGGTCTGGATGGCCACCCTGCGGATGTGCGGGAGACGGGACAGCTCCGCGAGGGTGTGCCGGTACCAGGACCGGACCAGGCCCTCGCCCCAGGGGGTGAAGAGGAGAGAAAGCCGGTCGTCGGTGCGGGCGGCGGCCCACCGGGCGAAGCGTTCCAGGGCGGCGCGGTCGGCGCGGAGCCGGGCGGTGGAGTCCCGCCGCTTGGCGAACGGGCAGTAGGGGCAGTCGTAGTCGCAGGAGGCGAGCGGGCCCCGGTAGAGGACGGTCAGGTCCATGGCGGGCGGTCACTTCCTCGCGTAGGCGGCCATGGCGGCCCGCACGGCCGGCGAGAACAGCTCCGGGCCGACGGCGTCGGAGTGGGCCAGACCCTCGGGGGTGAGGCGCAGGCCGGAGGCTCCGGTGCCGCTCAGCCAGCCGCGGTCGGCCAGACGGCCGAGTTCGGGGCCGAAGTCGTCGTCGGGGGAGCTGCCGAAGCGAGCGCGGTAGTCGTCGGTGGCGAGGCCCTCGGCCTGGAGCAGCGACTGCAGCAGGTGACGGCGGCGGGCCTCCCGGCCGTCCATGCGGTAGCCGACCTCGGCGCGGGTGAAGTCGGTGGTGGTGACGTAGCCGTCGATGATGCCGCGGATCTCGTGCATGCCGACGGCGTAGTCGAACGAATAGTGCACGGCGGAGGTGTAGGAACGGGCACCGCAGCCCAGGCCGATCATGCCGTCGGTCTGGCAGGCGTAGTCGTCGGCGCCCTGCCGTGGGGCGTCGGTACGGCGGAACATGCGCATCGACTGCTGCGTGTAGCCGTGGGCGAGGAGATGGTCGCGGCCCGCGCGGTACAGGCGCAGCCGTTGCTCGTCCCAGGCGGGGTCGGGCCGGCCTTCTTCGCCGCGGCGGCCGAGGCCGGTCAGCGGGCGGACGTAGAGCGGGTAGAGGTACAGCTCCTCGGGCCGCCAGGCGAGCGCCGCGTCCAGGGAGTGGCGCCAGGTCCGCTCGGTCTGGCCGTCGATGCCGTAGATGAGGTCGATGTTGAGGACCGGGACGCGGGCGTCACGGATGCGGGCGAGAGCGACCTCGACATCGGCGCGGCGCTGCGGACGTACGGCGGCCCGCGCCTCGGAGTCGACGAAGCTCTGGACGCCCAGGCTCAGCCGGGTGGTGCCGCGCTCCGCCAGCACGGCGAGGCGGTCGGCGGTGGCCGTGGCGGGCGAGGCCTCCACCGACAGCGGGACGGCACGCAGGTCGGCGCCCATGCGGTGCTCGGCGATGTCGCACAGGCGCTCCAGCTCGGCCGCGGTGAGGAAGGTCGGCGTGCCACCGCCGAAGGCCGCGGTGGCGAACCGGACTTGACCCTCCTGTCCCAGCGCCTCCCGTACGGCGTCCGCCTGTCGTTCCAGGGCGTCGAGGTAGGCGCCGGTCAGGCCGTCGGGTGCGCCGATCCGGGTGAAGAGGTTGCAGAAGCCGCAGCGGACCTCGCAGAACGGTATGTGCAGGTAGAGGGAGAGGGCGTCCTTCGGTTCGGCCGCCCAGAGGGAGGCGAGCGCCGGACGGTCGGGCAGTCGGCGGTAGGCGGTCTTGTGGGGATAGGCGTAGACGTAGTGCTGGTACGGGCTGGTCAGCTGAGCTGTGGTCATACGGCGGCCTCGGCGGGGTCGAGGAAGAAGTGGGCGTACGGCACGGTCCACACGGACTCGTGACCCAGGCGGTGGCCGGTGTAGCCGTCGTCGCCGTAGGCGGTGCCGTGGTCGGAGCAGACGACGGCGAAGCAGCGGCGCCGGCTGCTCGCGACGGCGAAGAGCCGGCCGATGTGCCGGTCCACGTACTCCAGTGCGGCGGCGTGCGTCCGGCGCGTGTCTCCGTCCTCGCGGGTCGCGCCGGGCAGGTGGAACCAGTTCGGCTGGTGCAGGGCGGAGACGTTCACGAACAGGAACAGCCGCCGCTCAGGCGGGAGTTGAGCGACGACCTTCGCCACGCGGGCGACCTGGTTCTCGAAGGAGTGGGGTGAGGTGACGCCGAAGTCCGGTTCCCAGTGGGACTCGTGGAAGAGGCCGGGCAGCACCGAGCCGAGCGGGCCCCGCTTGTTGAAGAAGCCCACACCCCCGATGCACACGGTGTGGTAGCCGGCCCCGGCGAGGCCTGACACCAGATCCGGGGTGTCGAAGACGAAGGTCCCCTCGGCGGTGGTCTCGCTGCCCGCGAAACGCGCCGCGAACAGCCGTGGATGAGGCCCGGGGGAGGCGGGGGTCGGCAGGAACCCCGCGAACATCGCCTGGTGGGAGGCGTAGGTGAAGCTGCCCGGCGCGTGGCGCTTCTCCCAGCGGCCGCCCGGGAGGTGGCGGGCCAGGTTCGGGATACGGCCCGCCGCCGCCAGCTCGACGGCCACGTCGTGGCGCAGGGTGTCGAGGGTGACCAGCAGGATGTCGTGGCTGCCGACCACCTCGGTCATGTCGGGCTCAGGCATGGGCGGTTCCTGTTCTGTCCGGGTGGGGCGGGCCGGATCGGGGGTGCCCCGGATGGGGCGGGCCGGGCCGAGGGTGCCCCGGGTGGGGCGGGCCGGGTCGGGGGTGGCCACGCAGTACGGCCGCCACCTGCGCGGCGTAGGTGTCCAGGCCCTCGGCGCCGCTGCCGGGCAGGCCGGTGAGCCGGGGCAGCAGATCGCCGAACGCGTTGACCTCGCCGACGAAGGCTCTGCGCCAGCCGACGGCAGGCAGCAGGTCCACGCCGACGCACAGGGTGCGCGGGAAGCAGGCCGCGGCCCGCTCGCACACGTCGAGCAGAGCGGCCCAGCGCGCGCCGGCGGACTCCACGGCCTGACGGGCCGCGCCCAGGTCACCGCGGAGGCCGCCGAGATGGAGGTTGGTCATCGGCCAGCGGCTGGTGCGGACCACCGCGTGCGTGGCCCGGCCGGCCACCACGACGACCCTCAGATCGGCGGCTCTGCCCTGCTGGGACGCCTTGGGCAGCCAGCGTTCGAGGTGCAGGCCGTCCGGGACGAGCGCGTCGACGACGGCCGCGATGTCCTGTTCGCGGTCGTAGCGGCGCACCTTCAGGGAGTTGTGCAGCCGGTTCCCCGGGGTGAGTTCGACGGACGTGGTGGCCCGGACGCGACCACCGCCGCCCGTCTCGACGGCGAGAACCCCCGACGCGGACGAGCCGTGCGCGGGCTTGACGAACACGCGCGGCATGCGGTGCTCACGCATCAGCGTCCGCACGTCGTCCCAGCCGCGCACCGGCGCGCCCGGCGTACCCGGCCGACTCGACGTGGGCGAGGCGGGGACGGGTACGCCCGCCGCGTCGAGCACGCCGTGACAACGCCGTTTGTCGAAGAGCACGGCGAGGTCGCCGGGGTCGTCCAGGCGGACACCGCCGCGCAGACCGCGCAGCGCGGCGGTGAACCCGGCGTACCAGCGGGCCGAACCCTCGACCCGGGTGAGGTCCTGGGTGCCCCGCAGCAGACGGTCGACCTCGGCGTTCTCACCGGGCGAGTCGATCCGGACGATCTCGTCCGCGCCGAAGTCCGCTCCCCGGGCGCGCAGGACGTCCACCCAGGGGACGACGCGCGGGCCGGGCAGGCCGGCCGCGAGTACCGCGTCGCCGAAGAGGGACACCCGGCGGTTCTCCGGGTTGCCGACCACCGCGAAGCGCGGCAGGGCGAGAGCCGGCGGCCGGGTCACGGGGGGTGCGCTCACTCGCCCACGGCGACGTATCGCCAGACCGTGCCGTCGTCCTCGGTGTCCTCGTCCGCGTCGCCACGGTCCAGGTTCACCTCCACGCCCTCCAGGGTCTGCCGGACGCGCTCCTCGAAGGGCTTGCTGAGGTAGTGGTGGTGCAGGTCGAGCTTCTTGAGGTGGGTGAGGGGCTGACCGGCGAGCAGTGCACCGGCCCCCTCGTCGGTCAGGACGCCCATGGACAGGTCCAGCACCTCCAGACGGGCCACGACGGGGGCGGAGGCGATGGCCGCGGCGACGGCGTCCTGCATCTCGCTGTTGCGCAGGGCCAGATGCCGCAGGCGCGGCAGGCGGGCGCCGGACAGGATGGGCGCCAGGTCGGCGGCCTCACTGTCGCCGCCGTACTCCGGGGTGCCCAGCCACAGGTCGAGGTGCTCCAGGGCGGGCAGGTCGCTGCCGCCGATGCCGCGCACCACCTCGGCGGGCAGCCCACCGGTCTCCACGACGAGCCTGCGCAGCGCGCCGTGGTTCACCGCGGGGAACCGCAGCCCCGATCCGCCGCGCACACCGAACTCCTCCAGGGCGGGGAAGGCGTTGAGCAGCGGGGTGACGTCGGTCTGGTTGATCCAGGAGATCTCGCACTGCTCCATCACCATGTCGCCGAGGAACAGCGCGCGCAGCGCGGGGAACCGTTCCCGGGCGGTGACCAGGGCCTCGATGACGTCGGAGGGGTCCGAGTCGTACGCCTCCTCCCAGGCCCCGACGATCAGCGCCCGCACACGCGTCGTGTCGACGGCGGCGCGGAAGCGCTCGAAGGCCCCCGTCCAGTCCTCGTCGGCGTCGTACACGTCGCCGGTGATCCGCCAGGCGACGGCGTCCGCGTCGGGAAGGCCGTCCACCTTCGCCTCGGGACCCGGGAAGTCGTAGGCGGGCAGCCGGTACAGCGCGGAGAGGTGTTCACCAATGGTCATACGGCTGCTCCTGAGAAGAAAAGTGTGCGGTCCGTGATGTCGGAAGTTCTACCAAGAGGCACTGACAGCACTCGTCGGCGGGGCCGCTTCGCGGGGGCGTTGTCAGTGGTGGCCTCTACGGTCGTCGACATGAGGCCGGTGCGCCGAGCACCCGGCGGTGAGAGGAGAGCCATGTACCGGCAGGGAGACGTGCTGATCGTGCCCGTGACGGAGGAAGCGGTGCCGGCGCATGTCGCCCGTTCGCCGAGGGAGCGGCGCGACGCGCGGGGCCGGCTCGTGCTGGCGCTCGGCGAGGTCACCGGACATGCCCACGCCGTCGTCGGACCGGGAGAACTGGTGCGTGAGCCGGGGCCGTTCGGGCCTTTGCTGCTGCACCTTCCGCACGGCGGACGCGTGGTGCACGAGGAGCACGCGGTGATCGCGCTGCCCAAGGGGTGGTACCGGGTGATCAGGCAGCGGGAGTACGTGCCCGGATCCGTGCGGATCGTGGCGGACTGAACAGCGCATGACGGAGGGGCAGATGATCAGGACTGAGGCCGACGGGACAGCGGTGGGGGACATTGTGGAGGACAGTTCCTCCGACGAGCTGAGCGCGTGGCGCGGGTGGCTCTCGGCAACCGTTCCCGCCGACCGCACGGTCGCCGAGGCCGGTGTCCGACGGGCCTATCGGCAAGCGGGTCTTCCCGAACCGGAGCGCGTGGTGTGGGCCGGATCCCCGCGCGCGGCCGTCGAACTGCTGCGGGACCTTCCGGACCGGGGACCCAGCGTGCGGGACGCGGTCCGCAGCACGCCCTGGGCGCTCGAACGGCGGCGACTGCACGAGCAGTTGGGAGCCACGGGATGGTCGGCGCACTGGGCCGCGACCGGTGGGCGCCTGTGGGAGTCGACCCAGGCGCTGGTGGACCGGATCCGCACGGGCGTCCTGGAAGAGCTGGTGGGCCGCGACACCGGGGAGGCGGCTGCGGACATCAGGCTGCTTCTCCTGGACGCCGTGCTCGGGCAGCACGACGCTCCCTGGCTCGCCGCGTTCACCCCCGACGACGGCCCGCTGGAGGCGGTGGCCGCCGTGTGCCGCAGCGCGGGCTGGTGGTGGCCCTACTCCCGCGTGGCGGTGGTGTGCGAGCGGCCCACGGCCCTGCACCGGGACGAGGCGGGCCGGCTCGACAGCGGGACCGGCCCGGCACTCGCCTATCCCGACGGCTTCGCCCTCCACGCCTGGCGCGGCATGCCCGTACCGGCGGAGTTCATCACGGAGCTGCCCGGGCTCACACCGGAGCGGATCCGCTCCGAGGAGAACGCCGAACTGCGCCGGGTGATGCTGGAGCACTACGGCTACGACCGCTACCTCACGGACTCGGCCGCCCACCCGGTGCACCGGGACGCGACGGGTGTCCTGTGGCGGATAGACCTGCCGGACGACGAGCCGGTCGTGATGGTGGAAGTGCTCAACTCGACGCCGGAGCCGGACGGGACCCGGCGCACCTACTGGCTGCGGGTACCACCCACGACCCGGACGGCCAAGGCCGGCGTCGCCTGGACCTTCGGGATCGCTCCCGAGGCTTACGCGCCGCTCGTCGAGACCTGAGGCGGCCGTGGGCCGGCGGCACCGGTGCCGGTGCCGTCCGGAACCATGAGGCACTGACCCACCCACCGCAGGCCCTTCTGCTTCTGTCTTCTGCTTCTGTCTCTCGGGCAGGGGGGCGCCGACACCGCGGCACAGTCGCCGTCTCCGCGAACCGCCCGCATCGACTGCACCCGTCACCCCCACGACATCTCGGCCGGCAACGGACGAGGACTCCCGTGCCAGCAGTGATACCAGTCCTGACCTGCAAAAGAACCACACACGAAGGTCGGACAGGGAATGATTTCTGACGGTGAGATTCGACCAAGTGCGCGCTTCATATGGCAGGCGCCGTCAATCTCTCCGAGTCTGATGTCAATGCCCTGCGCCCGCAGAGGCGTATGTCGTGCACTGCAGCTGCCGGGTGCCAGGTGCCGGCTGCCGGGTGAGCAGTGGACGCGGTCCGCTGCGGGCACCCGCATGACTCACGTGAGGAGAGACATCATGCCCAGAGCTGCCACGACCAAGGTTGCGCAACCCGTGACGGACGACAGCATCAAAGTGCGCCAACTCAGCCACTACCAGTTCAGCTGGGTGGCGGGGGAGCCCGCTGCCCGCGGCACCCTCACCCTGCAACTCGTACTCGATGAGGGCGCTTGGGAAGAGGTACTGACCGTCGATGTCGACGACGCCGACGTGCTCCAGGACCTCCTGCGCAGCACACCGACCGTGCACTACGACGTCAGTCGCCGGACCCTGATGTTCGGTGTCACCGCTGTCGGCGCCTGACCAACTGCGCGGGCTCGTGGTCACCTCCTCGTTGTGAACGATCGCTCGCCTTCACATGTCGCCGCACCGCTGCCGAGGAGTCTGAGGAGACCGAGGAGACCGAGGAGACCGACCACGGGACCCGGTGGGACTCCCGGCCCGACGGCCCTGCCGGTGGCGGAACCGCAGGCGATCGCCGGTAGGCTGCGGCGGTGCGCACGGTCGAGCTCCTGTTGGATGAGGCGGCAGAACTGGCGGTTCGGGAGGCCTGGCGGCGGCTCGCGGACGCGGGGCTGTCCAGTCAGGCGCGTCACCGCTCACCGACCAACAGCCCGCACCTCACCCTGGCGGCCTGCCCGGAGCTGACCGCCTCGATTCGCTGGGAACTCGCGGAGGTGGCCGCCGCCCTGCCGCTGCCGGTGCGGTTCACCGGCCTGGTTCGTTTCGAGCGGCCCACCTCGGTGCTGGCCTGGGGGCTGGATCCCGACTCCACGCTGGTCGGCCTGCACCGGCGGGTGTGGGAGGCGGTGGCCTCGGACAGCCCACCCGATACGCTCAATCCGTTCCACGAACCTGGACGCTGGAGCCCTCACATCACCCTCGGACGGACCCGGCGGGCCGGTGCCTTCGCCGACCGTCGGCTCCCCGAGCTGCTGCCGGCGCCGCCGTTGTCGGCCCGCCTCACCACCCTGCGCAGCTACGACACCCGGACCGGCGCCCTGGAGGTGCTGAAGCCCCGACCCTGAAACGCCGTCTGGGACGTAAGGCGCGCGAGACCAGCACCCGCTGGTCGGACTGCTGGAACCGCACAGCGGCCGCGGCCTACCGGCGCTTGGCGCACAGGGCCGCGTCCACGGCTCCCTGGAGGTGGCGCAGGCTGTCCCCTTCGGCTGCCCACGTCGTGGTGTAGACGGTCACGGTGCCGCGGCCCCCCGTGGCCCGCCCACCGCCCACCGAATCGCCCGGCAGATCGCCGCCGTGGCCCCAGTAGGAACCGCCACAGCTGAGGGGGATCGACGCGACGCCGTACCCGTAACGGCTGCCCGGCGGGTAGACGTCGCGGCCACCGACGTCGGTGGTGTCCCGGGTCATCAGGCCCACCGCCCAGCCGGGCAACAGGCGCCCGCCGAACAGGCCGTCCCAGAATGCGTTGAGGTCCTCGGGCGTGGACACGAGCCCGCCGGACGCGCCGAACTCGTACCCAGGCAACTCGGTCACATCCACCCGGCCCGCGTCCGGGCGCGCCGGGTGGACCCCGTAGTTGCGGGCGTGCGGCCCACGCAGGGTGAATTCGCCAGGTGCGGGCCAGTAGGTGTCGTCCAGGCGCAACGGATGCACGACCGTGCGATCGATGTACGTGCGGAAGCCGACTCCCGACGCCGTGTCGATCACCATCCCGAGCACCAGGTAGTTGGTGTTGGAGTAACCCCAGTCGGTGCCGGCTTCGAACACGGGTTGTTCCTCGAGCGCGAGGGCCAGGTAGTCCTCGGGCGTTCCCGGCCGACTCCAGTCGGCCAGCGCAGAGTACTCCGGCAGACCGCTGGTCTGCTTGAGCAACTGCCGTACGGTGATGGTGTGGTGAGCGAGCTGCGGTACATACGTGCCCGCGCGGTCGTCCAGTCGTATCCGCCCATCCACCACCAGGCGCATCACGGCCGCCGCGGTGAACGCTTTGGTGTTGCTGGCCAGCCGGAACCTGCCCTGCGCACCGACCATCGGACGGCCCGACTCGATGTCCGCGACGCCGAGGGTACGCGTCACCTTGCCGTCATACGCGAGGGCGCCCGGCACTCCGTCTCGCTCGACGAGAAGACTCAGCTGCCGCTGCACCGGGTCGGGCCGGTGGGCGTCGTGGGCCGCTGCTGCGGGAACGAGACCCCCGGTGAGGGTGGCGGTGAGCAGGACTGTGACGGCGAGACGCTGGCGGTGCATGAGTGTTCTCCCTGGGTCATGGCTGCCGGACGCTGCCGGATCTTCGCTTGCCGACGACCCTGCCAGGCTTCCACCGAGAGATCAGTACGACGGGTGCCCGTATCGAACTGGGGTCATCCCCCTTGACACAGCCCGGCGTACGGCGATTCAGCCGGTCTCGGTCGAACGGCACGCTGCACACGGCCGAGGCCGGCATCAAGAACCTGACCTCCTGCACGACGAGTGGGAGAGACGGCGGAGGCCAGGACGGCGGGAGCGGCGCCCGAGTGCCCTGCGCGCCTGCTGAAACCCGGCCTACTGGCGTTCCGCTGCCGGAGGCCGGAGCTGCGACCCTGTGCCACCGGGCGCCGCCAGCCGCAGGCTCGGGGGGATCAGCCGCGGTCGAGCCGCGGCAGCGACGCGCAGAGGTGCTCGGGCAATTCCGGCAGGACTTCGTGGATCCCGGCGCACCCCGCATCGCCATTCGTGGCGACCGGCCGCCAGCCCGAGGACTCGGCCCGGTAGAACCAGCGCTGGGAGACATCAGAGGAGGAGCAGCCGTCGCCGGCGTCACCGCACGCCGGCCCCATCCGGGTCGACAGGTCCAGCACCAGCCACGTGTCGTCGCAGCCGCGTTCTTCCCAGCTCGTGTGCTTGGGGATGTCCGTGTCGTTGACCGCCTGCCCGTACGAGGACGAAGTGCAACGCGGCGGCGTGGGGTCGCAGCCGTTCTCACCGCACTGCCGCAGAGCGGGTGGCGTGGCACCGACGGGGGTGTACACGTCCATGCTGTTCACCATGACCCTGCGGGAGCCAAGGGGCTCGCCCAGCTTCACCGTCGCTTTGACCCGCCGCGTGCCGGTGCAGCCGGAGTCCTGGTCCAGGGAACGGGTCTCGTACGTCACCTTCGCGTAAACCGTGCCGTGCTCGACGGTGTCGAGCTGACCGCGCAGGCTGCGCACGCAGTCGCGTGCCCCGTCGGGCACTTCGGCATCGACCACCAGAGACCGACCGCCGTCGGCGGTACGGACGCCGGCGATGCGAATCGGAGCGGCGAGCGTCCAGGCGGCGGCCGTGGCCGCGCCTCTCGCCTCCTCCTCATCGGTCTCGGCGGTCTGGGAACCGCAGCCGGTGAGGACCACCAGGGCCGCGCCGAGCACGACCACCCAAATCCTCCGCTGCCACATGTCATGCCCCCGTCCGCCGAAGAACGGCAGCCTAGCGTCCTGGGTGTCCCTCACCGTCTCCTCCTGAACCGCCTGCAGGGCAGATCCAGGCCGAGCACGTCGTACGGGGCGTGGAAGACGCTGTATCAGTGACCCGCCGTGACGGCTCCCCGGGATCTGTGCCAGACCCTGAGAACGGGCAGCAGATGTTCACCACTTCGGGAGGCGTCAGAGCCCTCCGTGGATTCGAACGGCCATGTCCAACGTCGTGGCTGTGCTGCGGCCCCGCAGGGTGGATTCAAAACACGTTGGCCCATCCGTCACGGAGCTGCGAGGATGCCCTCCGTTTCTCTGGCGGAGGGCCATTGTTCGTTTTCGTTTGTGTGGGATGCGGCGGCCGGCTGACCAACCCGTTGTCCCGGGTCGACCTGCCGGCCCACGCTCATCAGAAGTACGGGAACGGGATTCAGCTCCCGGTGCTGATGGAGTCGGGAACGTTCGCCGTGGACCCCGAGCCCTGGGGCCCGCCGTGGAGGAGATGGGAAGAGATCCATCCGGACGAGGCGGCGGCCCGCGGGATCTACGCGCCGGTCCACGCCCTCTCCGACGGCGCCCCCGGCTCAGTCGTCATCGCACCCGGCGATGCCCGCGGCACCCTGCTGATCCCGGAGCTGGCCGGTGGCTACTGTTGCGGCCTCGACGGAGCAGACGGCCCCAACATGGCCTGCGAGGACTGCGGCCTGCCCGTGGCGAGCCGGATCGACGACTGCTCACTCTGGCAGGCGGTATGGCTCGCCCCCAACGCCGTGCGCTGCGTTCTCGTCGACGGTGCCGACTCCGCGCGGCTCTCCTGGGCAGAGCTGTTGGAGGAAGGGAAGCGCACGCCTCCGTTCGAGCCGATCGCCACATGGGGGTCGCGGCTCGGGCCGAACCACTTCTGGTCGTGGAGCCCGCAGTGGGAGGCCGCGGTCGGCCGGGCGCTCGCTCACCTGCTAGCAGCCTCGGAGGGCCGGCCGGTGACCGTCCCGGACGGTCTGAGTAAGGAAGTGTTCCAACGCGCCCTCGACGCCCTGCTGCCCGCGGGTCCGCCGGCACGGCGCGCCGTCCTGGCCGGACCAGGACAGCCCACCCTGGACGGGGACGCCGACATCGTCCTCGTGCCGACCCATCCGCAGACCGGAGAGACTTGGGTCCCGGTCGGCCCGGCCGCCACGGCCTACCCGGTGCCTCTGCCGTTCGGGGTGTGGCTGTGGCTGGCCTTCCCCAAGCCGCACCTGCCGGTTACCGCGTCGGGCGGCATGCCCGACGGCGTCCTCCGCGACGACCCGCCCCCACCGCGCCCCCGGTACCTGTTCCGGGCCGATCCGGGCACGTTTCAGCACACACTGGTCCGGCTGCCGGCCGTCCAACGACCGTGGTTGCGCGAGATCCGCGAGAACCTCACACAGCACATGCGCGCCGGCCTCTTCTAGCGGACTGACCAAGACGTGCCGGTATTCAGTCTCCAACGTGGGAGTAGTGGGCCCACTCGGGCCGTTGCACGTGAACCGGTGGGCAGCAGGCGTTGTCGCCGAGGGCACATCATGACGTCTCCGTCGTTGCACACCGCCGGCTTCCACCTGCCGGGGATCTATTGAAACTCTTCTCTGCGAGGCTTGGCCCGGGCGACCCGATCCGGCCCTCGTGAACCAGCCGAGGGCCGGAACGGCCCCATGTGTTCAAGGCCGCTCGTCGCGGTCCGGCCCGACCAGGCGTGACCCCACCACCGCCAGGACCATGAGAAGCGCGGTGCAACCGCCCAGCAACATGACTGCGGACGGAGAGGTGCGGTCCAGGACGACTCCCCCTACGAGTGCGCCGATCGAGATCGTTGCCTGAAAAGAAGCGGTGAACAGGACCGATGCCGCTTCCGGGGCGTGCGGTACCGCCTTGGAGAACCAGGCCTGCGACGCGACTGGTACGGCACCGTACGCGAAGCCCCACACGATCAGCAGCATCATCGCGCCGGTCTCCCAACGGCCCAACGCTGGAAGCAGGAGGGTCACCGCGGCGATCAAGGCGCCGGCGAAGCCGAAGACACTCCGCGGATACCGGGCTACGCAGGCGCCGCCCAGGAAGTTGCCGAGGATGCCGGCGGCACCGTAGAGCAGCAAGGCTGTGGTGATCAGACCGCCGCCGGCGTGGGTGACCTGTTCCAAGAATGGTGTCACGTAGGTGTAGGTGCCGAAGTGAGCCAGTACAACCAGGAACGTCAGCAGGAGTGCGAAGCGGGTGCTGCCGCTGCGGAGCGTGCTGCCCAGGACGCCCAGCCGAGTGGCCTGGACCGGAGGAAGCGGCGGGACGAACAGGACCAGCATGATCAGTACGCCGACCGTCAGAGTTCCCATCAGGGTGAAAGCCGTCCGCCATCCGGCGAGATCTCCGATGAGGGTCCCTGCCGGCACGCCGAGGACGGATCCCAGCGGGACGGCAGAGAAGATCACGGCGGTTGCCCTGCCGACCGAGGCCGGTGGCACCAGTCGTTCCGCCAACCCGGCTCCTATCGACCAGAAGCCGCCAATCGTGATCCCGACCATGATCCGGGAGGTCAGTACGAGCCAGTAGTCGGGTGCCGCGGCGGCAAGAAAGTTCGCCAGTACCAGCAGGAGCACGAAGGCGCACAGCATCAGTCGGCGGTCGAAGCGTGCCGTGGCCACGGTGACCAGTGGAGCGGCGATCGCCGCCAGGAAGCCCGGCATGGTCATCATCAGTCCAGCCATCCCGTCCGAGACGGTGAAACTGGATCCGATCGAGGTCAGCAGACCGATCGGCAGGATCTCGGTGGTGACGATGGCGAAGATTCCCAGCATCACCGAGATCACTGCCAGCCACTCCGTCAGCGGGGACCGAGGAGGCGAGAGTCTGTCGTCGGCTGATGTTGTGGTGGTTCCCGGCATGACGTTCCGTCCTGTGAAAGGCGCTGGGTTTCGCGATCAGTCCAGCAGGTCTCGTCGAGAGGTGGCTGGCAGCTCTGCGACTGCACCCTTGCCCTTCACGGGTGATGTCGCATTCCGGCTCACAACGGCCCACGCGGAAAGGTGTCCTGGCGCCAACTGTGTCTTCCGCAGGGCGGACCGAGCATTCGGGACCGCAGCCGCATGCGTCTGCACCGATGACGAATCTCTGGGGCGCCAGGCTCCCCGCTTCCGCCCACTTGTCGAGGCGCAGCAAATGCCTGACGAGGATGACGGAGAGCCCATTCCTGCTTCACAATGACCGGATGGTCACGCTTGGAACTCCCCGTTTGATCCTGCGCCGTTGGCGCGAGGAAGACGTTGCTCCCATGGCTGCCGTCAATGCCGACCCCGAGGTCATGCGGTGGATCCGCGACGGCAGCGTCCGTGACGAACAACAGACCCGCGGCGGGATCCAGGCATGGGAGAGCGAGTGGGAGTCACGGGGCTTCGGTCTGTTCGCCGTGGAGATCCGGTCCACTGGCGAGCTGGCCGGGTTCACCGGCCTTTCGGTGCCGGACTTCTTGCCGGAAGTACTGCCGGCGGTTGAGGTCGGCTGGCGGCTGGGACGTTCCCACTGGGGGCAGGGCCTGGCCACCGAGGCTGCCGTCGCCGCCGTACGGTTCGGGTTCGAAGAGCGAGGGCTGGAGCGGATCGTCAGCATCGCTCAAGTCGGCAACGACGCCTCTGAACGGATCATGGCCAAACTCGGGATGCACTTGTTCCGCGAGACCGTCGTTCCCACCTCCGGCCGGCGGCTACGGGTGTTCGAGTTGTCGTCGGACCAGTACGCCTCAACCACGCGTGTACGGCGGAAGTCCCGACGGTAACCTCGTAGCGGCCCCCGAGGTTCAGTCCCGGGGTGTCAGCCAAGCGGTGGCGGTCATACCCGGTCTCAACGAGCCGGTGCAGAGCTGAACGCCAAGGCGAGAGAGCCGAGGATGTGGCCCCTCTTACAGACCCCCGCCGCATGATGGGCACCGGTCGAGGGCCGCACTCAAGGCATCAGGGGCACGGGCCTCAGGCATGTCCGGCCGTGGCACGATGGCCTCTCCGCCGAACACGTCCTGGGGAAACCATGCGCACCACCACCGCGATTACGCTGACCGCCGCCGCGCTGCTCGCGCTCACCGCCTGCTCATCCAGCGAGGAGAGCAGCGACGCCGCGCCCACGAAGAACGACAGTGCCAGTAGCCCGGGTAACGCCCGGACCGATGACGACAGCGGCGTGCAAGAGGCCGTCGAGGACTACACCGACGCCTACTTCGAGGGCGACGCCGACAGTGCGTACGACACCCTTTCGCAGCGCTGCCAGAAGACGGTCGCGTTGGAGGACTATCAGGCACTCGTCGAGCAAGCATCGGCCGACTACGGGGACGGGCACCCGGCGGCGGGCGTGACGGCGAAGGTGTCGGGGGGCATGGCGCGTGTCTCGTACAAGGTCGAGGGTCTGCCGAAGTTCGACCAGCATGGGCAGCCGTGGGTCATGGAGGGAGGCGACTGGAAGTACGACGCCTGCTGACTGGCACAACGAGCCCCGTCCCCAACCCGCCGACGGGGCTCGTGTATGTCCGCGTCTTGCGGAGGGCGGGCGTGCCGTGCCCTCTCGCATGGGTGCGACCGTGCTCGCTGAGTGGAGCGCCCGTCAGGCGTCAGCCCAGGTCATGGCACACCGTCTGCGGAACGGTCTGTGCCGAGCGGGGGCACGGGTGTGCGGGAGTGCGGGTGGTGGAGTACGAGAAGGGCGATGTCGTCTGTGCGTTGGGCGGTCGTGCTCGTCTTTTCGAGGAGGTCGTCGATCAGCAGGTCCAGGTCCTCGGTATCGGCGGTGGCGAGGTGGCGGGCGAGGGTGTTGAGGGAGTCTTCCAGGTCGGTGCCTGGTACTTCGACGAGTCCGTCGGTGTAGAGGGCGAGGGTCAGGCCGGGGGTGAGAGGGATGTGGGTGAGGGGGAAGTCGGCGTCGGGGTCGATGCCCAGCAGTGGTCCCGGGGGGACGGTCAGCGGCCGGGCGGTGCCGTCGGCGAGGCGCAGGATGGGTGGTGGGTGGCCGGCGCTGGCGAGTGTGACGCGTCGGTGGGAGAAGTCGAGGTGGGTGTAGAGACAGCTGGTGAGCAGGTCGGGGGACAGGTGGGTGAGGAGCCGGTTGGTCCTGGCGAGGACTTGGTCGGGGGGTGTGCCGAGGGTCGCGTGGGCGTAGATGGCTGTGCGCACCTGGCCCATGAGTGCTGCCGCGGCGGCGTCGTGGCCCTGGACGTCTCCGATGACGGCGGCGGCGGCGCTGTCCGAGAGGCGGATCAGGTCGTAGAAGTCACCACCGATGCCCATGCCCCGGGTTGCGGGCAGGTAGCGGGCGGCCACTCGCAGCCCGGGGATGGAGGGCAGGGCGCGGGGGAGCAGCGCCTGCTGGAGGCTGTGGGCGAGTTCGTGCTTGGTGTCGTACAGACGGGCACGGTCCAGGGCCTGGGCGATGAGGCCGGCCAGTGAGGTCAGGACGGCGCGTTCCTCGGCCGGGAAGGTGTGGGGATGGTCGTAGGACAGGATGCAGCAGCCGACGGGCCGGCCGGAGATGATCAGCGGCAGGAAGGCCCAGGCCTCTTTTCCGCTGACCACCGGGGCCTGGGGGTACAACTGCTGCATTTCCCGGGGGTTGGCGAAGAAGGCGGGGATGCCGTCGCTGAGTGCTTTCCCGGCCGGGGTGAAACCTGTGTCCAGGGGCAGACCGTCCAGGCGTTCGATGGTGTGCGTGTCGTATCCGCGGTGGCCGGTGATCCGTAGCCGTCCGGCGTCGGCGGCGGACAGGACCAGGCCTTGTGCTGCGAAGGCGGGCAGGACCTGGTCGGCGATCAGGTCGATGACGTCCTGGACGCCGACGACCTCGGTCAGTGCGGCGGCGAGGTGGGTGAGCTGGTAGAGGGGGCCGGCCCGCGCGGGTGTGACGGTGGCTGCCGCGCGGGCGGAGCCCGGTACCGGCGGCTGCCGTGTCCCGGTGGGCACGATGCGTACGCTGATGCCGCTGGCGTCGGGGTAGAGGTGGAAGTCCAGCCATTGGTCGGGGGGACGGCAGGCGGTGAACGTCGTGGGTTCGCGGCTGAGCACCGCGGCACGGTAGCGGTCCTCGTAGGCGGGGTCGTCCAGCCAGCGCAGGGACTGCCACGGCAGGGTGCCGAGCAGACGGCCGGCTTCCCGGCCCAGCAGTTCGCAGGCCCCGGAACTGAGGTAGACGAAGCGTCCCTCCAGGTCCAGGGCGCAGCTGCCGCCTGGCAGCCGCTCCACGAGGTCGGCGGCGGCCGTCGCCGGGCTGGCTGATCGCGGGCCGCCCACGGCGGTGACGACCCGCATCCCCTGGCGCCGCACCGCGGGACGGTCCTGCTCGGCGGCTTCCTCCAGGAGCCGGGCCAGGCGTCGGCAGCGCGAGGCGATGTGACCGCGCTCGCGGCCGGTCATGTACGGCGGACGGGAGGGCGGCCACATCAGCAGCAGCGCACCCAGGCGCCGGACCCCGGTGACGGGCGCCGCCGCCAGCACCAGCGGGTAGGGCAGTGCCATCGCGGTACGGGGGTAGGACCGGGCCATCTCCTCCTGGCTGCCGATCCAGACCATCCGCTGCTCCCGCACGGTCTCGGCCACCGGTGCCGGAGCGTTCAGCGACACCCGGGCCCACGGCGCGGCGAACTCGGCCGGTGCTCCGCACAGCACAGTCAGCGACAGCACCTGTTCCCTCGGCATGAGCGGGTCGAGCAGGTACAGGGCGCCGACGGACGCACCCGTCTGGCGTACCGTCTGAGCGATCTCGGCATCCAGCGCACGCTCGGCGGCGGTCGGATCACCCGCGCCGGTCACAGGGACACCTCCAGCATCGCGGGACGGATCGGGTGGACGGCAGCGGCCGTCCCTGCGCCCTTTCAGGTGCATCCTGCGCGGGACGCGGGGCTGGCCCGCCCGCGCGAGTCCCTTTATGGACGTTACGCCGGTGGGAGACGCCCGGCACGCCGTCCCGGTCCCGGTCGGCCGCCCCACCGCCCACCCGTGCTACCGCGGCGGCCCGTGGGCGGCGGCTGCGCCCGGGGACGACACGACGGGGCAGTGCCTCCGCTCAGTGCGGTGGCGGCACGGTGGGGTACGGGGGGTACGGCGGGGGTTCCGTCGGGCCCGGCGTGGTACTCGGGGATGCGGCGGATGCGAAGGTGTCTCGTGCCGATGGGTCACACCGCGCCTCGGGGCAGTGGGGCACCGGAAGAAGGGGAGAGGGACGTGGGGAGGGAGGCGTGGTCGGTTCCGGCGGCACGGGATGCGTACCGGACGCGCGACCGGCCTGGCAACACCGCATGCGTATCGAACGTTCCGAAGACTCATCCGAAAGGGCCGCAGGCCTTGCGAAGGACACATGATGAACGCCGATGACGCATACGACGACAGCAGCCGCATCACGCGGTGGCTGCTGGAGACGGACTCGCTGGAGGAATTCCTGCAGACGCTGGCGGACGCCGCCCTGGAGCTGGCCGGGGCGGAGGGGGTGGGGGTGACGCTGGAGGGCGGCGGCCGGCCCATGACAGTGGTCAGCATCGGGCCCGCGGCGCCGAAACTGGACGAGAAGCAGTACGGCCAGGATGACGGCCCCTGCCTGCAGTCCCTGCGCACCGGAACGGAGATCACCGTCGCGGACATGCTGCGCGAAAGCCGCTGGGGAGACTATCCCGCCTACGCCGCCGCGTGCGGGATCCGCTCCTCCCTCTCCCTGCCGATCGCCGCTCGCACCCGCCTCGCCGGAGCGCTCAACCTGTACTTCGGCGCGCCAGGTGCCTGCGGGGACGACGACCTCACCGCGCTGCGCTCGCTCGCGGCCCAGGCGGCCGGCGGCATCGCCGTCGCCCAGCGCATCGGCGACACTCAGGAGTTCACCCTCCAGCTGCAGGCCGCCATGCAGTCCCGCAGCGTCATCGACCAGGCCCTGGGCGTGATCATGGGCCAGCGCCGGTGCACAGCCGCCGAAGCCTTCACCACCCTGCGCTCGGCCTCGCAGCACCGCAACATCAAACTCCGCGACCTGTGTGCCGAACTGATCACCAACATCAGTGGTCGGCCCCCCACCACCCCCGACTTCGGCTCCCGCACCTGACGCAACGCCCTGCGGCCGTGTCGTCGCGGTCGTCTCCGGCCGGACTCGAGTGCGGCTCAGGTGGCTTCGTGCAGTGTTGAGGATTCCTGGAGGAGGGGGTCGTGCATGGCGTCGAGTCGAGTGCTCAGTGCTCAGCACACCGTCCCCGTCGCGGCTCCTGCCGGGGTCGTGTACGGCCTCCTTGCCGATGCTCCGCGCTGGCCGGTCCTGCTGCCCTCCTACATCCATGTCGAGCGCCTGGGCTTCGACGGTGTGCGGGAGGAACTGCGGTCGTGGCGCCTGCACGACGGTCAAGTGCGCTCCGCGATCGTCCGTCGTGTGCTGCGCCCCGGCGACCGCCGGATCGAGTTCGAGGTGCGTGACGCGCTGCTGACCGGCGCACCGGCCACCGGTGTGTGGAGCGTGGTGCCGGACGGTGCCGGCCGGTGCCTGCTGAGCCTGCGTCATGAGCGCCCGCACGAACCCTGGGAGTCGGTCGGGGCAGCTCACGCGCTCGAGGGGGACGTGCAGAGCGAGCTGGCGGCGCTGCGCGAGACTGCGGAGCGCTGGGACCGGCTGGATGAACTGCTGCTGTCCTTCGAGGACAGCGTCTATGTCTCGGGTTCCCCGGAGCTGGTGTACGACTTCTTGTACCGCATCGAGGACTGGGTGGACCTGGTCCCCGACGTCGAACGGGCCGAGGTCACCGAGGACCAGCCCGGTGTGCAGCTGACGGTGCTGCACACCTGCGCCCCGGACACCGGGCACACGCTCGTGTCCGAGGCCGTTCGCCTGTGCTTCCCGGCCGCGGGACGCATCGTCCACAAGGCGACCGTGATGCCCGATCCGGTCGCCGCGCACTACGGGGAATGGTCCCTGGAACCCGACGAGAGCGGAGTGCGTGTCGTCTCCGTCCACCAGGTGATGTTGAAGGAGAGCGCCGTCCAGGCCGTCCTGGGCGAGGACGCGGTGCTCTTCGACGCCCGCAGGCACGTGCGTGAGTGGCTGGGCCGTTCCAGCACCGAGGCCCTGGGCCTGGCGCGCTGGCACGCCGAGAGCGCCGTACCCCGGCTGCGATGAGCTCCGCTGCGGAACCGGCCGTTCGACGCGGCAGCACCACTACGAGGAGGAGATCGGTGATGGCCCTGACCCGGCCCCTGCCGGATGCCGGCCGGCACCCGGGGATGACCGCCACCGGACCGGCACACCCGCCGTCGGGCGCGGCGCGCCAACCACGGGGCGCGGTGGACGGGTTGAGCTCGGGGCACGAGGCACCAGGCTCGGGGCACGAGGCACGGGGTGTGGGGCACGAGGCACCGGGCTCGGGGCACGAGGCACGGGGTGCGGGGCACGAGGCACGGGGTGCGGCGGACCGGCCGTGGGACGCTGTGGGCGAATCACCGGGTGCGGTGCACGAGTCATCGGGTGCGGTGGACGGGCCGGACGCGGGGGGCGGGGAGTGGCGTGCGGTGCAGTACGCGGTGCGCCTGGAGGCGTTGCTGGGTGATCCCCGGGACCGCGCCAATCCCTACGGCCGCGCCGCCTTGTGGGCGGCGGGCCATGACGCGCTGCCCGCCCCGCCCGCCGAACTGACCGTGGCCGGGAAGACGCCGCCGGCGCCCTGGGAGCTCGCCCGGGCTCTGCGCCCGCTGTTGCGCCGGGATCTGGCCCTGGCTCATGCCTGGAGCACCGGTCCGCTGCTGCACGCAGTCGTGCCGCACCCGGCAGCCGCGCTGCTGGGGCCTGCCGCGCTGCTCGCCTCGGCCGCCGGTGTCCTGCGCGGCGCGACCCGTATCGTGGACGGTCTGAGCAGGTACGAGCCCGGTGCCGGGCAGTGGCAGCCGGTTCTGGCCGCGGTCTTCGCGGACCTGCTGGCCTGCGAGAGTCTGACGGCCCTGGCCCTGCGCTCCTGTCCCGCGGCGGGGCCGGACGTAGCGGCGCCGGACGCGGCGGGGCAGCACGAGGCGGGGCAGCACGAGGCTAGGCAGCACGAGGCGGGGCAGCACGAGGCTAGGCCGGACGCACCTGGGTGTGGTGCGCACAGCGACTCGCTCGGCGCGGCGCCGCTGGCCGCTGTCGTGGGATACCTAGTGCCGCTGCTGCTGGAGGAACTGCTGGGCGACCTCGAACTGGTGCTGAACGAGTGCGGGTTCGATGCCGACACCCTCGAACGGCGCACCCTGGCCAAGATCCTGGACGACCGGAAATTTGCCGGGGCCGACTGGGCGGCTGCCCGCGCCGCCCAGGCTTGTCTGGTGCGCGGGCTGAACTCGGCGGACCGCCCCCCGCCGGGGTGGCAGGGGGAACCAGCGGCACTGTTCAGGATCGGTGAGGCCGCACCCGCCGCGGCGCCGGGCACCCACAGCCCGCAGGCCCTTGCGGCGACTCTGCCCGCTGCCGCCAGACGGCTCGCCGCCACCGGCACCGCCGGCACCGTGGCGCTCGCCCGTCTGGGCCGCCGGCTCAGTGCCGAGCAACGGGCGCTGCGGGCCGCCTGCGCGGCCGCCCCTGTGCACGAGCCAGCCGACCCGGCGGCACGCGCGCTGGCGGACCGTCAGGCACTGCTGGTGCTGGCCGCCGCCGTGCTGGGCGTGCGGGAAGCGGTGGCCGCGACCCCCGAGTCCTTTTTCGGCGACACCGACTGGACGCTGCTGGCGCTGGCACGGATCACCGGCCGGCTCGCCCTGCCCCTGCCCGACCACATGCCCCAGACCTGGCCAGGCGTGTGGGACGAGCTGGCCCGGCGCGCGACGAACGGCGTGGACTACGACCTGTATGCGACGAGGCTTCCGTGGTGAGCGCAAGCGGGGGAGGAAGCGCCGGCGTGGAAGGGAACGGGAGCGGAAGGGTGGGCGGGGGCGCGGGCTTGGGCGTTGGCGGGAGCGGGAGCGGGAGCCGCGCGGACGGTGCCGACACTCTCGCTGCGGTGTCCTACGCACCCGCGTCCGGGCGCGTGCCGGTGTTCTTGCCGCCGTGCCATGCTCCGGGGCCGGACGGGCCGTGGGAGGAGGTCCAGGAGCGGATCGAGGACAGTGGCCGAGCCGTCGTGTACACGACCTGGGGTCAGTGGCTGACACCGGCTCTGCTGGATCCGGGGCTGCGTACCCTGCTGGGCCGTGACTGGCCGCGCTACCGGCAGCACCCGGCGCCGGCCGGGCGGCTGAGCCTGGCCGTCTCCCGCGTGGTGGTCAAGCACACGGCTGCCGCCGCTCTGCAGGTCCCCGCCGCCCGGCTCGACCTGGCCTACCTGCCGGGCGGACGGCCCGTACTGCGCGGGCTCGGCGCGGACCTGGAGGTGAGCCTGGCCCATACCGACGAGCTGATCGTGGTCGGGGTCAGCCGCACCGGGCCCGTCGGTGTCGACGCCGAACCCGCCGGGCGCCGAGTCTCCTTGGAGGCGCTGCGCGAACACGTGTGCACCGCCGAGGAGGCCGCCATGCTCGCGGACCTGCCCGACCCCGAGCGCAACGAGCGGTTTCTGCGCCTGTGGACGCTGAAGGAGGCGTACACCAAGGCGCTGGGAGACGGCATGCGGCGCCGATTCTCGGCGGTCGGCTTCGGGTGGGACGCGGCAGGAGAGCCCCGCCTCGCCGGGGACAGCGCGGGCCGGTGGGCCTTTGCCACCCATCTGGTCGAGGGAGACTTCTGGGTCAGCGAGGCGCACCGCAAGGACACCGCAGCGGCGCCGCCGGCCGGGACCGGGGCCCTGGCACCCGCCCGCGGACTCTGGCGAACACCCCCACCGCAGCCGCAGCCGCAGCCGCAGCCGCAGCCGCAGCCAGAGCCGGAGTTGGGGCCGGGGGCGCCGCCGGAACCGGAGCCAGAGTTGGAGGCGGAGTCGCGGTCGCTGGACTGCCGCGTCATCGACTTTCCGGGACGGCGGCGGTCGAAGCGGTGAGCGGCGGTGCCGATGTACCGCCGGCCACGGTCGGTGTAGCGCCGACCAAGGCCGACACGACTCCGACCACGACACCCACCCTGCAGAAACCATTCGACAAGGAGGCCGGGACACCGCGAGTCGGCTGCTGCGCCAGCGCCGCCGTCCGGCCCCCCGGGGAAATGGATGAGCAGTCCTGACCGGCAGGCGGGCACCGATCTTGCCGCGGTGCACGAACTGCCCGGCACTCTGCCCGGCTCGCCGCTCGTCTTCGAGGTGGGCCCGCTCCCCGGCACTAATGCCGAGGCGCTCGCGGTCCGTGCCGCCGAGCGCCGTCGGGCATACGACGTCACCCTGGACGCCGAAGCGGACACCGAGTGCCCTTGTCGCCGCGTCCTGCGGCTCACCCCGCGTACCCGGGCCACGGCCGGCGGCTCGCTCAACGACGACCTGTTGGCCGACCTGCTGGCACCACCGGCGGCCGACACCCTCACCCTGAGCGGGCATCAGCAGACGCTGCCCTGGGCCGCCGTCGAGGATCAGGACGCCCCCGGCGGGCACGGGGAGCAGCTCACCTGGGACTGAAGCGGACCGCTGGACCCGGGCCGGTTCGCACGTGCCTGGCAGTCCGTCGCCGAACGGGAGACGGTCCTGCGGAGGCGAGCGCTTCGGCCGGGTCGTCCCCGACGGGCGCGGGTTGCGGTCGTGTACGAGCACGTCGAGTACAGCGCGGCCTGCTGGCCGACGTGGCCGAGGGCACGGTCGATGCTCTGGCGGCACGTCTGAAGTCGACCGACGGCGCGCTTGAGTAGTGGGTGCGCGCCTATCGGTTGTTCACCCGGGCTCCGCCCGAGGGGTCCGGCTGATGCACTCCCACCCAAACAACCCACCCCATCAGCAAGTGAAAGCCCGGCAACTATCAACCCGGCGTGTGTGGGGGTGTTGGGGTTGAGACCGGGTGGTTTGTTTGGTGGGGGGTGGAGTGGTGGTGGGTGGGTGGTGGGGTGGGGTGGTGGGGGTGTGGGGTGGTTGAAGGGGTGGTGGGTGTGGGGGTGTTGGCTGGTGGGGGGGTGTGGTGGGGGGTGTGGTGGGGTGGGGTGGAGGATTTCAGAAACAGGACGGACGGTTTTCTATTGACATACCGTTCGTGCTGTTTTTGAATGGTGGGGT
>NZ_JBIAJE010000002.1:741812-937003 GCF_042871785.1 Streptomyces sp. NPDC005551 | reverse complement strand
GGTTGATAGGCCAGATCTGGAAGCACCGCAAGGTGTGGAGGTGACTGGTACTAATAGGCCGAGGGCTTGTCCTCAGTTGCTCGCGTCCACTGTGTTGGTTCTGAAACCACGAACAACCCCGTACCCAGGGCCACTGGGTACGGTGCGGTTGACAGTTTCATAGTGTTTCGGTGGTCATAGCGTGAGGGAAACGCCCGGTTACATTCCGAACCCGGAAGCTAAGCCTTACAGCGCCGATGGTACTGCAGGGGGGACCCTGTGGGAGAGTAGGACGCCGCCGAACAATCTTTGGAGAAAACCCCCGTACCGGGATACCGGTACGGGGGTTTTCTGCGTTTGTCGTTCCGCTGCATCACTGGGGGCCTCTTTCGGAGAGGCCCCCCTTTTTGTGTTCCCCGGCTACAAGCGGCCGGCAGCTTTCAGGGCGAGGTATGCGTCGGCAAGAGCAGGTGCCAGTTCGTCCGGAGTGGCGTCGACGACCGTGACGCCGTGGCGACGCAGCTGTCCGGCCGTGCGATGGCGTTCCGTTTGGGCCTGTGCCGCGGCTGCTGCTTCGTACACGGCTTTCGTTGTGCCCCTGGCGGTCGCCATGCGCGCGACGTGCGGATCGGCCACGGAGGCCACCAGCAGCGTATGACGCCGGGTGAGCCGGGACAGTACAGGGAGCAGGCCCTCCTCGACGGGGGCCGCGTCGAGGCTCGTCAGCAGGACGATCAGGGAGCGGCGGGGAGCCGTACGGAGTGCCATGGCGGTCAGACCGCGGGCATCGGTCTCGACGAGTTCCGGTTCCACGGTCGCCATCGCGTTGACCAGGGAAGGCAGGACGTCGACTGCCGAGCGGCCCTGGACCAGGGCACGTACCCGGCGGTCGTACGCCAGGAGGTCCACCCGGTCGCCGGCCCGGGAGGCGAGGGCGGCCAGCAGGAGGGCCGCGTCCATCGAGGCATCGAGCTTCGGGGCGTCGCCGACGCGGCCGGCCGAGGTGCGGCCCGTGTCGAGGACGAGCAGGATGTGCCGGTCGCGCTCGGGGCGCCAGGTGCGGACGGCGACCGTGGTCTGCCGAGCCGTGGCGCGCCAGTCGATGGAACGGGTGTCGTCCCCGGGAACGTACTCGCGAAGGCTGTCGAACTCCGTGCCTTCACCACGCGTCAGCACGCTCGTGCGGCCGTCCAGTTCGCGGAGGCGGGCCAGCCTGGAGGGCAGGTGCTTCCTGCTGGTGAACGGGGGCAGGACGCGTACCGTCCAGGGAACGCGGTGGCTGCCCTGGCGGGAGAAGAGGCCGAGAGGACCGAACGAGCGGACTGTGACGCGGTCCGCCTGGCGGTCGCCGCGCCGGGTGGGGCGCAGCCGGGTGGTGACGCGCCGGCGTTCCCCCGCGGGGACGGTCAGGCGGTGACGGGACGCGGCCACCTCCGTGCCGGGCTCCCAGCTGCTGGGCGGCCAGGCGTCCCGCAGCCGGGCGCGCAGAGGACGGCCGGACGGGTTGGTGACCGTCAGGGTGACCTCGGCGCTCTCACCGAGGCGTACCGAGGTGTCACCGGAGCGCGCCAGGCCCAGCCGGCGCACCGGGGCGGCCAGGGCGAAGTCGCAGGCGCACGCCAGGGCCAGAGGGGCGTTCACGGCGAGGATGCCCGTCCAGCCGGGTTCCCAGATGCCGACGGGCAGCGAGCCGAGGGCCGCGATCAGCGCGGCACGTCCGGTGAGAGCCATCAGCGGGGAACGGGGACGTGGGCCAGGATCGCGTTGATGACGGAGTCGGCCGTCACGCCTTCCATCTCGGCCTCGGGCCGCAGCTGGATCCGGTGGCGCAGGGTGGGCAGGGCGAGTGCCTTCACGTCGTCGGGGATGACGTAGTCGCGGCACGTCAGCCAGGCCCAGGCGCGGGCCGTGGCGAGGAGGGCCGTCGCGCCTCGCGGGGACACGCCGAGGGTGAGTGACGGCGATTCACGGGTGGCGCGGCAGATGTCGACCACGTAGCCGGTGATCTCGGGGGAGACGGCTGTCTTCGTGACGGCGTCGCGGGCTGCCTCGAGGTCGGCCGGTCCCGCCACGGGCCGTATGCCGGCGGCGCGCAGGTCGCGTGGGTTGAAGCCCTCGGAGTGCCTGGTGAGGACGTTGATCTCGTCCTCGCGGGAGGGCAGCGGGATCGTCAGCTTGAGGAGGAAGCGGTCCAGCTGGGCTTCGGGGAGGGGGTACGTGCCCTCGTACTCGACCGGGTTCTGGGTCGCGGCGACCAGGAACGGTTCCGGGAGCGGGCGGGCGGTGCCGTCCACCGTGACCTGGCGTTCCTCCATCGCTTCGAGGAGGGACGACTGGGTCTTGGGCGGGGTGCGGTTGATCTCGTCCGCGAGGAGGAGGTTCGTGAAGACCGGGCCGGGCTGGAAGGAGAACTCGGCGGTGCGGGCGTCGAAGACGAGGGAGCCGGTGATGTCGCTCGGCATCAGGTCGGGAGTGAACTGCACGCGCTTGGTGTCGAGTTCGAGCGCCGATGCGAGGGCGCGGACGAGCAGCGTCTTGGCGACTCCGGGGACTCCTTCGAGGAGTACGTGTCCGCGGCAGAGGAGGGCGACGACGAGACCGGTCACGGCGGGATCCTGGCCGACCACGGCTTTGGCGATCTCGGCACGCAGGGCTTCCAGGGAGGCGCGGGCGGCGCCCGCGTCCCCGGTGTACCCGGCGTTGTCAGTGGTCGGGTCCATCATGAACGGCGTACCTCTCTTTCGAGGGCGTCGAGTTGGTCGGCGAGTGCGATGAGGGCCGCGTCGTCGCCGGGCGGCGGGCCGAAGAGCAGGGAGTGCAGGGTCTGTCCGTCGTGCGAGAGGTGGGCGGACAGGGCAGGGAGCAGGGCCTCGGGCGCGTGCGCCTGGGCCGGGGAGACGCCGATGAGGGGGGCGAGGCGGGTGCGGGTGGTGGAGCGCAGAGCGCCCGCCGCGCGGTCACGGGCGTTGGCCTTGCGGTAGAGGCGGGCGCGGCCTTCGACGGTCTCGGAGGCGCGGACCGCGACGGGAAGGCGCTCGGGGACGAGGGGGCCGAGGCGGCGGGCTCGCCACAGGGCGGCCAGGCATGCCGCGACGAAGAGCTGCAGTGTGCCCCAGAGCCAGCCCGAGGGGAGCAGGTCGAGGAAGCTCTGCTCGCCCTCGTCGTCGGCGGAGGTGTCCGAGAGGGAGGGGAGGTACCACACCACATGGGGGCGGGAACCGAGCAGTTGCAGGGCGAGGGAGGCGTTGCCCTGCTCGTCGAGGCGGTCGTTGCAGAGGATGTCGGGGGCGCCCAGCAGGACGGTGTCGCCGTCTCCGGAGGCCGCCGGGACGCGCAGCAGGGTGGGCAGGCCGTCGCTGGGGTAGCAGGAGTCGGCTTCGAGGTCGGTGCGGTAGCGGATGCCGCCGGTGTCCGCGGTGCCCGCGCGGCGGGCGGCGGGCAGGTCGCAGTGGGGGGAGAGCGTCGAGTCGAAGCTGGTCGCGGGGTCGGCGCTGACTCCGGGGACGAGGCTGCCGAGGGACGGCGACCCGGGGGCGAGCAGGATCGTGCGGCCGCCGGAGTGCTCGGACGCCGTGTGCAGCAGGGTCTGCTGACGGGAGGTCAGCAGGTCGGGGGCGGCCACCAGCAGGGTGGTGTCGGGGCCGGCGGCGTCGCGGGCCGCGTCGGTGGTCGTGACCACACGCGTGGACACCCCGCGGTTGGCGAGGAGTTCGGCGACGGCACGGCTGCCGCTCGGGTCGGCGGAGCGCGGGTCGAGACGGCCGTGCCGGGCGTCGGAGCGCACCGCGGCGATCACGACGGCCGCCACCAGGAGCGCCACGAGGGCGAGCAGGACGCCGCGCGAGCGGGTCCACACCTGGCGGCCGGTGGGCGAGGCCGAGGTGGACGGGAGCGTGGCCTCGGTGCTCACCGGGCGGCTCCCGGGCCGGCCCGGTGGGCCGCGCCGGCCGCGAGTACGGGCCTGGTGCGTTCCAGGTCGCTGTCCAGGTCCGCGAGCCTGCGGTACGTCGCTTCGGAAGCCGCGCGTCCGCCGTATGTGACGTCGTCGAAGTCCCGGGCGGCGGTGCGCAGCCGGTCCGTGTGCGAGGGCAGGGTGCGGCCCGCCTCCGCGGCGGCCTCGTCGGCGGTGCGGCCGGGGCGGGGGTCGAGCAAAGCGCGTTCCTCCAGGGAGCGGACGACGGCGCGCATGCGTTCCTGGACGGCCTGGTTCCAGTGGCCCTGGGCGGCGTGTGCCTCGGCGGCCGCGCGGTGTTCGGCGGCGCTGCGGGGACGGTCGTCGAACAGCGTGGCGGACGAGGCGGGGGCGCGACGCGGGGTGCCGAGGCGCCACCACAGCGCGCCTAGCACGGCCAGCACTGCGAGCACGATGACGACGAGGCCGAGCGCGCCCCCGGGGGTGGCGTCGGAGGTGGCGCCGAGCAGCTTGCCCAGCCACTCCCAGAAGGCGTCCAGTGCGCGCTGGAGGAGGCCGGGGTCGTTCTCGTGGTACATCCGCTTGGACAGTTCGCGCCGGGCGGCCTCCCGGGCGGGGGCGCGCTCGGTGGTCACCGGCGGTTCGCCGCCGGAGCGGGCCAGGGACAGCAGGCCCCCGGCCCCGGCGTGCGGCAGCGTGAGCAGGGCGGTGTCGCCGGTGTGCGACAGCCACCGCAGGGCCGTTCCGGCGACGCGGGGCAGCGCCGGTCCCGCCGTGAGGAATCCCCCCGCCAGGCTCACCGCATCAGCTCCCCGGCATGGCGCCGGTGGTGCCTGCGCCGTAGCCCTGGACACCGGCCGCGCGGGCCAGGTCGAGGTCGAGGGCCTCGCGGCGGATGCGCTGGTCGATGTAGAGCAGCACCGTCACACCGGCGTTGATCGGGAGGGTGAGCATGGATCCGATCACCGCGCCGACACCGCTGACGACGAGGAACGTCCAGCCGAGGCCCCCGGTGCCGTTGACGAAGGCGCCGATGCCGTCGCCGCTCAGCGCGGCGGCGACGAGGGCGAACGGGATCACGATGATCGACGCCACGACGTTGGCGATGACGGTGGCGAGCAGCTGGATGCCGAAGATGCGCCACCAGGAGCCGTGCACCAGCTTCACGGAGCGCTTCAGCGACTTCCTGACGCCCTGCTTCTCCAGCATCAGGGCGGGCGAGGCGAGCGAGAAGCGGACCAGTACCCAGATCGCGACGAGGCTCGCGCCGAAGCCGCCGATGAGGCCGAGCGCCGCACCGCCCGCGGCGGATCCGGCGACGGCGACCAGGACGCCGGGCAGCACGCCTACGGCGAGGATCGCGGCCCCGGTCAGCATCAGCAGGAAGACCAGTCCGAAGAGCTTGGGCAGCCGGGGACGGGCGTCGCGCCAGGCCTCCGCCGTGGTCACCGGCTTGCCGAGTACGGCACGGCTGGTCACGCTCGTGAGCAGGGCCGTGGCGAAGACGGTGCCGATCATGCTGACCAGAGCGACGGCTCCGGAGCTCAGCATCAGGTCGCCGAAGGCGCGGCCGAGCTCTCCTGCCGTGGCGCTGGGGTCGTCGAGGACGTCGGAGCCGGCCCTGTCGTCCAGGACCAGGCCCCGGAGCAGGACGACGATCACCTCCGTGACGACGGCGACGGTCAGGGAGATTCCGAGGACCGTGCGCCAGTACGTGCGCATGGTGGAGACCGCGCCGTCGAGGATCTCGCCGACGCCGAGCGGGCGCAGCGGGATCACGCCGGGCTTGGCCGCGGGCGGCGGGCCGCCCCAGTTGCCTCCCCAGCCGCCGGGTCCGGCGTATCCACCGGGTCCGCCGTAACCGGGTCCGCCGTAACCGGCGCCGGGCCCGGGCCCGGGGACGCCGTAGCCGGGTGCCCCGTAGCCGGGTGCCCCGTAGCCGGGGCCGCCGGGGCCCGCAGACGGCGGGGCGCCCCAGCCCTGGCCGGGCTGTGGCGGAGGCGGCGGGGCCTGCGGCGGTGCCTGGGGGGCCGGAGCGGTCCACCGGCCGGGCGGGGGCTGCTCCTTGGACCACTTCGACGGGGGGTCGGCCGGGTCCGTGCCGTGCGGGTCCGTGGGCTGTGCAGGGCCGGTGCGGTCCGGTTCCTGCCCGTCGGAGGGGGCGGATCCGGGCGAGGCCCAGCCCGGAGTGTCGTTCATCGTCGCTCCTTCACGGTGCCCTTCCGCGGGCGCGGCGGCAGGTTGGCAGCCATCGTGCCACGGCGTGCGTGTCCGGGGACCGGGGGTCGTCCGGGCTGCACACCTTCAATTGTCCGCCCGGTACGGGGCAGACTGAGCGGATGGCTGATCAGTACGCGCAGGTCCGCGAAGACAACCGGCCCACGGAGATACCGGCGATCCGCTGGGAGGAACCACCCGAAGGCCCCGTACTGGTTCTCCTCGACCAGACGCGGCTGCCGGCCGAGGAGGTCGAGCTGGTGTGCACGGACGCCCCCGCGCTGGTGGAGGCGATCCGCACGCTCGCGGTGCGCGGGGCGCCGCTGCTCGGCATCGCCGGGGCGTACGGGGTCGCGCTCGCCGCCGTGCGCGGCTTCGAGGTGGAGGACGCCGCCGTGGAGCTGGCCGGCGCCCGGCCGACCGCGGTGAACCTCGCCGTCGGGGTGAACAGGGCCCTGGCCGCGTACCGCGCCGCGCTCGCCGGCGGTGGCGGCCAGGGGCAGGCCGCCGCGGCGGCGCTCACCGCGGCGCGGGCCCTCCACCGGGAGGACGCCCAGGCCAGCGCACGTATGGCGGAGCACGGCCTGGCCCTGCTGGATGAGCTGCTGCCGGGCGGCGGCCACCGGATCCTGACCCACTGCAACACCGGAGCGCTGGTGTCCGGCGGGGAGGGCACGGCGTTCGCGGTGGCCCTGGCGGCACACCGGGTGGGGCGGCTGCGGCGGCTGTGGGTGGACGAGACGCGGCCTTTGCTGCAGGGTGCGAGGCTGACCGCGTACGAGGCGGCGCGCAACGGAATGGCGTACACCTTGCTCACGGACAGTGCGGCGGGCTCCCTGTTCGCCGCGGGAGAGGTGGACGCGGTGCTCGTCGGTGCCGACCGGATCGCCGCCGACGGTTCGGTGGCGAACAAGGTGGGGAGCTATCCGCTCGCCGTGCTGGCCCGCTACCACCACGTGCCGTTCATCGTGGTGGCGCCGGTGACGACGGTGGATCCGGGCACTCCCGACGGCGCTTCCATCGAGGTCGAGCAGCGGGGCGGTCATGAAGTGACGGAGATCACAGCACCTCAGGTGCCGGTGGCGGGAGTGGGAGCGGGAGGCGGGATACCGGTGGCACCCCTGGGCACCCAGGCGTACAACCCGGCATTCGATGTGACGCCGCACGAGTTGGTGACGGCGATCGTCACCGAAGAGGGCGCCGTGTCGCCCGTCACGGCGGAGGCGCTAGCCGAGCTGTGTGCCAGGTCACGCCAAGTAACGATTAGCTAATGGGATGATGTCGTTTATGAAGGGACGAGTCCTTGTCGTCGATGACGACACCGCACTGGCCGAGATGCTCGGCATTGTGTTGCGTGGTGAAGGTTTTGAGCCGTCTTTCGTAGCCGACGGCGACAAGGCGCTGGCCGCTTTCCGTGAGAGCAAGCCCGATCTGGTGCTCCTGGACCTGATGCTGCCCGGACGGGACGGTATCGAGGTGTGCCGCCTGATCAGGGCGGAGTCCGGGGTGCCGATCGTGATGCTCACGGCGAAGAGCGACACCGTCGACGTCGTGGTCGGCCTCGAGTCGGGCGCCGACGACTACATCGTGAAGCCGTTCAAGCCAAAGGAGCTGGTGGCGCGGATCAGGGCGCGGCTGCGGCGGTCCGAGGAGCCGGCGCCCGAGCAGCTCACCATCGGTGATCTGGTCATCGACGTCGCCGGTCACTCTGTGAAGCGGGAGGGGCAGTCCATCGCACTGACGCCGCTTGAGTTCGATCTGCTGGTGGCGCTGGCCCGCAAGCCGTGGCAGGTGTTCACGCGTGAGGTGCTCCTGGAGCAGGTGTGGGGCTACCGGCACGCGGCGGACACCCGCCTGGTCAATGTCCATGTCCAGCGGCTTCGCTCCAAGGTCGAGAAGGACCCGGAGCGGCCGGAGATCGTGGTGACCGTACGTGGTGTCGGTTACAAGGCCGGACCGAGCTGACATGTCCAGGGACAGTGCCGCTTCGGCGCCCGGGCAGCCGGGGGCTCGCGCGGAGCGGCCTGTCGGTCGGACGATGACGGGCTCCCGCTGGGGACGCTTCGTCCCGGGCGGGCTGCTCCAGGGCGGAGTCCAGGGCAGCCCGGTCCTGCGGCTGTTCACGCGCTGGGTGCGCCGCCCGCTGCTGCCCGTCATGCGGCTGTGGCGGCGCAACATCCAGCTCAAGATCGTCGTGACGACCCTGTTGATGTCGCTCGGTGTGGTGCTGCTGCTCGGCTTCGTCGTCATCGGGCAGGTGCGCAACGGCTTGCTGGACGCCAAGGTGAGGGCCTCGCAGAGTCAGGCCACCGGCGGGTTCGCCGTGGCCAAGCAGAAGGCGGACACGGCCGCGGCTTCGAGCGGCGACGGCGGTTCGGACACGGAGGGCCGATCGCCGCAGAGCGTCAGCCCCCAGTGGATGAGCGACCTGGTCTGGTCGCTGTCCAGCGGCGGGCAGGGCGCCTTCGACGTGGTGACGCTCAGCACGTCCGCCCCGGTCGGCGACGAGAGCGGCGGGCGCGGCCCGCGTGCCTCCGGCAACGTCGACCCGGCGGCCAGTGTGCCCGAGGACCTGCGGCGCCGCGTCGACACCAGCACGGCCGCCGCCCAGAGCTACACCCGTGTCGTCTACACGGACGAGAAGGAGTCCCAGCCGGCGCTGGTCATCGGCAAGCAGGTCAACGACCCCAAGGGCAACCCGTACCAGCTGTACTACCTCTTCCCGCTGACGCAGGAGGAGAAGTCGCTGAGCCTGGTCAAGGGGACGCTCGCGACCGCCGGGCTGTTCGTCGTGGTGCTGCTCGGCGCCATCGCCTGGCTCGTGGTGCGCCAGGTGGTCACGCCGGTACGGATGGCGGCGGGCATCGCCGAGCGGCTCTCCGCCGGCCGCCTGCAGGAGCGGATGAAGGTCACCGGCGAGGACGACATCGCCCGGCTCGGCGAGGCGTTCAACAAGATGGCGCAGAGCCTGCAGCTGAAGATCCAGCAGCTGGAGGACCTGTCCCGGATGCAGCGGCGGTTCGTGTCCGACGTGTCGCACGAGCTGCGTACGCCGCTGACGACCGTGCGGATGGCCGCCGACGTCATCCACGACGCGCGCGTGGACTTCGATCCGATGACCGCCAGGTCGGCCGAGCTGCTCGCCGACCAGCTGGACCGGTTCGAGACGCTCCTGGCGGATCTGCTGGAGATCAGCCGCTTCGACGCCGGAGCGGCGGCCCTGGAGGCCGAGCCGATAGACCTGCGGGAAGTCGTCCGCAGAGTCATCAGCGGGGCCGAGCCGCTCGCCGAGCGGAAGGGCACGCGCATACGCGTCGTCGGCGACCAGCAGCCCGTGGTCGCGGAGGCGGACGCCCGGCGCGTGGAGCGGGTGCTGCGCAATCTCGTCGTCAACGCCGTGGAGCACGGCGACGGCAAGGACGTCGTGGTCAGGCTCGCCGTGGCGGGCGGGGCGGTCGCCATCGCGGTCCGTGACTACGGCGTGGGCCTCAAGCCCGGTGAGGCGACCCGCGTCTTCAGCCGTTTCTGGCGGGCCGACCCGGCACGCGCGCGGACCACCGGCGGTACCGGGCTCGGCCTGTCCATCGCCCTGGAGGACGCGCGGCTGCACGGCGGCTGGCTCCAGGCGTGGGGCGAGCCGGGCGGCGGTTCGCAGTTCCGGCTGACGCTGCCGCGGACGGCGGACGAACCGCTGAGGGGATCGCCGATACCCCTGGAACCCAAGGACTCCCGGCGCAACCGAGGACTCCACGACGCCGGTCTGCCGCACGCCGGCGGTGGCAAGCTCGCCACGGTCCCCGTCCAGCCGTCCGGCGAGCACGCGGCGGCGCGGGTGCCCATGGCGGCCCGGCCGGCCGGCGCGCCCCCCACGGCGGACCCGACGGCACTGCCCGGCAACGGGGCACGCGTGGTGCCGCGGCCCGCCCAGCCCGCCCGGCGGCAGGACGATCCGCCGCCCGCGGCGGCGCCCGGGGACGGCGCGCAGCGGCCGTCCGACGGGGGCGGCAGGACGGACGAGGCGAAGGAAGGGAAGGCATTTCGTGGGCGCTGAGGGGGGAGGCCGCCGGCGCCCGGTGCGTCTCGGGGTGTACGTCGGCTGTGGTGCCGTACTGCTCGCGGGGTGCGCCTCGATGCCGGACGGCGGGGATCTGCGCGACGTGGAGTCGACGCCGCGGCAGGAGGCGCAGGTGCGGGTGTTCGCGATGCCGCCGCGGGAGGACGCCCGGCCGGAGGAGATCGTGCAGGGCTTCCTGGAGGCGCTGACCAGTGACGACCCGCAGTACGAGACGGCTCGCAAGTACCTGACCGAGGGCGCCCGGCGGAAGTGGAAGCCGTACGAGTCCACGACCGTGCTCGCGGACGGGCCGAACACCGTGCCGCAGCACGGGGACCGGGAGAGCGGCGACGACTACGTCTACACGCTGTCCGGGCTCAAGGTCGCCACCGTGGACGCGCAGCACGCGTACGCGCCCGACGACGGCGCGTACAAGAAGTCGGTGTACCTCACGCAGCAGAAGGACAGGCAGTGGCGCATCGACGGGCTGCCGCAGGGCGTGCTGATGGGCAAGTCCGACTTCCAGCGCAACTACCTGTCCGTGAACAAGTACTACTTCGCCTCGACCGTGCCCACCGGCTCGGGCGGGCGGCCGGGAGCCGTCGCCGACCCGATCTACGTGCGCAAGGAGGTCGACCCGATGACCGAGACGGTCCGGGCACTCCTGAGGGGGCCCACACGCTGGCTGGATCCGGTGGTGAGGTCGAGCTTCCCCTCGCGCACGGCTCTCAGGAGCGGTGTCGGTTCGCTGGCACCCGACGACCAGAACAGGCTCACGGTGCCGCTGAACGCGAAGGCGGACCACGTCGGGCAGTCCCAGTGCACCAGGATGGCGGCCCAACTCCTCCTCACGCTCAAGGATCTGACCCCCACCGGGGTGGAGGAGGTGAAGCTCGAGCGCTCCGACGGCTCGCAGCTGTGCGTGCTCGGCCAGGACAGGTCGGGGACCGTCGCCTCGCACGGCGCGGGAAAGCCGCCCGAGTACCAGTACTTCATCGACGAGAAGCAGCGGCTGGTGCGGCTGCTGGCCACCGGCAGCGGCAAGGATCCCGAACCGGTGCCCGGGGCGCTGGGCGAGGGCGGCAAGGCACTGCGTACCGCCGCGGTCTCACGCGGTGAGGACAGCGCGGCCGGGGTTTCCCTCGACGGGCGTTCGCTCTACGTGGGGTCGCTGGTGTCGGGCAGTTCGCTCGGCCCGGCGGTGCTGCGCAGCCGGGGCAAGACCGAGGACGAGCGGCTGACGAGGCCCAGCTGGGACGGTTCGGGTGACCTGTGGGTGGCCGACCGCGACCCGGAGAACTCCCGGCTGCTGCTGCTGGAGAAGGGCGCGGGCGACCCGGTCACGGTCAGGACGCCGCAGCTCGACGGCCGTATCAAGGCGGTGCGGGTGGCCGCCGACGGGGTGCGGATCGCCCTGATCGTGGAGAAGGACGGCAGGACGTCCCTGCAGATCGGGCGGATCGAGCGCGAGAGCGGGAGCGGTGGGCGGCCCGGCGTCTCCATCCTCGAACTGCGCTCCGCGAGCCCGCAGCTGGAGGAGGTCACGGCCATGTCGTGGGCCGCGGACAGCCAACTGGTCGTGGTCGGCCGTGAGTCGGGCGGTGTGCAGCAGATGCAGTACGTCCAGGTCGACGGTTCCACTCCGCCCCGTACGCCCCCGTCGGCGCTCACCGGCGTGAAGGAGATCGCCGCGTCCGAGGACGAGCGGCTGCCGCTGGTGGCGTACTCGGTGGACGGGATCGTGCGCCAGTCGGCGGCCTCGCAGTGGCAGAAGGTGGTCAAGGAGGGGACGGCGCCCATCTATCCCGGGTAGCCGGGAGGCCCCGGGTAGCCGGGAGGCCTTCTCCGGGAGGGCGGTGCGGGCGGTCGAGGCGTGGCCGCGAGCGCCTTGTCCCCGTGGGCGGGCACCGGACGGGTGACGCCTGTGGACGGACGGAGGACGTTGTCCACAGGGAGTTGTCCACAGGGGTGGCAGGCCGGCCCGGGCGTTGGCACAGTGGTGGCCATGCGGGGGTGGTGGCAGGACCTCACCGACCTGGTGCTGCCGGCCGAGTGCGGAGGCTGCGGACGACTTCGTACGGTGCTCTGTCCCGAGTGCCGTGCGGTTCTCTGCGACACCGTGCCGTGCCGGGTGCGTCCGGTGCCGGAGCCGGCGGGGCTGCCCGTGGTGCAAGCGGCGGCTCCCTACGAGGACGAGGTGCGGGCGGTGCTCCTCGCCCACAAGGAACGGGGCGCGCTGGCCCTCGCGGGCCCGCTGGGGGCGGCTCTGGCCGGAGCCGTGCGGGCGGGGCTGGGGGAGCGGACGCCTGAGGCGGGTGCTGCGGGGCCTGTGACCGGGCCGGGCGGCCTTCCGCCGGGCAAGCGGGCACTGGCGCCCGCCGGGTGCGCCGGGGCTGTCCCAGAGCCCGTGCTGCTCGTTCCCGTGCCGTCCGCGCGCGGGGCGGTGCGGGCCCGGGGGCACGATCCCGCGCGGCGGATCGCGCTCGCGGCGGCGGGGGAGCTGCGGCGCGGCGGGACGGCGGCCCGGGTGCTCGGCGTCCTGCGCCAGCGCCGTCCGGTGGCCGACCAGTCGGGACTCAACTCCCGGCAGCGGCTGGACAATCTCGCGGGTGCCCTGGAGGTGGCCGCCGGGGGCCGCCGGCTGCTGGCCGGTGCCGGGCGGGTGGTCCTGGTCGACGACCTGATGACCACCGGTGCCTCGCTGGCGGAGGCGGCGCGGGCGGTCCGGGAGGCGTGCGCGGCACCGCCTGCGGACACACGCGCGTACGTCTCGCGAACATGGGCACGAGCGGAAGTACCAATGATCGACGAAAGGGCGGTGACGGCCGATGAGAGGGAAAATCGAACCAGGACCCGGCCGGACATGGCAGGCACGGATCTCGGCAGAGACCGGATTCGTGCAGCGGTGGTCGCGGCCTCACCGGACGCTTTCGAAATAAACCGGAACTGAGCAAGAAGTTGCATCGTTGCAGGTAATGAGACAGGTACTTCACCTGAACGGAGGTGTACCGCAGTAGAGGGTGACGACATCCGTCCGGGCGAGATATGTTCGGTTGTGAGGCAATGGCGCAGGCCGTACCTCGCGGATCCGAATGCCGTGTCGCGGGTTTCTCCTCAATCACCCGCACCGGTGGGGTGGAGATCTTGTCCGCGGGGGAGGAGGAGGTGACAGTCACCGAGTCCGAGGTTCCGGCACTTACCGGAGTCTGGTGCAAGAGGGAGATGCTCCGCCGACGCGCGGAGCGATCCGGGAACGGAGTTCTGCGTGGACATCGTCGTCAAGGGCCGCAAGACCGAGGTGCCCGAGCGGTTCCGCAAGCACGTGGCCGAGAAGCTGAAGCTGGAGAAGATCCAGAAGCTCGACGGCAAGGTGATCAGCCTCGACGTGGAGGTGTCCAAGGAGCCCAATCCTCGACAGGCGGACCGATGTGACCGAGTGGAGATCACACTCCGCTCGCGTGGTCCGGTCATTCGGGCGGAGGCAGCGGCAAGCGATCCGTATGCGGCTCTCGACCTGGCGGCGGACAAGCTGGAGGCCCGGCTGCGCAAGCAGCACGACAAGCGCCACACGCGCCGTGGCGCCGGCCGGATCCCGGCGGCCGAGGTCGCCGACGCGGTGCCGGACGCGGCGACGTTGAACGTCGACGGCAGCATCGTCCATGACGAGCCGTCGGACGCCGTGCCCACCAAGAAGATCGGCTCGCTGGAGGTCGTGGGCGAAGGCCCCCTCGTCGTCCGCGAGAAGACCCACGTGGCCGCCCCGATGACGCTCGACCAGGCGCTCTACGAGATGGAGCTGGTCGGACACGACTTCTACCTGTTCGTCGACTCCGAGACGAAGGAGCCGAGTGTCGTCTACCGGCGGCACGCGTACGACTACGGCGTCATCCACCTGAACACGGACCCGATGGTCGCCCAGGCCGATTCGGCCGCGCCGGGTGGTGCGCTCGGCGGCTGACCCCTTCCGCTGACAGGCCGACCGGTGCCCCTGGTGAGCGCGTGCGCCCCCAGGGGCACCGGTGTGCGACCACTTCACGCCCCGCTCTGTCACCGCAGTGCCGTCCGGGCATGGAATCATGGCCGCACCGGCTCAACCCGTGGGCCGTAGCCTTGGGTTGGCGATGGCACAGGAACGCAGGCCACGGCCTTCAGGGGGAGGAACGATGCCGGACAGCTTCGGACCGATGCGTGACGAGGGCGCCGACGACGGCGTCGTCGGCATGGGCCCGGACGCGGGTCCTCCGCGCAAGGAGCCCATCCGGGTTCTGGTCGTGGACGACCACGCACTTTTCCGCCGCGGTCTGGAGATCGTGCTCGCGGCCGAGGAGGACATCCAGGTCGTCGGTGAGGCCGGTGACGGGGCCGAGGCGGTCGACAAGGCCGCCGACCTGCTGCCCGACATCGTGCTGATGGACGTCCGGATGCCCAAGCGCGGCGGCATCGAGGCGTGCACCTCCATCAAGGAGGTGGCCCCCAGCGCGAAGATCATCATGCTGACGATCAGCGACGAGGAGGCCGACCTCTACGACGCGATCAAGGCCGGGGCCACCGGCTATCTCCTCAAGGAGATCTCCACGGACGAGGTGGCCACCGCCATTCGCGCGGTCGCCGACGGACAGTCGCAGATCAGCCCGTCCATGGCGTCGAAGCTGCTCACCGAGTTCAAGTCGATGATCCAGCGGACGGACGAGCGGCGACTGGTGCCCGCCCCCCGGCTCACGGACCGCGAGCTCGAGGTCCTCAAGCTGGTCGCCACGGGCATGAACAACCGCGACATCGCCAAGCAGTTGTTCATCTCCGAGAACACCGTGAAGAACCACGTGCGCAACATCCTGGAGAAGCTGCAGCTGCACTCCAGGATGGAAGCTGTCGTGTACGCGATGCGCGAGAAGATCCTCGAAATCCGCTGACCCGAGGGCCTTCGGGCCCGGAGGCGCCGAGCCCGGGGCAAGGTGCTCAGGCGACTGCCCGTGCCGAGCCCGGGCCGGATGCTCAGGCGACTGCCCGTGCCAGCTCCGCCGCGAGCGGCCCGCGCAGCTCCGGCGCGTCGACCCGCTCCACGCGCACGTCCGTGCAGTCCACCCAGCTCGCGGCCTCCACCAGAGCCTGCGCGACGGCCGGCACTGCCTTCGGACCGTCCAGTGTGACGTGCTTGGCGACGAGGGTGGCGCCCTCGCGGGCGGGGTCCACGCGGCCGACGAGACGGCCGCCCGCCAGCACCGGCATCGCGAAATAGCCGTACACCCGCTTGGGCTTGGGGACGTACGCCTCCAGGCGGTGGGTGAAGCCGAAGATCCGCTCCGTGCGGGCCCGCTCCCAGATGAGGGAGTCGAACGGGGACAGCAGTGTCGTACGGTGCCGGCCCCGCGGAGCCGTCTCCAGGGCCGCCGGATCGGCCCAGGCCGGCTTGCCCCAGCCCTCCACCGTCACCGGCACCAGGCCCGAATCCGCGATCACCGCGTCGACCTGCTCGCCCTTCAGGCGGTGGTAGTCGGCGATGTCCGCGCGCGTGCCGACGCCCAGGGAGCGCCCGGCCAGGCGGACGAGGCGGCGCAGGCACTCGGCGTCGTCCAACTCGTCGTGGAGCAGGGCCTCGGGGACGGCGCGCTCGGCGAGGTCGTACACCCGCTTCCAGCCGCGGCGCTCGGTGCACACCACCTCGCCGTGCATCAGCGCGCGCTCCACGGCGACCTTCGTGCCCGACCAGTCCCACCACTCGCTGGTCTTCTTCGCACCGCCCAACTCGGTGGCCGTGAGCGGTCCTTCGGTGCGCAGCTGCTTGATGACCTGTTCGTAGGTGCCGTCCGGCAGCGCGTGGTTCCAGTGCGGGCGGGCGCGATAGGCGCGGCGGCGGAAGGCGAAGTGCGGCCACTCCTCGATGGGCAGGATGCAGGCCGCGTGGGACCAGTACTCGAAGGCGTGCGTGTCGGTCCAGTAGGCCGCGTCCACGGTCCTGCGGCCGACGGCTCCCAGGCGGGCGTACGGGACGAGTTCGTGGGAGCGGGCCAGGACCGAGATCGTGTCGAGCTGGACCGCGCCCAGGTGCCGCAGGACGCCCCGCACTCCGCCCCTGCGGTCGGGGGCGCCGAGGAACCCCTGGGCGCGCAGGGCGATCCGGCGGGCCTCGTCGGCGGAGAGTGCGGCGGCGGGACGCGGAAGACTCGTCATGCCCACACGGTAGGCGGTGCCACTGACATCCGGTCGTGCGCCGAAAGGACCTGCCGCGCCGGTCGCGGTGGTCACGACGGGCCGGGCAGGTACGGCGCCGTGGAGGGCAGGCCGAGGTCGGAGGGGAGCAAGGACGCCACCCAGCAGTCGCGGCGCACGCCCTTGTTGTTGATGGCCGACCGGAGGGTGCCCTCCACGGTGAAGCCGGCCCGTTCGGCCACCGCGCGGGACCCGGCGTTGCCGACCTCGGCGCGCCACTCCACGCGGTCGACGCTCCCCTGGGTGAAGGCCCAGCGGGACGCGGCGAGGACGGCCTCGGTGATGTACCCGTTGCCCCGGTGCTCCTTGGCGGTCCAGAAGCCGACCTCGGCCACTCCCGGCGAGCGCACCGTGAGGCTGAGCATGCCGGCGAGGTCACCGGCGGGGAGGAAGACGCCGAAGGTGAACATCGAACCGTGCGTCCACCCGTCCGGGGAGATCTGCGCGACGAACGCCTCGGCGTGCTCACGGAGATAGGGCGAGGGGATCGTCGTCCAGCGCTGGATGTCGGCGTCCTGCACGGCCGCGTACACGGGGTCGGTGTCGTGCGGGCCCACGGCGCGCAGAAGAAGACGGCGGGTGGTCAGCGTGACGGGTTCCATCGGCCGATTCTGCTCGGGCGCGTGCAGGGGCGCCATTCCTTTGGGCGGCGCCCAGCCGAATGTGCGCCGTGGGTACGGGCTCGGTGGGCCCGGCCGGGGGCGCCCGGGGACGGCCGGGCGCGGCGCCGGTGCGCCCGGGGGCACGGGACCGGAAGGCACGGGACCGGAAGGTGCGGGGACCGGGAGTAGTGGACCGGAAGTAGTGGACCGGAAGGTGGGGACTGTACGTGAGCGGGCGACCACATCCGGTTCATTTCGCGAGCGGACGCGGCACCATCCGCGGCCCCCGCCCGTTGTCCCTGTAGCTGTCACGAGAGCAGACCTCCCGGCGTGGCGGGGTCCTCGCATACGATGGCCGTTGCTCAGTTGCATCAAGGGAAAACCGACCGTCCCAGGCCCGACCGGCAAGGAGACCAACCCCCGTGTCCGTCCTCTCGAAGATCATGCGTGCAGGCGAAGGCAAGATCCTGCGCAAGCTGCACCGCATCGCGGACCAGGTCAACTCCATCGAAGAGGACTTCGTCGACCTCTCCGACGCCGAGCTGCGGGCCCTCACCGATGAGTACAAGCAGCGGTACGCCGACGGCGAGAGCCTCGACGACCTGCTTCCCGAGGCGTTCGCCACCGTCCGCGAGGCCGCCAAGCGCGTCCTCGGCCAGCGTCACTACGACGTGCAGATGATGGGTGGCGCCGCGCTCCACCTCGGCTATGTCGCCGAGATGAAGACCGGTGAGGGCAAGACCCTGGTCGGCACGCTGCCCGCGTACCTGAACGCCCTTTCCGGGAAGGGCGTCCACCTCATCACGGTCAACGACTACCTGGCCGAGCGCGACTCCGAGATGATGGGCCGCGTCCACAAGTTCCTGGGCCTGGACGTCGGCTGCATCCTCGCCAACATGACGCCGGCCCAGCGCCGCGAGCAGTACGCGTGTGACATCACCTACGGCACGAACAACGAGTTCGGCTTCGACTACCTGCGCGACAACATGGCCTGGTCCAAGGACGAGCTCGTCCAGCGCGGCCACAACTTCGCCATCGTCGACGAGGTCGACTCCATCCTCGTCGACGAGGCGCGTACGCCGCTGATCATCTCGGGCCCCGCCGACCAGGCCACCAAGTGGTACGGCGACTTCGCCAAGTTGGTCACGCGCCTCAAGAGGGGCGAGCCGGGCAACCCGCTCAAGGGCATCGAGGAGACCGGCGACTACGAGGTCGACGAGAAGAAGCGCACCGTCGCCATCCACGAGCCCGGTGTCTCCAAGGTCGAGGACTGGCTGGGCATCGACAACCTGTACGAGTCGGTGAACACCCCGCTGGTGGGCTACCTGAACAACGCCATCAAGGCCAAGGAGCTCTTCAAGAAGGACAAGGACTACGTCGTCATCGACGGCGAAGTCATGATCGTCGACGAGCACACCGGCCGCATCCTCGCCGGCCGCCGCTACAACGAGGGCATGCACCAGGCGATCGAGGCGAAGGAAGGGGTGGACATCAAGGACGAGAACCAGACCCTCGCCACGATCACCCTGCAGAACTTCTTCCGCCTCTACGACAAGCTCTCCGGCATGACCGGTACGGCGATGACCGAGGCCGCCGAGTTCCACCAGATCTACAAGCTCGGTGTCGTCCCGATCCCGACGAACAGGCCGATGGTCCGCAAGGACCAGTCCGACCTGATCTACCGCACCGAGGTGGCCAAGTTCGACGCGGTGGTCGACGACATCGCCGAGAAGCACGAGAAGGGCCAGCCGATCCTCGTCGGTACGACGTCGGTCGAGAAGTCCGAGTACCTCTCGCAGCAGCTCAGCAAGCGGGGCATCCAGCACGAGGTGCTGAACGCCAAGCAGCACGACCGTGAGGCGCCGATCATCGCCCAGGCCGGCCGCAAGGGCGCCGTGACCGTCGCCACGAACATGGCCGGACGCGGTACGGACATCAAGCTCGGCGGCAACCCCGACGACCTCGCCGAGGCCGAGCTGCGCCAGCGCGGCCTCGACCCCGAGGAGCACATCGAGGAGTGGGCCGCCGCGCTGCCCGCCGCCCTGGAGCGGGCCGAGAAGGCCGTGAAGGCGGAGTTCGAGGAGGTCAAGGACCTCGGCGGGCTGTACGTGCTGGGCACCGAGCGGCACGAGTCGCGTCGTATCGACAACCAGCTGCGCGGTCGTTCCGGCCGTCAGGGCGACCCCGGCGAGTCCCGCTTCTACCTCTCCCTCGGCGACGACCTGATGCGTCTGTTCAAGGCCCAGATGGTCGAGCGCGTCATGTCGATGGCGAACGTCCCCGACGACGTGCCGATCGAGAACAAGATGGTCACCCGCGCCATCGCCTCCGCGCAGTCGCAGGTCGAGCAGCAGAACTTCGAGACCCGCAAGAACGTCCTGAAGTACGACGAGGTCCTCAACCGCCAGCGTGAGGTCATCTACGGCGAGCGCCGCCGCGTCCTGGAGGGCGAGGACCTGCAGGAGCAGATCCAGCACTTCATGGACGACACGATCGACGCTTACATCGCGGCCGAGACCGCCGAGGGCTTCGCCGAGGAGTGGGACCTGGACCGGCTGTGGGGCGCCTTCAGGCAGCTCTACCCGGTGAAGGTCACCGTCGACGAGCTGGAGGACGCGGCAGGCGACCGGGCCGGTCTCACCGCCGAGTTCATCTCCGAGTCCATCAAGGACGACATCCACGAGCAGTACGCGGCCCGCGAGGAGCAGCTCGGCTCCGAGATCATGCGTGAGCTGGAGCGACGGGTCGTGCTGTCGGTCCTCGACCGCAAGTGGCGCGAGCACCTCTACGAGATGGACTACCTCCAGGAGGGCATCGGCCTGCGGGCCATGGCGCAGAAGGACCCGCTGGTCGAGTACCAGCGCGAGGGCTTCGACATGTTCAACGCCATGATGGACGGCATCAAGGAGGAGTCCGTCGGCTACCTGTTCAACCTGGAGGTCCAGGTCGAGCAGCAGGTCGAGGAGGTCCCGGTCCAGGATGCCGCGGCGTCGCTGCGGAAGGAGGACGCCGTCCCCGCGGGCGCGCGTCCCGAGATCCGCGCCAAGGGGCTCGAAGCGCCGCAGCGGCCGGACCGGCTGCACTTCTCCGCGCCCACCGTGGACGGCGAGGGCGGCATCGTCGAGGGCGACTTCGTCGACGACGAGCCGGTGCGCTCCGAGGCGGACGGCCTCACGCGCGCCGAGCGCCGCAAGCAGCAGCAGAAGGGCGGGCGGCGCCGCAAGAAGTAGGCGCCGTCGGCAGTCCGCCGTCGGCAGCAGGCGCCGCCGGTGCGCCGCTGCGGGCGGGCGGGCGGGAGTGGTCTTCGAGGGCCGGGCACCTTTCGGGGTGTCCGGCCCTCGGCCGTTGTGCGGCCCTTGGCCGTTGTGCGGCCCTTGGCCGTTGTGCGGCCCTTGGCCGTTGTGCGGCCCTTGGCCGTTGTGCGGCCCTTGGCCGTTGTCCGGCCCTTGGCCGTTGTGCGGCCCTTGGCCGTTGTCCGGCCCTCGGCCGTCGTGGGCCCTCAGTCGTCGTCCGGGCGGGGCATGCGGGGGCCGCCGAGTTCCACGGCCGTGCAGCGCCAGCGCAGGTCGGGCCCCTGTTCCAGGCGGAAGGCCATGGCGCGCAGCCGCTCGCCCGCGCCGATCCGGGCGAAGACCTCGACGGCACCGGCGCGCGGGACGTAGTACCCGATGTCGCGGACGACGGGACGTGCCCCGCGGGTGCGCAGCGGGTTGTGCTCGGCCAGCCATGCCAGCTCGTCGTAGGCGCGGCCCGCGGTGTGGCGCAGCATGGAGTGGACGGGGCGGCAGCCGCTCAGCACGGCGAGGAGGCGCTCGGCGAAGACATCCGTCGGGCGGGACCGGGGAGCGGGGGCAGGCGTCGCTGCGGGGGAGCCGGTGCGCCCCGGGGAGGCCGGCGCCGTCGTGGACGGGACCGCTGCCGTGGAAGCCGCCCGCCTCGGGACCGCCGGCGTCGGGGCCGTGCGGACGGGGGCCGGGGACGGCGAGCGGTTGCCCCGGGGCTGGGAGCGCGGTGCGCCGCCGCCCGGGGCGCGGGGCGGGGTGCCGCCCGGCCGGCGCGTGTCGTGGCGGACCGGCGGGCGGCCGCCCGGACTGCGCCCGGCCCTGGTCATCACCTTGTTCATGCGCCGTCCCCGTTCCTGGTCATGTGCCGTCCCCGTCTGCCGGAGCCCGATGAATACCGGGCGGTAACTTGCTGGTGGGGATCTTGTACGGGGCGGTACGGGACCGCGGCAAGGACCGTGGCGCGCGTCGGAGCGGGCAGGCGGGTTCACCTATCAGTGTGAGCGGCCGGGCGCCGGGGCAAGGCGCGGCAGGGGTGCACCGGGTGACATCCGGGACCGGGGTGGACGTCCGGCGGCGTACGGGCCGGAACCCGAAAGGGGACGCCCGCACGTATCCTGAAGGCCCTCCCGAAGGTGCGGGAAACCGCTCTCGCCCGGGGGCCCTCCGACTACGAAAGCGGCCAGCCATGCGCGTCTACGTCCCCCTGACCCTCTCCGGTCTCGCCGAGGCGTACAGGACGGGAGAGCTGGGGGCGGGACCGCTCGTCGCCTACGCCGTCACGCCCGCGTTGCGCGAGTGGTACGTCTCGGACGACATGGAGGAGCTGGAGTACGCGGCGCTGAACCGGGCCGCCCTCGCCTCGCTGCGCCTGATCGCGGTCGACCCGGCCGCTCCCCGCCGGCGGGTCGTCGTCGCCGTCGACGTGGCCGACGGCGCCGCGCAGGCCGACCCCGACCGGGGGCTCGACGCGTCGGCGCTCGGCGAGGTGCGGGTCGCGGGACCCGTCCGGCTCGCCGACGCGGCCGCGGTGCACGTCGACTCGGACGAGGCGCAGACGGATGTCGTCGCCGCCGCCGAGGCGCTGGGCGCGGCGGACCTCGGGGACGACGACGCCCGGTTCACCGTCGACGGCGCCGAGGACCACGAGCTGCTCTGGTACGCGACGCAGGAGATCCCCGGTCTGGTGGGACTCGGCGACTGACGAGGTCGCCGGCGAAGTCGGACCGCGAGCGGTCGGCTGTCGGTGGGGCCGGGTATTTTCTGTCCATGGGGAAGCACGAAGCAGCGCACATCGTGTGGGACTGGAACGGGACGCTCTTCCACGACAACGCCGCGATCATCGCGGCGACGAACGCCGCGTTCGCCGAGCTGGGGATTCCGCCGATCACCATCGAGCGCTACCGGTCGCTGTACTGCGTACCGGTGCCGAAGTTCTACGAGCGGCTGATGGGCCGGCTGCCGACCGAAGCCGAGTGGCTGGTCATGGACGAGGCCTTCCACCGGTACTACGCGGAGCACCGGACGGCGTGCGCGCTCACCGAAGGGGTGCCGGACCTGCTCGCGGGCTGGCGGTCCACGGGCCGCAGCCAGTCCATCCTCAGCATGTACGGGCACGAGGAGCTGGTCCCGCTGGTGCGCGGCTTCGGCATCGAGCCGCACTTCCTCCGGGTCGACGGGCGGACCGGGCCGTCCGGCGGCAGCAAGGCCGAACACATGGTGCGGCACATCGGGGCGCTCGCGGGGGTGGACCCCGCGCGCACGGTGGTGATCGGGGACGCCGCCGACGACGCGTTCGCCGCCCTGCACGTCGGAGCGAAGGCGGTCCTCTACACCGGCGGTTCCCACAACCGGGCCAGTCTCGAAGTGGTGGGCGTGCCGGTGGTGGACACGCTGGCGGAGGCCGTCGAGGAGGCCCAGCGGCTGGCGGCCTGACGTGCGGTGACATCGTGGCGACCGCTCAGCGCGAGGGCGGGGCAGGGTGCCCGCGCCCGTGCCCGGCCCCGCACCGGCGCGGGCACCCGCCGCCCTCCCGCTGACCGCATGCGCACATCCACGACTCTCGTCCCTGTGCAGAGTGTCAAAGTTCGACCCCTGCTTTTGTACACATACGGCTCATGACTAAGCCCCGGGGCGGGGCGATAGCCTGGTGGCGTGATCAGCGCGATATCTCGCGGGGGCGTCGTCGCCCCTGCCCTGCGCCCGGAGAGCACGGACGACATCCGTGTCCGGGCGGCGCTCGCTGGTCCTCGCGGGCGGGTCGGACGGTCCCCGGCGGCACCGACAGCCGGTACGCCCATGGCGCCCAGCGCCTCCCGTGCCCCCGGTACCCGTGGTGTACCGGCGCTGCCGAGAGCAGCGTCACAGTCGGCGGGGGCGCCGAAATTGGACGATAAGCCCTCGCCCGTGTCTTCATGCGGCATAGCGTCGGAGCAGACCGGACACCCCGCGTCTCGGCGTCACGTCACAGAAGCAACCGAACTTCCTTCAACGTCACGCAACGGCGCGCGACAGGAGCCAGAGGACAATGCAGACCAAGCTGGACGAAGCAAAGGCCGAGCTGCTCGAACGGGCCGCCCGGGTAGCTGAGAACAGCCCGGTCGGGGGGCACCTACCGACCGGGACGACGGGCGAGGGCACCCCCGACCGGGACACCGTGCTCGCGTTCCTCCAGCGCTACTACCTGCACACCGCCCCGGAGGACCTCACCGACCGCGACCCGGTCGACATCTTCGGAGCCGCCTTCTCGCACTACCGGCTGGCGGAGAACCGCCCGCAGGGCACGGCCAACGTACGGGTCCACACGCCGACCGTGGAGGAGAACGGCTGGACCTGCACCCACTCGGTCGTCGAGGTCGTCACCGACGACATGCCCTTCCTCGTCGACTCCGTGACCAACGAACTGTCGCGGCAGGGACGCGGTATCCACGTCGTGATCCACCCGCAGTTCGTCGTACGGCGCGATCTGACCGGCAGGCTGATCGAGGTGCTGCCGGACCGGCCGGGCGCCGAGCTCCCCCACGACGCGTTCGTCGAGTCCTGGATCCACGTCGAGATCGACCGCGAGACCGACCGGGCCGACCTGAAGCAGATCACCGCCGACCTGCTGCGCGTCCTGTCCGACGTGCGGGAGTCGGTCGAGGACTGGGAGAAGATGCGCGACTCGGCGCTGCGCATCGCCGACGAGCTGCCCAGGGAGCCGACCGCCGACGACCTGCGCGACCAGGAGGTGGAGGAGGCCCGGGAGCTGCTGCGCTGGCTCGCCGACGACCACTTCACCTTCCTCGGCTACCGCGAGTACCAGCTGCGGGACGACGACTCCCTGGCCGCCGTGCCCGGCACCGGCCTCGGCATCCTGCGCTCCGACCCGCAGCACGGCGACGACGAGAGCCACCCCGTCAGCCCGTCCTTCGAGCGGCTGCCCGCCGACGCCCGCGCCAAGGCCCGCGAGCACAAGCTCCTCGTGCTGACCAAGGCCAACAGCCGGGCCACCGTGCACCGCCCCTCGTACCTCGACTACGTCGGCGTCAAGAAGTTCGACGCGAACGGGAACGTCGTCGGTGAGCGGCGCTTCCTCGGCCTCTTCTCCTCCGCCGCGTACACCGAGTCCGTGCGCCGGGTGCCCGTCATCCGCCGCAAGGTCGAAGAGGTCCTCAGGGGCGCCGGCTTCTCGCCCAACAGCCACGACGGACGCGACCTGCTCCAGATCCTGGAGACGTACCCGCGCGACGAGCTGTTCCAGACCCCGGTCGACGAGCTGCGGGCCATCGCCACCAGCGTCCTCTACCTCCAGGAGCGGCGCCGGCTGCGGCTCTACCTGCGCCAGGACGAGTACGGCCGTTACTACTCCGCGCTCGTCTACCTGCCGCGCGACCGCTACACCACCGGCGTCCGGCTGCGGATCATCGACATCCTCAAGGAGGAACTCGGCGGCATCAGCGTCGACTTCACCGCCTGGAACACCGAGTCGATCCTCTCCCGTCTGCACTTCGTGGTCCGGGTCCCGCAGGGCACCGAGCTGCCGCAGCTGTCCGACAGCGACAAGGAGCGCATCGAGGCGCGGCTCGTCGACGCCGCCCGCTCCTGGGCCGACGGCTTCGCGGAGGCGCTGACCGCCGAGTGCGGCGAGGAGCGCGCCGCCGAACTGCTGCGCCGGTACGGCAACGCCTTCCCCGAGGGCTACAAGGCCGACCACACCCCGCGCGCCGCCGTCGCCGACCTGGTCCACCTCCAGCAGCTCGCCCGTGAGCAGCGCGACCAGCCCAAGGACTTCGCGCTCAGCCTGTACGAGCCGGTGGGCGCCGCCCCCGGCGAGCGCCGCTTCAAGATCTACCGCACCGGCGAGCAGGTCTCGCTCTCCGCCGTGCTCCCGGCGCTGAACCGCATGGGCGTCGAGGTCACCGACGAGCGCCCCTACGAGCTGCGCTGCTCGGACCGCACGAACGCGTGGATCTACGACTTCGGACTGCGCCTGCCCAAGTCGCAGAGCGGCAGCGGGGACTACCTCGGTGACGACGGCCGCGAGCGGTTCCAGGAGGCCTTCGCCGCCACCTGGACCGGCCAGGCCGAGAACGACGGGTTCAACGCCCTCGTGCTGAGCGCCGGGCTCAACTGGCGTCAGGCGATGGTGCTCCGCGCCTACGCCAAGTACCTGCGCCAGGCCGGCTCCACGTTCAGCCAGGACTACATGGAGGACACCCTCCGCAACAACGTCCACACCACCCGGCTGCTCGTCTCCCTCTTCGAGGCGCGCATGTCGCCGGAGCGGCAGCGGGCCGGTGTCGAGCTGACCGACGCGCTGATGGAGGAGCTGGACGCCGCCCTCGACCAGGTCGCCTCGCTCGACGAGGACCGGATCCTGCGGTCCTTCCTGAACCTCATCAAGGCGACCCTGCGCACCAACTTCTTCCAGCGGACGGAGGAGGGCGAGCCGCACGGGTACGTCTCCATGAAGTTCGACCCGCAGGCCATCCCGGACCTCCCGGCGCCGCGCCCGGCGTACGAGATCTGGGTGTACTCGCCGCGCGTCGAGGGTGTGCACCTCAGGTTCGGCAAGGTCGCGCGCGGCGGTCTGCGCTGGTCCGACCGGCGTGAGGACTTCCGTACCGAGATCCTCGGCCTGGTCAAGGCGCAGATGGTGAAGAACACCGTCATCGTGCCCGTCGGCGCCAAGGGCGGCTTCGTCGCCAAGCAGCTGCCGGACCCGGCCGTGGACCGCGACGCCTGGATGGCCGAGGGCGTCCGCAGCTACCGGACCTTCATCTCGGCGCTGCTCGACATCACCGACAACATGGTCGCCGGCGAGGTCGTGCCCCCGGCCGACGTGGTCCGGCACGACGGCGAGGACACCTACCTCGTCGTCGCCGCCGACAAGGGCACCGCCACCTTCTCGGACATCGCCAACGAGGTCGCCGAGTCGTACGACTTCTGGCTGGGCGACGCCTTCGCCTCCGGCGGCTCCGCCGGGTACGACCACAAGAAGATGGGCATCACCGCCCGCGGCGCCTGGGAGTCCGTGAAGCGGCACTTCCGGGAGCTGCGGCACGACACCCAGACCGAGGACTTCACGGCGGTCGGCGTCGGCGACATGTCGGGCGACGTGTTCGGCAACGGCATGCTGCTCTCCGAGCACATCTGCCTCGTCGCGGCCTTCGACCACCGGCACATCTTCATCGACCCCAAGCCGGACGCCGCCACGTCCTACGCGGAGCGCCGCCGCCTCTTCGAGCTGCCGCGCTCCAGCTGGGCCGACTACAACAGCGAGCTGATCTCGGCCGGCGGCGGCGTCTTCCCGCGCACCGCCAAGGCCATCCCGGTCAACGCGCACATCCGCGAGGCCCTCGGCATCGAGGCCGGCATCACCAAGATGACCCCGGCCGACCTGATGAAGGCGATCCTCACGGCGCCGGTCGACCTGCTGTGGAACGGCGGCATCGGCACATACGTGAAGTCCTCCGCCGAGTCGCACGCCGACGTCGGCGACAAGGCCAACGACGCCATCCGCGTCGACGGCGCCGACCTGCGGGTCAAGGTCGTCGGCGAGGGCGGCAACCTCGGCCTGACGCAGCTCGGCCGGATCGAGTTCGCGCAGTCCGGCGGCAGGATCAACACCGACGCCATCGACAACAGCGCGGGCGTGGACACCTCCGACCACGAGGTGAACATCAAGATCCTGCTCAACGCGGTGGTGGCGAACGGCGATCTGACCGTCAAGCAGCGCAACAAGCTGCTCGCCGAGATGACCGACGAGGTCGGCCACCTGGTCCTGCGCAACAACTACGCGCAGAACACGGCCATCTCCAACGCGCTCGCCCAGTCCGGCAGCATGCTCCACGCCCAGCAGCGGTTCATCCGCCACCTGGTGCGCGAGGGCCATCTGAACCGGGCCCTGGAGTTCCTGCCCACCGACCGGCAGATCCGCGAGCGCCTGAACAGCGCGCAGGGGCTCACCGGCCCCGAGACGGCCGTCCTCCTCGCGTACACGAAGATCACCGTGTCCGACGAGCTGCTCGCCACCTCGCTGCCCGACGACCCGTATCTGCAGAAGCTGGCGCACGCGTACTTCCCGACGGCGCTGCGCGAGCGGTTCCGCGAGCAGATCGACGCGCACGCGCTGCGCCGCGAGATCGTCACGACGGTGCTGGTCAACGACACCGTCAATACCGGCGGCACCAGCTTCCTGCACCGGTTGCGCGAGGAGACGGGCGCCTCCCTGGAGGAGATCGTCCGGGCGCAGACCGCGGCACGTGCGATCTTCGACTCGAGCGCCGTGTGGGACGCGGTCGAGGCGCTCGACAACGTCGTGGACGCGGACGTGCAGACCCGTATCCGCCTGCACTCCCGCCGGCTCGTCGAGCGGGGCACCCGCTGGCTGCTCAACAACCGTCCGCAGCCGTTGCAGCTCGCCGAGACGATCTCCTTCTTCAGCGAGGGCGTCCAGCAGGTCTGGGGCGAGCTGCCCAAGCTGGTGCGCGGCGCGGACCTCGAGTGGTACCAGCAGATCTACGACGAGCTGTCGGGCGCCGGTGTCCCGGACGGGCTCGCCTCGCGGGTGGCCGGGTTCTCCTCGGCCTTCCCGACGCTGGACATCGTCGCGGTGGCCGACCGCACGGGCAAGGACCCGATGGCCGTCGCAGAGGTGTACTACGACCTCGCCGACCGGCTGAGCATCACCCAGCTCATGGACCGCATCATCGAGCTCCCGCGTGCGGACCGCTGGCAGTCCATGGCCCGCGCCTCCATCCGCGAGGACCTGTACGCGGCCCACGCGGCGCTCACCGCGGACGTCCTCGCCGTTGGCAACGGCACGTCGACCCCCGAGCAGCGCTTCAAGGCGTGGGAGGAGAAGAACGCCGCGATCCTCGGCCGGGCCCGCACGACCCTGGAGGAGATCCGGGGCTCGGACTCCTTCGACCTGGCGAACCTGTCGGTGGCGATGCGGACGATGAGGACGCTGCTGCGCACGCACTCGTAGTCCCCGCGCACGTAGTCCCTGCGCACGTAGTCCCCGCGCACGTAGTCCCTGCGCACGTAGTCCCCGCGCACGTAGTCCCCGCGCACGTCGAAGGGGGCGCCCCGGGCCGGCCGGTCCGGGGCGCCCCCTTTTGCCTGCCCCGGTCCCGGTGGCCGGCCCGGGCGGCACACCACCGGCCCAGTCCGCCGGGCCATTGGCGGCGGGACTATTTAGGATCAATGGGATGAACAGGGATCAGCTCCGTGCGCCCGCCGTGTCCGTGATCGTGATCGTCTACAACGACGCGGCCAGACTGCCCACGGCCGTACGTTCCGTCCTGGACCAGACCCTGCGCGACATCGAGATCGTCATCGTCGACGACCGGAGCACGGACGGTTCGTACGAGGTGGCGCGGGAGATGGCCGCCGGGGACCCCGGGCGCATCCGCGTCCTGCGGCTGCCGGAGAACAGCGGCGGCTGCGGCGCCCCGCGCAACCGCGGCATCGAGGAGGCTCGCGGCGAGCACGTCGTCTTCCTCGACAGCGACGACGTGCTGGAGCGCAACGCCTGCCGCAACCTGCTGGAGGCGGCCGAGACCACCGGCGCCGACCTCGTCTGCGGCCTGTGCGTGCGCGTGCACGTCGACTCGCGCACGGGCAAGGAGGGCAAGTGGTACCCCTGGCTGTACGAGCGCACCCGCACCCTGGAATCGATCTCCGAGCTGCCCGACCTGCTCGTCTACGACACCCTCTCGACGAACAAGTGCTACCGGCGGCGGTTCCTGCTCGACGAGGGGCTCCGCTTCCCGGTCGGGATCCACTACGAGGACCTGCTCTTCTCCGCCCGGGCGTACGTCGCCGCCCGCCGCATCACCCTGATCCCCGACCGCGTCTACGACTGGCACGTCACGGAGAAGCCGGCCCCGACCGGCGTGAAGTCGATCAGCAACCGGCGTCACGAGATCGCCAACTTCGCCCACCGCATGGAGATCCACCGCCGCGTCGACCGGCTCCTCGCGGACAGCGGCCTGCTGGAGCTGAAGTTCCACAAGGACGTCAAGTTCCTCAAGCACGACCTCGTGCTGCACCTGCGTGACCTGCCCTTCCGGGACGCCGCCTACCGGCAGGAGTTCGCCGCGATCGCCCGGGAGTACCTGGAGTCCATCGACCGCGCCGCCTTCGACCGGACCGAGCCCGTCCACGCCATCTGCGCCTACCTCCTCCAAATGAGCGACTGGGACAACCTGCTGCCCGCCGTGGACACGCTCACCAACCGCGACAAGATCTCCTCCTCGCTCGTGGAGCGCGACGGGCGCGTGTACTGGTGCGCCGAGCACCTCGACGACGACTTCGGCCGGCACGTCCTGGACGTCACCGAGCTCGGCTGCCACGCCCGGCCCGTCGAGCGGATGTTCCTGCGCAACGCGCTGACCGGGTACGCGCGGTCCGGCCGCACCCTCCGGCTCAGCGGGCGGATCGTCAACCCCCTCGGCGTCGTCCCGCCCGGCGCCCGGCTCGCCGGGGAGCTGGAGTTCTACGCCCGCCGCAAGGGCGTCCGTCTGCGCACCCACCGCTTCCCGGTGACGACCCTGCGGCACGAGGGCGGCTTTCTCGCCTGGGAGGCCAGGGCCGACCTCGGTGCCGTCCGGCCCCTCGGCATCGTGGACGCCGTCTGGGACGTCCGGCTCCACCTCGACGTGGACGGGAAGCGCACCTCGACCAGGCTCACGGCGGCCGACGTGGACCTGGGCTCGGGGGCGCTGCCCGTGCGGCCCCGCCTCACCCGGCTGGTCGCCGACCGCATCGAACCGGTGGTCTCCGCGCGCGGTCACCTCGCCTTCCGGCTCGTGCCGGACAAGAAGGCCGCCGCGCTCGTCCTGCGGGGCGTGCACGGACCGGCCGGCCGGCTCGCCAAGTCCGGGTACCGCAGGTCCAGGTCACTCCGGAAGAAGCTCGCCTCGGGCGAGACCAAACTCCGGATCTACCACGAGGTGTTCAGCCGCCTGCCCGTCAGGAAGGGCCTCGTCGTCTTCGAGAGCCACCTGGGCCGCCAGTACAGCGACAGCCCCCGGGCCGTCTACGAGGAGATGCGCCGCCAGGGCCTGCGGTTCGAGGCGGTGTGGTCGTACGCGGGCCGCCCGGACGGATTCCCCGCCGACGCGACCCTGCTGCGCCGCTGGTCGCTGCCCTACCTCAGGGCCCTCGCACAGGCCGAATTCTGGATCGACAACCAGAGCTACCCGCTGAAGCTCACCAAGCGGCCGGGCACCACGTACCTCCAGACCTGGCACGGCTCGGCGCTCAAGCGGATGGGTTTCGACGACGCCGAGTGGAAGCTCAGGTCCCGTGCCGAACAGGAGGCGCAGCAGCGCACCCTGGACCGCTTCGACCGGTTCCTGATCCGCTCCGAACACGACGTCCGCACCCTCGCGCGCGCCTTCCGGCTCCAGGAGAAGACGCTCCTGCGGGTCGGCTACCCGCGCAACGACGCGCTCGTGCACGCCAGACAGCGTGAGGAGGCGTCCGGCGGGGTGCGTGAACGCGGCCCGCTCGCCGCCGAGCTGGGCATCCCGGACGACCGGACGGTGCTGCTCTACGCCCCGACGTTCCGCCGGCGCGGTGGCGGGCGGCAGCGGTTCGAGCTGCCCTTCGACGTGGAGCGCTTCGCCGACGCGTTCGGCGACCGGTACGTCCTCCTCGTCCGCTCGCACTACCTCAACCACGTCGTGCTCCCGCCGTCCGTGCGGGGCCGGGTCGTCGACGTCACGGCGCACCACGACATGACGCCGCTGCTGGCGCTCGCCGACGCCCTGATCACCGACTACTCGTCCGTGATGTTCGACTACGCCCTCCTGGACCGGCCCATGTTCTTCCTCGTCCACGACTACGAGGAGTACGTGCACGAGGGCCGCGGCACCTACTTCGACCTGCTGGAGCGGGCGCCGGGTCCCGTCGTGCGCACCGAGGACGAACTGCACGCCGCCCTCGGTTCGCTGGACGAGCAGACCGTGAAGTACGCGGCCGCGCGGGAGCGGTTCGTCGCCGCGTTCGGCGAGTACGACCGGGGGACCGCCGCGCGCAGCGTCGTCGACCAGTTCTTCGCCGGGTGGCGGCGCGGGTGACCGTGCGCGTCCGCGCCGCCGCCCCCCGGTCCGCTACTTCGCGGTGAACCTCTCGTACTCCCCGAGCACCTCCGCCGTCGGTCCGTCCATCCGCAGCTCGCCGCGTTCCAGCCAGAGCACGCGGTCGCAGGTGTCGCGGATCGACTTGTTGTTGTGGCTGACCAGGAAGACCGTGCCCGCGTGCTTGCGCAGCTCGCGGATGCGCGCCTCGGAGCGCTTCTGGAAGGAGCGGTCGCCCGTCGCCAGCGCCTCGTCGATCATCAGGACGTCGTGGTCCTTGGCGGCCGCGATGGAGAAGCGCAGGCGTGCCGCCATGCCGGAGGAGTACGTGCGCATCGGGAGGGTGATGAAATCGCCCTTCTCGTTGATGCCGGAGAAGTCGACGATCTGCCGGTACCGCTCCCGCACCTGCTCCTTGGACATGCCCATCGCGAGGCCGCCGAGGAACACGTTGCGCTCGCCGGTGAGGTCGTTCATCAGGGCCGCGTTGACGCCGAGGAGGGACGGCTGGCCGTCGGTGTAGATCCTGCCGTTCTCCACCGGGAGCAGGCCCGCGACTGCCTTGAGCAGTGTGGACTTGCCGGAACCGTTGGTGCCGATCAGACCGATGGCCTCGCCGCGGTACGCCGTGAAGGAGACGTTCCTGACGGCGTGCACCCTGCGGACGCCCGCCGCCTGCTCGCTCTTCCCGCGCCGCAGCATCCGGTTGAGCGCGGCGGTGGCGGTGCCGCGGCCGGCGCCCGTGCCGTTGACCCGGTAGACGATGTCGACGCCGTCGGCGATGACGGTGGGGACGGGGGCGGAGTCGCTCGCGGCGGCTCCGGCCCCGTGCGGGAGTTCGGCTTCCTTCGTCACGATGTCAGCCACGGCCGTAGGTCTCCTCAGCCTTCCAGAAGTAGATGAAGCCGCCGACACCGGCGACCAGCGCCCAGCCCGCCGCCAGCGCCCACACGTGGGCCGGGAGCCGGCTCCCGGAGAAGCTGTCGATCAGCGCGAACCGCATGAGGTCGATGTACACGGCGGCCGGGTTGCTCTGCAGGGCGACCAGCACCGCGTGCGGGACGTCCCGGTCGTGCAGCATCCGGTCGATGCTCCACATCACACCGGAGGCGTACATCCAGGTGCGCAGCAGGAACGGCATCAGCTGCGCGATGTCGGGCGTCTTCGCGCCCATCCGGGCGACGGTCATCGCCACGCCCGCGTTGAAGACGAACTGCAGCGCGAGTGCCGGCACGGCGAGCAGCCAGGAGGCCCGGACCGGCACCCCGAAGCCGAGCAGGATCACCAGCAGGGCGGCCATCGAGAACAGCAGCTGCTGGAGCTGTTGCAGGCAGTACGACACCGGCAGGGCGGCCCGCGGGAAGTGCAGGGCCCGCACGAGCCCGAGGCTGCCGGAGATCGCGCGGGTGCCCGCCATGATCGAGCTCTGGGTGAACGTCCACACGAAGACGCCGGTCACCAGGAACGGCACGAAGTCCGGCACGCCGTGCTTGGTGCCCATCAGGATGCCGAAGATGAAGTAGTACACCGCCGCGTTCAGCAGCGGGGTCGCCACCTGCCAGACCTGGCCGAGCTTCGCCTGGCTGTACTGGGCGGTGAGTTTGGCGGTGGCGAAGGCGGTGATGAAGTGCCGCCGCTCCCACAGCCGGCGCACGTACGCGGGCAGCGTGGGGCGGGCGCCGCTGACCGTGAGGCCGTGACGCGCGGCGAGCTGCGCCGGGGTCTCGGCCGCCGGGGTGGTCACGGTCGCGGGGGGCGGTGCGTGGAGGACCTGGCTCACATCCGCTGCTTTCGCTCGGGGGAGGGGTACGCGAAGGCCCCCGTCACCCGCGCGCTGCCGGCTGTTCACGTCGGGACGGGACCGTATCGTCGCAACGCGAGCGTAGAGCGATTCGACGTCGGAACGCAACCGTTTCGTCGTCACGGCCTATGCTGGTCGGCATGACGACGAACGCCGACTCCACCGGACCGGGCACGGGCACGGCGCCGCGCCGCAGGCCCCCCGCCGGGGCCGCCGTGCTCCGCGAGGACGTCACCGAGGCCATCCGCTCCGCCGTCTTCGGGGAACTCGCCGCCGTCGGCTACGCCCGGATGTCCATCGAGGGCATCGCCCGTCGCGCCGGTGTCGGCAAGACGGCGGTGTACCGGCGCTGGCGCTCCAAGCTCCACCTCGTGCTCGACCTGGTCTCGGCGGTCGCGGTCCAGGGCCTGCCCGCCCCCGACACGGGCACCCTCGAAGGCGACCTGCGCCTGCTGTACGAGGTCGCCTCCCGCGCGCTGCGCCACCCCGTCGCCGGCCAGATCATCCCCGACCTCCAGGCCGAGGCGGCCCGCAACCCCGACATCGCGGAGGCCATGCAGAAGGCGCTGCGCGAGGGTCAGCAGGGCGTCGCGAGCGGCATCGTGGCGGCGGCCGTCGCCCGCGGCGAGATCCGCGAGGACGCCGACGAGGACCTCGCGCTCGACCTCATGTCCGGCCCGCTCTACTGGCGCACGGTCGTGGTCCGCGACCCGGAACCGCCCGAGAACCACCTGGCCGGTCTGGCGAGGGCCACGGCGGCGGCGCTCCGGGCCCTGTGACGTCCGGGCCCTGTGACGTCCGGGCCCTATCTCGTCCGGTCCCGCCGGCGGGCCGGTGCGGCCGGGTCCACCGCCCGCAGGATCCGACCGCGCGAGGAGCCGGTGCTCAGCTGCGGGCGGCGGCGGGGTGCAGGCGGACCCAGCCGTCCCAGGCGGAGGTGATCATGTCCTGGACGTCGTACTTCGCCTTCCAGCCCAGCTCCGTGGCGATGCGGTCCGCGGAGGCGACGACCCGGGCCGGGTCGCCGGGGCGGCGCGGGGTGACCGTCGGGGGAGTGTCGTAGCCGGTGATCGCGTTGATGCGGTCGACCATCTCGCGTACCGATACGCCTTCGCCCCGGCCGATGTTGAGGGTCAGGTCCCTGCCGGGCGACACCTCCAGCGCCCGGGCCGCGGCCACATGGGCCTCCGCGAGGTCCACCACGTGGATGTAGTCGCGGACGCACGTCCCGTCCGGGGTCGGGTAGTCGTCGCCGAAGATCCGCGGCGGCGCGTCGTCCGTCAGCCGTTCGAACACCATGGGGACCAGGTTGAAGACGCCGACGTCGGCCAGCTCGGGAGCCGCCGCTCCCGCCACGTTGAAGTAGCGCAGCGAAGCCGTGGACAGCCCTGTGGCGCGGCCGGTCGCGCGGACCAGCCATTCGCCTGCCAGCTTCGTCTCGCCGTACGGGCTCATCGGCGCGCACGGGGTCTCCTCCGTGACCATGTCGACGCCGGGCATGCCGTACACCGCGGCGGAGGAGGAGAACACGAAGGAGGGGACGGCGGCGGCCGTGACCGTCTCCAGCAGCACCCGCAGACCTTCGACGTTCTCGCGGTAGTAGTGCAGCGGAAGCTCCACCGACTCGCCGACCTGCTTCTTCGCCGCCAGGTGGACGACGCCGGTGACCCGGTGCTCCGTGCAGGTGCGGGCCAGCAACTCCCCGTCCAGGGTCGAGCCCACGACCAGCGGGACGTCCGCGGGGACCCGGTCGGCGATGCCGGTCGACAGGTCGTCGTAGACCACGGCCCGTTCGCCCGCCTCGGTCATCGCACGCACCACGTGCGCCCCGATGTAACCGGCGCCGCCGGTGATCAGCCAGGTCATGTCGGTCGTCCCCTCGTCGGTGAGCTCCGGGTGAGTGCGTGCCCGGCCGGTGCCCGGCCGGTGCCCGGCCGGTGGTCGGTCGCGTATCAGTGAAGCAGGCGCGCCAGCCTGCGGCGGACGACTGCCGCCGTGCCTCGCGGGCCCGGCGCGAGTCGCACCGCGAGCGCGCCCGAGTGCGTGGCGTACGGCTGGACGAGCAGGACGCCGTGCCGGGCGCTCGGGACGGCCGAGCGGCGCAGCAGCCCCGGCCCCGCGACCGCGTGGGCGGTGGTGTCGCGGCTCGTCCCGTCGGCGAACCGCAGCCGCAGGCGCAGGTCCCAGGTGCCCGAGCCCAGCGACGGCAGGTCCACCGCAGTCTCGGCGGACCAGGTGCCGGCGCCGGGGTCCGCCGCGAGGAAGGCCGTGCGGCGCGGCCCCGCCCGCCCGTCCTCCCGGCGCACGAACTCGACGTCCACCGAGCGGGGGCCCGCCTCCGCCATCCGCCCGTACAGCTCGTGCAGGCGCAGCCGCAGGCGCGTGCCGCGCGCGCGGGGACGCAGCTCCGCGTCCACAGCGGCGGGAAGCAGCCGCACCGGCCGCTCCAGCAGGTGTTCCAGCTCCACCTCGGGAAGGTCCGCCGACCAGACGGGTGTGCCGTCGGCGGCGCGCGCGTACGGAGGGCACAGCCGCGCCGGGCGGGCCGCCAGCTCCTTCAGGCGGGCCAGGTCGCGCGGTTCGGCGGCGGCCCGGACGACCCGGGCGATCACCCGGCCCGGTGCCCGTGCCCGCGCGAAGTCGGCCGCGTCGAAGTCCGCGAGGTACGCGCGCGTGCTCTCCCACCACGCGTGCCGGTACTCGGGGGCGCGCAGCTCCAGTTCGCGCGCGTACATCCGCAGTTCGTGGTCGAGGAACTTGGCGCGCACCGCCCGCGCGAGCCGTTTCTCGCCGGCCCCGAGGAGGATCTCGTACGCGGCGCGGTTCGCCTCCGTGCGCGCGTGCCAGTTGTCGATGCCGGCGCGGTCGAGCGAGATGGACAGGTGCGCCGCCGACCTGCGGACGTGCCACACGTACACCCGGTCGGGGACGAGCGCGACGCGCGGTGCGGCGGCCAGGACGCGCGCGCTGAACACGAAGTCCTCGTAGGTGCAGCGGCCGTCGGGGAAGCGGATGCCGTGCTCGCGCAGGAAACCGGTGCGGTAGAGCTTGTTGACGCAGAGCGTGTCGTGGACGAGACGGAGCCGCCGCGCGGGGCGGGCGACCACCGCCGGCTTCGCGTACAGCTCGGGCTGCCACCGGGTCTCGCGGCCCGACGGCAGCTCGCGCCGCACGCACAGGCCCGCCGCGACCTCGGCGCCGTGCTCGGCGGCGGCCGTCAGCAGCGCGTCGGCCGCGCCGGGCGGCAGTACGTCGTCGCTGTCCAGGAACATCACGTACGGCGCCGTCGCCGCGTCGATCCCGTCGTTGCGGGGGGTGCCGCAGCCGCCGCTGTTGACGGCGCGGCGCAGCACCGTCAGCCGCGGCTCACCGGCGGCCAGGGCGTCGAGGAGCTCCGCGCTGCCGTCCGTGGAGCAGTCGTCGACGGCGATCACCTCGCGGACGGCCGGACCCTGGGCGAGGGCCGAGCGCACGGCGTCCGTCACGTGCGGGGCGTCGTCGTAGCCGATGACGACGACACAGACCTGGGCGGGATGAGGGTGCATGGCAGTCCACGACCGGAACGGTAGGAGTTGTGGGCAATGTACCGTTTGTAGCCGTTTAGTGTCTTGTGCGGAAGACGAGCGGAACCTGCCGGAGGTTCCGCGGGGGCGTGTCGGGCGTCGCCCGGTCCGGTGCCGGGAGCCCGGACCGCCACAGGCGCCGGAAGGACAGCACCGCGGCGCCGGCCAGCAGTCCGTTGCGTACGACCATCAGCAGGCAGCCCGTCCAGGTGCTGTCGACGACCTCCCCGTACAGACCGGGGTACGCGACCGAGCTGACGGCGGTCGCCGCCACGATCAGCGCGGCGACGGGCCGCTGGGTGGTGTGCCGGGCCGTCAGGCACACGGCGGACAGGCCGAGCAGCCACACCATGTACTGGGGGCTGATCACCCGGCTGGTGACCGTGAACAGCAGGACGGCACCGAGCGCGGCGTCGTACGGCGTCGACGGCGTCCAGCGCCGGGCCCGCACCCGCCACAGCAGCAGCAGGCCGAAGGCGGCCACCGTGAGCGCGAGCGAGGCGGCGGCGACCAGCGGCACGTACGGACCGACGAACTCCATCGCGCCGTACCGGTACCGCACCCGCCCCGGCCAGCCGGCGTGGCGCGCGAGGCCGAGGACCGTGCCGCCGAGCGACTCGATCTGCACCCCGCGGCCACCCTGCTGGCGCAGGAAGTCGAAGGGGTGGTCGAACAGGGCGGCGAGCACGGCGAGCAGGGCGACCGCCGTGACGGCGGCCGACGTCCACGCCTCCCGGGTCGTGCGGCCCCGCGGGAGACCGATGAGCGCCAGGGCCGGCCAGACCTTCACCAGGGCGCCCAGGGCGGCGAACGCGCCGCACACCCGCGTGGACCGCGACACGGTCAACAGGGAGATGACGGCGAACGCCGTGACCTGCACGTCGTAGCGGGCCAGCGGGATGTGCAGCAGCAGCGGCAGGCTCGCCGTCCACAGCCACGCGCCGGCCGTGCTGCGGCCCGGCCGGGTGCCCGCGCGCGCGAGAGCCGCCGTGATCACCGCGTCCGTGAGGAGCGTGAGGGTGACGAACGCCTGAAGGTACGTCAGCGCCGGCAGCAGCGCGGGCGACAGCAGTACCGGGCCCGCGCCGGGCGGGTACTGCCACAGGTGGTCGCCCGAGGGGTACGAGCCGTGCGACAGGACGCCGTACCACCGGAAGTACAGGTTCTCCACCTCGCGCGAGACGCCGCCCCTGCCGAGCGGGGCGAGGTGGTCGTGGGCCAGCATCCACAGCATCAGGGCGCGGGCGGCCGACCAGGCGACGGCGAGCGGGACCAGGCGGCGGAGTTTCGTCGAGGCGCTCATCAGGACGGGATCGTAAGCCGCACGGATGGGAATTACCGTCCGATACGTGGGCAATGCGCACGGATGCTGAGGGAACACCACGAGCTCGGCCCTGCTGCCGCTCGCGCTGGCCATACCGGCGCGGGGGCTTCTAGAAGCAGCCCGGTGTCTCCCCGGAGGCCGGTACCGTCAGCGCCGCCTCGTCCAGCGCCGACGTCAGCCGGTCCAGACGGGAGCGCAGCTCGTTGATCTCGCCGAGCTCGAAGCCGGTCGCGGCGGCGATCCGGCGCGGCACGAGCAGCGCGCGCTCGCGCAGGGCCGTGCCCTCGCCGGTGAGGTGGACGTGCACCGACCGCTCGTCGCGGGCGCTGCGCTCACGCCGTACGAGACCCGCCGCCTCCAGCCGCTTGAGCAGCGGGGACAGCGTCCCGGAGTCGAGGCGCAGATGCTCGCCCACCTTCTTCACGGGCAGCTCGCCGTGCTCCCACAGCACCAGCATCACCAGGTACTGGGGGTAGGTGAGCCCGAGGTCCTTCAGGAGCACGCGGTAGACCCCGCCGAACGCGCGCGAGGCGGCGTTCAGGGAGAAGCAGATCTGCTGTTCGAGGCGGAGGAAGTCCCCGTCGGGCGACGTCTGAGGGGCCGGGGAGGGCGTGGCGGTCATGCCTCCAGGATAGCTCTTGCCCATCATTAAGTTGTGCACAACTAAATTGCGTGCTCTAATAGTGGCTGTGCGGCGGCCGGACCGGCCGCCCGTCACCACCACGATGTGAGAGGGACGGTCTTCCATGGACACGCTCTACACCGCTGTCGCCACCGCCACCCACGGCCGTGAGGGCCGCGCCGTCAGCTCCGACGGGCGCCTGGACCTCCAGCTGGCCATACCGGTGCAGATGGGCGGCAACGGCGAGGGCACCAACCCGGAGCAGCTCTTCGCGGCCGGTTACGCCGCCTGCTTCGCCAGCGCCCTCGGCCTCGTCGGTCGGCAGGCGAAGGTAGACGTCACGGACGCCGCGGTGACCGGCGAGGTCGGCATCGGCAAGCAGGGCGAGGGCTTCGGCCTGGCCGTCACCCTGCGCGTGGAGCTGCCCGACTCCGTGGACGCCGCGACGGGCCGCAAGCTCGTCGACCAGGCTCACCAGGTCTGCCCCTACTCCAACGCCACCCGCGGCAACATCCCGGTCGAGATCGTCGTCGAGTAACGGATCCGCGACACCGTGAGCGCCCGGGGCCCTCGGCCCCGGGCGCTCACGCGACCCGCGCCAGCACCTCGCCCGTCGTCCGGCTCCACGCCACCACCACCGCCTCCCGCGGCACCCGCTTCCAGCGGGTCAGCAGCAGCCAGCGCACGTGGTAGCGCCGCACGACGGCCGCGCGTTCGGCGCGCGTCGACGCCGGGTCGAGGTAGGCGCGGACCGCGGCCAGCCGCCGCAGCCGGGCCCCCTCGTCGAGGGAGGCGTCGGGCCAGGCGGGCGCCGCGAGGTTCGGCCCGTACCCGGCGATGGAGTGGACGGCGTAGTACCCGTCGGTGATGACGACCTCGCCGGGACCGATGTGCCGCGCCGCCCACTCGTACGTCGGCCAGTGCGGCGGCTGCGCGAAGCCGACCGGGTCGACCGAGCGCGGCACGACCGCCCCGGCCTGCACGGTGAGGAACCCCACGCAGGCTCCGACGGCGGCCGTCCCGCCGAGCGCGCGCCGCCAGAACGGCCAGGGCCGCGGCGCCGCGAGCTCCACCGCCAGGGCGAACTGCGGCGGCACCAGCGTCAGCCCGAGGATCCTGCCGTACGTGTAGTGCCCGCTGACCCAGCCGTACGCCACGGCCAGGCACTCCAGGACGAACATCAGCACCAGCGGATCCCGGCCGGCCCGCCACCAGCGCCCGCCGCCCCGCGCCCGCAGGCCCCGCACCCACAGCGCGGGCACCCCGATCAGCGCCAGCCAGAACTGGTCGGGCACCCCCTGGTACAGCCGCCGGTGCATCGCGTCCACGCTGGTGTCGCCGGCCAGCGCGAAGACGTCGAAGTACGGCCAGCACGCGGCGACCAGCAGAGCCGCGCCGCCCGCCACGGCCCACCGGCCCACGACCGCCCCGCGCCACCCGCGCTGCCAGGCCGCCACGAACGCCACCGCGCCGAGCACCGCCGCCACCGACGTGATCGGGTGGACGAGCAGGATCAGGCCGTACAGGACACCGACCCCGGCGTACCCGGAGAAGCTCCTGAGGCCGCTCGGCCCGACGTACCGGACGGGTCCGCCGAGGCCGGCCGCGCGCGACCCCGTGAGCGCCCACGCCCAGAACGCGAGACCGATGGCGAACGTCGACGGGTAGCCGAGGTTGCCCGTCATCGACATCAGCCCGAGGTAGCCGCTCCACCAGGCCCGCTCGGTGCCCCACAGCAGCACCATCGCGAGCAGCGCCGACACGGGCGCCCAGGGGCGGCCCGGCGCCAGTACCCGCACGAAACGCCCGATGCCGGTCAGCAGCACCAGCAGGTTGACCGGCGCGGACAGCCGCACGACCTCCCAGCCCGGGAGCCCCGTCACCCGGGCGAAGGCCCCCTGCACGACGGCGTACGGCGAGTAGTACGGGCTGCCCGCGCCCGGCAGGTCGGCCATCGGGTGCCGCGGGTGCAGCAGCCGCGCCCTGAGCCGCTCCACGACCGCCGCGTGCTGGCCGAAGTCGCAGCACATCGGGACCCGCCAGTAGGCGAGCGACATCACCAGCCAGAACAGGCCTCCGACGACCTGGTACGGGGTCGGGCGCCAGGACGGGCCGCCGCGCAGCGCCGTGGCGCCGTGCACGGCGCGCCGGACGAGAAGGCCGGCGCTCACCGGGCGGAAGGGGTCGGGCGGGGCGGAGCGGGCAGCGAGCGGGGCGGAGCGATTCGGGGCATTTGACGTACGTTCCCGCTGGCGTCAACGCCCTAGCGGCGAGTCACCTCATCGGGGGATGCGCTCTTTCCCCTTTCCCGCCGCTTTCCCGCCGCCGGACAAGGCCTACCGGGACACGGACGCGTCCCTGCGCACTGGTCCGGGGACCGTGCCGGAGAGCTGCGCCCGGGGCCCCGCGGCCCGCTCGAGCAGCAGCGGAAGCCCCAGCACCGGCAGCAGCCACGCCAGCACGATCAGCCGGTCCCCGTAGATGTTGATGTCCGGGTGCCCGGCCTGGTTGAGGACGCCGGTGAAAGCGGCCGCGAGGACGAGGACACCGAAGGCGGGGCGCTGCCTGAGCGCCCCCCACGCACCGGCGGCCAGCGCCGCGAGGAACAGCGGGTCCCACAGCCGGCGGCGCAGCCACTCCACCCAGAAGTTCGCCTCCAGGTGGAGGAACTCCCGCCACGGCCGGCTCCGGTCGGGGCGCCCGAAGTGGCCGGTGAGCAGGTCCTGAAGGCTCTCCGACTCCGAGGGGTAGCGCAGCACCCGCGCCGCCAGCACGGTCGCCAGGACCGCACAGCCCGCCACCGCCGCGACCGTCCGCAACGGCCGCCCGAGCTCCTGCCACACCCCCCTGAGCACCGGCCGCGCCCCCCGCCGCCGGGCCCGCCGTCCGCCGATCACCACGCACGCGCCCGCCAGACAGACCCCGAGGAACAGCGCCTGCGAGTGCTTCACCGTGAACAGCAGCAGCAGTGAGCCGCCCACCAGGGCGGCGCCGGTCCGCACCCGGCCTTCCAGCGCCAGCGCACAGCCCCAGAGCGCCGCCAGGGTCAGTGCGAGGAGCAGGCCCTCGGTCATGGGCCGCATGGCGGTCGTGCCGCACGGCAGGACGAGGAACAGCACCTGCCCGGTCAGGGCCACCCGGGCGGGGGCGCGCACGGTGCGCAGGACCAGGAAGGCGAAGACGCCGCCCACGACGGTGACGAGGACGCCCGCCGCCCACAGCCCCCACGTCACGCCGAGCACCGTGACGAAGGGCACCAGCAGCACCGGATATCCGGGGCGCGCCTCGAAGATCCGCATGAACCGGGAGGGCATGAACGGCACCGTGTGGCCCGCCGTCTGCCCGGCCCGCAGCCGCCCGTCGACCTGCCGCCACTGTTCGCGCCGGCACTCCTCGGTGACCCGCCGGGTGGGGCTCGGCAGGTGGAAGCGGATCACGTCGACGCTCTGGTTGCGGCGCGCGATGGACGCCTTCCCCGCGCACACGTAGTCGATGGTCGTCGCCGCCGCCCCGCGCTTGTCCTCGCCGCGCAGGCCCAGGGCGTACGAGAGGTAGTTCTTGGTGTCGGGGGTGTCCCGGCCGGTGACGTTGGCGAGCTGGAGCACCGCGAAGACCACCGCGACCAGGACCACCCAGTGCCGGGGCCCAGCCCGGTCCCGGAGCCGGGCGCGAAGGGCCCGCCCGCCGCGGAGCCGCGGACGCGGCGGCCCGCCGGGGCCGGCCGGGGCGTCGGACGTCACGAGGACACCCGGACGTCGTGCCCCGCGGGCGCGGGCACCCGGACCGGCGCCGGGGCGTCCCGCTCGCCCAGCATCAGGGTCCGGACCACCCGCTCGGCCGCCCGGCCGTCGTCGAACTCGCAGAACCGCGACCGGAACCCGGCCCGCAGCCGCGCCGACTCCCCGTCCCGCCACGCCCCGGACGCGAACAGCCACGCCAGCTCCCGGTAGGAGGACGACACATGGCCGGGCGGATCTGCCGTGATGTCGAAGTAGGTGCCCCGGCTCGCCCGGTAGGCGCCCCAGTCGTCCGCGTGGACCACGATCGGCCGGTCCAGGTTGGCGTAGTCGAAGAGCAGGGCCGAGTAGTCCGTGACCAGCACGTCGGAGGCGAGCATCAGCTCCTCGACGTGCGGCTCGTCCGTCCCGTCGACCAGCACCCCGCGCCGGTGCAGCTCGGCGAGGCCGAGACCGCGCGCGGGCCCGTCCGCGAGCGACGGGTGCAGCCGTACGACCAGGGTGTGGTCCGCGCCGAGGTCGTCCGCGAACCGGGCCAGGTCGACGCGGTCGACGTGTCCGCCCCGGACGTAGTCGCGGCGCGTCGGCGCGTACAGCACCACCGTCCGGCCGGCCGGGATGCCGAGCCTGGCGCGGACGGCGGCGCCCTCCTCGGGCCGCGCCCGGACGAGGACGTCGTTGCGGGGACTGCCGGTGCGCAGCGAGGTGAAGTGGCACGGGTAGGCGCGGTCCCAGACCAGCTCCGAGTGCCGGTTGGCGACCAGGCTGTAGTCCCAGCGGTCGGCGCGGCGCAGCATCTGCGGCACGTCGAAGCCGTGCCGGGCGCCCGGCTTGCCGAGCAGGTCGGCCGCCATGTACTTCAGCGGGGTGCCCTGGTGGGTGTGGATGTGGACGCTTCCGGGCCGCTTGGCCAGTGTGCCGGGCCAGTTGACGTTGTTGACGAAGTACGTGGCCCGTGCGGTGACCTGGTGGTAGCGCGATGAGTCGGGCGTGACGTGCTCGATGCCGGGCGGCAGCAGCGGCACCTGGTCCTCGCGCACCACCCACACCGCCCTGATGTGCGGGGCGAGTTCACGGGCGGCGCGGTGGACGGCGGCCGGATCGCCGAGCACCCCGCGGTGCGAGAACGCCGAGTAGACGGCCAGGTCCGGGTCCAGCGGCCGCAGTTCCTGCACGGCGGACCAGCCGTGCCGGATCCGTCCGGCGGCCGCCGCCCGCATCCGCTGCCCGCGCTCGTCGAGCGCCTTCGCGGCGCGCGCGGCCTGCCGGCGGACCCGGTAGCGGGTGTAACCGCCGTCCAGGACGCGCAGTTCGGGCGGCATCGGGCCGCCGCCGTGCGTGCGGAACAGGGCGGCCGTACGCCGGAAGAACTCACCCTTGTCCGCCTCGGGCAGCCGGTCCGGCTTGGCCAGGATGTCCAGGCAGTGCTCACCCATCTTGCGGTGCAGATACGGGCGCCAGCCGGACAGCTCGGGACGGGAGTCGACATACGCGAACACCCGCTCGTACTGCTCGTGGATGTCGAAGTGCTTGCGGCTGGTCGTGGACAGGATGTTGCCCTGGCGGCGCTGCCGGTAGGCGAGGCAGATCCGGTCCAGCGTGGCGATCCGCTCCGCGCTGAGCAGCACCGGGAACGTCCACGGCGTGTCCTCGTAGTAGCCGGGCGGGAACCGGAAGCCGTGCCCCTCGACGAAGTCGCGGCGGTAGACCTTGTTCCACACCACCATCAGCAGTTCGAGGATCTCCGGGTGTTCGGCGGCGGTGAAGGTGCCGTCGCCGCCCTCGGCGAGCACCCGCGCCAGTACGTTGCGGCGGGTGCCGCCCCACCAGTAGGTGCGCGCGTAGTCGAAGACCAGCACGTCCGGGTCGGCGGTCTCGTCGAGCCGGTCGGCCATGGCGCGCAGCGCGCCCGGCGTGAGCGTGTCGTCGCTGTCGAGGAAGAACAGGAAGTCCCCGGTGGCGTGCGGCATTCCGGCGTTGCGGGCCCGGCCCAGCCCCACGTTCCGCGGCAGGTGCAGCACCGTCACCCGCGGATCACGGTCGGCGTACTCGTCGAGGATCGCGCCGCAGCCGTCGGGGGAGCAGTCGTCGACGGCGATCACCTCCAGGTCCGGGTACGACTGCTCCAGGACGGAGTCGAGGCACTCGCGCAGGAAGCCCTGCACCTTGAAGACCGGGACGATGACGCTGAAGCGGGGCACGTCAGCTCCTTACGAGGGTGGGGGCCGGGGTGCGCCGGTTGAGCGGGACCACGGGCGGGATCGCCTCCGGCGGTTCGCCGAGGAGCACCCGCCGCACGACCCGCTCGGCGGCCCGCCCGTCGTCGAACCGGCAGAAGCGCTCCCGGAACGCGGCCCGCCGCGCGGCCGACTCGGCGTCCGCGTAGGAGCCGTCCAGGAACAGGCGCGTCAACTCGTCCGGGGTGCGGGCCACCCGGCCCGGCGGGCTCTTCATCAGGTCGAAGTAGCTGCCCCGCGTCTCCTGGTAGACCTCCCAGTCGTCGGCGTACACGACGATCGGGCGGTCGAGGTTGGCGTAGTCGAACATGATCGACGAGTAGTCCGTGATCAGCGCGTCCGCGGCCAGGCAGACGTCCTCGGAGGAGCGGTGCCGGGTCACGTCGATGATCCGCCCGCCGCCCCTCGGCCGGCCCTCGTCGTAGAAGTAGTGGGCGCGCAGCAGCACGACGAAGTCGTCCCCGGCCGCCGCACAGAACGCCTCCAGGTCCAGCCGGGTGTCGAAGCCGGTGCTGTGGTCGCGGTGCGTGGGCGCGTACAGCAGGGCCGTCTTCCCCTCCGGGACGCCGAGCGTGCGCCGGACCCGGGCGACGTGTTCGGCGGTCGCCGTGTAGTAGACGTCGTTGCGCGGATAGCCGTACTCGAGGGTCTCGTACGAGCCGGGGAAGGCGCGCTCCCACATCTGGGTGGAGTGCGGGTTCGCGGACAGGTTGTAGTCCCAGCGGTCCACCCGGGCCAGCAGCTTGGCGAAGCTGCCGGTCGCCGCGGCCACCACCGGATACGTCGACTGGTCGACGCCCATCTTCTTCAGCGGGGTGCCGTGCTGGGTCTGCAGGTGCACGCTGCCGGGACGCTTGACGACGCCGTCCGCGAAGTTGGCGTTGTTGATCAGGTACTTGGCGCGGGCCAGCACCTCCCAGGCGCGGTGGCTGCCGATCACCGCGTGGTCCAGCCCCTTTGGCACCGCGTCCACCGCGTCCGCCTCGACCAGGAACACCGAGCGGATGTGCGGGGCGAGTTCGCGGGCCTTGGCGTGGATCGCCGCCGGGTTGCAGGCGTAGCCGCGCCCCCAGTACGCGCAGTACACGGCCAGGTTCTCGTCGAGGGAGCGCCGCAGGTTCAGCGCGTACAGCGCCCGGGTGCGCAGCATCCGCGGCCGGGGCAGCCGCCGGTTCACCGCGGCCGCCAGCCGGTTGGCGCCGCGCAGCGCCCGGAACGCGCTGTACGCGCCGGCCGCCAGCAGCCGGTGCTGCACGCCGAGGCTGCCCGGTGGCGGCCGGAAGCCGGCCGGGCGGTGGTACCGGTGGAGCCGGGCCGCCCGGCGGAAGAAGGCGCGGCGCCGGTGCGCGGGCAGCCGCTCGGGGTGGGCGGCCGTCTTCAGCACCACGGTGAAGAGCTGCTCGAACAGCGGCTTCGTCCGGTCGGCCGAGAGCCCCTGCCCGGCGGCCCGGGTGAGTACCAGCTCCACCTGGTCGAGGAGGTCCAGCTGATGCTCGCCCGGCGCGTTCAGCCGGCTGCCCTGCCGGCGCAGCAGATGCCGTACGACGACCGTGCGCAGCACCGCGACCCGGCGGGCGGCGAGGGTCACCAGGCCGCCCCAGCCGAGGTCCGTGAAGTGCCTGCCCGGGAAGGCGAGGCCGTGCTCGGTGAGGAAGGCGCGGCGGTAGGCCGCGCTCCAGGCGGGCAGCGTGACGCCGGTGAGTCCCGGCGCCCGGCCGGGGTCGAAGGCACCCGCTGGCGTCCGGGGCAGCGGGGGCGTCGCCGTCTCCGCGTCCCACCAGTGGACCCGCTCGTGCGCGAAGTGGAGGACGTCCACCTCCTCGTCCCGCAGCCCCGCGTCCAGGGCGGCCAGCGCGCCCGGTGCCAGTTCGTCGTCGCCGTCGAGGAAGAGCAGATACGTGCCGGTGGCCGCCGCCGCCCCGGAGTTGCGGGCCGCACCCAGCCCCGCCGACGGCGGGGAGTGGACCGGGGTGACCCGGGGGTCCCGTCCGGCGTACGCGGCGGCGACGGCGCCCGCGGGGGAGTGGGGCGCGTCGCAGACGGGGATCAGCTCGAAGTCGCCGAAGGACTGGGCGAGGACCGAATCCAGCGCCTGGGACAGGCGCCCGGCGACTTCGTGCGTGGGGACGACGATGCTGAAGCGGGGCATGCTGCTCTTTCTCTCGAGGGACGCGGAGCCGGTGGGTCATCGCCCCGGCCGGCCGGCGGGGCGCCAGGTGGCGGGCCGGGTCGGCGTGGGCCGCGACGAACTGCGGGGCATGCGTACTCCGGTTCAGAGGCTGTCGGGGGCGACGGGCGCGGCGACCCCCGCTCCGGGCGCCGGCACGGACGGCAGGGGCGGGACCTGCGTGGCACCGGCCGGTCCGGACGGTGACGTGGTGAGCGCGGCGGCGGGACGGCTCGCCGCGGCCGACGGCACCGGGCGGCGCTCGGCGAGCGGCACCACCGCGGGCAGCCCGGCCCGCTCGCCCAGCACGATCCGGCGCACCACCCGCTCGGCGGCACGTCCGTCGTCGTGCGGGCAGAACCGCTCGCGGAACGCGGCCCGCAGCCGGGCCGAGCGCGCACCGCGCCAGAGGCCGCTCGCGAAGACGTCGACCAGCTCGTCCTCGCTGCGCGCGACCGCGCCCGGCGGACACGACCGCACGTCGAAGTAGGTGCCGCGGGCCGCCTCGTACGCCTCCCAGTCGTCGGCGTACACGACGATCGGCCGGTCCAGGTTGGCGTAGTCGAACATCAGGGACGAGTAGTCGGTGACCAGCACGTCCGCGGCCAGGCACAGGGACTCGACGCTCGGGTGGTCGCTGACGTCGATGAGGCGGCCCCCCGAGCCCGGGGTGAGCGGGCCGCCGTGGGAGGGGTGCGCGCGGGTCAGCAGCACGAAGCGCGGGCCGAGCCGGCGCAGCACGCGCTCCGGGTCGAGGGTGTGGAGCGGGCCGCGGCGGTAGTCGCGGTACGTCGGCGCGTACAGGACGGCGACGGACGTCTCCGGAATGCCGAGGGACTCCCGCACCCGGGCCACGTCCGCGGAAGTCGCCCGCTGGAACACGTCGTTGCGGGGCTGGCCGTACTCCAGCGTCGTGTAGGCGCAGGGGAAGACGCGCTCCCACACCAGGGTGGAGTGGCGGTTGGCGGAGAGGCAGTAGTCCCAGGTGTCGGCCGTGCGCAGCAGCGCGGCGAAGTCCGTGCCGCGGGCGGCCGCCGGCCGGTCCTGGAGGTCGAGTCCCATCCGTTTGAGCGGGGTGCCGTGCTGCGTCTGGATGACGACCTGGCCGCGGCGTTTGACCAGACGGCGGTCGAAGCCGGTGTTGTCGACCAGGTAGGCGGAGCGGGCGAGTGCCGTCCAGTACGCGGCCGAGCCGGGCCGCACCCGGCGGGTCGCCGGCGGCACGGTGTGGTGGTGCTCGGCGTGCGCGATCCACGTGGTGCGGATCTGCGGGGCGAGCGTGCGGAACGCGGATTCCAGGGCGCCCGGGTTGCAGCCGTACCCGAGGCCTCCGTGACTGGCGAACACGGCGCGGTCGGCGCGCAGCGGCAGCCGGCGCTGGACGCGGTAGTGGACCTGGAGCGCCGCCTCGCGCGTCCGGTGTCCCACGCGCGCGGCCAGCCGCCGTGCCCGCCGCCGGAGGCGGGACGCCAGCGACAGCAGCCGGTAGGTGCGGTGGCTGCCGAGGCGGATCATCGTGTGCCGGAGCCGGACGCGCGGGCGCACCGGGGCGCCCGGCGTGCGGTACCGCGCGTAGTGGGCGCGGGCCCGGCGCAGGAACTCGGCGCGGGAGCCGCGCGGCAGCCGCCCGCGCCGGGTGAACACCGTCGCGATGTGGTCGACCATCCGGTGGAACAGGACCGGACGCCAGTGCGCCAGCTCCGGGCGCGCGTCGAGGTACGCGAAGACCCGGTCGTACTGGTCGAAGATGTCGAAGTGCCCCCGGCAGGTCGTGCCGAGGATGCTGCCCCGGCGGCGCTGCCGGTAGTGCACGCAGACCCGGTCCAGGGTGGCGATCGTCGCCGCGGACATCAGCGCCGGGTAGGTCCAGGGGGTGTCCTCGTAGAGCCCCGGCGGGAACGTGAGGCCCTCCCGCTCGGCGAACTCCCGCCGGTAGGCCTTGTTCCAGACCACCATCAGGACCTTCAGCAGCCCCGGCCGGTCCGCCAGCCGGAACGGCGCGGGCCCCTCCTCGGTGAGCTGGCCCGCCAGCTGGTTGCGGACGATCTCGCCCGACCAGTACGTGCGCGCGTAGTCGTAGACCAGGACGTCCGGCTCGGAGGTCTCCTTCAGCCGGTCCGCGATCGACCGCAGGGCGTCGGGGGTGAGGGTGTCGTCGCTGTCCAGGAAGATCAGGTAGTCCCCGGTGGCGCACTGGAGGCCCGCGTTGCGGGCCCGGCCGAGGCCCACGTTCTCGGGCAGGTGCAGCGGGCGTACGCGGGCGTCGCGGGCCGCGAACTCGTCGATGATCGCGCCGCAGGCGTCGGGTGAGCAGTCGTCGACCGCGATGAGTTCGAGATCCGGGCAGGACTGCTCAAGCACGGATTCGAGGCACTCGTGCAGGTATGCCTGAACCTTGTACGCGGGGACGATGACACTGAACCTGGGCAAGGGACATCCATGGGTCGGCGCGGGCACACTGCCCGGGAACGGCCGAAGGGGTGACCTGGTTACGCCACATGCGGCATCCGGGGGACGCGGGCGCGAGGACGTGCGGGCGTCCACGCGCCCGGGACGCCGGGTGCGCGCTCCCGCGGGAGGGGTGCGCACACGCCGAGGGGCGGACCGCCCGGGCCCGCCCCTCGACTGCCGTACCGCGGCGCCCGCTGCACGCGCCGCCGTACCGGGTGCGCCTACTTCACGGCGCCCGCCATCACACCGGACACGAACTGCCGCTGGAACGCGAAGAACACGGCCATCGGGACCACCATCGAGATGAAGGCACCCGGCGCCAGCACGTCGATGTTGTTGCCGAACTGGCGTACCTGCGTCTGCAGCGCCACCGTGATCGGCTGGGTGCCGGACTTGGTGAACACCAGCGCGACCAGCATGTCGTTCCACACCCACAGGAACTGGAAGATGCCCAGCGAGGCGATCGCGGGTCCGCCCAGGGGCATCACGACGCGCAGGAACAGGCGCAGTTCACCCGCGCCGTCGAGACGGGCGGCCTCCAGGAGTTCCCTCGGGATCTCCGCGAAGAAGTTCCGCAGCAGGAACACCGCGAAGGGCAGTCCGAAGCCGACATGGAAAAGGATCACCCCGAGGATCGTCCCGAAGAGACCGAGTTTGCCGAAGAGTTCGGCGATCGGGATGAGCGCCACCTGCACGGGCACGACCAGCAGGCTGACCACGCCCAGGAACCACCAGTCGCGGCCCGGGAACTCCATCCAGGCGAAGGCGTATCCGGCGAGCGAGCCGATCACCACCACCAGCACCGTCGCCGGGACGGTGATCAGCACCGTGTTCACCAGGGAACTGGTGATGTCGCTGTTCTCCAGCAGCTTCTGATAGCTGTCCACGGTCAGCTGCGAGGGTTCGCTGAAGACCTTCCACCAGCCGCTCGCGCTCATGTCCTCGGGCCTGCGCAGCGACGACAGCAGCAGCCCGATGGTCGGCACCAGCCAGAACAGGCCGACCAGGATGAGGAAGAGCCGCAGCACGCCCCCGCTGACGCCGCTCGCGAGGCGCGAGCCGAGCGACCGCTTCGGCCGGACGACCTCGACGGGCGCCGTCTTCACAGGACTGTCGGCCTGCGTGGTCATCGTCGTACCTCCCGCCGCAGCCTGCGGACGTTGAACAGCATCACGGGGATGACCAGCAGCAGCAGGAACACGGCGATCGCGCTCGCGATGCCCGGCTGGTCCTCCGAGAAGCCCTTGCGGTACAGCTCCAGGGCCAGCACGTTCGCGTCGTCCTGGGACGAGCCCGGCGGAATGATGAAGACCAGGTCGAACACCTTCAGCACGTTGATCATCAGCGTGACCGTGACGACCGCGAGGACCGGGGCGAGCAGCGGCACGGTGACCCTGCGGAACACCTGCCACTCACTCGCGCCGTCCACCCGCGCCGCCTCCAGCAGCTCGCGCGGCACGCTCGCGAGCCCCGCCGCGATGAGCACCATCGCGAAGCCCGCCCACATCCACACGTACGAGCCGATGACGGCGGGGGTGACCAGCGACGGACCGAGCCAGTCGACGCCGTTGTACGCCTCGCGGAAGTTGCTCGCCGGGAGCCGCAGCACCGCCCCGTCCGCCTTGCCGGACAGGGTGAACGTGCCGTCGCCCGCGACCTTCGTGGAGTCGACGACCTCGCCGTCCTTCACGGCCTCGATCCGCATGCCCGCGTAGCCGAGTTCCGAGCTGTCGACGCCGCCCAGTTCGCCGACGCCCTTGCCGCGGGTGAAGTCCTGCCAGGCCGTGCCGGTGACCTTGCCGGGCTCGGCCTTCGCCGGTGCGGCCTTCTCCGCGCTGCCGGGCATCTGGTCGGGGGCGACCCCCACCAGGGGCAGCGTGACGGGCTGCCCCGCGCTGACCGTCGTGCGGGTGACGAAGCCGCCGCCGTCCGGCTTGAGGGGCGACTCCCGGCCCGGGTGGGCCTTCGGGAACGCGGACGACTCCGCGAAGGTGTCGTGCACCCCCACCCAGACCGCGTTGGCGACACCCTTCTCCGGGTCCTGGTCGTACACCAGACGGAAGATGATGCCCGCCGCGAGCATCGAGATCGCCATCGGCATGAAGACGACCAGCTTGAACGCGGTCCCGAAGCGCACCCGTTCGGTGAGCACCGCGAAGACCAGACCGAGGGCGGTCGAGATCGTCGGCGCGAACACCACCCACAGCACGTTGTTCTTCAGGGCCGTGCGGATGCCGTCGTCGGTGAACAGCGCCCGGTAGTTGTCGACGCCGGCGAAGCCGTCGCCGGACTGGTCGAAGAAACTCCGGACCAGCGAGTACCCGATCGGGTAGACCACGAGCGCGCCGAGCAGCACCAGGGCGGGCAGCAGGAACAGCGCTGCCACGGCCTTGCGGGTGCCGGTCACGCTCTTGCGTGAGTGAGCCGCGGGAGGGGCCGGAGCGGCCCCTCCCGCCGATACCGACGTCATCCCCGGATCAGTCCTTGTACGCCTTGGCGGCGTCCGACTCCAGCTTTTGCTGCGTCCCCGCGATGTCCTTGGGATTCTTCAGGAAGTCCTGGAGCTCCTTCCACTCGCCCTTGCCGGGCGTGCCGCCGAAGGCCTGCGGGGCCTGGTCCGACATGTCGAACCGGAAGTCGTCGCCGGCCGAGATCAGGGCCTGCGCCATCTTGCGCTGCACCGCGTTCGGATAGTCCGACGCGTCGACGTTCTTGTTCGGCGACAGGTAGCCGCCGAGCTTCGCCTGGATGCTCGCCGCGTCGGGCGAGGCGAGGAACGTGGCGAGTGCCTGGGCCGCCTTGGAGTCCTTCAGGATGACGGCCGCGTCGCCGCCGCTGACGACCGGCGCCTCGTCACCGACCGCCGGGAACGGGAACACCTTCGCGTCCGTGCCCACCTTCGCCTTGGTCTCCGTGATGTTGACCTGGACGAAGTCGCCCTCGAAGACCATGCCCGCCTTCGGCTGGTCCCCGCCGGTGAACGTCTGTGTCACGGACGCCGGGAACTCCGTCTGCAGCGCGCCGCTCGCACCGCCCGCGAGGTAGTCCTTCTTGCCCCACAGCTGGGCGAGCGTGGTGAGCGCGTCCTTCACGGACGGGTCCGTCCACTTGATCTTGTGCTGGGCCAGCTGGTCGTACTTCTCCGGGCCGGCCTGGGAGAGGTAGATGTTCTCGAACCAGTCCGTGAGGGTCCAGCCGTCCGCGCCGCCGACGGAGACGGGCGTGACGCCCGAGTCGTAGACGGTCTGGGCGGTGCTGAGGAGCTCGTCCCAGGTCTTGGGCTCCTTGGCACCCGCGTTCTCGAAGACCTTCGCGTTGTACCAGATCAGGGACTTGTTGGCCGCCTTGTAGTAGACGCCGTACTGCTTGCCGTCGACCTTGCCGAGGTCCTGCCAGCCCTGCGAGTAGTTCTTCCGCAGCTGCTCCTCGGCGTCCTTGCCGACGGGCTTGGCCCAGTTCTTCTCGACGGCCTGCTTGATGGCGCCGACCTGGGGGAGCATCGCGATGTCCGGCGGCTCACCGCCCGCGATCTTCGATCCCAGGAAGTTGATGATCGGGTCCTGCGCGGGTACGAAGGTGACCTTGGCGCCGGTCCGCTTCTCGAACTCGGCGAGCACCTTCTTGAAGTTGGCCTGCTCGGGGCCGGTCCAGACGGCGGCGACCTCCAGACTCTCGCCGTCCAGCTTGGGGAGCGTGACGGTCGCTCCGCTGCTTTCCTTCTTCTTGCCGCCGTCACCGTCGCCGTCGTCGTCGCCACCGCACGCGGTGAGCGTGAGGGCGAGGGCGCCGGCCGTGAGCGCCGCGGCCGCGGCCCGCGCGGCGGCCGTGCCCGGTCGGCGTGCCTGGCGTGACTGAGCAGTGCTGTGCATCTGTGCCCCGTTCTTCGTTCGTCATCGAACGTCTGAGCGCTGTCCCTCTGGAACCTGTCCCGTGCGGTCTGGTGTACGCCCGGGTGCTTGAGGGCGGCAAGAGCGCATACCGTGTCCGAGGAGTGATCGTGACCGCGTCGTGACGTGCGGGGGCCGACGGGGCGCCCCGTGCGGGGGTTGGGTCGGGGCCGCGCCGGTGCGTCCGCCCTTCGCCGGCCGGGCGTGAGACCCCGTCACACGGGCGGACGACACTCAACGCCCGGTCCGCGAGAGGCATCTGACGTACCGGCACGTCCTCTTCGGCCGGATGGCGGTTACGGCACTTCAGTCCGGCCGGGGGTGATTTCAGCCCCCGCGGCGCGGGGGACGAGGCCGCAGGCCGATAGGGGGCCCGGGGACGGGCAGGGGGAGGAAACGCCTGTCCCCGGGCGCGTGGGCCCGGGGACCCCGTCACAGGAGCGAGGGGACCTCCGTGGCGGAGACCGAACGCGCCGCCCGCTCCAGCGCACTGGCGAGCAGCGCGAGGTCGGTGGGACCGTTGCCCAGCTCCCGCACGGGCCGCCGCGCCGGCGGATCCCCCATCCGCTGCCACTCCAGCGGCACCACCGTCGGCCGAAGCGTCGCCGTACGGGGAATCCGCCCCGTCACCCGCCCGCCCTGGAAGGGCGTGACCCTCCCGTCCGCCCCGGACACCCGGCCCCGCCCCGGCGCCGGTTCGTCCGGCCCCGGCGTGGGCACGTCCAGCGTGACGCGCAGCGCCGCCGTACGCGCCAGCTCCGTGTCCGTCACCCGCCCGCACATCCCGGTCGTCGCCACGAGGTGCACCCCGAGCCGCTCGCCCTCCCGGGCCACGGCCTCCAACGCCCGTACGACGGAACCCGCCGAGGGCCGGCCCGGCGAACCCAGCGCGGGCGACAGCAGGGAGTCCAGGTCGTCGACCAGCACCACGAGCCGGGCCAGCGGCGGCCCCGGCTCCGTACGCCGCCGCGCCGCCGCCGGGCGCAGCCGGATCGTCGACGTGGTGGGACTGTCGAGATCCCCGGTGCCGGACGAACCGTCCGCCGAGCGCTGGGCGACCAGACGGCCGGACACCTCGCGGTTCGTGTGCCACTCGGCGAAGTCCTGCCGGCCGAGCAGCTCGGCCCGCCGCTTCAGCTCGGCGCTCAGCGACTGGGCGAACTCCCGCATCCGCACCGGGTCGTTGGCGGTCAGGTGGGTGGAGACGTGCGGAAGGTCCGTACAGGCGGCGAGACCTTCGGCGGGCCCGCTGCCGCCCTTGCCGCCCGTGTGGTCCCGCCCGTCCATCAGGACGATGCCCAGCCGGTCGGGCCGCTCCGCCGCGGCGAGCGACGCGGCGATCGACCGCAGCAGTTCCGTACGGCCGCTGCCCGGGGGGCCCTCGATCAGCAGGTGCGGGCCCTCGGCGGCGAGGTCGACGCAGACCGGTCCGCGCGGGCCGGCTCCGAGCACCGCACGCGCGCGGCCGCCGAGCGCCTGCGTGTCGTCCGCCGCGTCCGCCCAACGCGCCAGCAGGGAGGCGGGCGTGGCCCGAGCGAGCCCCAACTCGTCCAGCAGACGGGCCGCCTGGGGCAGCGGAGCGGACACGCGCGCGTGCCGGTCCCCGGTGCCGTCCGTGCGCAACGGCGCCAGCGCCCGTGCGAACCGCTCGGCCCACGCCGCCGACACCGCGTCCACCGCGGCCACCGTCCCGTGTCCGACGAAGTCAGGGCCCGGAGCGCCCTGCGGGCGGGACCGGCCGCCGCCGGAAGCGGACGGGCGCTCGCGCCCGCCGTCGGCGGGGCGGCCGTCCCGGGCGGGCGCCGTCCGGGACGTGTCGGGCGCGCTCGCGCGGAGCTCCGGGGGCGGGCCGGCCGGGGCCACCCGCATCAGCCGCAGGGCCGTGGCCACGTCGCCGCTGAGCAGGGCGACGGCACCGCACTCCCGGAAACCGGGCGCCGCCTCGCAGGCCGCCTCGTACGTCTCCGTCACCGGTGAGGCCGGCGACGCCGCCGCGGTCTCGGCGAGGCACACCACGTGGATCCCGGCCTGCGCGCCCTCCCGCGCCAGCCGCACCACGGCGTCCCGCACCCCCGCGCCGCCCGGGTCGCCGTCCACCACGAGGACCGTGTACGGCCCCGGGAAGCCCTCCTCCGGGTCCTCCCGGGCCCACGAGGGACGCCGGGCCCCTCCGCGGACGGGGCCGGGCGCCGCCGCGCCCCGGCCGCGGCCGCCGCCCGCGGCCGTGCTCCCGGCCTCCGTCAGATGGTCCTCCAGGCGGCGCAGCAGTTCGTCCGCGCGCGCGATCGCCTGGTCGCGGTCGTAGGCGAGGAGGAGACGGCAGTCCTGGCCGTGGGTGGGGCGGACATGCGGCAGCCAGCCGAGCCAGGACCACTCGGAGGTACGTTCCTCCACGGTCCGCGCACGGTCCGTGCTGAGCAGGACGATCTCCAGAGCGTCGGGGGAGTGCAGCGCGGCGAGCTGGGCGACGACCGCGCGGGCCAGCCCCGCCAGCCGCGCCCGGGGACCGGCCAGGCCCAGCGAGCCGACCTCGCGCAGCCCGGCCGTCACGGGCACCGCGGGCAGCAGGCCGGAGCCGCCCGGTGCGGCGCGGTCGGCCGTCCCCAGCCGGACCGTGAGCATCTCCGGGTGTCCCGGCTCGCGCTCCCACAGCCGCAGCCCCGGGCCGAGCGCCGTGAGCAGCAGCGTCGCGGGATCCGGCCACGTGTCCGGCAGCTGCGCGGGGGCCGGGAGAAGGCCGGCCGGCTCGGCGTCCTGAGCGCCGTACGCGTCCCGGCCGGGCTCCCACGGCTCGTCGCGGGCGCCGGTCAGCCTGCGTGCCCAGGCGGAGAGGCCGCGCCTGCGGATGCCGGGCGGTACGTCGGTGCCACGGGTGGGCGTGCCCTTGCGCGTGCCCGGGTCCGGCGCGCCGTCCTCAGGACCGCCCGCACCGGCGGCCGTCGCCCGTCCCGGGGCCGCCTCGCCGCGTCCGCGGGTGTCGCCGTCCCGGTCGGGCACCGGCCCGCCGGGGGAGTCCGGACGCCTGCTCTCCGTCCGGGGTGCCCGCCCCTGGCCGGGGACGACGGGCGGTGCGGCGGACGCGTGCTCCTGGGCGCCCGGGAGGCCGCCGGCCGATCCCCATCCCGCGGAGCCGTAGCCGTGATGGGTGTCTCCCGCGGGGGCGAACCGGCCGGTGCCCGCGTCCGTGCGGGTGCCCGTGGCGGCGGTCTCGGTGCCGCCGCCCACGCGCGCGTGGGGCACGGCGGCCGTCGGTCCCGGCCCCTGGGTCCGGCCCGCGGCACCGGGCGGGCCGCTCGCCCCGGCGGCGCTCACCCGCACGTGCCCCTCGCCGTCGGGAGCCGTCGGGACGGCACCCACCCCGGCGGCCGGGGCCAGCCGCAGCGCCGACTCGCCGACCCGCAGCAGGGCCCCGGCCCCGAACCGCACCGGACGCTCGCCCACCCGGGTGCCGTCCAGCGTCGTGCCGTTCGTGGAGCCGAGGTCGGCGACCGCGACACGGCCGTCCGGCGAGACCGTCACCGCGCAGTGCAGGCGGGAGACGTCCGGGTCGTCCAGCGGGACGTCCGCGTCGGCCGAACGGCCGATGTGGATCCGGCCGCCGTGCAGCAGGTGGACACCGCCCGCGTCGGGACCCGCGACCACGTGCAGCTGGGCCGCGACGTCGGTCTCGTCGGGCCCGGGCTCGGCGGGAGCGCCCAGCGACAGCACGGCGCCGTCGGTCAGCGGCGGCTCGCCCAGCGTGCAGCGCTGCGCGTCGAGCCGCTCGGAACCGGCGTACAGGACGAGCGGAGCGTCCCCTCCCGCGAGAGCCGAGGCCAGTCCGGACTGCACCGCGGCCAGCGCCGTCCCGGCGGGCGCGGTGACCAGCACATCGCAGGCGGCGGCTCGCCCCCGCGGCTCCGAGGGCGGGCCCAGCGGGTCTACGACGGTCAGCCGGATCTGCATCGCCGTCCGGGGTCCCTTCCGCGCAAGCACCCGCGACGAGAAGGACGAGACTGCGCTGCGGTCCCCCACCGCAGACTCCCCCACCGCGCACGGGCGCGTCGGCCAGTACTGGAGGCATCCTCGCACCTGCCGCCGACAACACGCCCGGTACCCACGAACAAGTGATCTTGATTGGTCGGCTCTGCCCGCAAAAGTGCCTGACCAGTGCGCGGCCGGAACCCGCTTTGAGATCGGTCACGTCCGGGGGGCGGCAACCAATGGACCGAAGTGAGCGTCTTCCCTCCGGACACGAGCAGGAGTGCCCGCCGCACGCCCGGAACGGCGTCCGCGCGGGACGCGAAGCACAGCATGACGACAGCCCGGTCCCACGTTCCACGGCACTACAGTGGGTCGGAACACCCCGAGCACGGTGGTCGACGGTGGACGGACCAGTCAAGCAAGCAGCAGGGAGCGCATGACGTGCGGCCGGTAGGGAGCAAGTACCTCCTTGAGGAGCCGCTGGGACGCGGCGCCACAGGCACCGTCTGGCGCGCCCGCCAGAGGGAGACCGCGGGTGCGGAGGCGGCGGTCGCCGGGCAGCCCGGCGAGACCGTCGCGATCAAGGTCCTCAAGGAGGAGCTCGCCGGCGACCCGGACATCGTGATGCGGTTCCTGCGGGAGCGCTCCGTCCTGCTCCGCCTCACCCACCCGAACATCGTCCGGGTCCGCGACCTGGTCGTCGAGGGCGAACTGCTGGCGCTGGTCATGGACCTCGTCGACGGCCCCGACCTGCACCGCTACCTCCGCGAGAACGGACCCTTCTCGCCGGTCGCCGCCGCCCTCCTCACCGCACAGGTGGCCGACGCGCTCGCCGCCAGCCACGCCGACGGCGTCGTGCACCGCGACCTCAAGCCCGCGAACGTCCTGCTCAAGCAGGACGGGGGCGGGATGCACCCGATGCTCACCGACTTCGGCATCGCCCGGCTGGCCGATTCGCCCGGCCTCACCCGCACGCACGAATTCGTCGGCACGCCCGCGTACGTCGCGCCCGAGTCCGCGGAGGGCCGCCCCCAGACGTCCGCCGTCGACATCTACGGCGCCGGGATCCTGCTCTACGAGCTGGTGACCGGGCGCCCGCCCTTCTCCGGGGGGTCCGCCCTCGAAGTGCTGCACCAGCACCTCAGCGCCGAGCCCCGCCGGCCGTCGACCGTCCCGGACCCGCTGTGGACCGTCATCGAGCGCTGCCTGCGCAAGAACCCGGACGAGCGGCCGAGCGCCGAGAACCTGGCCCACGGGCTGCGCACGGTCGCCCACGGCGTCGGCGTGCACGCGAGCGCCGCGCAGATCGCCGCCGCCGACGGGGTCGGCGCGCTGCTCGCGCCGGATCCGGCCCCCGCGCCGGTACCGGACACCCCCGGAGCCGCCGACGCGACACAGGTGCTGCCGCACGGCGCCGGCGCCTACGACCCGAACGGCGCGACCAGCGTCCTGCCGCACACCTCGGGCGACGCCGACCCGACGTCCGTGCTGCCCCACCGCGGCGCCGCCGATCCCACCGCCGTGCTGCCGCCCGTGCCGCCGCACCAGCAGGGAGGGCCCGGCGGGCCCCAGGACCCGCATCCCTGGCAGAGCCAGCTGCGCGCCGCCCGCGACCGCAACGAACAGACGCAGGTCCAGTCGTATCTCGACCCGAACGAGGACCCGCTGCGCCGGCGCCCCCAGCGGCAGGTCGCCCGGCCGCAGCAGCAGCCCCAGCAGCAGCGCCCCCAGCAGCCACCCCAGGGGCAGCAGGGGCATCGGGGCCGGCAGGCGCAGCAGCAGCCCGGGTACGGGTATCCGCAGCAGCAGCCCCAGCAGTACGCGCCGCAGCGACAGCAGCAGCCGCAGCGGTACGCGCCCGCGCCTCAGCAGCCGCAGCAGCCGCAGCAGCCCGCGCCCCGGCAGCCGCGCGAGCCACGGCCGCGCAGCGCCAACCCGATGAAGATCCCCGGGCTCGGTTGCCTCAAGGGGTGCCTGTTCACGGTCGTCATCCTGTTCGTCGCCGGGTGGCTGGTCTGGGAGCTGAGCCCCCTTCAGGAGTGGATCGGGACGACGAAGGGCTACTGGGAGCAGCTGAGCGACTGGTTCGACACCGTGAGCGGGTGGATCGGGGACCTGGGAGCCAAGACCGGGCAGTAGCCCGGGCGGCCACTCTGGGGATTTGTCGACACCTGAGGGGTGATTTCCGTCTCCGCGGTGAAGGTTGGCTCTTCCGGCGCGTAGTTTTAACGACAACACGCGTCTGTAGGAGCAGCCTTGGCACGGAAGATCGGGAGCCGGTACACCGCGAACCAGATTCTGGGGCGGGGAAGCGCCGGCACGGTGTGGCTGGGTGAGGGTCCCGAAGGGCCCGTCGCCATCAAGCTGCTGCGCGAGGACCTCGCGTCCGACCAGGAGCTGGTGGGGCGCTTCGTCCAGGAGCGCACGGCGCTCCTGGGGCTCGACCATCCCCACGTGGTCGCGGTGCGCGACCTCGTCGTGGACGGCAACGACCTCGCGCTCGTCATGGACCTCGTCCGCGGCACCGATCTGCGGACCCGGCTCGACCGCGAGCGGCGGCTGGCCCCGGAGGCCGCGGTCGCCATCGTCGCGGACGTCGCGGACGGGCTCGCCGCCGCGCACGCGGCCGGTGTCGTCCACCGGGACGTCAAGCCGGAGAACGTCCTGCTCGACATGCAGGGGCCCCTCGGGCCCGGCGGTGCCCATCCCGCGCTGCTGACGGACTTCGGGGTGGCCAAGCTCATCGACTCACCGCGGCGGACCCGGGCGACGAAGATCATCGGCACGCCGGACTATCTCGCCCCGGAGATCATCGAGGGGCTGCCGCCGCGGGCCGCCGTCGACATCTACGCGCTCGCGACGGTGCTGTACGAGCTGCTGGCCGGCTTCACCCCCTTCGGGGGCGGGCATCCGGGCGCGGTGCTGCGGCGGCACGTCACGGAGCGGGTGGTGCCGCTGCCCGGTATCCCCGACGAGCTGTGGCAGCTGATCGTGCAGTGTCTGGCCAAGGCTCCGGCGTCCCGGTTGCGGGCGTCCGAGCTGGGGGCGCGGCTGCGGGAGCAGCTGCCGCTGCTGGCCGGGATGCCGCCGCTGGACGTCGACGAGCCCGACGCGGAGTCGGAGGCGGAGGCGGAGTCCGAGGCGGAGGGCGGCGAGGGCTCCCGGCGGCCCGGATACGGGGAGACGGCCGAGGCCGTCGTGGGACGCGAGAGCGAGCGGGGGCGAGGCCGGGTACGGCGGGGGGCGGTGCCGCTGGTGCCGGGGGCCGCGCCGGACTCGAACCGGGATACGCACACGTCGATGCGGGTGCCGGGGCCGGACGAACTGGCGGGGGGCGCGCGGGGGACGGCGCGGGCGCCGCGGGCCGCGGGGGCGCCGCGGCCGGGGTCGGCCCGGCATCGGGCGTCCGCCCGGCGGCGGAGGATCACCCTGGGGGTGGCGGCGGTCGCGTTGCTCGCCGCGGTGGGAGTGGGGACGTGGGTCGCCACGTCGGATGACGGCGCGGGAGCCACGCCCCGCGACGACAAGGAGACGTCGGCTCCGGCTTCGCCGTGACTGTCCTGGGCGTCGGGCGTGCCATGACCGGGTAGGTCGCGCTCGCTCCGGTGGGGCGTCTTGGGTCCGGTGGGCCGGGCTCGCTCCGGTGGGGCGCCATTCCGCGGTGGGTGGGTCGGGGCCGTGCCGGTACATCCGCCCGTCGCAGGCCGGGCGTGCTCGTGGGTCACGGGGTGGACGGGGTTCTCTGCCCGGCCAGCAACGGGCATTTGATGTACCGGCACGGCCCCTTCCGTGCGAGGGCGGGTGCGGGTCGTTCCGGCTGCGGCGCGGGCGGCTCCTGGCAGCGCCGGGTGCCCGGGGAACCGGGGCGGGCCGCCCTGGTCGGGCGGTGCTCCCCGGCGTCCGGGGGGTCGAGGCGATGGGGTCGGTTGGCGTAGCCGTTACGCTGGAGGCGTGGCAGTCGTCGATGTATCCGAAGAGCTCAAGTCCCTCTCCTCGACCATGGAGTCGATCGAGGCCGTCCTGGACCTCGACAAGATGAGGGCAGATGTCGCCGTGCTCGAGGAGCAGGCGGCCGCGCCGTCCCTGTGGGACGACCCGGACGCGGCGCAGAAGATCACCAGCAAGCTGAGCCACCTCCAGGCGGAGGTCCGCAAGGCGGAGGCCCTGCGCAGCAGGATCGACGACCTGAGCATCCTCTTCCAGATGGCGGAGGAGGAGGACGACTCGGACACCCGCGCCGAGGCGGAGACCGAGCTCACCGCGGTCAAGAAGGCGCTGGACGAGATGGAGGTCCGTACGCTGCTCTCGGGCGAGTACGACTCCCGTGAGGCCGTCGTCACCATCCGCGCCGAGGCCGGCGGCGTCGACGCCTCCGACTTCACCGAGAAGCTCCAGCGCATGTACCTGCGCTGGGCGGAGCGGCACGGCTACAAGACGGAGCTCTACGAGACCTCGTACGCGGAAGAGGCCGGCATCAAGTCGACCACCTTCGCCGTCCACGTGCCGTACGCCTACGGCACGCTGTCCGTGGAGCAGGGCACGCACCGCCTGGTGCGGATCTCGCCCTTCGACAACCAGGGACGCCGGCAGACCTCGTTCGCCGGTGTCGAGATCCTGCCGGTGGTCGAGCAGACCGACCACATCGAGATCGACGAGTCCGAGCTCCGGGTGGACGTGTACCGGTCGTCGGGTCCCGGCGGCCAGGGCGTCAACACGACCGACTCCGCGGTCCGCCTGACCCACCTCCCCACCGGCATCGTGGTCTCCTGCCAGAACGAGCGCTCGCAGATCCAGAACAAGGCGTCCGCGATGAACGTCCTGCAGGCCAAGCTGCTCGAGCGGCGCCGGCAGGAGGAGCAGGCCAAGATGGACGCCCTCAAGGGCGACGGCGGCAACTCCTGGGGCAACCAGATGCGTTCGTACGTCCTGCACCCGTACCAGATGGTCAAGGACCTGCGGACCGAGCACGAAGTAGGCAATCCCGAGGCCGTGTTCAACGGTGAGATCGACGGATTCCTCGAGGCCGGAATTCGCTGGCGCAAGCAGCAGGAGAAGTAAGCGGGCGAATTCACGCTGCTTTGTCGACAAGGCAACTGCCGTTCTCCGGACGGCAGTTGCCTTGTGTGTGTGGGTTGTCTGGGTTTTACGTCACAGTCACATGTCCGCACGGCAGGCAAATGCCGTTCATCCGGACATCGCGTACGCAACGACCTTGACGTTGCTATGAAAAGTGGGAATGGTGACGCGTGGCATGCGTATGTTCGGGGTGCATGTGAACCGGGGGGCTTCGAAAGGCCGCCTGTGACGCCGTGGCCCCGTGCGCTGCTCCACTGACGATGAGCTACTGGGGGTAGCAGGCAGATGACCAAGAAGACGCGGATCCGCGTGGCGCGGATAGCCGCCGGTGCGGTGATCGCAGCCGGTGCTTCGCTGACCGCCGCGGGGGCCGCCTCGGCCCTCGACGTCGGCGTGAACGTCGCCGGCCTGAACGTGGGCGCCTCGGCCGACGGCGACGGTGTCGGCGTGAACGTCGACGGCGACGACCCGACGCCGCCGGTCCCGACGCCGTCCGACACAGGGCTTCCGACCGTCGACCCGACTCCGACGGTCGTGCCGCCCACCGAGGAACCGCCGGAGCCCTCCACCGAGCCCACCGAGCCGACCGACCCCACCGAGCCGGGCAACGGCAACGGCGGCGGTAACGGCAACGGTGGCGGTAACGGCAACGGCGGCGGCAACGGCGGCAACGGCGGCGGCGGCGACAGCACCGGCGGCAACGACACCGACCCGGACGGCGGCTCCAGGCCCGTCGAGCAGGGTGAGGGCTCCTCTGCCCTGACCGACACCGGCTCGGACACCTCCTCCGACACCTCGGCGCAGGGCGAGAGCGACGGCGAGCTGGCCGAGACGGGCGCGGGACAGACCGCGTTCCTGCTGGTCGGCGCCGCCACGATGATCGCCGGCGGTATCGGCTTCCGGATGCTCCCGCGCCTCGCGGGCGGCCGCGGCGGTGCCGCAGCCTGACGCACGACCGCGTGGGACACGCGTGAGAAGGGCCCGGAGCCAACGGCTCCGGGCCCTCCCGTGTCACGGTGCCGGGAACGTCGTCCCCGGTCCTGCGAGCCCTAGTGGGTCAGCAGCGCCACCGCGGCGATCAGCACGGCAAGCAGTGCGATCAGTGCCATCGGGTTCATTCCGGCGAAGGGGCTCTCCTGCTGGAGACGCTCCCGGTTCGCGCGGCAGACGTGGCAGCGGCCCTCGCTCACGGGCGACGCGCAGTTCGCGCACACCAATCGGTCGTACGTCATGCGCCGGCCCTCCTTGCGCTGTCTCTCCGCGTGTATAACGCTGCGGGGAACGCGACCGTTCCCCCTCCACTGTGCCAGGTTCCGGGGATTTCGGCGCGGCTCGCCCTGTCCTGCCCGGTCCTGGCGGGATCGAAGCCCGTTCCCGGCCTGAAGCTGCCCCTCCGGACCATCAGATCCGGGACAAAAAGTGCAAGCTTCGCGCAACCGTGTTCGCCGACTGCGCTCGCGCACCCGGTTCGCGTATGGTCACGCACACCTACCCCCGGCGACCCGTGGTGCATCCGTGATCCGATTCGACAACGTCTCCAAGGTCTACCCCAAGCAGACCCGGCCCGCTCTCAGGGATGTCTCCCTGGAGGTCGAACGCGGCGAGTTCGTGTTCCTCGTGGGGTCCTCCGGCTCCGGGAAGTCCACCTTCCTTCGGCTGGTGCTCCGCGAGGAGCGGGCCAGCCACGGTCAGGTGCACGTCCTGGGCAAGGACCTCGCGCGCCTCTCCAACTGGAAAGTGCCGCACATGCGGCGCCAGCTGGGGACCGTCTTCCAGGACTTCCGTCTCCTGCCGAACAAGACGGTCGCCGAGAACGTCGCCTTCGCGCAGGAGGTCATCGGCAAGTCGCGCGGCGAGATCCGCAAGTCCGTGCCCCAGGTGCTCGACCTCGTCGGACTGGGCGGCAAGGAGGACCGCAGGCCCGGCGAGCTCTCGGGCGGTGAGCAGCAGCGTGTGGCCATCGCGCGCGCCTTCGTCAACCGGCCGAAGCTCCTCATCGCCGACGAGCCGACCGGAAACCTCGACCCGCAGACCTCCGTCGGCATCATGAAACTGCTCGACCGCATCAACCGCACGGGCACGACCGTGGTGATGGCGACCCACGACCAGAACATCGTGGACCAGATGCGCAAGCGCGTCATCGAGCTGGAGCAGGGCCGTCTCGTCCGCGACCAGGCGCGCGGCGTCTACGGCTACCAGCACTGACGATCCACGGAAAGGCTCAAACGAACGCCATGCGCGCCCAGTTCGTTCTGTCGGAGATCGGTGTCGGTCTCCGTCGCAATCTGACGATGACCTTCGCGGTCATCGTCTCGGTCGCCCTCTCCCTCGCCCTGTTCGGCGGTTCGCTCCTGATGAGCGATCAGGTGAACACGATGAAGGGCTACTGGTACGACAAGGTCAACGTCTCCATCTACTTCTGCAACAAGAGCGACGCGGAGTCCGACCCCCACTGCGCCAAGGGTGCGGTCACCGCTGAGCAGAAGGAACAGGTCAAGGCCGACCTGGACAAGATGTCGACCCTCGTGGAGAAGGTCACCTACGAGTCCAAGGACGAGGCCTACAAGCACTACAAGGAGCAGTTCAGCGACTCCCCGCTGGCCGCTTCCCTCACGCCGGACCAGATGCAGGAGTCGTACCGCATCAAGCTGAAGGACCCGGAGAAGTACCAGGTCATCGCGACCGCCTTCGACGGCCGTGCCGGAGTGCAGTCCGTCCAGGACCAGAAGAGCACCCTCGACAACCTCTTCGAGCTGCTGAACGGCATGAACTGGGCCGCCCGCGCGGTCATGGCGATGATGCTCGTCGTCGCCCTGATGCTGATCGTCAACACGGTGCGCGTCTCGGCGTTCAGCCGCCGCCGAGAGACCGGCATCATGCGGCTGGTGGGCGCGTCCGGCTTCTACATCCAGGCGCCGTTCATCATGGAGGCCGCGGTCGCCGGGCTCATCGGCGGCGGTGTGGCGTGCGGCTTCCTCGTGGTCGCCCGGTACTTCATCATCGACCACGGCGTGGCCCTGTCGGAGAAGCTGAATCTGATCGACTTCATCGGCTGGGACGCGGTGTTCACCAAACTGCCGCTCATCCTCGCGACGAGTCTGGTGATGCCCGCGTTGGCCGCGTTCTTCGCGTTGCGCAAGTACCTGAAGGTGTGACACATGCCAAGAGGGCCGTGCTGCCAACGGGCGGTACGGCCCTCTCGCGTTGTCCTAGACTCACCGGCATGTCAGGTCGTGACCTGTTCTGTCAGCCCCGCCGCATCGGCCGCGGGGCCGCCCTGACGTTGGTCTTCGCCGGAGTCCTCGCCGCCGGCGCCGCGACCGGATCCCTCCCCGAGCACGGCCGGAAAACTCCGTCCGCCGCGGCGCGGCCGCAGCCGGCCGGCCACCGCGAGGACGTCACCCGGGCCGCCGCCGAGGCCATGGCCGACGGCAAGTCGCCCAAGGAGGCCGCCGAACGCGCGGTCAGCCGCAGCGGGGACCGCTGGAGCGCCGTCTACTCCCAGGGGGAGTACGAGGAGTTCGAAGAGGCCCTCGACGGCGAGTACACCGGCGTCGGGCTGTGGGCCAGGCGCGAGCGGGACGGCCGTATCCAGGTGTCCCGCGTGCGCAGCGGCTCGCCCGCCGCCACCGCCGGGATCCGCAAGGGCGACCGGCTGCGCAGCGTGGACGGCCGCGCGGTCGAGGGCCGCCCGGTGACGGAGGTCGTCTCGCTGCTGCGCGGGGACACCGAGGACGCCTCCGCGGGCACCGAGGTCTCCGTGGGCCTCGAACGCGGCACGCGCGCGTGGAGCGAGACGCTGCGCCGGGCCCGGCTGTCCACGGACTCCGTGACGGTGCACCGGCTCTCCGGCGGTGTCACCGTGATCAAGGTCGCCGCCTTCACCAAGGGCTCGGGAGAGCGGGTGCGCTCCGCGGTCGCCGCGGCGCCGCGGCGGGCCGGCGCCGTCCTCGACCTGCGGGGCAACTCCGGAGGCCTGGTCACCGAGGCCGTCACCGCCGCCTCCGCCTTCCTCGACGGCGGCCTGGTCGCGACGTACGACGTGCGCGGCGCGCAGCGCGCCCTGCACGCCGATCCGGGCGGCGACACCGACCGGCCCCTGGTGACACTCGTCGACGGCGGCACGATGAGCGCCGCGGAACTCCTCACGGGCGCCCTCCAGGACCGCGGCCGGGCGGTCGTCGTGGGCTCAAGGACCTTCGGCAAGGGCTCGGTCCAGTTGCCGAGCCGGCTCCCCGACGGCTCGGTCGCCGAGCTGACCGTCGGGCACTACCGGACCCCCGCGGGACGCACCGTCGACGGTCGCGGCATCACCCCTGACCTGGAGGCGGACGACGAGGCCGTCCGCCGCGCGGTGACCGTACTGAGCGGGCTCGGCGACCCTTCGTAGCGGGGCGGGGGACGGCCGCCGAAATCCGGTTCCCCCGCAGCCCCCCTGTAGTGCGAAAATGGCCAGCACTATGGCCAAGGGAATGTACGTACCGAAAGAGTCCCAGCAGAAGCAGGGCAGCCAGGGAGCGGCCGGCAGGCCCAAGGACGGCAAGAAGAAGATCGTCGCGCAGAACAAGAAGGCGCGGCACGACTACGCGATCGTCGACACCTACGAGGCGGGCCTCGTGCTGACCGGCACCGAGGTGAAGTCGCTGCGGCAGGGGCGGGCGTCGCTCACCGACGGCTTCGTCCAGATCGACGGCAACGAGGCGTGGCTGCACAACGCCCACATCCCGGAGTACAGCCAGGGCACCTGGACCAACCACACGGTGCGCCGCAAGCGCAAGCTGCTGCTGCACCGCGAGGAGATCGACAAGCTGGAGTCGAAGTCGCAGGAGACGGGTCACACGATCGTGCCCCTGGCGTTGTACTTCAAGGACGGGCGCGCGAAGGCCGAGATCGCGCTGGCCCGCGGCAAGAAGGAGTACGACAAGCGCCAGACGCTGCGGGAGAAGCAGGACCGGCGGGAGTCGGACCGGGCGATCGCGGCGGCCAAGCGCAAGCAGCGCGCCCAGTAACGGGCCCGCCGCGGGGAATGCGCTGGCATCGCGGTGCGTCGGTCACGTACGATGGCACTGCACCTCACAGCGGGTGCGTGGACCGCGAGGTCCGGCTTTGAAAAATCAACATGGGGATGATCGGTTTCGACAGCGGCTGTCGAAGCAGGGGAAGCGAGCCGAGGAAGCGGCAATGATCTCGTTAACCATATGTCGCAACAAATAATCGCCAATTCCAAGAGCGATTCCCAGTCCTTCGCCCTCGCTGCCTAATAAGCAGTGAGTGAAGGACCCTTAATGGGTGTCAGCCCGGGAGTGTTCCCGACCCGGATCCTGGCATAATCTAGGGAACTAAACCATCGGGCCCGGTCACGGGGTCCGATGGGAAATCAAACAGTGACTGAGCCCGTCGGAGACTTGTTCGCGTGATCTCCGGGGCTGAGAAAATCGCAGCGAACTGCGCTCGGAGAAGCCCTGATTCTGCACCGTTGGACGCGGGTTCGATTCCCGCCATCTCCACCACCCCATGTTTGTGACACAGTGACGAAGGCCCGTTGCCCCGGCAGCGGGCCTTCGTCATGCCGCTTTCCCGGGGCCGGGCACCAGTCGCGGGGCCTTGGTTGTGGTGTCGCACCCCATATCCGAGGGTCGTTCACGCTTCTACCGTCCCTCTCCATGACGCAGACCAGAGCCGCATCACCCCCTCTCGTCCTAGTGGCCGTGCTGGCCGCCCTCCTCTCCGTCCTGCTGGCGCCCGTGAAAGCCTCGGCGGCCTCCCTCCAGGAAGTTACGGGCTTCGGGTCGAATCCCGGAGCGCTGAAGATGTACCGCTACGTTCCCGAAGGCCTGCCCGCCGGTCGGCCCGTCGTCGTCGCCATGCACGGCTGCACGCAGAACGCCGCCGGGTACGGCACCGGCAGCGGCTGGCTCCGGCTCGCCGACCGCTGGGGCTTCTCCGTCGTGCTGCCGCAGCAGCAGAGCGCCAACAACCCCTCGTCCTGCTTCGACTGGTTCCAGAGCGGTGACATCGGGCGCGGTCAGGGCGAGGCCGCGTCCGTCGCGCAGATGGTGGACCGGCAGCTCGCCGACGTGTCGGGCGACGCCGCGCGCGTGTACGTCACCGGACTGTCCGCGGGCGGCGGGATGACCACCGTGATGATGGCGGCGTATCCCGAGAAGTTCGCCGCGGGCGGCGTCGTCGCGGGCCTGCCGTACGGCTGCGCGCAGGCCGCCGGTTCGCCGTACGTGTGCATGTACGTCGGTGCCACCCAGACCGCGCGGCAGTGGGGCGACCGGGTGCGGGCCGCGCGGCCCGGCCACAGCGGGCCCTGGCCGGCGCTGACCGTGCTCCAGGGCACCGCCGACTACACGGTGAAGCCCGTCAACATGACCGACCTGATGAAGCAGTGGACCGACGTCCACGGCGCCGACCAGACGGCGGACGCCGCCGACACCGTCGCCGGCTACCCGCACCAGGTCTTCCGCGACGGCGCGGGCCGCACGGTCGTGGAGACGTACGGCATCACCGGGATGGGACACGGGCAGCCCGTCGACCCGGGCACCGGGAGCGCGCAGTGCGGGACGGCGGGGGCGTACCTCCTCGATGTGAACCTGTGTGCCGCCCATGCGCTCGGGCACGCGTGGGGGCTCGGCTGAGACGCGGCACCCCGTCGGGCTACCGCCTTCGGGGTGCTGCCGAGGCGGGAGGAGACCCGTAGACACATGCGCGAGACGCGTCGCTTCCCGCGCACGGCTGTGGAGTCGGGGCGCCGTGCCGGTCCTGGCGGTGGCGGCCTCGGCTGGAGCGCACCCACGGGCGCGCTCCAGGAACGCGGCGGTGCCCGTGGCGCGAGCCCCCCCCGCTGATCCTCCCCGCGCCGCAATGAGCGCGGCGGGCCGGGCGACAGCCGCGTCACGGGGCCGCCCGGCGGGCCGTACTGGAGCGTTCCGTCAGCCGGGGCGCCAGCAGGGTTGCCGCCGGGACGGCCGCGCCGCGCAGCTTTCTCATCAGCAGGTCCACGGCGCCGGTGGCCACCTCGGCCACCGGGACGGGTACGCAGGTGAGGGGCACCCGGGTCCGCTCGGCCGCCTCGTCCGGGCAGATCGCGGTCACCGAGAGATCGCCTGGGATCCGCAGCCCGAGCGTCTCGAAGGCGTCGGTCAGGGGCTCCAGGACCGCCTCGTTGTGCACCACCACGCCGGTGAGGGAGGGCCGTTCCCGCAGCAGCCGCTCCGCCAGGGCGCGGGCGGCGGCGGGCGCTGCCTCGCACGGGTGCACCGAGGACGACAGCCCGTGCCGGTCGGCCGCGGCGGTGAAACCCGATACGACGCGCCGCGCGAACCCCGTCTCCCGCGCGTACACCTCGGGCGGGGGCCCGACCAGTGCCACGACCCGGTGCCCGAGCCCTGCCAGATGCTCGACGCAGATCTCGCCGGCCGCTCGGAAGTCCAGGTCGACGCAGGTGAAGCCGTCGGCCGCGGCCGGAAATCCGATCAGTACCGAGGGCCGGTCCAGGGTCCGCAGCAGCGGCAGCCGTCCGTCGCGCAGCTGGACGTCCATCACGATCAGTGCGTCCACCAGTGCGGTGTCCGCGACCCGCCGCAGGCCCTCCTCACCCTCCTCCCGCGTCACCAGCAGCACGTCGTGGTCGTGCCGGCGCGCGGCCGTCACCACCGCCCCCGCGAACCGCATCACCGCGGGCACCTGAACGCCGGGCCGCAGCGGCACCACCAGCGCAAGCACCTTGCACGGGCTGCCGAGCACGCGGGCGCCCGCGTGCGGGCGGTAACCCAACTCGCGTACGGACGCCTCGACGCGCTGCCGGGTCGCCGCGGAGATCGGGCGCTTGCCGCTCAGGGCGTACGAGACGGTGCTGGCGGACACGCCGGCGTGCCGCGCCACATCGGTGATCCTGACCATCGGTGGGTCCCCGTTTCCGCTCCTGCTCCGGCCGGCCGCGGGAACGGGGGGTCCCGCCCCCGTCCTCGCCCGCATCGCGCGTCCGTCCCCGCCGTTCCGGGGGACGGGACCCTGTCGAAGCGCTTCGACGGGGGAAGGTATGTGGGGGGCGTGGGCACGTCAATGGGATGGGCGGGATTCGCCCGGCGGTCCGACGGGCCGGACGGCGTCCGGGCGGTTGGGTCCCGGCCGGCCGTGCTGTCAGAGGCCGTCTCCCTCTCGTACCGCCCCCGTCGTCGCGATCAGCAGCGCGAGGGCGGCCCCGGCGACCGGCACTCCGAAGGCCGCCGTGGCCGACGCGTGCTCCACCGCCCAGCCTCCCGCGGCCGAGCCGCACGCGATGCCTCCGAGAAGGCCCGTCACCGCCAGCGTCATGCCCTCGTTCAGCCGTCCCCCGGGCGTGCGGCCCTGGACGAGGGCCATGCCGGTGATCATCGTCGGAGCGGTGGCCTGCCCGGCGACGAACAGGGCGGCGGCGAGGACCGGGAGGGAGCCGGTCAGGGACGCGGCGGCCGGCGGCAGGGTGAGCAGCGCGGTCATGGCGGCCAGGCACCACGGGTACCGGCGCCCGGCAGGACCGCCCGGCTTCAGCGCCCCGTACAGCAGGCCGGCGGCGCAGGAACCGGCCGCCTGCAGGGCGAGGATCACCCCGGCGGCGGACCGGTGACCGCGTGCCTCCGCGAACGCGATCGTGACGATCTCCATCGAGCCGAAGACGGCACCGACGGCCAGGAACGTGAGAAGCAGCGGGACCATGCCGGGCGCACGCAGCAAAGACACGCCACCCGTGCCCGCACCCCGTCGCGGCGGCGGCTCGGTGGAGCGCTGGGCGGCGAAGATCAGGACGCCGGTCACCAGCAGGACGGCGCCGGTCAGCGTGCCGGCCTCCGGGAAGAACGTCCCGCACAGCAAGGCCGCGAGCACCGGGCCGAGCATGAAACACAGCTCGTCCGCGGCCTGTTCGAAGGAGTTCGCGGTGTGCAGCGCCGCGGCGTCGCCGTCGAGGAGGTGGGCCCAGCGAGCGCGCGACATGCCGCCGGTGTTGGGTGTCGTGGCGGTGGCGGCGTACGCGGCGAACAGGGTCCAGGCCGGCGCGTCCAGTCGGACGCAGAGCAGCAGCACGAGTGAGCCGAGCGCGGCGAACACCGTCGCGGGGACGGCGACCCGGGCCTGCCCGTACCGGTCCACGAGCCGCGCCGTCCACGGGGCGACCACCGCCGTCGCGGCCAGACCGGTGGCCGTGACGGCACCGGCCAGCGCGTACGACCCGCGCGAGCCGGCGATCATGACGACCGCGCTGACGCTGAACATGCCCATGGGCAGGCGGGCGAGCAGGTTCCCCGCCGTGAAGGCGCGGGCGCCGGGCACGGCGAGGAGCCGGCGGTAGGGGTTGCGCGGGGGGATCTTCCGCCCCGGGCCGTCCTCCGGCCGCGCGGAACGCCGGCGGCGCGGGCCGAAGTCGGCGACGACCAGGGTGTCCCCGGTGACGGTGAACAGGAGCGGGGGAGGCCCCTCGGAGGGCGGTTGCGGCATGGATCAACGGTCGCCCGCGGGGCCGGCGGCGGTCCAACACCTATTTCGGTGGTGATTGACGCACCCCGGTTGTAAGTTCACCCGATGCCCGCCGACCCCCGCCTGCTGCGCGCCTTCCTGGCCGTCGCCGAAGAACTCCACTTCACCCGCGCCGCGTCCCGCCTCCACGTCGCCCAGCAGGCGCTGAGCCGCGACGTCCGCCGCCTGGAGCGCGAGCTGGGGTCGGAGCTGTTCGCCCGGACGACCCGGCAGGTGACCCTGACGTCCGACGGGGTCCGGCTGCTGCCGTACGCGCGCCGGGTCGTCGAGGCGCAGGACGCGCTGCTGTCCGCCTTCGGCCGGGGCGGTCCCGCGCGGCAGCGGTCCGCGCCGGAAGCACCCCTGCTCGTCGACATCAACTCGGCGGGTCTCATCTCCGGCCTCGTCCTCGACCGTGCCCGCGAACTCGCCCCGGACAGTGAGCTGATGGCCCGTTTCGAGAGCGGTCTGACGGGCGCGGCCCAGGAGATGCTCGCCGGGCGGCTCGACGCGTCGTTCGGGCGCTTCGCCGGCCTCGACCCGGCGGTACGGGCGCGCCTGGAACAGCAGCCCGTCCGGTACGAGCCGATGGCCGTCGTCCTGCCCGCGGACCACCGCCTCGCCGCTCTGGACGCGGTGCCGCTGGACGCACTCGCGGGCGAGACGGTGTACGCGGGCGCGGGCAACCCCAGGACGCTGGAGTGGACCGACCTCGCCGTCCGGCTGTTCGACGGACGCGGGATCGAGGTGGCGTCGCCCGCGCCGGTGGCCATCGGCGCCGAGGAGTTCCGGCGGGTGATGGCCAGGACCCGGACCCCCGTTCTCGCCGTGGTGGACTTTCCGGCCATGCCGGAGTCGGTGCTGCGGCCGCTCGTCGATCCCGTGCCGCTGTCACCCGTATCGCTCGTGTGGCGAAAGGGGCTGGTGCATTCGGGGCTCGACGCGCTGCGTCGCGCGGCCCGCGAACTGGCCGGCGAGAAAGGGTGGTTGCACCGCCCGGCTCATGGATGGATTCCGGCCACCGATGCGCTCATCATGAAGTGCCATTGATGACTCAGCGCTCACGGGTGTCACCCGTGTGCGCTGAGTCATGGCCCGGGCGCCGTGTGACACGCGGTCGGCGGCTGCCTCGCGTGCTTCGGGTGGGTGGAGGACCTGGCGGCCGGTCGCGCACCCCGGCTCCGGCCGGACGGCTCCCCGCGCAAGCGGGCCGGAAGCCACCGCGGCTGACTACAGCTCCCGCCGCACCGAGGGTCAGGCCCGCCGCACCGAGGGTCAGGCCCGCCGCACCGAGGGTCAGGCCCGCCGCACCGACGGCCAGGCCCGCCGTGACGACGGCCAGGCCCGCCGTGACGGCAGGCCCGGGCCCGCCGTAAGCCACCCGCCCGGCCGTGCCGCCGGGCCTCACCGCCGTGTCCGGCCGTGCGTGAGAGCAACGTTCCCTTCCGGTCACCCACAGCCACAGTCCGGAAACGCGCTATCCCTACCTTCAGGAGTCGTCACCCGTACGACACCTGAGCACCGGAGAACCGTGGAGGCGTCATGACAGCCCCGAGCACAGCCCCCGCACTGAGCAGGGGAGGCCGCTGGATCGACGAGTGGGACCCCGAGGACGAGACCTTCTGGAAGGAGACGGGTGAGAAGGTCGCCCGGCGGAACCTGCTCTTCTCCGTGCTGTCCGAGCACATCGGGTTCTCGATCTGGACCATGTGGTCCGTGCTGGTGCTGTTCATGGGCCCGGAGTACGGCCTGACCCCCGCCGACAAGTTCCTGCTCACGTCGGTGGTGACCCTGGTCGGTGCCGTCGTCCGGGTGCCGTACACCTTCGCGGTGGCGATCTTCGGCGGACGGAACTGGACGATCGTGTCGGCGAGCCTGCTGCTCATCCCGACGATCGCCGCGTTCGTCGTCATGGAACCGGGGACCTCCTTCTCCACCTTCCTGCTCATCGGCCTGCTCGCGGGCATCGGCGGCGGCAACTTCGCCTCCAGCATGACCAACATCAACGCGTTCTTCCCGCTGCGGAAGAAGGGCTGGGCGCTCGGCCTCAACGCCGGCGGCGGCAACATCGGCGTGCCGGTGATCCAGCTCGTGGCCCTCGCGATCATCGGGGCGGGCGGCGGGCCGCGGGTCCTGCTCGGCATCTACATCCCGCTCATCCTCGTCGCCGCCGCCCTCGCCGCCGTCTACATGGACAACATCTCGTCGGTGAAGAACGACACCGGCGCCGCCAGGGACGCCGCGAAGGACCGCCACACCTGGATCATGGCGTTCCTCTACATCGGGACGTTCGGCTCGTTCATCGGCTACAGCTTCGCGTTCGGCCAGGTGCTGCAGAACCAGTTCGGGCGCACTCCGCTGGAGGCGGCCTACGTCACCTTCATCGGCCCGCTGCTCGGCTCGCTGATCCGGCCCGTCGGCGGCTGGCTCGCCGACCGGTACGGCGGCTCGAAGATCACGCTGTGGAACTTCGTCGCGATGGCCGCCGCGACCTCCGTCATCATCGTCGCCTCGATGCAGAAGTCGCTGCCGCTGTTCACCGTCGCCTTCATCGCGCTGTTCGTGCTCAGCGGCCTCGGCAACGGGTCGACGTACAAGATGATCCCCGGCATCTTCCAGAACAAGGCCCTCGCCCGGGGCCTGACCGGTGAGGCGGCCGCCGCGTACGGCCGGCGGCTGTCCGGGGCCTCCATGGGGCTCATCGGCGCGGTCGGCGCGCTCGGCGGCGTCGCCATCAACCTCGCCTTCCGCCAGTCCTTCCTCTCCTACGGCTCAGGAACGGGCGCGTTCGTCTCCTTCCTGGCCTTCTACGGGGTCTGCTTCGCGGTCACCTGGGCCGTATACCTTCGACGTCCGGCCGGCACCCGGACCTCCACGGCGGCGGCCTCGGACACGAACGCGCAGCTCAGCTACGCCGAAGTGTGACGTTACACGCGCGACACGCGGCTGATCCGAGCCTGTCACGGGGCGTTGACAGGCTCGGGCCAGCCGCGAACCGCACGACGACTCGAGCGCACGACGAGAGCCGGGACGAAAGCCATGTACGACGAACAGCAGCGACCAGACCACGGCCCCCTCGCCGGGTTCACCGTGGGCGTGACGGCCGCACGTCGGGCCGACGAACTGGGGGCCCTGCTCCAGCGCCGCGGCGCCCTCGTGGTGCACGCGCCCGCCCTGCGCATCGTGCCGCTCGCCGACGACAGCGAACTGCTCACCGCCACCAAGGAACTGCTCGACGAGGCGCCGGACGTCGTGGTCGCCACCACCGCCATCGGATTCCGGGGGTGGGTCGAGGCCGCCGACGGATGGGGACTCGGCGAGGACCTGCTGGCGCGGCTGCGCGGGGTGGAGCTGCTCGCCCGCGGTCCCAAGGTCAAGGGCGCGATCCGGGCCCAGGGACTGACCGAGGCGTGGTCGCCGTCCTCCGAGTCCATGGCGGAGGTGCTCGACCGGCTCCTCGACGAGGGCGTGGACGGGCGCCGTATCGCGATCCAGCTGCACGGCGAGCCGCTGCCCGGGTTCGTGGAGTCACTGCGGGCCGCGGGAGCCGAGGTGGTGGGCGTCCCGGTGTACCGGTGGATGCCGCCGGAGGACATCGGGCCCGTCGACCGGCTGCTCGACGCGACCGTCACCCGCGGTGTGGACGCGCTCACCTTCACCAGCGCGCCCGCCGCCGCGTCCCTGCTCTCCCGCGCCGAGGACCGCAACCTGCTGCCCGAACTCCTCGCCGCCCTCCACCACGACGTCCTGCCCGCCTGCGTGGGCCCCGTCACCGCCCTGCCGTTGCAGGCCCACGGCATCGACACCGTCCAGCCCGAGCGCTTCCGGCTCGGGCCCCTCGTCCAGCTGCTGTGCCAGGAACTCCCGGCTCGCGCCCGTACGTTGCCGGTCGCGGGCCACCGGGTGGAGATCCGCGGGCACGCGGTGCTGGTCGACGATGAGCTGCGGCCCGTGCCGCCCGCCGGGATGTCCCTGCTGCGGGCGCTCGCCCGGCGGCCCGGCTGGGTGGTCGCGCGGGCCGACCTGCTGCGCGCCCTGCCCGGCACGGGCCGTGACGAACACGCCGTGGAGACGGCGATGGCCCGGCTGCGGACCGCGCTCGGCGCGCCCAAGCTGATCCAGACGGTGGTCAAGCGCGGCTACCGGCTCGCGCTCGACCCGGCCGCGGACGCCAAGTACGCCGACTCCTGAGGTTCCCGGGGCCGCCCGGTCCGCCCGCACACGACGAGCGCCCGGACCAGGCAGCCCAGCGCGAGGGTGGACAGCAGCGCCCGTACGACGTTCCACGCCACCCAGGGGTCCTCAAACTCCTCGCGCACGGCGGCCGGATCGGCGATCCGCGCCGGTTCGCCGGCGTCCGCGAGACCGTTGTTGAGCGGGATGTTCGCGGCCACGGTCACGACGAGGGCGAGGACCACGGCGAGCAGCGCCGCCGCCACCCACACGCGGAGTCCCGGCCTGCCGCGCGACTGCCACGCGGACACCGCGGTGAGCAGCGGCGCGCCCAGGAAGCTCAGGAAGAACACGGGGTTCTGGATCACCTCGTTGATGTTCTGCATGACCTCGATGAAGACGCGGTCGTCGCTGCGGGCCAGCGCCGGCATCACGGCGCAGGCGAATATGTAGAAGACTCCGGCGCTCAGGCCCGTCGCGACCGCGGCCGCACCCAGCACTCCTGCGGCGGCCGTGTGCCGCCCCCCGTTGTTTCGTGTCATGACGGCCAGTCAACCGGCGCGGCCGGCCCGCGCCCATGGCCAAGGCGCGCGGGCGCATAAGCGGACGTCCAGCGCGGGGGTTCCCGCGGCGGCCGGGGAGAGGCACTGTAGGGGTACGGACCCCGCACCGACCCTCGCGGTAACCCAAGGCGGTGACAGGCACATGGCATCGGGCACGGCCACGGCCTCGTACGAGATGCGGTTCGACTCCGGGCGGATCTGCCTGGACCTGGTGGCGACCACCCATCCCGGGGAACGGCTCTGCTCGGCCGAGCGGTTGCGTGCCTGGATCGCCGGGTCGGGCCTGGTGCCGGCCGGCACACCGCTGGCGGCGGTCGACGAGGCCTGGCTCGCCGCCTGCCGCGAACTGCGGGCCGACATCGAGCGGTTGGTGGGCGCGGAGCTGGACGGCCGCCCCGCCGACGCGGCCCTCGCCCGGGTCAACGCGCGCGCCGAGCACCCGCCGCCCGTACCGCGCGCCGTGCGCGCGGAGGACGGGACGCTGCTGCGCCGGCTGCGTGGACCCCTGCTGCGCGCCGGTGTGCTGTCGGCGCTGTCCCGTGACGCGCTGGAGCTGCTCACCGACCCCGCCGCCCGGGCGGGTCTGCGGCGCTGCGAGGGCGACAACTGCCGGATCGTGTACCTGGACACGTCGCGGGGGCGCCGGCGCCGGTGGTGCTCCAGCGAGGTGTGCGGCAACCGGGAGAGAGTGGCCCGCCACCGGCGCCGGGCGGCGCTCGCCCGGACGTGAACTACCCTCCTGTCACATCCCTGCCAAGAAATTTGTGCGACCACTTTGAACACAGGCGTATCCGCGTCCGTACCCGGTGGTGAGCGATGGACTGGGGGACCCCGGTCGAATCGGGGACACCGGAGGTAGGCGTGCGTAAGGATTCCGCAGTGGCTGATGAACGCCCGCCAAGGGCACGACATCGTGCGTCCCAGCCCTCGGAACCGGACGAGGACCTGATGCGTGCGCTGTACCGGGAACACGCGGGCCCCCTGCTCGCATACGTGCTGAGGCTGGTGGCCGGTGACCGGCAACGGGCCGAGGACGTCGTGCAGGAGACGCTCATCCGTGCCTGGAAGAACGCCGGTCAGCTCAATCGAGCGACCGGTTCGGTACGCCCCTGGCTGGTGACGGTCGCCCGGCGCATCGTCATCGACGGCCACCGCAGCCGGCAGGCCCGGCCGCAGGAGGTCGACCCGTCGCCGCTGGAGGTCATCCCCGCGGAGGACGAGATCGACAAGGCGTTGTGGCTGATGACACTGTCTGACGCGCTGGACGACCTGACCCCTGCCCACAGGGAAGTCCTGGTCGAGACGTACTTCAAAGGGCGTACGGTCAATGAGGCGGCCGAGACGCTCGGCATCCCCAGCGGCACCGTGCGCTCCAGAGTTTTCTACGCACTGCGGTCGATGAAGCTGGCACTGGAGGAGCGGGGGGTGACGGCATGAGCATTTACGGGGGATTCGGAACGGGTAGTCCTGGATCCATGCAGGGATCACAAGGCCCTAACGAGCACGAGACCGTCGGCGCCTACGCGCTCGGCATCCTCGACGACGCGGAGGCGACCGCCTTCGAGGCGCACCTCGCCACCTGCGAATGGTGCGCCCAGCAGCTCGACGAGCTGGCCGGGATGGAACCGATGCTGGCGGCCCTGGCCGACCTGCCCGGCTCCCAGGGCACGCCGTCCATCGGCGAGTCCCTGTCCGCCCGCCCCGGCCCGCGGCTCGCGGAGCGGCTGGTCGACGAGGTCGCGGAGCGGCGCGCCCGCAAGCGCCGGCGGGGGATGTACCTGGTGGCGGCCGCGGCCGCGCTGATCATCGGCGGTCCGCTGACCGTGATGGCGGTCAGCGGGGGCAACGACGCCACGGGGAACCAGGCCGGGATGGCGCACCCGACCAGCCCCGCCAAGGCGGCCTTCCAGGTCATGAAGGACAAGTCCCAGGCCACCGACCCCGGCACCAAGGTCAACGCCGTGGTCGCGACGGAGCCGAAGCCCTGGGGCACGCACGCGGTCCTGGAACTCAAGAACGTCAAGGGCCCGCTCAAGTGCTCCCTCATCGCCGTCGGCAAGAACGGCGAGCGCGAGACCGTCACCTCCTGGTCGGTCCCGAAGTGGGGGTACGGCATCGACGACGCCAAGACGGAGCAGGCCCAGCAGCCGCTCTACGTGCACGGCGGCGCCGCCTTCGCCCCGGACGAGATCGACCACTTCGAGGTCATGACCTTCGACGGCAAGCGGCTCGTGGAAGTGGGCGTGTGACCCTCCCGCCACGGGACGCGTGAGCGAACCCGCGGCGGGACGTAGCCCGGCGGGCCCCCCTTCGCGTACGGTTGACGGCTGCCCAGCACGTCAGAAGGGGGCCCGGTGGCCGCTCAGGTTCAACAGCAGGCCGCGCTCGGTCCGGTCGGGGGTTCCGCCGCGCTCGACTCGGCCGCGGATTCCGTACGCGACCGGGAGATCGGCGTGGAACAGGAACACCTGGACCGGGTGTACCAGCGGCTCGAGGAGAAGATCCACGAGGCCGAGTTCCTGATGAACGACGCCGCCCAGCGCGGTCAGGTCGGCACGCCTGGGGCGCTCGCCGAGCGCGACGCCCAGGTGTTCCGCGCGGGAATTCACCTCAACCGCCTCAACAACGAGTTCGAGGACTTCCTCTTCGGCCGGATCGACCTGCTCCTCGGCAAGGACGGCCAGAAGGGCCCGGACGGCGCGTACACGGCGGTGGACCCGGCCGAGGGCGCCGTCCGCGAGGACAACACCGCGGAGATCGCGGAGACGCTGCACATCGGCCGTATCGGCGTCCTGGACGCCGACTACGCGCCGCTGGTCATCGACTGGCGCGCCCCCGCGGCGGCGCCCTTCTACCGCTCGACCCCGGTCGAGCCGGGCCGGGTGGTCCGCCGCCGGGTCATCCGTTCCAAGGGCCGCCGGGTCCTCGGCGTCGAGGACGACCTGATGCGGCCGGAGCTGACCGCGACCCTGGACGGCCGGGAACTCGCGGTGATCGGCGACGGCGCCCTCATGGCCGCCCTCGGCCAGGCCCGCAGCCACTCCATGCGCGACATCGTGGCATCGATCCAGGCGGAGCAGGACCTGGTGATCCGGGCGCCCGCCGCCTCCGTGACGTACGTCGAGGGCGGCCCGGGCACCGGCAAGACCGCGGTGGCCCTGCACCGCGCCGCCTACCTCCTCTACCAGGACCGCCGCAGATACGCCGGCGGCATCCTGATCGTCTCCCCGACCCCGCTGCTCGTCGCCTACACGGAGGGTGTGCTGCCCTCGCTCGGCGAGGAGGGCCAGGTCGCCATCCGCGCCATCGGCTCCCTGGTCGACGGCGCCGAGGCCACCCAGTACGACTCCCCGGCGGTCGCCCGCGCCAAGGGCTCCCACCGCATGCTGAAAGTGCTGCGGAAGGCGGCCAGGGGCGCCCTGGAGACGTCCTTCGGGGGCGACGCCGGGAAGTCGGCCGGCGGGGAGCAGCTCGCGTTCGGCGAGGAGCCCGGCCGGCCGCAGGGGGCGCCCGTCCGGCTGCGGGTCGTCGCCTTCGGGCGGCGGGTCGAGCTGGAGGCCGCCGAACTGGACCGCATCCGGCAGAACGCGCTCAGCGGAACGGCACCCGTGAACCTGCTGCGCCCGCGGGCGCGCAAGCTGCTCCTGGACGCCCTGTGGGCCAGGTCCGGTGCGGGCACACGGCACACGGACCCCGAGCTGGCCGCGGAACTGCGGTCGTCGTTCGACGAGGACATCACGTCCGAGGACAGCTTCATCGAGTTCCTGGACGCCTGGTGGCCCGAGCTGACCCCGCGGGGCGTGCTGGCCGCCATGGCCGACGAGAAGCGCCTCAACCGCTGGGCCCGGCGGATCCTCAATCCGGGCGAGGTGCGCAAGGTGGCCCGCTCGCTCCGGCGGGACGGGCTCTCGGTGCACGACGTGGCCATGCTGGACGAGCTCCAGGCGATCCTCGGGACGCCCGCCCGGCCCCGCAGGAGACGCGACCTCGACCCGCTGGACCAGCTCACCGGCCTGGAGGAGCTGATGCCGACGCGCGAGGAGTCCCAGCGCGAGCGGGCCGAGCGGCTCGCCCAGGAACGCACCGAGTACGCGCACGTCATCGTCGACGAGGCGCAGGACCTCACGCCCATGCAGTGGCGCATGGTCGGGCGCCGGGGCAGGCACGCCACATGGACGGTCGTCGGCGACCCCGCCCAGTCCTCGTGGTCCGACCCCGAGGAGGCCGCGCAGGCCCGCGACGAGGCCCTGGGGTCCCGTCCCCGGCGCCGGTTCACCCTGACGGTGAACTACCGCAACCCCGCCGAGATCGCCGAGCTGGCCGCCCGGGTCCTCGCCCTCGCCATGCCCGGCTCGCAGTCCCCGTCGGCCGTACGGTCCACGGGCGTCGAGCCGCGCTTCGCCGTCGCGGGGGACTCGCTCGCCCAGAGCGTCCGGGCGGAGGCGGCCCGGCTGCTGGAGCGGGTCGACGGCACGGTCGGCGTCGTGGTCGCCATGAACCGGCGCGAGGAGGCGGCCCGCTGGCTCGCCGGGCTCGGCGGCCGGGTCGTGGCGCTCGGCAGCCTGGAGGCCAAGGGACTGGAGTACGACGCGACGGTCGTGGTGTCGCCCGCGGAGATCGCGGACGAGTCGCCCGCCGGTCTGCGGGTCCTGTACGTGGCCCTGACCCGCGCGACCCAGCAGCTCACCATCGTCTCGGCGGACCGGGACGAGCCGGACGCCCAGGGGGTGCCCGACCTGCTGCGGGACTGAGGAGCGAGGGGTTCTCGCGTGAGGCCGACCCGGTGACCCGGTAAGGAACTTCCGGGACGGGAATTGCCTTGCGGGGATCGTTTGTTACCTTGGACGTGACACCGGCCCGATCCAAGCCCCCGGGCCCAACCTTCGTCGCTACGAGCGACCACTTGCCGCGAGGCGAGCATGGCGGGCCGGTGTCATTGAACGTCCGAGAGGCCCACGTCACCTGGTGACGTGGGCCTCTCGCACGTCCCGGCCACCGCGCGTTCCGCTCCGCTCTTCCCTCCCGTCTCCTGCTTCTCGTATGGTGGAATTAGTTTTCCGAAAGTCTTCGGTCGTTGCGAACAAAACGTTCGCAACCCGGGGTGGCTACCACGTACTCCGCGGTAGGTGCGACGATCGGACGACGCCGCCGGGACGACAGCTCGTCCGCGGCGTACGCAGCGAACACGGTGAAAGCAGAGGAAGTCGGCCATGGCAACGGCGCCCAGCGTCTCCTACTCGATGACGGTCCGGCTGGAGGTGCCCGCCAGCGGAACGGCGGTCTCCCAGCTCACCGGAGCCGTCGAGTCCCACGGAGGCTCGGTGACCGGCCTCGACGTCACGGCGTCCGGGCACGAGAAACTCCGCATCGACGTCACCATCGCGGCCACCTCGACCTCCCACGCCGACGAGATCGTCGAGCAGCTGCGCACCATCGAGGGCGTCACTCTGGGCAAGGTCTCCGACCGTACGTTCCTGATGCACCTCGGCGGCAAGATCGAGATGCAGTCCAAGCACCCGATCCGCAACCGCGACGACCTCTCGATGATCTATACGCCGGGCGTGGCCCGCGTGTGCATGGCGATCGCCGAGAACCCCGAGGACGCCCGCCGCCTCACCATCAAGCGCAACTCCGTCGCGGTCGTGACGGACGGCTCCGCCGTGCTGGGCCTCGGCAACATCGGCCCCAAGGCCGCCCTGCCGGTCATGGAGGGCAAGGCCGCCCTCTTCAAGCGGTTCGCCGGCATCGACGCCTGGCCGCTGTGCCTGGACACCCAGGACACCGACGCGATCGTGGAGATCGTCAAGGCCATCGCCCCCGGCTTCGCGGGCATCAACCTGGAGGACATCTCCGCGCCCCGCTGCTTCGAGATCGAGGCCCGGCTGCGCGAGGCCCTGGACATCCCCGTCTTCCACGACGACCAGCACGGCACGGCGATCGTCGTCCTCGCCGCCCTGACGAACGCCCTGCGGGTGGCCCACAAGGCGATCGGCGACATCCGCGTCGTGATGTCCGGCGCGGGCGCGGCCGGCACGGCCATCCTCAAGCTGCTGCTCGCCGCCGGCGTCAAGAACGCGGTCGTCGCCGACATCCACGGCGTCGTGCACGCGGACCGCTCGGACCTGGTGGACGCCCACGCCGACTCGCCGCTGCGCTGGATCGCCGACAACACCAACCCCGAGGGCCTCACCGGCACGCTGAAGGAGGCCGTGCGCGGCGCCGACGTCTTCATCGGCGTCTCCGCCCCGAACGTGATCGACGGCGACGACGTGGCCGCCATGGCAGAGGGCGCCATCGTGTTCGCGCTCGCGAACCCCGACCCCGAGGTCGACCCGGCAATCGCCCGGCTGACCGCGGCAGTTGTGGCCACCGGCCGCTCCGACTTCCCCAACCAGATCAACAACGTCCTGGTCTTCCCCGGTGTCTTCCGCGGCCTGCTCGACGCCCAGTCGCGCACCGTCAACACGGAGATGATGCTGGCCGCCGCGACCGCCCTGGCGGACGTCGTGACCGAGGACGAACTCAACCCGAACTACATCATCCCGAGCGTCTTCAACGACAAGGTCGCGGGCGCCGTCGCCGGAGCGGTCCGCAACGCCGCGAAGGCGGCCGGGGTGACCGTGACGGACAACACGAGCGTCTGAACCGCGCGTTTCGGGGCAACACAACTGTGTGAGACCGGCTGTGACGGGTACCACGACCGTCTGAGGCCCGGCGCGTCGCGGAACCCGCGGCCTCTGGCCGCCTTTAGGGTGGCGGCCAGGCTCGGGCCTCCCCAGGTCCTGCGGTCCGCTGCCGGGAGCGGACGGAGCGTCACCACTCCGAGGCAGTGGCGCTCTTCGTGACTCCCAAGGGTGTTCGTGTGACTCCCAGGGGTGCCGGATTGGCTTTCCCGCCGCAGGTGGGGGCAGGATGCGTCTTCGGGCGCGAGGGTCTGGCGACGGACCCGGGTCCGGGGACCGACCGAGGACCCTGGCAGCATCGGCTACGCCGCATGAACGTGCGGCACCGCCGCGTGGCACGCCTCAACGGCAAGAAGAACACGGGAGTAACAACATGAACCGCAGTGAGCTGGTGGCCGCGCTGGCCGACCGTGCCGAGGTGACCCGCAAGGACGCCGACGCCGTTCTGGCCGCGTTCGCCGAGACCGTCGGCGAGATCGTCGCCAAGGGCGACGAGAAGGTCACCATCCCCGGCTTCCTGACCTTCGAGCGCACGCACCGTGCCGCTCGCACCGCCCGCAACCCGCAGACCGGCGACCCGATCCAGATCCCCGCCGGGTACAGCGTGAAGGTCTCCGCGGGCAGCAAGCTCAAGGAAGCCGCCAAGGGCAAGTAAGTCCGCCTGCGCCGCGACACGCGGCGCGGCATCGAGCAGTACGCCAATGGGGCGGCGCCCGGAGTTCCGGGCGCCGCCCCATCGTGGTGTTTGCGCCGGCCCGGCCCGCGGTCTCCGCCGCGAGCCGGGCCGGGTGCCGCTAGCCGAGCGCCTTGCCCGGCAGCTCGACCTTCGCGCCCAGCTCGACGAGCTTCTCCATGAAGTTCTCGTAGCCGCGGTTGATCAGGTCGATGCCGTGGACGCGGGAGGTGCCCTGGGCCGCGAGAGCGGCGATCAGGTACGAGAAACCGCCGCGCAGGTCGGGGATGACCAGATCGGCGCCCTGGAGCCGCGTGGGGCCCGACACGACGGCCGAGTGCAGGAAGTTGCGCTGGCCGAAGCGGCAGTTCGAGCCGCCCAGGCATTCGCGGTACAGCTGGATGTGCGCGCCCATCTGGTTCAGCGCGGAGGTGAAGCCGAGGCGGGACTCGTACACCGTCTCGTGGATGATCGACAGGCCCGTGGCCTGCGTCAGGGCCACGACCAGCGGCTGCTGCCAGTCGGTCTGGAAGCCGGGGTGGACGTCCGTCTCCAGGGCGATCGACTTCAGCTGGCCGCCCGGGTGCCAGAAGCGGATGCCCTCGTCGTCGATCTCGAAGGCACCGCCCACCTTCCGGTAGGTGTTGAGGAACGTCATCATCGAGCGCTGCTGGGCGCCCCTGACGAGGATGTTGCCCTCGGTCGCCAGGGCCGCGGACGCCCAGGAGGCGGCCTCCAGACGGTCGGGGAGGGCCGCGTGCGTGTAGCCGCCGAGCGAGTCGACACCGGTGATCCGGATGGTCCGGTCGGTGTCCATGGCGATGATCGCGCCCATCTTCTGCAGCACGCAGATGAGGTCCTCGATCTCGGGCTCCACGGCGGCGTTGGCCAGCTCGGTGACGCCCTCGGCGAGCACCGCCGTCAGCAGCACCTGCTCGGTGGCGCCGACGGACGGGTACGGCAGCTGGATCTTGGTGCCGCGCAGCCGCTGCGGAGCCTCCAGGTACTGGCCGTCGGCCCGCTTCTCGATCTTCGCGCCGAACTGCCGCAGCACCTCGAAGTGGAAGTCGATCGGCCGGCCGCCGATGTCGCAGCCGCCGAGGCCGGGGATGAAGGCGTGCCCGAGGCGGTGCAGCAGCGGACCGCAGAAGAGGATCGGAATGCGCGAGGAACCCGCGTGGGCGTCGATGTCGGCGACGTTCGCGCTCTCCACGTGGGAGGGGTCGAGCACCAGCTCGCCGGGCTCCTCTCCCGGACGGACCGTCACGCCGTGCAGCTGCAGCAGCCCGCGGACGACGCGCACGTCACGGATGTCCGGGACATTGCGCAGTCGGCTCGGAGCGCTGCCCAGCAGGGCCGCGACCATGGCCTTCGGTACGAGGTTCTTCGCACCGCGGACACGGATTTCGCCCTCGAGCGGGGTGCCGCCGTGGACAAGCAGTACGTCATCAGAGCCGTTGACGGTCATGAATCTCGCGTTCCGGTGAGGTGGGCAGGGGTTGAAGAGGCAAGCGTAATGGCCGCCCACCCCCCTTCTGTAAGCCCGAGGACCTCCCAGCCGCGTCATAGCTTGGCCACAACACGAACCGTTCCTAATCGGGCACACCGGGTCACCGGCCCCGGCGCGGGCCGGGTGGACCCCTCCGCGCCCTGAGCTGCGTTCACTCGCGTACCCGCATGGGCTCCCCACGTGGCGGGAAGATGAGAGATCATGTCTGGCATGACCGAGGTGTCCTCGCTCACAGGACGGCTGCTCGTGGCCACGCCCGCCCTGGCGGACCCGAACTTCGACCGCGCGGTGGTGCTCCTCCTCGACCACGACGAGGAGGGCTCGCTGGGCGTCGTCCTCAACCGGCCCACCCCGGTGGGCGTCGGCGACATCCTGGAGGCCTGGGCGGACCTGGCGGGCGAGCCGGGCGTGGTGTTCCAGGGCGGCCCGGTCTCCCTCGACTCGGCGCTGGGTGTCGCCGTCATCCCCGGTGGCGCGGCCGGGGAGCAGGCCCCGCTGGGCTGGCGCCGCGTGCACGGCGCGATCGGGCTCGTGGACCTGGAGGCGCCGCCGGAGCTGCTCGCCGCGGCCCTCGGCTCGCTGCGGATCTTCGCCGGATACGCGGGCTGGGGACCCGGTCAGCTGGAGGAGGAACTCGTCGAGGGCGCCTGGTACGTGGTCGAGTCCGAGCCCGGGGACGTCTCCTCACCCGCTCCCGAGCGGCTGTGGCGCGAGGTCCTGCGCCGCCAGCGCGGCGAACTGGCGATGGTGGCCACCTATCCGGACGACCCTTCGCTCAACTGACGGCTGTGAGCTTCAGTACCCTTGCGGCATGAGCACTCTTGAGCCTGAGACCCAGCCCCAGCGAGGTACTGGGACGGGGACCCTCGTGGAGCCGACGCCGCAGACGTCGCACGGTGACGGCGACCACGAGCGCTTCGCCCACTACGTCCAGAAGGACAAGATCATGGCGAGCGCCCTCGACGGCACGCCCGTCGTGGCCCTCTGCGGCAAGGTGTGGGTCCCGGGCCGCGACCCGAAGAAGTATCCCGTGTGTCCCATGTGCAAGGAGATCTACGAGTCCATGGGCGCCGGTGGCGACAAGGACGGCGGCAAGGGCGGCGACAAGAAGTAGCGCGCGCGGGGTGGCGGGCGACGGCCCGTAGCGACACCCCGCCGCTCACTTCGGCGCAGCAGCCGCGTGGACCTGGTGCCGCGGCATCCCGGTGCGGGGTGCCGCGGCCTTGTCGTGCCCGAAAACTCCGGCGCGCGCTCTCCCGGGACCCGGCCCGTTGCGCGGAGTGCGTCCCGGGGTCACAGAGTGGTGGAGACCTCTTGTGGCCGCGTTCAAGAACTCCATAGCCTCCGGTGTGTTGTGCACTGCGAAACCGTCATTGCGTATGTTGCAACGCACTTCCCCGGAGGATGCTCGATGAAGCTCTCTGTCCGTATGGCCGCGTCGCTGGCCGCCCTGTTGGCGGCCACCGTGACCGCCACCGCCTGCGCCCCCCAGTCGTCCGGCGGCTCCGCCTCCGGCAAGGACGAGAAGACGGGCACCCTGCGCGTCTGGCTCTTCCAGGAGGTCGACAACGGGCCCAAGGAGAAGGTCGTGGACGCCGCCGTCGACACCTTCGAGAAGGCCCACCGGGGTGCCGAGGTCGAGGTCGAGTACATCCCCGTCGAGACGCGCGCCCAGCGCGTCAAGGCCGCCTTCAACGACCCCGGCAGCGCTCCCGACCTCATCGAGTACGGCAACACCGACACCGCCGGGTACGTGAAGGACGGCGGACTCGCCGACATCACCGGGGAGTTCACCGACTGGGACGAGGCCAAGGACACCGACCCGACCGCCCGGCAGTCCGTGACGGTCGGCGGCAGGGTCTACGGAGCACCCTTCTTCGTCGGCGTCCGCGCCCTGTACTACCGCACGGACGTCTTCGAGGAACTCGGCCTCGACGTGCCCGGGACGCAGGCCGAACTGATCGACACCGCACGCCGCATCCGGGCCGCGAAACCCGGCCTGTACGGCCTCGTGGTCGGCGGCGCCTACACCTACGGCGCGATGCCCTTCATCTGGGCCCACGGCGGCGAACTCGCCCGGGGCAGGGGCGGCTCGTACGCCTCCGCCATCGACAGCGCCGCCGCCCAGAAGGGCATCAAGGCCTACACCTCGCTCTTCGGCGACGACAACTGTCCCGCGGCCAAGTGCGCGGGCATGGGCGGCAACGACACGGTGACCGCCTTCGCCGCGGGCAAGGCGGGCATGGCCATCGGCGGCGACTTCAGCCACGCGGCGGTGGAGGCCGGGAAGGTCAGGGGCAAGTACGCCGTCGTACCGCTGCCGGGACTCGAGAAGGGCGAGACGGCCCCGGCGTTCGCGGGCGGGAACAACGTCGGCGTCCTGAAGAGCACGTCCCACCGCTCGCTCGCCGTGGACCTGATGAAGCGGCTCGCGTCCAAGAAGACGCAGGGCGAACTCTTCGACGCCATGGGCTTCCTGCCGACGTACACCGACGTCCGCGCCGACGCCGCGAAGAAGGAGCCCTTCGTCGAGCCCTTCGTGAAGACGCTCGCCGCGGGCACCAAGTTCGTCCCCGCCTCGCCCGCCTGGGCCCGGATCGACGCCTCGCTCGTCCTGCCGACGATGTTCCAGGAGATCGTCAGCGGCAGGAAGGACGTGCCGGCGGCCTCGAAGGACGCGGCGAGGAAGATGAACGACGCCTTCAGCTCCGCGGGCTGAGCCGATGACCGCACACGACACCACCGAAGTCGCGGGCCGGGCGGGGCAGTCCGCACCAGGGCCGCCCCGACCGGTCCGGCGGGCCCCCGTCACGAAGGCGGGGCCCCCGAAGTCCCGGCGCGGGCACGGCGGCCGGGCCCCCTGGCTCTATCTCGCCCCCGCCCTCGTCGTCCTCGGCGGCCTGCTCCTCTACCCCGTCTACCAGCTCGGCCTGATCTCGTTCCTGGAGTACACCCAGGCCCAGGTCAGCGGCGGCGAACCGACCACCTTCCAGGGCTTCGGCAACTACGCGACGCTCTTCGCCGACGACGAGTTCCGGCGGGTGCTCCTCGCCACCGTGGTCTTCGCGGCGGCGTGCGTCCTCTCCACGCTCGCGACCGGCTGCGCGCTGGCCGTGCTGCTGACCCGGATACGGGCACTGCCCCGGCTCGCCCTGATGCTGGCGGCCCTCGGCGCCTGGGCGACCCCTGCCGTCACCGGCTCCACCGTCTGGCTGTTCCTCTTCGACCCCGACTTCGGCCCGGTCAACCGCGCCCTCGGACTCGGCGACCACTCCTGGACGTACGGGCGGTACAGCGCCTTCGCCCTCGTCCTCCTCGAAGTGGTCTGGTGCTCCTTCCCGTTCGTGATGGTGACGGTGTACGCCGGCATCCGCGCCGTGCCCGCCGAGGTGCTGGAGGCGGCCTCCCTGGACGGTGCCTCGCAGTGGCGGACCTGGCGCTCGGTGCTCGCCCCGATGCTCCGGCCGATCCTGGTCGTCGTCACCATCCAGTCGGTCATCTGGGACTTCAAGGTCTTCACGCAGATCTACGTCATGACGAACGGCGGCGGCATCGCGGGCCAGAACCTCGTGCTGAACGTGTACGCGTACCAGAAGGCGTTCGCGTCGTCCCAGTACGGCCTCGGCTCGGCGATCGGCGTGGTGATGCTGCTGATGCTGATGGCGGTCACGCTGGTGTATCTGCGGCTGCTGCGCGGACAGGGGGAGGACCTGTGACCACGTCGCACACGGCGGGACGGTTCCCGCGGCCCCGGCGCCCCTGGCGGCTGGCCGCCGAGGCGTCCGCCCTGCTGATCGCGGTGGCCGTCGCCTTCCCCCTCTACTGGATGGTGCTGAGCGCCCTCAGACCGGCGGGGGAGATCGAGTCCAGCGAACCCCGGCCCTGGACGGCGTCGCCCTCGCTGGAATCCTTCCAGCGCGTCCTCGGGCAGCAGGAATTCGGCCGGTACTTCGTCAACAGCCTCGTGGTGGCCTGCTCGGTGGTCGTCGTCTCGGCGCTCGTGGCGTTTCTCGCGGCGTTCGCGGTGACACGCTTCCGCTTCCGGTTCCGCACCACCCTGCTGGTCATGTTCCTGATCGCGCAGACGGTGCCCGTGGAAGCCCTCACGATCCCGCTCTTCTTCCTGATGCGGGACCTCGGCCGGCTCAACACGCTGAGCGCGCTGATCCTGCCCCACATCGCCTTCTCACTGCCCTTCGCCATCTGGATGCTGAGGGGTTTCGTGAAGGCCGTACCCGAGACGCTGGAGGAGGCGGCGCAACTCGACGGGGCGAGCCGCGCGCGATTCCTCTGGCAGATTCTGTTCCCCTTGGTCTTCCCCGGGCTCGTGGCCACGAGCGTCTTCTCGTTCATCTCCGCCTGGAACGACTTCCTGTTCGCCAAGTCGTTCATCATCAGCGACACCTCGCAGTCCACCCTGCCGATGGCACTCCTCGTCTTCTACAAACCTGACGAGCCGGACTGGGGCGGCGTGATGGCGGCCTCCACGGTGATGACGATTCCCGTACTGATCTTCTTCGTACTCGTCCAGCGGCGGCTCGTCTCGGGCCTCGGCGGAGCGGTAAAGGACTGACGTGATGGATGTGATTCCGGCGCCGCGCGCCGTGACCGGCCCCTCGCACGGTGAGGTGCCGCTCGACCGGGCGACCGCCCTGTGGGCCGCGCCCGGCACGGACGGTACGGAGAGGTGGCTGCGCTCCGTCCTGGGCGCGGCCCTCGGTCTGCCGCTGCCCCCGGGCGGGGCGGACGGCCCGAACACCCTGCGGCTGCGCCTCGACGACGGCCTGGAAGCGGAGGCGTACCGGCTCGTCGCGAGCACCGGCCGGGGCGTCGAGATCACGGGCGGCAGCGCGGCGGGCGTCTTCTGGGGCGCCCAGACACTGCGTCAGCTGCTCGGCCCCGACGCCTTCCGGCGGGCCCCCGTCCGGCCGGACGCCCGCCTCGCCGTCCCGCGGTGCGCCATCGAGGACGCGCCCCGGTTCCCCTGGCGCGGGATGATGCTGGACGTCTCCCGTCACTTCATGCCCAAGGACGGAATCCTCCGCCACCTCGATCTGCTGGCCGCACACAAACTCAACGTCTTCCACTTCCACCTGACGGACGACCAGGGATGGCGGGTGGAGATCAAGCGTCACCCGGAACTCACCGGGACCGGGTCCTGGCGGGCGCGCACGAAATTCGGCCACCGCGCCTCACCCCGCTGGGAGGAGAAACCGCACGGCGGTTTCTACACGCAGGACGACATCCGCGAGATCGTCGCCTACGCCGCCGACCGGCATATCACCGTCGTCCCGGAGATCGACGTCCCGGGGCACTCGCAGGCCGCCATCGCCGCGTATCCGGAACTGGGCAACACCGACGTCGTCGACACGGCCTCCCTCTCCGTCTGGGACGACTGGGGCATCTCCCGGAACGTACTCGCGCCGACCGACCACACCCTGCGTTTCTACGAGGGGGTGTTCGAGGAACTCCTCGAACTCTTCCCGTCCACGTTCATTCACGTCGGCGGCGACGAGTGCCCGAAAGACCAGTGGCGGCAGTCGCCCACCGCGCAGGCCCGCATCAGGGAACTCGGCCTCGCGGACGAGGACGGACTCCAGGCGTGGTTCGTCGGACACTTCGGCAACTGGCTGTCCGCGCGCGGCCGTCGGCTGATCGGCTGGGACGAGATCCTGGAGGGCGGACTCGCCGCGGGGGCCGCCGTCTCCTCCTGGCGCGGCTACCGGGGCGGCGTCACCGCCGCCCGCACGGGCCACGACGTCGTCATGTGCCCCGAGCAGCACGTGTACCTGGACCACCGTCAGCACGCCGGCCCGGACGAGCCGGTGCCCATCGGTCACGTCCGCACCCTGGAGGACGTCTACCGCTTCGAGCCCGTACCGCCGGAACTGACCCCCGACGAGGCGCGGCACGTGCTGGGCGCCCAGGCCAACGTGTGGACCGAGGTGATGGAGGACGCGGCCCGCGTGGACTACCAGACCTACCCGCGTCTCGCGGCCTTCGCCGAGGTCGCCTGGAGCGCCCTGCCCGCGCCCGCCGCGCGGGACTTCGCGGACTTCGAACGGCGGATGACCGCCCACTACGCGCGACTTGACGCCCTGGGGGTGGCCTACCGGCCGCCCGCGGGCCCCCGGCCCTGGCAGCGGCGGCCCGGGGTGCTCGGCCGCCCGGCCGAGGGGCCGCCCCCGAACGCGTGAGGTATGCCGGTGAGGAGCCCGTCCCGGGGTGCCGCCCCCGGGACGCGGCCGACCGGCGGAAATGCGCTCAGGAGTCACCGAAGAGTGCCAATTCCCGCGGACCGGAGATGCGGTGCCAAAAGGGGCCATCTCGCAGGTGAGAGGGGCGAATGCCTCCTAGCGGACCCCCGCGTCGAGGGCCCGGGAAGATGTGCCAGAGTTGCCACGTCCGCCCTGTCAGCACGTACCGTACGGCAACACAGGCGGGACCAGGTGGGGCAGCGGGAAGGGGCAGCCGGTTTGACCACGCAAGCACCGCGGGCGGCGCAGGCCATCACGCTGCCCGGCTCGCTGGACGAGGCCGTGGCGGCCCTCGCCGCCATGCCGGCCGCCGTTCCCGTGGCCGGCGGCACCGACCTCATGGCGGCCGTCAACTCCGGGCAGCTCAGGCCCGCCGCGCTCGTCGGCCTCGGACGCATCAGCGAGATCCGCGGCTGGCAGTACCAGGACGGCCACGCCCTGCTGGGCGCGGGCCTCACCCACGCGCGCATGGGCCGACCGGACTTCGCCGCCCTCATTCCCGCGCTCGCCGCCGCCGCCCGCGCCGCGGGACCACCGCAGATCCGCAACGCGGGCACCCTGGGCGGCAACATCGCCTCGGCGTCGCCCACCGGTGACGCCCTGCCCGTACTGGCCGCACTGGAAGCCACGTTGATCATCGCGGGCCCGGGCGGCGCCCGCCGCGAGATCCCGGTGTCCCACCTGCTCGCGGGCGTGGACATGCTCCGCGGCGGCGAACTCATCGGCTACGTGCGCGTGCCGCTGCTCCACGCCCCCCAGGTCTTCGTCAAGGCGACCGGGCGCACCGGCCCCGGCCGGGCCATCGCGTCCGTGGCCCTCGTCCTCGACCCCGCGCGGCGCGGAGTGCGGTGTGCCGTCGGCGCCATAGCGCCGATGCCGCTGCGCCCGCTGGACGCCGAGCAGTGGGTCGCCTCGCTCATCGACTGGGACAACAACCGCGCCCTGGTGCCCGAGGCGCTGGGCGCCTTCGGGGACTACGTCGCCGCGGCCTGCATCCCGGACCCCGTCCCGGCGGAGGACGGCTCCGTGCCGCAGCTTCCGCCCGCCGTACTGCACCTGCGGCGCACCGTCGCCGCGCTGGCCCGACGAGCACTGGGGAGGGCGCTGTCGTGACCGACGACCAGCACGGAGAGGACGCCCCCCGGGGCGGCACCCACGGAGCCTGGGAGCGGCTGCCCCAAGGGGACTACGACGACGGCGCCACCGCCTTCGTCAAGCTCCCCGAAGGGGGCATCGACGCCCTCCTGGCGGAACGGGACAGCCCGCTCGCGGCGCCCGGGCACGGCTACGTGCCGCCGCAGATAACGGTCAACCCCGCCACCACCGCGGGAACGGACCCGGCGGCCACCGGGAGCTGGGCCGTGCCGGCCGAGGGCGTCCAGTGGCCGGAGGCGAACTCCGCGCCGCGGGAGACCGCGCACGACGGATTCTCCTACCCGCCGGCGTCCACCGGGCAGTGGACCTTCGCCGACGCGGAGGGCTCCCACGCGTCCGAGGCGCAGCAGGCGCACGGCGGCGCCCCCTACGGGCACGAGAGCGTGGGGCACGAGCCCGCCGGGCACGACGTCACCGGGCAGTGGTCCATCCCCGTCGCCGGTGGCGATCTTCCGGACGAATCGGGCGAGTTCACCACGTCGTCGCTGGTCGAGCAGTGGGGCGGGACACCGCCGGCCACGCTCCCCGGAGGCGCCGCCGCGCCCTGGGCGACGGAGACCACGGAGATCACGGAGACCACGGAGACCGTGGGGGAGCCGTGGTTCTCCGCCCCCCGCGGACACGGCGCCGCGGGAACGGCCGCCGAGGCCCCCGGCGGGGTGCCGATCGACCCGTACGGCGAGGTGCCCGCCCTGGCCGCCCAGGAGGCGTCCGAGCGCGTCCACAAGGCCGCTGAGGCCGCTGAGGCGGCCACCCGGGCGAACGCGCACCGCGACGGGACGGCCGTCCCCGGGCAGGGGACGGTGGCGTACGAGCGTGAAGCCGACGCGCACGAGCACGAGGGTGACGTCGCGGGGCCCGAAGGTGAGTTCACGGGGTCCGAGGGTGACTTCGCGGGGTCCGAGGGTGGGGCAGCCGGGCCGGAGGGGGAGCCCGCCGGTGCCGCGTACGAGACGACCGCCGGTGCCGCGTACGAGGAGTCCGCGCCGGTGCCGGAAGCCCTCGGTGACGCAGACGCCTCCGAGGCGGCCCCGGACGACGCGGCCGACCCGGCGGCGCGGACCGCCACCGAGGACGCCGAGGGCGCCCAGAACACCGCAGACACCGCAGACACCGCAGACACCGAAAACACCGCAGACGCGGAGGACACCGAGAACGCCGAGGACGCGGGAGCCGCCGAGGTCCCCGCCCCCGTACACGACGAGCACCCCATGTCGTCGTACGTCCTGCGGGTGAACGGCGCCGACCGCCCCGTCACCGGCGCCTGGATCGGCGAGTCGCTGCTCTACGTGCTGCGTGAGCGGCTCGGCCTGGCGGGCGCCAAGGACGGCTGCTCGCAGGGCGAGTGCGGTGCGTGCAACGTGCAGGTGGACGGGCGGCTCGTCGCGTCCTGCCTGGTGCCCGCGGTCACCGCAGCCGGCAGCGAGGTGCGCACCGTCGAGGGCCTGGCCGCCGACGGACAGCCCTCGGACGTGCAGCGGGCGCTCGCCAGGTGCGGCGCCGTCCAGTGCGGTTTCTGCGTACCGGGCATGGCCATGACCGTGCACGACCTGCTCGAGGGCAACCCCGCGCCGACCGAGCTGGAGGCCCGCCAGGCGCTGTGCGGCAACCTGTGCCGCTGCTCCGGCTACCGCGGCGTCCTGGACGCCGTGCGCGAGGTCGTCGCCGAGCGCGAGGCGCACGCCACGACCGGCGACGCGGACGGCGACGAGGCCCGTATCCCGCACCAGGCCGGCCCGGGTGACGGTGGCGTCACCCGGTCGGCGTTCGAACCGGCGGCACCGCACGACCAGCCGTACGACCAGCCGCACGATCAGCAGCACGACCAGCCGCACGACCAGCCGTACGGCCAGGACGGAGGCCAGGCGTGAGCAACGAAGCCGCCACCGAGACGACCGCGGCACCCCCCGCCCCCGAACCGCTGCCGCACGGCCTCGGCGCGTCCCTGCCCTCGGCGGAGGCCCGCGCGAAGACGGAGGGCACCTTCCCCTACGCGGCCGACCTGTGGGCCGAGGGCCTGCTGTGGGCCGCCGTGCTCCGGTCGCCGCACCCCCACGCCCGCATCGTGTCCATCGACACCACCCACGCGCGCGAGATGCCCGGCGTCCACGCCGTCGTCACCCACGAGGACGTGCCCGGCACCGCGCTGCACGGCCGGGGCAAGGCCGACCGCCCGGTGTTCGCCTCCGAGGTGGTACGCCACCACGGGGAGCCCATCGCGGCCGTCGCCGCCGACCACCCGGACACCGCGCGGATGGCAGCCGCCACCGTCATCGTCGAGTACGAGGTGCTCGACCCGGTGACCGACCCGGAGCAGGCCTTCGAGGCCGAACCCCTGCACCCCGACGGCAACCTCATCCGCCACATCCCGCTGCGCCACGGCGACCCGGACGCGGCGGGCGAACTCGTCGTCGAGGGCCTGTACCGCATCGGCCGCCAGGACCCGGCGCCCATCGGCGCGGAGGCCGGTCTCGCCGTGCCCCGCCCCGACGGCGGCGTCGAGCTCTACGTGGCGTCCACCGACCCGCACGCCGACCGCGACGCGGCCGCCGCCTGCTACGGCCTGGAGCCCGACCGCGTGAAGGTCGTCGTCACCGGCGTGCCCGGCGCCACCGCCGACCGCGAGGACCAGGGCGTCCAGCTCCCCCTCGGCCTGCTGGCGCTGAAGACCGGCTGCCCGGTCAAACTCACCGCCACGCGCGAGGAGTCCTTCCTCGGACACGCCCACCGCCACCCCACGCTGCTGCGCTACCGCCACCACGCGGACGCCGACGGCAGGCTGGTGAAGGTGGAGGCGCAGATCCTGCTGGACGCCGGCGCGTACGCCGACACCTCCTCCGAGGCGCTCGCCGCCGCCGTCTCCTTCGCCTGCGGCCCGTACGTCGTCCCGAACGCCTTCATCGAGGGCTGGGCCGTACGCACCAACAACCCGCCCTCCGGCCATGTGCGCGGCGAGGGCGCCATGCAGGTGTGCGCCGCCTACGAGGCGCAGATGGACAAGCTCGCGAAGAAGCTCGGGGTGGACCCCGCCGAGCTGCGCCTGCGCAACGTGCTTGCCACGGGTGACGTGCTGCCCACCGGCCAGACGGTGACGTGCCCGGCCCCGGTCGCCGAACTGCTCCAGGCCGTACGGGACTTCCCGCTGCCCGCGCTGCCCAAGGACACTCCCGAGGAGGAGTGGCTGCTGCCCGGCGGTCCCGAGGGCGCGGGCGAGCCGGGAGCGGTGCGCCGCGGCGTCGGCTACGGCGTCGGCATGGTCCACATGCTCGGCGCCGAGGGCGCGGACGAGGTCTCGACGGCCACCGTCAAGGTCCACGACGGCGTCGCCACGGTGCTGTGCGCGGCTGTGGAGACCGGCCAGGGCTTCGCCACACTCGCCCGGCAGATCGTCCAGGAGACGCTCGGCATCGACGAGGTGTACGTGGCCCCGGTCGACACCGACCAGCCCCCGGCGGGCGCGAGCTGCCGCGGCCGGCACACCTGGGTGTCGGGCGGCGCGGTGGAGCGCGCCGCCAAGATGGTCCGTACGCAGCTGCTGCAGCCCCTGGCGCACAAGTTCGGGATGTCCACGGAACTCCTCCAGATCACCGACGGCAAGATCACCTCGTACGACGGTGTGCTCTCGACGACCGTCACGGAGGCGCTGGACGGCAAGGAGCTGTGGGCCACCGCCCAGTGCCGTCCCCACCCGACGGAGCCGCTGGACGCGGCGGGCCAGGGGGACGCGTTCGTCGGCCTCGCGTTCTGCGCGATCCGCGCGGTCGTCGACGTCGACATCGAACTCGGCTCGGTCCGGGTCGTGGAACTCGCGCTGGCCCAGGACGTCGGCCGCATCCTCAACCCCGCCCAGCTCAGGGCCCGTATCGAGGCGGGGGTCACCCAGGGGGTCGGTGCGGCGCTCACCGAGAACCTGCGCACCGCCCGCGGTCTGGTCCGCCATCCGGACCTCACCGGGTACGCGCTGCCCACCTCCCTGGACGCGCCCGACATCCGCATCGTCAAGCTGGTCGAGGAGCGTGACGTCGTCGCCCCCTTCGGCGCGAAGGCGGTCAGCGCGGTGCCGGTCGTGACGTCCCCGGCGGCGATCGCGTCGGCCGTCCGCGCGGCGACCGGACGCCCGGTCAACCGGCTGCCGATCCGGCCGCAGGCCGCGGTGGTGACCGGGGCGTGACCGCCCCCGGACCGCCGGGCGAACCCCCCGGTCCGGTGCCGGGCCGGCCGTCTGCCGGTGTCGTCGGGGTGCGCCGCCGCACCGGGTCCGGGCGTGAGCCGGTCGTGTTCCCGTGTTCCTGTGTTTCCGGCGTTGTCAGTGGTGCCGCGTAGGGTTCTCGGCAGTGGGGGAACCGCCGCCCGGCGGTGGGGTTCCCCGCGGGGGAAGGACACATGCGGTCACATGCGCGGGGGAGCCATGATCACGACTGACACCGTTGTCGGCGGTGCGATCGGACTGACCGACGACGAGCTCGATCCGTACGTCACGCTCGCGCCGCCCCGGCGTCTGCCGACAAAGCCCGGTCTGCCGGCCGAGGGGGCCCTGCTGGGCCTCGGCGCGCTGGTCGGGGCGGAGCAGCGCGGAGTGGCGGAGCTGGCCGACGACGTCGCCGCGCTCTCCGCCGAGCTGCGGGACCAGCTGGTCGCCGGGGCCGTTCGGGCCTGCGAGCGGGGGCTCGAGCCGATCGTCCTGGACGGGACGCCGGGCCGGGTCGGCGGCACGGCTCTCCACCGGGACCCCGCCCTCATGGGTCTCTCCCCGTCGGCGCCGCCGCTGGAGGTGCTGCTGCGGTTCGCGGCGGCGACCGAGGAACTGGCCGCGGCTCGCGGGCAGTTCGCCTCCCTGGAGGCCCGGTTCGGGCCGCGGGCGGTCGAGCGGGCGTCCGCGCAGCTGACGGCGGTCTTCGAGCGGGGCGCGGGAGCCGGTGGCGTTCCGCCCTACTGGAAGGCGGCCGCGCTGGTGCGCCCCCTCGCCCGCATCGCGGGGCCGGGCGCCGGTCTCGTCCTGGACCTGCCGCGGCGGCTGCTGGACCAGGAGTTCGGCGTCGGCGGGATCGTGCGCTTCGAGGAGGTCGACTTCCCGTCCACGCTGACGCACGGTCCGACCCGCCGCTTCCTGCGGGAGACGGGGCTTCCCGAGGACGGCATTCTGTTCGGGCTCGACACGGAGGTGGCGTTGCCGACACTCGCGGAGTACGGCGCGGGCCGGCGTCCCGGCGGCTTCTCCGACGACGGCCTCGCGGCGGGCGCGGACCGGCTGATCCGGCTGGGCCACCTGACCGAGGACACCGGCCTGGTGGTCGACGGCACCACGGGCGCGGTTCTCGCCTGGACCGAGTCCGACCTGACGCTCCGCCCGCTGAACGCCGACGTCTCCACGCTCGCGTTCAGCGTCTGGCTGCTGCACCGCGTGCGGACGCTCACCAGAACCCACGGCCTGGCGACCCCGCCCGCACCCCTGGCAGCGTCCCTCACCCGCACCACGAGAGACGCACTGCCGACGACGGCTCGCTGAGCGTGCCGCCCAAAGCCGCGTGCCGGGGCGGTCGTTCGGGCGGTGCACGGACTCCGGCGAGGCGCGCAGAGGCCTGATCCCCGTTCGTCGGGCACTTCGGTTGCAGGGACCCTGCGCTCGTGCTGTTCTGGTGTGCGGGACACGATTTCGGATCGCTGGATGAACGCCGCAGTCGCAGGCACCGTCGCATTCGTGTGAATCTGGTCCGCATTCCCGCCTCAGCTGATGGTCCCCTCCGCCCGGACAGGGCGAGCCGTCGGAACGGGAGAAGCGCATGAGCATCGCAACACACTGCCCTCGAAGGGACCTGCGAGTGCGTAGGTCGTACCGGCGTGGCAACGGATTGTTCGCTTCCCTGGCCCTCGCGGCAGGAACCCTGCTGGGGGCTCCTGCCGCACAGGCCGATTCGCCGGTGACGAGCCCGGCCCTGCCGTACGGCCCCTACACGTGCGCGACGAGTCTCGTGTGGCGAGAGGCCGTACCGGGCGACTACGTGTGCGTGCCGCCGGGGGTGAGGACGAGGGCCTCGCAGGACAATGCCGCGGCCGCGTCTCGCGTCCAGCCGGGCGGAGGGGCCTACGGAGACGACACCTGTACGCAGGGGTATGTCTGGCGTGAATCACGGCCTTCGGATCACGTCTGCGTCCCTCCACCCACGCGCACATACACGTGGAACGAAAATGCGAACGCTGTCTACGGGTACGCGGACCCGACGGGCCTTCCCGCGAACGGTACGAACGCCCGGTGGGAGGGGCAACTGCACGTCTGGGGTTCGGGATTCACCCCGAACCGGCTCGTCGACGTCTGGAGCTTCGACTCCGCCACGCACGCGTACAGCAAGTCCTCTCTCCCGCTGAGAGCGGACGGCAGCGGTCAACTGGACGGTTTCGCCACCAGGAACAGCACCCAGTCCGATTACCGCTCGGTCCATGTCCTGATCGTCGATCCCGCTACGGGCCTGGTCCGCAACGCCGGCCGGGTGAACGCCCCCAACTTCTGGTGACGTTCGTAACGGCTCGCTGACCGCGGCGGCGTAAGGGCACTTGGGGCGGGGAGCGGGACGCGCGGGACGGCAGGTGGGCCGGCACCCTTCGAGGGTGCCGGCCTGCTGTGCCGCCTGGACAGGACGTGGAGGCCGTGGCGGGAATCGAACCCGCGTAACCCGCTTTGCAGGCGAGTCCCTGAACCACTCGGGCACACGGCCAGGTCGGGAACGAGGTGCTTGTTCCGGGCTGGTGTGATGACCGTAGGGCGGGGCCGGGTGGGGGCTCAAGGGGAACGCGGGGGGCGCAACGCGACTGCCACACGCCGTTCACGAACGGCGCCGTGGCCGGGTGTGTGCCCCGGAGGTACGGCTTCGCGTGTCCGGAGGTACGGCCCCGCGTGCCCGGACGCTCGACCGTGCGTGCCCCGGGCGTACGACCAAGGGCGTAGCCGGTCAGCGACCTCCGACAGGGGTCATCCGGGTTCGTGCCCCTTACCCTGAGCTGCATGACCGTCCTGGAACCCGGCGACAGCGGCGTCGCCCACGTGCCCGTCCCCGTCGTGCTCCCCGAGGCCGAGGCCGAGGTCCAGGCCGGGCGGGATGCCGGGGGCGGACCCCGCGAGCCCGTCCCCGAGGGTGGCGTGCTGAGCCGGGAGCACCGGGCGCTCAGTATCGGCATCGTCTCCGTCGTGCTGCTCATCGCCTTCGAGGCGACCGCGGTCGGCACGGCCATGCCGGTCGCCGCCCGCGAGCTCGACGGTCTGTCGCTGTACGCCTTCGCGTTCTCGGCGTACTTCACCACGAGCCTGTTCGGCATGGTGTTCGCCGGGCAGTGGTCGGACCGCGCCGGACCGCTGGCCTCGCTCGCCGCCGGGATCGGGGCCTTCGCGGCCGGCCTGCTGCTGGCCGGGACGGCCGGTGCCATGTGGCTGTTCGTGCTCGGGCGGGCGGTGCAGGGCCTCGGCGGCGGCCTCGTGATTGTCGCGCTCTACGTGGTCGTCGGCCGCGCCTACCCGGAGCGGCTGCGGCCGGCCATCATGGCGGCGTTCGCGGCGAGCTGGGTGATCCCGTCCGTCGTCGGCCCGCTCGCCTCGGGCGCGGTCACCGAGCACCTCGGCTGGCGCTGGGTCTTCGTCGGGATACCGGCCCTGGTCGTCTTCCCGCTCGCGCTCGCCCTCCCGCAGATACGTCGCCGGGCGTCCGGCCCGGCGGGCGGCGCGGTCCCCGCCCCCTTCGACCGCCGGCGCATCCGGCTGGCCCTCGGCATCTCCCTGGGCGCCGGGCTCCTCCAGTACGCCGCCCAGGCCGCGTCGGGCGAGGACGGGCGGTGGTTCGCGCTCCCCGCCGGAGCCGCCGGAGCCGCGCTCCTCGTCCCCGCCGTGCTCGGCCTCCTCCCGGCCGGCACCTACCGGGCGGCCCGCGGGCTGCCGTCCGTCGTGCTGCTGCGCGGGGTCGCGGCCGGCTCCTTCATCGCCGCCGAGTCCTTCGTGCCGCTGATGCTGGTCACCCAGCGGGGGCTGTCACCGACGCTCGCCGGGTTCTCGCTCGCCGCGGGCGGGGCGACCTGGGCACTGGGCTCCTTCGTGCAGTCCAGGCCGCGGGTGGAGCCGTACCGGGAACGGCTGATGTTCTCCGGGATGCTGCTGGTGTCGGCCGCGATCGCCGCCGCCCCGAGTGTGCTGATCCAGTCCGTCCCGGTGTGGACGGTCGCCGTCGCCTGGGGGTTCGGCTGCTTCAGGATGGGCCTGGTGATCTCCTCCAGCAGCGTGCTGATGCTCCACCTCTCCGCCCCCGAGGAGGCCGGCGCCAACTCCGCCGCCCTCCAGATCTCCGACGGCCTGTCCAACGTGATCCTGCTCGCCGCGGGCGGAGCCGCCTTCGCCGCCCTGGGCGGCGGCACGGTCACGCACACCGCGGGCGAGGTCACCGGGTCCCACCCGGCCGCCTTCGCCGCCGTGTTCCTGCCGATGGCCGGGGTGGCCCTGGCGGGCGCCTGGGTGACCACCCGGCTGAAGGAGAGCACGGACGGGCGGCCGTGAGCCGCGCTCCCCGCCGCGCCGGCTGTGACGTGAGTCCCATCGGACGGTGACCGGGTACCGTCCGCGCGTGGACACGCCCGGGGCGCCGGTAGGGTGGCCCGGTTGTCATACGTAGCCGAGTCGTCCGCACGTCGTCACCGCAGCCCCACCGACGCGCGCAGCGGACGGCGCCCTCGGATCGACCACCCCCGGAGACCGTGACTACCACCGCCGCCTCTTCCTCCACCTCCCACCACCTTTCACCTGCCTTTCCGGGCCGCGCCCCCTGGGGCACGGCGAACAAGCTGCGTGCCTGGCAGCAGGGGGCGATGGAGAGGTACATCCAGGAGCAGCCGCGCGACTTCCTCGCCGTCGCCACCCCCGGGGCCGGCAAGACGACCTTCGCGCTGACGCTCGCGTCCTGGCTGCTGCACCACCATGTCGTGCAGCAGGTGACCGTGGTCGCGCCCACCGAGCATCTGAAGAAGCAGTGGGCGGAGGCGGCGGCGCGGATAGGGATCAAGCTGGACCCCGAGTACAGCGCGGGGCCGCTCGGCAAGGACTACCACGGCGTCGCCGTCACCTACGCCGGCATCGGCGTGCGGCCCATGCTGCACCGCAACCGTGTCGAGCAGCGCAAGACGCTCGTCATCCTCGACGAGATCCACCACGCGGGAGACAGCAAGTCGTGGGGTGAGGCCTGCCTGGAGGCGTTCGAGCCGGCCACCCGCCGCCTCGCCCTCACCGGTACGCCGTTCCGGTCCGACACCAACCCCATCCCCTTCGTGACCTACGAGGAGGGGAACGACGGGATCCGGCGGTCCTCGGCCGACTACACGTACGGGTACGGCAGCGCCCTGGGCGACGGCGTCGTGCGGCCCGTCATCTTCCTCTCCTACAGCGGCAACATGCGCTGGCGGACGAAGGCGGGCGACGAGATCGCCGCCCGCCTCGGCGAGCCGATGACCAAGGACGCGATCAGCCAGGCCTGGCGTACCGCCCTCGACCCGCGCGGCGAATGGATGCCGAGCGTGCTGCGCGCTGCCGACCAGCGGCTGACCGAGGTGCGCAAGGGCATCCCGGACGCCGGTGGGCTCGTCATCGCCTCCGACCAGGACTCGGCCCGGTCGTACGCGAAACTGATCCGGGAGATCACCGGCAGCAAGCCGACCGTCGTGCTCTCCGACGACACGGGCGCCTCGAACCGCATCGACGAGTTCAGCCAGAACGACGACCGGTGGATGGTCGCCGTCCGCATGGTGTCCGAGGGCGTCGACGTCCCCCGTCTCGCGGTCGGGGTGTACGCCACCACCATCTCGACACCGCTGTTCTTCGCGCAGGCCGTGGGCCGTTTCGTACGGTCCCGGCGGCGCGGCGAGACCGCCTCGGTCTTCCTGCCCACCATCCCCGACCTCCTCGGCTTCGCCAACGAGATGGAGGTCGAGCGCGACCACGTCCTCGACAAGCCCAAGAAGGAGGGCGAGGAGGACCCGTACGCCGAGTCCGAGAAGGAGATGGAGGAGGCGAACCGCGAGGAGGACGAGGACACCGGCGAGCAGGACATGCTGCCCTTCGAGGCGCTGGAGTCCGACGCCGTCTTCGACCGGGTCCTCTACGACGGTGCCGAGTTCGGCATGCAGGCCCACCCGGGCAGCGAGGAGGAGCAGGACTACCTCGGCATCCCGGGCCTCCTCGAACCCGACCAGGTCCAGATGCTGCTGCAGAAGCGGCAGGCCCGGCAGATCGCGCACAGCCGCAAGAAGCCGGACGAGGCGGCCGACCTCCTCGAACTCCCCGCGGAGCGACGGCCGGTCGTCTCCCACAAGGAGATGATGGAGCTCCGCAAGCAGCTCAACACGATGGTCGGTGCGTACGTCCACCAGAGCGGCAAGCCGCACGGGGTGATCCACACCGAACTGCGGCGGGTGTGCGGCGGCCCGCCGAGCGCCGAGGCCACGCCCGGCCAGCTGCGCCAGCGCATCGCCAAGGTCCAGGAGTGGGCCACGCGCATGCGCTGAGCCCCACGGGGCCACGGCGACCGCAGTGCGGACGCCGGACGCCGGACGCGGGCGCGGGTACGGGTGCGAGGGCGAGAGGGGTGCGGTCGCCGTACCCCCGGGCGCTCCCTGCGGCCGACGGTGCGCACGTCGTGTGGGGGTGCGTGGGGCGTGCGCACGCCGTGCGTACCGGGGCAAACCGAGCCGCCGCGCGGCGAGCGGTGCCCGGATTCTGGACGGAGCCTTCCGCTGAGCGGACCGGCTCGCTACTGTCCCGCTACGCACACGCCCCGTGGCAGCGCCGCCGCGGAGCGCAGCCGTGAAGCGCCTCCGCCCGGGGACACCCCGGGTCGCTTGCCGACCGGCGGCCTCTGAGGCGCGTCGCCGACGGGACCGGTGACGCAACCGCCGTGCAGGGGTCCGCCGGCCCTCACCACGAAGGAGTGGGCGTCGTGACCGCGGAGACCTCCCAGACGCTCGACCGGGGACTGCGTGTCCTCAAGCTGCTCGCCGACACGGATCACGGGCTGACCGTCACCGAACTCTCGAACAAGCTGGGCGTGAACCGGACCGTTGTGTACCGGTTGCTCGCCACCCTGGAGCAGCACGCTCTCGTACGACGTGATCTGGGCGGCCGGGCCCGGGTCGGACTGGGTGTGCTGCGCCTGGGCCGCCAGGTGCATCCGCTGGTACGCGAGGCCGCGCTGCCGGCGCTCCGGGCGCTGGCGGAGGACATAGGGGCGACCGCTCACCTCACCCTCGTCGACGGGAGCGAGGCGCTCGCCGTCGCCGTCGTGGAGCCGACGTGGACGGACTACCACGTCGCCTACCGCGCCGGTTTCCGGCATCCGCTGGACCGGGGTGCCGCGGGCCGCGCGATCCTGGCCGCCCGGAAGGCGCCGGTGGCCGAGCCCGGGTACACGCTGACCCACGGGGAGCTGGAGGCGGGAGCGAGCGGAGCCGCCGCGCCCCTCATCGGGGTGACCGGGGTCGAGGGCAGCGTCGGTGTCGTCATGCTCGCGGACTCCGTCCCGGAACGGGTGGGGCCGCGGGTGGTCGACGCGGCCAGGGAAGTCGCCGACGCCCTGCGCTGACCGGCCGGCAGGCCACGGACGCCCTGAGCTGACCGGCCGGCAGGCCGCCGACGCCCTGAGCTGACCGGCCGGCAGGCCGCCTACGTCCCGCGCCGACTCGGCCGGGGAGGTCGCGGACGCCCCGCGCCGACCGCCCGGGGAGGTTGCGGACGTCCCGCGCCGACCGCCCGGGGAGGTCGGCGGACGCCCCGCGCCGACCTGACTGAGGACGCCGTCGGCGCCGTCGCCCGCAGGCGTTTCCCGGCCACCCGCCCCGGGCGAAACGTGCCCTCACGTTAGATTGACCCCGTGCTCTCTCGTCTCCCGCGCCCCAAGGCCCTCGCCGTCTGCGCCGTACCCGTCGTGGCCCTGCTCGCCACGGCGGTGTTCGCGCCGCTGCCGTTCTCCCTGGCGCAGCCCGGTATGACGGCGGACGTCCTCGGGGAGAACAAGGGCGACCCCGTGATCACGATCACCGGCGCCACGGCGCGCAGGACGAACGGCCAGCTCCGTATGACGACGATCGAGGCGACCGGCCCGGACACGCACGTGGGCCTCGGCGACGTCGTCGACAGCTGGTTCCGTACCGACCGGGCGGTGATGCCGCGGGACTCGGTCTACCCGAGCGGGGACAGCACCAGGGAGATCGAGCGGCACAACGCCGAGCAGATGAAGGAGTCCCAGAACACCGCGACCGAGGCCGCGCTCTCGTATCTCCACGAGAAGGACGTCGACGTCACGCTGAAGCTGGCCGACGTCGGCGGGCCGAGCGCGGGACTTCTCTTCTCGCTCGGCATCGTCGACAAGCTGGACGGCGACGGCAGCGGCGGCGACCTCACGGGCGGCCGCACGGTCGCCGGTACGGGCACGATCGACGCCGACGGCAAGGTGGGCGCGGTCGGCGGCGTGGCCCTCAAGACGCAGGCCGCCCGGCGGGACGGCGCGACCGTGTTCCTGGTGCCGAAGGCCGAGTGCGCGGACGCGAGGACCGACCTGCCGAAGGGGCTGCGGCTGATCCCCGTGACCACGCTGAAGGGCGCGGTCGGCTCCCTGGTCGCGCTGGAGAAGGGCAAGGGCCGGGTCCCGAGCTGCTGATCCGGGCCCGCACCGACCGACGGCACCGCAGCCACGCGCCGCAGCCCCGCGCCGTAGCCCGGCGACGGAGCCCCGGCTGAGGATCCACCGCCCGGGCCCCAGGCCCTAGCCCTCAGTTCTGCTTCACGAAGCCCTCCTGCGTCAGCCAGTCCAGGGCCACCTCGTGCGGGTCCTGCCCTTCCACGTCCACCTTGGCGTTGAGCGCCCGGGCCATGGAGTTGTTCAGCTTCCTGGTGATCGGGTCCAGGACCCCGGCGATGGCGGGATACTTCTCCAGCGTCTTCGTGTTGATCATCGGCGCCGCGTTGTAGTGCGGGAAGAAGCCCTTGTCGTCCTTCATCACCACGAGGTTCATCGACTTGATCCGCCCGTCGGTCGTGAACACCTCGCCGTAGGTGCAGCTGCCCTTCGCGACCTGGGTGTAGATGATGCCGGTGTCCATCTGGGTGACGTTCGCCGCGGGCACGCTCATGCCGTACGCCTTCTCCATGCCGGGCAGCCCGTCGGCCCGGTTGGCGAACTCGCTCTCCACGCACAGCGTGACGGCCCGGGGGTCCTTCCTGCTGAGCGCGGCGACCCCGGAGAGCGTGGTGGTCCGGTACTTCTTGAGGTTGCCCTGGTTCATCGCGAGCGCGTACGTGTTGTCGAGGGCGGACGGCGGCAGCCAGGTGACGCCGTTCTTCCTGTCGGCGGAACGGACCGCCTCCCACTGCTTGTCCGGATCGCCGATGGGGTCGCTGTTGCCGAGGTACGTGATCCAGGCAGTGCCCGTGTACTCGTACGCGGCGTCCGCGTCGCCGTTCCTGACGGCCTCCCGGGAGCCGATGGAGCCCTGGATGCCGGTGCGGTCCAGGACCTCCGCGCCGGCCGCCTCGAAGGCGATGCCCATGATCGCTCCGAGGATCAGCTGCTCCGTGAACTCCTTGGAGGTGACGGTCAGGTCGACGCCGTCGAGCGGGCGGCCCTGCCCGATCGAGCCGGGTTCGACGTCGTCGACCATGGGGGAGCCGCTGGTCAGCCCGCAGGCGGAGGCAAGCACCAGCAGTCCGGCCGGCAGCAGACACGCGCGCCTCATGACTCCACCTCCAGTCCGCGGGGCCGCAGCAGCAGTTCGGCGAGCGAGGCCAGCCAGTCCACCAGGAGCGCGAGTGCGACCGTCAGGATCGAGCCGAGCACCAGGACCGGCATCCGCTGGGTGGTGATCCCCGTGGTGATCAGGACGCCGAGCCCGCCGCCGCCGCCGAAGGTCGCGAGGGTCGCCGTACCGACGTTCAGCACGAGGGCGGTGCGCACTCCCGCGAGGATCAGCGGGACGGCCAGCGGGAGCTCGACGCGGGACAGGACGCCCACGGAGGACATGCCGATGCCCCGGGCGGCCTCCAGGAGCGTCGGGTCGTTGGCCTTGAGACCCGCGATCGTGTTGGACAGGACCGGCAGGATGGCGTAGATCGTGATGCCGATCAGGGCCGACCGCTGCCCGGTGCCGAGCCAGATGACGAGCAGCGCCAGCAGACCGATCGCCGGAGTGGCCTGCCCCATGTTGGCGAAGGTCATGGCGAGGGGGGCCAGCTTCCGGAAGGCCCTGCGGGTCAGCAGGATGCCCAGCGGGATCGCGATGATCAGTACGAAGAACGTGGAGATCACGGTCAGCTGGATGTGCTGACGCAGGGCCTTGGCGACCAGGCCGGCCGCCAGGGCGTTCTTCGAGATCGGGTCCAGGTCGGCCTGCCGGAACCAGAGCCAGGTGGCGAGCAGGACGGCCACCAGGACGGCGGGCAGGAAGGTCAGCTTCTGCCAGGTGACGCGGCGGCGGGTGGCGGCGGGCGACGGGGGAGCGGCGACCCCGGCGTCGCGCCCGGCCGTACCACCGCCGTCCACCGCGTCCTCGGCCTCCCCGGCGGCTGCGGCGTCGTCGCGGAAGGCGAGTCCCTTGACCTCGTGCTCGCCCTCGGGGCGGCGGTCCGCGGGCGTCCTCGGCCCGTTCACGCTCGCGTCTCCCCGCCCTCGGCGCCCTCCTGGTCGTGGCGGGTCTGCTGGACGCGGGCCTCCTCCAGCTCGTGCTGGTGCTCCATCGCGTCCAGCCGGTCCGCCTCCAGGAGTTCGTGCACGGAGTTCATCAGCGTCTCCATGTCGACGACGCCGGTGTACTCGCCGCGCCGCCCGGTCACCGCGACCCGGCCCGCGTTGTCCGTGAGCACGGCCTCCAGCGCGTCCCGCAGGGTGGCGTCCCGGGTCACCGTGTCGTGCACCAGCGTGCCCGCCCGCGCCAGCGAGCCCCGTGCGCGCATCAGGTCGCCGCGGCGCAGCCACTTGTAGGGGCGGCCGCGTTTGTCGAGGAGCAGGATCTCGTTCGTACCGCTCGACCGGAGCCTGTTGAAGATGTCCTGGAGCGGGTCGTCCACGGTGACCGTCGGATAGTCGGTGATCTCCACATCCCGTACCCGGGTCAGGTTGAGCCGCTTCAGGGCGGCGCCGGCGCCCACGAAACCGGAGACGAAGTCGTCGGCCGGGTTGGTGAGGATCGCCTCCGGGGTGTCGAACTGCGCGATGTGCGAGCGTTCGCGCAGGACGGCGATCCGGTCGCCCAGTTTGATCGCCTCGTCGAAGTCGTGGGTGACGAAGACGATCGTCTTGTGCAGTTCGTGCTGGAGCCTGATCAGCTCGTCCTGGAGGTGGTCGCGGGTGATCGGGTCCACCGCGCCGAACGGCTCGTCCATCAGGAGCACCGGCGGGTCGGCCGCCAGCGCCCGGGCCACGCCGACGCGTTGCTGCTGGCCGCCGGAGAGCTGACGCGGGTAGCGCCCGTGGAACTCGCCCGGGTCGAGGCCGACCAGGTCGAGCATCTCCTCCACCCGCGCCCTGATGCGCTGCTTGGACCAGCCGGTCATCCTCGGCACGAGCGCGATGTTCTGCGCGACGGTCATGTGCGGGAAGAGACCGGAGGCCTGGATCGCGTAGCCGACCTTGCGGCGCAGCTTCACCGGATCCATGTGGGTGACGTCCTCGCCGCCGATGCGGATCCGGCCGCCGGTCGGCTCGATCAGCCGGTTGATCATCTTGAGCGTGGTGGACTTCCCGCAGCCCGACGGGCCCACGAAGACGACCAGTTCGCCCGCCTTGATCTCCATGTTGACGCTGTCGACCGCGGGTTCCCGGCTGCCGGGATAGTGCTTGGTGAGGTTCTCCAGCTCGATCGTGGCGCCGGTGGCCGGCGCGTCCCGCGTCCCTGGCGGCGCGGTCGCGGTGTCGGTGGTCCTAGACACGGATCCCCCTCGGGATGGTCAGCCGTCCGACGAGGACGTACGCGGCGTCGAAGAGGAGCGCCAGGATGATGATCCCGAGCGTGCCCGCGAGTACCTGGTTGAGCGCGTTCTTGCTGCCCAGCGAACCGATGCCGCGGAAGATCTCGTTCCCGAGGCCCGGCCCCGAGGCGTACGCCGCGATGGCCGCGATGCCCATCAGCATCTGGGTGGAGACCCGGATGCCGGTGAGGATGGGCGGCCAGGCCAGTGGCAGCTCCACCCGCAGCAGCCGGGCGGCCCGGGACATCCCGATGCCCTTGGCCGCGTCCACCAGCGACGGGTCGACCCCGCGCAGGCCCACGATCGCGTTGCGCACGATCGGCAGCAGCCCGTAGAGGGTCAGCGCGATCACGGTCGGCGGCACACCGAGGCCCACGACGGGGATCAGCAGACCGATCATGGCGAGGGACGGGATGGTCAGGATGGTGGACGTGGTGGTGGTCGCGAGGCTGCCCGCCCAGTCGCTGCGGTAGGTGACCACGCCGATGAGCACGCCGATGAGCGTCGCGACGACCATGCACTGGAAGACGGCGCTCGCGTGCTGGTACGCGTCGGTGAGCAGCTGCTGGTGGCGACTGCTCAGGTACTCCCAGAAAGTCACGGGCCTCACCCCTCACGACGGCGCACCGCCGGGCTCGGCCCCCGCGTCAGGAGTCTCCCGACGCCTGCTCCACCAGCGGGATGATCCGCAGCGGAACGGGGTTCTCCATGACGATCGCCGTGGAGGCCCGGACGATGCCATCAAAACCGACGACCCGGTCGATCACCCGTTGGAGATCGGCGTTCGAGCGGGCCACCAGCCGGCACAGCATGTCCCCGCTGCCGGTCGTGGTGTGCAGCTCCAGCACCTCGGGCACGGTCGCCAAGTGCGCCCGCACGTCGGCACCTTGCCCCTGCCGGATCTGCAGGGTGGCGAACGCCGTCACCGGATACCCGAGGGCCGCGGGGTCGACCTGGGGGCCGAACCCCCGGATGACTCCATTCGACTGAAGCCGGTCGAGGCGGGCCTGCACCGTGCCGCGCGCGACGCCGAGGCGCCGGGACATCTCCAGCACGCCGATGCGCGGCTCCCGCGCCAGCAGCACGATGAGCCGACCGTCCAGATGATCGATCGCCACGCGGGCCTCCGGGGTGGTCATCCTGTACAGAACGCCCGATCCTACGGGCCTTTCTCCGGACAGACTGCCCAGTCGATTCGCAGACTATTGCGCACCTTGCGGAACGGAGCGACGCTGCGGCCATGACTCAGACAACCCACCACACCCCCAGCACCGCGCGCGAGGCAGACCCCTTCCCGGTGAAGGGAATGGACGCGGTCGTCTTCGCCGTGGGCAACGCCAAGCAGGCGGCGCACTACTACTCCAGCGCCTTCGGCATGCAGCTGGTCGCCTACTCCGGACCGGAGACGGGCAGCCGCGAGACGGCGTCGTACGTCCTCACCAACGGCTCGGCACGCTTCGTCCTCACCTCCGTCGTCAAGGCCGCCACCGACTGGGGCCGCTTCCTCGACGGGCACGTGGCCGAGCACGGCGACGGCGTCGTCGACCTCGCCATCGAGGTCCCGGACGCGCGCGCCGCCTTCGCGTACGCCGTCGAGCACGGCGCCCGCCCGCTCGCCGAGCCGTACGAGCTGAAGGACGAGCACGGCACGGTCGTCCTCGCGGCCATCGCCACGTACGGCAAGACCCGGCACACCCTGGTCGAGCGCACCGGCTACGACGGCCCCTACCTGCCCGGGTACGTGGCCGCCGAGCCGATCGTCGCGCCGCCCGCCCGCCGCACCTTCCAGGCCATCGACCACTGTGTCGGCAACGTCGAACTCGGCCGGATGAACGAGTGGGTCGCGTTCTACAACAAGGTCATGGGCTTCACGAACATGAAGGAGTTCGTGGGCGACGACATCGCGACCGAGTACTCGGCGCTGATGTCCAAGGTCGTCGCCGACGGGACCCTGAAGGTCAAGTTCCCGATCAACGAGCCGGCCATCGCCAAGAAGAAGTCCCAGATCGACGAGTACCTGGAGTTCTACGGCGGCGCGGGCGTCCAGCACATCGCGCTGAACACGAACGACATCGTCGAGACCGTGCGCACCATGAAGGCGGGCGGCGTCCGGTTCCTGGACACGCCCGACTCCTACTACGACACCCTCGGCGAATGGGCGGGCGAGACGCGGGTGCCCGTGGAGACGCTCCGCGAACTGAAGATCCTCGTCGACCGGGACGAGGACGGCTACCTGCTGCAGATCTTCACCAAGCCCGTCCAGGACCGCCCGACCGTCTTCTTCGAGCTCATCGAACGCCACGGCTCGATGGGCTTCGGCAAGGGCAACTTCAAGGCCCTGTTCGAGGCGATCGAGCGGGAGCAGGAGAAGCGCGGCAACCTGTAGCCGCCGCCCCGGCGCTCACGCCCCGGCGCTCAACGGGAGCCCGAGCGCCGCGGGTCGGGCGCCGGCCCGCCCGGGGCCGTGGGCCCGTCCGAAGCCGTCGCCCCGCCGGAGGCCGTCGCCCCGCCGGAGGCCGTCGCCCCGCCCGAAGCCGTCGGCCGCGCGGCCGACGGCTTCGACCCGGGCTCCACCGCCTCCGCCTCCGCTTCCTCCCCCGACGGCTCCGCGTCCTCGGGCAGCTCCTGTGCGGCAGGCTCGCCCAGGGCCGCCAGCGCCTGCCTGGCCGCCGGGACGAGGAGCGGCGAGAAGTACGGGTTGATGCGCAGCGCCTCCTGGAGATGGCGGCGGGCCGGCCCGTACCGCTCCAGGTCCCGTTCGATCTGCCCGCGGTGGTAGGCGTACAGGGCGCTGCGGACCCCGCCGCCGTGCTCCGCGTCCATGGCCCGCGTCGTGAACTTCAGCGCCTCCTCGTTCTCCCCGGCCCGGTGCAGCGCCCAGCCCAGCGCGTCCGCGACGGCGGTCCCGGGGTGCCGCCGCCACTCCTCGCGCAGCCGGCGCACGGCCGAACGCGCGTCCCCGTGGTCCGCCTCGAACAGCCCGAGCACCGGCTCGACGTCGACGCCTGCGGCGGCCTCCTCCCGCGCCCGGGCCCGCAGCAGGTCGTACTGGACCCGGGCCGCCCCGCCCAGCCCCAGCGACTCGTACAGCTCACCCAGTTCCAGCGCGTAGCCCGGTGACGGCTGCCTGTCGAGCACGGTCCGGTAGGCGCGCAGCGCCTCCGACGTACGGCCCAGCGCGGCAAGCGCCCGCCCCTGTCCGGCGAGCGCGGAATGCTCGTCGGGATCCGCGCGCAGCGCCGCCTCGTACCGGCGCAGCGCATCCGCCGGCTCGCCCCGCTCCCAGGCCAGGTCACCCGACCGGGACAGATAGGCCGCCCGCGCCGCGGGGGTCCCCGCACCGGCCGCCGCGTCCGCGAGAGCGGCCGCGGCGTCCTCACGCCACCCGCGGTCCCGGTACACCTGGGCGGCCCTGGCCATGACCGCGGGACCCGACCGCAGCTCCAGCAGCCGGTCGAGTGTCTTCTTGGTGGCCTTGTGGTCCCCGAGGCCCTCGTATGCCTCCAGCAGCTGCGGGTACGCCGTCCACCGCTTCGGGGCCTGCGCGACCGCCGCCTCGCCCCACTTCTTCGCCGTCCGGAAGTCGCCCCGGGCGTTGGCCAGGGCGGCCAGTCCGTCCAGGGCGGTCCCGTTCCCCGCCGTCCCCGTCCCCAGCGCCGTACGCAGCGCCTTCTCGGCCTTCGGGTAGAAGGCAGGCGTGGCCGTCCGCCGGCCCTGCTCCACGTACGCGGCGCCCAGCAGGGCCCACGAGCGGCCGTCACGCGGACGGGTCCGCACCCGTGCCTCGCGCTGGGCGATCAGCGCGGCCAGATCGGGCAGCGCCACCGGCACCCCGGCCCCGACCGCGGTCACCGTCCGGGCCATCGGCCCCGGCGCGGGCCGCGGCGGCTGCCGCTCCCCGGGCAGCAGCACCAGCACACCGCCCAGGACGGCACCTGCCACGGCGGTGCCGGTCAGCACGCGCCGCACGACGGGGGAGCGGCTCGGCCGGACGGAATCCGGCGGGAGTTGTGCGATCACCATGCCGCTCACTGTGCGTCAACACAGAGACCGCGTCCCGGCACTCGAAGGGTGCCGTATCCGGGGTTCACACCGATGGCCCCGGGTGCGACGCTGTGATCATGAGCCGTATCGAAGCCCCGCGCGACGAAGCGACGGGCGACCTCGTGGACCGTCTGCTCGCGGGCCTGCCGGCCGAGGCGGTCCTCACCGACCCGGACGTCACGGCCTCCTACGCCCACGACATGGCGAGCTTCTGCGCGGCGGGCACCCCCGCCGCCGTCGTCCTGCCGCGCACGGTGGAACAGGTCCAGCACGTCATGCGCACCGCCACCGAGCTGCGCGTCCCCGTCGTCCCCCAGGGGGCCCGCACCGGCCTGTCGGGCGCCGCGAACGCCACGGACGGCTGCATCGTGCTGTCCCTCGTCAGGATGGACCGGATCCTGGAGATCAGCCCCGTCGACCGGATCGCCGTCGTGGAACCCGGCGTCGTCAACGCGACGCTCTCCCGCGCCGTCGACGAACACGGCCTGTGCTACCCGCCGGACCCCTCCAGCTGGGAGATGTGCACCATCGGCGGCAACATCGGCACGGCCTCCGGCGGCCTGTGCTGCGTGAAGTACGGGGTGACCGCCGAGTACGTCCTCGGCCTGGACGTCGTCCTCGCCGACGGCCGCCTGCTGCGCACCGGCCGCCGCACCGCCAAGGGGGTCGCCGGGTACGACCTCACCCGCCTCTTCGTCGGCTCCGAGGGCTCGCTCGGCATCGTCGTACGGGCCGTCCTGGCCCTGAAGCCCCGGCCGCCGCGGCAGCTGGTGCTGGCCGCCGAGTTCGCGTCGGCCGCCGCCGCCTGCGACGCCGTCTGCCGGATCATGGCGGGCGGCCACGTCCCGTCCCTGCTCGAACTCATGGACGGCACGACGGTGCGCGCCGTCAACGCCCTCGCCCACATGGGCCTCCCGGAAACCACCGAGGCGCTCCTGCTGGCCGCCTTCGACACCCCGGAGCCCGCCGCCGACCTCGCGGCGGTCGGCGCCCTGTGCGAGGCGGCGGGCGCCACCCAGGTCGTGCCGGCCGACGACGCCGCCGAGTCCGAACTGCTCCTCCAGGCACGCCGGCTGTCACTGCCCGCGCTCGAGGCGGTCAAGGGCACGACGATGATCGACGACGTCTGCGTGCCGCGCTCCCGGCTCGGCGAGATGCTCGAAGGGGTCGAGCGGATCGCCGGGAAGTACGCCCTCACCATCGGCGTCTGCGCCCACGCAGGCGACGGCAACACCCACCCCACCGTCTGCTTCGACGCCGCCGACCCCGCCGAGTCCCGGCGCGCCCGCGAGTCCTTCGACGAGATCATGGCCCTCGGCCTGGAGCTCGGCGGCACCATCACCGGCGAACACGGCGTGGGCGTCCTGAAGAAGGAGTGGCTGGCGCGCGAGATCGGCCCGGTCGGCGTGGAGATGCAGCGCGGCATCAAGGCCGCCTTCGACCCCCTCGGCATCCTGAACCCGGGCAAGGTGCTGTAGACCGTGTCGACCTGGGGCGGCCTCGTCCTCCGTCGGCCGTCCTCGGCCGCTCACTCAGCGTCCGGCGACTCGTCCGACGGCCACGGGTCGCGCGGCCACAGGTCGTCGGCCGGAGTGGGCGCGAGCAGTTCGGCCAGGCCGTCGTCGAGCCCGAGCTGCTCCGTCTCGGAGCCCGGGGGGACCGCCCGCAGGGTGCGCTCCAGCCAGGCGGACACCTGCGCGGCGGGCGCCTCGAGCAGCGCGTCGCCGCCGGGTGAGTTCAGCGCCATCAGGACGACACCGCGGTCCGCGCCCTTCGTGGGCCACACCCGCACGTCACCGTGCCCGCACGGCCGGAAGACCCCCTCCACGAGCAGCTCGCGGGCGAAGGTCCAGGCGACCGGATGGTCCGAGCCGACGTGGAAGGTGACGTGGACGGCGTACGGGTCGTCGGTGCGATAGGTCAGCCGCGCCGGGACCGGGATGCTGCGCTCCGGCGACAGGACCAGTTTGAGCTCGAGTTCGCGTTCCACCACGGTGTGCATGTCGATGCGCTTCCTTTCCGGATCGGGGCCCGTGGAAGGGGCCCGCACGAGTGGAGAGCGCGGGGCGCCCGAATCATTACGCGGATCCGGAAGGGTTTCCCGGCTTCCGCGCGCACTGTCCCGGACAGCTTCGGCGCCGGGAGCGCGGGAGGCGGCGCGGCCTTGCCCCGATGGGGTGGGTACGGCGGGAGCGCCAGTGGTACGCGCGCCGGTCTGATAGATGTGGACCCCCCAAAAACCCCCGAGCAGATACGGGACGACGGACATGAGCGCCCCAACCCCGGCACCCGGTGACGACAGGCCCCGCGAAGGGTATTACCCGGACCCCTCCATTCCTGGATATGTCCGGTACTGGAACGGTGCCTCCTGGGTGCCGGGCACCAGCCGTCCGGCGCCGACGGACGGGGTGCCCCTCGCGCCGCCCGCCGGCACGCGTCCCGCCTCCGGCCCGGCGCCCGCTACCGGGCGCTCGGTCCCGGCCGCGCGGGGCGGGACCCCGGCGGCCGAGGAGACGGGCCCGCACTTCTTCGACGAGGACCCGCAGCCCCCGGCCGAGCCGCACCGGCCCCCGGCCGAGGCCCAGCACGGCAGCCGGCCCGAGCCCGCGTCGGCCTGGGGCGCCGACCGGTCGTGGCAGTCCGGCTTCGGCGGAGACCAGGACCGCCGGGTCTCCTGGGGTGCGGACCGCAGCGCCGACCCGCGCGTCCCGCACGCGGGCGGGCCGGTCGACCCGGTCGCCCAGCCCGACGGCAGGTCCACCCGCACGGACGGCACCACGACGATCCCCCCGGCGACCGCCGACGAGGACTCACCGCACCGGCTCGCGCCGGACGGCACGGTCGTCTTCCGCCGCCTGCCCGGCGGCACCGCCCGCCCCGGCACCGCGACGGACCCGGCCGACCCCGGTACGCTCGCGGGGGCAGCGGGCTTCGGAGCGGCGGGGTCCGGGAACCCCGGTACGGGAAACGCCGGTTCCGCGGGCGCCGGGGCGTACGGCACGGCGGCAACCGGGAACGCCGGTGCGGCTCCCGGGACTTTCGGTGCCGCGGGCACGGGGAACTCCGGCGCGGGGAACCCCGGTTCCGCGGGCGCGGGGAACGCGGGTTCCGCGAACGCCGGGGTGCCGGGTGCCGGGAACGCCGGTGCGGGTGCCGGGACTTTCGGTGCCGCGGGCACGGGGAACGCCGGCTCGGGGAACCCCGGTTCCGTGGGCCCGGGGAACGCGGGTTCCGCGAACGCCGGGGTGCCGGGTGCCGCGAACGCCGGTGCGGTTGCCGGGACTTTCGGTGCCGTGGGCCCGGGGAACCCCGGTGCGGGGAACACCGGTGCCGCCGGCGCGGGCGCCGGGGTCTTCGGCCCCGCCGGTGCGGGGCCCTTGGCCGCGGAGGCCGGGAGCATCGGTGCCCAGCGCGCCGGGCACGCCGCGCCGGCGGGCGCCGGCACCTTCGGACCCGCGGGTGCCGCGACCGGCCGTCCCGGCGGGCCGCAGGTCCCCGGACCCGCCGGCGCGGGGCAGCCGGCGGGCACGGCCGACGGCCCCCTCGCCCCCGAGGGCACGGCCCCCCGTACCCCTTCCCCGCGCACGGAGCGACCGGCCGGGCCGCAGACCGGCCCCGCGGCAGCGGCCGCCCCGCAGACCCCGTCCGGCACGGTCCCCCCGCAGTCCGCGGATCCGGCCGCCACCCCGATGAGCCCCGGGGCCGGCGGCGGCCAGCCGTCCTGGGCGCAGCAGGTGCACCGGCTGGCAGGCGCGGCCGACGAGGGACAGCCCGTCGTCCCGTGGAAACCGCCCGTGGACGACGTGTTCCAAGCGGCGGCGCGCGCTCAGGCCGCCGCCCGCCCGGCGGGGCTCGGCAGGCGGCTGGCCGCCCGGCTGGTGGACACCGTCGTCGTCGCCGCTGTCACCGCCGTGGCCGCCGTCCCTCTCGGCGCCAGGGCCGTCGACCACGTCAACGACAAGATCGACGCGGCGAAGCGGTCCGGCGAGACCGTCACCGTGTGGCTGCTCGACGGCACCACGGCCACCTGCCTCGGTGTCGTTCTCGCGGTGCTGCTCCTCTTCGGGGTCCTCTACGAGGTGCTGCCCACGGCCAGATGGGGCCGCACGCTCGGCAAGAAGCTCTGCGGTCTCCAGGTGCGGGACATCGAGGGCGGCGAGCCGCCGACCTTCGCCCTGGCGCTGCGCCGCTGGCTCGTCTACAGCGTCCCCGGCGTCCTCGTGATCGGGCTCGTGGGCGTCGTGTGGTGCCTGTTCGACCGGCCCTGGCGCCAGTGCCTGCACGACAAGGCGGCCCACACCTTCGTGGCCGCCTGACCCGCGCCGTAGCCCGGACGGCCCCGCGCCGGATGCGGAGCCGGGGGGTTCGCGGTCGACTCGGGCCATGAGCACCGAACCGCCGCCCCCCGTCTCCGGTCAGTTCCCGGACGACGACCCGTTCAAGAAGCAGCAGCCTCCGCCGGCCCAGGGCGGCGGCTCCCCGTACGGCACGCCGCCGCCCCAGGGCGACCCGTACGGCGGCGGCGACCCGTACGGAGGGGGCGGCGGCCCGTACGGCGGCGGCGGACCCCCCGGAGGCGGTGGCGGCTCCCCGTACGGCGGGGGCGGCGACCCCTACGGCGGCGGCCCCTACGGCGGCGACGGACCCCTCTCCGGAATGCCCCCGCTGGCCGAGAGCGGCAAGCGGGTCCTCGCGAGAATCATCGACATGATCCTCGTCGGTGTCGTCATCTGGCTGCTGTCCTGGGGCTTCGGCTTCACCCAGTACACGGTCGACACCGACAAGATCGAGTACGGCAAGTCGTTCGGGCAGGAGCTCGTCGCCGCGGTCCTCTACATCGCGTACGACACCTTCATGATCAGCAGGACGGGCCAGACCCTGGGCAAGAAGCTGTTCAACCACCGGGTGGCCAACCTCGACAACGGCGCGACGCCCTCCGTGCAGTCCTCGCTGGTGCGCGCACTCGTGCTGTGGCTCCCCTTCGCGTTCTGCTGCGCCTGCGTCTGGACCGCGATCGCGGGTGGCTGGAGCTTCTTCGACCGGCCCTACAAGCAGGGTCTGCACGACAAGGCGGCGAAGACGGTGGTGGTCAGGACCCGGTGAGAAACGCCGGTGGGACGGCGCGGTGACGTCGGGCGGGTCCGTGTCTCACGGGCCCGCCGACTCGCGTCCGGACTCGGACGACCCGACGGACGCCGTCTCCCGCCGCACCGGCACCGGCCGGGGCGCCCGGGGCCCGGGGGCGGCCGGTACGGGTTTCGGCAGCGGGACGGTCATGGCGACGAGCAGCCCGAGGACGAGCGCCGAGAGCACGATCACCGCGATGCCCAGGCCCGAACTCGTCTGTGACAGCAGCAGCATGGCAAGCGTGGAGAAGATCACGGTGCAGGAGCCGTAGGCGAGCTGTGCGGCGGTCGGACGAGGCCTGGCGGTCGGACGAGGCATGGCAATCGTGTCCTCGGGTGGGTGCTCCCCCCGGGACCTCTCGCGACGGGGGAGGGTGCGGACAAGGATCTGCGGGTCGGACAACGGTGTCGACTTGGCTTTCCGCCGGCACACCGGCGCTCCGCCAATCGACTCTATTCCGCTCCATGCCCGACCGGAACGACCAGTAAGCGTGACCTAACCCACGGTGCCGGAGCATGGGGGGCGCACGGAGTCATGCCGTCCGCCAACCGGACGGTACGACGCGCCCGTTGGCGTCCCGCGGAACGTCCGGATAGCGAACGAACACTTCGCATAGTGCACTTGGCCTGTTCAAGTCAAGATCTGTCTTTTCCTCGGCAACTCCGGTCGAATGACGTCACTTGAATCGCGTGTACGGCGCGCGGGACCCTCCATGACCAGGACCCCCATCCTCTCCGCGCGCACGGGGCGCAGGGGAGGAAATCAAGTGACCAGCAAAACCTGGACGTTCAGAGCGGCCGCAGTGGGCGTCGCCCTCGCGGCGGCGACCGCCACGTTCTCGACGTTCGCCGTGGCCCAGGCCGATGACGCACCGTCGTCGGCGACCGTGGACCGCCACGACCCGCAGCCGGCCAGGAACAAGGTCGAACACGACCTGGACGGCCCGCTGAGCAAGACCCAGGAAGCCCAGCGCCAGGAGGCCCTGAACCGGGTCATATCCGGCGACGCCGAGGTCAAGGACCGCGACGGCTCCCAGGTCGTGAAGCTCAACAAGAGCAAGTACGTCGAGGTCGGCCGCGAGAAGACCGACCAGATCTTCACGATCCTGGTCGAGTTCGGCGACCGGATCGACAGCAAGTACGGCGGCACCGCCGGCCCGCTGCACAACCGCATAGCCGCGCCGGACCGTGCCAAGGACAACAGCACGGCCTGGCAGAAGGACTACGACCGGAAGCACTTCCAGGACCTCTACTTCGGCACCGGCAAGAAGACCGAGTCGCTGAAGAAGTACTACGAGAAGCAGTCCTCGGGCCGCTACTCGGTCGAAGGTGAGGTCACCGACTGGGTCAAGGTCCCCTACAACGAGGCCCGTTACGGCTCCAACTACTGCGGCCAGACCAACTGCTCCAGCGTCTGGAACGTGGTGAGCGACGGCGTCACCGCCTGGGTCGCCCAGCAGAAGGCGGCCGGCCGGACCGACGCCGCCATCAAGGCGGACCTCGCCCGCTACGACCAGTGGGACCGCTACGACTTCGACGCCGACGGCGACTTCAACGAGCCCGACGGCTACATCGACCACTTCCAGATCGTGCACGCCGGTGAGGACGAGTCGGCGGGCGGCGGCGCCCAGGCCACGGACGCGATCTGGGCCCACCGCTGGTACGCGTTCGGCTCCGACGCGGGCGCCACGGGCCCCACGGGCAACCGGCTCGGCGGCGCGCAGATCGGCGACACCGGCATCTGGGTCGGCGACTACACCATCCAGCCGGAGAACGGCGGACTCGGCGTCTTCGCCCACGAGTACGGCCACGACCTGGGCCTGCCGGACGAGTACGACACCTCCGGCGGCGGCGAGAACGGCACCGGCTTCTGGACGCTGATGTCGGCCGGCTCCTGGCTCGGCACCGGCAAGGAGTCCATCGGTGACCTCCCGGGCGACATGAACGCCTGGGACAAGCTGCAGCTCGGCTGGCTGAACTACGCCACCGCCGAGGCGGGGAAGAAGTCGAAGCACAAGCTGGGTGTCGCGGAGTACAACACCAAGGACAAGCAGGCGCTGGTCGTCACGCTGCCGAAGAAGGCGGTGACCACCCAGGTCGTCACCCCGGCCCAGGGTGCCACCCAGTGGTGGAGCGGCAGCGGCGACAACCTGAAGAACACGCTGACCCGGTCGGTCGACCTCACCGGCAAGTCGAAGGCCGCGCTGACCCTCGACGGCTGGTGGGACATCGAGGAGGAGTACGACTTCCTCTACACGGAGGTGTCCACCGACGGCGGCGCCAACTGGACCGCCCTGGACGGCACGGCCGACGGCGCGGCCATCCCGCGCGACGGCAGTGACAAGCCGGCCCTGACCGGCACGACGGCCGCGTACAAGAAGCTGTCCTTCCCGCTCGACGCCTACGCGGGCAAGAAGATCGACCTGCGGTTCCGCTACTCCTCCGACGGCGGCAAGGCGCTGAAGGGCTTCGCGGCCGACGAGATCACCGTGACCGCCGACGGCTCCGCCCTCTTCTCCGACAACGCGGAGAGCGCGGACGCGGCCTGGACGGCCAACGGCTTCTCCCGCATCGGCGCGTCCTTCACCAAGGACTACGCGCAGTACTACCTGGCCGAGAACCGTCAGTACGTCTCGTACGACAAGACCCTCAAGGTCGGCCCGTACAACTTCGGCTTCTCGACGACGCGTCCCGACTGGGTCGAGCACTACCCGTACCAGAACGGTCTGCTGATCTGGAAGTGGGACACCTCGCAGGCGGACGACAACACCAGCGAACACCCGGGCGAGGGTCTGATCCTGCCGGTGGACGCGCACGCCAAGGCGCTGAAGTGGGCCGACGGCACGCTGCTCCGCAACAAGGTCCAGGCCTTCGACGCGACCTTCAGCACCTATCCGACGGACGCGTTCACGCTCCACAACGCCGACGTCGCGCTGAAGATCAAGTCGCAGAAGGGCGTCCCGGCCTTCGACGACCACCGGGGTTCGTACTACGACCCGGCGAACCCGTTCAACAGCGTCAAGGTCACTGACACCAACACCACGATCAAGATCGTCAAGGAGCCCAGGGATGGCTCCACGATCACGCTCAAGGTGGGTCCTTCGACCAAGTAACTGACGTTCTGCCTGGTCAGAACATGATCGGCCGCAACCCCTCTGGCGGGTCGCGGCCGATCGTGTTTAGGTGCGTCCTGTGACTTTCTTATTGACACCAGATCTCACGGGGGTGTGACCGCATGGCCGCAGGGGGTTTCAGCAAGCTGCCGAACGGCAGCGTGGTGGTGGCGCTCAACCTGCCGAGTCCGGCCGGCCCCGGCACCGGCTGCCTGCGCTTCCTCGTCCTCGCCCAGAACCGCGCACGCGCGCTGACGCGGCTGCGCAATCTGGGGATGCGCGCGGTCTACCTCCGCGGCAACGCGGCGCCGCCCACCCCGGACGAGATCACCGCGGTCCTGCACCACCCCGACGGCCTGCTCTGGCGCACGGCCCCCGACAACGGTGTCATGGCGACGGAACTCTGGCATCCGATCCGGTCCCTGTCGCGCCGGCCGGCCCCCCAGACCTGACCGGCCACCACGACCACCGCCCGGCCGGGACGACCGTCTCCCGGCCGGGACGACCGTCTCCCGGCCGGGACGGCCGGCTGTCCGGCCGGGACCGGCGCGGCGGCCGGACCCGGATGCGGTCACAGCTCCTGGCCCACCGGCTTCCCGGAGAGCTCCACGCCCGCCTCGCGCAGCTCCTCCAGCGCCCGGTGCGTGGTCTGCTCCGCCACTCCGGCGGTCAGGTCCAGCAGCACCTGTGTGCGGAAGCCCTGGCGGACCGCGTCCAGCGCGGTCGCCCGCACGCAGTGATCGGTGGCGATGCCGACCACGTCGACCTCGTCGATCCCGCGGGCCTTGAGCCAGTCGCCCAGCGAGACGCCGTTCTCGTCGGCACCCTCGAAGCCGCTGTACGCGGCCGCGTAGGCGCCCTTGTCGAAGACGGCGTCGATCGCGCCGGAGGCGACGGCCGGGGCGAAGTTCGGATGGAAGCCCACCCCCTCGGTGCCCGCCACGCAGTGCGCGGGCCAGGAGTGGACGTAGTCGGGGTTGTCGGCGAAGTGGCCGCCGGGAGCGATGTGCAGGTCGCGGGTGGCGACGACGTGCCGGTAGCCCGCGGGCGCCTGGCCGATCAGCTCGGTGATCGCGGCGGCCACGTCCGAGCCTCCGGCCACCGCGAGGCTGCCTCCCTCGCAGAAGTCGTTCTGCACGTCTACGACGATCAAGGCGCGGCGCATGGTCGGTGTCCTTCGGCTCGGCGGGTGTTCGGTGTGGGGTGGGGTGCGGGCCAGGCCGTCGCGCGTCACCCGGGCACGGACCCGGACCCCGGCCGGCGGGCGGCGCGGGTGCCGGGGGCGGTCGTGCGGGCGGGGGTCGTCGAAACCGGGCGTAGGGATCTCGGGTGCACTGCGGGAGGGGGCATTCGGCTGCGGCGGGAGGGAGGCGGACGTGGCCGTTGCATTCCCGCTCACCGGTGGTTCATGCGCGCCCGCCCGGGGCGCGGCCCCGGCCCCGCCCCGTCTGTGGGCCGCGGCGCCCGCCCCCGCCCCTCACACGTATTCCGTCGGAATGACCGGCTCGCCGCGCGAGAGCTGCATCGCCGACAGCGGGAGGTTCGCCCGGGCGGCCGCGTGCCGGCCGCGTACGACGTCCAGGGCCTCGCGGGCCAGCACCCGGCCCCCCTTGACCAGTTGGACCAGCAGCTGACGGTCGGCGAGCTCGGCGGGCACGGCGCCGGTGCCGATCACCTCGGCCTCCGCGACGCCGTACCTGTCCAGGCGCCGGGCGGCCCACTTGCGGCCGCCGAGGGACGACTTGCCGCCGGACGACTTCTTCGCGACCGGCTCCAGCGGGGCCTCCGGGTCCGCCGACTCGGCCCGGGCGACCAGCTTGTAGACCATCGAGGACGTCGGATGGCCGGACCCCGTCACCAGCTGGGTGCCGACGCCGTACGCGTCCACCGGCGCCGCCGCCAGCGAGGCGATCGCGTACTCGTCCAGGTCGGAGGTGACGATGATCTTCGTCTTGACCGCGCCCAGCTCGTCCAGCTGCTGGCGCACCCGGTGCGCGACCAGCAGCAGGTCGCCGGAGTCGATGCGCACCGCGCCCAGCTCGGGCCCCGCGACCTCCACAGCCGTGCGGACGGCCTCCTGCACGTCGTACGTGTCCACGAGCAGCGTGGTGCCCCGGCCGAGGGAGTTCACCTGGGCCTGGAAGGCGTCCCGCTCCCGGTCGTGGACGAGCGTGAAGGCGTGCGCGCTCGTCCCCACCGTGGGGATGCCGTACCGGAAACCGGCGGCGAGGTCGGAGGTGGTCGCGAAGCCGCCGACGTACGCGGCGCGCGCGGCGGCCACCGCGGCCAGCTCGTGGGTGCGGCGCGCACCCATCTCGATCAGCGGCCGCTCACCCGCCGCCGAGGACATGCGGGACGCCGCCGCGGCGATCGCCGAGTCGTGGTTGAGGATGGACAGGATCACGGTCTCCAGGAGCACGCACTCCGCGAAGGAGCCCTCCACCCGCAGGACCGGCGACCCGGGGAAGTACACCTCGCCCTCGGGATAGCCCCAGATGTCCCCGCCGAAGCGGTACCCGGCGAGCCACTCCAGGGTGGGCTCGTCGACGATCCCGTTCTCCCGCAGGAAGCCCAGCACGTCCGCGTCGAAGCGGAAGTTCTCGACGGCGTCGAGGACCCGGCCGGTGCCCGCCACCACGCCGTAGCGGCGGCCGTCCGGGAGCCGCCGGGTGAAGACCTCGAAGACCGAGCGCCGCTCGGCGGTCCCCCCGGCCAGAGCGGCCTGCAGCATCGTCAGCTCGTACTGGTCCGTGAAGAGCGCCGTCGAGGGAACTTCCACCGGCAGGCCAAGGTCCGCTGTGTTCATGACGACGGATCGTACTCCCATCTCGTCACACTGACGATTTGTGGGTCCGTTTCGCCGCGCGGCCCCCTCAGGTGGCAGCATGGGCGGTGTGACGGCTCCCGCACCCCTAGAGATCGAGAAGACCGAGTCGGCGGAGGAGGTCTTCGCCGTACCCGAGCCCGACGTTCCCTGGGTGACGATCGTCCACAACGACCCGGTCAACCTCATGAGCTACGTCGCGTACGTCTTCCAGACGTACTTCGGCTACTCCAAGGACAAGGCCAACAAGCTCATGCTGGACGTCCACCACAAGGGCCGTGCGGTCGTCTCCAGCGGCACGCGCGAGGAGATGGAACGCGACGTGCAGGCCATGCACGGCTACGGTCTGTGGGCCACCCTTCAGCAGGACCGGAAATGACCGCCCCGGTCGCGGCGCCCGGTACCGCACGACCGAACCGGCCGGCCGCGGCGCGCAGTACTGGAAGTAGCGACGCACCCTGATGCCAGGACACTTCGAACCGCTCCCCGGCGGCGGCGCGGCCGTCGCGCTCGACGAGGTCGAGATCTCCATCATCCGTTCGCTCGCGGTGCAGCTGCTGGAGCTGATCGGCCCCGGCCCCGCCGAGAACGCGCCCGGGGACCCGCTCGCCGAGCTGTTCGCCGAGGGCCCCAGCGAGCCGCCCACCGATCCCGTGCTGCAACGCCTCTTCCCGGACGCGTACAGCGGCCCCGGCGTCGAGGCCCACTCGCCCGAGCAGGCCGAGGAGCAGCGCGCCCACTCCTCCGAGTTCCGCCGCTTCACGGAGAACGACCTGCGCGCCGGCAAACGCGACAACGCGCTCACGGTGATCCGCTCCCTGGACGCGCTCACTCCCGCCGGGGACGGCGGGGCGGTCCTCGAACTGTCCGCCGGGCAGTCGGAGCAGTGGCTGCGGGCCCTCAACGACCTGCGGCTGGCGATCGGCGCCCGGCTGGACGTCGTCGACGAGGAGGACACCGACCTGCTCTACCGGCTCCCCGACGAGGACCCGCGCAAGCCCATGGTGCTGGCGTACCTGTGGCTGGGCGGTCTCCAGGAAACCCTTGTCGAGACCCTTATGCCCTGACCTGTCAGGACAATCACCCTCCGTTGTTCGCTCAGCGGACGCTCAAATCCGGATAACGATCGCATTACCGTGGCCGCACCCTATGGGGTGCGGTCCGCCTTTTGTCCGGTTCTTTCTGTGGTGTGCGCCACGAACGCCTCAGCCGATCACTGTCGCGGCCGTGATAGATCTTCACGACCGCCCGACGGGACGACACCCATGTCCCGACGGGTGCGCCACCGAGCCGGCGGATCGCCGGCCAGGCACAGCTCCATCACATCCGGGGGGATCGGGACCCGATTCCGAGGCCGCGCAGACGGCTCGGGTCGGCATGGAGAAAGGCGCACCAAACATGACCTCATCGCAGGTCGACAAGCAGTACGACGGCAGTGAGGCCGTGCAGAGCGCGGCGACCGAGGACGGCGAGGGCTACCAGCGCGGTCTCGGATCCCGGCAGATCCAGATGATCGCCATCGGCGGCGCCATCGGCACCGGCCTGTTCCTCGGCGCGGGCAAGGGCATCTCGAAGGCCGGGCCCAGCCTGATCCTCGCCTACGCCATCGCGGGCGTGGTCATCTTCTTCATCATGCGCGCCCTCGGCGAGCTGCTCATGTACCGCCCCGTGTCGGGCTCCTTCTCGGAGTACGCACGCGAGTTCATCGGCCCCTTCGCGGGCTTCGTGACCGGCTGGACGTACTGGCTCTTCTGGGTCGTCACCGGCATCACCGAGGTCACCGCGGCCGCCACCTACATGACGTACTGGTGGGACATCCCGCAATGGATCTCCGCACTGGTCTTCACGGTCATCCTGTACGCCGTGAACCTCATCTCCGTGAAGCTCTTCGGCGAGCTGGAGTTCTGGTTCTCGATGGTCAAGGTCACCGCCATCGTCGGCATGATCCTCATCTGCGCCGGCATCCTCACCCTCGGCTTCTCCGACGCCGGCGACACCGCGTCGGTCAGCCACCTGTGGAGCGACGGCGGCTTCTTCCCGCACGGCGTCGGCAGCACCCTGATGACCCTCCAGATGGTCATGTTCGCCTTCCTCGCCGTCGAACTGGTCGGCGTGACGGCCGGTGAGTCCAAGGACCCGAAGACGGTCCTGCCGAAGGCCATCAACACCGTGCCGTGGCGCATCGCCGTCTTCTACGTCGGCGCCCTGATCATGATCCTGTCCGTCGTGCCGTGGACGAACTTCCAGCCCGGCGTCAGCCCCTTCGTCGCCGCCTTCGAGAAGATGGGCCTCGCCGCCGGCGCGGGCATCGTCAACTTCGTCGTGCTGACCGCCGCGCTGTCCTCCTGCAACTCCGGCATGTACTCCACCGGCCGCATGCTGCGCGACCTCGCGCTCAACGGGCAGGGCCCCAAGGTCTTCACCAGGCTCACCCGCAACGGCACCCCGCTCATCGGCACCACGGTCTCGGCCGCGCTGATGATGGTCGGCGTCTGGATCAACTACCAGTGGCCCGGCGAGGCGTTCAACTACGTCGTCTCCTTCGCCACCATCTCCGGCATGTGGGCCTGGATCGTCATCCTGATCTGCCAGATCCGCTACCGCCTCAAGTCCGACCGCGGTGAGCTGCCCCGCTCCACCTTCCCGGCCCCCGGCGGCATCTGGGCCAGCGCCCTGTCGCTCGCCTTCATCGGCATGGTGATCGTGATGATGGGCATCGACAAGGACGCCCGCATCTCGCTCTACTGCGCCCCCGTGTGGGCCCTGCTCCTGGGCGTCTCCTACCTGGTGCTCAAGAACCGCAACCCGCAGGGCGCGGCCTTCGTCAAGCGCTGACCTCCGAGGCGCCGCGTGCCACGCGCCGACCTCGTCGGCGCCGAGCCGCCCGTCCGGCATCCGGGCCGTCCCGTACCACCCCTCGGTACGGGACGGCCCTTCTGCTTATCCTGACCAGCATGCTGACCATCACCCAGGCGCTCTTCGACCAGATCGTCGCGCACGCGCGGCAGGACCACCCCGACGAGGCCTGCGGCGTCGTCGCGGGCCCGGCCGGCACGGACCGTCCGGAGCGGTTCATTCCGATGCTGAACGCGGCCCGCTCGCCCACCTTCTACGAGTTCGACTCGGGCGACCTGCTGAAGCTCTACCGCGAACTGGACGACCGCGACGAGGAACCGGTCGTCATCTACCACTCGCACACCGCCACCGAGGCCTACCCCTCACGCACCGACATCTCGTACGCGAACGAGCCCGGCGCACACTACGTCCTGGTCTCCACGGCCGACGCCGACGAGGCCGGACCCTTCCAGTTCCGCTCGTACCGGATCCTCGACGGCGTGGTGACGGAGGAGGAGGTCACCGTGGTGGAGAGCTACTGATCCCGCATTTCGGTCAGAATTCATCCACTATCTGAGATCACACTCCGGGACCCCGGTCGGGAATCGATACGATGAGCGCATGGTTTCCCACGACGTGAGCGAGAAGACGCCGGGCACGCTGCTCGTGGCGCGGCTGCACGTCGACCTGTGCAGGCTCAACAGCGCCCTCTGTCCGCGCTGACCCCTGCCGCCGTACGGCCGTGGAGCCGCGGCGTCCGCACCCCGCGTCCCGCTACGCACGCAGCACCGCCGCGCGCCCACCGACCTGACTTTCCTCCCGACAGGAGCCCGCAATCATGGCCATCGAGGTCCGCATCCCCACCATCCTCCGCACCTACACCGACGGCCAGAAGGCAGTCGAGGGCGGCGGGGAGACCCTCGCCGAGCTCTTCGCCGACCTGGAGACCCGCCACGCGGGCATCCAGGCCCGGATCGTGGACGCCGGCGAGCTGCGCCGCTTCGTCAACGTCTACCTCAACGACGAGGACGTCCGCTTCCTCGACGGCATCAACACCAAGCTGACCGACGGCGACAACGTCACGATCCTGCCGGCCGTGGCCGGCGGCATGGCCTGATCGGTATGCGCTACGACTCCCCGCTGGCCGCGGTGGGCAACACCCCCCTGGTGCGCCTGCCGCGGCTGTCGCCGTCCGAGGACGTGCGCATCTGGGCCAAGCTGGAGGACCGCAACCCGACCGGCTCGGTCAAGGACCGCCCGGCCCTCCACATGATCGAGCAGGCGGAGAAGGACGGCCGGCTCACCCCCGGCTGCACCATCCTCGAACCGACCTCCGGCAACACCGGCATCTCGCTCGCCATGGCCGCCAGGCTCAAGGGCTACCGCATCGTCTGCGTCATGCCCGAGAACACCTCCCGGGAGCGCCGCGACCTGCTCGCCATGTGGGGCGCCGAGATCATCTCGTCCCCGGCGGCCGGCGGCTCCAACACGGCCGTACGCGTCGCCAAGGAGCTGTCGGCCGAGCACCCGGACTGGGTGATGCTCTACCAGTACGGCAACCCCGACAACGCGGGCGCGCACTACGCCACGACCGGCCCGGAGATCCTCGCCGACCTCCCCTCCCTCACGCACTTCGTCGCCGGACTCGGCACCACCGGCACCCTCATGGGCGTCGGCCGGTTCCTGCGCGAACACAAGCCCGACGTCAAGATCGTCGCCGCCGAGCCGCGCTACGACGACCTGGTCTACGGGCTGCGCAACCTGGACGAGGGCTTCGTCCCCGAGCTGTACGACGCCTCCGTCCTGACCACCCGTTTCTCCGTCGGCTCGGCGGACGCCGTCACCCGTACGCGGGAACTGCTCCAGCAGGAGGGCATCTTCGCCGGGGTCTCCACCGGCGCCGCCCTGCACGCCGCGATCGGCGTCGGCAGGAAGGCGCTGGCGGCGGGGGAGAGCGCCGACATCGTCTTCGTCGTGGCCGACGGCGGCTGGAAGTACCTGTCGACGGGCGTCTACACGGCCGCGACCACGGAAGAGGCCATCGAGACGCTCCAGGGCCAGCTCTGGGCGTAGCTCCCGGCGCACTCCCGGAGCCGGAGGGGCGGCCGGACCCGCGGCCCGTCCGGCGCCCGGGGCCGGCGGCCCGGCCCGTGGGGGCCACGCCCGCCGGCGTCCGGGACTGCGGCCGGCCCCTCGGGGTACGGCCGCGCGGTCACCGGGCCAGGTGGCGCACCTGGTCCCACAGCGCGGGGTCCACGGCCCCCACCCGGCGCCGGAAGTCCCCGACCGGAACGTCCCGCAACTCGTCCGTCTCCAGATAACTCGGCCTGCCGTGGGCATCGCCCACCGACCCGGGCGGCAACGGGATCACCCCGGCCCGCTCGTCGTGGTACTTGCTGGTGATCTTCGCGACCGTCGCCCGGCGCCCGCGCACGGACAGCACCAGACAGGGCCGGTCCTTCGCACCCGGACCGTCCTCGTAGGGCACGTTCGCCCACCAGATCTCCGCCGGCCGGGGCTCGCCCACCCGTCCCCGCGGCTCCGCCGCCCGCCCGGACGGACGCCCCGGCGGACGTGTACGTCCCTGCGGACGTGTACGTCCCTGCGGACGCGTACGTCCCGGCGGGCGCCGCCCGCGACCCCAGCCGTCGACCAGCGTCGCGACCAGAGCGAGCAGTACCACGGCCACCAGGGCGAGCCACCAGGTCGTGTGCATACCGTAGAAGGTACCGGCGCGCACCTCGGGCCGCCGCCCCGGCCCCGTCCGCCGCACGCCGGCCCAGACCGGTACCGCCACGGCCCGGCCCCGTCCGCGGCATGTCCATCCGAACCGGTGACAGCACAGGTGAGTTCGCCCACAACGGCCCCTGGCGGAGGAGCGACGGGAGCTTTTGCGCCTTACGCTCGACGCACCGCACGACCCCCGTTCCCGTTTCGTTTCTGCCTTTGCATTTCCCGCCAGCGCGGAGGTTCCAGCCCTCATGAAGCTCACCGTCGTCGGCTGCTCGGGGTCGTTCCCGTCCGCGGAATCGGCCTGCTCGAGCTACCTCGTCGAGGCCGACGGCTTCCGGCTGCTTCTCGACATGGGCAACGGTGCCCTGGGCGAGCTGCAGCGCCACTGCGGTCTCTACGACCTCGACGCGATCTTCCTCAGCCATCTGCACGCCGACCACTGCATCGACATGTGCGCGTACTTCGTCGCGCGCTACTACCGTCACGACGGCGGCCGCTGCGAACCCCTCCCCGTGTACGGACCCGAGGGCACGGAGCAGCGCCTGACCACGGCGTACGCGGACACGCCCTCCGCGTCCTCGATGAGCGAGGTCTTCGACTTCCACACCGTCAAGCCGGGCTCGTTCGAGATCGGCCCCTTCGCCGTGCACACGGAGAAGGTGCGCCATCCGGTGGAGGCGTACGGCATCCGGGTCGAGCACGGCGGCCGCTCGCTGACCTACTCCGGGGACACGGGGGTCAGCGACGCCCTGGACCAACTCGCCCGCGACACCGACCTGTTCCTGTGCGAGGCGGCGTTCACCCACGGCAAGGAGAACATCCCCGACCTCCACCTCAACGGCCGCGAGGCCGGCGAGACGGCCACCCGCGCGGGAGCCCGCCGCCTGGTCCTCACCCACATCCCCCCGTGGACGGACCCCCGGATCAACCTGGCGGACGCGCGCGCGGTGTACGACGGCCCGGTGGAACTGGCGGTACCGAGCAGGTCGTACGAGGTGTAAGCACTCCTCCCGCGGCCTTGCGGCCGCGTGCACCCGAGCCCGCTCGGGTCGGCCGGGACGAGCCGTCGGCCACGGCGGCCCGATCCGCACCACGGACCCCGGTACGCACGACGGGGCCCGGAGTGATCTCGCGGGCCCCGGCGTGATCGCGCCCCTACCCAGTGCCCTCCCGCGCCGCGGCCAGCACCCGCTCGAGTGCCTCGAAGTCCTCGGTCACGCTCTCTCCGGCACCGCGGGCGACGGCCTTGCGCTGGGCGGGTACGACCGTCTCGTACCGGCCGCTCGCGAGAGCGAGGGTCGCCTGGAGTTCGAACAGCCGCGCCATCAGGTGACGGTTGTCCGGCTCCTCGGCGGGCTCGGCGGCGGTTATCCCGTCGACGAGTGCGGACAGACGTCCCAGGAGCCGGCTCGACTCCACGACGGTTCGGTAGTAGGTGGCCTCCACCGTCCTTCCGGCGGCCGCGAGCCGACCGGCGTACGTTGCGATCTGCTCCGCCCCGCCGAAGCGCACTGCCAGTTCGCAGAGCAGGACCCACGCGTCGACGGTGCGCTCCGCCCGGTAGTCCGGTCCCTGGCCCGCGGCTGCCGCGAACGCCGCTTCGACGCGGTCGAAGCAGGCCGTCAGCTCCTCCCTGGACGCCGTCCGGTAGTCCACGGTGTCGCGCACCTCGTAGTAGACCCACTTCGGATTGTCCGGCTCCTCGTGGGCGGCCAGCCGGCTCAGCCTGCCGTAGAGCTCCCGTTTGCCCCTTTCCTCGACCACCTCCGGCAGATATCCCGTGTGGTCGAAGCGGGCGTCGATCCCGATCCGCCGAGGGGCGTTGCCCGCGGCGTCGTACGGGTGCTCGTGGACCCGTCCCCGGAAGCGGAACGGGGCGTCGGCCCGCAGGACGCGCTGGGTGTTGGTGTAGGCCGGCCCGCCGACGTCCTCGATCACGGGCGACACGACGAAGTCGGCGCCGGGCAGCAGGAAGCCGGACAGCGCCAGCGCGCGCCGGATCCGGCCCGCGTGCTCGGGCCGGAGGACCTCGTCCGCGTCCACGTAGACGATCCAGCCGTCTGTGACGTGCCGCAGCGCGAGATTGCGGTGGTGGGAGAAGTCGTCGGCCCAGGGCGCGGACACCACTGTCACGTCGCCGTGCGCCGCACGGGCACGCTCCACGGTGGCGTCGGTGGAACCCGAGTCGATCAGCAGGCAGCGGTCGGCGTCCCGGGCGAGTGCCGCGAGGCAGTCCGCGATGCCCTGCTCCTCGTCACGGGTGAGCACGGCGGCCGTGACCGGCGTCGCTCGGTGACTCTCGTAGAGCAGCGCCAGTTCCGCCGGGTCGGGTGAGGGGAGCGATGCCCCCGCCAGATCCGCCGAGACGGTGGTGACCAGGGTCAGGTCGGCGGCCAGCCGTGAGGGAGGCAGACCGTCGGGCGTGCGGGCGAGGTCCAGCAGTTCCGCGAACTTCATTTCGGTGAGGACTTTCTGACGAGTACGGCCGGCGGATGGCCGGCGGTCGCTTGCCGGGCCGACCGAGGCTTCGGGGACTGGTCCAGGGAGATGTGGAGGTCGAAGGGAACGTCCTGGACATGGCCGTGCGACACCACGACCTTGGTCGCCTTGAGGGCACCGAGACGGTCCCAGACGCGGGCGAAGGTCTCGCGGTCGATCCCGCTGAACGACTCGTCGAAGAGATAGACCTGGGGGGCGTGCAGTACGGCGCGGGCCAGGGAGAGCCGCTGCAGCTGCCCGCGCGACAGGCCCGCGCCGGTGTCCCGTACCGGTTCGTCGAGCCCTTCCGGAAGAGTGGCCAGGACCTCCGAGAACCCCGCGACACGGCAGGCCTCCCTGATGGCGGCCTCGCTGTGCCCGGCACCGAGAGTGAGGTTCTCGCGCAGGGATGCGGCCAGCAGCACCGGAGTCTCCGGCACGTACAGCACGTGGCGTCGCAACACGGATTCGCCGACACGGCTGATCTCGGCTCCGCCCAGGGTGATGCTCCCGCGATAGCCGGAGTGCGTGCCGGCCAGCAGGGCGAGCAGGGTGCTCTTGCCCGACCCGTTCGAGCCGCGCAGCAGCACGCTGGCGCCGAAGGGGATGTCGAGGTCGCAGTCCGCGAGCGCGTCCCGCCCGGATCCCTCGTAGGAGAAGCACAGCGAGGTGACCCGGATGTCCGCCGGTTCGAGCGGCGACTCCGCTTCCGCTTCCGTCAGCTCCCGCCGCGCGTCGTCCCGGTGCAGGACCACGTCTCGGTACCTGCCCAGAGCGGCCGAGGTGCGCTGCACCGTCACCTGGAGCGAGGCGACGGAGTCCATCGACCCGAGGAAGTAGCCGGCCATGGTGAGGAAGCCGAAGACCTGACCGACGGTGAGGGCCCCGGAGAGCATCTGCGTCAGTCCGGCCCAGGCGACCACGATCGTGAAGATTCCCTGGTTGCCGGTCTTGATCACGGAGTTGAGATTCTCCAGTCGGCCCAGCCGTGTCTCCGCTGCGACCCTTCGCCGTAGTGCCCGGGTCATCCGGTCGAAGGCGAATTCCCGCTTTCCGTAGCCGATCAGTTCCTCGCGCCCCTGGAGGACGGTCAGAGTCTCGGACTTCAGGGTCGCGTCACGCTGGAGTGCTTCCTCCGCGGAATTTCTGATGTGCGGATAAAGAAAGACCGAGCTGATGACGTTGACTGCGGAGGGGGGCAACAGGACAAGGAAAAGGAGAGGGCTCGTCACGAGCAGATAGACGCCGACGGAAACAACGACTCCGATGTCGATGGCGGCCCGCACGGCGGCCGCGGTGACCCGTCCCTGAATCTCCTGCACATCGTCGAGCCGACTCACCAGGTCGCCGGCCCGCCTGCTTTTGAAATACGGCTGGGGAAGGCGCAGCAGTTTCCCCAGGAAACTCTCCGACAGCCGCCGCTGCAACGACTGGCTCAGGGCGACGATGGCGCGTCCGCGCCCGTACTGGACCGCCGCGGCCGCCGACGCGACGGCGACGAACTGCAGAGAGGTGACGGCTAGTTCGTGCCGCGAACCGTTCCGCATGACACGGTCCACCGCCAGTTGGACGAAGAGACTGTTCAGCAGGGCGACTCCGGCGACGACGGCGGTCGTTGTCAGGACCAGGGCCAGGTGTCCCCAGTGTTCGAGCATCAGGCGCCGCAGGAGCCGCTGCCCCGGTGGCCGACGGACGCGCATGCCCGGCACCCGCCGCACGGCGGGCCGGTCGGTGACCAGGGCCTCGCCGTGGAACGCTTCTCCCAGGACGTCGGCGGCGATACGCATCGGCCGGTGCAGGAGTGGGTCGCTGACCAGGAAGAAGCCGCCCGCGGCCTCGTGCACGACGACGAAGTGCCGATGGCTGCCCCCCTCGTCCAGCAGCACGACGGTGGGACCGGCCAGCCGGACCACCTGCTCCAACTGGGCCGTGTCCAGGCGCAGAAGCTCGCTGTCGACGCCGTAGCCGACGAGGACGTCACGTAGCTTCAGCAGGTTCGAGCCGCGTTCGCCCAGGCCGACGGAGTCCCGCAGGATCGCCGCGTCGACCCGCACCCCGTGCCGCAGGAGCACGGTGCGTACACATGCGGGACCGCAGTCGGTGTCCCCCGTCTGATGCGTGTGGAACCGCTGCCACTTCACTGGTGTTCTCCCCCCGGCCGTCACGGGCGCCCGCCCCGGAAAGGGGCGGGCGCCGGTCGCGCACTACAGCTTGTCGCAGCCCAGCGACTTCCAGAGCTTGTAGTAGTCCATGTAACTGCAGGACAGCGGATTCCCGATCTGCGCGAAGATCCATTCGCAGCGCGCACGGCTCGGCTTGCCCTCACCCGAGGCGGCTGCCGCCTCCTCGTCGGTGAGCACGGTGAACTGCATGTCCCGAAGAGCTTGAAGACTCATCGATTTCCCCACTGTGTCGGTCGTGACCGTTTCCGGCCTTCGTGTCGGGCCGTACCTGGTCACGGTGCGGCCGTGGTCCCGACCGTACGAGGCGGGAATGTAAATGATCAAGCCGTATGGACAGGTGATCATCTTCACGCAGGAAAAGTCGGGGAATGTGGAACCCCGCGAGGCTTTCGGGACTGCGCCGCCTCCGCGGGCGAAAAGCGTGTTCCTTCGGGCATGCCGAATTCCCCGGGCCGCCCTGCGGTCCGGGGAATTCGAGTGGTACGGCTTTTCCTGGAGGCCCTACTTGGCCTCCGCCTTCTGCAGTTCCGCCAGTTCCTCGTCGGACTCACGGCCCGGCGTCGGCAGGTTCCACTTGGTGATGGCGAAGCGGAAGACGACGTAGTAGACGGCGGCGAAGCACAGGCCGACCAGGACCAGGCCCCACGGGTTGGTCGCGATGCCGAGGTTCAGGCCGAAGTCGACCGCGCCGGCCGAGAAGCCGAAGCCGTCCTTCATGCCGAGCGCCCAGGTCAGCGCCATCGAGACCCCGGTGAGGACCGCGTGGATCGCGTAGAGGACCGGCGCGATGAACATGAAGGTGAACTCGATCGGCTCCGTGACACCCGTGACGAACGAGGTCAGCGCGAGCGAGAACATCATGCCGCCGACGACCTTGCGGCGCTCGGGGCGGGCGCAGTGCACGATCGCGAGGCAGGCGGCGGGCAGCGCGAACATCATGATCGGGAAGAAGCCGGTCATGAACTGTCCGGCGGTCGGGTCACCGGCGAGGAAGCGCGAGATGTCGCCGCTCTTGCCCTCGTACGAACCCGCCTGGAACCACGGGAAGGAGTTCAGCAGGTGGTGCATGCCGATCGGGATGAGCGCGCGGTTGGCGACACCGAAGATGCCCGCGCCCACGGCGCCCGAACCCACGAGCCACTCACCGAAGTTGTGCAGCCCCGTACCGAGCACCGGCCAGATGTAGCCGAAGACGACACCGATGACGAGGCCCGCGAAGGCGGAGAGGATCGGGACGAGGCGGCGGCCGCCGAAGAAGCCTGCCCAGTCGGGCAGCTTGGTCCGGTAGAACTTCTGGTACAGCAGTGCCACGACTATGCCCATGACCACGCCGCCGAGGACCTTGGCGTCCACGGGCGCGTCGACCATGACGACCTTGCCGTCGACGGCCGTCGCCACCTTCGGCAGGTTCTTGTCAGTGAACGTGGCCAGCACGTTCTTGAAGACGAGGTAGCCGACCACGGCCGCAAGGGCGGTGGAGCCGTCCGACTTCTTCGCGAAGCCGATCGCGATACCCACGGCGAACAGCAGCGCCATGTTGTCGAGGATGGCGTTGCCGCCGGCCGACATGAAGCTCGCGATCTTCGTGAGGAACGCGGGGAAGGACTCGCGTCCCAGCATGTCGGTGTTGCCTAGGCGCACCAGCAGTGCGGCGGCGGGCAGGACGGCGACCGGAAGCATCAGGCTGCGGCCGATGCGCTGCAGGACAGCCATCGCGCCGGCACCCTTCTTCTTCTCGGCCGCGGGAGCGGCGCTGGCCGTGGACACAACTTCCTCCAGTGGGCAAGGCGCCGCCCGGGGACAGGGGGTGGGGAGCGGCGTGGTCTACACCACTCAGTGGTGTAGACCTGTTGTAGCACGGTGAAGGCTGGATAAGGAACCCGCGGAATTTGTGGCCTCGGCCATAGCGGAACAACCGGTTCCATACGCCGCGAAGGGCCCCCGGACCAGGCAGGTCCAGGGGCCCTTCGGGCGGCGAGGGGGCGTATGTCCCGGGGCGGCTACGCCCGCGTCGTGTCCTCCACCTCGTCCTCGGGCTCACGCCCCGGAGTCTTGAGGTCGAATTTGGTGATCGCGAAACGGAAGATCGCGTAGTACACGGCGGCGAAGCACAGCCCGATCGGAATCATCGCCCACGGTCTCGTCGCCAGGTTCCAGTTGATGACGTAGTCGATCAGGCCGGCCGAGAAGCTGAAACCGTCGTGCACGCCGAGCCCCCAGGTCACCGCCATGGAGACACCGGTGAGCAGTGCGTGGATCACGTACAGCAGCGGCGCGATGAACATGAACGAGTACTCGATCGGTTCCGTGATGCCGGTGACGAACGACGTCAGCGCCACCGAGAGCATCAGACCGCCGATCTCCTTGCGGCGGTGCGGCTTGGCGCAGTGCGTCATGGCCAGGCACGCCGCAGGCAGCGCGAACATCATGATCGGGAAGAACCCCGACGTGAACTGCCCCGCGTTCGGGTCACCCGCCAGGAACATGTTGATGTCACCGTGCACCACCGTCCCGTCCGGCTTGGTGAAACTGCCGAACTGGAACCAGATGGGCACGTTCAGGAACTGGTGCAGCCCGATCATCAGCAGCGCCCGGTTGGCCACACCGAAGACACCCGCACCCCACGCCCCGAGCCCCACCAGCCAGTCGCTGAAGTTCTCCAGCCCGTCACCGATCGGCGGCCACACCCACAGACACAGCGCGGCGAACGCGATGGCCACGAACGACATGATGATCGGCACGAGCCGGCGGCCGTTGAAGAACCCCAGCCAGTCGACCAGCTTCGTACGGTGGAAACGCTGCCAGAGATACGCGGTCATCAGCCCCATGACGATGCCGCCGAAGACCCCCGGATTCTGGTACGTGAACGCCGTCACGGACTGGTCCGCGCCCATGCAGCCGATGTTCTGGATGACCTTCGCCTGCTCGGCACAGTCCTCCGGGAACTGCCGCAGCACGTTGTAGTAGACGAGGAACCCGACCACCGCCGCCAGCGCCGTCGACCCGTCTGCCTTCTTCGCCATGCCGATGGCCACACCGATGCAGAACAGCAGCGGCAGCCCGAGCGAACCGTCGAGCAGCGCGCTGCCCGCACCCGCCATGACCTTGGAGACGTCGGTCCAGCCGAGCCCCTCGTCCCCGAACACGTCCGGCTGCCCCAGCCGGTTCAGGATGCCCGCGGCCGGCAGCACCGCGATGGGAAGCTGCAGGCTCCGGCCCATCTTCTGCAAGCCCTGGAACAGGTCGTTCCGGCGGGTGCGCGCGGGCTGGGCCGCACTGTCGGCGCTCATGGACGTCCTCCGGGAACAGGACCGGGTTTGGCGGCCGTTGAAAAGTGGTGTAGACCAGTTGCGAACGGTCGGCTGTCGTGATCGTCATCATTCGGCACACACCGCACGACCGCTCGCGAAGATGGGCCAACTGTGGGTTACTGCGACAAAAGCGGTTCGGATCAGGGAGAAGGACATGGCCACCAAGGCTGAGAAGATCGTTGCCGGGCTCGGCGGCATCGAGAACATCGAAGAGGTCGAAGGCTGCATCACCCGCCTCCGCACCGAGGTCATCGACCCCGGCAAGGTCGACGAAGCCGCCCTCAAGGCCGCAGGCGCCCACGGCGTCGTCAAGATGGGCACCGCCATCCAGGTCGTCATCGGCACCGACGCCGACCCCATCGCCGCCGACATCGAAGACATGATGTGAACACCTGAACCCACCGGACCCCGCCGGAGTCACCACGTCCCGCCGGGCCCACCGGGCTCACCCCCAGGGGCCGCCTCCCCACCCGGAGCGGCCCCTCACCCATGTACGGCTAGGCTCGTCGCCATGTCTCGAATCGACGGCCGCACCCCCGACCAGCTCCGCCCCATCACCATCGAGCGCGGCTGGAGCAAGCACGCCGAAGGCTCCGTCCTCGTCTCCTTCGGCGACACCAAGGTCTTCTGCACCGCCTCCGTCACCGAAGGCGTACCGCGCTGGCGCAAGGGCAGCGGCGAAGGCTGGGTCACCGCCGAATACTCCATGCTGCCCCGCTCCACCAACACCCGCGGCGACCGCGAATCCGTCCGCGGCAGGATCGGCGGCCGCACCCACGAGATCAGCCGCCTCATCGGCCGCTCCCTGCGCGCCGTCATCGACTACAAGGCCCTCGGCGAGAACACCATCGTCCTCGACTGCGACGTCCTCCAGGCCGACGGCGGCACCCGCACCGCCGCCATCACCGGCGCCTACGTCGCCCTCGCCGACGCCGTCACCTGGGCCCAGGGCAGGAAACTCGTCAAGGCCGGACGACAGCCCCTCACCGGCACCGTCTCCGCCGTCTCCGTCGGCATCGTCGGCGGCGTACCCCTCCTCGACCTCTGCTACGAGGAAGACGTGAAGGCCGACACCGACATGAACGTCGTCTGCACCGGCGACGGCCGCTTCGTCGAAGTCCAGGGCACCGCGGAGGCCGAACCCTTCGACCGCAAGGAACTCAACGCCCTCCTCGACCTCGCCGTATCGGGCTGCGACACACTCGCCGCCGCCCAGCGCGCCGCCCTCGAGGCAACCGCACACTAGCCGTACGCGTTCTTAGAGGTACGGGCGCACGGCCCAGCCGCGCGCCCGCGACCACACCATGCCCACGGGGAGGGACCCTTCCATGGCCTCGCGCCACCGCACCGCGGCACTCGCCGTCGCCGCCGCACTCGTCGTCCTGCCGGCGGCCGTCGGCTGCGACGCCGTCAACAAGGCCCTGGACTGCGTCCAGACCGCGGACGCCATAGCCGACAGCGTCACCGACCTCCAGCAGGCCGTCGAGAACGCCGCCAACGACCCGGCACAGACCGACGAATCCCTCCGCTCCATCGAGCGGAACCTCGACAAGATCGACGACACCACCGACAACGCCGACGTCAGCAAGGCCGTCGACGACCTCGGCACCGCCGTCGACAACGTCCGCACCGCCATCAAGAACGGCGACGACACCCCCGACATCAGCCCCGTCACGGACGCGGCCGGCGAACTCACCAAGGTCTGCACCCCGTAACACCCGGCGCCACGAAGGCAGTCCGGCCGGGACCCCGCCGCACCCCTGGATACTGGTGCGCATGACCCGCCTGATCCTCGCCACCCGCAACGCCGGAAAGATCACCGAACTGAAGGCGATCCTCGCCGACGCAGGACTCCCACACGACCTCGTCGGCGCGGACGCCTACCCCCACATCCCCGACGTCAAGGAAACCGGCGTCACCTTCGCCGAGAACGCCCTGCTCAAGGCGCACGCCCTCGCCCGGGCCACCGGCCTGCCCGCCGTCGCCGACGACTCCGGCCTCTGCGTCGACGTCCTCGGCGGCGCCCCCGGCATCTTCTCCGCCCGCTGGGCCGGCCGCCACGGCGACGACGCGGCCAACCTGGAACTGCTGCTCGCCCAGCTCGGCGACATCGCCGACCCGCACCGCGGCGCCCACTTCGCGTGCGCGGCGGCCCTCGCCCTCCCCGACGGCACGGAGCGCGTCGTCGAGGGGCGCCTCCTCGGCACCCTCCGCGCCGCCCCCTCCGGCACGAACGGCTTCGGCTACGACCCGATCCTCCAGCCGGCCGGCGAGACCCGCACCTGCGCGGAACTCTCCCCCGAGGAGAAGAACGCGATCAGCCACCGGGGCCAGGCGTTCCGCGCCCTGATCCCGGCGGTACGGGAACTGGTGGGCTGAGGGCGCGCAGAAGCCGTGGCGCCGACCTCTCTGGGCGGGCGCCACGGTTTCCCGCTTGTGCGGCCGGTGGGACTCGAACCCACACGGGTGTGAACCCACTGGGACCTAAACCCAGCATGACTGCCAGTTCCATCACGGCCGCGAGAGCCGGCTGTCGAGCCCGACCGGCGGCGTTCAGTGTACCGAGGATGTGGTGGTCGGCGGCGTCCGGTTGTCCGTCCTTCGGCACCACGTCTCCGTCAACGCGTGGCAGTTGGGGCACAAGTAGCGGAGGTTTTCCCGGCGGTTGTCCCGCCAGTCTCCGTTGACATGGTCGATCTGCAAGGTGATCGGCTGCCCGAGCCACTCGCCGGTGTTGCCGCACCTCACGCATTGGTAGGGCACTCCGATTTCGATCAGGGCCCGGTGCAGGCGGCTCCTGTTGCTCCGCCCCGCGTGGTCTGGCAGCACGACCAGTGTCCGGTGGGCGATCGACGCGGGTGCCGGCCGTTCCGGCCGTCCCCATGTACGGCGTGTGAAGTGGCTGGTGTCGAGGCCGAGACGGGACGCCGCGCGGCGGACACGGCGGTGATTGGTGTCGTTGACCGCCATGCCGAGACCTCGCATCACATCGGCGTAGCTGGCGGAGCAGCGGATGAGCTCGCGCAACTTCTCCTCCGGGATCCGCGCCCGGCGATGTGAGAAGTGCCTGACGTCGATGTCCTGCGTGCGCAGAAGGCGACTCAGGGCGGCGCGCGAACGGCCGTCATCCGGAAGACCCAGCGCGCGGGCCACAGCACGCACGCTCGATGCCGCAGCCGCGGCTTCATGCAGCTCTTCCCGGGTGAACCGCAAGCCCGGCTCGGGCCGCCTCGTCCCGACGAAATGGTTGGTATCGATGCCTGCTGCGCTGATGCGGCGTCGGATGTGGGAGAGGGTGCCCGTGGCAGGGGTGGCCCCCAGCTTCAGCGCCACCTCGCGCAGCGAGCCCGACGAGGCGACAGCTTCGCCGATGACGGCGTCCGTGTACTTGCGCCAAGGTGTGCGCCGGGAAAAGTGGCCCGTGTCGAGTCCGAGTGCCTCCACTTTGTCCTGGAGCACGCGTCGTTGGCCCCCACTCGTGCTGAGACCGAGCCGCCGCATCAAGTCGGTCCAGTTGCGGGCCTCGGCCACGACCGGCGCGAGTCGGTCCTTGTCATACCGGTCCGGTCCCTTTCCGACGTGACCGTAGTGCTTGCTCGATGTCGCTTTCGGTGCGCTCCGCGCCCCCATCGTTCCCCCTCCGTTCCGCCACCCGTTCGTGGCTCGTACGGAGTAACGAACCGACTGTTGGACAGTCACGGAGCCGTGGGGGGGGTCAGAACCTCGGGGACGGGGTTCGGGCCCCCACCAGTTCTGCCGCTTCCTCCGGGGTGCCCACGGCGGGTGGGGAGCCGGCCAGGGGCTTGCGGGCCGTTTCCTTCATGCAGGCGACGGCCACGACGCCGACGAGCGCCGCGGCCATCGCGTAGTACGCGGGCATCATGTCGCTGCCGGTGATGCTGATGAGCGCCGTGATGACCAGCGGGGTCGTGCCGCCGAAGAGGGACGCGGAGAGGTTGTAGCCGACGGAGAGGGAGCCGTAGCGGACCTGGGTGGGGAAGAGCGCGGGAAGGGCCGCGGACATCGTGCCGAGCATGCAGACCAGGGAGAGGCCGAGCAGCAGCATGCCCGCCGAGACGCCGGCCAGGCTGCCCTGCTTGACCAGCAGGAAGGCCGGGACGGACAGGAACAGGAAGCCGAGCATGCCGGCCATCAGGAGCGGCTTGCGGCCGTAGCGGTCGGAGAGCGTGCCGACCCGGTTGATGACCAGCATCAGGACCAGCATGGTGACGATGAGGACCAGCAGGCCGTGGGTCTCGCTGTAGCCCATCTCGTCGGACAGGTACGTCGGCATGTACGACAGCAGCATGTAGTCGGTGATGTTGTACGCGCCGACCAGGGCGACGCAGAGGATCAGCGTCGGCCACTGGTCGCGGAAGATTGCCGCGAGGTCGCCCTTGGCGGTGGTCCCGGCGGGGGAGGCGGCGCCGGAGGCCTGGGGCGAGGACTCGTCCGCCAGCTTCTGGAAGGCGGGCGTCTCGTCCAGCCGCAGCCGCAGGTACAGCCCGACCAGGCCGATGGGCCCGGCGACCAGGAAGGGCACGCGCCAGCCCCAGGACTCCATGCCGTCGCTGCCGAGCAGGCTGGTCAGCAGCGTCACCAGGCCGGCCGCGCCGACGTATCCGGCGAGCGTGCCGGACTCCAGGAAGCTGCCGTAGAAGCCGCGGCGCCGGTCGGGGGCGTACTCGGCGATGAAGGTCGACGCGCCGCCGTACTCGCCGCCCGTCGAGAAGCCCTGGACGAGGCGGAAGAGGATCAGCAGGACCGGGGACCAGAAGCCGATCGTGGCGTACGAGGGGATCAGTCCGATGGCGAAGGTGCCGACGGCCATCAGGATCATCGTGAGGGCGAGGACCTTCTTGCGGCCGATCCGGTCGCCCATCGGGCCGAACACCATGCCGCCGACGGGCCGCACCAGGAACGAGACGGCGAAGGTCGCGAAGGAGGAGAGCAGCTGGACGGTGCCGTTCCCGGACGGGAAGAAGACGTGGCCGATGGTGACGGCCAGGTAGCTGTAGATGCCGAAGTCGAACCACTCCATGGCGTTGCCGAGCGAGGCCGCGTTCACGGCCCGCCTGACCGCCCGGTCGTCGGTGACCGTGATGTCGGTGCGCCGCAGGGGCGGGTTCCTGCGCCTGGTGGCCGCCCGGAAGAGCGTCCGGTGGCGCTTCACTGCCTCGGGGTCGGCGGTGACCCCGTCGGGTCCGGGCCCGGTGGCCGCCATGGAGGGATCCTCTCGTCGCTGGATCTCGTGGTCCAGCGGATCACCTGCTCGATGGTGGCGACCGCAAACGAAGGTCCCCGGCGGGAGGGACCTTCGTCACATGCCCGTCAGATGCCGAGGTCCTTGATGATCTTCGCCACGTGGCCGGTCGCCTTCACGTTGTACAGGGCCCGTTCGACCTTGCCCTCCTCGTCCACGATCACCGTGGAGCGGATGACGCCGACGACCGTCTTGCCGTACAGCTTCTTCTCGCCGAAGGCGCCGTACGCCTCCAGGACCGACTTGTCCGGGTCCCCGACCAGCGTCACCTTCAGGGCTTCCTGCTCGCGGAACTTGGCGAGCTTCTCCGGCTTGTCCGGGGAGACCCCGATGACGTCGTAGCCGGCGCCCGCCAGCACCTGGAGGTTGTCCGTGAAGTCGCAGGCCTGCTTGGTGCAGCCGGGGGTGAGGGCGGCGGGGTAGAAGTAGACGATGACCTTGCGGCCCTTGTGGTCGGCAAGGGACACGTCGTGGCCGTCGGCGTCCGGCAGGGTGAAGGCGGGGGCGGTGTCGCCGGGCTGGAGTCGCTCGCTCATCGGTACCTCACGTGACAGGGGCGGGTTTCGGGGAACGAGCCTAGGGCCTGTGACAATTCCCGTCGTCGCCCGGAGGGCGGACGGGAAGTGTCGGACAGGCCCGAGTGGGCTTCGGTGCGTCCGACAGGGGGTGCCGTGGGGTGCTATCGCCCGCGAGCTGACAGACTGTCGACCGGAGACAGTCCGGAGAACAGAGTTACGTCGCAACGACCACGGAGGCAGCGCGGTGTCGGATACGTCGAGAACGTCGGATACCAGGACTCCGGCGCAGATCGAGGCGGACATCAAACGCCGCCGGGAAGTCCTCGTTGAGACGCTGGACGAGATCGGTGTGCGAGTCCATCCCAAGACCATCGCCGGGGACGCCAAGGCCAAGGCCGTCTCCCACATCGACCACACGCTCGGCCGCGCCTATGTCGGCGTGAACCGGGTCGTCGGCGATGTGCGGGCGCAGTTCGTCACCGAGGAGGGCGCGCCGAGGCTGGAGCGCATCGTGCCGGTGGCGCTGCTCGCCGTCGGGCTGGTGGGTCTGCTCACGCTGGGCCCGCGGCGTCGCAGGCGTTGACCCGCTTGCGTACGGGAGTGGCCGGGGCGGGTAGGTTCGTCGCGTGAGCGAGAAGACCCATCACGACGACAAGCTGCCCATCCGGATGCTGCACGACCGTGTGCTCGTGCGGCAGGACGCCGCCGAGGGCGAACGGCGTTCGGGCGGCGGCATCCTGATTCCCGCGACCGCGGCCGTCGGCCGGCGCCTCGCCTGGGCGGAGGTCGTGGCGGTCGGGCAGAACGTGCGGACCGTGGAGCCGGGTGACCGGGTTCTCTACGATCCCGAGGACCGTGCCGAGGTGGAGGTGCGGGGCACCGCCTACGTGCTGATGCGTGAGCGGGATCTGCACGCGGTGGCCGCGGACCGCTTCGAGGGGTCCGTGGACTCCACGGGGCTGTATCTGTAGACGGGTGTCGCGAAGGGGCCGGTGACCGTGGTCACCGGCCCCTTCGCCGTGCCCTTCGCCCGGTCGGGGGTATCCCGGCGAGACGCGCCGTACCGGGTCTGCCGGTGGGGGGTTACGGGCGTCTGCCCCCGGGCCGGTTGAACACCCCGGCCGCCGTGCCGGCCACGTCGCCGCCGTCGGTCGAGCCGCCGGTGTCGGTCGTGCCGCCGTCGGTGGTGCCTCCGGTGTCGGTGCCGCCGATGTCGGTCCCGCCGCCGTCCGTGGTGCCGCCGTCCGTGGTGCCGCCGTCGGTCGCGGTGCCTCCCGTGGTGGGGGTGCTGCCGGTCGTGCCCCCGGTGCCGGGGGTGCCGGTCGTGCCCCCGGTGTCCGTGCCGCCGGTGGTGGGGGAGGCGCCGGTGGTGCCGCCGGTGTCCTGGCCGCCGGTGCCGGGGGTCTGGCCGGTGGGCCCGGTGGAGGGGAGCTGCGGCTCCTGCGCGCCCGCCTCCACCTCCAGGTCGAAGTCCTTCGCCGGGGTGCCGATGAGGGCGTTCCTCGTGTACTGGGCCCAGATCTGCGCGGGGTAGCCGCCGCCGTTGATGCGGGCCTGGCCGAGCGCGCCGTACAGCGGTTTGTGCGCGCCGGTGTCGGGGTCCTGGCCCATCACCGCGACGACGGTGGCGAGGTCGGGGGTGTAGCCGGCGAACCAGGCGGCCTGGTCCTCCTCGGCGGTGCCGGTCTTGCCGGCGGCGGGGCGGCCCGCGGCCTGCGCGGCGGTGCCGGTGCCGCCCTCGACGACGCTCCGCAGGACGGACGTCGTGGTGTCGGCGGCCTCCCGGTCGACGGCCTGCTTCATGTCCCGGCCGGGCAGGAGGACGTTCGCGGCGCCGTCCTTGCTGATGTCCTCGACGAGGGTGTACGTGCCGTGCCTGCCGTGGTTGGCGAGGGTCGCGTAGGCCTGCGCCATGTCGAGGACGCTGGCGGTGGCCGGGCCGAGCGCGATGGAGGGGGTGGCGGTCAGGTCGGGGGTGGCCGCCGGGATGCCGAGGGCGACGGCGGTGTCCTTGACCTTGTCCGCGCCGACGTCGACGGCCATCTGCGCGTACACCGCGTTGACCGACTTGTCGGTGGCGCCGCGTACGGTGATCGGCCCGTAGGAGACGTTGTCCTCGTTCTCGGGGGCGTAGGTGCCGCCGCTCCAGCCCTGCACGGGGCGTTTGTCGGTGCCGTCGTAGACGGTGTTGGGGGTGATCGGGCGGCCGTCCTGGGTGGTCGCGGCGTTCTGGACGGCCGAGGTGAACACGAACGGCTTGAAGGTGGAGCCGACCTGGTAGTCGCGGCGGGTGGCGTTGTTGACGTACTGCTTGGTGTAGTCGATGCCGCCGTACATGGCGACGACCTTGCCGTCGGCGGGGTCGATGGAGACGCCGCCCGCGCGGACGTAGGTGTCGACCTTGCGGTTCTTCTTGTCGAGCTGGTCCATGACCTGGTCGTCGACGGCCTTGACGAGGGCGTTCTGCTTCTTCTTCTGCAGGGTCGTGGTGATGCGGTAGCCGCCGGTGGCGAGGGTGTCCTCGTCGATGATCCTGTTGCCGGTGAGGTAGTCGCGGACGGCCTGGACGAGGTAGCCGCGCTGTCCGGACATCCCGGCGGAGCCCTTGGCCTCCTTCGGCGTGGGGAAGTCGACGGCGGCGCGGGCCGACGGGCTGAGCCAGTCCTTCTTGACCATGCCGTCCAGGACGTAGTTCCACCGGGCCAGGGCGGCGGACTTGTTCTCGGGGTGGGCGATCACGTCGTACTCGCTGGGCGCGTTGAGCAGCGTGGCGAGGTAGGCGCCCTGGCCCGCCGTCAGGCGGTCGGCGTCGACGCCGTAGTAGGCCTGGGCGGCGGCCTGGATGCCGTACGCGTTGCGGCCGAAGTAGCTGGTGTTGAGGTAGCCCTCGAGGATGTCGTCCTTGCTCTTCTCGCGGTCCAGCTTGATGGAGATGAAGAACTCCTTCACCTTCCGCGAGACGGTCTGTTCCTGGCCCAGGTAGTAGTTCTTGACGTACTGCTGGGTGATCGTCGAGCCGGACTGCCTGCCCTTGCCGGTGACGGTGTTCCAGCCCGCGCGGACCATGGCCTTGGGGTCGACGGCCGACTCGGTGTAGAAGTCCCGGTCCTCGGCGGCGAGCACCGCGTGCTGGGTGTTCGCGGCGATCTCGGCGAGGGTGACGTTCTCCCGGTTGACCTCGCCGTCGCGGGCGAGCTGGCTGCCGTCCGCGTACAGGTACACGTTGCTCTGCTTGACCGCGGCGGCGTTCGCGGGCGGGATCTTGACCAGGTAGTAGCCGAGTGCGAAGAGTCCGACGAGGAGCAGGATCAGGCCGACGAACGTGCCGAGCACCATCCGCCAGGTCGGGAAGAGCCGGCGCCAGCCGGTGCGGCGGCGCTTCCCGGCGGGCGTCGGCGGGGCCTGCCCGGGCTCTTCGGGCGGCCGGCCCTTGCTGCTGTCCTGCGGCTGCGGCTCGTCGCTCATCTCGGTGCCGGACTCCTGTTTCGCGTCGTACGGATGCGTACGACCTCGTACGTCTGGTGCGCCCCCTCTTGAAGACTCTCGCACCGGGCGTTCCGTTCCCCGATCCCGGGACGTGTCGCGGCGGAAAAATGCGTCGCACGCCAGGTCACCCGGGGACTAGGCTCGTGCGCTTCGGTCCGGAGCGGAGGGAGGCCGGTTTCGTGGGGACAGCGCGGTTGTACGCGGCCGTCGCCGTGAGCGGGTTCCGGCGGTACGCCACCTATCGGACGGCCACGGCGGCCGGTGTCTTCACCAACACCGTGTTCGGGCTGATCCTGGCGTACACCTATCTGGCGCTGTGGCACGAGAGGCCGCACCTCGGGGGGTACGGCCAGGCGCAGGCGCTGACCTACGTGTGGCTGGGGCAGGCGATGCTCATGGTGGTCGCCGTGATGGGGGGCGGTTTCGAGGACGAGCTGATCGAGCGCATCCGTACCGGCGACATCGCGATCGACCTGTACCGGCCCGTCGATCTTCAGGCGTGGTGGCTGGCCGCGGACGCGGGACGGGCGCTGTTCCATCTGCTGGGGCGGGGGGTGGTCCCGATGGTGTTCGGCGCGCTGGTGTTCGACCTGGCGCTGCCCGCCGACCCGCTGGTGTGGCTGGCGTTCCTGGTGGCGGTGGCGCTCGGGGTGGTCGTCAGTTTCGCGATCCGCTTCCTGGTGGCGCTGTCGGCGTTCTGGCTGCTGGACGGTGCGGGCGTGGCGCAGCTGGCCTTCCTGGCGGGGATCTTCTGCTCGGGGATGCTGCTGCCGCTGAACGTCTTCCCGGGTGTGCTCGGCGAGGTGGTGCGTGTGCTGCCGTGGGCGTCGCTGATCCAGGCGCCCGTGGACGTCCTGCTCGGCCGCAGGGATCCGGCGGCCACGTACGTGTTCCAGGCGGCCTGGGCGGTGGGGCTGCTCGCGGCGGGCCGGCTGTTGCAGGGCGTGGCGACCCGGCGGGTGGTGGTCCAGGGTGGCTGACGGCGGTCCGCTCGTGGACGGGGCGTCCGGGCGGCTGCGGGACGCCCTGCGCGCCTACCGCATGATCGCCGCCATGTGGATCCGTTCCACGATGGCCTACCGCGCGTCCTTCGTGATGACGGCGGCCGGCAACTTCGTGGCGACGGCGCTCGACTTCACGGCGATCCTGCTGATGTTCTCGCAGGTCGACCGGCTGGGCGGCTACTCGCTGCCCGAGGTCGCCTTCCTGTACGGCCTGTCGGGGACCGCGTTCGGGCTGGCGGACCTCGCGATGGGTTCGATGGACCGGCTGGGCCGGCGGGTGCGTGACGGCACGCTCGACACGCTCCTGGTGCGTCCGGCGCCGGTGCTGGCGCAGGTCGCCGCGGACCGCTTCGCGCTGCGCCGCCTGGGCCGGATCACGCAGGGGCTGCTGGTCCTCGGCTACGCGGTCGCCGCCCTCGACATCGCCTGGTCCCCGGTCAAGGTGCTGATGATCCCGGTGACGCTGCTGAGCGGGGGTGCGATCTTCGCGGCGGTGTTCGTGGCGGGCGCGGCCTTCCAGTTCGTGGCGCAGGACGCCTCCGAGGTGCAGAACTCCTTCACGTACGGCGGCAACACGCTGCTGCGGTACCCGCCCACGGTCTTCGCCGAGGATCTGGTGCGCGGGGTGACCTTCGTGCTGCCGCTGGCCTTCGTCAACTGGCTGCCCGCGCTGTACGTGCTGGGCCGGCCCTATCCGCTCGACCTGCCGGTGTGGACGGCTTTCGCGCCCCCGCTGGTGGCCGCGGGCTGCTGCGCGCTCGCGGGCCTGGCCTGGCGGGTGGGTCTTCGTTCCTACCGGAGTACAGGGAGTTAGCGGACATGGACCGTCAGGACATCGCCGCGGCCACCGGGCGCGCGGCGGACACCGAAGCGGACGCCGGGCGTGCAGTGGACGGAGAGCCGGCCGCCGGGCGTGGAGTGGACGGAGAGCCGGCCGCCGGGCGTGGAGTGGACGGAGAGCCGGTCGCCGGGGCGGGGCGGCGGCCGGAGCGTGCCGGGGGAACGGCTCCCGCGGCCGGTGCGCCCGCTGCGGCGGATCACCGTTTCATCGAACTCGACGGCGTCGAGAAGGTCTTCGACGTGCGCCGCAGGACCGGGTTCTGGCGCGGCGAGCGGCGGCAGGTGCGGGCGGTCGACTCCCTGTCGTTCACCGTGTCGCGGGGCGAGATGGTCGGTTACATCGGTCCGAACGGCGCGGGCAAGTCGACCACCATCAAGATGCTGACCGGGATCCTGACGCCCAGCGGCGGCCGGCTGCGGGTCGCGGGCATCGACCCGTCCCGTGAGCGGACCCGGCTCGCCCAGCGGATCGGCGTGGTCTTCGGGCAGCGCACGACGCTGTGGTGGGACCTCCCGCTGATCGACTCGTACCGGCTGATGCACCGCATGTACCGCATCCCGGACGCCCGTTACCGGGAGAACCTCGACCGCTGTGTCGAACTCCTGGAGCTGGCACCCCTGTTGGACGTGCCGGTGCGCCAGCTGTCACTGGGGCAGCGGATGCGCGGTGACATCGCGGCGGCGCTGCTGCACGACCCCGAGGTGCTCTACCTCGACGAGCCGACGATCGGGCTCGACGTGGTCTCCAAGGCGAAGGTCCGTGCGTTCCTGCGCGATCTGAACACGGAGCGCGGCACGACGGTGCTGCTGACCACGCACGACCTCACCGACATCGAGCAGTTGTGCCGCCGCGTGATGGTCATCGACCACGGGCGGCTGATGTACGACGGTCCGCTGGCCGGCCTGCACGAGGTGGGGGAGGGCGAGCGGACCCTGGTGGTGGACCTGGAGCGTGAACTGCCGCCGATCCAGGTGGAGTCGGCGCGGGTGGTGAAGGTGGAGGGGCCGCGGCAGTGGCTGGCCTTTCCGGCCGCGCAGTCGGCCGCCCCTTTGGTGGCGCGGATCGCGGCGGAGTATCCGCTGGTGGACCTGTCGGTCCGCGAGCCGGACATCGAGGCGGTCATCGCGCAGATGTACGCGGACAGGACTACCTCGTAGGCTGCTCGGTATGACGGACGAACTCCCTGAACTCCGGGCCTCCGACGCCGATCGTGAACAGGTCACCGAGCGGTTGCGGGACGCTCTCGCGGAAGGCCGCCTCGACATGGCGGAGTTCGAGGAGCGGCTGGACGCCACGTACCGGGCCCGCACGTACGGGGAGCTGGCGCCGATCACCCGCGACCTGCCCGGTGCGGCGGCCCTCGCACCGCACTCCCTGACCAAGTCGCCCCACGTCAACGGCGGTTGGGGTGGGCGGATTGTCGGGGGCGAGGGCTCGTCCGCCTGGGGTGTCGCCGTCCTCTCGGGGTTCGAGCGCAGGGGGCGCTGGACCGTGCCGCGGCGTTTCACGTCCGTCGCGTTGATGGGCGGCGGGGAGATCGACCTGCGCGAGGCGGACTTCGCCGGCCGCGAGGTCGTCCTCAACTGCTTCGCGGTGATGGGCGGCGTGAACGTCGTCGTACCGCCGGGCGTCGAGGTCGTCGTCCGCGGCATCGGCGTCATGGGCGGCTTCGACCACCGCGAGGACGGCGTCCCGGGCGATCCCGGGGCCCCGCGCGTGGTCGTCACGGGCTTCGCCTTCTGGGGCGGGGTGGGCGTCCAGCGCAAGGCGACGAGGGCCGAGCGGCTGCGGCTGAAGGAGGAGCGCCGCCGGCAGAAGCTGGAGCGCAGGGATGCCCGCAAGGAGCTGGGGGGCTCCGGCGAGGCGGAGGACACCGGCGGTCCCGACGACTTCGACGACTTCGACGACTTCACCGACCGGGACGGCGACCACGGCTCGCACCGCGACCGCCGCTCGCGTCGGGGCCACCGCTCGCACGGCGACCGCCGGGCCGAGCGGCGCGAGGACCGCACGAGGCGCCGGCACGGAGGCCACTGACCGTCCGGCCGCCGGGGGCCGGACGGACCCCGGCGGCCGGACGCCTCGTCAGAGCCGCGCGGGCGCCGACCCCTTGAGGGAGCCGAGGTCGAAGGAGTGCCCCATCTTCCGGTAGCCCTTGTCGCTGGGGTGGAGGTGGTCGCCCGAGTCGTAGTCGGACCGCAGCCGGCGCGGGTTGTACGGGTCGCGCAGCGCCTTGTCGAAGTCGACGACGTCGTCGTACACCCGGCCCGCCCGGATGTGGGCGTTGACAGCCTGACGCACGGCCTCGCGGTTGTCGCTGTAGCCGCGGTGGCCCTGGAAGGGCATCAGCGTGGCGCCGACGACCCGCAGCCCGCGGGCGTGCGCCTGCCGGACCAGCTTGCGCAGCCCAAAGACGATGCGGTCGGGGTCGGCCCGGTTCGGGTTGCGCAGGATGTCGTTGACGCCGAGGTCGACGACGACGGCCCTGACGTTGGTCCGGCCGAGGACGTCCCGCTGGAAGCGGGAGAGCCCGCTCGGGTTTTCGGCGGGGCGGCCGAGGCCCGAGGCCAGCACCTGGTTGCCGCTGATGCCCTGGTTGACGACGCTGTAGCGGGGCACGTCGCCGGAACCGGCCGCCTCGCGCAGCCGGTCCGAAAGGACGTCCGTCCAGCGCCTGTTGGCCCCCACGGTGGAGGTGACGCCGTCGGTCAGCGAGTCACCGATGACCACGACGGTGCCGTCCGCCTCGTTGCTCAGCACGTCCAGAGCGGTCAGATAGCGCCAGTACGGGGTCTGCGAGGTGTACGCCGTGCCGGTGACGTCCTCGGCGCGGTCGCCCTCGGCGGTGTACGAGATCTGCCGTGCCTGGGAGTGGTAGGTGACCGGGCCCGACGGGGTCGGCGAGTAGGTGGTCACCAGGACGTCGCCGCCCCGCGGGACGGTGATCCGCACGGCGTCGCTCAGCGCCTGCCGCCCGGGCGGGATGACGACCGTTCCGCCGCCGGCGAAGGTGAGCCGGCGCATCGAGTCGGCGGCGGCCGCGGCGGCGCCCGGCGCCGCCGCGACGGCGAGCGTGGCGTGCGTGATCGTGAGCGGCTGCTGGCCGTACAGGTTGGACAGGGTGATACGGGCACTCTTGCCGCCGACACCGGCGTGCACGACGTTGCGTACGGAGCGGCCCGCCATGCCGTTCGTCTCGGTGCCCGGCTCGGCGCCCGCGGGGGAGGCCGACCAGGAGCCGACCCAGGTGCCGGTGGACGCGGGGGCGGCCGAGTTGCGCGGGGTGTTCCCCTTGGCCGGACTCGCGGGCTCACCGCCGTCGTCGGTCGAGACACCGACGTATATGGCGGTGGAGAACAGCACGATCACGGCGATGATCGCGGCGAGCAGGGCGCCGTGCCGTGCGGGGGACACCCCCGCACCCCCGGCGTGACGCTTGGTCATGCGGTGCGTGTCTCCTCGGACGTGGAGCCCGAGGCTCCGATGTGATGACCCCAATGATGCGTCATGGGGAAGAAGAACACCGAAAGACCCCTCGGGTCCCCGGCCGAACCTCCGTCCGGACAGACGCCGGGAACTCCTGATCCGTTCCATGAGTCGGTCAGGAAGGGACAATGTGTACGAGGTCACCGAGCGGGTGGAGCGGATGGAACGCACGAAAGCGGGAGAAACAGATGCCGAGGGACAGCATGCCCGACCGGGTGGCCCGGTGAACCGGGCGGCCCCCGGCCCGGCCGGCCGGGCGATGAGCACCTTCAGCCCCGCCGACGAGGAGAAGCGCCGCGGGGTGCGCCGGATGAAGATCACGGCGACCGGTCTGCTGCTCCTGGTCGCCGTCGTGTACGTCCTCGCCAAGTGGGCGTCCCACCGGGGCGCGGGCGACTGGGCCGAGTACGTGGCCGCGGCGGCCGAGGCCGGCATGGTCGGCGCGCTCGCCGACTGGTTCGCGGTCACCGCCCTCTTCCGTCACCCGCTCGGCCTGCCGATCCCGCACACGGCGATCATCCCGAACAAGAAGGACCAGCTCGGCGTCTCCCTGGGCGAGTTCGTCGGGGAGAACTTCCTCTCCGAGGAGGTCGTACGCCTGCGGCTGAGCGCCGTCGGCATCGGCGGCCGCCTCGGCACCTGGCTCGCCCAGCCCGAGCACGCCGACCGGGTCACCGCCGAGCTGGCCACCGCGCTGCGCGGAGCGCTGACGGTGCTGCGTGACTCCGACGTCCAGGCGGTCGTGGGGGAGGCCATCACCCGGCGGGCCGAGGCCCAGGAGATCGCGCCCGGCATCGGGAAGCTGCTGGAGCGGGTCGTCGCCGACGGCGGTCACCGGCGGGCCGTGGACCTGGTCTGCGTGCGCGCCCACGACTGGCTGGTGCTGCACGGCGACTCCGTGATGGACGCCGTGCAGGGCGGCGCCCCCGGCTGGACCCCGCGGTTCGTCGACAAGAAGGTGGGCGAGCGGGTCTACCGGGAACTGCTCCGCTTCGTCACCGAGATGCGGGACGCGCCCTCGCACCCGGCGCGCGGCGCCCTCGACCGCTTCCTCGGCGACTTCGCCTCCGACCTCCAGTCCGACACCGACACCCGGGCGCGCGTGGAGCGCCTCAAGGGCGAGGTGCTCGGCCGGGGCGAGGTCCAGGACCTGATCGCCTCCGCCTGGACGGCCGTACGGGCGATGATCGTGTCCGCCGCCGAGGACGAGCGCAGCGAACTGCGGCTGCGGGTGCGGGCGTCGCTCCTCTCGCTGGGCGCCCGGATGGCCACCGAGCCCAGGCTCCAGGAGAAGGTCGACGGCTGGGTCGAGGGAGGGGCGGTGTACGTCGTGACGACCTACCGCGCGGAGATCACCTCCCTGATCACGGACACGGTGGCCGGCTGGGACGCCCAGCACACCACCAGGAAGATCGAGGCCCACATCGGCCGCGACCTGCAGTTCATCCGGATCAACGGCACGGTGGTCGGCTCGCTGGCCGGTCTCCTCATCTACGTCGTCTCGCGGGCCCTGGGAGCGTGAGCGGGCGCTCGGCCCGCATGGCGTGACCAGCGCGGATCCGGGCACCCTGACATGGGTCACCCGAGGGTCACTCATCGGAGAGGGAGCCATGACAGCTTCAGCGACGCCGGACTCAGTGCCCGGCTCCACGGGAACCGTCACGACGGCGGTACCGGCCCGCCTGGACCGCCTGCCGTGGTCCCGCTGGCACTGGATGATCGTGATCGGCCTCGGCACCGTGTGGATCCTGGACGGCCTCGAGGTCACCACGGTCGGCAACATCGCGGGCCGCCTCTCCGAGGACGGCAGCGGACTGGCGATCTCCTCGGCGCAGGTCACCGGCATCGCGGCGGCTCTCTACGTGGCGGGCGCCTGCGCGGGCGCGTTGTTCTTCGGCTGGCTGACCGACCGGTACGGCCGCAAGAAGCTCTTCATGATCACGCTGGTGGTGTACCTCGCCGCGACCGCGCTGACCGCGCTGTCCTTCTCCCCGTGGTGGTTCTTCGTCTTCCGGTTCCTCACCGGTTTCGGTATCGGCGGCGAGTACGCGGCCATCAACTCCGCTATCGACGAGCTGATCCCGTCCAAGTACCGCGGCCGGGTCGACCTGATCATCAACGGCAGCTACTGGCTCGGCGCGATCGGCGGCGCCCTGCTGTCCATCGTCATGCTGGACACCGACATCTTCCCCAAGAACGTCGGCTGGCGGCTGACCTTCGCCCTCGGCGTCGTCCTCGGCCTGGTGATTCTGCTGGTCAGGCGGCATGTCCCGGAGAGCCCGCGCTGGCAGTTCATCCACGGCCAGGGCGAGAACGCCGACGCGCTGGTCACCTCCGTGGAGCGCGAGATCGAGGAGGAGAAGGGGCGGCCGCTCCCGGAGCCCGACCGTGAGATCACCATCGAGCAGCGCAAGAGCATCGGTTTCGGCCTCATCGCCAAAACCGTCTTCGGGCGCTACCCCAAGCGGGCCGTGCTCGGCCTCTCGCTCTTCATCGGCCAGGCGTTCCTCTACAACGCGATCACCTTCGGCTTCGGCGCCATCCTCACCAAGTTCTTCGACGTGCCCACCGGCAGCACCGGCTACTACTTCGCCGTCATCGCGGCCGGCAACTTCCTCGGCCCGCTGCTGCTCGGCAAACTCTTCGACACCGTCGGCCGGCGCATCATGATCTCCTCCACGTATCTGATCTCGGGTGTGCTGCTGTTCGGCACGGCCTGGCTCTTCGACCGGGGCTCGCTGAGCGCGGTCACGATGACGGCGTGCTGGTGCGCGGTGCTGTTCTTCGCCTCGGCGGGCGCCTCCAGCGCCTACCTGACGGTCTCCGAGGTCTTCCCGATGGAGACCCGGGCCATGGCCATCGCCTTCTTCTACGCCCTCGGCACGGCAGCGGGCGGCATCAGCGGCCCGCTCGTCTTCGCGGACCTCACGGCATCCGGCGTGGTCGGCGACACCGTGCTCGCCTTCCAGATCGGCGCGGGCCTGATGTGCGCGGCCGGACTGGTCGCCGTGTTCCTCGCGGTGAACGCGGAACGCCGGTCCCTCGAGGACATCGCCACGCCGCTGTCGGCCACGGAGAAGTCCTCCGCCACGTCCTCGGCACCGGCGACGTGACGCCGGCCGGCTGACACCGGTGATGGCACGCCGCTGACGGGGTGCCCGGGGCGGTCGGCGGGACGCGGTGACTCCCGGAGGACCCGGCGGTGGGGGTGGGGCGGAGCCGGACGGTGTCGCCGCCCGTCCGGCGGACCCGGGTCCCGGCGGCGCGCCGGGACCCGGGGACCGCGCCGAAGTCTGAGCAGGGAAGCCTGAGTACGCGTACTCTGTCGGCCCCCGGCCCCATGGCGGAACCTCGTACGCATGACCGAGAAGCTGTTGAGCCCCCTGCGAACGCGCCCCTGGCCGGAACGCTGGCTGACGCGCGCGCTCGGCGCCGCCCTCTCCGCGGCGGCGTACCTCCTCTGCCTCCCCTGGGATCCGCGCAACCGCGTCGAGAGCGCGGGGGCCTTCCACGAGACCAGCCCGGTGACCGGCGTCGGCGTCCTGTTCCTCGCCGCCGCCCTGCTCGTCCTCGCGGCCTACTTCGGCCACCGCGACGCCCTCGCCTGGCCGCTGCTGCTGGTTGCGGTGCCACCGGCGGCGCTCCTGTACGTCTCCCTGCGCACGCACCCCGGACCGCCCGACGGGCTGGCGAACGTGTGGCCTCTCGCCTGGGCCTTCCACACGCTCCTGATCGCCACCGGAGTGCTCGTCGCGGCTGCGGTGGCCCGGCAGTTCAGGGCAGACTCGCAGGACGAGGAACCCGTGTTCGCCCGTACCTGTGACGTGTGAGGAGCCGCCGCCCGTGACTGTCCGCAGGATCGTTCCGAACATCCGTGTCGAGTCCGAGGAGGCGATGGACGCCGGCCGGGACTTCTACGGCCTGCTGGGTCTCGACGAGGTGATGAACCAGGGCTGGATCGCGACCCTCGCCTCCCCGTCCCACCCCACCGCCCAGATCAGCCTCTGCACCGAGGACCGCACCGGGCCGGTCGTCCCCGACATGAGCATCGAGGTCGAGGACGTCGACGCGGTCCACGCGCGGGTGGTCGCCTCGGGCGCGGAGATCGTGCGGGAACTGCGCGACGAGGACTGGGGCGTACGGCGTTTCTTCGTACGGGACCCGAACGGGCGGGTCGTGAACGTGCTGGGGCACCGGGCCTGAACCCGCCCCGCTCGGACGGACGGTGAGCCCGGCAGGTCCCCCCGGGGGGCGCGCCGCGGGGCGCCGGCTCACTGTCCGTAGAAGTACGCCGAGCCCTTCTCGATGAAGTACGAGGCGTAGACCCGGCCGAGCGCGGGCTTGCCGCGGTAGGTGCCCACGTACTGGCGGGCGCTGTCGACCACGACGGGCCGCGTCATGACGGCGAACTTGAGGCGCTGCTGCTGCTCCGCCCACTGCACGGCTGCCGGGTCGACCCGGTCGCTGACCAGCACGGGGAACGCGCCGATCCCGTTCTGCAGACCGACCGGCAGGCCGCCCTTGTTGGCCTTGGCGTACTTCATCACCTGCTCGGTGAACCCCGAGACGGCCTCGACGGTTATCTCCGGAACGGCCGCGGCCACGGTGAACAGATGCAGCCGCGTCGCCATCCAGCGCATCTTGAAGTCCGCCCGGCGCCCCACGAGGACGGGCACGCCGGCCCAGTCCTCCCAGCGCGTGGCGCATCCGTCGGCGATCAGGCGCTGTTCCACCGAGGCCAGGTAGGCCTGTGACGCCGGCTGACCCGGCTGTCCCTGCTGTGCGTACATGAGCGGGATCCTATGCGCCCGTGGTGGACCCCGGTCGCACGATCATCAGAACGGTGACCGTGGCCCACAGGAGGTTGAAGATCCCGGTGAACATGGCGAGCCGGACGGTCGCGGCCCGGTCACCCGGACCCTCCAGGAGCGCGCTCTGCCGGGGCAGGACCAACGCGGCCAGCACCACGGCCGCGAGCGCCGTCAAGACGATCGAGGCGATCAGCCAGGCGTCCCCGAGCACGCCCATGTTGCTCGCCGTGGCGAACCCGAACACGGGCACGACGACGCCGACGGTGGCGTACACCCGGCAGATGCGGTGCAGCAGCCGCGTGATCGCGAGGGCCTGCGCGTCGCCCGGCTCGCCGAGCACCTTCCGCGCGGCGGGCGGAAACAGACTCGCGGCGACGGTGACGGGCCCGACGGTGACGATGGCGGCGATGACGTGGACGGCGAGGAGGAACTTGGTCACGGGGTGACGGTAGGGGCGAGGGCGGATCTTGGGAAAGTGGCGATATTGCCAGGTGATAACGGATTCTCGCCAGGAGGAATAGCCGCTTCGTGCTGTCGCCCGGGGCGCCGGGCGTGTGGCGCGTGGTGCGCGTCGGCCGCGGGCCGGTCAACCACTGCGTATCGCTGTGTACCGCCCGCCTGGCGACGGGGGTTGGGGTTCCATGGGCGGCTTGGCCGGAATCCGGCGTAGGCCTACGCTCTCGCCATGCACACCGTGGCCGTACTCGCGCTCGACCAGGTCATTCCGTTCGACCTGTCCGCCCCGATCGACACCTTCGGCTGGGCCAGGCTGCCGGATGGCCGCGAGGCCTACCGGGTCCTGGTCTGCGCGGCTGAGGAGGAGGTGAGCGCGGGCCCGTTCGCGGTGCGCGCCCCGTACGGCCTCGACGCGCTGGCGGGGGCCGACACGATCATCCTGCCGGGGGTGGCCGACCCGACCGTCCCGCTGCCGCCGGGCGTGCCGGAGGCGCTGCGCGCGGCGGCGGCGAACGGTACCCGCATCGCGTCGATCTGCGTGGGCGCCTTCGTCCTCGCCGCCACCGGCCTCCTGGACGGGCTGCGCGCGACCACGCACTGGATCGCGGCCGCCGACCTGGCCGCGAGGTATCCGGCCGTCACCGTCGACCCGAACGTCCTCTACGTCGACAACGGCCAGTTCCTCACATCGGCGGGGGCCGCCGCGGCGATCGACATGTGCCTGCACATGATCCGCCGGGACCACGGCTCGGCGGTGGCCGCACACGCGGCGCGGATGTCCGTCGTACCGCTCGAACGGGAGGGCGGGCAGGCCCAGTTCATCGTCCACGCGCAGCCCCCGGCACCGGCGGGCAGCACGATGGAGCCCCTGCTGCACTGGCTGGAGGAGAATGCCGGCGACGACCTGACCCTGGAGGACATCGCCACCCAGGCAGGCATGAGCACCCGAACGCTCAACCGCCGCTTCCGCGAGCAGACGGGCACGACGCCGCTCCAGTGGCTGCACCGGGCCCGGGTGCGCCGCGCCCAGTACCTCCTGGAGACGACGACACATCCCGTCGAACGCATCGCCGTCCAGGCGGGCTTCGGCTCCCCGACGGCGTTCCGGGACCGCTTCAGACGGGTGGTCGGGACGAGCCCGCAGGCGTATCGGCGGGCGTTTCAGGGTGTGAGGACGGCCTGACCGGTCCCTTGGACTGCGCTCAGCCCCGCCGGTCCGCCACGGCCCAGGAGGCGAGGGCCACGGCGCCGGCGACACCGAAGACGGCGGGCCAGGCGCCCACCTTCTTGGCCAGCGGATGCGACCCGGCGAAGGCGGCGACGTACGCGGCGGTCAGCGCCCCGGCGGCCCTACCGCCGGCCTGCTGCCGCCACTGCTGCGCCGCCGCGGCCCCGGCGGCGGCCAGCACGACCCCGCCCAGCTGCCGCTTCTTCGTCCAGCGGGCGACCCCGTACCCACCGACAAGCCCCCCGGCGGCCACCACCGCGGCCGGTACCTTCGCCATCGCTGCCTCCGCTGCTGCTACGTCAGTCGAACGCGACCGAGGCTAACGCGTGGGCGCGGGGGCCTGACGACCGCATCACCGGTGCCCGTGCCCGTGCCAGCGCACCAATGCCGGTGCCCGTGCCCGTGTTGGGGGGCGTGAGCGGCCGGCCGTGGTCGTGCCCGGCGTCGGCGCCGTAGGACGTAGACCTACAGTCGGATGCATGACCAGGAGGACCACCCCGCCCCGCCCGCTCGACATCGAGGAACACTTCCCGGAGTTGGCGGCGCACCGGGGGACGACGACCCGGCTGCACCCGAGGCCCGGCACGCCCGACGCGTCGATGAGCTCGGTGGGCGGCCCGCTGCTGTGGCCGGCGGACGAGCCCTGGCCCGTCTGCACGGAGTCGCACGGGCGCAACCACGGCAGGCGCCCGGCGGACATCCACGAGGAGCGCCGGATCCTGGCGGGCGCCTGGGCCCGCGATCCGGCCGCCGGCCCCATCGAGGAGGAACGCCGGCTGTTGGCGGAACTGAGCCGGGAACACCGCGTCGCGGACCTCGCCGACACCGACCCGCTGCCCATGATCGGGCTGGCCCAGCTCTACCGGCGGGACATCGCCGACCTGCCGCCGGGACCGGACGACTGCGACCTGCTCCAGGTCTTCTGGTGCCCTTTCGACCGGCACGGCGCCAGCGGCTACGGCATGTCACTGCACCTGCGCCGGCGCCGTTCCCGGGAGGTGACGAACCCGCTCGCCACGCCCCCGCAGCCGGAGGTCGTCGGCTACGCGGGGTACATCCCGGAGCCCTGCGTACTGCACCCGGAACAGGTGACGACGTACCCCTTCGCAGGTCTCCTGCCGGCGGAGCTGTGCGCCCGGATCGACGCGTGGGAGGAAGCACTCGAGGAGTCGGCCGAGGCGGCGCGGGAGGACATGACGGACGAGGTACAGAGCTGGGACACGGAGGCGGAGTACGAGGAGTGGGCCAGGGCGCGCGAGGCGAAGGCCCCGCCCGAGCCGCCCGCCTACCAGTACGACCTCTCCATCCCGCCGGGCTGGCGCGTCGGCGGTTTCGCGTCCTGGCACCTCACGGACCCGTCCCCCATGGACTGCCGCACCTGCGCGGCCCCGATGGACCTGCTGCTCACGATCGACAGCTCGGAGTGGGACGGCGGCAGCGGCAGCTGGACCCCTGTGGAGGACCGGGACCTCCCCACCCACGGTTCCGCCACCCCGACCGAGGTAACGGTGGGCCGCTGGGGCGAACTGAACATCTTCACGTGCCCAATGAACGGTGCCCACGGCCCACGTTGGAGCATCCAGTAGCCGCCTGCGCCCGGGAGCCAGCGTGAGGCGTCGGCACTCATGACGAAACGTCCCTGCCCGTAGAGCTCCTAAAGGGACAGCGCACCGTCGTCCAACGCCCGTATGAACGCCCGCCAAGGAGCCCCTTCAACAGTGACGATGGGTCCTCCGGCGTTTTTGGAATCACGTACAAGCACGCCATCGTCGCTGAGCGCGCACTCGACGCACTCGGTTCCGCTACCGCCGCTGAAGGAAGACGTGAACCACCGAGGCCCGGTCTGCACTGTCATCAAGACTCCTCGCTTATACGGCGGATAAGCCCGGCAGATGCCTCAAGGTCGAGGGCCTGGGCGCTGAGGTACTGGAACGCCAACCTATAGCGCTTGAGTTCCTCGGGCTTCTCCATGAAGAGTCCGCCACCGAGTGTGTCCACGTACACCACGTCCAGCTCAGGAGTCTGGCTTCCTAGGACGACGAAGCTGCCAACAGCCGCTGCGTGAGCACCCGTTGAGAAGGGCAGGACTTGAACCGTAACGTGAGGCAGCTCCGACATCGTGAGTACGTGCCGTAGTTGTTCCTGCATGACGTACCGGCCGCCGACGGCTCGCCGGATCGCGGCCTCATCGATGACGCACCAGAGGTGTGGGGGCTCGTCGCGCTGAAGGAGTTCCTGTCGCTTCATGCGAATGTCGACCATGTGCTGCACCTCCCGTTCCGGGCAGCGCATCTCCGAGGCGCGGTGAACGGCTTCGGCATAGGAGCGGGTCTGCAGCAGGCCGGGGATGTACGTGCACGCGTACTGGTCCTCTCGCACCACTTCGTTCTCAAGCGTCAGCATGAGGTTCATCGATTCAGGGATGGGGTCTGCGAGCGACCTCCACCAACCCTGGATCTTGGCCCCCTTCGCCAGCTCGACCAGGGCCTTTCGCTCCTCGTCCGAGGCGCCGTACTCGCGGCAAAGAGCGTCCACGGACGGCCACTTAACGGAGCCCTCCTTGGTCTCGTATCGACTCAACGTCGCCTTCGAGATGCCGACGCGCGCCCCTGCTTCCTCAAGCGTCAAGCCCTTGAGCTCGCGAAGTCGACGCAGGTCGGCTCCGAGCTGACGCCTGCGAGTGGTAGGTCCAACTGCCATGTGTACGGCCCTTCGTATGGATCTCTCAGATCGTGATGGCTGCCCGACCATGACGGCAAGGTCGCGTGCGCCGGGGCGCGCGAGGGTGTGCCGCACTCCTAAGCGCAGCGTGAATGTGTGGCGTGAGAGTTCCATTTTGAGAGTTTCACTGCAACTCTCGGTGGTGAATCCACTGCGGACCGTAGAGAGCGGTCCTTGGACAGGAGGCGGGTATGGAGTACGTGAGCTGTGTACCAAGGAAACGATGGAACCTCCCGTTCTCTGCGGAGCCTGAGGAGGTGCGGGCCCTGCGGCGCCTCGTGCGACTGCACCTCTCCCTCTGGGGCCTTCCCGATGTCATTGACACGGCTCAGTCGTGCGTGACCGAACTCGTCTCCAACGTCATCACGCACGTGGGCGCAGGGACCCCCGCCACTCTCACTGTCTCGATGAACGGCACCTACGTGCGGATCGAGGTCCAAGATCCGGACGCCCGTGCCTTACCGACGCTCGTGTGTGCGGGAGCCGAAGCGGAAGGAGGCCGGGGTATGGCGCTTGTCGACGCTCTTGCTGACCGCTGGGGCGTGCTGCTGCACGCGGACCGAAAGATCACGTGGTGCGAGCTGGCCACCCGCCTGAACTCGTCCGGCGGGCATAGCCAGCACGCTCCCGTGGCCAGGGCTGAAGCCATTCTCAGCCACTACGGTGCCGCGCAGTTGCCCCGGGCGAAGGCTCCGAGTGTGTTGAGCGAGGCCACGGGTAAGGAGGTCGCCATTCACGTTATCGTCGACCTCCTCCACTGGCTCCAGGCGCATGGTGTTGACGCGGGCGAGGTGGTAGAGCGGGCGCACATGCACTTCGAACCACTCGGCAGGTAGAGGAGTTGAGCTCACCCCGGGGTGAGGGCGGAGTACGTCCACACGTCGGCGGGGAGCTCGTGCTGAAGGCGCCAAGTGATCCCCATCGGCTTGTTACCCGTGTGCTCCACATACGTTGCGGGTCCCAGCAGCATCCACGGTTGGGATTTGCCGATATCGGTGTTCTTGTAACGACGCATGAACAGCAGAATATGGCTGCCCTGCTTGGTGTGGTGCTGATACCGCAGCCCTGTGCGGGACGTATCAGCGATCGCGTTCTGTGATTCCCAGTGAAACAGGGTGGGGCTCAGCGCATAATCCTTGTACCGAATAGTGGGAGAGAAATCTTTCTCGTTCTTCTCCAAGGTGATCAACAAGGCGTCTGTTTTGATATCCTCAACCCACTGGACTCCCTGGGCGAACGATCGAGGCATCTGGCCGCCAAAGCGCGCAACACCGAGAGCGGCCAAAATCTCTGATCGGTTGTAGGAGCTGTGGACCTTTAGCGGGATGCTGTCGTGCGGCCCCGACAAAGGAATGGGGAAGTGATCGCACCGATCCATGACGTGCGACAGGACCTGTTGGAGTTCGTCGCGAAACACCGACTGGTTCCGCAGTGATGCAAGGCCCTCCGCAAAGCTGCTGAAGCCGCCAGCGTTGTCCCAGATGTTGAAAAAGAGCATGCGGGCATACGTCTGCTCGGTCGGGCTGAGTGATGCATACGGGGGAGCATCCGGTGACAGGAGGCGGAGGTACGCGCGTACGCGATCCGGGTCATCGACATGCAGAAAGGCGTGGACGCGCTTGAGGAGGTCAGCTTCCCCCGGCGGAACTGGTCCATCCAGCAGGCCTGACCTACGAAGAATCGTAGTCCACGAGTTGTCGCTCTTGTAGAGTTCCTTGATCTCTCGCCGGCTCTCGCGGAGGTAGTCAGCGAGGCGTGGGGTGCCGTAGTCCTTGGCTTCTTTCACCAACGTTTTGATTGTCGCACCCAGCTGAGTGCGGATGTTGTCGAGTACCAGGTCCTTGGACTTTCCCTCCAAGATGATTTGACACCCGGAAGGAAGCTGCGGAAAATCGCGCTCGATGTGCTCGACAAGGCGGTTGCGGGTGAGGTTCGTCATGGCCCGGAACTGCTCCTCGAAGCGGAACTCCGCCCGATGCTGCCCGATGAAGTCCAACACTGTGAGAACTGGCTTCGTGTCGGTACGGCGCAGGCCCCGACCGAGCTGCTGAAGGAAGACGGTGGCACTGTTCGTGGGACGAAGAAGAAGCAGGGTGTCCACGTTAGGGATGTCGAGGCCCTCGTTGAAGAGATCAACGGAAAAGATCACTTGGAGTTTTCCGTTGCGCAGGTCGGCCAGCGTCTGGGCACGCACACCGGCAGATGAGTCGCTGTCAAGAGCTGCGGCCTGAAAACCGGCCTTTTGGAAGAAGTCGGCCATGAAATGTGCGTGAGCCTTGGTGACGCAAAAGCCAAGGGCGCGCATCGCTCCGGGCTGGGAGACCTTGTCCCGAATCTGTTTGACCACGATCCGTGCACGTGCATCGTTACCCGTGAACAGGTTTCCCAGCTCGGAATCCGCGTACGCGCCTTGCCTCCATCCGAGGCCCGTGAGGTCCGTGCCATCCGGGATGCCGAAGTAGTGAAAGGGGCAGAGTAGGTCGTTCTCAAGGGCTTCCCATAGCCGCATCTCTGCGGCGATGCGGCCGCCGAAGAACTCGTCCTGCACGGTGAGCCCGTCCATCCGTTCGGGCGTAGCTGTGAGGCCGAGCAGTTGCTTCGGTTTGAAGTGGTTGATGACTCGGCGATAGGTGGCCGCAGTGGCGTGATGGAACTCGTCGATCACGATGATGTCGAAGTGATCGGGTGCCAGCGTCTCAAGGCGACGGATGTTCAAGGACTGGACGCTTGCGAACACGTGCTGCCAGCGCCGCGGATCCTGACCGCTGTGGAGGAGCTCGCCGAACGATGCGTCGTCGAGGACCTCTTGGTAGGTACGCAAGGACTGGGTGAGGATCTCCTTGCGATGGGCTACGAACAGCAGAGTGGGAGCGTCACCGTCGTGCTTCCTGTGCAGGGCTCGATAGTCCAACGCGGCCATAACGGTCTTGCCGGTTCCGGTCGCAGCGACCAAGAGGTTGCGGCTGTGGCCATGGATCTCGCGCTCGACGCGGAGGCGTTCGAGCATGTCGCGTTGGTGCGGGAACGGGTGTACCTCAAGGCCCGACAGATTGATCCTCAGGTCAGCGGTGTTACCTGTTCCGCCTGCCTGTGCCAAAGCCCGATCGAGGCGCTCTCCGTCGTCGTCCGGGTCGTACGACTCAAACGCGCTGTCATGCCAATACGAATCAAACGTCGCCTCAAACTTGTGCAGCACCGCGGGAGTTGCGACGGATGAGAGTCGCACGTTCCACTCCAGGCCGTCGAGCAGGGCGGCCTTGGACAGGTTCGAGCTGCCTACGTAAGCCGTATCAAAGCCGCTCTTGCGACGGAACAGCCATGCCTTGGCATGCAAACGAGTCGAACGGATCTCGTAGTTGACCTTTACCTCGGCACCGAAGTCGCGCACCAGGCGGTCGAGAGCGTGTCGATCGGTTGCACCGATGTACGTGGTCGTTATCACCCTGATCGGGACGCCACGCTTCCTGGCGGCGCGGAGCGAATCCTCCAGGACGCGTAGGCCGTACCACTTCACAAAGGCACACAGCAGATCGATGCGGTCTGCAGTGGCCAGCTCGGCCCGCAGTTCCGTCCCGAGACTGGGGTCCTCCGGGGAGTTAGTGATCAGCGCAGTCTCGGAGAGCGGTGTCAGGGGCCGTACGGCGTAGACACCTGGAGCCTCCTGCTCTGCCAGAGCCAACAGTTGACGAGGGCCGTCGGCAATGAGTTCGACGGGGTCGCTCGGGTTGAGACCCGAAGGAGTAACCATGTCGGAGGTGATCGACTGGATCATCCGGTTCGCGACCGCTACGCGCTCGTCGTGCGGCACCTGGGCGAGTCTTCGTCCTATGGCCCGGCTGAGATGCCGCGCGATCACATGCGGGGAGGACTCCTCGCTGACATCGCCGTCGATGGCCTTCCAGCGAGCCGTGTCCAACTTCTCTATCTGTGCCTGCATCCGCCGGGTAATGAGCTCCTCGTACACGCCCGCAACAGGCTGCGACAGATCCCCCGGTTGAGTCACGCTGGTCCCCCTGATCACTGGTACGGCTAGCCCAGTTCTAACAGGCACAACTGACAGACGGGTGCTGATTGAGGTATAGCCGTCGGCAGATGCGAGGCCGGCCCCAGCCGAGGAGTAGGGCTGGGGCCGCCGTCATTAGGGGAACTAGAGGGCGGGCAGGCCCAGCTACCTATACGGACCCGTGGCACTCCGTGTACAGGTTCCCCGAGCCGCACCAGCACCCCGCCCCCCGCTGCGGGGGCCACGCCACCGCTCGGCCGCGGGCTGCGAGCGTCGTCGCGTACTGGGGGAGGAGGTTCGTGTCCGCCGGGGACGTGGCCTCCGAGGCCGCGAAGGCCTCGTAGGACGGGACCGTGCCCGTGACGATGCCCAGGTTCGGGGTGCCGGAGGCGGACAGCTCGCGCAGTGACGCCTCTATCGTCGCGAGGTGCTCCTCGTGGGACGGGTACTCCGAGGACAGCGACGGGTACGCCGTCAGCAGTTCCGTCAGTTCGTCCGCCGGCCAGTGCAGGACCGCCACCGGGAACGGACGCGACAGCGCCTCCCGGAACGTGCCGAGTTCCGCGCGCAGACGCGAGATCTCCGCCGCCAGCTCCGCCGGGTTGTCCGAGCCCAGCGACCACACCCGCTTGGGGTCGTGCAGCTCGTCCAGGGAGACGGGGGACGAGTGCAGCGTGTCCGCGAGCATGTCCCAGTCGTCGTGGGCCACGCCCAGCATGCGGCGGACCCGGTGGCGGCCGAAAAGCAGGGGGTGCGTCGCGTACGGCGGCTCCGAGACGTCCGCCAGGAAGAGCCGCGCACCCTCCGTGAACGTCTCGTGCGCCGCTTCCAGTTCGTCGTGCGACTCCAGGGCCTCGGCCACGATCACCCAGGCCGCCGGGTCCCGCGGGGACGTCGCGCGGACCCCGTCGATGATCGCCCGCGCCTCCGCCTCGTGACCGTACTCCCACAGGTTCGCCGCCTTCAGGGCGCGGACCAGGTGGGGGTTCTCCAGGGGCTCGGGCGACGACAGCAGGCGGTCGTACAGCGCGGTGGCGCTGGGGCGGTCGCCGGACAGTTCCAGGTGGGCCGCGGCCTGCACGAGCAGGTGTTCGGCGTCTTCGGGGTACAGGCCTGCGGTCCGCTCCAGGCGTGCCGCTTCGGCGTTGTGGTCGACGTTCTCGGCTGGCGTGTCGGGGCGCATGGTGGACACCGTACTGCCGTGGACCGACAAAAGAGAGAGATCCGCAGGCCAGCGCCCCGGCCCGGGCAGGGGAGGCCGGGCGCGCGGGCCGGCGGGGTCACATCACGACCCCGCGCGGGCCGACGGGTCACGGCGGGGTCACACCACGACCCCGCGCGGGCCGACGGGTCACGGCGGGGTCACACCACGACCCCCTCCACCTCCACCGTCTGCACCGCCCCCGCCGCGAACGGCACCCGCAGGACCTTTCCGCTCACGTACGTGTCCGAGTGCGGCGTGTACAGGTCGCCGCCGCCCGACGTCACCGTGTTCCAGCGGCGGGCCAGGCCGCCCGTGCCGCCGGTCGCCCGGGTGAAGCGGGACAGGTCGAAGGTCAGGGTCTGGGCCGACGACGCGGTGTTCACGGCGACGACGACCAGGCGTTTCGCCGCCGCGTCCAGGGCGGCGGCCGCGTAGCCGACGCCCGTGTCGAGGATCGTCATGCCGGGGCGGATGTGGCGGCTGAACTGGGCCAGCACGTAGTACTTGGTCTGTACGGCGCCGGCCTGGAGCGTGCTCGCGTCGTAGGCGATCGTCGCCCAGCCCGCGGAGGGGTCCATCACCTGCCAGTAGCACCACGCCGTCGGGTGCAGCCAGCGGAAGTCCAGGCAGAGGTTGCTCGCCAGGGTGAGGCCGGTCGCGTCGCCGTCGCCGTACTCGGAGTTCCACAGGCCTTTGCGGGCCGTGGTCACGACGTCCGTGTACAGGAGGTCACGACGGCCGCCCGAGCCCTGGTAGCCGTGCACGTTGACCCGGTCCACCAGCGCCTTCGTCGACGTGCCGAACGCGTTCCACGTCGTGCGCGCGAGGTCGTAGCTCGTCTCGTCCGACGCGGAGATCCGGGTGCCCGTCAGGCCGCGCTTGTCGAGTTCGCCGCGCAGGTGGGGGAGTACGGCGGCCTGGACGGAGGCGTCCAGGTGGCAGCCCTCCTGGGTGCCGGTGGCCGTCCACCAAGCGGAGGAGGGTTCGTTGAAGGGGTCCACCGTCGCGAAGTTCACGCCCCAGTCGGTCTTCGCGCGGAGGGCGACAGCGGCCAGGTGGGAGGCGTGCTGGCGGTGGTTCCAGGTCTGGAGGTTGTTGCCGCCGCCGGACGCTCCCGACGGGTTGTGGTTCGCGCACATCCACCACATCGGTGAGTTGGCGAACAGCTCGCTGGTCGCGCCGCGCGCGGTCGCCTTGACGAGGGCGGCGCGCTGGGCGGCGTCCGCCGTCCACTTCCAGGCCGAGGACGCGGGGTCCTCGTTGTTCCAGTCCTGCCAGTAGCCCTCGATCTGCTTGAACGCCGGGATGTTGGGCGAGGCGACCATGCTCTCGCCGTTCACGCTGTTCCGGCTGCACGCGCCGAGGTTGTAGCGGGCGATGTTCAGACCGAGGCCGGGGAGCGTCCGGCCGTTGTACGCCACGGACTTGGTGGTGAAGAAGATGTCGGCGAAGTCGTCCCGGGCGCCGAAGACGTTGGCCCACCAGGCCAGGGAGGTGCCCCAGCCCTCCCATGTCCCGTACGTGGTGCCGGGGTTGACCGCGATGGTCGCGTCGGCCCGTGCCGTGCCGGTGGCCAGCGCGCTTCCCAGGAGCGTGCCGCCCGTCGCGGCCAGCAGTGTTCTGCGTCGGATCATGACCTCTCCGTCCCGCTCGAACTGCCGGTTGCGGCACCGGCGTTGACGTGTCGCGCTCATGTCATCAGGAAGCATCGAGTGCGGCGGGCGAGGTTGTCGAGAGGTGTGACCCTTCTTTCTTTCAGTGGTTGTGAGAAGGGTGAGGAGAAGGGCTGAGAGGCGGCGCGGTCCAAGTGCTGCGCCGTGCTGGCCAGTTGAGGAGACACCCCTTATCGTGCGGGCCGGTGAAGGAGGCGTACGCATGCGGACTCCCGGGGTCGTGCACCACGGCACGCTACGGCGGCGCGCCGCGTACCGGCGGGCCCTGCGGACCGCGGGCGAACTCCTCGTCACCGTCGGGGCGGTGCTCCTGCTCCTCGTCGTGCACCAGCTGTGGTGGACCAACCGGCAGGCCCGCGAGGGGGCCGAGCGGAGGGTCGAGGCCCTGGAGAGGGAGTGGCGGCGGCCCGCGCCGGACGTGACGGCCGCCCCTGATCCGGGCGAGGACCGGCCTCAGGGCGCCGGGGCCGGAGCCGGCACCGCACGGGCCGACCCGGGCGGACGGACGGGCACCGCCCGCCGGAGCCCCGGTGAACAGCCCCGCCGGAGCCCCGGTGAACGGCCCCGCGGGTCCGATGCCTACGCCGTCCTCACCGTCCCCCGCCTCTCGCTCCGCGTGCCCGTCGCCGAGGGCATCGGCAAGCGGGACGTGCTCGACCGGGGCTACGCCGGCCACTACCCGCGCACCGCACAGCCCGGCCGGCCGGGGAACTTCGCGCTCGCCGGGCACCGGAACACCCACGGCGAGCCCTTCCGGCACCTCGACCGGCTGAAGCGCGGCGACACGGTCGAGGTCGAGACCCGGACGGCCGCCTACGTGTACGCCGTCGACCGGACGCTTCCGCAGACCGCCGCGCGCGACGTCGGAGTCGTACGCCCCGTGCCGCGCAGCGCCGTCCACCCGTCCTACGGCTACAGCGAGCCCGGGTACTACCTCACCCTCACCACGTGCACCCCGGAGTACACCTCGAAGTACCGCCTGGTGGTGTGGGGCAGACTGCGCTCCGTGCGGCCCCGCTGACACCGGGCCGGGGACCCCGCCCCGGCACCTGCGCCTTCGGCACCCCGGCCCCCTCCCAACGCACGGACCGGACCTCCCAACGCACGGACCGGACCTCCCGTCGCACGGACCGGACCTCCCGTCGCACCGACCGGACCTCCCGTCGCATCGACCGGACGGACGGCTCCTGCGAAGCCCGCGGCCAACGGCCACACATGCGCGGCTCCCGCGAAACCCGCACCCGGCACCCATCCTGTATAACGGCAGGACGAATAGGCGTACGAAGGGGGAGTGGCCGATGACGCGGACCTGGGCGACCATGCGTCCCGCCGCCGCGCTGCTCCTGCTCGTCCTGGAGTTCGCCCTCCTCGACACCGGCAGCCTCTCGGCCGTCGTCGCCTTCGCCGCGACCGCCGCGGCCGGCTCCGCGCTCGCCGCCTGCGCCCTCATCGCCGCGCGCTGCGTGCCCGCCGTCCCGCGTACGCGCGTACGGACGGCCATCCGCGACCGCGAGCAGCGCACGGCGTTCCTGCCCCAGCGCGATCCCGACGCGTCGGGACGCACGCGCCCCCGAGCGCCGGGGTGTGCCCTCCCGACGGTCACCGCGTAGGGACGCGCGCCACCTCACTCACCGCCGCGTACCCCCGCGCGGGCCGTCATGCCGTTTCTCCACGTCAGGCACGACGAGACCCCCGGAGGGCTCACCCATGTCCGCTTTCATGTCCGTTTTCGCGAGTCTGGTCGAGCGGTTGGCCGACCTGCTCCAGCCGCTGTTCCACGCGTCCGCGGCAGCCGCCGCGATCGTCCTGTTCACCGCCCTCGTACGGCTGCTGGTGCACCCGCTGTCGCGGGCGTCGGCGCGCGGGCAGCGGGCCCGCGCCCGGCTCCAGCCCCAGGTCGCGGCCCTGCGCAGGAAGCACGGCGACAACAACGAGAAGCTCCAGAGGGCCCTCCTGGAGCTGCACGCGCAGGAGAAGGTCTCGCCGCTCTCCGGGTGCCTGCCGAGCCTCCTCCAGATGCCGGCGTTCTTCCTCCTCTACCACCTGTTCTCCAGCTCGACGATCGGCGGCGGGGCCAACACGCTGCTCGGGCACAGGCTGTTCGGCGCCCCGCTCGGCGACCGCTGGACGGACGCCCTGGGTGACGGCGGGCCGCTCGGCGCCCCTGGGCTCGTCTACCTCGGCCTCTTCGCCGTCGTCACCCTGGTGGCGACCTTCAACTACCGGCGGACCAGGCAGATGATGTCGGCCGCACCCGCCCCCGCGCCCGGTGGTGAGCAGGTGCCCGGCCTCGCCACGATCAACAAGGTCATGCCGCTGATGTCCTTCTTCACGCTGTTCACGGTGGCGGTGGTGCCGCTGGCCGCCGCGCTGTACGTGGTCACCAGCACGACGTGGAGCGCGGTGGAACGGGCGGTGCTGTACCGCGACATGCCGGGGGCCGCTCCGGCGGCGACCGCGCTCGGCTGACGGGCGGGCCCGGAGGGGGCGCTCAGGTTACGGTCCAGTCCGTGAACGGGGTCTTGCGGACTGGACGCCCAGCTTGGAGGATCGACCAGTCCTCCGATGGCTGCACCCATCGGTCGGGCTGCCGCGATCGAGGGAGATTGTGATCATGAAGCTGCTGCGAGTCGGTACGGCGGGGGCGGAGCGGCCCGCGCTGCTCGACGCCGAGGGAACCCTGCGGGACCTGTCGGGCGTCGTCGCCGACATCGACGGAGCGCTGCTCGCCGACGCCGCGGCGCTCGGCCGGATCCGGTCCGCCGCCGAGGCCGGCGAGCTGCCCGCGCTGGACGCGGCCGGGCTGCGCGTCGGACCGCCGCTGGCCCGGATCGGCAAGGTCGTGTGCATCGGGCTGAACTACCACGACCACGCGCGGGAGACCGGTGCCGAGCCGCCCGCGGAGCCGGTGATCTTCTTCAAGGCGGCGGACACGGTGGTGGGCCCGCACGACACGGTGCTCGTGCCGCGCGGCTCGGTGAAGACCGACTGGGAGGTGGAGCTGGCGGTCGTGATCGGCCGTACGGCCCGCTACCTGGAGTCGCACGAGGAGGCGCTCGCGCACGTCGCCGGGTACGCGGTGGCGCACGACGTCTCCGAGCGCGAGTTCCAGATCGAGCGCGGCGGCACCTGGGACAAGGGCAAGAACTGCGAGACGTTCAACCCGCTGGGCCCCTGGCTGGTGACCGCGGACGAGGTGCCCGACCCGCAGGCGCTGTCGCTGAAGCTCTGGGTGAACGGGGAGCTCAAGCAGGACGGCACGACGGCCGAGCAGATCTTCCCGGTCGCCGAGGTCGTGCGCTACGTCAGCCAGTTCATGACGCTCCACCCCGGCGACGTCATCAACACGGGCACGCCGGCCGGGGTGGCGCTCGGGCAGCCCGAGCCGAAGCCCTTCCTGCGGGCCGGCGACGTGGTGGAGCTGGAGATCGAGGGCCTCGGACGGCAGCGCCAGGAACTCAAGGACGCGTGAGCCCTGCGCGGCCGGGGGCGCCCTCGTGGGTGAGGGTGCCCCCGGCCTCGTGCGCGCGGGGCGGGGCCGCCCCCCGGCCCTCGTAGTTGAGGGCCGGTGCCGGCCTCGGCCCCCGAAGGTGCGGACCTGCGCCCGCCTCGGACCTCGAAGGGTGCGGGCCCGCGCCGCCGTCAGCCCTTGAAGTGCTCCAGCGCCTCCACGACCATCCGGTGGTCCTCCACCTGCGGCAGACCCGACACGACCACCGTGCCGACGACCCCCGTGCCCTCGACGACGATCGGGAACGCGCCGCCGTGGGCCGCGTACACGTCGGGGTCCAGGCGCGAGGACTCCTCGAAGGTGGTGCCCTTGGCGCGGAAACGGGCGCCGACCAGGTACGAGGAGCAGCCGTAGCGCTCGACGACCCGGCGTTTGCGGTCGATCCAGGCGTCGTTGTCCGGGGTCGAGCCGGGCAGGGCCGCGTGGAAGAGCTGCTGACCGCCGCGCCGGATGTCGACGGCGACCGGCGCGCCGCGCTCCCGGGCCAGCTCGACCAGCAGGGAGCCGAGGGCCCAGGCGTCGTCGTACGTGAAGCGCGGGAGCGTCAAGCGGCGCTCCTGCTCCTCGAGTTCGGGGATCGTGGGGGCGGCCGTCGGGGTGCTCACAGCGTCACCGCCGCACCGTCGCGGGCGGAGCGCCGGGCCGCCTCCAGGACGTCGAGGGCGTCGGCCGCCTCGTACGCCGTGACCGGGTTCGGGCCGCCGTCGCGCAGCGCCGCGGCCACCGCCTGGTAGTACGCCGGGTACGCGCCCCGCAGCGTGGGCTCCGGGCGGCCGCCGCCGGTCAGCGGGGACTCGCCCGAGCCGACGCGCCCCCACAGGGTCTCGGGCTCGATGCCCCACTCGGCCGTGCTGCCGGGGCGGCTGCCCTCGCGCAGCGCGGCCTCCTGCGGGTCGAGGCCGTACTTGACGTAACCGGCCCGCGAGCCCAGTACGCGAAAGCGCGGGCCCAGTTGGGCGGTGGTCGCGGAGACGTACAGGTGGGACCGGACGCCGTTCACGTGCGTGATCGCGAAGAAGGTGTCGTCGTCGGTCTCGGCGCCGGGGCGGCGTACGTCCGACTCGGCGTAGACCTGCGCGGCCGGGCCGAAAAGGGTCAGCGCCTGGTCGACGACGTGGCTGCCGAGGTCGTAGAGCAGACCTCCGATCTCTGCCGGGTCGCCGGACTCCCGCCAGCCGCCCTTCAGTTGGGGGCGCCAGCGCTCGAAGCGGGACTCGAAGCGGTAGACGTCGCCGAGCTCGCCCTCCTCGACGAGCTTGCGCAGGGTCAGGAAGTCGTTGTCCCAGCGGCGGTTCTGGAAGACCGACAGCAGCAGTCCGCGCTCGTCGGCCAGGGTGGCCAGCTCGCGCGCCTCGGCCGCCGTGCCCGCGACGGGCTTGTCGACGACCACCGGCAGGCCGGCCTTCAGTGCGGCGGTCGCGAGCGGGACGTGGGTCCTGTTCGGGGAGGCGATGACGATCAGGTCCAGCTCGTCGGCGCGCGCCCACAGCTCGTCGGGTGTGCCGGCGAAGCGGACACCGTCGCCGAACTCCGCCCGGGCCTGCTCGCGCCGCTCCGCGTTCGAGGTGACGACCGTGTCGAGGGTGAGGCCCTCGGTCGCGGCGATCAGCGGGGCGTGGAAGACGGAGCCCGCGAGGCCGTAGCCGACGAGGCCGACGCGGAGGGGGGTGCCGGAGCCGGATCCGGTGCTGCTGGTGCCTGTCATGCCTCCACTTTCGCAACGCTGTTGCCAAAGTGCAAGCGCGGGGGACAATGGCGTACGTGAACAGGACCAGCGCGGAGTCGGAAGCGGACCGCCGGAGGCGCGTGGGCGCGGCGGCGGGAGCGGAGTGAACCGGTCGGGAGTGGTGCGCGGGCGCGGCGGCGAGGCGGGGGTGAACCTGCCGGCGCTGCGCAGCCACAACGCGGCGCTGGTGCTCGACCTGCTGCGCACGGCGGGTCCCGCCGGCATCAGCCGTCTCGAACTCGCCGAGCGGACCGGGCTGACCCCGCAGGCCGTCAGCAAGATCACCGCCCGGCTGCGGGCGGAGGGCCTGGCGGCGGAGGCGGGCCGGCGGGCGTCGACCGGTGGCAAGCCGCGCACGGTGCTGCGGCTGGTTCCCGAGGCGGGTCACGCGGTCGGCCTCCACCTGGACCGGGACGAACTGACCGCGGTCCTGTGCGACCTCACGGGAGCGGTGGTCGCGGAGCGGCGCTCGCCCCTGGACCTCGGCTCCGGGGCCAGGGCGGTCGTCACCGGGGCGGCGCGGGAGGTGGCGGCCCTGCTCGCGGGGGTGCCGGGGGCCGCGTCCGTGCTGGGCGCCGGGGTCGCGCTGCCCGGCCCGCTCGACCACGAGCGCGGGGTGCTGCACCGGGTCACCGGGTTCCCGGAGTGGGACGGGTTTCCGCTGCGGGAGGCACTCGCCGGGCGGCTCGGGGTGCCGGTGGTAGTGGACAAGGACACCAATGCGGCGGCGCTCGCCCTCGCGGTCGGCGGGGGTGCCGGACCGGGCCAGGGGTCCTTCGCGTATCTGCACCTCGGTACGGGGCTGGGGGCCGGGCTGGTCATCGGCGGGGCCGTGCACCGGGGGACGCGGACCGGGGCGGGGGAGTTCGGGCACCAGGTCATCCAGCTGGGCGGCCCGCTGTGCGAGTGCGGGAACCACGGCTGCATCGAGGTGCTGTGTCTCGCCGCGGTGGCGCGGGGCGCCGTGGACGAGGCGGCGCGGGTCCTCGGGGCGGGTGCCGCGAATCTCGCCGGGCTGCTCGACATCGACCTGGTACTCCTGGGGGGCCGTACCGTCGCCGCCCACGAGGAGCCCTTCGTACGGGGGGTCGGCGCCGTCCTCGACGAGCGCGCCCGGCGCGGGGGCCTGGACGCGGCGGTGCCGGTGCGTCTCGCGCCGGGCGGCGCGCGTGCCGTCGCGGAGGGCGCGGCCCAGCTCCTTCTCGCACCCCTGTTCGGGCGCGCCGAGGGCTGACCGGCGGGGGTTGCCGGGGACGGCGCGGGGGCTGCGGTTCCGGCCGTCCGGGCACCCGGACGAAACGACGGGGCCCACCTCACGGCGCCCCCACACCGCCTCCTCTCACCCGTCACCCGCGTCCGCGCAGAAAGCGGGCCGTAGTGATCAGGAGGGTGCCGCCCGCGACGAGGAGGAGACCGCCGATCAGAAGGCCGGTGTCGTGTGGTGTGCCGGGACCGGTCCTGGCCAGTTCCTCGACGGACGGCATTCCGCCCGGCGCGCCACCTTCCCCCTCGGCGCCGGCGTCACCGTCACCACCTTCATGGCCGCTGTCACCACCACTCCCCCCGGGATCGGTAGCGGCCCCGGAATCCGGGGCCCCGGAATCCGGGGCCGAGGGATCCGGAGCCGAGGAAGCCGGGGAAGCCGCCGAAGCCGGGGCCGAGGGAGCCCCGGAAGCCCGGGCCGAGGGGGCCGCGGACGCCGGACCCGTGGCCGTCGCCGGGGTGTCCGTGCCGTCCACTGCGGCATCCGGCGTGCCGTCGATCCGGAAGCGGTAGTCGTTCGACTGCCCCACCCAGTCGCCGTCGTCGCGGTGCCGGTGCACCACGGCCGCGTTCGCCACGACGTCGTTCGGCGCGACGGCGGCGGAGGTGACGGTGAGCCGCACCTTCACCCGGAGGGTCCGCCCGGGAGCCACGGTGAACCCGGGGAACCCGTCGAAGGCCCCGACGAGTTCGTCGTCGTCCGTCCGCTCGAAGGAGACGGGGTGCGCCCGGGTCCCTTCGAAGAACTCCAGCCGCACCTGGGACGGGCGCAGCTGCCGCTTCCCGTCGACGAGGACGACGACGGGATGGATGCCGCCGCAGGGGTGGGCGGTGGTGTTGGTGAGGTCGAGGTACCAGGTCCCGTCGGCGCCGCCGGTCTCGTAGACGTCGGGTCCGCCGTGGACACGGGTCCTCAGGGGGAAGTCGCGGGCGTCGGGATCGGCACAGCCGGGGCGGCGGTCGGCCCCGGGAGCCGCGGCCGGCGGGGCGTCGAGCCCGGCCGCGCTCGGGACGGGACCGCAGGCGAGCGCGGCCGCGGTGACAACGGTCAGGGACAGGGACGTACGCAGTCGCATGAACATATGACCTGCCATCCGCACCGCCCCTCGGGAGCCGCCACGCCAGGAACACCCCGGATGGACTCCCGAGTCCCCTCGGTCGGCGGAGCCCGACGGCCCCCGGCCCGCGTGGGCGGGGCTCGAACCGGCCGACCGCCCCTGGACGAGACCGACCGCCCCCTGGACCGAGACCGACCGCCCCTGGACCGGGATCGACCGGAACCGCCAGAGTGACGTCGAGAAGTGGCGGACCCCGGCCGACAACTGATCGCTAGGCTGAGGGCCACGCAGCACCGCGTACGGCAGGAGAACGGCATGGCAGACCGCAAGCCCATCGAATCGTGGCTCACCGACATGGACGGTGTGCTCATCCACGAGGGTGTGCCGATCCCCGGCGCCGACGCCTTCATCAGGAAGCTGCGGGAGTCGGGCCGGCCCTTCCTGGTGCTGACCAACAACTCCATTTACACCGCCCGTGACCTGCACGCCAGGCTCCAGCGCATGGGTCTGGACGTGCCGGTGGAGAACATCTGGACGTCCGCGCTGGCCACCGCCAAGTTCCTGGAGGACCAGCGGCCCGGCGGCACGGCGTACGTCATCGGCGAGGCGGGCCTGACCACCGCGCTGCACGACATCGGGTACGTGCTCACCGACCACGAGCCCGACTACGTGGTGCTGGGCGAGACCCGGACGTACTCCTTCGAGGCCATGACCAAGGCGGTCCGGCTGATCAACGGCGGCGCCCGCTTCATCTGCACCAACCCCGACGAGACCGGCCCCTCGGCGGAGGGGCCGCTGCCCGCCACCGGCGCGGTCGCCGCGCTGATCACCAAGGCGACCGGCAAGCAGCCGTACTTCGCGGGCAAGCCGAACCCGCTGATGATGCGGACCGGCCTGAACGCCATCGGGGCGCACTCGGAGAGCAGCGCGATGATCGGTGACCGGATGGACACGGACGTCCTCGCCGGTCTGGAGGCGGGCATGGAGACGTTCCTGGTGCTCACCGGCCTGACCACGCCCGCCGAGATCGAGCGGTACCCCTACCGCCCCTCCAAGGTCGTGGACTCCATCGCGGACCTGATCGAACGCGTCTGAACCGCGTTCCATGCCTCGGGCGGCGGAAATCCGCCCGAACGGAGCAGCGATTGCCCTCCCCGGGATGCGACTGCCGTCCCGGAGGGAGAGTCTCCAGGTGTCTGGAGGTTCACGATGGGTTCACTGCGACTCACACTCTGTACCGGAGCGGTGCTCGCCGCCGCGTTCACGCCCGCGGCGTACGCGGCCGACGCGGCCGTCTCCGTCACCCCCTCGCCCCCCGCCCCCGGCTCCGACATCACGCTGCGGGCGACGGGCTGCAAGGACAGGACCGGCGTCGCGAAGTCCCCGGCGTTCGTCGCGGACGCCCGGCTCACGGGCGGCGACGGCGCCCTCGTCGGGGAGAGCCGGGTCCGCTCCTCGCTGAAGCCCGGCACCTACGGCGTGCAGGTCACCTGCGACGGCGTCGACGACAAGGTCAGGGGCACGCTCACGGTCGCCCGGGCGGACGGGCCGGGCCGGGCCGCCTCGGACCCGGCGAGCCGCCCCGCGGACCGGCCGGAGCAGCCCGCCTCGTCCGCGCCGGCCTCACCGGTCGCGCCGGTGCGGGCGGGCGGCGGAGGCACCGCCCACTTCGCGTCCGTCGACACCCGCGCCACCGGACCGGGTACCGGGCAGGCCGTGATCGGCCTGGTCCTCGCGAGCGCCGCCGCGGTGGCCGTCGCGGTGCGCAGCGCCCGCCGGGACCGCGGCGGCGGATGAGGAACCCGACATGACCGACGGGGAACGCTCCTCCGGTGCCGGGCGCCTGACGACGGGCGCCGCCTGGGCGGTTCTGCTGCTGGGGCTGTGGCTCTGGGGCCGCGAGGTGACCGACGTACGGCAGGGGGCGGCGCCGGTCACGGGAGACGTGGCCGGCGCCGGCCGTTCCCGGGATGCCCGGCTGCCGCCCGCGCACGAGCCGTTGCGGCAGGCGCGGCCCCAGCGCCTCGACGTCCCGGCGCTGCGGATCCGGGCTCCGGTGGTGGCGGGCGGCCTGGACCGGCAGGGCGCGATCGAGCCGCCGCCCTACGACCGGCCGGGCGTGGTCGGCTGGTACGCGGCCGGTGCGCGGCCGGGTGCGGCGGGCACCGCCCTGTTCGTGGGACACGTCGACACCGAGACCCGGCCCGCCGTCTTCTACCGGCTCAGCTCGGCGCGGCCCGGCGACCGGGTCCGGGTGCTCCGCGACGACGGCACGGTCGCCGAGTTCACCGTCGACGACGTGCAGGTCCTCCCGCGCGACCGCTTCGACGCCCGGCGGGCCTACGGGCCGCGCGAGCCCGGACGGGCCGAGCTGCGGCTGGTGACCTGCGGCGGCACCTTCGACCGGGCCAGCCGCTCGTACACGGCGAACGTGGTCGTCTCCGCGTACCTCACCGGCAGCAGCACATGACCCGCCCGGCCCCGGGCATCACCCGTATGTGCGAAGGCGGGGCGTGCCGACCCTCAGGGCGCAGACGACGATGGGGCCCCTCGCCATCGGCGAGGGGCCCCATCGGTCTGTCTGTGCGCCGCCAGGGACTCGAACCCCGGACCCGCTGATTAAGAGTCAGCTGCTCTAACCAACTGAGCTAGCGGCGCGCGCTGACCTGGAGAACTCTACCCGATTCCGGGAGGTGGTCCGGTCCGTGAGCTCCCGGTGCGTCGGCGTGCGCGGAGGGTGCCGTACATCATTCGGACCGTCAACATGCGACAACGGGGGACGATTGAGAAACTGACGATCGTGCAGAAATGCGGACATTTCGATTTGGAGTGTGAGGGGCGTCGCATGGAGACTCCGGTGTTCGAGGAATTCGATCCCGCGAGCGACTGCGAATGCTCCGGCTGTGCCGTCCGGCGCCGTGCCGAGGCCGCCGCGGTCTCGTCACCCGGACCGGCCCGTCCCGCGGCGCGGGCGCTCGCGCTGGCGGCCGCGGCGGGCACCGTCCTCGGCGCGGGACACTCGGTGCCCGCGGTCGCCGTCGCCCACGCTCCCGCCAGGCCGGGCCTCCCGGTGGGCGACGAGCCGCCCGACACCCCCCAGGGCGAGAAGGCCCCGCTGCACGGCCCGGCGGGGAAACCGGAGCGTCCCGGTGCGCCCGCCGTGGTGGCCGTGCCGGCCACCACCCGGGCCGAGATCATCAACCGGGCGAACAAGTGGGTCGCGGCCGAGGTGCCGTACAACATGACCAAGTACTGGTCGGACGGGTACCGGCAGGACTGCTCGGGCTTCGTGTCGATGGCCTGGAACCTGCCCAGGAACGAATGGACGGGCAGTCTCCCCACCTTCGGCGTGCGCACGACCAAGGGGGCGCTGGAACCCGGGGACATCCTCCTCTTCCACAATCCGAGCAACCCCGAGAACGGCTCGCACGTGGTCGTCTTCGGCGGCTGGGCGGACTCCACGCACACGTACTACCTCGCGTACGAGCAGACCCGCCCGTACACCCGGAAGCTGTCGACCCCCTACGCGTACTGGAGCAACTCCGACCGCTATCTGGCGTACCGCTACAAGGGGCTGGCGGAAGGAGCGGCCGGCGAGCCGGGCCCGGCCGCGCCGGCGGATCCGGGCGGCTCCGACGGGAAGTCCTCGCGCTTCCCCGGGGCCGGGTACTTCGGACCGGGCGCGAACAACGCCCACGTCACGCGGCTGGGCCGGCTCCTGGTGGAGCGGGGCGGCGCCCGGTTCTACCGGACGGGGCCGGGCCCGCGCTGGTCGGACGCCGACCGGCTGGCCACTCAGGCCTTCCAGCGTGCCCAGGGCTGGAGCGGGGCGGGCGCCGACGGACTGCCGGGGCCGACGACCTGGTCGTACCTGGTGGGCAAGCGGGGCAGAGACATCCCGGCCGGGAGCCCGGGATCCACGACGCCGGACCCCTCCTCGCACGGGGTGCCCGGCTATCCGGGCCGGGCGCTGTTCCGGCCCGGGGCGGACAACGTCCACGTCACACGCCTCGGGCAGCAGCTGGTCAGGAAGGGGTTCGGCGCGCATTACACCAAGGGTCCGGGGCCGCGCTGGGGCGAGGCGGACCGGCGCAACGTCGAGGCGTTCCAGCGGGCCCAGGGCTGGCGGGGCGGCGCGGCCGACGGCTATCCGGGACCGGAGACCTGGCGACGGCTCTTCTCCTGACGCGTCCCCCGTGACGCACCACCCCCCACGCACCCGCTCGCCGCCCGGCGCGCCGGTGCACCCCCGTGCCGGTACGGCGGCATCCAGGCGGGCGCACCCCGGTGCCGGTACGGCCACATGCGTACGGGCGCACCCCCTGCCGGTACGGCGACATGCGTACGGGCGTACCCCTGTGCCGGTACGGCGACGCACCGGCGCGGTTCGTGACAACACTTCCAGGCGCGGAGGCATGGAGGCACGTATGACTACGACGACTTCACACACCCCGGAATCCGAGGGGGCGCCGTCCGGACCCCTGGAGGCGGTGGCCGAGGCCGTGCTGCGGCCGGCCCGGCTCATCCAGAACGAGGCGACCACCGAGATCCCCGTCCACCTGCTCTTCCGGGACGACCCCGACCCGGTGTCGGTGCCGGTCGCGCCCGCCGTGGTGGGACGCCGGCGCGGCACCGGCGAACAGCCGCGGGTGCGGCGCCCCGTACCGGCGCGGCCCCGGCCGGTCCCCGGGGTCGACCCGGAACTGGCCGAACGCCCGGCGCGGGTGCTGCCGGGAGCGGCGGGTGTGCTGGCCGGGGCGTGCGGGCTGGCCGGCTGCCTGGTCACCTCGTGGTGGGCGGGCGTGCTGCCCGCCGCCGCGCCCTCCCCCTTCCCGGGCCTTTCGGGCGCCGGGCTCGGCCCCGCGCAGTGGGCCGGATACGCCGGGGCCGGCGCGCTCGGCCTGTTCGGCTTCGGCGGGCTGGCCCGGGGCCGCACCGGGCGGGCCTGGGTGCTCGGCCTCTTCGGGCGCTACCGGGGCACGGTCCGGCGCACCGGCCTGATGTGGGTCAACCCGCTGGTGCTGCGCCGCCGGGTCGACGTGCGGCTGCGGCACTGGCGCAGCGAACCGATGTCCGCGGTCGACGTGAACGGGGTCGCGCTGCGGGTGGTGGCGCTCGTGGTGTGGCGGGTCAAGGACACCGCGCGCGCCACGCTCGGCGTCGAGGACCACGAGGCCTATCTGCGGGAGTGCGTGGAGGCGGCGCTGGCCCGGGTGCTCTCGCACCTGCCCGCCGACCGGCCGGGGACCGTCCGCGGCGGGTTCGGCGCGGACGGTCCGACCCTGCGCAACAGCGAGGCGGTCGGCGAGGCGCTGACCCGGCTGGTGGCCGCGGACACGGCGCCCGTCGGCCTGGAGGTGTTCTCGGTGCAGCCGACCCGGATCGAGTACGCCCCCGAGGTCGCGTCCCGGATGCAGCGGCGCCGGATCGCCGCGCTGGACGCCCAGCACCGCGACTCCGTACTCGCCTCGGTCGTCGACTCCGTCGAGGACACGGTGACCCGGCTGACCCTGCGAGGCCTGGTCGAACTCGACGACTACGAACGCAAGGCGCTGGTCAAGGACCTGACGGTGGCGTTCTGCACCGGGCGGACCGCGGACGCGACCTGAGCGGACGGCGACGAGCGGCACCGGTACGCGAACTGGCTCCGAGATTGGTATGGACATGTTCAACTACCGGCAATAATGTGGGACTTGGTCTAGACCTGCAACATCGCGGTGCGCGCGTACGGCTCACGGAACCTCCCCCATGTTCTCCAGGAGCGGCAGCATGCGAATACGGACGACCAAGAAGACGAAGTGGTACGCGGGCGCGGTCGGCCTCGCCACGGCCGGAACGCTGGTGCTCTCCAGCGCCGGCGCCAGCGGCCACGGCTACACCGACCTCCCCGTCAGCCGGCAGAAGCTCTGCCAGAACGGCACCGTGACCGGCTGCGGTGACATCCAGTGGGAGCCGCAGAGCGTCGAGGGCCCCAAGGGCTTCCCCGCGGGCGGGCCCGCCGACGGCCAGATCTGTTCGGCGGGTCACGGCAACTTCGGCGTGCTCAACCAGCCGACGAGGCCGGGCGGCGGCGCCTGGCCGACGACCCGGGTCACCGGCGGCCAGAGCTACACCTTCCGGTGGCAGTTCACGGCCATGCACGCCACGACCGACTTCAAGTACTACATCACCAAGAACGGCTGGAACCAGAACCACGCGCTCAGCCGCTCGGACCTGGACACCACGCCGTTCCTCACCGTCCCGTACAACAGCCAGCGTCCGCCGTCCACGCTCTCGCACAGCGGCACCGTCCCCGGCGGCCGGAGCGGTCACCACGTCATCCTCGCGGTGTGGACGGTCGCCGACACCGGGAACGCGTTCTACGCCTGCTCGGACGTCACCTTCTGACCCACGCGCGGCCCGGGCCGGGTCCGTGTGCGCGCCGCGACCGCCTCCGGTCGCGGCGCGCGACGTGGTGTCCGGGGCCACGGACGTCGCGGGCATCGTCATCTGACGACACGTCAGTTATGGTGCGCTGCCATGGGGTCCATGGGGCGTACCGTCGCGGAACTCGTGGGGGACCGGTGGGACGACCACCGGCCGGGACTGTGGTTCGAGGGCCGGTGGCTCAGTCACCACCAGGTGGCCGCGGGCGCGGCGGCGCGGGCGGCCCTGCTGGCCGAACTGCTGCCGCCGGGCGCGGAACCCCATGTGGGAGTCCTGCTCGACAACACCCCGGAGTACCCAATGTGGCTGAGCGCGGCCGCCCTCGCCCGGGCCGCCGTCGCCGGGGTCAACCCCACACGGCGCGGCCCCGAACTGGCCCGCGACATCCGCCACACCGACTGCCGCGTGCTGATCACCGAGCGCGCGCACCTGCCCCTGCTGGACGGCCTCGAACTCCCGGGCGTACGTGTCCTGGTGACCGACACCGACGCGTACTCCGCCCTGCTCGCCCCGTACGAGGGCGCCGGGCCCGACGCCTCCTCGGCCACCGCCGCCGACCGCCTCCTCCTGTACTTCACCTCCGGTTCGACCGGCGCCCCCAAGGCCGCGGTCTGCACCCAGGGGCGCCTGGCGGCCGCCGGCCGGTCACTGGCCGACCAGTTCGGGGCGGGCCGGGACGACGTCCACTACATCTGCATGCCGATGTTCCACGGCAACGCGGTGATCGCCGACTGGGCGCCCGCCCTCGCGGCCGGCGCCTGCGTCGCACTGCGCCGCCGCTTCTCCGCCTCCGGGTTCCTCACCGACGTACGGGCCTGCGGAGCCACCTACTTCACCTACGTCGGACGGGCCGTGCAGTACCTCCTGGCGACCCCGGCCCGTCCCGACGACCGCGACAACCCGCTGCGCCTCGGCTTCGGCACGGAGGCGGGCGCCGTCGACGCGGCGGCCTTCGAACGCCGCTTCGGCGTACGGCTCGTGGAGGGCTACGGCTCCTCGGAGGGCGGCGCGGCGATCCGGCGGACCCCCGGCACGCCGCCCGGCGCCGTCGGACGGGCGGCACCCGGTGACGACCTCGCGGTGGTCGACCCCCGCACCCGCGAGGAGTGCCCGGCGGCCCGGTTCGCCGACGACGGGCGGCTGCTCAACGGGTCAGCGGCAATAGGGGAGTTGGTGAACCGCGGCCGCAACCCCTTCGAGGGGTACTGGCGCAACCCCGACGCGGACCGGGCCAGGCGGCACGACGGCTGGTACTGGACGGGCGACCTCTTCTACCGCGACGCGGACGGCTACCTGTACTTCGCGGGCCGCACCGACGACCGGCTGCGCGTCGACAGCGAGAACCTGGCCGCCGCGACGATCGAGAACATCCTCGCCCGGTACCCGGACGCCACCGCCGTCGCGGTCCACGCGGTGCCGGACCCGGTGGCGGGCGACCAGGTGATGGCGACGCTCGCCCTGCGCCGCGGCGCCGCCTCCTTCGACCCGGCCGCCTTCGCCGCGTTCCTGCTCGCCCAGCCGGACCTCGGCACCAAGATGGCCCCCCGCTTCGTCCGGACCGCGGACCGGATGCCGGTCACCGCCACCAGCAAGATCCATCGGGCGGCGCTGCGACGCGAGGGCTTCCGGTGCCAGGACCCCGTCTGGTGGCGGCCGCCGGGGGAGCGCGCCTACCGCCGGCTGCGGGAGCCGGACGTGGAGCGGCTGGAGGCGGAGTACCGGGCCCGCGGCCGGGAGGAACTGCTGCGCGGACGGACGCCCGGGCCGCACCGGGGGTAGGTCTGGCCCCACCCCCGGTACGCCCGCTGCGCGTATGGTCGCCGGCCTGCGGCGCCGCCTACCGTGACCCCATGACCAGCAGCCTTCACCGGGACGCCGTACGCGCGTTCGCCTACCTCGTCACCGGCGTGCTGATCGGCGTACCGCTCCTGGCGGCCCTGCTGGTGCTCGCCGTCACGGGCGTCGCGCTCACCCCCCTGCTCGCGGGCCTGCCCCTGCTGGTGCTGCTCGCCCTCTCCGGCGTGCCCGTCGGAATCCTGGAACGCCGACGGCTGCGCCTAATCGACCCGGCACCCGTACTCCCGCCGGGCCGTGCGACCCCGCACCGCACCCCCGTCGAACCCGGCCTCGCCGCCTGGGCCCGGCTGCGGCTGACCGAGCTGGCGACCTGGCGCGAACTGGCGTACACCGTCCTCTTCGCGGTCGTCCTGTGGCCGCTCGACCTGCTCGTCCTGACCTTCGCGGTCGTCTTCCCCGGGGCCGTGGCCGGGGCACCGGTACAGCTCGCGCTCACCGGCGGGGACACCCGCGTCGCCAAGCTGTGGCTCATCGACGGGTACGGCCCGGCGGCCGTCTGCGCCGTCGCGGGCGCCGTACTCCTGCTGCTCCTGCTGTGGCCCCTCGACCGGTACGCGCGGGCCCGCGCCGCGCTCGCCCGGCTGCTGCTCGCCCCGCGCGAGGCGGAGCGCCGGCTGGCGGAGGTGACCCGGTCACGGGCCCGGCTGGTCGACGCCTTCGAGGCGGAGCGCCGCCGGATCGAACGGGACCTGCACGACGGCGCGCAGCAGCGGCTGGTGGCACTGAGCATGAGACTGGGCCTGCTGCGCCTCGACGCGCCCGAGGAGCTGGCCGCCGGGCTCGACGCCGCCCACCACGAGGCGGACCGGGTCCTCGGCGAGCTGCGGGACCTGATCCACGGCATCCATCCGCAGGTGCTCGCCGACTACGGGCTCGCGGACGCGATCGCCGACGCCGCCGACCGGTCCGCCGTCCCCGTGGAGGTGACGGCCGAACTGCCCCGCTTCGCCGATGCCGTCGAGTCCGCCGCGTACTTCGCGGTGCGGGAGGCGCTCACGAACGTGGGCCGGCACAGCGGGGCCGCGCTGGCCCGCGTCACCGGCCAGTACGCCCGGGGGCGGCTGCGGGTGGAGGTGCGGGACGACGGACGGGGCGGCGCCGACCCGGCCCGGGGCACCGGGCTCACCGGTCTCGCCGACCGGCTCGCGGTCCTCGGTGGGACACTGGCCGTCACGAGCCCGGCCGGCGGGCCGACCGTCCTGTCTCTGGAGATACCGTGCCTGCCGCGCTGAGAGTCGTGCTCGCCGAGGACAGCGTGCTGCTGCGCGAGGGGCTCGTGGGGGTGCTGACCCGGTTCGGGCACGAGGTGGTCGCCGCGGTCGGGGACGCGGACTCCCTGCGGGAGGCGGTGGCGGTCCACGCGCCCGGGCTCGTCGTCACGGACGTACGGATGCCGCCCGGCTTCCAGGACGAGGGGCTGCGCGCGGCCCTGGCCCTGCGCGCGGACGATCCGGGGCTGCCGGTCCTGGTGCTCAGCCAGTACGTCCAGCGGGCCTACGCCGCCGAACTCCTCGACACCGGGGACGGCACCGGCGTCGGCTATCTGCTCAAGGACCGGATCGGTCGGGTCGAGCAGTTCGCGCGGGCGGTGGTGCGGGTCGCGGCCGGCGGCACGGTCGTCGACCCCGAGGTCGTACGGCAGCTGCTGCGGCGGCGGCGCGATCCGCTGGCGGCGCTGACGCCCCGGGAGCGGGAGGTGCTCGCTCTGGTGGCGGAGGGCAGGTCGAACGGGGCGATCGCACGGGAGCTGGTCGTCACCGAGGCCGCCGTGGGCAAGCACATCGGGAACATCCTGGCCAAGCTCGGCCTGCCGCCGGCACAGGACACCCACCGCCGGGTCCTGGCGGTGCTTGCCTACCTCCGGGGCTGAAACGGTGAGGGCGGGGGGGGGGGGGGGGGGGCGCGGCCGCCCCCCCCCCCCCCCCCCCCCCCGCCCCCCCCCCCCCCCCCACCACCGTGCGCCGCCAGGGACTCGAACCCCGGACCCGCTGATTAAGAGTCAGCTGCTCTAACCAACTGAGCTAGCGGCGCGTGACTCCCGCCTCCCGCTCTCGCGGGGCGGCGACAGGAAAAATAATACCTGGTCCCGCGGGGTGGTTTCGACCACCCCGCGGCGGGCCGGGCGGCCGGGATCCGGGCGTCAGAGGGCCAGGGACAGGAGCACCGGGGCCGCGCCGCGGTTCAGGGTGTCCGCGGCCCGGCGGAGCCGGTGCGCGTGCTCGAGGGGCAGGGAGAGTGCGAGGCAGCCGACGGACGAGCCCGCGGTGATGGGGACGGCCGCGCAGACCGTGCCGACCGCGTACTCCTGGAGGTCGAGCACCGGCACCGTGGGCGGCTGGGCGTCCAGCCGGCTGAGCAGCACCCGCTCGCTGGTGATCGTGCGCGAGGTCAGGCGGGCCATCTTGTGGCGGGAGAGGTGGTCGCGGCGCCCGTTGAGATCCAGCTGCCCCAGCAGGCTCTTGCCGACCGCGCTGGCGTGCGCGGAGGAGCGGAAGTCCACCCACTCGTTGACCGCGGGCGCCGTCGGCCCCTGCGCGCACTGGGTGACGTGCACCTCGCCGTCGATGTAACGGCTGATGTAGACGGCGGCGCCCAGTGAGTCGCGCAGCCGGTCGAGGGTGTGCTGGAGCTTCTCCCGCAGGGCCTGGTCGCGGCCGTGCGCGGAGCTGAGCCTGCCGAGGGCGGCGCCCGCGACGTAGGCGCCGTCGGTGACCTGCTCGACGTAGCCCTCCCGGCGCAGCATCAGCAGGAGCGTGGTCAGGCGCTCCGTGCCGAGGCCGGTCAGGCGGGCCAGCCGGGTGCAGGTGACACCCGTCGGACGGCCCGCCACCGTCTCCAGGACACGCAGGGCGTCCTGGGCCGAGTGGTGTGGTGCGGTCGGCTCGTTCATCAGCGCCACGGTTTCCCCCTGCGCTTTCGGCCCCGTCTCGGAACAGAACGAGCCCGGGAAGCGGGCTCACTCCACGATAACCACCAAAACGCCCGCGGTGGGCGTCCGTTGGCGAGATTGACGGCGCGTTCCCCGTCCCTCAGCAGCAACGCGCCCCTCTGGCATATGCCACTGTCACCGTCGCCCGTCATGCTCCGCAGCGTGGACCTCTCGGTTCGCCCCGTTCACTCCTCGCGGTCCCGGGGTGGCGCTGCGGAATTCCCGTGGCAGGTCGTACTCCGGGCGCCGGAGATCTTCTCCGGGTTCCCGGACGTCAGTGCCCGGGCACGTACCCGCGCTGCTTGTCGACCACGTTCCGCAGCGGCCTCCCCGCCGCCCAGCGTTCGAACAGCTCCACGAACTGCGTACCGAGTTCGTCCCGCCAACCGACCGTGTCCCCGCTCATGTGCGGCGACACGATCAGTCCCGGCACGTTCCACAGCGGGCTGTCCGGGCCGAGCGGCTCGTGCCGGAAGACGTCCAGGGCCGCGCCCGCGATCCACCGCTTCCGCAGCGCCTCGGCGAGCGCGTCCTCGACGACGAGCGCGCCGCGCCCCACGTTGATGAAGCGCGCCGACGGCTGCATCACCCCGAACCGCCGCGTGTCGAACATGCCGTACGTGGCCTCGGTCAACGGCGCCGCGGACACCACCCAGTCGGCCCGCGCCATCAGCCGGTCCAGATCGTCCGGGCCGTGGACGCCGGTCCGCGGCACCCGGCCGACCAGCGCGGTGGTGACGCCGAGTGCCCTGAGGGTCGTCACGATCGCCCGCCCGATCGGGCCGGAACCCACCACGCACGCCCGGGTGCCCGCCACCCGCTGCGTCTCGCGGTGGCGCCACTCCCGCTCGTGCTGCAGCGCCCACGTGCGCGGCAGGTCCTTGGCCATCGCGAGGACGAGCGCGGCGACGTACTCGGCGACCGGCTGGTCGAAGACACCGCGCGCGTTGGTCACCACCGTGTCGCAGGCGACGAGTTCGGGGCACATGAGGTGGTCCACACCGGCGCTCGCCGTGTGCACCCAGCGCGGGCGCGGGCCCTCGCCGGGCCAGGCGCGGCGCACCGCGTGCGAGGTGAAGTCCCACACCAGCAGTACGTCCGCCCGTGGCAGCCGCTCGGCCAGCGTGGACTCGTCGGCGTGCTCGATCCGCACCCGGCCGGTGAGCCGGCCGAGGCGGGGGAGCGGCTCGGCGTCGAGGACGAGAAGGGTCGCTTCGGACCGGCCGCCGGACGTCGAGGAGAGACCGTTTCGCAAGGCGCGTCCGCTTCGCTGGGAGGGAAAGAGGAAGGGAGGGTGGGCCGCGGGCGTCCGAGATGCGCGGACCGACCACGCTCGCACCCGGACCCCCCTTCGTCAACAGGGGCCCCGCACGGTCCGTCTCGAACGACCGCACCCGGCGCCCCTCGTCAGCGGCGGGAACACCCCCGGGGCGGAACACCTCCGGGGCCGGCCCCGGGACCGGCACCGTGCCCTACGGGAATAAGCGGGGACACCCTCCTGTTAGCACTCCGCGTACAGCGTGACGTACCGAGCAGGAGGCACCCCGGTGACAGAGACGGACGACATCCGAGGCAGGGCGCAGGGCACCGCCCCGGTACCCCTCTCCGTACTGGACCTGGTGACGGTCGGCGCGGGCCGGACCGCGACCGACGCCCTCCGCACCAGCGTCGACATCTCCCGCCTCGCGGAATCCCGCGGCTTCCACCGCTACTGGGTGGCCGAACACCACTCCATGCCGGGCGTGGCCTCGTCCTCGCCTGCCGTGATCCTCGCCCACCTCGCCGCCCACACGCACCGCATCCGCCTGGGCTCGGGCGGCGTGATGCTCCCGAACCACGCGCCGCTGGTGATCGCGGAGCAGTTCGGCACGCTGGAGGCGATGGCGCCGGGCCGCGTCGACCTCGGCCTCGGCCGGGCACCCGGCACGGACGGCGCCACCGCGGCGGCCCTGCGCCGCACGGACCGGCTGAACGAAGGCGCCGACGACTTCCCCGAACAGCTCGCCGAGCTGACCCGCTTCCTGGACGACGACTTCCCCGACGGCCACCCGTACGCCCGCATCCACGCGGTCCCCGGCCCGGTCCAGTCGACCTCGCCCGGCGGAGTGCAGTCCCCGCACCGGCCCCCGGTCTGGCTCCTCGGCTCCTCCGGCTTCAGCGCCCGTCTCGCCGGCGTCCTCGGCCTCCCGTTCGCCTTCGCGCACCACTTCTCGGCCCACAACACCATCCCGGCCCTCGACCTCTACCGCGAGTCCTTCCGGCCGAGCGCGGTGCTGGACGCGCCGTACGCACTCATCGGGGTCTCCGCCCTCGCCACGGACGACGAGAGGGAGGCCCGCCGCCAGGTCCTGGCCGCCGCCCTGAACATGGTCCGGCTGCGCACCGGCCGCCCCGGTCTCGTCCCGACACCCGAGGAGGCGGAGGCGTACGACTTCTCGCCCATGGAGCGGGAGTTCGTCGACAGCTGGAACGCCAACGTCGTCCACGGCACCGCCGACGAGGTGCGGGCCGGCCTCGACGACCTCCAGAAGCGCACCGGCGCCGACGAGTTGATGATCACGGGCAACGCGCACAGCGGCGAGCTGCGCCTGCGCTCCTACGAACTGATCGCGGACGCCTACGGTTTGCCGGCGCCCGCCTGAACGGCCGGTGACGCCAGCAGCTCGGAGATGCGCTCCGGTGCCACCGGACGGGAGTAGAGCCACCCCTGCCCGGTGTCGCAGCCGATTCCGCGCAGTCGGGTGGCCTGCGCGGACGTCTCCACGCACTCGGCGGTGACCGTCAGGCCCAGCCGGTGCGCGAGTTGGACGAGGGCCTCGACGATGACCTCGTCGGCGGAGTCGGAATGGCCGTCCGCGCCGTCGAGGGTCTCGTACTGGAAGCTGCGGACGAAGGAGCCGTCGAGCTTCAGGACCGAGACCGGCAGCCGGCTGAGGTACGCCAGGTTCGAGTAGCCGGTGCCGAAGTCGTCGATGGCGATCCGTACGCCCATGTCGCTGAGCGCCTGCAGCGCCTGGAGCGGACGCCCGGCCGAGCCCATCACCGCGGACTCCGTCAGCTCCAACTGAAGCAGGTGCGGTGGGAGTTGGGTCTCCGCGAGGATCTGCGCCACGTCCGCGACCAGGTCGGAGTCCCACACCTGGCGCACGGCCACGTTCACGCTGACGAAGATCGGGTCCGTGTCCGGATGGTCCAGCTGCCAGCGCCGCGCCTGCCGGCAGGCGGTCGCCAGCACCCACCGGCCCAGCTGCACGATCGAACCGTCCTCCTCGGCCAGACCGATGAACCGATTCGGCGTCAGCATCCCGAACTGCGGGTGGTTCCAGCGCACCAGCGCCTCCACCCCGCGCACCCCGCCGTCCTCCATGCTCACCAACGGCTGGTATTCGAGTGTGAATTCGCCGCGGTCCACGGCCGGGCGCAGGGTGGAGGACAGGGCCTGGCGCGTCATGCGGTGTGCGTTGCGCTCCGGGTCGAAGAGCGTCCAGCGCGACTTGCCGTCGGCCTTCGCCCAGTACAGCGTCGTGTCCGCGGCCTGCATCAGCCCGGTCGCCGTGGTCCCCGCCGCACGGCGCTCCACGACGCCGATGGACGCCGACACCGACAGTCGCCGGCCGGACAGGTCGAAGGGGACCTCCAGCGCCTTCAGTACGGACTCGGCGAGGTCGGCGAGCTGTTCGGTGCCGGTGGAGTCCTCGACCAGCAGCGCGAACTCGTCGCCGCCGAGCCTGGCCACCAGGGGCGTGGCGGCCCGCGCGTGGCCCGCCTGTTCGGCGCAGCGCGTCAGACGTTCGGCCACGGCCCCCAGCAGCCGGTCGCCGACCCGGTGGCCGAGGGTGTCGTTGACCGCCTTGAACCCGTCGAGGTCCAGGTAGCACAGCCCGATCCGGCCGGTGCCGCCCTCCTCGTACGCGTCCGTCTCCAGCGCGGCCGTGAGGCGCTCGAAGAACAGGGTGCGGTTGGGCAGCCGGGTCACGGGGTCGTGCATCTGCAAGTGGCGCAGCCGCGCCTGGAGTTCACGGCGTGAGCTGATGTCGGCGACCGACATCAGGACGGCCTCCTCCCCGGGCAGCGGGGTCACCGTCACCTGGACCCAGAGGGAGTGCCCGTCGGGGTGCCTGATCCGGCGCGTGCAGCGCAGCCGCGCCTGCCGGCCGCGCAGCACCTCGCGGTACGCGTGCCAGGTGCGGGCGTCGGACGCCAGGTCCACCAGGTCGGAGGCGGTCCGCCCGTCGAGCGAGGCCGAGCCGGTGCCCAGCAGCAGGCCGAGCGTCTCGTTGGCGGTGACGATCACGTCCCCGCGGTCGACGACGGCCATGGCGAGGGGGGCGGCGGCGAAGGCGGCACCGCGGGTGCGGCCCGGCAGAGGGGAGGGCCCGGTGCCGGGTGCCGCGTCGGTGAGGGGCTGGGGATGCTCCCGGTGGACCTCCCCGGAGACGGGGCCCGGGGGTGCTCCGTCGGACGGATGCGGCGACATCACCGTACGAGAAGGTGTGTCGATGTGACGCTCTGTGACAGCCCGCCGGACGAAGTCCGCCGCGGGCGCCGGCCCTTCGGAGGTTCCGCTCACCGCTCGCTCCCGCAGTGCACTCGATCTTCGTATAAGTCTCGTCGGGGTACTCGGCCGAACGGGGGACGGCCGCACAAGCCGGGCCCGTGCAGGAAAGTGTGCCGATCATAGAGGTTGCCCCCGGGGCCTTCCAGCCACCGTGCGGCGTCCGGGAACGGGCACCCCTGCTGGCAGATCGTTTCTGCCCGCCCCTGGCCAGCTTCCTTACCGAGTCGATCGCTTGTGACGGTCCGTGAGTGCTCGGGGGTGTCGCCGTCGGAGCACTCTCACTCTTCTGGTGCAGACAAACAGGGCGTAGCACTACAAATACCCACAGGCTGGGTGCGGTGTCCTGACAACCGCATCCGGAGGTCGATGTGCCGCGTCCGCTGCCACTGAAGGGGCTCACCCGCGAGGCCCTGAAGGGACTCGCCCGGGACGGGGCGCCCCGGTTGCGCAGTACCGCCGCCGCGTTCACCTCGATGACCGCGCTGGCCGCGACCTCCCTGGTCACCGCGCCCGCGCTCGCCGAACCGCTCGCGGCGCCGTGCGTCCTGAGGCGGACCCCGGCGCACCACTCGGAGGGCGTCGACACCTGGAACGCCTCCTATCCGCGCCCCACCCGCGCCCTCGACGCGGTCATGGTGTTCCTTTCTTTCCCCGATTCGGCCCCCATGACCACACCCGACGAACTCACCGCCGACTATTTCCCGGACACGACCCGCTTCTTCGAACGTGCCTCCTACGGCAAGTTCACGCTGCGCCCGCATCCGCAGCACCGGTGGATCCGGATGCCGCGTGCCTCCACCGCGTACGCCATACGGCGCGACTGGAACGCGGCACACCGGGGCGCCTACCTCCGCGACGCCCTCAGGGCGGCCGACGGCCAAATCGACTTCTCGCGGTACGACATCGTCTACTTCGTGGCCGATCCGGACGCGCCGGGCGTCGACTCGGACGCGACGAAGGTGGTCAACCTCGACACCCCGCTGCGCGCGGACGGCAAGGAGATCCGGCGCGTGGTCACGGTCTTCGAGAAACACCCGCCGGACCGCCTGGTCCTCGCCCACGAGACGGGTCACGTCTTCGATCTGCCCGACCTCTATCACCGCCCCACGGACGGCAAGGGCGACTGGGACACGCACGTCGGCGACTGGGACCTCATGGGCAGTCAGTTCGGCCTCTCACCCGACCTGTTCGGCTGGCACAAGTGGAAGCTGGGCTGGCTGGACCCGCACCAGGTCACCTGCGTCAAGGGCTCCGGCAGCACCCGCCTCACCCTCGAACCGCTGTCCACGGGACCGGCGGAGACGGCGGCCGCGGGCCCACCGGTGACGGAGGCCGCCGAGTCCGGGACGCCGGGCTCCGGGGGTGTCCCGCCCCGGCCCGCCGGGCGCATCCCGGGATCCGGCGACCAGGCTCCGGCGGCGGCGGCGGAGGCGGAGGCGGACGCGGGCGCGGGCTCGGGCAGCTCAGGCGCGGGCAGCTCGGGAGCGGGCCGACGGTCCCTGGTGTCGGGCGCTCAGCCCGTCGGTTCCGGCGGGCGGATCGTCGGCTCGTCCGAGCGGCCGATCGGTTCCGGCATACCGGCCGTCGGCCTGGGCGCGCGCACCCTGGGCACGGGACGCGGCACGAAGCTCGCCGTGGTCCGCACGGGCCCGGACAGCGCGCTCGGCATCGAGGTGCGCGCCCCGGCGGGCAACGACGGCTCGACCTGTACGCAGGGCGTCCTCGTGTACCGCGTGCGCAGTCAGACCGAGTCCGGCAGCGGCCCCATCGAGGTGCTCGACGCGCATCCCCGCTCCGAGGGCTGCTGGGGAGACTCGGTCTACCCGCCGCTGGCGGACGCCCCGGTCGGAGTCGGCGAGAGCTTCACCGTGCCGGGCGAGAACGTCAGTGTCGAGGTGGAGGACCGCACGGCGTCGGGCTCCTGGACGGTGAAGATCACGCCTCATTGAGCCCGGCCGCGAAGACGATCGCGACAACGATCGCGAAGGTACTCGGGAAAACAACGATGGCGAGACAGATTCGCGTTTCCACGAACTTGTCTCGCCATCGCCAACGTGCGCCGCCAGGGACTCGAACCCCGGACCCGCTGATTAAGAGTCAGCTGCTCTAACCAACTGAGCTAGCGGCGCCTGCTGACGTCGTAGACCTTAGCACCCTGATCGGCGGGAGGAAAAATCGATATCCGCACCGCAGCGGAGGCGGCCGCGCGGGCCGCCCGGACCGCCGCCCAGAGCAGAACCTCGGGCCCGGGGAGCCAGGGCCCGCGGGTGTCGGGAGCCACGAGCCAGCGGGATTCCGGCCGGTCAGGGGCACTCTCGGCCGGCGCCGCGGACAGGGCGGGCACGGTCACGGCGTCGCCCGTGCCGTGGCACAGCAGCGGCGGAATCGCGCCGCACCGGCCGGGCCTCCCGTCCGCCCGGGAGCCCCAGTCCTCCCACCGGAGGAGGGACGGCAGCCGCTGCGCAGTGCCGGGCGCCGCGAACAGGAGCATCCGTCCGCGGTACGCGGCCACCGGACCCGAACCGGGGCCCTCGTCCCGCAGCCGGCCGAGCATTCGCCGTCCGAAGATCGCGGGGGCATTGACGACGTCGAAGGCGGTGCCGCAGGGCAGGACGACCGGGGCGCCGGGCCGCTCCTCCCAGAGTGCGAGGGTGCTGCGCGGGTGCGTGCCTGCGGAGGCCAGCCAGGCGGCTCCCTCCGCGGTGACGCCCGATACGTCGGAGGTGACGCCCGGGGCGTCGAAGCGGCCGGAGGGCGGCGCGGCCACGCCGGAGCCGTGCGGGGACGTGCCTGCGAGGTTCCGTGAGCTGCTCATGCCGTCAAGATCTACCCGGTGTGAGCGTTCCGTTCCGGAGAGTTGCCGAAAGTCCGGACAGGGGGCCGGGGAGGGGAGTATCTTGCCCGCCTGGCATATGCCAGTCAGCCTTGAGGCCGGACCGGACCACCGGACCAACGGACCTCGTGCACCGCGCCTCGCGCACGGCGTGCCGTGCACCGCGCCTCGCGCACCGCGTGCCCGTGCTCGGGCGACCGGGGGCGCGTGCCCGTGCGGGGCTTCCGGCGGCGCGGGGCCGGGGCTCAGGCGTGGTCGCCGATCCCGTGCCCGTGGCTGCGGCCGCTTCCGTCCGTACCGCTGCGCAGCAGGTCGCGGCCGAACTCGACCATCTTCTTCGCGTAGTCCTCGGTCCACTGGGCGCGCTCGGCGATGGCGGCGGTCGTCAGCCGGTCGAAGCGGCGCGGGTCGGCGAGCTGGGCGGCGGCGATGGCCTGGAACTCCACGGCACGGTCGGCCGCGGCACGGAACGCCTGGGTCAGCTCCGTGGCCCGCGCGAGCAGGGCCCGCGGGTCGTCTATCGACTCCAGGTCGAAGAAGTGCTCCGGGTCGCCGGCGGCCTCCGCCGGCTCGAAGAGCAGGGGCGCGGGGCGTAGCTGCGGTTCGTTCCGACGCGGCGTGGGCTCCGCCATGTCTTCTCCTCCTCGTACGGTTCCGGTGCCCCGCGTCCGGCGCGGGCCACCGTCCATTGTCCCCTGCCGGTGCAAGAGGGCCCCGGGGCAAGCGGCCTCGGTCACGGGCGCCGGCTCCCGCGCGACCCCGGGGTGGCGGCCAGGGTCAGGGTCGCCAGGCCACCCGGTGTTCCGAGAGGCGGGCCAGGACCGCGTGGTTGGCCTCCCAGCCGTCGGGGCTGCAACCGTGGGCCGCCTGCGGCGGCGTGCCGGACTCCGTCCGTCGGAGGGGGCGGCGTCTCGCTGATCGCCTGCCCGTGAGGGCGCCGGAGGGGCGGTCAGGGTCGCCAGGCCACCCGGTGTTCCGAGAGGCGGGCCAGGACCGCGTGGTTGGCCTCCCAGCCGTCGGGGCTGCAACCGTGGGCCGCCTGCGG
>NZ_JBIAJE010000002.1:0-741716 GCF_042871785.1 Streptomyces sp. NPDC005551 | reverse complement strand
CCGTGAGGGCGCCGGAGGGGCGGTCAGGGTCGCCAGGCCACCCGGTGTTCCGAGAGGCGGGCCAGGACCGCGTGGTTGGCCTCCCAGCCGTCGGGGAACTTGACCGTGACCCCGAGCTGGACCGGCTCGGTCGACGGGTGGTCGTCCAGCAGGTCCGACACGCCCGCCCGGCACACCACGATGCAGGCGTGCCGGTGCCGGGAGGCGAGGACGCACAGCCGGCCCGTCTCCAGATGGAACGCCGTCGCGTCGGGCCGCCCGGACAGCGGGTGCAGGACCACCGTCACGTCGAACTCGCGGCCCTGGAGCCGGTTCGCCGTGTCGACGGTGACGTCCGCGACGCCCAGCTCGGTCAGGGCGGCCCGGACGGCGGCGGCCTGGTCGCGGTGCGCCGTGCCGACGGCGATCCGGTCGGCGGTCAGCGGCACCGGTTCGGGCGACCGCTCCGAGACGGCCGCCCCACCCCGGTCCAGCAGCCTGCGGACGACACCGGCGACCGCGCGGATCGCCTCCGGGTCCGTACGAGGAGTGTGCCGGGCGGGCAGCTCCAGCAGGCCCCAGCCCGCCTCCGCCGCCTCGTCGATCACCCGGTCCGGGCCCGAACCGTCCGAGGGGACGGCGAAGCGGAGCCGGCGATCGCCGTGGTCGGTGCCGCTGCGGAACGGCGTGTACGGGTAGAACGCGTCCGAGACGAGCGGCGCCGCGGAGGCGGGCAGCCGCCACGACACCGGCAGGCGGTGCTGCGGCAGCTCGGGATTGTGGGCGAGCAGGGTCGTGACCGCCGACGCCGACGGGTCGTACGACAGCCCGGCCCACTGCTCCGAACCCACGATCGAGAACGGGTCCAGCTGCCCCGGGTCGCCCACGAACAGCGCCCGCTCGAACAGGCCCGCCACGGCGAGCAGCGCGTCCGAGCGCATCTGGTACGCCTCGTCGACGATCGCGTGCCGCCAGGGCTCCACGCCCTTCACATGGGCCCACTTGGCCGCCGTCGAGACGACCACGGACAGGCCCGCGAGGTCGGCCGCCTTCGCGGACTTCCGGACGTTCGCCAGATCGTCGAGCGCCTTGTCGTACGGGTCGGCGTCACTGCTGTGCAGCCGGCCGACGGACAGCTCGGGGTCCTTCTCGGCGAGCCGCAGGACCAGGTCGTCGACCTGCGCGTTCGTCTGGGCGATGACCATCAGCGGCCGTCCCGCCGCGGCCAGTTCGAGCGCGGCCCGCACGACGAGCGTGGACTTGCCGGCGCCGGGCGGCGAGTCCACGACGACCCCCCGGTGCGTGCCGTGCAGGGTGTCGCGCAGGATCGCGTCGGTGGCACGGCCGGCCGCGGCGCCGGGGTCGGCCGGGACGGCGGAAAGAGCGGTCACAGGACGTCCTCCTCGGTCACCGGGTCGGGGGCGGGCGCCGTCACGGCCTCACCCGGCGGTCCGCCGTGGGTCCACGGCGTCTCCTCCGGGTCGGGCAGTTTCGCGCCGCCCCGCTGCTCGTGCTCGAACAGGGTGAAGCAGACGAGGTCCCCCTTCTCCGGCACGGAGCCGGCCTCGGGCTCCTTGCCGCGTCCCATCTTGTCGACGATCCGCAGCACGACGAGACCGCCGGTACCGGCCTCCCCGTGCTCCTCGTACGCGACGAACTCGGCGGCCTGCGGCTTGCCGCCCAGCGACCGGTAGACCTTCACGCGCTCGCCGAGATGCGGCCGGTCGTCGGTGTGGACGGTCACCAGCGGTCGGGGGCTCGGCCGCTTGCCCTCGCTGTACGCCATGACGACATCCGTCACCTCGCCCGCGAACGCCTCCCCGGCGAGCCGCCGTCCGGCCATCACGAGCGGGTCGTCCAGGGCCTCCTGCGCCTCCAGCCGGGCCTGTTCCCGCTCGCGTGTGGCGAGTTTGTTCGCGGCGGTGACCGCGTCGTCGCGGCGCGGCTGCGGTGGCTCGCCGGCGACGACCCGGTCGCGGTGGCCGGTGAACGACCAGCGGTCGCGGGTCCACCGGTCGGTGACGTGCGCGCCCTCGGGCAGCGCCCGCAGCAGGTCGAGTCCGCGCCACACCGCGTCCCAGGTGGGCCGGGTGCGGCTCTCGACGAGGGCGCGGATCTCCCGCTCGGCGACGGTGAGTTCACCGAGCCGCTCGTCGGCCTCCAGACCGTCCTCGGCGGCGGACAGCGCCGTACGCGCACGGTCGTACCGCTCGATGGCGGGTGCCAGCAGCTTGTTGTCGAAGGGGGGGTCGGTGGCGGGCCCGGCCGGCGGGCACACGAGCTGCCCCGCCGCGTCGCGCAGCAGCTCCGCCCGCAGGGCCGCCTCCGCGCCCGACTCGCCCGGCGCCGGGTCGATCCAGGCGAGCAGCGCGCCCAGGTGCTGGTCCTCCAGGCTGCTCTGGCCGGTGGCCCAGTGCCGGGACAGCACGTCGGAGAGCGCGAGCAGCAGGGAGGAGCCGGGCACCCTGGCCCGCTCCCCGTAGTGCGTCAGCCACCTCCCGAGCAACGGCACCCGGGGCGGCGCCGGATGGGGCGCCTCGGGCTCCTCCTCGGCGGTGCGCCGGAACCGCATGGAGCGCCCCAGCAGCCGGACGAACTCGACGCCCGAGCGGCTCGGCACGATCAACTGGGGCGCGTCCGCGCACAGGTCGACCTCGACCTTGACCCGCTTGCCGGTCTCGGGGTCGGTCTCGGTGCGCTCGGCGGCCTCGACGGCGTCCGCGTAGGAGTCGATGTAGGGCAGGACGACCCCGGCCAGCTCGGCGAGGAACGCGAACCGCAGGTCACGGTCCCGGGGCTGGGGCACGACGAGCAGCCGCGGCGCGTCACGGTCGGTGCCGACGAGTGCCCCGAGCGGGGCCCCGGCCTCGCCCGCGGTGGTCAGCGGCACGAAGACGAGGGGGCGCTCGGACAGGTGCCGGTGCCGGACGGTGGCGGCGGGCTGGGCGCGTCCGCTGCTGACGGCTTCGAGGCGGGCCAGCGTGGTGATCAGCGACACGGGGCGGCCTCCGGGAGCGCTTCCCGGCCCTGCGGGGGCACCGTGCGTCCGCGCAGCGCCTCGGCCCGCAGCCGGGCCGCTCTGCGCAGGGCGGCCACCGCGGGGTCGTCCGGGTCCCCGGCCTCGCCGCGGGCCGCGGCGAGCACGTCGTCGACGGTGGCCAGCTGGCCGAGCTCGGCACGCAGGGAGCGCCCGAGGGCCGTCACCGCGCGCTCGCCGCGGGACCGCTCCCGGCAGTGGAAGGCCAGTTCGCAGGCGGCGAGGCACTCGGGGGCGTAGGCCGCGGGCACCGACTCGACGGCGGTGGTGAGGTCGGGGGCGGGCAGGTCGGGGGCGAAGCAGGTGCCCGCGGGGAGTGCGTCGGCGATGTCCTCGACGCGGGTGAGCCGGTCGAGCTGGCGGCGGGTCACCGAGCGCTGCTTGCGGATGTCGACGGCGGACGCCGCGGGCAGGTTGGAGAAGTCCCTGGGGCACACCAGCAGCACCTGGTGCCGCACCTCGGGTGCGGGCTCGATCAGCGACGCGACGCGCTCGAGGGCCAGCACGTACACCGCGGACTGGCGGGCGGCGGCGCCCACCTTCGCGGGGTCGGCCGAACCGTCCAGCATCGGGAACGACTTGATCTCGACGACCGTCCAGCTGCCGTCGGGGTGCACGACCACCGCGTCCGGCTCCAGGAAGGCGGGGAAGCCCGCCACGTCCAGGGCGAGCATCGGGTGGTCGAGCAGGGTCCACGCGGCGGCCTCGGTGGCCTCGCGCAGCGCGAGTGCCGTACGGGCGGCGCGTCCCTCGGGGCCCGCGGCGGTGAGGTCGGGGACGAGACCCGCGGCGGGCGGCTCGGCCCGCGGGTCCAGCGTCTCGTGCACGAGCCGCAGCAGCTCCGCACCGCCGTCGGCCTTCACCCGGGCCTCGAACGCGTTGCCCCGGGTGAAGGCGAACTGCGACTGGCCGAAGGCCGACGGGGAGCCCAGCGCGTCGGCCAGCTTCGCCTTGTCGACCCCGGCGCCGTCGAGGAGGGCGCGGCGCTCGCAGCCCGGGTTCGCGGCGAGCGCGGCGAGGGCCCGGGCGTCGAGTGCCTTCGGCGGGACGTCCGGGCCGCGCAGCTCAGCGAGCCGGTGCCGCAGCGCCTTCTCCCGCTTCGGCGGGAGAGGTGTCCGGCTCGGCTCCCGGCCCGGTGGAGGACTGGCGCTGTCGGGGAATTCGCTCACCCGCGGAAGTCTTGCACTCCGCACTGACAACGGGGGAACCCGCGTCCCGCGAGGCGAGTGCGACCGGTGCGGGACGGGCGCCCATGCGTGCCTTCGCGGAGTCCGCGAACCGCAGCACCAGCGGCGTCAGCGCCAGTCCGACGCCCATCACGGCGGCCCCGGCGACCGCGTCGAGGAAGTAGTGGTTCGCGGTGCCCATCACGACGACCGTGGTCAGCAGCGGGTACATGACGCCCGCGATCCTGGCGAGCGGAGTCCGGCCGTGGCGCCAGAGCATCACGCCGCACCACAGCGACCAGCCGACGTGCAGGCTCGGCATGGCCGCGTACTGGTTCGTCATGCCGCCCATGCCTCGCGGCGCGCTCGCCTCGCCGCCCCACCAGCCGTAGTCGCTGTACTGCGCCATCGTGTCGACGAAGCCGTGGCTCGCCGTCAGCAGCCGGGGCGGGCAGGTGGGGAGCAGGGTGAAGCCGATCAGGCCGATGAACGTGGAGGTCATCAGCCAGGTGCGGGCCGCCCGGTAGCGAACCGTGCGGGAGCGGAACAGCCACACCAGGATCACCGGGGTGACCAGGTAGTGCAGGGAGGCGTACCAGAAGTCGGCGGGTACGCCGAGCCAGGCGTGGTGGGTGAAAAGACGGTTCAGCGGATGCTCGGCGTTGAGGCGCAGGAACTTCTCGACGCGGAGGATGGCCAGGCCGTGGTCGACGGCGCCCGCCACGTCACCCCGGGCGAGCAGCCGGCCCGCCGAGTAGCACGCGTACACCAGCACCAGCAGCGGGAGCTCGGTCCACCAGCGCAATCGGGTGCGTGCGATCGCACCGGTGCCGGCTGCCTCGGTCTGCGGCATCCGATCGCCCTCCCCCTTCTGACTGCCGACCTTCTGCCGACCTGGGCCGATGGCCCGCTCGTCCACTTTACGGTGTATGGGCGCGCGCCCCGTGGGCGCCCCCGGTCCTCGAAGACGCCGGAATCGCCCGCCGGGTTGCCTCGGGCAAGCGTGCGCGATGATGGAGACATCCGCCTCCCATTTCCCCCGGAAGGGCTCCTCATGGCACCGCGCATCCTGCTGGCCCGGCACGGACAGACGGAATGGTCCCTGTCCGGCAGACACACCGGCAGGACGGACATCCCGCTCCTGGAGGAGGGCCGGCGCGGAGCCAAACTACTGGGTGAGCGGCTCCACCGCGCACCGTTCGACTCCCTGTCCGGTCTCGAGGTGCGTACGAGTCCGCTGACGCGCGCGCGTGAGACGTGCGAACTGGCCGGGTTCGGCGAGCGGGCGAGCACCTGGGATCCGCTCATGGAATGGGACTACGGCACGTACGAGGGCCTGACGCCGGCCGAGATCCAGGCGATCCGGCCGGGCTGGCTCATCTGGCGCGACGGTGTCCCGGGCGGCGAGACCCCGGAGCAGGTCACCGCGCGCGCGGACGAGACGGTCGCCTGGGCCCGCGCCGCCGACCGTGACGTCCTGGTCTTCGCCCACGGTCACATCCTCCGCTCCATCGGCGCCCGCTGGCTGGGCCTGCCGATCGGCTTCGCCGCCCGCATCCGCCTCAACCCGACCTCCCTGTCGGTCCTCGGCTGGGCCTACGGCGAGCCCGCGATCGAGACGTGGAACGACTGCGGGCACCTGCCGGGCTGACCCGCCCAGCACCCGCGTTCACGCCGTGCGCGGCAGGCTCGCGTGTCTGTCCAGGAACGCGGACACCCCCGGCGCCCTCCGGTGCGGCAGCAGCACCCGCACGGTGCCCGCCAGCATCGACTGGACGCGGGAGGACTGGACCTCGTCGAGCAGGCCGAGGACGCGCAGGCCCGCCGCGGCGGCCTCGTCGGGCCGCCCGCCGCGCGCCAGGTCGTCGGCGAGCTCGGCCGTGTAGAGGGCGATGTTGCGGGTGAAGTGCGGGTTCTGGAGGTGCGCGGCGCGCCGGGCGTGCCGGGCCGCGCGGGGCCAGTCGCCGAGCGTCGACCAGCACTGCGCCTCCAGCGCCGCCAGTTCGGCCTCTCCGTAGAAACTCATCCACTCCGGATCGGCCGGCGCCGGGCCCCGCCCGAAGAGGTCCTGGGCGCGGCCCAGCGCGCGCTCGCAGCCGGTGCGGTCGGCGAGGCCCGCCAAGCCGCCCGCCTCCCGCAGCGCCAGCAGGGACAGCAGCCGGGGCGAGCCGAGGGACCGCGCCACGCGCTGGGCCGCCTGGGCCGCCCGTACCGCCTCACGGGGGCGGCCCGCGTCCCGGGCGAGGAAGGACGTGTTGCAGAAGGCGTGCGCCTCCAGGCCGGCGTCCCCGGCCAGCCGGGCCGTCGCCAGCGCCTCCGCGTAGTGTGAGCGGGCGTCGTCGAAACGGCCCGAGTCATGGGCCAGCCACCCCACGGAGATGGCCAGTTCACCCGCGCCGGCGTACAGCCGGTCGGCGGTCGTCTGCCGCATCGTGCCCGCGTCGAGCAGCGCGTACGCGGCGCGCAGCGGGGCCGCGGCACGCCGGTACAGGCCGTCCGCGCCGTGCCGGTCGTCGAGCACCCGGATTCTGCGGACGGCTTCCTCGACGGCACCCGCCTCGGGCGTCCCGGCCCGGCGGACCGGACCCTCCGCGGCCGTGGCGGCTGCGCCGGTGAGCCCCAGGGGGCCCAGGGAGAGGGCAGCCACGGTGGCGGTGCCGCCGGTCATGAACGCGCGACGCTGCACGTCGCTCTCCTCGTTATTCCGATCGTGGTACTCGTGCGTGTCGCACGTGTCTTGCGTGTCATACGGGTCGCCCGCCTCCCGTGACTCATGCGGGCCGCCGGAGCGGCACGCGAGGGCCCCGGGGGGCGCCTCGTCCGGCGGGCGCGCCCCCCGGCCGCGTACCGACGCACGGGGTGAGAAGCCCAGGTCGGCGAGCGTGCGGCCGGGGAACATGTGCAGGAAGACCCGCTCGTACGCGTAGTTGGGGCAGCGGATCTCGCCCGCCTCGACGCGGCCGATGTACCGCGCGTCGCAGCTGACCCGCTCCCCGATCTCCCGCGCCGCCCGCCGCACCACGGCGGCGAACTCGCCCGGTGAGCGGTGCCCGCGCAGCCGCCGGAAGGCGAGATTCGGCCGTGGCGGCCGGGGGTGCCCGGCCGAGGTCACCGTCGACGACGTCATGGCCGGGCCCTCTCTCGCGAACCGTCGAACCATGCCGAAACGCAGGCGAGTTGTCCGTTTGCTACCCGATCGTCGCCCTGGTTCCAGCGGGCAAGAACGTACCTGTTGTGCAGGCGCCGACACTCCGGGTTTAGCTACAAAACGGATATCTCATCCCCGATCTGCCATGAACTGCCATCCTTTGCGGCGGACTTCCGCCGTAGCCGTTGACGCGCTGACGCGTTGAACCCGGCGGACCGGGAGCCGCCCGTACTCCCGACCGCTCGTCAGGAGGAGGGTTCCGTGTCGGACGCCGGGATGGAGACCAGGCAGAGCACCGAGTTCCGTACGGCGCCGGCCACGGCGCGGTACGGACCGCACCCGGAGTGCGGTGTGCCACCACGGCAGGACGCCGACTGCGATCTCGTGACCGTCCCGGCGCGGCAGGGACTGGAGGCGGTCGACATCCTGCGCCGTGGCTCCGGCGACTGTGTCGGGCCCGTCCTGCACGACGACAACTGCGACACCCTCGGCTTCCTGGTGCCGCCCGGCACCGCCGACGCCTGGGACCTGCCGGGCAGCACCTGCACGCAGACCAGCGGACGCGGAGTGAGCCTCGCCCCGCAGCCACCGGTCGAGGGCTCCGACTGGCTGCTCCCGCCCGGGGACGCGGACCTCGCGACGGACCCGGCGGTGCTGCGCGCGGCGCTCGGCGAGGCGGCCCGCCTCATCGAGGCCGCCGACAACTGCCGCTGACCGGGGACCCGTACCCGCCCCCGCGCCAACCGCCCCGGCGCCGGTGGGCCGGCCTTCCCCGGCGCGTCGATAATGGCCTGATGGGCAGATCGAAGAGTGGCCGCGGCGGGCGGCGTGGGCAGGAGGGCTCCGGGGGTGTCGTCGAGCCGGTCGACGGCGGGCTCGCCGAGCTGATGCCCGACCGGGACCGGGCGCGTGCCTGGACGCTCCTCATCGACGGCGCCCCGCAGTCGCACGTCAACCTCGACGACCCGGCGTACCTGGGCTTCGAGTACCAGCGCCGCCTGGGCCACGTCATCGACCTCGTCGCCCCGCCCGGCAGGCCCGTGCACGTCGTGCACCTCGGCGGCGGGGCCCTGACCCTCGCCCGCTACGTCGCCGCCACCCGCCCCCGCTCCACCCAGCAGGCAGTCGAACGCGACGCCGCCCTGGTCCGACTGGTCCGCCGTGAGCTGCCGTTGGACCCGAACGCCCGGATCCGGGTGCGTTCCACGGACGCCCGGGAAGGCCTCGCCAAGGTGCCGGACGACTGGGCGGACCTGGTGATCGCGGACGTGTTCAGCGGGGCCCGCACCCCCGCGCACCTCACCTCGGTCGAGTTCCTCGGCGACGTCCGCAGGGTCGTCAGGGCCGACGGCCTCTACGCCGCCAACCTGGCCGACGGCCCGCCGCTCGCCCATCTGCGCGGCCAGATCGCCACCGCCGCGAGCGTCTTCCCCGAGCTGGCCCTGGTCGCGGACCCCACGGTGCTGCGCGGCAAGCGTTTCGGGAACGCCGTCCTGGTCGCCTCCGGGCGCCCGCTCCCGGTGGCCGAACTGACCCGGCGCGCGGCCTCGGACCCGCACCCCGGACGCGTCGAACACGGCCGCGCGCTCGCCGACTTCACCGGCGGAGCGGTACCGGTCACGGACGCGGCCGCGGTGGCGTCGCCCGCACCGCCGCCGTCCGTCTTCCGTTGAGCCGGTGCCCGGCGGGGCGTGTCCCGGTGCGTCGTGCGCCGCGGGGGCGCGCGGCGAGGGGCCGACCGCCTCAGTAGGTGCCGATCTCGACCCGCGGCGGACCGTCGTGCCACGTGCAGAACACCGACACCCGGTCGGCGCCCGAGGCGAACTCCACCCGGATCCACGTCTGCGTCTTCCACACCTGCATGGACCAGCCCGGCGCCGGCGTCGCGGAGACGAGGGTCGCGGACGCCGAGCCGAGGTCGAAGACGGCCCGCCCGCCGTCCGTGTCATAGCTCTTGACCCGCCCGAAGGAGGCGGCGGACGAGGCGCTCGGGCCCGGCCCCGCGGACGCCGACCGGGAGGGCGACGGGGCCGGCGTCGTGGCCGGCCGGGGGCTCCTCGGCGGCTTCTTCGGGGCGCTCCTCGACGGTGCGGGACGGCTGGTCGAGGAGGCCAGCGGCCTCGGCTCCCGCGTGGTGGCGCCGGCCGCCGTGATGGGCAGGGCGCGCGGCGGGTCGTAGGCGGTCCCCGCCATCACCGTGTGGACACCCCACCACGACAGCGTGACCGCCGCGCCCGTGGCGAGCGACCACGCGAGTACGTGTACGAGACCTCTGCGCATCGCGGCCATACTGCACCACGCGCCCCACAGGTGTCTCTTGCACGCGGTACACCCGGAGTTGTCCACAGGCACCGGTCCGGCGTCCCCCGGATGGCGTACGGTGCCGCCCATGGCAAGTGTGCTCGTGGTCGAGGACGACCAGTTCGTGCGCTCGGCCCTCATCCGGCATCTGACCGATGCCGCGCACACCGTGCGCAGTGTCGGCACGGCGCTGGAGGCCCTGCGCGAGGTCGCCCATTTCTCCTTCGACGTGGTCATCCTGGATCTCGGACTGCCCGATCTGGACGGGTCCGAGGCCCTGAAGATGCTCCGCGGCATCACGGACGTCCCGGTGATCATCGCCACCGCGCGGGACGACGAGACGGAGATCGTCCGCCTGCTGAACGACGGCGCGGACGACTACCTGACGAAGCCCTTCTCCGTCGAGCACCTGTCGGCGCGCATGGCGGCCGTCCTGCGGCGCTCGCGGGCCGCCGTGGGCGAGGCACCCCCGTCCTCCGTCCTCCGGGTCGGCGGCCTGTCGGTCGACCCGCTGCGCAGACAGGCCGAGCTGGACGGCGTACGACTGGACCTCACGCGCCGCGAGTTCGACCTGCTCGCCTTCCTGGCCGGCCGCCCCGGGGTGGTCGTGGCGCGCAAGGAGCTGCTCGCCGAGGTGTGGCAGCAGGCCTACGGCGACGACCAGACGATAGACGTGCACCTGTCGTGGCTGCGGCGGAAGTTGGGCGAGACGGCGGCGAAGCCCCGTTACCTGCACACGCTGCGCGGGGTCGGCGTGAAGCTGGAGCCGCCGTACGCGGAGCCCGCGCCATGAGCCGGGAGATGAGGCGGGCGCGATGAGGTGGGCGCTGGTCAAGGTGTGCGTGGCGGTCACCACGATGGTCGTGGTCGCCTTCGCGGTCCCGCTCGGACTCGTCATCAAGGAGATGGCCAGGGACCGGGCGTTCTCGAACGCGGAGCGGGAGGCGGCTGCCGTCGCGCCCGCGCTCTCCATCACCACCGACCGGGACAAGCTGGAGCGCGTCGTCGCCTCCGCCGGTTCCGACGCGGGCATGGCCGTGCACATCCCCGCCTCCGGCGGCGCGGCCGCCGTCGACATCGGCAGGCAGCGCGCCGCGGGCAAGGACATCACCACCACCCGCGAGCTCGGCCGGGCCACCACCACCGAGGTGCCCGGCGGCTCCACCCTGCTCCAGCCCACCGCGCTGAGCTCCGGCGAGATAGCGGTCGTCGAGGTGTACGTCCCCGAGTCCGACGTCAGCAACGGCATCGGGACGGCCTGGGCGGTGCTGGCCGCCGTCGGTGTCGCCCTCGTCATCGGCTCGGTCGCGGTCGCCGACCGCCTCGGTGTACGGATGGTGCAGCCCGCGCAGCGCCTGGTCGAGGGCGCGCACGAGCTGGGGGAGGGGAAGCTCGGCGCCCGGGTACCGGAGGAAGGACCGACCGAACTGCGGCTGGCCGCCGTCGCGTTCAACTCCATGGCCGACCAGGTCGTGCAGCTCCTGGCGAACGAGCGGGAGCTGGCCGCCGACCTCTCCCACCGGCTGCGTACGCCCCTGACCGTGCTGCGGCTGAACACGGCCTCCCTCGGCGACGGGCCGGCCGCCGACCAGACCCGGGCCGCGGTCGCGCAGCTGGAGCGCGAGGTCGACACGATCATCCGGACGGCCCGGGAGGCCAAGCCGCAGACCGCGGCCGTCGGCGCGGGCGCCGGGTGCGACGTGTCCGAGGTCGTCCGCGAGCGGATGGACTTCTGGTCGGCGCTCGCCGAGGACGAGGGCCGCAAGGTCCGGGTCGCGGGCGTCGACCGGCCGGTGCGGATACCGGTGGCCCGGGCCGATCTGGTGGCCGCGCTCGACGCGCTCCTCGGGAACGTCTTCCGGCACACCCCCGAGGGCACGGCCTTCGCGGTCGACGTGCACAACGGCGAGGACGCGGTGATCGTGCTGGTGTCGGACGCGGGCCCGGGGATCGTCGACCCGGAGGCGGCCATGGCGCGCGGCCGGGGCTCCGGCAGCGACGGGTCGACCGGGCTCGGCCTCGACATCGTGCGCCGCCTCGCGGAGGCGACGGGCGGGGACGTGCGCATCGGCTCGTCCGTGCTGGGCGGCACCGAGGTGCGGATCTGGATCCAGCTGGACGGACGCGCCCCGGTCAGGCGCGGCCACCGCGGCTCCGTACGGCGCCGGAGGCGCGGAGCCGGCGTGAGCTGACGCCCCACCCGGCCACCGCATCCCGGGGTGGCACGTCCTGCGGCGCCGGCGGCCCCCGAACGGGCATATTGGTCTCGACCTTTAACGGTCCCCGATGCCTTCCTTAAGCGCACCCTAAGATCCCCGACCGCCGTCCGGATCAAGCGGTTTGCCCGATTCCCGATCGCTAGCGTGCTGCTCGCACCCACCCCCCGTGACACCGCGAAAGCAGGCACCACGATGAGCAGCACGCACCGGCGCAAGGTCAGTGGCAGGAACAAGGCGATAGGCGGCGTCGTCGCCGCGGCCGTGGCCGGTGGCGGCGCCTTCCTGTTCACCGGGACCGCGCAGGCTGCCGGCGTCGGCGCCGCGTACACCAGGACCAGCGACTGGACGACCGGCTACACCGCGCAGTACGTCGTCACGAACGACAGCGGCCAGGCCAGGAAGGACTGGACGCTGGAGTTCGACCTGCCCGCCGGTGCCAAGCTGAGTTCCCTGTGGAACGGCCGGTCCGAGGTGAGCGGACAGCACGTCACCGTGACCCCGCCGTCCTGGGACAAGGACGGCCTGGCCGCCGGCAAGTCGGTGACCGTCGGGTTCGTGGTGAACGGCACCGCGGACCCCACCGGCTGCCGCATCGACGACGCCACCTGCTCCGCGGACGGCGGCGCGACCCCCGAGCCCAGTGGCCGCCCCAGCGAGACGGCGACCCCCCGGCCGAGCGCCACGCCCACCAAGGACCCGAGCCCGGGCACCTCGGCGCCCACCAGCCCCGCCCCGACCCAGAGCTCCGGCAGCGGCACCACCACGAACGCGGGCTTCGCGCCCTACGTGGACACGTCCCTCTACCCCGCCTTCGACCTGGTCGCGAGCGCCTCGGCCACCGGGGTGAAGGACTACAACCTCGCCTTCGTCACCGACGGCGGCGGCTGCACCCCCAAGTGGGGCGGCGTCACCGACCTCGGCAGCGACGCGGTCGCCGGACAGATCGGTGCCCTGCGGGCCAAGGGCGGTGACGTCCGCGTCTCCTTCGGCGGCGCCGCCGGCTCGGAGCTCGCGACGACCTGCCCGTCCGCGGACGCGCTCGCGACGGCGTACGGCAAGACCGTGGACGCCTACAAGCTCACCAAGGTCGACTTCGACGTCGAGGGCGGGGCGCTGCCGAACACCGCGGCCAACACCCGCCGCGCGCAGGCCATCGCCAAGCTCCAGAAGGCCCACCCCGGCCTGGACGTCTCCTTCACCCTCCCGGTGATGCCCGAGGGCCTGACCCAGGACGGCGTGAGCCTGCTCGCCAACGCCAAGGCGAACGGCGTGGCCGTCGACACCGTCAACATCATGGCGATGGACTACGGGCCCGCGTACAGCGGCGACATGGGCACTTACGCCGAACAGGCCGCCACCGCGACCCAGGCCCAGGTCAAGAGCGTGCTCGGGCTCTCCGACAGCGCGGCCTGGAAGGCGGTCGCCGTCACCCCGATGATCGGCGTCAACGACGTCACCAGTGAGATCTTCAAGGTCGACGACGCCACGCAGCTCGTGAACTTCGCCAAGTCGAAGGGCCTCGGCTGGCTCTCCATGTGGTCCGCGACCCGCGACAAGCAGTGTGCGGGCGGGGCGAAGAACGTCGCCGACCCCACGTGCAGCTCGGTCGTCCAGGACCGGGACGCCTTCTCCAAGGCCTTCGGCGCCTACAAGTAACCCCCACCAGTAGGCCCTTCCTCCACGGGGGAAACGCGCCCCGGCCGGACATCCCCCCACCGGCCGGGGCGCGCTCCGTTCCCTCCCCGTTCCCCCCGTTCCCCCGCGGACCGGTCTACTCGGCGGCCACCGGCGACGGCAGGGTCCCCGTCCGGGCGGCCTGCCCGTACCAGTGGGCGCTCGACTTCGGCGTACGGGCCAGGGTCGCGTAGTCCACGTAGACCGCGCCGAAGCGCTTGCCGTAGCCGTAGGACCACTCGAAGTTGTCCATCAGGGACCAGAGGAAGTAGCCGCGCACGTCGGCGCCGTCGGTGATCGCGTCGCGTACCGCGGCGAGGTGCCCGTGCAGGTAGGCGATCCGCTCGGGGTCGTGCACGCGGCCGTCGGGGTCGGGCTTGTCGTCGTACGCGGCACCGTTCTCGGTGATGTACAGCGGCAGTCCCGGCGCCTCCCGGGTATAGCGCATGATCAGCTCGTGCAGGCCCGTCGGATCGATGGTCCAGCCCATCTCCGTACGCTCGCCCGGCGTCTGGTGGAAGGCGATGTCGTCCGCGGCCGGCCACGGCGAGAAGGGACTCGCCCCGTGGCCGTCCGCGCGCGGCCCGGCCGGCTCCGCCTCGGCGGCCGAGACCAGCGCCGGCGTGTAGTAGTTGAGGCCGAGCGCGTCCAGCGGCTGGTGGATCAGCTGGAGGTCGCCGTCGAGGACGTACGACCAGTCGGTGACCGACGCGGTCGCCTCGAACAGGGTATGCGGGTACGCGCCGTGCAGCATCGGCCCGTGGAACACGCCGTTGGCCAGGTCGTCGATGCGCCGGACCGCGGCCAGGTCCGCCGGGCTCTGCGAAAGCGGCCTGACGACCGAGGAGTTGAGGCTCACCGCGACCGTGTTGCGGGCGGGCATCGACGCGCGCAGCGCCGAAGCGCCGAGCCCGTGCGCCAGGTTGAGGTGGTGGGCCGCCCGCAGGGACGCCGCCGCGTCCGTCCGCCCGGGGGCGTGCACGCCCGAGCCGTACCCGAGGAACGCGCTGCACCAGGGCTCGTTGAGGGTGATCCACTGCTCGACGCGGTCGCCCAGCGCCTCGCCGACGATCTGCGCGTACTCGGCGAACCGCAGCGCCGTGTCCCGCTCGGGCCAGCCGCCCGCGTCCTCCAGGTCCTGGGGAAGGTCCCAGTGGTAGAGGGTGACGGCGGGCTTGATGTCGTGCGCCAGCAGCTCGTCGACCAGCCGCCGGTAGAAGTCGAGGCCGCGCTGCACGGCAGGACCGCGGCCGGTGGGCTGGACCCGGGACCAGGAGACGGAGAAGCGGTACGCGCTCAGCCCGAGGTCCGCCATCATCGCCACGTCGTCGCGGTAGCGGTGGTAGTGGTCCACCGCAACGTCCCCCGTCTCACCTCCCGCCGTCTTTCCGGGCGTATGACTGAAGGTGTCCCAGATCGAGGGGGTCCGGCCGTCCTCCCGCACCGCCCCCTCGATCTGGTACGCGGAGGTCGCCGCGCCCCAGAGGAAGGCGGGCGGGAAGGACACGGACGTCACGGGTTCAGGCATGGAAGCGCTCCCATAGGAGGTCGGGGAGACCGACGGAGAAGAGAAACGGGAAGGGCGGGGGGCCGGGGCGGCGATGACCCGGCCCCCGGCGAGGGATCAGCCCTTGACGGCGCCCTGCATGATGCCGCCGACGATCTGCTTGCCGAACAGGGCGAAGACCAGCAGCAGCGGCAGGGTGCCGAGCAGCGCTCCCGCCATGATCAGGGACTGGTCGGGGGTGTAGCCCCGGCCGAGGCCGGCCACCGCGACCTGCACGGTCGGGTTGCCGGTCTGCGTCAGCACCAGGAACGGCCACAGGAAGTCGTTCCACGTCTGCACGAAGATCAGCATGCCGAGGACGGCCATCGCGGGCCGGGCCGCCGGGAACACGATGTGCCAGACCACCCGCCAGCTGCTCGCACCGTCCACCCGGGCCGCCTCGATCAGCTCGTTCGGCAGCGCCTGGATCAGGTACTGCCGCATGAAGAAGACACCGAAGGCGCTCACCAGGGACGGGAAGATCACCGCCTGGAGCTGGTCCGTCCAGTCGAGCTTGGCGACCATCATGTACAGCGGGATCACGCTGAGCTGCGGCGGGACCATCATCGTGCCGATGACGATCAGCATCATGGCGCTGCGGCCCCGGAAGTGCAGCTTGGCGAAGGCGAACCCGGCGATCGTGGACAGGAAGACGACGGTGGCCGCCGAGATGCCCGCCACGAGCGTCGTGTTGAACATGGCCTCGCCGAGATTGGCGTCGCCCCAGGCGAGGTCCAGGTTCTTGAAGAGGTTGGAGCCGAACCAGAGCGGCGGCGGTGTCTGCGCCAGCCGGTTGGTGTCGCGCGAGGCGGCGATCGCCGTCCACACCAGCGGGAACAGCGAGCCGATGGTGAACAGGGCGAGGATCAGATACGCGATCGGGCCGCCGTGCAGCTGGCCGCCCGCCCGTGCGGACTTGGGGCGCCGGGAGCGTTTCCGCTCCGCGGGCACGGTGTCGGCGGGTGGTGTCGTCAGGGTCGTCGTCACGGCCGGTTCTCCTTAACTACTGGCGCGCAGCCGGCGCGAGATGACGTAGTTGACGATCCCGATCACGATGAGGATCAAGAACATGGTCCAGGCGATGGCCGAGGCCCGCCCGAGGTGCTGGTTGACCCAGCCCTGTTCGTACAGATAGAGCCCGAGCGTCTGGAACTGGTGCTCGGCGCCGCCGGAGGCGCCCTTGTTCTGGTCGAACAGCAGCGGTTCGCCGAAGACCTGGCTCGCCCCGATCGTGGACACGACCACGGTGAACAGGATGGTCGGGCGCAGCTGCGGCAGCGTGACGTGCAGGAACTGCTTCCAGCGCGAAGCGCCGTCCAGGGCCGCGGACTCGTACAGGTCCTGCGGGATGGCCTGCATGGCCGCCAGGTAGATCAGCGCGTTGTAGCCGGTCCAGCGCCAGACGATGATCGTCGAGACGGCGATCTGGGAGGGCCACTTGTCGTTCTGCCAGTCGATGCTGTCGATGCCGACGAAGTGCAGCGACCAGTTGATCATGCCGTAGTCGCGGCCGAAGAGCAGGACGAACACCAGGGAGGCCGCGGCGATCGACGTCGCGTACGGCGCGAGCATCGCGACCCGGTAGAAGGTCGAGGCCCGCAGCTTGTAGTTGAGGATGTGGGCCAGGCCCATCGCCATCAGCAGCTGCGGGACGGTGGAGATGATGCCGATGGTCAGGGTGTTCTTCGCCGCGTTCCAGAAGAACTCGTCGTCGAAGATGCGCGTGTAGTTGCGCAGCCCCGCCCACTCCATGTCCGTGGGTGCCGTCAGCTCCACCGTGTGCAGCGACGCCCAGCCCGTGTAGATCAGCGGGAACAGGCCGAAGGCGAGGAAGAGCAGGAAGAACGGGGAGGCGAAGACGTACGGGCTCCAGCGCAGGTCCCGCTGCCATCGGCGGGAGAGCCGGGCCCGGCGGCGGACCTCCTCCTCCGTGGGCGCACCGGCCGGAACGCGGCCGGCCGGGGCCGCGCCCCCCTCCTTGGTGGGGGGCGCGGCGGTGTCGTGCCGGGTGGCCATACCGGTCACTTCTCCAGGTTGTTGTCGATGGTCTTCGTGGCCGTCTTCCAGGCGTCCGCCGGGGACTTGCCCTTCGTCACGAGGAACACGCCGTTGTCGGACAGACCCTGCTGGATGATCTGGTCCTTCGGGCCGATCACCTGGACCGGGCTGTCCTTGGCGGCCGCCGCGAAGATGGTGCCGATCGGGGCGTCACCGAAGAAGTCGTTCTTGGCGCCGGTCACCTCGGGGAGCTCGTACGCGGTCTGGGCACTCGGGAAGCTGCCCCGCTTGGCGAACAGGGTGGCCTGCTGCTTGGGCGCGGTCAGCCAGGCGGCGAGCTTGGACGCCTCCTTCACGTTCTTGCCGGCCTTCGGCACGGCCAGGAACGAGCCGCCCCAGTTGCCGCCCTTGGGAGCCTTGGCGACGTCCCACTTGCCCTTGGTGTCCTGGTTCGCCTTGGACGCGATGTAGCCGAGCATCCACGGCGGGCAGGAGACGGCCGCGAACTTGCTGTTCGCGAACGCCTGGTCCCACGTCGGCTGGAACTGCGTGAAGTTGCCGGTCAGGCCATCCTTCGCCGCGCCCGCGGTGAGGTCGAAGGCGGACTTCACGGCCGGGTTGTCCTTGTAGATGACCTTGCCCGAGGCGTCGTAGAACTTCTCGGTCTCGCTGCCGAGGACCGCGTTAAGCAGGCCACCGGGGGAGTCGAGGAAGGTGGTGCCCTTCGGCGCCTTCTTCTTGTACTCCTGGCCGACCTCGACGAACTTGTTCCAGTCGCCGGCCCACTTCTTCGCGAGTTCCTCGCGGTCGGTGGGCAGGCCGGCCTTCTCGAACATGTCCTTGCGGTAGCAGATGGCCATGGGGCCGATGTCGGTACCGAGCCCGACCGTCTGGCCGTCCTTGGCGGTGGCCTGCTTCCACTTCCAGTCGACGAAGTCGCTCTGGTTGACCCCCGAGACCTTCGAGAGGTCCACGAGCTTGGCCGCCTGGGTGTCGACGACCTCGGCGATGTTGCCGACCTCGACGCCCTGGATGTCGGCGAGTCCGCTGCCCGTGGTGAGGTGGTTGACGAGAGCCGGGTAGTAGTTCTCGTTCCGTTCGGTGACGTTCTCCTGGATCTTGATGTCCGGGTTCAGCTTCTCGTACTCGTCGTACAGCCCGGCCTCCTTGAAGCCGAACGTGCCGAACAGGCCAAGGGAGATCGTCGTCTTGCCCTTGCCGCCGCCCGACGAGCCGGAGTCGTCATTGCCATCGTCGGCACAGCCGGTCAGCAGCCCGGCGCCCAGCGCTGCGACGGCCGTGACGACCACCGCTCTGCGGGCGGTAAGGGTACGTGCTCGCATTGCATCCTCCTGTTGCCCTGACGTGCCGACCCCCCGGCCAACTGCATTGTTGGGCCCGTTAGTTACTCGCTGCGGCTCGGGCGGGGAACGTGCGGGATGTGTTTTGTCAGGTACCGTGGGAGCGCTCCCACAAGTGATGTGTTGAAGAGTCGTCGGTTCACGCGGGGGTGTCAAGAGTGAGGACGCGGAGACCTGTCTTCGGTTATCGGGCTGTTAACTAATCCGGAGGACGGAGCCCTACCGGACCGTCTCAGGGCATCGCACGGGGATCAAGACTGTTAGATTCCAGGCCAACGCGATGCGACGCGGTGTGAAGGGAGGCGGACCATGGCAGGCTACGGAGCGCGGGGCCGCAGTGGCGGACGGCCGACCCTCGAGGAGGTCGCCGCGCGGGCCGGGGTGGGCCGCGGCACGGTGTCCCGCGTGATCAACGGTTCGCCGCGGGTCAGCGACGCCACCCGCGCCGCCGTCCAGGCCGCCGTGGCGGAGCTCGGCTACGTCCCGAACACGGCCGCCCGCGCGCTCGCCGCCAACCGCACCGACGCCATCGCCCTCGTGGTCCCCGAGCCGGAGACCCGCTTCTTCGCGGAGCCGTACTTCTCCGACATGCTCCGCGGCGTCGGCGCGGAGCTCTCCGAGACCGAGATGCAGCTGCTGCTGATCTTCGCGGGCAGCGACCGGGAACGGCAGCGTCTGGCCCAGTACCTGGCGGCGCACCGCGTGGACGGCGTCCTGCTGGTCTCCGTGCACGCCGACGACCCGCTCCCCGACCTGCTGTCCCAGCTGGAGATCCCGGCCGTGATCAGCGGCCGCAGATCCGCGCGCGAGACGCTGCCGTCGGTGGACTCGGACAACCTCGGCGGCGGACGGGTCGCCGTCGAACACCTGGTCGCCCGGGGCCGCCGGACCATAGCCCATCTGGCCGGACGCCTGGACGTCTTCGGTGCCCAGCGCCGTATCGAGGGGTACCGCGAGGGGCTGCGCGCCGCGGGCCGCGAGGTCGACGAGGACCTGATCGTGGCCGGCGACTTCACCGAGGAGGGCGGCCGACGGGCGATGACCGAGCTGCTCGCCCGCTGCCCCACCCTGGACGCGGTCTTCGCCGGCTCCGACGTCATGGCGGCCGGCGCCCGCCAGGTCCTGCGCGAGGCGGGCCGCCGGATACCCGACGACGTGGCGCTGGTCGGTTACGACGACTCGGCCATCGCCCGCCACATGGACCCCCCGCTGACCAGCGTGCGCCAGCCGATCGAGGAGATGGGGCGCGCCATGATCGACCTCCTGCTGGGCGAGATCGCGGACCGCAGGCCCGTCGCCTCGCGCGACCTGGAGAGCCGTCAGGTGGTCCTGCCCACGGAACTGGTGGCGCGCGCGTCGTCCTGACCTCCGGTAGGGCAAGCTGGCGTCCATGGTCCTCCATCCCTTGCTTGCAGTCGACGAAGTCTCCTCCGTGGAGCCGTATCTGGGCCGGGTGGGTGAGGTGTTCACCGCGTTCCGGGAGCAGGACTCCGGATGCGTGTCGTACGGCGTGCGCCTGCTCGACGGCGCGTGCTGGTTCGTGAAGGAAGCGGTCACCGACCGAGCCCGCCAGTCCCTCGAACGCGGCTGGGCGTTCCACCGGGCCGTACGGCACACCGCCATCGTCCCGCAGGTCCACCGGATCGCGGTGCGGGACACCTGGGCGGTGGTGATGCCCTGGCGGAAGGGCGAGGTGCTCTACCACCCCACCGCGACCGGGCAGCGCGACCGTACGAGTCCGCACACCCCCATGGCCCGCTTCCGCGCCCTGCCGACCGCCGACGTGCTGCGCGCCTTCGACCGCGTCCTGGGCGCCCACCTCGCCGTGGAGAGCGCCGGTCATGTCGCCGTCGACTTCTACGACGGGGCCCTGCTGTACGACTTCGCGGGCGGTACGGCCCACCTGGTCGACCTCGACGAGTACCGTCCCGGCCCCTTCGTGCTGGAGGAGGAGCGGCTGCCCGGCTCCCGGCGGTACATGGCGCCCGAGGAGTTCGAGCGGGGCTCCGTGATCGACGCCCGCACGACCGTCTTCACCCTGGGCCGCACCGCCCGGCTCCTCCTGGACGCCGGTGACGAGGAGCGCGCCTGGCGGGGTACGGCACCGCAGCTGGCGGTGATCGAGCGCGCGACCCGCACGGATCCCGGCGACCGCTACGAGGACGTCGCCGCCTTCGCCGCCGCCTGGCGGTCGGCCTGCCCGGCCGGGACCGCCTGAGGCGCCCCCGCACCCGGGACCCGCTGAAACGCAGTCAGCCGGTGACCTGTGCGAACAGGTCACCGGCTGATTTCTCAGGGTGAGTGACGGGACTTGAACCCGCGGCATCCTGGACCACAACCAGGTGCTCTACCAGCTGAGCTACACCCACCATGACCGGCGGTTCTGCGAAAGTCGCTTCACCGACCGGCCGAGAAAAAGTGTACAGGGTCCGAAGGGGTGCTCGCGCCCGCCTTTCCCGCGGGGCGGGCGGGAGGCTATTCGGCGGGCAGGACGTGCTTGGCGGCGATCTTGCGGGCGGTGTCCGAGTCGGGGCCGGGCTGCGGGACGAAGACCGCCTCGCGGTAGTAGCGCAGCTCCGCGATCGATTCCCGGATGTCGGCCAGGGCCCGGTGGTTGCCGTTCTTGTCGGGGCTGTTGAAGTACGCCCTCGGGTACCAGCGGCGGGCCAGCTCCTTGATGGAGGAGACGTCCACGATCCGGTAGTGGAGGTAGTCCTCCAGAGTCGGCATGTCCCGCAGCAGGAAGCCGCGGTCGGTACCGACCGAGTTTCCGCACAGCGGGGCCCTGCCCGGCTCCTTGACGTGCTCCCGTACGTAGGACAGGACCTGTTCCTCGGCGTCGGCCAGCGTCGTGCCGGCGGCCAGTTCGTCGAGGAGGCCGGAGGCGGTGTGCATCGTGCGCACCACGTCCGGCATGGTCTCGAGCGCGGCGTCGGGCGGGCGGATCACGATGTCCACCCCCTCGCCGAGTACGTTCAGCTCCGAGTCGGTGACCAGCGCGGCCACCTCGATGAGCGCGTCGTCGGACAGCGAGAGTCCGGTCATCTCGCAGTCGATCCACACCATGCGATCGTTCATGTGTCTTACCCTACGGCCCGCTCCGGTCCGCCGGACCGCCCGTGCGCCCCGGCGGCCGGGGTGGCCGTGTGCCGGGTGGGAGCCCGAGGGCCCCCACCCGTGCGGTGCTACGGCGCGCTGCGCTGTCCCGGCAGGCTCGGGCGGCCCGCCGCGTAGAAGTCCTGGCCGTGCCTGGCCGGCTCCGTGGACAGCGAGGTGGACGGGCCGACCGAGCTCGCGGCCGCCGTACGCCGGGTCTGCAGCGGGACCGGGCTCTCCTGGTGCGGTGCGGGCGCCGGTCCCGGGGATCCCGCGGAACCGTCCAGGTCCGAGGGCCTGTCACCCTGCGGACGGCGCGCCCGGTAGGCGGCGCGGTACGCGGCGGGGGACGAGCCGAGCTGCCGGCGGAAGTGCCCGCGCAGCGCCACCGGCGAGCGGAAGCCGCAGCGGCCCGCGACCTCGTCCACCGAGTAGTCCGACGTCTCCAGCAGCCGCTGCGCCTGGAGCACCCGCTGAGTGATCAGCCACTGCAGGGGGGCACTGCCGGTGAGCGAGCGGAAGCGGCGGTCGAAGGTCCGCCGGCTCATGTAGGCGCGCGCGGCGAGGGTCTCCACGTCGAACTGCTCGTGAAGGTGCTCCAGCGCCCAGGCGACGACCTCCGCGAGGGGGTCGGCGCCGATCTCCTCCGGTAAAGACCGGTCGAGGTAGCGCTCCTGGCCGCCGCTCCGGCGCGGTGGGACCACCAGCCGGCGGGCGAGCGCGCCGGCCGCCTCGTTGCCGTGGTCCGTCCGCACGATGTGAAGACAGAGATCGATTCCGGCCGCGGTGCCCGCCGAGGTCAGGACGTCCCCGTCGTCCACGAACAGCTCGCGTGGGTCGACGTGCACCGACGGGTAGCGCTTGGCCAGCGTCGGCGCGTACATCCAGTGGGTGGTGGCCGGCCGGCCGTCCAGCAGTCCGGCCGCGGCCAGCACGAAGGCGCCGGTGCACAGCCCGACTATGCGGGCGCCCTCCTCGTGCGCCCGGCGGAGTGCGTCGAGCGCCTCCTCCGGTGGCGGTGAGGTGATCGACCGCCAGGCGGGCACGACGACGGTGCCTGCCCGTGAGATCGCCTCCAGCCCGTGTGGCGCGGTGAGTTCGAGGCCCCCTGTGGTCCGCAGTGGGCCTTCCTCACCCGCGCTCACCAGGAGTCGGTAGCGCGGAACTCCCGCGTCCTGGCGGTCGATGCCGAACACCGACAGCGGTATGGAACTCTCGAAGATGGGGCCGCCGCTGAACAGCAGCACCGCGACGATCTCCTTGCGGCGTCGCCCGGAAAGCTTCCGGGCCGCAGCTTCCGGCGCGGCAGTGGAGTCGTGGCTCATACTGCTAAGCCCCCCTCGGTGGTCGCGGCTCCTCGGTTGTGTCGCTCCTGCACGTTTCCCCTTGGTCCTGCACGAGTCCCCCGCCGTAAGACAGTCATGATCGAATCTACTGCGTCCCGTGGTGCCGGCGTGACCAGTTCACCATCCGGCACATTGTCGACATGGCAACTTGGCGTGAAGCATTCGATCACGAAGCGTTGCACTCGTGAGCCGCGCAGGGAAGTGCGCCTTGTGCCGGTGGCCGGTCCCCATAGGGTGCGCGTGTCCCCGGTAAGCCCTTCCGTGCAGGTGGAACGGGGGTTGAGGGGTCGTTCGACCACGCCATGCGCGGGTAAGTGAAGTTGGCTGAAAACAGGCGGGGGCGTGCGCACAAACCGGTCAGTCGACCGGCGTATTTCCCCCCGCGCGACGGGCGCCCCGGTGCGCTCCCGAACCGTTCTTCCCGTGTGCCCCGCCCGTGCCGGGGAAACCTGGGAAACCGCCCGGCGCGATGTGGCCGCCCGCCATCGCGTGCGAGCCGCCGCGGCCCCGGCCGGACCTCGCGGGGCCGACACCCGGCGCGGCCTCCCCGCCGTGCCGCCCCCGGTGCGGGAACCGTTCCGCGGAGCGGGGCCGGGCGGCGCCCCGCTCGGACTCCCGCAGCAGCATCCGGCAGACGGCGGTCACCGCCCCGAGCCCCAGTGCCGTGCCGGCCGCCCCGGCGAGCGAGGTGCCGTACAGGACGAGCACCACGGGGACCAGGACGCAGCTGAAGGCCGCCCAGCGCACCACGTCGCCCGCCGTGTCCTGCGGGGGAGGCGCGGGCGGGCGCGGCCCGGCGGACTGGGACGCGGTCTCTGGTCCGGGCACGCTGTGCTCCCTTGCGTTCCAGTGCTTCCCGTGGTCGTGGCTCACCCTGTTCAACGCCCGGCCGACCGGCCGGACACTGCCGTGGGGGCGGAGACCGCCCGGGCCGCACCACCGTACGCGCGAGCGGTCCCGGAGGACACGCGGTGAACCCTGTGCAAACCGCCTGTACCGGGCAGCAACCATTGCGTTACGGGCGCCCCCTCGTGCATGCTCCCTGGAACCCCGCGCGGCAGGCGCGGAACATGGGCAGAGGAGGCGTGCCGCCGTACCCTTGGGGGTATGAGGTCGGGAAGGTGATTCCCGGACACGGCTCCGCCGCTCTCTGTCGTCCCACCCACGAGGATCCACACGCCGAGACACTTATGGCCGGTCACGACGAATTCTTCGATCCCGCGGACCGCAAGCGCTCCGTCGCCGATCCCACGGCGGCCGAGCCCCTGGCGGCGCAAGAGCCACGCCATTCCTGCGATCCCGCGTTCAAGCACGGCGTCGTCGTCGGATTCGACGGCTCCACGTCCAGCGAGCGGGCGCTGGCCTACGCGATCGGCATGGCGCACCGCTCCGGCTCGGGGCTGATCATCGTGCACGTCGCCAACAGGCTGCCGACCACCGTGTGGGCGGGCTGCGAGCCCCCGGTCTTCGTCGACGTGCCGGATCACCGCACGGAGGTGCTGGGGCTGGAGCTGGCCTGCGCCGAGTACCTGGCGGAGGTCCCCTGGATCCTCGTCGAGCGCGGGGGCGACATCTGCCACGAGCTGGAGGAGGTCGGGCAGGAGTACGAGGCGGACGCGATCGTCGTCGGCTCCACGCACGGCATCGTCGGACGGATCTTCGGCTCGGTGGCCGGCCGGCTCGCGAAGCGCGCCAAGCGGCCCGTCATCGTCATTCCCTAGCGCGCGCGGCCCGTCGTCGCCATTCTCCGGCGCACGGCCCGTTCCGCGCGCCTGGACGCGCAACTCGCCCCCGTTGTCGGGCCGATGCCACCCGGAACACTCAACTCCCCTGCCCAACAGGTGAATCCGCCCCCGCGCAGAGGTGTTTGTGCCCTTGTGAAGGGCATATACCGGTCGCCGGACCTTGGGACGCGCCGCCGGCCGGGGGGTGACGGCCACCGGCCGGAGCGGGCGCGGGCCGGGGCGTTGGGCGGCCCCGGCCCTGACAGAGCGACCCCCTGCGCGAACGTGGCATACGCAGGGGGTCGTTCATGCTCCGGGGGTGCAAGTCCCTTCGGCGGCAGGCGGGTTACTCCACCGTGACGGACTTGGCCAGGTTGCGCGGCTTGTCGATGTCCCGGCCCAGGGCCAGTGCCGTGTGGTAGGCGAGGAGCTGGAGCGGGATGCCCATCAGGATCGGGTCGAGCTCGTCCTCGTTCTTCGGGACGACGATCGTCTGGTCGGCCTTCTCCTGCTCCTGGTGGGCCACCGCGAGGATCTTGCCGCTGCGGGCCTTGATCTCCTCGAGCGCGGCGCGGTTCTTCTCCAGCAGGTCGTCGTCCGGGACGATCGCGACGGTCGGCAGGGCGGGCTCGATCAGCGCCAGCGGGCCGTGCTTCAGCTCGGAGGCGGGGTAGGCCTCGGCGTGGATGTACGAGACCTCCTTCAGCTTCAGCGAGGCCTCGCGGGCCACCGGGTAGCCGCGCACCCGGCCGATGAAGAGCATCGAGCGGGCCTCGGCGTACGTCTCGGCCAGCTTCTTGATCTCGTCCTCCTGCGCGAGGATCTCGGAGATCTGGCCGGGCAGCCTGCGCAGGCCCTCGATGATCCGCTTGCCGTCGCGCACCGACAGGTCGCGGGTACGGCCCAGGTGCAGTGCGAGCAGCGCGAACGCGACCGTGGTGTTGGTGAAGCACTTGGTGGACACCACGCAGACCTCGGGTCCCGCGTGCACGTACATGCCGCCGTCGGCCTCGCGGGCGATGGCCGAGCCGACCACGTTGACCACGCCGAGCACCCGGGCGCCCTTGCGCTTCAGTTCCTGGACCGCCGCCAGCACGTCGTACGTCTCACCCGACTGCGATACCGCGACGTACAGCGTGTCGGGGTCGACGACCGCGTTGCGGTAGCGGAACTCGGAGGCGGGCTCGGCGTCCGCGGGGATGCGGGCCAGCTCCTCGATCATCTGGGCGCCGATCATGCCCGCGTGGTACGAGGTGCCGCAGCCGAGGATCTTCACGCGGCGCACGGCGCGCGCCTCGCGGGCGTCCAGGTTCAGGCCGCCGAGGTGCACGGTGGAGAAGCGGTCGTCGATGCGGCCGCGCAGCACGCGGTCCACGGCGTCGGCCTGCTCGTGGATCTCCTTGTGCATGTACGTGTCGTGGCCGCCCATGTCGTACGACTCGGCCTCCCACTCCACGGTGGTCGGCTCGGCGGTCGTGCGGGTGCCCTCGGTGGTGTAGGTGCGGAAGTCGTCGGCCTTGAGGGTGGCCATCTCGCCGTCGTCGAGGGTGACGATCTGGCGGGTGTGGGTGACGAGCGCGGCGACGTCCGAGGCGACGAACATCTCCTTCTCGCCGATGCCGAGGACGACGGGGGAGCCGTTGCGGGCCACCACGATGCGCTCGGGGAAGTCGGCGTGCAGGACCGCGATGCCGTAGGTGCCCTCGATCACGCGGAGCGCGTCGCGGACCTTGTCCTCGAGCTTCTCGGCCCGGGAGCGGGCGATGAGGTGGGTGAGGACCTCGGTGTCGGTCTCGGAGAGGAACTCGACGCCGTCGGCCTCCAGCTTCTTCCGCAGGTCCCCGGCGTTGTCGATGATGCCGTTGTGGACGACGGCGACCTTGCCGTCGTGGGACAGGTGCGGGTGGGCGTTCACGTCCGAGGGGGCGCCGTGGGTGGCCCAGCGGGTGTGGGCGATGCCGGTGGTGCCCTTGAAGCGCGCCGGGACCTTGGCCTCCAGGTCGCGGACCCGGCCCTTGGCCTTGACCATCTTCAGGCCGGCCGCCTTGGGGGTCGTGACGACGATGCCCGCCGAGTCGTAGCCCCGGTACTCCAGGCGCTGCAGGCCCTCCAGGAGCAGTGGTGCCACATCACGCCTGCCGATGTACCCGACGATTCCGCACATGCGTCTCTCGGTTCCCCTCTGTCGTTCTGCTCTGTCGTTCGTGGTGTCCGCCGGGCCGTCCGGCCGCGCCGTCCCCGCGGTCAGCCGTAGACGATGCGGCGCAGCTGCCTGAGCGTGAGGCCGGGCGGCGCGACCGCGCGGTACTTCAGGTCCGCCTCGATCCGTTCGAAGATCGCCGCGTTGACCAGGCCCTGGGCCTGGAGCTCGCGGTGGCGGCGCCGGACGTACTCCTCGGCCGTCTCGTCGAAGTAGGCGAGCACGTCCTGGACCACCCGGAGTGCTTCGCCCCGGTTGAGGGGCGTCGAGCGCGTCAGGTGATCAACAAGTTCGTCGTGCACCCGTTGATCCTGGAGTAAGCGCAGATGATTCGCAAGAATCCTGCCCGATATCGGGCAGGCCCCTGTTGAAACACTCATGGGCCGCTGTCCGCGAGCTGTCCAGCTGTCCACGAGGGACGATCTCCGCCGTGACGGGGACTGTTCCACCGGTCGTGCGGGAGAGTGGTCTATACCCATCGGGGTCCGCATCGGGGAACCCCGTCGAGGCTCGTGGAGCCTCATGGAAGGGAGCGCGTGTGAGACAGCACCTCAGAACGCCCCGCCTGCTCGGTACGCTGCTGCTCGTGGCGGCCGCCGGAATCTCCGTCGCCGGCGCGGCTCCTGCCGCGACCGGCACCCCCCTCACTCCGCTCGGCCGGGTGGTCCCGGCTCCCGCCTCGGTCGAGGCGAAGGGATCGCCGTACCGCGTCACCGGCGACACCCGTATCCGGGTCGACGACTCGCGCGAGGCCCGCCGGATCGGCGAGTACCTCGCGGACGTGCTGCGGCCCTCCACCGGCTACCGGCTGCCGGTCACCTCGCGCGGCGGGGACGGCATCCGGCTCAGGCTCGGCTCCGGCCGGACACTGGGGGACGAGGGCTACCGCCTCGACAGCGGCAGGTCCGGCGTCACGATCACCGCCCGCAGGGCCGCCGGCCTCTTCCACGGCGTGCAGACCCTGCGCCAGCTCCTGCCGGCCGCGGTCGAGAAGAGGTCCGTGCAGCCCGGACCCTGGCTCGTCGCGGGCGGCACCATCAAGGACACCCCGCGCTACGGCTACCGCGGGGCGATGCTCGACGTCTCCCGGCACTTCTTCACCGTCGGCCAGGTCAAGCGCTACGTCGACGAGCTGGCGCTCTACAAGATCAACAAACTGCATCTGCACCTCTCCGACGACCAGGGCTGGCGCATCGCCGTCGACTCCTGGCCGCGGCTGGCCGCGCACGGCGGCTCGACCCAGGTGGGCGGCGGACCGGGCGGGTACTACACGAAGGCCCAGTACCGGGAGATCGTCCGGTACGCGGCCTCGCGCCACCTCGAAGTCGTCCCGGAGATCGACCTGCCGGGTCACACCAACGCGGCGCTCGCCTCGTACGCCGAGCTGAACTGCGACGGCGTGGCGCCACCGCTGTACACCGGCACCGAGGTCGGCTTCAGCTCGCTGTGCGTCGACAAGGCGGTGACGTACGACTTCGTGGACGACGTGATCCGTGAGCTGGCCGCGATCACCCCGGGCCGCTACCTCCACATCGGCGGCGACGAGGCGCACTCCACCAGCCACGCCGACTACGTGGCCTTCATGGACCGGGTCCAGCCGGTCGTCGCCGCGTACGGCAAGACGGTGATCGGCTGGCACCAGCTGACCGGCGCCACCCCGGCGAAGGGCGCGCTGGCCCAGTACTGGGGGCTGGACGGTACGAGCGCCGCCGAGAAGGCGCGGGTCGCGCAGGCCGCGCGGAACGGGACGGGGCTGATCCTGTCCCCGGCGGACCGGATCTACCTCGACATGAAGTACACCGCGGACACGCCGCTCGGCCTGGACTGGGCGGGACTCGTCGAAGTGCGGCGGGCCTACGACTGGGATCCGGGCAGCTACCTGCCCGGCGTGCCGGCGTCGGCCGTCCGGGGTGTCGAGGCGCCGCTGTGGACCGAGACGATCCTGAACTCCGACCACATCGAGTACATGGCGTTCCCGCGCCTGCCGGGTGTCGCCGAGCTCGGCTGGTCGCCCGCCTCGGCGCACGACTGGGACACCTACCGGGTGCGGCTCGCCGCGCAGGGACCGCGCTGGGACGCGCTGGGGATCGACTACCACCGATCACCCCAGGTGCCCTGGCCCGCCCCGTAACTCCGCCGGACGGGGGGCGGGGCCCGAGAGGACCGTCTCCCGGGCCCCGCCCGGCTTTCACCGCCCCGCGATCGGGTTCCTCAGGGTGCCGACGAGCTGGAGCGCGCCCGACGGGTCGGCGAGGTCCACCATCTGCTTGTTGTCGCGCAGCTGGAGGCGGTTGAGGCAGGACAGCGCGAACTCAGGTGCGAACATGTCGTACTGCCGGAACCTGTCGGCGAGTTCGGGCGTCGCCTCCTGGTACTCCCGGACGCACTCGGCGACCGTCCCCCAGAAGGCGTCCTCGTCGAGAACGCCCTCGGCGGCGAGGTTCGCCGCGAGAAAGCGGAAGAAGCAGTCGAAGACGTCCGTGAAGATCGACAGCAGCTTCTTGTCCTCGGGGACCTCCACCCGGATCCGCTCCACCGCCGGCGGCAGTACGGCGTCCGGGTCCATGACCACGATCTCCTCGGCGATGTCCTTGTAGATCGCACGCCGTACGGCGCCGTCGGCGAGGACCAGGATGACGTTCTCGCCGTGCGGCATGTAGACGAGGTCGTACGCGTAGAAGCTGTGCAGCAGCGGCGTGAGGTAGGCCCGCAGATAGCCGCGCAGCCACTCCACGGGCGTGAGCCCGGACCGTTCGATCAGCGCGGCGGCGAAGGACGCGCCCTCGTGGTCGACATGGAGGAGCGAGGCCATCGTCGCCAGTGACTCGCCCTCCCTGAGCGAGGTCACCGGGCTCTCGCGCCACAGCGCGGCGAGCATCTTGCGGTACGGGGAGTAGCGGTCGGTGGCGGCCTCGTACTCCAGGTGCCGGTAGCCGACCGCGGCCCGCTCCCGGATGATCGACAGGCCCGTGGACTTCAGCACCGGGTCGTTCTCCACGAGCTGGGCCAGCCAGTCGTTGATGGCCGGGGTCGCCTCCATGTAGGCCGCGGAGAGCCCGCGCATGAAGCCCATGTTGAGGACCGACAGCGCGGTCTTCACGTAGTGCTTCTCCGGGGCGCTCCGGTTGAAGAACGTCCGGATCGACTGCTGGGCCAGGTACTCGTCGTCGCCCTCGCCGAGGCAGACGAGGTGGCGCCGGGCGATTTCGGCCGCGAAGGTCACGGACAGTTTGTTCCACCACTGCCAGGGGTGGACGGGGATGAAGAGGTAGTCGGCCGGGTCGAGGCCCTCGGCGGTGAGTACCTCGTGGAAGCGCCCGACCGTCGCCTCGCCCAGCTCGGCCCGCACGAAGGACTCGTACTCGATGCCGGCGCCCGCGGTGAAGGCGGCCCGCGAGCGGTGCGCGGCCAGCCACACCAGCCGCACGGGGTTCGCGGTCTCCGGCGCGTACGAGAGGTACTCGTGCACCCCGAAGCCGAGGCGCCCGTTGTTGGCGACGAAGCAGGGGTGGCCCTCGGTCATCCCGGTCTCGATGGCCTGGAAGCCGCTTCGCGCCAGTTCGGCGGAGCGCAGCTGCGGCTTGGTGAGCTTGAAGCAGGTGCCGGAGAGGGTGGAGGAGATCTCCTCCAGGTAGACCGGCAGGACCTCGTCGCTCAGACCCAGCGACGACTTCAGCTCGATGAAGAAGTCGAGCGCGGCGAGCGGGAGTTCGGTGCTGTCGCGGTGGCGGGTGAGGGAGGCGGCGTCCACCTCCCAGTGGTCGAGCGAGCGGCGCTTGGCGGTGAACTCGTAGCGGGTGAGGCCGTCGTCGCTGTGGACGGTGTAGCGGTCCCCGCCCGCCGGTTCCGGCGTGATCAGCCGCTCGTGGGCGAACTCGGCGAGCGCCTTGCGGACCAGCAGGCGGTTGGCCTCGGCCCAGCGCTCGGGCGAGAGGTGGGCCACGGCGTCGGACAGGGTCATGTCGTCTCTCCTCGGACGGCGGCGAGGGCCGCCGCCTCACGGGCCGTCAGGTACTGCTCGCGGGTGCAGAAGCTCAGCAGGGCCCTCTTCTCCGGCTTGTCGATCTCACGCTCGGGGACGAAGCCGACGGCCGCGTTCAGCGCGTGCACGGCCGTGTTGGACACGTCCGGCTCGACCACGACCCGCCGGGTGCGCGGGTCGGCGAACAGCTCGTCCATCACCGCGGTGATCACCGAGCGCGTGAACCCGTGCACGGGCGTGTCCGTCGGCGGCACCAGGAAGTGCATGCCGACGTCACCCGGCTCCGGTTCGTACAGGCCGACGAGCTCCACGTACCGCGGGTCGTAGCGCTCCATCAGGAACGCCGGCTCGCCGTCACGCAGTCCGAGGAACGCGTCGTGGTGCTCGTGCGCGGCGATCGCCATGTACTCGCGCTCCACGTCCTGGAGTGCGGCGTCCTGCATCATCCAAAAGGCCGCCTTGGGATGCGTGACCCAGCGGTGCAGCAGTTCCGCGTCCTTCAGGGGGTCGAGCGGACGGAAGGTGAAGGGGGTGCTCATACGGCGAACTCCTGGAACGCGATGGTCTTCTCGACCGGGTAGTACTCGGTGCCGAGCAGCTCCCTGATGATGTACGCGTTGCGGTACGCGCCCATGCCGAGGTCGGGGCTCGTGATGCTGTGGGTGTGCACACCGGCGTTCTGCAGGAAGACCCCGCCGCCGGTGACGTCGATGGCGTAGTTGCGGGCCACGTCGAAGTTGTTCCGGGAGTCGTAGCGCAGCCGGTCGCGGACCGGCTTGAGGAACTCCGGCTCGGCGTACTTGTAGCCGGTGGCCAGGATCAGGCCCTCGCTGGTCAGCTCGTAGTCCTTCTGCTGCTCCTCCTGGCGCAGCCCCAGGGTGTACGTGCCGTTCTCGAAACTCGCCTTCTGCAAGAAGGAGTTGGTGAGCAGCCGGGTGGGGACCGGGCCGCCGACCCGCTTCTGGTAGAGCAGGTCGAATATCGCGTCGATCAGCTCGCCGTCGATGCCCTTGAACAGGCCCTTCTGCTCCGACTGGAGGCGGTAGCGGGTCGGCTCGGGCAGCGCGTGGAAGTAGTCGATGTACTCCGGGGAGGTCATCTCCAGGGTCAGCTTGGTGTATTCGAGCGGGAAGAAGCGCGGTGAGCGCGTCACCCAGTTCAGCCGGTAGCCGTGGACGTCGATCTCGCTCAGCAGGTCGTAGTAGATCTCGGCGGCGGACTGCCCGCTGCCGACCAGGGTGATCGACTCCTTCCGCTGCAGCTCCTGCTTGTGCCGCACGTAGCGGGAGTTGTGGATGAAGTCGCCGCCGAGGCCGGCGCAGGCCTCGGGGATGTACGGGGGAGTCCCGGTGCCGAGGACCAGGCGGCGGGCGCGGAACGTCTCGTCGCCCTCCGTGCGGACGGCGTACACCTCGGCGTCCTCGTCCCAGGTGACCTCCGCGACCGTGGTGTTGAAGCGGATGCTGCTCAGCTTCGAGGCGGCCCAGCGGCAGTAGTCGTCGTACTCGACCCGCAGCGGGTAGAAGTTCTCGCGGATGTAGAACGAGTACAGCCGTCCCGCTTCCTTCAAGTAGTTGAGGAAGGAGTACGGGGACGTCGGGTCGGCGAGGGTGACCAGGTCCGACATGAACGGGGTCTGGAGGTGCGCGCCCTCCAGGAACATCCCGGAGTGCCACTCGAAGTCCGGCTTGGACTCCAGGAACACCCCGTCCAGTTCGGTGATCGGTTCGGTGAGGCAGGCGAGGCCGAGATTGAAGGGGCCGAGGCCGATCCCCACGAAGTCGTGCACACGGGCGGATTCAGCAAGCGCGGTCAAGGGACTCTCCCAGGTACTGCTCGGCGTGGCCGGCGATCAGACCGAGCACGGCGGCGATGTCGTCGGCCGTGGTCTCGGGGTTGAGCAACGTGAACTTCAGGTAGTGGCGGCCGCCGACCTTGGTGCCCGCGACCACGGCGTCGCCGGAGGCGAACAGCGCCTTGCGGGCGTACAGGTTGGCGCGGTCGATCTCGGCCGGGTCGGTGACGGCCGCCGGGATGTAGCGGAAGACGAGGGTGGAGAGGGAGGGCCGCACGACCACGTCGAAGCGCGGGTCGGCGGCGAGGAGTTCCCAGCCTTCGGCGGCCAGGTCGCAGACCTCGTCGAAGAGCTGCCCGATCCCGTCGGCGCCCATCACGCGCAGCGTCATCCACAGCTTGAGGGCGTCGAAGCGGCGGGTGGTCTGCAGGGACTTGTCGACCTGGTTGGGGATGCGCTCCAGCACCATGCGGCGGGGGTTGAGGTACTCCGCGTGGTAGGTGGCGTGCCGCAGCGTGGTCGCGTCGCGGACCAGCACCGCGGACGAACTCACCGGCTGGAAGAAGGACTTGTGGTAGTCGACGGTGACGGAGTCGGCGCGCTCGATGCCGGCGAGCCGGTCCCGGTTCTTCAGGGAGGTGAGCAGCCCGCAGCCGTAGGCCGCGTCCACGTGCATCCAGGCGCCGGACTGGGCGCACAGCTCGGCGATCTCGGGCAGCGGGTCGATGGAGCCGAAGTCGGTGCTGCCCGCGGTGGCGACGACGGCCATGGGAACGAGGCCCTCGCGCTTGCAGCGGTCCAGCTCGTGGGCGAGGGCGACGGTCTGCATCCGCTTGTCGTGGTCGACCGGGACGGACACGACGCTGTCGGCGCCGAGGCCCAGGAGTTTCGCCGACTTCCGGACGCTGAAGTGGCTGACCTCGGAGGCGAAGATGCGCAGGGAGCCGAGGTCGTCGGCCTTGGCCTCCTCGCGGGCCAGCAGCAGCGCCTGGAGGTTGGACTGCGTGCCGCCGCTGGTGAATACGCCGTCCGCGGTCGGTCCGAGGCCGATGCGCTCGGCGGTCCAGTCGACTAGCCTGCGTTCTATCAGGGTGCCGCCGGCCGACTGGTCCCAGGTGTCCAGCGAGGAGTTGACGGCGGACAGGACTGCCTCGCCGAGCAACGCGGGTATGACGACCGGGCAGTTGAGGTGCGCGAGGTAGCGGGGGTGGTGGAAGTAGACGGCGTCCCGGAGGTAGACCTCCTCCAGCTCGTCGAGCACCGCGGTGGTGTCGTGCAGCGGGCGGTCCAGGTCGATCTTCTCGATCCGGGGAGCGAGGGCGTCGACCGTGGTGCCGGTGAACGGACGGTCGGTGGTGGCGAGTTTGGCAGCCACCCGCTCGACTCCTTCAATCACGGAGCGGCGATACCGGTCCGCGGTCGTGTCATTGAGCAGGTGCGAGCGCATGTGGGGGTCCTCCGTGCGGGAGAGTCCGAGCGGGACGGGAGCGGAGCGGACAAGAAGAGGGGCGTGACCGCGCGTTCAACTTAGGTTAGCCTAACCTAAGTCGATCGTGCGACCCCGCCCCACCTGCACTTTCAGTGACGCAGGCCTCGCTCCGCCCCCGATGTCACTCCTGCTCGCGCAGCTGTTCCTCGGTCAGTCCGCGCCGCCAGTAGCCCACGAAGGTGACCCGCCTGCGATCGATCCCGCGCTCGTGCACCAGATGGCGGCGCAGCTCGCGCACACGGCCGGACTCGCCCGCGATCCACGCGTACGGAGCCCGCGCGGCGGGGAGTTCGGCGTTCCGGATCGCGTCGAGGGCGGCGGGGGACCTCTCGTGGCGCACCAGCCAGGTGATCTCGGCGTCCGCCGCGGTCGCCACGTCCTGGATGTCCCCGGCGTGGGGGACGTCCAGCCAGACCCGGGCGCGCATGCCCGCGGGCAGCGTTTCCAGGATGGCCGAGACGGCGGGTACGGCCGTCTCGTCGCCCCACATGACCACCAGGTCCGTGTCCTCCGGCGGCCGGAAGCGGATCGCCCGGTTGTCCTCGGTCGCCGGGCCGAGCAGCAGGACGCGGTCACCGGCCGCGGCGCCCGCCGCCCACCGCGAGGCGGGACCCGCGGGAGTGGCGGCCCCCGGTGCCACGCCGTGCAGCGCGAAGTCGATGTCGATCTCGGTGGTACGGCCCAGGGCGTCGCGGCGCAGCCCCCGCAGCGTGTACGACCGCATCACCGCCCGCACGTCGTCCGGGAGTTCGCGCCAGCCCTGCCACCAGTTGTCGCCGAGCTCGACCGGGACGGCGGGCTCGGACTGGCCCGGATGCGGCAGGAAGAGCGACAGGCTCTGGTCGCGGCCGTCGGAGAGGAAGGCGTGCAGGTCGGGGCCCGTGAAGGTGACCCGGAGCAGGGACGGGCCGAGCCGCCTCGTCCGTGCGACCTGGAGGGAGAAGAAGCGGAACGGGGCGGCCACGGCCGTTGTCATGGGTGCTCCTGAGTCGTCGTCAGGGGGCGGTCGCCGTCCGGGAGGCCGGACGGTGTCCGGCCTCCCGGTGGGGATCAGCTGACCTTCTTGGCCTTCTCGATGGCCGCCGCGAGGTCTTCGAGGATCGGGGCGCACTTGTCGTACGAGAAGATCGGCTCGGTGACGCGGGGGATGACCTGGCCCGCCTTGACGGCCGGGAGCTTCTTCCAGGTCGCCTCGGTGATGTCGGCCGGCTGGATGGTCGCGGAGCGGTTGTCCATCATGATGATGTCCGCGTCGTACTTGTCGACGTTCTCCCAGCTCAGGTTCTCGAACCAGCCGCCGCTGGCCTTCAGCGTCCTGGCCGGGGGCTCGACGAGGTTCACGCCGAGCGCCTTGAAGTACTCCAGGTCCACGGAGAGGTTGGAGCCGGAGACGTAGAAGATGTCCTGGCTCGCGGAGCCGATCAGGACCTTGATGTCCGGGTTGGCCTTGGCGGCCGAGCGCAGCTTGGCGGCCGCGTCCTCGAAGCGCTTCTTCGCCTTGGTGACCTTGGCGGACTTCACGTCGGCGCCGAGCGATTCGGCGAGCTCCAGCATCCGCTCCAGGGGCCCGGTCAGCTGGCGGTCGTAGACGGAGATGCCGACGCTCGGGGCGCCGACCTTGAGGATCGTGGCCTTGGACTCCGCGGGGACGTACCAGAGGGTGCCCGCGTCGTCGAACATCGTGGAGATGAGGACGTCGGGCGCGAGGGCCGCGTACTTCTCGATGTTGAACTGGCCGTACTCGTTGCCGAGGATCGTCAGCTTGCTGATGTCCATGTCGCCTGCCTGGACATCCTTGCCCTGCTTGGTCTTCGTCGGGCCGAAGACGCCCTTGACCTCGACGCCGTAGTCGTACAGCGCGGCGGCGACGCCGGTGAACGCGACGATGTTCGCCGGGGTCTTGTCGGCCTTGGCGGTCTGGCCGCGGTCGTCCTTGAAGGACCAGGGGCCGGACTTCGGCGCCGTCGACGAGCTGCCCGAACCACCGCTTTTCGCGTCGTCGTCGCCGCACGCGGCGAGCGCGGCGCCCAGGCCGAGGGCGCCGCCCGCGGCCAGGATGCCGCGGCGGGAGAGGAGGTTGGCACGGGGCTTGGACATGAGTGTGGCTGCTTTCGGCACGGGGCGGAGCGCCCGCCGGACAAGTTCGAAGGTAGGTTAGCCTAACCTCACAACTTGTCCAGGGTCGGGGCGTTCCGCGACCGCGAGCACCGGCGAACGAGAACGGCGGACCGCCCACGCGGGGTGCGATCCGCCGTCCTCGGCCCGCCCGCGCGGGGTGCTCCGCCGTCCTCGGCCCGCCCGCGCGGGGTGCTCCGCCGTCCTCGGCCCGTCGGGGCGGGGTCAGCCCACGAGGCCCAGCTCCCGGGCGATCAGCATCCGCTGCACCTCGCTCGTGCCCTCACCGATCTCCAGGATCTTGGAGTCGCGCCACATCCGGGCCACCGGATACTCGTTCATGAAGCCGTACCCGCCGTGGATCTGCGTGGCCTCGCGCGCGTTGTCGACGGCGACCGTGGACGAGTAGAGCTTGGCGAGCGCGGCCTCCTTCTTGAAGGGGTCGCCGCTGACCAGCCGGGACGCCGCGTCGCGCCAGGCGAGGCGGGCCGTGTGCGCCTTCATCTCCATGTCGGCGATCTTGAACTGGATCGCCTGGTACGCCCCGATGTTCCGCCCGAACGCCTGCCGCTCCTTGGCGTACTTCACCGACTCGTCCACGCAGCCCTGGGCGAGCCCCGTCCCGAGGGCCGAGATCGCGATCCGGCCCTCGTCGAGGATCCGCAGGAACTGCGCGTAGCCGCGGCCCTCTTCGCCGAGCAGGTTCGCGCGGGGGACCCGGACGTCGGCGAAGGACAGCTCGCGGGTGTCGGAGGCGTTCCAGCCGACCTTCGAGTACGGGGCGGCCACCGTGAAGCCGGGGGTGCCGGACGGCACGATGATCGAGGAGATGCGCGGGCGGCCGTCCGCCTTGCGCCCGGTGACGGCCGTGACCGTCACCAACCCCGTGATGTCCGTGCCCGAGTTGGTGATGAAGCACTTGGTGCCGTTGATCACCCATTCGTCGGTGTCCTCGTCGAGCCGGGCCGTCGTCCGTGTCGCGCCCGCGTCGGAGCCGCCGTCGGGCTCGGTCAGTCCGAACGCGCCCAGGATCTCCCCGGAGCACAGCCGCGGGAGCCACTCGGCCTTCTGCTCGGGCGTGCCGAAGAGGTGCAGGGGCATCGCGCCGAGCGAGACGCCGGCCTCCAGCGTGATGGCCACCGAGGAGTCCACACGGGCCAGTTCCTCCAGGGCGATGCCGAGAGCCAGGTAGTCGCCGCCCATGCCGCCGTACTCCTCCGGGAACGGCAGGCCGAACAACCCCATGCGGCCCATCTCCCGCACGATCTCGTACGGGAACTCGTGCCGTTCGTAGAAGTCGCCGATCTTCGGCGCGACGACATCGTGCGCGAACTCCTCGACCGTGCGCCGGAGTTCTTCGAGTTCGGGGGAGAGGCGGTGGTCCATGGGGTCACTGCTCCTTGTGGGAGAGGGCTCTGACGGTGCGGGAGGGGCTGGGTCGGCCCAGTTGTCCGGCCATCCACCCGCTCGTGGCGGTGAGGCGGCCGAGGTCGACACCGGTCTCGACGCCGAGGCCCTGGAGCATCCACACCAGGTCCTCGGTGGCGAGATTGCCGGTGGCGGACTTGGCGTACGGGCAGCCGCCGAGGCCGCCCGCGGAGGCGTCGACCGTCGTGACGCCGTACTGGAGGGCGGCCAGGGTGTTGGCGAGCGCCTGGCCGTAGGTGTCGTGGAAGTGCACGCCGAGCGCGCTCACCGGGACGCCCGCCTCCCCGAGCGCGGCGAGCAGCGCCAGCACGTGCCCCGGCGTCGCCACGCCGATGGTGTCCCCGAGGCTCAGCTCGTCGCAGCCGAGGTCGAGCAGGGCACGGCAGACGCGCACGACCTGCGGGACGGGCACGGGCCCCTCCCAGGGGTCGCCGAAGCACATGGACAGATAGCCGCGCACGTGGAGCCGCTCGGCGCGCGCCCGCTCGACCACCGGGGCGAACATGGCGAGCGCCTCGTCGACCGTGCGGTTGAGGTTGGCGCGGGCGAAGGACTCGGTGGCACTGGCGAAGACGGCGACGTGACGGGCGCCGAGGGCCAGGGCGCGGTCGAGTCCCCGCGCGTTCGGCACCAGCACGGGCAGGGCGACGGGCAGGTCGCGGACGAGCGGGAACAGCTGCTCGGCGTCCGCGAGCTGGGGTACCCACTTCGGGTGCACGAAGCTGGTCGCCTCGATGGTGCCGAGGCCCGCGTCCGCGAGCCGCCGGACGAACTCCGCCTTGACCTCGGTGGGGACGGTCGCCTTCTCGTTCTGCAGTCCGTCGCGCGCGCCGACCTCGTGGATCCGCACCCGCGCGGGCAGACCCCGCGCCGGTACGGCCATGGGCAGGCCGGGTGGGGGCGTGGTCATGACGTCTCCTCCGGTGCCGGGGCGGCGGCGCCCGCCGGGGAGGCCTGCGCCGGGGCCGTGGCCGCCGGGGTGACGACCGCCAGGACCTGGTCCATGGCGACGGTCGAACCCGGCGTGACGTCCAGTTCGCTGACGGTGCCCGCGTGCGGTGCGGAGACGACGTGCTCCATCTTCATCGCCTCGACCACCAGCAGGGCCTGTCCGGCGCTCACCTCGTCTCCGACGGCGACCTTCACGACCGTCACCGTGCCCGGCATGGGGGCGGTGAGCGAGTCGGCGCCCGCGTGGCCGGCACCGGTGAGGGAAGCGGCCACGGGGTCGTGGTCGCGCACCTGCCAGGCGTCGCCGTCGCGGCCGATCCAGTCGCCGGCGCGGTGGAAGGTGTGGCGGACGCCGTCCAGGGTCACGCAGACCCGGTCGGCGGTGACCGAACGGCTGCCGCGCGGGCGGTGGGTGACGGGTTCGAGGCCCGGCACCCGCAGGGGGAAGGCGAGCGGGGCGGGCTCGCCGCCCAGCCGCCATCCGGTGGGCACCGAGAACGGGTCGGTCCAGCCGGTGCGCTCGGGCGCGAGGGCGTCGAGACGGATCGCCGCCGCGGCCTCGTACACCTCCTCCGGCACGCCGTCCGGGATCAGGGACTCGGCCTCCCGCTCGACCAGGCCCGTGTCCAGTTCGCCCGACACGACGGCCGGGTGGGCCAGCAGCCGCCGCAGGAACCCGGCGTTGGTCTGCACGCCGAGCGTGACCGTCCCGGCGAGGGCGGCCCGCAGCCTGCGCAGCGCCGTGGCCCGGTCGGGGCCGTACGCGATGACCTTGGACAGCATCGGGTCGTACAGGCTGCCGACCTCCGTGCCCTCGGAGAGGCCCGAGTCGGTGCGCACGCCGTCGCCCCGGGGTTCGCGCAGGGACAGCACCGTGCCGCCCGAGGGCAGGAAGCCGCGGGCCGGGTCCTCGGCGCAGATCCGTGCCTCGACCGCGTGCCCGGTGAGGGAGATGTCCTGCTGCCCGTACGGCAGCGGCTCGCCCGCCGCGACGCGCAGCTGCCACTCGACCAGGTCGAGGCCGGTGACCAGCTCGGTCACCGGGTGCTCCACTTGGAGGCGGGTGTTCATCTCCATGAAGTAGTACGAGGACGGGTCGCCGCCGGGGACGATGAACTCGACCGTGCCGGCGCCGCGGTAGCCGCAGGACCGGGCCGCCTGGACGGCAGCCTCGCCCATCGAGGCGCGGGTGTCCTCGTCCAGGAGGACGCTCGGCGCCTCCTCGATGATCTTCTGGTGGCGGCGCTGGAGGGAGCACTCGCGCTCGCCGAGGTGCACGACGTTGCCGTGGCCGTCCGCGAGGACCTGGATCTCGATGTGCCGGGGGCGGTCGATCCAGCGCTCGACGAGGAGGGTGTCGTCGCCGAAGGAGGCGCGGGCCTCGCGGCGGGCGGCGGCGATCTCGTCGGCGAGCAGGGCCTCCTCGCGCACCAGCCGCATGCCCTTGCCGCCGCCGCCCGCGGACGGCTTCAGCAGGACGGGCATGCCGATCTCACGTGCGGAGTCGGCGAGTTGGGCGTCGGTGAGGCCGCTGCCCGAGGAACCGGGGACGACCGGGACCCCCGCCGCCCGCACGGTCTCCTTGGCGCGGATCTTGTCGCCCATGAGGTCGATCGCGGAGGCGGGCGGGCCGATGAAGACCAGCCCGGCGTCCGCGCAGGCCTGGGCGAAGGCGGCGTTCTCGGCGAGGAAGCCGTAGCCGGGGTGGACGGCCTGCGCCCCCGTCCGCGCGGCCGCCGCCAGCAGCCGGGCGGCGGACAGATAGCTCTCGGCGGCCGGTGCCGGACCGATCCGGACCGCCGTGTCGGCCTCCCGGACGTGCCGGGCGTCCGCGTCGGCGTCGGAGAAGACGGCCACCGAGCGCACGCCCAGGGCCCGCAGCGTACGGATGACCCGGACGGCGATCTCGCCGCGGTTGGCCACAAGTACCGTGTCGAACATCGTCAGGGGTCCCCTCACATCCGGAAGACGCCGAAGCCGGGATCACCCAGCGGGGCGTTGGCACACGCGGTCAGGGCGAGGCCCAGTACCTGGCGGGTCTCCAGCGGGTCGATCACGCCGTCGTCCCAGAGCCTGGCCGTCGCGTAGTAGGCGTTCCCCTGCTGCTCGTACTGGGCGCGGATCGGGTCCTTGAAGGCCTCTTCCTCCTCCGCGGGCCAGGACTCGCCGCGGGCCTCCGCCTGGTCGCGCTTGACGGTGGCGAGGACGGAGGCGGCCTGCTCACCGCCCATCACGGAGATCTTGGCGTTCGGCCACATCCACAGGAAGCGCGGGGAGTACGCCCGGCCGCACATCGAGTAGTTGCCCGCGCCGTACGAGCCGCCGATGACCACGGTCAGCTTCGGCACGCGCGTGCAGGCGACCGCCGTGACCATCTTGGCGCCGTGCTTGGCGATGCCCCCCGCCTCGTACTGGCGGCCGACCATGAACCCGGAGATGTTCTGCAGGAACAGCAGCGTGATGCCGCGCTGGTCGCACAGCTCGATGAAGTGGGCGCCCTTCTGCGCGGACTCGGAGAAGAGGATGCCGTTGTTGGCGACGATGCCGACCGGGTGCCCGTGGATCCGGGCGAAGCCGGTCACCAGGGTCTGCCCGAACTCCGCCTTGAACTCGGCGAAGCGCGAGCCGTCGACCACGCGCGCGATGACCTCGCGCACGTCGTACGGAGTGCGGGAGTCCACCGGCACCGCGCCGTACAGCCCGGCGGGGTCCACCTTGGGCTCCACGGCCGGCTCGACCGTCCAGGGCAGGGCCCCGCGCGCGGGGAGCGTCGCGGCGATGGTCCTGACGATCCGCAGCGCGTGCGCGTCGTCCTCCGCGAGGTGGTCGGTCACACCGGAGACGCGGGAGTGGACCTCGCCGCCGCCCAGCTCCTCCGCGGTGACCACCTCGCCGGTGGCCGCCTTCACCAGCGGCGGACCGCCGAGGAAGATCGTGCCCTGACCGCGCACGATCACGGCCTCGTCGCTCATCGCGGGGACGTACGCGCCGCCCGCCGTGCAGGAGCCGAGGACCGCGGCGATCTGCGGGATGCCGGCACCCGACATCCGCGCCTGGTTGTAGAAGATCCGCCCGAAGTGCTCGCGGTCGGGGAAGACCTCGTCCTGCATGGGCAGGAACGCGCCGCCCGAGTCGACCAGGTAGATGCACGGGAGGCGGTTCTCCAGGGCCACCTCCTGGGCGCGCAGGTGCTTCTTCACCGTCATCGGGTAGTACGTGCCGCCCTTGACCGTGGCGTCGTTGGCGACGACCACGCACTCGCGGCCGCTCACCCGGCCGATCCCGGCGATCACCCCCGCGGCCGGTGCCGCGCCGCCGTACATCCCCTCGGCCGCGAGCGGCGCCAGCTCCAGGAAGGGCGAGCCCGGGTCCAGGAGGGCGTCCACCCGGTCGCGGGGCAGCAGCTTGCCGCGCGCGGTGTGCCGGTCCCTGGCCCGCTCACCACCGCCGAGCCGGGCCGCGGCGAGCCTTCGCCGCAGCTCCTCGCCCAGCGCGTGGTGCGCCGCCTCGTTGGCCCGCCAGGCCTCCGACGCGGGATCGGCCGCGCTCGTCAGCTCCGGTGCCTCGTGCATCCTGCGGTCCCCTCACCTTGTTAATGAGCGTTAACGCATTTCCTCCAGGTTAACGAGCGCTAACCTCCCTGTCTAGAATCGTTCTCATGGCCACCAGAACCGACGCCCCCACCCGTCGCGAGCAGATCCTCAGGGAGGCCGCCCGGCTGTTCGCCGAGCGCGGCTTCCACGGCGTCGGAGTGGACGAGATAGGGGCCGCGGTCGGCATCAGCGGCCCCGGTCTGTACCGGCACTTCGCGGGCAAGGACGCGATGCTCGCCGAGCTGCTGGTGGGGATCAGCGGCCAGCTGCTCACCGGCGGCCGGCGCCGGGTCGCCGAGGCCCGGGGCGGCCCGGAGGCGGTCCTCGACTCGCTGATCGAGGGGCACATCGACTTCGCGCTCGACGACCGCCCATTGATCACCCTGCACGACCGTGAGCTGGACCGCCTCCGGGACAGCGACCGCAAGCTCGTGCGCCAGCTCCAGCGGCAGTACGTCGAGCTGTGGGTGGAGGTCGTCCGCGAGGTCTACCCGGACCTGGCCGAGCCCGCGGCGCGCTCGGCCGTGCACTCGGTCTTCGGGCTGCTGAACTCCACGCCCCACCTGGGCCGCCCCGGCGCCCTGCCGGGCCGCGGGGTCACCGCCGAGCTGCTGCACCGGATGGCGCGGGGCGCCTTCGGCGCGGCCGGAGCGGCCTCCGGGGCGTGACGAGCGTCATGGGGCGGCCGGTCTGGACGACCGTCGTGACCGCCGGGTAACGTGATATCTGAGCAAGCGCTTAGATATCCCAGACGGAGGTGGCGGCGGTGCGCCGTACGGTGTTCAACGAGGATCACGAGGCGTTCCGGGAGACCCTCCGGGCCTTCATCGAGGCCGAGGTCGTACCCGTGTACGACGAGTGGTTCGCCGCGGGCCAGGCACCGCGCGACTTCTATTACAAGCTCGCCGAGCTGGGCATCTTCGGCATCCGCGTCGACGAGGAGTACGGCGGCGCCGGCATCGACTCGTACAAGTTCGAAGCCGTCATGTACGAGGAGACCTCCCGCGCCGGTGTGCAGTTCGGCGGTTCCGGCGTGCACGTGCTGCTCGGCCTGCCCTACATCAAGACGCTCGCCACCGACGAGCAGAAGAAGCGCTTCCTGCCGAAGTTCGTCTCCGGCGAGGAGATGTGGGCGCTCGCGATGACCGAGCCGGGCACCGGCTCCGACCTCGCGGGCATGAAGACCACCGCCAAGCTCTCCGAGGACGGCACGCACTACGTCCTCAACGGCTCCAAGACGTTCATCACCGGCGGCGTGCACGCCGACCGGGTGATCGTCTGCGCCCGCACCGACGCGCCGAGCGCCGAGGACCGCCGCCACGGCATCTCCCTCTTCGCCGTGGACACCAAGTCCGAGGGCTACTCCATCGGCCGCAAGCTCGACAAGCTGGGCCTGAAGACCTCCGACACCGCCGAACTGGCCTTCGTCGACGTGAAGGTCCCCGTCGAGGACCTCCTCGGCGAGGAGAACAAGGGCTTCTCCTACCTCGGCCACAACCTCGCGTCCGAGCGCTGGGGCATCGCCTTCGGCGCCTACGCGCAGGCCGCCGCGGCCGTCCGGTTCGCCAAGCAGTACGTCCAGGAGCGCACGGTCTTCGGCAAGCCCGTCGCCTCCTTCCAGAACACCAAGTTCGAGCTGGCCGCCTGCCAGGCCGAGGTGGACGCCGCGCAGGCCGTCGCCGACCGTGCCCTGGAGGCCCTCGACGCGGGCGAGCTGACCCCGGCCGAGGCCGCGTCCGCGAAGCTGTTCTGCACCGAGGTCGCGCACCGCGTCATCGACCGCTGCCTCCAGCTGCACGGCGGCTACGGCTTCATGAACGAGTACCCGATCGCCCGCCTGTACGCCGACAACCGCGTCAACCGCATCTACGGCGGCACCAGCGAGATCATGAAGACGATCATCGCCAAGGACATGGGTCTGTAAGGCACGCGAAAAACATTCACGGTACAACTGACCTCATGAGTCAGGCACTTGATTCCCTGCTCGATCTGCTCGACCTCGAGCGGATCGAGCGGGACATCTTCCGCGGCCAGTCACGGTCCGCCGTCGTCCCGCGCGTCTTCGGCGGACAGGTGGCGGCGCAGGCCCTGGTCGCCGCCGGCCGCACCGTCCCCGCGGACCGGCCCGCCCACTCCCTGCACGCGTACTTCCTGCGCGCCGGGGACCCGGGCGCGCCCATCGTCTACACCGTGGACCGCATCCGCGACGGGCGCTCCTTCACCACCCGCCGCGTGGTCGCCGTCCAGCACGGGCAGCCGATCTTCCATCTCTCCGCGTCCTTCCAGACGTACGAAGAGGGCCTGGAGCACCAGGCCGCCATGCCGCCGGCCCCGGACCCCGAGACGCTCTTGACCACGGCCGAGATGCTGCCGCGCTACGCCGAAGTCTTCACCGATCCCGATGTGGCGCGGCGTCTCGCCGAGGCACGTGAGGCCGTCGACCTGCGCTACGTCGACGCGCCGCCCTTCGGCAGCGTCGGCGAGGCCCGCGAGCCCCGCTCCCAGGTGTGGTTCCGCACCAACGGCAAGCTCGGCGGCGCCATCGACGAACCCCTCCTGCACGTCTGCCTCGCCACGTACGTCTCCGACATGACGCTCCTGGACTCGGTGCTGCTCCCGCACGGGCGCGGCGGCTGGGCGATCGGGGACGTCGTCGGGGCGTCCCTGGACCACGCGATGTGGTTCCACCGGCCGTTCCGCGCCGACGAATGGCTCCTGTACGACCAGGAGTCCCCGTCGGCGTCCGGCGGCCGCGGGCTCGGGCAGGCCAGGATCTACACCCAGGACGGCCGGCTGGCCATCTCGGTGATCCAGGAGGGCGTGGTCCGCGTTCCCCGGTGAGACCGGGCCCCGGGGCGCCGCCCGTGGCCGCGGCCCCGGCCGGGTGCTACGCCAGGCCCGCCGCGTCCAGCAGGTACGCCGTCATCGGGTCGTAGTGGCGCGGGCTGGTCACGTGGTCGTCGAGGGGGATCGTCACCTGGAGCGTGCCCTCGGCCTCGGCGAGGAAGAGGGCGGGGTCGTTGCAGTCGGCGTAGCCCATGGAGTCGATGCCGGACTGGCCCGCGCAGCCCGCCCAGCCGTGGTCGGCGACGACCAGGTCGGGCAGCGGGCGGCCGTCGCGCTCGAGACCGTTCAGGATGGCGCGCATGGGCTCACCCGAGTGGGTGTGCCAGAGCGTGGCCCCGTGCTCCAGGACCGCCACGTCCGCGAACTGGAAGACGTACCCCTCGTCCGTCTGGAGTCCCGCCGGGATGACGACGATCTCGCAGCCCGCGGTGCGCAGGGCGTCGGCGGTCGCGCGGTGCACGTCGAGCAGTCCGCCGGGATGGCCGGTGGCGAAGAGGACCCGCTGCCTGCCCGCGGCGGCCTTGCGCAGCCGGGCCGCCATCCGGTCCAGCGCGTCGACGGTCAGCTCGGGGTCGATGGTGTCCTGGCCGTAGCGGTACTCCGGGTCGTCGTTCACACCGCACCGTTCCGCCATCACCGCGAGCACGTCCTGCTCGTCCTTCCAGCGGTCGCCGAGTTCGAGGCCGAGCCAGTAGTTGCGGTCGCCGTTCGCGAGCTTGCGGTAGTGGGAGAGGTTGTTCTCGCGGGGCGTGGCGACATCGCCCGCGATACGGGTCCGTACGAGGTGGTCGACGAGCTCGGCGCGGCTGGGGGTCCCGGGTATCGGCATGCCTCCCATTGTGCCGGGGGGTCCCGTCCGGGGCGCCGGTGTCCCGGACCCTGGGACGTGCGTCACTCGCCGCGCGACCCGGTGACCTCCTCCGTCACCCCTCCCGCAGCGCGAACCACAGCTCCATCCGTACGTCGGGGTCGTCGAGGTCCGCCGCCAGCAGGGCCGCGCACCGCGTGACGCGCTGGCGCACGGTGTTGCGGTGCACGGACAGCGCGACCGCCGTGCGGTCCCAGCTCCCGTGCAGGGAGAGCCAGGTGCGCAGGGTCTCGGTGAGGGCGGGGGTCGCGGCGATGGGGGCGAGCAGGGCCTGTGCGTGCGCCCGGGCGTCGGCCGCGGGGATCAGGTCCGCGAGCGCGGGGCGCTCCCCGTGGCGCACCAGGGCCGTGCGGGTGGCCCTGGCGCGGGCCAGGGCGCGGGCGGCCTGGGCGTCGGCCGCCGTCCAGGCGGGCGGGTCCGCGGGGGCGCTCACCCCGCAGATCCAGCCCGCCTGGACGGCCGGTTCGCGGTCGGCGGGGACGAGGACGCGGACGACGCCGTCGCGCACGTCGACGAGCGCGGAACCGAGCGCGGCGCCGAGCGCGGACGCCGCGACGGCGTCCGGTGCCGGGGTGTCCCCGGCGGGGACGGCGTGCACGACGAGCCGGCGCCCGCCGCCCAGCAGCGGCGCCACGTCCTCGGGGGACGCCCCCAGCAGCAGCCGCACCAGCGCCGCCGAGCGGGCCGCCCCGGTCCCGCTGAGGTGCTCCCCGGTGAGCAGGGACAGCAGGACCGCGGCCACGGAGGCGATGGTGTGGTCGCCCGGGGCACGCCGGGGGCCGGCGACCCCGAGGACGAAGCCCCGGCCCGCGCCGAGCGCGTAGGCGGCGAGATGGACACCTTTGACGGTGTCGGTGGCGGACGCGGGCCCGGGCGAACTCCCGCCCCCGCCGCCCCCGACCACCCGCACCAGCTCCCCGAGCGCCCGCACGGCTCCGCGGTCCGGCGAGGGGAGCGCTTCCGGGCCGGCGGGCGTCCGCGGTGTCCCGGCGGGCGTCCGGGCCGTCGCGGACGTCGCGGCCGTCGGTGGGGTCCGGCCGGAGCCGGGTGCCGTGCGGGGTCCGTCCGGCGCGGGGGTCCGGGGCGGGTCCGGGTGCCCGGGCCCGGGTTCCGGGAGGCGGCCCGCCGACGTGAGCAGGCGGCCGTCGGGGCCGTACAGGGTGGCCAGGCCGCCCACCCACCGGGCCAGCCGGCGCAGCACCGCCGGGACCGGGTCGGGCCGGGCGGCGGCCGCGGCGAGGCTCTGCTGGGCCTCCGTGACGCGGCGCAGTTCCGCGAGGCGGGCCCGGGCCATCAGCTGCCACACCGCGCGGGCCACGCCCGAGAACGTGGTCTGCGGCGGGACCTCCAGCAGCGGCAGGGCGTACGTGTCGCAGGCGGCGACGAGCGCCCGCGGGACCCTGTCGTGCACCGGCGCGAGACCGAAGCCGAGCGCCGCCCCGCCCGCGGCGACGATCCGCGACACGTAGCCGTCGAAGTAGGCACCGGGCTCCGCATCGTCCGGGACGTGCACCCCCGCGGTCAGCAGCAGCTCACCGCCCAGCAGATACGGGTACGGGTCGGCCATCTCCGAGGTGTGGGCCCAGTGGATCGCGGTGCCGGGGGCGGCCGGGCCCGCGATCTGGCGCAGTCCCAGGTCGTCCCGGGCGAGGAGCGCGCCGAGCGGCACCGGCGGGGTCGGCGGGACGGGCGGGGCGGACGGGTCCGGCATGGTGGACGTTTCCTCCATCCGGAGCGGGTTCGGTGGATGAAAAGTACACTTCGCAGTCGCTCTCGGGCCACCTAGGGTCGGAGCCGTCGGGCAGCCGTCGGCAGCCGCGGGCGCGGGCGGGACGTCACCGCGAGCGGGCGCCGCACCACCGGCCGCGTCCCCGCCGTACGGCACGCCGCCGGCGGGTGCGCGTGGCTCCGAACCCTTGTCCGAACCGGGGCGGGATCCCCAGTAGAGTCGTATCCGTTGTACATACGCGACGAAGCGTAGGAAAGAGAGCACCTCACCATGAGCAGCACCGAGACGCCCCGCGGGCCCGTCGACTCCTCCCGCATCCCGCGGTACGCCGGACCCGCGACCTTCGCCCGGCTGCCGCGCCTCGACGAGGTCGGCTCGGCCGACGTCGCCGTGGTCGGCGTCCCGTTCGACTCGGGTGTCTCCTACCGGCCGGGCGCCCGCTTCGGCGGCAACGCGATCCGCGAGGCGTCGCGGCTCCTGCGCCCCTACAACCCGGCGCAGGACGCCTCGCCCTTCGCCCTCGCGCAGGTCGCCGACGCCGGCGACATCGCCGCGAACCCGTTCAACATCAACGAGGCCGTGGAGAGCGTCGAGGCGGCGGCGGACGAGCTGCTCGGCACCGGCGCCCGCCTGATGACCCTCGGCGGCGACCACACCATCGCGCTGCCGCTGCTGCGCTCGGTCGCCAAGAAGCACGGCCCGGTCGCCCTGCTCCACTTCGACGCCCACCTGGACACCTGGGACACCTACTTCGGCGCCGAGTACACGCACGGCACCCCGTTCCGCCGGGCCGTCGAGGAGGGCATCCTCGACACCGAGGCGCTCTCCCACGTCGGCACCCGCGGCCCGCTGTACGGCAAGCAGGACCTGACCGACGACGAGAAGATGGGCTTCGGCATCGTCACCTCGGCGGACATCTACCGCCGCGGTGCCGACGAGGTCGCCGACCAGTTGCGCCAGCGCATCGGGGACCGCCCGCTGTACATCTCCATCGACATCGACTGCCTCGACCCGGCGCACGCCCCCGGCACCGGCACCCCCGAGGCCGGCGGCATGACCTCGCGCGAGCTGCTGGAGATCCTGCGCGGCCTGTCGTCCTGCCACCTGGTCTCCGCGGACGTCGTCGAGGTCGCACCCGCCTACGACCACGCCGAGATCACGGCGGTCGCCGCGTCCCACACGGCGTACGAGCTGACGACGACCATGGCCCGCCAGATCGCCCAGGAGAAGGCGGCGAAGTGACCCACGACCACGACCAGGACCTGCGGCCGACCGCGGCGCAGACCGAGGCGGCGCTGAACCCTCCGCCGGGCCGCATCGGCGGGGACCTGGTCGTGGAGACCCTCGCCGGCCTCGGCGCGACGACCGTCTTCGGACTGCCCGGCCAGCACGCGCTGGGCATCTTCGACGCCCTGCGCCGCTCGTCCCTGCGCTACGTGGGGCTGCGCGTCGAGAACAACGCGGCATTCGCGGCGGACGCGTACGGCCGGATCACGGGCGAGGCGGCACCGCTGCTGCTGTCGACGGGCCCCGGCGCGCTGACCTCGCTGGCCGCGCTCCAGGAGGCGGCCGCCGCCTCCGCCCCCGTCCTCGCGATCGGCAGCCAGGTCCCGGCCGCGGGACTGGGCGGCGGCCGCCGCGGCTATCTGCACGAACTCACCGACCAGCAGGCCTCGTTCCGGGGCGTGGTGAAGTCCGTGCACACGGTCCGTACGCAGTCGCAGATCCCGTCGGCGATCGCCGCGGCATGGGAGTCGGCGCTGACGGCACCGCACGGCCCGGTGTGGGTGGAGATCCCGCAGGACGTGCTGCTGGCCGAGGCCCGCCTGCCCGTGGTGACCGCGATGGACGCGACGCCCGAGGACGTCGTCCCGCGCCCCGAGCTGACGGCGCTGGCCGCCGACCTGCTGTCCCGTGCGAAGCGCCCGGCGATCATCGCGGGCGGCGGCGTCGTACGGGCGGACGCGTCCGGGAAGCTGAGAGCGCTGGCGGAGAGGCTGAACGCGCCGGTCGTCACCACCTTCGGCGGCAAGGGCGCCTTCCCCTGGACGCACCCCCTCTCGCTCCGGTCCTGGCTGGAGGACCGGCACACCACCGACTTCCTGGAGGACGCGGACGTCCTGCTGGTCGTCGGCTCGGGCCTCGGTGAACTGTCCTCGAACTACCACACGTTCAAGCCCCGCGGCCGGGTCGTCCAGATCGAGGCGGACCTCGGCAAGCTGGAGGCCAACCACCCCGCCCTGGGCATCCACGCCGACGCCCGCCTGGCGCTGTCGGCGCTGCTGGAGACGGTGGACGCGCGCACCGACCCGACGGCCCCCGACCGGGTGCGCGGCGTGCTGGAGAAGGTCGGCGAGCGCATCGCCGCCCAAAAACTCACCCTGGAGCAGGACGTGCTGGCGTCCGTGCGCCGGGCCCTGCCGGACGACTCCCCGTCCTTCTGGGACATGACGATCCTGGCCTACTGGGCCTGGTCGGCCTTCGACGCCCGCCGGCCCAACACCATGCACTCGGCGCAGGGTTCGGGCGGCCTCGGCTACGGATTCCCGGCGGCGCTGGGTGCGGCGGCGGCCGACCCGACCCGGCCGGTCCTCGCGGTCTCCGGTGACGGCGGCGCCCTGTACTCGATCGCCGAGCTGGCCACGGCGAAACAGTACGGCCTGGACGTCACCTGGCTGATCGTCGACGACGGCGGCTACGGCATCCTGCGCGCTTACATGACGGACGCGTTCGGAGAGCCCACGGCCGGGGCCACGGAGCTGGCCCGCCCCGACTTCGTCGCGCTCGCCGAGTCCTTCGGCGTCCCGGGCGTGCGGACGAGCCCCGCGACGCTGGAGGCGGACCTCGCGACGGCGCTCGCGGCACCCGGTCCCTCGGTGGTGGTGCTCCCGGCGGTGCTGCGGATGTTCGCGCCGACGCATCTGGGCTGACCCGGGCCGGCGGGGCGGGAACGGGGAAGCGCCGGGGAGCGTGGCGTCCGCACTCCCCGGCGCTTCCCTGTCCGGCGGGGCCGGTCAGCGCAGGGACGAGCCGAACAGGGCCTTCGTGTACGGGGCCGAGATCGTCCTCGGGCCGAACGCGAGGGCGGACGTGGTGGTCAGGCCGGTCGTGGTGCCGCGCAGGATCCAGACGGCGCCGGCGGAGGCGTTCTCGGCCGTGGAGGACGCGGCGAGGTCGGCACGGCCGTTGCCGTCGACGTCCAGCAGCGCGGTGCTCACGCCGAACCGGTCGTCCGTCTCGGCGACTCCGGGCACACCTGCGGTGTCCTGGTGGAAGACCTGCGTGCCGGCGCCCGTGACGCCGGTCGGGCCGCCGTGGACCAGCGCGACCGAGCCGGCGTCGACGACACCGGCCACGTCCTCGCCCGCGATGCCGAGCGCGATGTCCGCGTAACCGTCACCCGTGACGTCGGCGACGGAGACGGAGGTGCCGAGTCCGTCTTCCTCCTCCTCGGCGCCGGGAAAGCCGGGCAGGTCCTGGTCGAAGGTCTGCACCCGCGTCTCGGACAGGCCGGAGGCCGAGCCGAACGCGACCTGCACCTTGTGGTTCCAGCCGCCGACGCCGACCACGACGTCGTCGTAGCCGTCGTGGTCGATGTCCCCGACGCCGGTGCCCACGCCTTCGCGGCTGGTGTCCTCCCCGGGGGACCGGCCCTTGACGAAGCCCGAAGTGCCGCCGTACAGCAGGCGGTTGCCCCACACGCCGTCACCCTCGTAGCGCCACTGCACGAGGTCGTCCCTGCCGTCGCCGTTGATGTCGCCCACCTGGCCGGAGGACACGGGGCCGGTGATCGACGAGGGGCCGTCCTCGCAGCCGGCGCCGGTGGCGCACGCGGCGTCGTCCTCCTCGTAGCCCCACCATCCGGCCTTGTCCAGGATGTTCACCACGGCGGCGGGCTTCCCGGCACGGGAGAGCGGCCCCTTCCACAGGGCGGCGGGCGCGCCCTGGGGGTCGTCGCCCCCGACGGACTGCGCGGCGAACAGGGCGAGGTCGGTGGTGCCGTCGCCGTCGAAGTCACCGGCCTGGGGCGCGGCTCCGTACCCGGCGAGGGCGGTGCCGCCGGTGAGGCCGGCGGCGGAGCCCCACAGGACGACCGAGCCCGCCGTGCCGCCGGATATCACGAGGTCGCCGAAGCCGTCCTTGTCCAGGTCGCCCTTGGTGAAGGCCGCACCGAACCGCTGGTTGGCGGTGGCGGCGCCGGGGACCCCGCTGGTGGAGCGGCTGACGATCTTCTTGTGCGCGGCGGACGCGCCGTCGGCGGAGCCGTACATGACGGCCACGTAGCCCGCCCTGGCCTGGCTCGACACCGTCGCGGCCGGGGCACCGACGACGAGGTCGGCGTAGCCGTCCCCGTTGAAGTCGTTCCGGGCGCCCGCCGATCCGGTGGCGGCCTGGGCGGAGGCACCGGTCAGGGCCCAGGTGCCGATCCCGCCGGCCAGCAGCGTGACGGCGGCCAGGGGCGCGGTCAGGCGTGCGGAGCGGGTCCTGCGTCGTGCTCGTGACATCGGGTGCCTTTCGTCGTTCCTGGGACGCGGTGGTCCGACGCGTCCAGGGAGTGCGACTCGGGCGGGGCGTCACTGGTTGTACGCCCTGAGGCCATTCCTCCGTCACCTGCCGGTGGCCGGGGGACACCTGAGCCGCCTGAACTCCCCTTGTCACTGAGGGAGTTCAGGCGGCTACGTCGGCTACCAGATCGCCTCGACCCATTCCGGGTGGTCGATGAACGGGTTGCGGTTGTGCTGGTAGGTGTCGTAGATGACCTGGTTGCGCTTCTCCTCGAAGGCGCTCGGCGGGTCCTCGTCGTTCCACTGCTTGAGCACGGCGAGCCTGCCGATGTAGGGGCTGCTGCCGTTGCTGACGCTCTCGTTGGGTTCGAGGTCGGCGAAGCCGTCGCCGCCGTCGTAGCGCACGGCCATGTAGAGGATCATGCGGGCCACGTCGCCCTTGTCCGCGTCGCGCGGCTCGAAGGAGTCGGAGTCGGTGAGGCTGCCGCCCCCGCCGCTGACCGTGCTGCCGCCGTTGTCGAAGTCCTTGTTGCCGCGGATGCTGTTGACCTGGACGTCCGCGGGGCGCAGGTGGTGCAGGTCCGTGCCGGGACCGGTCACCTCGCCGAAGTCGCCGTGGGACTTGGCCCATGTGTGCTCGCGGTTCCAGTCACCGAGGTCGCCGCCGTTGAGGGACTTGGCGCGCGAGACTCCGCTGTACAGCAGGATCACGTTGTTGCTGTTGCCCGGGTCCTGGTCGGTGACCTTGAGCGCGTTCCAGACCGCGGAGTACGAGATCTTGCTCTGGCTGCTGATGATGGTGTGCAGCGAGGACTTGAGGCTCGAACCGGTCTTGCCGACCGCGTTCTTGTAGTACGTGGTGTCGTACGCCGTCGTCGTGGCGCTCGCGGGGGAGGCGGTCACCGTCGGCACGGTGAGCGCCACGAGCACGGCGGAGGTGGACAGCGCCAGCGTCTTCCAGCGGCGAATGTGCGTGGCGGGCATGTGGGGACGTCCGATCTACGCGGGTTGATTGAGCGGGCAATCGGGAGCGTGACATGGACATGCGCTTCATGGGGTGAACGAGCTGTGTCCGTTGTGTGTCGGAACCGGGCAGGTCCCCTCCGGCCACCGCGCGACCGCCCGCTCTGCGCGGCTCGTACAACTTTTCGCACCCCTGCGTGGTCAAGGGGGGCGAGTGTGCAGGGGGCGCACTCGTATCGCCTCATGGGATGGGAAGCCTTCATGACTCACCGGATATCCGGGCGCGCCCGCGTGCTCGCGGCCGGCCTCGGCATCGGCGTGCTCGTACCGCTGGCCGCCGCCGCCACGCCGGCCGCCGCCGCGCCGGCGCAGGTCACCTGCACGTCGGACCGGGCCGGCCTGGCCGAGAAGCTCCAGCGCGACATCACGGCCGCGCTGGCCGGCCGCAAGGGCGCCATCGCCGTCGGGCTCCGCGACCGTACGACCGGCACCACCTGCACCCTGCGGAGCACGTCCGCCTTCGACTCCGCCAGCGTCGTCAAGGTGACCGTGCTCGCCACGCTGCTGTGGGACGCCAAGAAGCACAACCGCTACCTCACGGACCGCGAGGCCGACCTCGCCACGGCCATGATCACCCAGTCGGACAACGCGGCCACCAGCACCCTGTGGCGCCAGCTCGGCACGACGAAGATCAAGGGCTTCCTCACCGCCGCCGGCATGACCCAGACCAAGCCCGGCGCCGACGGCTACTGGGGCCTGACCCAGATCACCGTGCGCGACGAACAGAAGCTGCTCGCGCTGCTCACCGCCAAGAACTCCGTGCTGAGCGACAACTCCCGCGCCTACGTCCTGAAGCTGATGGGCAAGGTCGTCTCCTCGCAGCGCTGGGGCACCCCGGCAGGCGCCCCCTCCTCGGTGGCCGTGCACGTCAAGAACGGCTGGCTGTCGCGGTCCACGTACGGCTGGCGCGTCCACAGCGTCGGCACCTTCGACGGCGCGGGACACGACTACACGATCTCGGTCCTCACCCACGGAAACAGCACCATGGACTACGGCGTCGCCACCATCCAGGGCGTGGCCAGGGCCATCCACAAGGACCTGGTGCCGACCGCCGCCGCCGCGCAGCGCTACACGCCGACGGACACCCCGCGGGAGGCCTTCCCGGCGGTCCCGTCCGGCGGCTGACGCCCGCGCCTTCCCGCCGCCCGGCGGTGCGCGTGCCGCGCGCCGCCGGGACGGGAAATGTTGCGGAGGGATGAAATCCGCTCCGATCCGCGTTGGTGCCTTCCGGTGGAAGCGGATCTACGGAAGGCATCTGCGTGGCAGCGGAACAGGGCGGGGCGGGCGAGCCCGGCTGGGTGCGGCGACTGGCCGGGTACGCCTGGCGCTACCCCAAGGACGTCGTGCTCGCGCTCGGCTCCTCCCTCGGCGGCATGGCCGTCATGGCATTGGTACCGCTCGTCACCAAGGTGATCATCGACGACGTCGTGGGGGACCACACCAGGGACATGGCCCCCTGGGCGGGCGCCCTGATCGGTGCCGCCGTCCTCGTCTACGTGATGACGTACATCCGGCGCTACTACGGCGGCAGGCTCGCCCTGCACGTCCAGCACGACCTGCGCACCGACATGTACGGGACGATCACCCGGCTCGACGGCCGGCGTCAGGACGAGCTGTCCACCGGACAGGTCGTGGGACGCGCCACCAGCGACCTCCAGCTGATCCAGGGCCTGCTCTTCATGCTGCCCATGACCATCGGCAACATCCTGCTCTTCCTGATCTCGCTCGGGATCATGGCCGCGCTGTCCCTGCCGCTCACCGGCGTCGCGCTCGCCGTCGCCCCCGCCCTCTGGTTCGTCGCCAGGCGCAGCCGCACCAGGCTGCACCCCGCCACCTGGTACGCGCAGGCCCAGGCCGCCGCCGTCGCCGGGGTGGTCGACGGCGCCGTCAGCGGCGTCCGGGTGGTGAAGGGCTTCGGCCAGGAGGACCAGGAGACCGGGAAGCTGCGGGAGGTGGGGCGCAGGCTCTTCGCCGGCCGGATGCGCACCATCAGGCTCAACTCCCGGTACACCCCGGCGCTCCAGGCCGTGCCCGCCCTCGGCCAGGTCGCGATGCTCGCCCTCGGCGGTCTGCTCGCGGTGCGCGGACAGATCACCCTGGGCACCTTCGTCGCGTTCTCGTCCTACCTCGCCCAGCTCGTCGGCCCCGTACGGATGCTCGCCGTGGTCCTCACCGTCGGACAGCAGGCCCGCGCCGGCGCCGAGCGCGTCCTGGAGCTGATCGACACCGAGCCGTCCATCGAGGACGGCACGAAGACGCTGCCCGCCGACGCGCCCGCCACCGTCGAGTTCGACGACGTGTCCTTCGGCTACGAGGAGGGGCGCCCCGTCCTCGACGGCCTCTCCTTCGAGATCCGCGCCGGCGAGACCCTCGCCGTCGTCGGCTCCTCCGGGTCCGGCAAGTCCACGGTCTCGCTGCTGCTGCCGCGCTTCTACGACGTGACGCGCGGCGCCGTCCTCGTCGGCGGCCACGACGTCCGCGAGCTGACGCAGGAGTCGCTGCGCGCCGCGATCGGACTGGTCCCCGAGGACTCCTTCCTCTTCTCCGACACCGTCCGCGCCAACATCGCCTACGGCCGCCCCGACGCCACCCGGGAGGAGATCGAGGCCGCGGCCCGCGCCGCCCAGGCCGACCGCTTCATCGCCGAGCTGCCGGACGGGTACGACACCACCGTCGGCGAGCACGGACTGACCCTCTCCGGCGGCCAGCGCCAGCGGATGGCCCTCGCCCGCGCCCTCCTCACCGACCCGCGGCTGCTCGTCCTCGACGACGCCACCTCCGCCGTGGACGCCCGGGTCGAGCACGAGATCCACGAGGCCCTCGCGCACGTCATGCGGGGCCGCACCACCCTCCTCATCGCCCACCGCCGCTCCACCCTCAACCTCGCCGACCGCATCGCCGTGCTCGACGGCGGACGGCTCGCCGACCTCGGCACGCACGAGGAGCTCCAGAAGCGCTCGGCCCTGTACCGGCGGCTGCTCACCGACCCGGACGAACTCGGCGGTGTCTCACCCGGCCACGCCGGGCCCGCCGCCGTGCGGGAGGACACCTCCGTACGCGACGAGCTGGACGCGGAGTTCGACGCCGAACGGGGCGTCACCCCGCACCTGTGGACCGGCGACCGCGAGCCGAAGGACCACGCGATCGCCGGGATGCCCGCCACCCCCGGACTCCTGGCGCAGGTCGAGGCGCTGCCCCCGGCCACCGACACCCCCGGCATCGACGAGGCGCGCGCGGTCACGCCCGAGGAGTCGTACGGGCTGCGCCGGCTGCTGCGCGGCTTCGGGCTGCCCCTGCTGGTGAGCCTCGGCCTCGTCGCCGTCGACGCGGGCATGGGACTGCTGCTGCCGGTGCTGATCCGGCACGGCATCGACGAGGGAGTCTCGCGGCTCGCCCGCGGCGCCGTGTGGACGGCCGCCGCGCTCGCCCTGCTCACCGTGCTCGTCCAGTGGGCGGCGCAGATCGCCGAGACCCGGATGACCGGGCGCACGGGCGAGCGGGTCCTCTACTCGCTCCGGCTGAAGATCTTCGCGCAGCTCCAGCGGCTCGGGCTCGACTACTACGAGCGCGAGCTGACCGGCCGGATCATGACCCGGATGACGACGGACGTGGACGCGCTGTCCACCTTCCTGCAGACCGGCCTGGTCACCGCCTTCGTCTCCGTCGTCACCTTCTTCGGCATCATGGGCGCGCTGCTGGTGATCGACGTGCAGCTGGCCCTGGTGGTCTTCGCGACGCTGCCGCCGCTGGTCGTCGGCACCTTCTTCTTCCGCCGGGCGAGCGTGAGGGCGTACGAACTCGCCCGCGAGCGCGTCTCGGTGGTCAACGCCGACCTCCAGGAGTCCGTCTCCGGGCTGCGGATCCTCCAGGCCTTCCGGCGCGAGGAGAGCGGCCGGAAGCGGTTCGCGGACGGCAGCGACAGCTACCGGCAGGCGCGCATCCGCGGACAGCGGCTGATCTCCGTGTACTTCCCGTTCGTGCAGCTGCTGTCCTCGGTGGCCGCGGCGGCCGTCCTGATCGTGGGCGCCCGCCGCGTGGACGCGGGCACGCTGACGACCGGCGCCCTGGTCGCCTACCTGCTGTACATCGACCTGTTCTTCGCGCCCGTGCAGCAGCTCTCCCAGGTCTTCGACGGCTACCAGCAGGCGACCGTCTCGCTCGGCCGCATCCAGGAGCTGCTCCGCGAGCCGACCTCCACGAAGACCGCCGCCGAACCGCTAGAAGTCCCGTCCCTGCGCGGAGAGATCGCCTTCGAGGACGTCGACTTCGCCTACGGCGACGACGAGGAGGCCCTGACCGGCGTCACGCTGGCCATTCCCGCAGGCCAGACCGTCGCCTTCGTCGGCGAGACCGGCGCGGGCAAGTCGACCCTGGTGAAGCTGGTGGCCCGCTTCTACGACCCGACGGGCGGGCGCGTCACGGTGGACGGCACCGACCTGCGCGCCCTCGACCTCACCTCCTACCGCCACCGGCTGGGAGTCGTCCCGCAGGAGGCGTACCTCTTCCAGGGCACGGTCCGCGACGCCATCGCCTACGGCCGTCCCGGCGCCACCGACGCCGAGGTCGAGGCCGCGGCCCGCGCGGTCGGCGCGCACGACATGATCGCCACGCTCGACGGAGGCTATCTGCACGAGGTCGCCGAACGCGGCCGCAACCTGTCGGCGGGCCAGCGCCAGCTGATCGCGCTCGCCCGGGCCGAACTCGTCGACCCGGACGTCCTGCTCCTCGACGAGGCCACCGCCGCGCTGGACCTGGCCACCGAGGCCCTGGTCAACCAGGCGACCGACCGGATCGCGGGCCGTCGTACGACCCTGGTCGTGGCCCACCGGCTGACCACGGCCGCCCGCGCCGACCGGGTCGTGGTGATGGACCACGGGCAGGTCGCCGAGGACGGCACCCACGAGGAACTCCTGCGGCTGGACGGGCGGTACGCCGAGCTGTGGCGCACCTTCACCGGCACGCCGGAGTCCGGGGAGGCGGAGTCCGGGAAGCCGGTCCGCTCCACGGCCTGACCCGGCGGTACCGGGGCTCCCGGCCGCGCAACCATCCGACGTAGGTCCTGCGTCCGTACACCAGTACGCTGATGGCTGCGGGAGGGACGACAGTGGACAGTGGTGCGATACGCCGGCGGCTGGCGCTCGGCACGGCCGTGCTGACCGCGTCCGGGCTGCTCGCCCTCGCCGTCCCGGGCAGCGCGGAGGCCGCCTCCTACTGCTCCGGGCGCAAGGTCCGGACGCTGCCCTTCGCCACCGGCTCCGTGCAGGTCTACAAGCGGAGCGGCTACGTGTGCGCGGTGACGTTCCCCAAGAAGCGGGGCGCCGCCAAGTCGATGTCGGTGAGCGTGCAGGCGCGCGGCAGCCGGCCCGTCGCCGACCGGGGGCGCTACACGCACCACGCCGGTCCGGTGACCGTGCACGCCGGACGCCGCTGCGTGTGGGTCAAGGGCTCCGTCGGCACGGGCTCGGTGAGCTCGGGCTGGATCCTGTGCTGAACCGGCCCCGGACCCCCGCCCACGGGGGACCGCTCCGGCCCCGATGCGTGGGCCGATAGGGTCCGATCCGCGACAATTCCGGCAGGCCGCCCCAACATCCCCTGGTGCACCGGGTGTTGCTCCGCTAGGTTCCGGCGGACATCCGCGTATTTCCCAGGGGAGGGTGCATGCGCAAGGCGCTCAGATGGCTGCTGGCGCTCACGGTGCTGATCGGCACGTTGAGCACGGCCGGGGCGGCCACCGCCGCCCAGCCGGAGGCCACCGCCACCACCGGCACCACCGGTGAGGACATCAAGGACCAGCTGCTCGCGATACCCGGCATGAGCCTGGTCGAGGAGAAGCCGTACACCGGGTACCGCTTCTTCGTTCTCACGTACACCCAGCCCGTCGACCACCGGCACCCGTCCAGGGGCACGTTCCAGCAGCGCGTCACCGTGCTGCACAAGGACACCTCGCGTCCGACGGTCTTCTACACCGGCGGCTACAACGTCTCCACGAACCCGAGCCGCCGCGAGCCGACCCAGATCGTCGACGGCAACCAGGTCTCGATGGAGTACCGCTTCTTCACGCCGTCCCGTCCCGCCCCGGCCGACTGGAGCAAGCTGGACATCTGGCAGGCCGCCAGCGACCAGCACCGCATCTTCAAGGCCCTCAAGCCGCTCTACGGCAAGAAGTGGCTGTCCACGGGCGGCTCCAAGGGCGGCATGACCGCCACGTACTACGAGCGCTTCTACCCGCACGACATGGACGGCGTCGTCGCGTACGTCGCCCCGAACGACGTGGTCAACCACGAGGACTCCGCCTACGACCGCTTCTTCGAGAACGTCGGCACCAAGGAGTGCCGCGACCGCCTGAACGCGGTGCAGCGCGAGGCGCTCGTCCGCCGCGAGCCGCTGGAGAAGAAGTACGCGGACCTGGCGGCCGCCGAGGGCTACACCTTCACCACCATCGGCGGCCTGGACCGGGCGTACGAGGCGGTCGTCCTCGACTACGTCTGGGGCTTCTGGCAGTACAGCCTGCTGTCCGACTGCGACGACATCCCCGCGGACGCGGCGCACGCCACCGACGACGAGATCTGGACCTCCGTGGACACGATCTCCGGCTTCTCCGCCTACACGGACCAGGGCCTGACCACGTACACGCCGTACTACTACCAGGCCGGTACGCAGCTCGGAGCGCCCACGATCCACTTCCCGTACATCGAGAAGAAGTTCATCCGCTACGGGTACCAGCCCCCGCGCAACTTCGTGCCGCGCGACATCTCCATGAGGTTCCAGCCGTGGGCGATGCGCGACGTCGACACCTGGGTGCGGCACAACGCCCGCCACATGCTGTTCGTCTACGGCGAGAACGACCCGTGGGGTGCCGAGCGCTTCCGGCTCGGGGCGGGCGCGCGTGACGCGTACGTCATGACGGCCCCGGGGCTGAACCACGGTGCCAACGTGGCGGGTCTCGTCGCCGACGAGAAGGCGTTCGCCACCGCGCGCATCCTCAACTGGGCGGGAGTCGCCTCGGCGGCCGTCCGGGCGGACCCGTCGGAGGCGAAGCCGCTGGCGAGGTTCGACGCCAGGCTGGACAGGCGGGACGTCGAGCGCGAGCCCGCGCTGCGGCCGTAACACCCGCGCCGCGTCCGCCCGCCCACGCGACGGGCGGACGCGGCACCCCGGTCCGGCGCCCCGTCGGACCGGACCTGTGCCGGGCGGCGGTCGGGCAGTCCGGTGGGGGCCTCCTGGACGCGCCCCGCGCCATCGCCGCCGGGTTCGCCGCGAACGCCGTCACCCACAGCCGGGTGCCGGGGCGGGTTCCGGCTGGAGTTGCACGCGCGTCCGGGCCTGTTGCGAGGTGGTGCAAACAGAGGTCTTGTGGGCCGGGACTACGGCGCGGCCGGGGCGCTCGTCTCCCAGGCGGCCATCTGCTCGCGGAACTTGGGGCAACCGACGATGTCCGCCTCGCCGCACTGCAGGGCGTGGACCAGGAGCTGATGGGCGTGGCCGAGGTCGATCACGCGCTGCTCGACCTCGGCGATCTTCGCGCGGATCATGGCCTGCCTGCGCGGTTGGTCCCCCTGGAACTCGCCGATCTCCGCCAGGGTCAGCCCCGCCTGCTGGCACTTGCGCAGGACCACGATCCGCTGCGCGGCCTCCGGCGGGTAGCGCCGCTGCCCGCTCTTGCGCTCGGGCGTGGGCAGCAAACCGTGGCGTTCCCAGAACCGGATGGCCGACGCAGGCACCCCGGTGATCTCCGCGAGCTGTCCGATGGTCATGCGCACGCAGCCGTTCCTCTCGTTCCCGCCCGCTCCGGCCACCGGCCGCTTGACTTGAACCCAAGTTTAAGTTGAAGAGTGAGGTACGCGAGCACGGCGGCGATCGAGAGCCGTCGGCAGTGGACTTCGGAGGTGCCGGATGGCAACCACGCAGGTGGCGAACGAACGAGCGAACGAGCTGGTCGCAGCGGCGGAGGCGCTCTTCACGGCGGGGGTGATGTCCCATTCGGGGCACGCCAACCTCAGCGCTCGGCTCGACGCCGACAGCTTCCTGCTGACGCCGGGATTCGTCCGCGGGCTGCGCCCCGAGGACCTGGCGGCCGTCAGCCTCGACGGACGGGTCCTGGAAGGAGAGCTGCGGTCCGTCAGCGCCGAGATCATCTCCATGCACAGCGCCGTCTACCGTGCCCGCCCGCACGTGGGCGCCGTCATCCACACCCACTCGCCCTCCGCGACGGCCTTCGCCGTCGCCCACCGGCCGCTGCCGTGCCGGACCGAGCCGATGCTGCGCTTCGGGCAGCCCGAGGAGGTCCCGGTGGTGCCTTGGGGCCCGCGCGGGTCCGACGTGTCCGTGCGCGGCATCGTCGATGTCCTGGAACAGCGCCCCACGACCTCGGCGGCCCTGCTGGCCAACCACGGCCTCATCGTTTTCGGTCCGGACTCGGTGGGGACCGCCCACCTCGTGGTGGCCATCGAGGAGAGCGCCGAGGCGGAGATCGCGGCGGCGGCGATCGGCGGGGCCGTGGACTTCCCGGAGGGCGCCTTGGCCGCCGTACGCGCCTCGATCGCCCGGGTCGCGTCATGAGCGACCACGTGACGGCCGACGACATGACGGCCGACAACGCGATCGCCGGCGACGCGGCGGCCGACGGGACGACCGTCGACGACGCCCTCGCCCGGCGCGCCGAGGCGGTGCGCGCCCGATACCGTTCCACCCTCGGAGGCGTTCCGGACGGTGTGCGGGACCGGCTGCGCCTGGCGCGGGACTTCGACCGGCTGCCCACGGAGGAGGCACTCGCGGCGCTGCGGCACATCGTGCTGACCGAAAACCCGCTCGGCGCGCGCGTGCAGCAACTCGTCCACTTCGGCCAGCTCCTGTCCCTGGGCCGGGAACACCCCGCCCGCATCCATGCCCAGGGCGCCCTGCACGCCGGCGCCACCGTCGTCGACCTCATCGGAGTCGCCGAAACCGCACTCATCACCTCGGGTGTCCCGGCGTACGCCTTGGGTACGGAGATCGTCATCGACCTCCTGGCGACCACCGCCCCCTGACACCCCTCGTGCCGGCGCGGCCGGTCTCGCCGCCGAGGGGGGCAGCGTGATCAACGGGCATGCCCGGCTCTGGCCAAGGACCCGGCCGGGGTCTTGGCGGTCCGCCGGAGACTGAGCAGACGACACCAAGATCCCCGACAGAGCCAAGCTAGTACGACAGCCCGTACCCGACGGGGTACAGCACCTGCGCCGGGTCGTCCGCCCGCTGCACGGGGACCGGCAGCTTCCCGGTGGGGGACACCGCACCCGCGATCACCCGTGCCGCCGCGCGCAGTTCGACGTCCGTCCAGGAGTACGCGGCCAGACACGCGCCGACGTCCGGGAGCTGGGCCACGTCGTACGGGTTGCGGATGGCGACGGCGATCACCGGGACACCGGTCGCGGTCAGCTGCGCGACCAGCTTCTTCTGGGCGCTGGTCGCCGTCACGTTGTACGTGCCGACCACCACGGCGTCCTTGCCCTCGGCCGCCGCCACCGCCCGGTCGACGGTCGCCTGCGAGGGCGCCGTGCCGGTGGACAGCGCGGTCGCCGAGAAGCCGAGCCCGGTGAGCGCCGTGGCGAGCACGGTCGTCGGGGGCCCGTCGGAACCGGACGGCGAGGCCGGGTCGGCGCCCACGACGAGGACGTTCCCGTGGGTGCGCCGGGACAGCGGGAGCAGATCCTCCTTGTTCACCAGCAGGGTCGTCGTGCGGTTCGCGATACGGTCGGCCGCCCTGAGGTGGGCCGGGGTGCCGACCGTGCGCTCGACGGCGGAGTCGGGGACGTAGGCGTCCTTGAGGAGGCCGAGCCGGGCTTTCAGTCGCAGGATGCGCAGGATCGACTCGTCGAGCCGGGCCTCCGTCAGCTCGCCGCCCCGGACGGCCGCGAGCACCGCGTTCCACGCGACGTCCAGGGACGGCGGATTGAGCAGCTGGTCGACGCCCGCCTTCAGCGCGAGCACCGGGACCCGCTCGTCGCCGTACTTCGTGCGGACCCCCTCCATGCCCAGCGAGTCCGTCACCACCACGCCGTCGTAGCCGAGTTCGCCGCGCAGGATGCCGGTGAGGATCGGACGGGAGAGGGTGGCGGGGTCGCCGGCCGGGTCGAGCGCGGGGACCATGATGTGCGCGGTCATGATGGAGTCGATGCCGGCCCGGATCGCCGCCCGGAACGGCACGGCGTCCAGCTCGGACCACAGCTCGCGGCTGTGCCCGATGACCGGGAAGCCGGTGTGGCTGTCGACGGCGGTGTCCCCGTGCCCGGGGAAGTGCTTGGCGGTCGCCGCGACCCCGGCACTCTGATAGCCCCTCACCTGGGCGGCCACCAGCCCCGCGACCGCGTCCGGATCGGCGCCGAAGGACCGTACGCCGATGACCGGGTTGGCGGGGTTCACGTTCACGTCGGCGACCGGCGCGTAGTCCTGGCGGATGCCGAGCGCGCGGAGCTCCGCGCCCGCGATGCGGCCCGCCGTGCGGGCGTCCTCCCGCGACCCTCCGGCCCCGAGTGCCATCGCACCGGGGAAGAGCGTCGCGGGCTTGCCCACGCGTGCCACTATCCCGTGCTCCTGGTCCGTGGAGATGAGGACCGGCAGCCCGCGCGGCAGCCCGAGCGAGGCCTTCTGGATGCCGTCCGACAGGTCCGCGATCTGCTGCGGGCTGCGGGTGTTGTGCGCCCACGCGAAGTAGATGACGCCGCCGACGCGGTATCTGGCGACCAGTTCCGCGGCCGTCCTGACGCCGATCTCCTTGAGGTTGGCGTCGATGTCGGCCTGGTCGGGCGCGGTGGCCGAGTGACCGTACACCCGCATCACGAACAGCTGGCCGACCTTCTCCTCCAGGGTCATCCGGGAGATGAGGGTCCGCAGCTTCCTGTCGTCGTGCGGTGCGCCGGCGGCGGCGTACGCGCTGCCCCCGGCGGCGAGAGCGGCGGTGACGCCCGCCGTGGCGGTGAGAACGGAACGTCTGGACGGTTGTGCGGTGCTTCCCGTGCCGGAGTCGCGCACGTGCGCTCCTTCCATGATGAAGGAAACTTCCGAGGAGTCACGAATATCCGGGAAGTTTCTTCCAGTCAAGGGTGTGCACAGTAACCGGGAAGTGGCCGTCACCGGCGCGGTCGGAACGGGACGCGCCGGTGGCGACGTGCTGTCGGCCGCAGGCGGGGGCCGGTGGAAACCCGTTCCGTTCCGATCGTCCGGGCGGCTGGAGTGACGCCGCGGTCGTGGAGGAACGTGAGCTTTCCGCGTTCCGTCACGCCGACTCGTTCAGCAGGCGGGCGAGGTGGTCGCGGCCCGGGGTGAGCAGGGGCTCCAGCGGGGCCGCGGACTCGTACCACCGCTTCTCGTACTCCCAGCACAGCCAGCCGTCCCAGCCCTCGCGGGAGAGGAGCTCCACGCACTCGGTGAGCGGGAGGACGCCCGTGCCGAGGAGGAGCGGGGTCGTGTCGTCGGGGGACGCGATGTCCTTGACCTGGACGTAGCCCAGGTGCGGGGCGAGTGCGGCGTACGTGGCGGACGGCTGCTCGCCGCCCAGCCAGGTGTGCATGACGTCCCAGAGCGCGCCGACCTGGCGGTGGCCGACCGGGCCCAGGACGCGGATCGCGTCGGTGCCGGTGCGGTGGGAGTCGTGGGTCTCCAGCAGGATCCGTACGCCGACGTCGGCGGCGTACTCCGCCGCCGTGCCGAGGCGGCGGGCCGCCGTCGCGTCCGCCTCGTCCGGGCTCCGGTCCCGGCCGCCGCCGGGGAAGACCCGGACGAAGGGGGCGCCCAGGTCCCTCGCCAGCTCCAGGAGTTCCCGGATCTCGGCGAGGACGGGGGCGTCGTCGCCGGGGGCCGCGACCCGCGGGTATCCGGCGAGGCCGAGGATCTCGACACCGGAGCCCCTGAACTCGGCCGCGACGTCCGCCCGTTCGGCGAGGGTGAGGCCCGGGTGCACCGGCTCCTCGGGATGCACGCGCAGCTCCACGCCGTGGTAGCCGTGGGTCGCGGCGAGTCGTACGACGTCGGGGACGGGGAGTCCGGGGACGCCGAGGGTGGAGAAGGCCAGTTTCATGTGGTGCACCTCGCTACGGGACCCGGGGCCCGGCCCCGGAACAGCACGGCTTGAGGCGGACCCTACCCGGATGGTGCGGGCGTTGTGCGCCTTGGCCCGGTGGGTGGGTCGGGGCCGCGCCGGTGCATCCGCCCGCCGCATGCCGGGCGTGCACGCTGGTCACGGGGGTGAACCGGGGATGTCCGCCCGACCTGCAACGGGCATCTGATGTACCGGCACGGCCCCTCAGCCGGGAGGGCGGGTGCGGACCGTACGTATTGCGGTGCGGGCGGGTCGTACGTCGTGTCGCTCCCGGCTGGCTGCTGGGGAGGTCGGGGACCCCCTGGGAACCCCGTGCACCGGCGTCACACGGCACGCGGCGGTCCGGTCACGTGCGTGGCGCCGCCGTGGAGCCGCGCACCATCAGTTCGCCGCCGACCGTCGCGACACCCCCCGGCGGCGCCTCCTCCCGGCCCATCGCGATCCGCCCCGCCCGGGCCCCCGCCTCGGACAACGGCAACCGTACGGTGGTCAGCGCGGGCACCACGTCGATGCTGAAGGGCAGGTCGTCGAACCCGGCCACGGACACGTCCTGCGGAATCCGCAGCCCGGAGTCCCGCAGCGCCGCGCACGCCCCGAGCGCGACGGTGTCGTTGGCGGCGACGACCGCGGTCAACGACGGTTCGCGCCGCAGGAGTTCGAGGGTCGCCTCGTACCCGGCCCGCCGGTCGTACGGACCGTGCACGATCCGCCGCGGGTCGTCCTCGATCCCGTGCGCGGCAAGCGCGGCCTGGTGCCCCTCCAGCCGGTGCCGGGTCGTCGTCCGCTCCTCGGGACCCGCGATGTAGCCCATCCGCCGGTGCCCGAGCCCGATCAGGTGCTCGGTCAGCCGCTGCCCGCCCCCGCGGTTGTCGAAGGTGAGCGCGACCGCCCCGGTGTCCTCGGGAGCGGGCGGCCGTCCGCACAGGACGATCCGGGTTCCCGCCTCCGCCAGCCTGCGCAGCTTCGCGGCGACCGCGGCCCCGTGCGTCGCGTCCTCGACGGCCCCGCCGGTCAGCACCACCGCGGCGGCCCGCTGGCGCTGCAGGAGCGTGAGATAGGTCAGCTCCCGCTCCGGGGAGCCGCCCGTGTTGCAGACGACGGCGAGGCGCTCACCGCCCGCGCGCCCGCCCCCGAGCACCTGCGAGGAGTGCGCGGGCAGCCCGAGGGGTCCCCCGATCTCCGCCTGGACGGCGCTGGCCATGATCCCGAAGAAGGGGTCGGCGATGTCGTTCACGAGGATGCCGACCAGGTCGGACGTGGCGGCGGCCAGTGAACTCGCGGGCCCGTTCAGCACGTAGTCCAGCTCGTCCACGGCCCGCAGCACCCGCTCCCGCGTGGAGGCCGCCACCGGGTAGTTCCCGTTCAGCACACGCGACACCGTCGCGGGCGAGACCTGCGCGCGGGCCGCCACGTCCGCCAGGGTCACCGTCATCTCGTCGTTCCTCCGGTCGCGCGTCGCTCAGTCGGTCCGGGGCCGTGATCGGCCGTGCGATGCCCTGCCCCCGCCGCGTGACCGTACCTCTTGTCCGCCCCGTCGAACATCTCGCGGTCCCCGCGGTCTTGTCCGAACGGTTGCGCAGCGGTTAGCTTCTCACTCGTATAGAAAGCGCTTGCTGTCTCGCTCGCCTGCGAGCGTACGCGGCGCCGGACGCGTACGAAGGGAACGACGTGACACGCAAGACGGTGCGTATCGCCATGAACGGCGTGACGGGACGCATGGGTTACCGCCAGCACCTCGTCCGCTCGATCCTCGCCCTGCGCGAGCAGGGCGGTCTCGACCTCGGCGACGGCACCGTGCTGTGGCCCGAGCCGGTGCTCGTCGGGCGCCGCGAGCACGCCCTCGCGGCGCTCGCGGACCGGCACGGCCTGGAGCACTGGTCGACGGACCTGGACGCGGTGCTCGCCGACCCGGCCGTCGACATCTACTTCGACGCGCAGGTCACCTCCGCCCGGGAGGAGGCGATCAGGAAGGCGATCGCCGCCGGCAAGCACGTCTACACCGAGAAGCCGACCGCGACGGGCCTCGACGGCGCCCTGGAGCTGGCCCGGCTCGCCGACGCGGCGGGCATCAGGCACGGCGTCGTCCAGGACAAGCTGTTCCTGCCCGGACTGCTGAAGCTGAAGCGGCTCATCGACGGGGGCTTCTTCGGACGGATCCTGTCCGTCCGCGGCGAGTTCGGCTACTGGGTCTTCGAGGGCGACTGGCAGTCCGCGCAGCGGCCGTCCTGGAACTACCGCGCCGAGGACGGCGGCGGCATCGTCGTCGACATGTTCCCGCACTGGGAGTACGTGCTGCACGAGCTCTTCGGCCGGGTCACCTCCGTCCAGGCGCTCACCGCCACGCACGTCCCGCAGCGCTGGGACGAGCAGGGCAAGCCGTACGACGCCACCGCCGACGACGCCGCGTACGGCGTCTTCGAGCTGGCGGGCGGCGCCGTCGCCCAGATCAACTCCTCGTGGGCGGTGCGCGTGAACCGGGACGAGCTGGTCGAGTTCCAGGTCGACGGCACGGAAGGCTCGGCCGTCGCCGGGCTGCGCAACTGCCGTGTCCAGCACCGCAGTTCCACGCCCAAGCCGGTCTGGAACCCGGACATCCCCGCCACGTACTCCTTCCGCGACCAGTGGCAGGAGATCCCGGACAACGCCGAGTTCGACAACGGCTTCAAGGCCCAGTGGGAGCTCTTCCTGCGGCACGTCTACGCCGACGCGCCCTACCACTGGGACCTGCTGGCCGGCGCCCGCGGCGTCCAGCTCGCCGAACTGGGCCTGAGGTCCTCGGCCGAGGGCCGCCGTCTCGACGTACCGGAGATCTCGCTGTGACGATCCGACTGCCCGGTGCGGACGGGGAACTGCGCGCCTACACCCCGCGCTCCGAGCCGCTCGCCCTGTCCCCGGGCGCCCCCTTCACCTCCCGTACGGTCTTCTCGGCCGCGCACGTCGTGGCCGATCCGTACGCCGACACGACCCCCGACTCCCCGGCCGCCGTCGACTGGGACGCGACCCTCGCCTTCCGCCGCCACCTGTGGGCCCAGGGCCTCGGGGTCGCCGAGGCGATGGACACCGCGCAGCGCGGCATGGGCCTGGACTGGGCGGGCGCCGCCGAGCTGATCCGGCGCTCCGCCGCCGAGGCGCGGGCGGTCGGCGGGCGGATCGCGTGCGGGGTCGGCACCGACCAGCTCGTCTCCGGCTCGCTCGACGGCGTCCGGGCCGCCTACGAGGAACAGCTCGCGCTCGTGGAGGGGACGGGCGCGCAGGCGATCCTCATGGCGTCCCGGGCGCTGTGCGCGGCGGCGTCGGGCGCCGAGGACTACCTGGAGGTGTACGGGCATCTGCTGCGCCAGTCCGCCGAACCGGTGATCCTGCACTGGCTGGGCCCGATGTTCGACCCGGCGCTCGAGGGCTACTGGGGCTCGGCGGACCTGGACACGGCGACCGGCACCTTCCTCGAGGTCATCGCCGCGCACCCCGACAAGGTCGACGGGGTCAAGGTCTCCCTGCTGGACGCGCAGCGGGAGATCGACCTGCGCCGCAGGCTCCCGCACGGCGTGCGCTGCTACACCGGCGACGACTTCAACTACCCCGAGCTGATCGCGGGCGACGAGCGGGGCTTCAGCCATGCCCTGCTCGGCATCTTCGATCCGCTGGGCCCGCTCGCCGCCGAGGCGGTACGCGTCCTGGACACGGGGGACGCGAAGGGGTTCCGTGAACTCCTCGACCCGACGGTGGAGTTGTCGCGTCATCTCTTCCAGGCGCCGACCCGTTTCTACAAGACCGGGGTCGTCCTCCTGGCGTGGCTCGCGGGCCACCAGTCCCACTTCACGATGGTGGGCGGACTCCAGTCGGCCCGCTCACTCCCGCACCTCGCGCGCGCCTACGAACTCGCCGACGGACTCGGCCTGTTCCCGGACCCGGCGCTCGCGGAGTCCCGTATGAGTAACCTGCTCGCCGTGTACGGAGTCGCCCAGTGACCGCCCAGGACCTCTCCCGCCTCTCCGTCAACCAGATGACGGTGAAGCAGCTCTCCCTGCCGGAACTGGTCGACGCGTGCGCCGAGTCGGGCGTGCCCGGAGTCGGCCTGTGGCGCGAACCCGTCCGGTCGTACGGCGTCGGGGCGGCGGCGAAACTGGTGCGCGACGCGGGACTCGCCGTGACCACGCTGTGCCGCGGGGGCTTCCTCACCGCGACCGACCCGGACGAGCGGGCGCGGTCCCTGGACGACAACCGGGAGGCCGTCGACGAGGCGGCGGCCCTCGGCACGGACACCCTCGTGCTGGTCTCGGGCGGGCTGCCCGCGGGTTCGAAGGACCTGCACGGCGCGCGGGAGCGGATCGCCGACGCCCTCGGTGAGCTCGCCCCCTACGCGGCCGAGCGCGGCGTACGGCTGGCCATCGAACCGCTGCACCCGATGTTCGCCGCCGACCGCTGCGTGGTCTCCACCCTCGCCCAGGCCCTGGACCTGGCGGAACGCTTCCCGGCGGACCAGGTGGGCGTCACGGTGGACACGTACCACATCTGGTGGGACGACACCGCGCCGCGGCAGATCGCCCGGGCCGGCGCCGGCGGCCGCATCCACACCTTCCAGCTCGCCGACTGGGTGACCCCGTTGCCCGAGGGCGTCCTCAACGGGCGTGGCCAGCTCGGGGACGGCGCCGTCGACCTGCGGGAGTGGCGCGGGTACGTGGAGGCGGCCGGCTACTCGGGTCCCATCGAGGTCGAACTGTTCAACGACGGGCTGTGGGCGCGGGACGGACGCGAGGTGCTGGCCGAGACGGTGGCCCGGTTCGTGGCGCACGCCCTGTAGGCCCGGGCCGCCCCGGCCGCTATCCCCGCTTCAGGTGCTGCGTGAGCTGCTGGAACGTCGCCCAGGACCGGGGGTCCCTCCCGTCGCCGAGCGGGTAGTGCAGGGCGGGCCCGGCCGCGGGACCCAGCGGGACCGGGCGGACGGCGACGGGCGGGCGCCGCGCGTGGGCGAGACCGATGCCGCGCACCTCCTCCGGGCCCAGGGTGAGGGAGAAGGGCACGGGCGGTGCCTCCAGCAGCGGGGGCGCGGTCAGGTCCCGGCGGGCCGGGCGGACCGAGACGAGCAGGCTGACCAGGGCGTGGTCGCCGACGAGGACCCCGGCGAGGTCCTGGACCGCGTCGAGGGGCAGCTCCTCGTCCTCGCCGAAGCCGAGGATGAGGAGCATGTCCTCCTCCACACCCGCAGCCGTACGCGTCACCCGCAGGGTTCCGGCCGCGGGCCGCGCCGGGTCGCCCACGGCGATCAGATGGGTGGCGGCCGGGGCCCGCCCGTGCGCCAGGTCCGTCAACTGCCTCGGCGACCAGGGCAGGTTGACCGGCTCGGCCGTGCCCCAGCCGGCGGGCGGCGCCCCGGTGAAAGCCCGCCAGGCCGTCTCCAGCGCCCCGCCGAGGAGCAGGTTCGGGTCGGCGGCGTGCCGGGTGCGGAACGCGACGTGGAGCTGCCGCTCGGCGGTGGGCCCGGTGGCGGAGAACGCGCGGGCCACCGTCGCCCTCCCGTCGGCGGTGAGGGCGGGCGTGAAGGTGCCGCCCTGCCAGCGCAGTACGGCACCGGACAGCCCGTCGTAGTACCCGCAGTCCGGGTCCTCGACGACCCAGCGGTTGGGTACCCGGGCCAGCGTGGTGCGGGCCGCCGGACTCAGCCGGACGTGCGGCGGGGTCACGATCTGCAGGGCGCGGCGCGAGCCGGACGCCTCCCGCAGGATCTCCGACAGCCACGAGGTCAGGGCGATCACCGGCCGGTCGGCCAGGACGACGGCGGTGCTGTCGGTGAGCACGTCGACGGCCGGCAGACCGACCGCCGCGCGCGCCGTCACGGAGGCGTCCCCGCCCTCCGTCCGGCCGCTCCCGGCGGCGGCCTGCGGCTCCCCGCCGGTACCGGGCTCCGCGGTCTCCGGTGCCGGTACGGCGGAGGTGTCCACCACCTCCGTACGCGCCGCGCCCGCCGGCCAGGTGATGCCGCCCAGCAGGGCGTTGAGCCGGCCGCAGACGGCAGCGGCGAGGCGCTCCGCCTCCGGCACCGCCGTGGAGGCCCGGGCCTCGGTCCACCAGAACGGCAGGGGCACACCCGCGGCCGACGGCCCGAGCAGACGCTGTGCCTCGCCCGGCACCTGGACGAGGACCGGCGCCTCGACGGAGACGAGCGGGCGGCCTCCCGGGCCGTGGAGCTGGATGACCGCCCCGTCGGCCGCCGCGGACACCCCGAGGTCGGGGCCGCCCGCGTACAGGCCGGTCAGCAGGGCCCAGACGTCGGGCATCTTCGGAGTGAGAGCGATGACGTCCTTCGTCACGGGCGTTCGGCTTCCTCGGTGTCGGAGAGTGCGGTCTGGATGAGCTGGTGGTGGCGGCCGCGGCGGACCATCGTGCCGCGTCCCGGCGGCTGCGCCGAGGCGTACAGCCCCGGGAAGAGCTGGCCCTCGGTGCGGTCACCGGCCATCACGAGCGCGGCGGTGCCGGTCTCGCGCAGCGTCGTCAGCAGCGGCTCGTACAGGGCGCGGGAGGACCCGGCGACGCGCCGGGCGATGACGAAGTGCAGCCCGATGTCCTGGGCGGAGGAGACGTACGGCAGGAAGGGCGTCAGCGGCTGCTGGCCCGCCGTGGTGAGGATGTCGTAGTCGTCGACCAGGATCACGATCCGCGGCCCGCTGAACGCGGGTTCGGCGCTCAGCGCGTCCGGGTCCGCGCTCTCCGGCAGCCGCTTCTCGAGTTCGGTCGCGATGCCGCCGGCCAGCGCGGCGGACAGCTTCGCGTTGTGCGCGTAGCCGCCGCGGTACGCCTCCGGGATCACCCCGCGCAGCCCGCGGCGCGGGTCGAAGACACCGAAGACCAGCTCCTCGTCGCCGTACCGCTCGACGAGCTGTCCGGCGATCAGCTTCAGCAGGTTCGTCTTGCCGCACTCGTTGTCGCCCAGGATCAGCAGATGCTGGTCGCTCCCGAACAGGTCGAGGAGGGCGGGCGCCAGCGCGTCCTGGTCCACGCCGAGCGGCACCCGTCGCGGCTCGGCGGCCACGGAGGGCAGCCGCGCCGCCGGCAGGCGGGTCGGCAGCACCCGGACGGGCGGCGCCACGTCACCGTGCCAGGTGGCCCGGATCGTGCGCGCGGCCTCCTCCAGCGCGGGCCCGATGTCGTCCGTGGACGGCGAACCGTCGATGCGCGGCAGCGCGACCTGCGCGAACAGCTTCCCGTCCGTGAGGACCCGGCCCGGGGTGTCCGCGGCGAGCGTCTCGGACAGCTTGCGGTCGACGGAGGAGTCGGCCGGGTCGTTCAGCCGCAGTTCGACGCGCGTGCCGAACATGGACTGGGTGGCGATCCGCACGTCGTTCCAGCGCAGCATGCCGGCGACCACGTGGATGCCGTACCCGCCGCCGCGCTTGAGCAGGTCGGTCACCGAGTCGTCGAGTTCGGCGAACTCGTCGCGCAGCGCCCCGAATCCGTCGACGAGCAGGACGACGTCGGTCGAGCCGAGCTCCGCGAGACGGCCCTGTGCCCGCAGCCGGCGCAGCTGCTCGACGGAGTCGATGCCGTGCTCGCGGAACAGCTCCTCGCGCTCGGCCAGCATCGCCCGCACCTCGGCGACCGTCCGGGCGGCCCGCTCGTGGTCGGCGCGCCCGGCGATCCCGCCGACGTGCGGCAGCCCGGCCAGCGCCGACAGACCGCCGCCGACCAGGTCGAGCCCGTAGACGGCGACGTCGTACGGGGTGTGCGTGGCCGCCAGGGCCAGCGCGAGGGTCCGCAGCAGCGTGGTCTTGCCGGACTGCGGTCCGCCGATGACGGCGGCGTGCCCGCCGGCGACGGTCAGGTCGAGCAGCCACTTGCCCTGCCACTGGCCGGCCGGGTCGTCGAGCACGCCGAGGGGCACGCGCATCGCCCCGGCCCGGCCGTCGGCCAGGTGCAGCCCGCGCTCGGTGACCTGGACGGGCCCCGCGGCCGCGTCGAGGGTGACGGCGGCCGGCAGCGGCGGCAACCAGATCCGGCGCACCGGCGGGGCCGCCCCGGTCAGCTGGTCGACCATCACCGACATCACGGTCGGTCCGGTCTCCCGCTTGGTCGCGGCGGGTTCGGAGCCGCCCTCGGCGGGCGCCGTGCCGAGGGTGTTGAAGGCGGGATAGGGCCAGGCGAGCGGCTCGTCGTCCCGCTGGTCGCGCGGGGCCGGGCCCCGGTGGGCGCCGGACACGTACCCCGCCTTGAACCGCTCGTACACCGAGGTGTCGACCTTCAGATAGCCGAAGCCCGGCAGCGGCGGCAGATGGAAGGCGTCCGTGGTGTCCAGCACCGTGCGCGACTCGTCGGGGGAGAAGGTGCGCAGACCGAGGCGGTACGACAGATAGGTGTCCAGCCCCTTCAGCTTGCCGCCCTCGATGCGCTGGCTGGACAGCAGCAGATGCACGCCGATGGAGCGGCCGATGCGGCCGATCGACAGGAACAGATCGATGAAGTCCGGCTTGGCCGTGAGGAGTTCGCCGAACTCGTCGATGACGACGAACAGGTGCGGCAGCGGCTCCAGATCGGGCCGCGCGGCGGCGCGCAGGGCCGCGTAGTGCCCGATGTCGGCGACGTTCCCCGCGTCCTTCAGCACCTGCTGGCGGCGCTTGACCTCGCCGGCGAGGCTGGTGTGGACGCGCTCGACGAGACCGGCCTGGTTCTCCAGGTTCGTGATCACCCCGGCCACGTGCGGGAGTTCGGTGAACGGCGCGAAGGTGGCACCGCCCTTGTAGTCGACCAGGACCAGGGCCAGGTCCTCCGGGGAGTGGGTGGCGGTGAGCGCCAGCACCAGCGTGCGCAGCAGCTCGCTCTTTCCGGAGCCGGTCGCGCCCACACACAGCCCGTGCGGCCCCATGCCCAGCTCGGAGGACTCCTTCAGGTCCAGCAGCACCGGCTCGTGACGGTCCGTCAGGCCGATCGGCACGCGCAGGAACTCACGCTCGCCGCGCGGCGCCCACAGCCGGGCCATGTCCAGCGCCGCCGGATCCTCGACCCCGAGCAGACCGGGGAAGTCGACGGGCCCGGACACCGGGGTCCCCTCGGCCGCGGACTCCGCCGACAGCCGCAGCGGGGCGAGCAGCCGCGCCAGCCCCTCGGCGCCCGCGGGGCTCACCGCGTCCGCCGTGCCCTGCGCCGGCGCGGACGGCTCGCGCAGGTCCTCCACCGTCACCTGCTCGCCGTCGACGCGGATACGGACGCCGACCTGGTCCGGCTCGTGCACCTGCCGCTCCAGCAGGTGCAGCACGGTGACGCCCATGTCCGGCAGCTCGACCACCGTGTCCGGCCGCGGGAGTTCGGCGGCCGTCTCGCCGTACTCGTCGCTCACCACCAGCAGCCGGCTCGTCATCCGCAGCGCGTCCCGGCCGGACAGACCCCGCCGCACCTCCGCCGCGTACGACGCGCGCCGGTCAAGCTCGGGCCGGCACAGCGCGGCGAGCTGCGGCAGGCTCGGGGCGATCCGGCGGGCGGCGACCGGCCCGTCCTGCTCCTGCGGATCGAGCACGTGGGGCAGCCACTTGGCCCACTCCCAGTCGGCCAGCCGCTCCCCGGGGACGCCGAGGGCGAGGGCCACGTCGTCCGGGGCGTGCGTGACGGCCGTCTGGATCAGCAGGGCGCGGGCGACCCGCAGCACGCCCTCGCGGTCGCCGACGATGCTCACGTTGCCCGCGCGGTCCAGCGGCACCGTCAGCGGACAGTCACTGGCGACCGAGTACCGGGCCAGCAGCGCCCGTGCCTCGTTGAGCATGAACGGGTCCGGCGGTGTCATCACCCCGCCGGAGTTCGAGTCGATGGCCAGCTCCTGCACCGGCACGTCGCCCGTGCCCACCCGCACCCGCAGGAAGTCCGGGTCCTGACGCCGCCGCTCCCACAGACGGGCGGGATCCCGTACGAGGTCGTAGAGCCCCTCCGGGGGCGGGTTGAGGACCCGGGCCAGCCGGCGCCGCTCCCGCTCGGCGGCACCGAACTCCTCGCGCAGTTCCTCCAGATACTCCAGATACCGCTCGCGCTGGGCCCGCCGGGTGCGCTGCGCCTTGCCGCGCTGGGACAGGAACAGGGCGACCGCGCCGAGCAGCGCGAGGACCAGCACCATCGCGCCGAGCGCCGCGAACTGGCTGTTGCGGATGACGGTCATCATGACGACCGAACCCATCACGCCGGCCATGGGCAGCAGGGCCGTCGCCGCGTTGCCGAGCTTGCCCTCCGGCAGGTTCGGCGGCGGTTCGACCGTGCGCGGCCCGGCGGGCGCGAGCGGCCGGGTCGAGCGGGCGGGCCGGTGTATCAGACTCTGGGTCACGGACGGACCCCTTCTCGGACGGCTCCGGTGTCGTGACGTGCTGCGGCGCTGCGGCGGGTGGTCATCGCACCCTCGTGGCGCGCCGCATGGCCTCGGCGGCGAGGCGGACGGTGGCGTCGCGGGTGGCCTGCCCGAGCAGATCGGTGCGGATGGGGCCGCCGCCCGCCAGATGCCGGTCGTAGGGGAGCGGGACGACGGTGACGCCCGTCTCCTTCAGGTGTGCGGTGGCCGCCTTGACGTCCAGCACGAGGTCGGGCGAGCCCGCGGTGAGCGCGACGACCGTGGAGGCGAGCGCGGCGTGCGGCAGCTGGGCCAGCCAGTTGAGGACCTGGCGGGTTCCGTTGACGCCCTCGGCCGTCGTCGGCGAGACGACCACCCGGGCGTGCGCGGTGTCCATCGCCGTACGGGACACCTCGCCGGGCAGGCTTTCGCAGTCCACGACCGTCACCGCGAAGTAGCGGCGCAGCGCCAGCGTCACCGTGCGGTACGTCGGCACGTCCAGCGGGGCGCCGACACGGCCCCGGCTCGCGGGCAGCAGCCAGCCGCCGTCCGCGACCGGCACCAGGTAGCCGGTGACGTCGTTCAGCCGCATGGACGGGCTGAGGACCTGCGCCAGGTCGGCGCACGCCCAGCGCACGGACTCCGCGCCCATCCGCACGGGCAGGGTGCCGAGCGCGGCGTCCGCCTCCAGCGTGAGCACCGGGTCGTGCCGGTAGTGGTTGAAGGTGCGGCCCAGCAGCGCGGAGACCGTGGACTTGCCGACGCCACCGCGGATCGACGTCACCGCGATGACCCGGCCGGTGGTGACCGGCTGCTGCAACTCCCGGGCGATCCGGGTCTCTTCGGTCACGTCCTGGGCGGCCGACGCGGTCAGCCGGCGCAGCGAGCGTCCGGTGCGCCGGGTGATCGAGTCCCCGTGCTGCGGCCGGCCCAGGGCCCGCGCGAGCCGGGGGTCGACGGTGGGCACGGACTCCGGCGCGGACGCGGGCAGCCGGGGATCCCGCGAGCCGCCCGGCACGGGACTGCCCCCGGCCGGCGGCCCCTGGCCCGCCGCGGCCGACAGGACCGCGGCCGGCGGACCGCCGCCGGGCGACTGCCCGTCGGACGACCCGGTGGGCACGGGCGCGGGGCCGGCGGACTCCGCGGGCACGGGGGCGGGAAGCGGTGCTCGCGCGGGCGTGGCGGGGTGCCCGGGCGCGGGGAACGCGGACTCCGCCGACGGTGCGGGGTGCACGGGGGCGGCGGGAGCCGTGGGCTGCCCGGCTTCGGGGTGCAGGGGGGCGGCCGGATGTGCGGGCTGCCCGGGTTCGGGGGCCGTCGGCCCGGTGGACCGGGGCGGATGCACGAGACGCAGCGCGGGCTCGCCCCGGCGCGCACCGGAACCGGCGGGGACCGGAACCCCGCCCTGCCCGAAAGCACCGGCGTGCCCTACGGCGACACCGGGCTGCTTTCCGGCAGTACCGGACTGTCCTACGGCCCCCACATGCCCGACGGCACCGGAGGGTCCGACGGACGGCTCCCCGGCGTCACCCGCCCCGCCGGGCCCCGCGGTCAGGCCCGAGTGCCCCACCGCGCGGGACGGCTCCCCGGCGTCGGGCCGCTCCGTACGCGATGGTGCCGCCGGGCCCGTGGCCGGTGTCCCGGCGGGTGCGGTCGTCTCCGCCTGTTGCAGGCGGCGCAGCACGTCCCGCTGCCAGTCCCCTCCCTGTCCCTGTCCCTGTTCGTGCGCCATGTCCGCCCCTTATGCGAAGGTGTCGAGCAGTCGTCCGTACACGCCGAACACGCCGAGGACCAGCGGGAACAGGGCGATCACCCCGACGGATTCGAGTACGTCGCCGGCGCGCCGCAACCGTACGCGCACGTGTTCGGCGGGCTGGACCGAGAGCACCAGGAGCGGCAGCACCGCGAGCCCGGCCAGCACGGCCAGCGGCCCGGCCGCACCGGACCGGTCCAGCCACACGGAGATCAGCCGCACGGCGAGCACGGCCCCGGCGAGCAGCAGTACCACGACCTCCGCGACCAGCGGAAAGGCGCGGGCCCGAAGCGCGAGCACCGCCGTCGTGACGGCGGCGAGCAGCACCGTCCACACGGTGGGCTCCCGCAGGGCGAGGACACCCGCGGCCGCCGCGGAGACGGCGACGGTGACCGTCGCCAGCGCCAGCCCCCGGTGCGTGGCGGCGAGCGCCGCCGTCACTTGGTACCTGCTCACCGAGGCGCCGCCCGACCGCCGGTCGTCGAGACCGGAGAGCCCCGAGGCCATCAGCGCCAGCCGGGGCAGCAGCCCGAGCACGACGACGGACCCGACGGCGAGCAGCGCGCCGGCCCGGGCCTGCTCCCCGGCGCTCGCCGCCCCCGACTGGAGGGCGACGGCCGCCTCCCAGCACACGCCCGTCGCGGCGAGCGCGGCGCCACCGACCAGCCCGCCGCGCCCGAGCGGCGTGAACCGGCCGAGCAGGACGAGCGTCACGACGAGGGCCGCGGCCGGTCCCCCCGACTGCACCGCCGTCGGCCAGTCACGGGCGTCGCCAAGCGTCCAGGCACCGAGCGCGCCCAGCGCCCCGCCGGTGGTGATCAGGGTGGCGGCCACCCCGCGCCGCCCGGCCCGCCCGAGCAGCACACCCGCGACCGCGGCGACCGCGGCGACGGCCAGCAGCCCCCCGCCGACGGGCCCGTGCCCGTACGCGCCGCGTGCCACAAGCCCGGTGACGAGTGCCCAGCCGACCGTCGCGAGTCCGGCCACGACCCGCCGGACGGCGGGCCGCCAGCGCCAGGCACGTCCGTCGAGGTCGTCGGCGGTCTCGTCGCTGACGTCGTGCACCACCGGTGCGGACGGCGCGTCCTCGGCCCGTACGAGCCGCAGCACGGCACCGTCGGGCACCCCCGCGGACTCCAGCGTGCTGTCGTGCGCGAGCGCGGAGCCGTCCGCGGTGACCAGGTGCCGCAGCTGGGGACGATCGGAGACGCGGTCGCCGAGCAGCCGCAGAACCTCGGGCAGCAGCAGCCCGACGGGTTCCCGGGACGGCAGTACGAGGTCCACCCGCCGCCGCTCGCCGACCAGGGTGACCCTGCTCAGCGCCGCGCGGTCACCCGGACCCTGCTGAATCGAAGCCCCCGCAGATATCACGAATTCGAACCTATCACCGGGTAGAAGGGGTCACTGAGGACGCGGAGGGCCCCGCCGAGGGCCCGGGTGACGACGGCGCGGAAACCCCCGAAGAGGGCTGTACGGGACCGCCGTTCGGGTTCTTGCCGATGATCCGGTGCGATACGAACGACCACCCCACGCAGCCCGCGCACAGCACCGCCGCGATCACCACCCCGGCGAACACCTTGCCCAGCCGCTCGTCCACCGAACGGCGTTGGCGCTGCGCCCCGAACAACAGGGCGTCGCGCAGCCGCCGTCGGCGTACCGACACGGACTCCAGCAGCTGGCTGTCGTACTCCTGGGCCGTCACGACGAACCCTTCCTGCCAGGAGTGCTGGCGATCACGGTGCTTTCCCGGGCGGGCGCGTCCCACGCGCGGTGGCACACGGACGTGCCGGGTGCCGGGCCGCGGCGGTCACCGCGGCCCGGCACCGGCGTGTGTCAGCCGATGTTGTCGACGGCGGCGCGGGCCTTGGCAAGGGTCGCCTGGGCGGTGCCGTCGTTCTGCTCCAGCGTGGTGCGCACGAGCCGGATGATGTCGCGGACCTCGTTCGCCGCGCGGTTCCAGCGGACTTCCTTGCCGTGGTAGTCGTCGGAGACGCCGTCGGCCTGGAACTCGGCCATCACGGCCTGCACCGCCCGGTCGCGGTCGCCGAGGACCCGCTCCAACTGGCCGATGATGCCCTGCAGACTGCCCTGCACCTCGGTGGAGGCGCCGGTGTCGTACGAGCGGCGGTCCTGGTTCTGACCCATGATCGAAATCCCCCTGAGTCGTCTATCGGGCGCCGAAGCGGGCCGCGTCGAAGTTGGCCTGCCCCATGTTCTGGTGGGCGTTGTCCTGCTGCTCGGTGTCACCGGTGCCGAAGGCGGTGTCCATGCCGCTCTGGCCGCCCAGGATCGCGCCCAGCGAACCGTTCAGCGCGTCGGTGATCTCGTCCGCGCGGCTCTTGAACGAGTCGAACGCGGCCTTGCCCGCGCCGTTGAACTTTCCTTCCAGCGGCTCCGCGGCCTGCACGAGCCACTTGATCAGAGTGCCGAGGTCGTCACTGGAACCGACCGTGCTCTTGCCGAGGTCCGCCAGGGTCGTGGAGCCCATGTCGAACTTCATGCATTCACCCCCGTGTATCGCGTATGACTCACCAGTACGTCGAACATCGTGACCCATGACGCGTTGCAGCGGCAACGCCGTTGGACGCCAAGTGACACGATCAGGACGTAACGCGGACTTGTTCGCGACTCCGGGTTTCCGCGCCCGCGCGGGGTGTTGACGGTCCCGGGAAAAAATCTTCGGAAGAGCGTGCAACCCTTCCGCGGGCCGGCGGGTCTTGTTTGCGTCAGGACTCTTGGAGGGGGATCCGGGGGGATCGCGGGGGTTCTGACGGGGGAGGGAAAGCCGAAGGGGCCCGGTCGACGGACCGGGCCTCTTCGAATTCCCACTGACCACCGCTCCAGCGGGCCCCGGCGGCCCCGAATCACCACCGGAACCCGGCCTCTTGACGCCCCGCCCGCCGGACAGCCGGGCGGGCGCCCCACCGCCACGGGGTCCCGGGACCGCGGGCCCGCCTAGAAGAACACCCCGCACCGCAGCAGCACGTTCGCGTACGGCCGTGCCTCCCCGGTGCGCACGATCAGCCGCGCACCCGCCGACCGCGACTTCAGCTCCTCGTGCGAGACCAGTTCCAGTGCGGGCAGGCGCGACCGGAGCAGGGCCGCTGCCTCCGGATTCGCCTCCTGGACCTCGTGCGCGGCCGTGCCGCCCTCCACCACCAGCTCCGCCAGCAGCCCGTCGAGGACCTCCGCGAACGAAGGCACCCCGGCCCGGAAGGCCAGGTCCACCAGGCGCGGCCCGTCCGGGACCGGCAGCCCCGCGTCGCACACCAGCACTCCGTCACCGTGCCCCAACTCGGCGATGGCGCCCGCGAGATGACGGTTCAGTATCCCGGCCTTCTTCACAGCGCGGCGACCTCCTCGGCGGTGGGGAACGACACCTGCGCGCCCTCCCTGGTCACGGCGGCGGCCCCCACCCGGGCCGCGTACGCGGCGGCCTCGGCCAGGGAAGAGCCGGCCCCCAGGCGCCACGCCAGCGCCGCGGTGAACGCGTCGCCCGCCCCGGTGGTGTCCACCGCGTCGACCCGCACCGACGGGACCCGGGCCGTGCCCTCCGCGTCCGCCACCAGCGCGCCGTCGGCACCGAGCGTGACGACCACCGAGCGCGGCCCGAGAGCGAGCAGGGCCCGCGCCCAGTCCTCGGGCCGGTCCCCCGCCGCGTCGCCGAGCACCACGCGGGCCTCGTGTTCGTTCACGATCAGCGGGTCGCACGCGGCCAGCACCTCGGCGGGCACCGGCACCGGCGGTGACGGGTTCAGGACGAAGCGACTGCCGGCCGGCAGGCTCCGTACGGTCTCCACGACCGTCTCCAGCGGGATCTCCAGCTGCGCCGAGACCACGCGGGAGGCCTGGAAGAGGTCCCCGGCCGCGCGGACGTCCCCAGGGGCCAGCCGCCCGTTCGCACCGGGTGAGACGACGATGCTGTTGTCCCCGGACGGGTCGACCGTGATCAGTGCGACCCCCGTCGGCGCCCCGCCGACGAGCACGCCCGCCGTGTCGACACCGGCCGCGCGCTGCGAGCCGAGCAGCAGCCGTCCGTGCGCGTCGTCGCCGACCCGCGCGAGCAGAGCCGTGCGGGCGCCGAGCCGGGCGGCGGCGACCGCCTGGTTGGCGCCCTTGCCGCCGGGGTGCACGGCGAGGTCGGAGCCGAGCACCGTCTCCCCGGCCGCGGGCCGCCGCTCGACCCCGATCACCAGATCGGCGTTGGCCGATCCCACGACCAGCAGGTCGTAGTCGTACATCAGCACACTCTTTCCGTACGTCCACGGGGCGCACCCCGTACGTCCACGTCCACGGGGCGCACCCCGTACGTCCACGTCCACGGGGCGTACCCCGTACGTCGACGGGAGCGGGTCCGGGCCCCGTATGCCGACGGGGACCGGGTCCGGCCCCGTCTGTCGATGAGGGCCGGGTCCGGCCCCCATACGTCGATGCGGGCCGGGTCCGGAGCGAGGCGCCCCCGACCCGGCCCGTCCGTCAGCCGCCGAACCCGGCCACGTTCTTGGACGTGACCACCTTCACCGGCACCTTCACGGTCTTGTCGACCTTCTCGCCCTCGGCGGCGGCCAGCGCGTTGCGCACCGCGATCCGGCCGAGCTCCTTGGGCTGCTGCGCCACGGAGGCGTACAGGGTGCCCGCCTCGACCGCCTTCAGTCCGTCGGGGGTGCCGTCGAAGCCGATGACGGCGACCGACTTGCCGGCCTTCGAACCGAGCGCCTTGATCGCGCCGAGCGCCATCTCGTCGTTCTCGGCGAAGACGCCCTGCACGTCCGGGTGGGCCTGGAGCATGTTGGTCATGACGTCGAGGCCCTTGGTGCGGTCGAAGTCGGCGGGCTGCTTCGCGACGACCTTGATGCCGGGGTGCTCCTTCAGGCCCGCGGCGAACCCGGCGCCCCGCTCCCGGCTGGCGGAGGTGCCCGCCTGGCCCTGGAGGATCACGATGGTGCCCCGGCCGCCGAGCTTGTCGGCGAGGGCCTCGGCGGCGAGCTTGCCGCCCGCGACGTTGTCGGAGGCGACCAGCGCGGCCGTGTCGGCCTTGTTGACGCCCCGGTCGACGCCGATCACGGGGATGCCGGCCTTGTTGGCGGCGCGCACCGCGGGACCTGCCGCGTCCGAGTCCACCGGGTTGACGACGATCGAGCCGAGGCCCTCGCTGGTGAAGTTCTGCAGCTGGTTGGCCTGCTGCGAGGCGTCGTTCTGCGCGTCCGTGACGGTCAGGTCCGCGCCCCGCTTCTTCGCCTCCTCCTGCGCGCCCGCCTTGATCTGGACGAAGAAGGGGTTGTTCAGGGTCGACAGGGACAGCCCCACCTTCTGGGTCGTGCCGCCCGACGAACCGTTGTGCAGGAAGGACATCGCGCCCACGACGGCCGCCGCGACCACGGCCGCCAGCACATACGTGCCCGCCTGCCGCGCCCGGCCGCCCGGGGTGCCCGTACCGGCGGCCGCCGGGGTCGCTCCCGCCTTGCGCCGCACCGTGTCGAGCAGCACCGCCAGCGCGATGACGACACCGATCACGACCTGCTGCCAGAAGGCCGACACGGACAGCAGGTTGAGGCCGTTGCGCAGCACCGCCAGGATCAGCGCGCCGATCAGCGTGCCGGACGCCTTGCCCGTGCCGCCGGCCAGCGAGGCGCCGCCGATGACGACCGCGGCGATCGCGTCGAGTTCGTAGCCCTGCGCGGCCTGCGGCTGCGCGGAGGACAGCCGGGAGGCGAGCACGATGCCCGCCGCCGCGGCGAACAGACCGGACAGCGCGTAGATCGCGAGCTTCTGCTTCTTCACCCGCAGCCCGGACAGGCGCGCCGCCTCCTCGTTGCCGCCGATGGCGTACATGGAGCGTCCGATGTACGTGCGGCCGAGGATCAGGGCCGTGAGCAGGCCCATCACGATCATCACGAGCACCGGCACCGGCAGCCAGCCGCCGAGGGTGTCGCCGAGGTGCGAGACGGAGTCGGGGAAGGGGATCGGGCTGCCCTGCGAGATCACCAGGGACAGGCCGCGGCCCACCGAGAGCATGGCGAGCGTCGCGATGAACGGCGGCAGTTTCCCGTACGAGATCAGCACGCCGTTGACCAGGCCGCACGCGATGCCGGTGGCGACCGCGAGGAGCACCGCCAGCCACACCGGGACACCCTGGGAGGTCGCCGTCCAGGCGAGGACGGTGGCCGACAGCGCGGCGACGGAACCGACCGACAGGTCGATGCCCGCCGAGACGATCACGAAGGTGACGCCGAAGGCGAGGATGGCGGTCACGGCCGCCTGGACGCCGATGTTGAGCAGGTTGTCGGTCGTCAGGAAGTCGCCGGACAGCGCCGACATCGCGACGACGAGGACGATGAGCGCGGTCAGCGCGCCGTTGTCCAGGAGAAGGCGGCGGACCGCCGAGGCGCCACCGGCGCCCGATGAGCTCTTGAGCGTGTCAGTGGCCACGGGAGTCCTCCACTGCGGTAGTTCCGGTCTGGGCGGGGGCGGACGTGCTGACGGCGAGTGCCATCACCGCGTCCTGGGTCGCTTCGGCGGCCGGGAGTTCGCCGGCGATCCGGCCCTGGGCCATGACCAGCACCCGGTCGCTCATGCCGAGCACCTCGGGCAGGTCGCTGGAGATCATCAGGACGGCGGCGCCGGCGGCGGTCAGTTCGTTGACGAGCTGGTAGATCTCGACCTTGGCGCCGACGTCGATACCGCGCGTCGGCTCGTCGAGGATCAGCACCTTGGTGTCGGCGAGCAGCCACTTGCCGATGACGACCTTCTGCTGGTTGCCGCCGGACAGGGTGCGTACGTGCTGGCCGAGTCCGGCCATCCGCACCCCGAGCTGCTTCGCGATGCGGGCGGCGGCCGCCCGCTGGCCCTTGAGGTCGACGAGCCCGCCGTGGGTCGCCCGGCGCAGGGTGACCAGGCCGAGGTTCTCCTCGACGGAGGCGTCGAGCAGCAGCCCCTGGCCCTTGCGGTCCTCGGGGACGAGCCCGATGCCCGCCGTCATGGCGGCGCCGACGTCGTGGCGCGGCAGCCGTGCCCCGGCGACCTCGACGGACCCGCTGTCGTACGGGTCGGCGCCGAAGACCGCCCGGACGACCTCCGTGCGGCCCGCGCCGACCAGCCCGGCGATGCCGACGACCTCACCGGCCCGCACCTCGAAGGACACGTCGTGGAAGACGCCGTCCCGGGTGAGCCCCTCGACGGTCAGCAACGCGGCGCCGGTGTCGGGGCGTTCGCGCGGGTACTGCTGCTCGATCGACCGGCCCACCATGAGGCGTACGAGGTCGTCCTCGGGGGTGGTGGCGGGCACCTGGCCGACGCTGCGGCCGTCCCGCAGGACCGTGACCCGGTCGCCCAGGGCGGCGATCTCCTCCAGGTGGTGCGTGATGAAGACGATGCCGACGCCGTCCTCGCGCAGCCGGCGCACGATGGTGAAGAGTTTCTCCACCTCCTCGGAGGTGAGCACCGCGGTCGGCTCGTCCATGATCAGGACGCGGGCGTCCAGGCTGAGCGCCTTGGCGATCTCGACCATCTGGAGGCGGGCGATGCCCAGTTCACGCACCCGCGCCCGCGGGGACACGTGCACGCCGACCCGTTCGAGCAGTGCGGCGGCGTCGGCCTCCATCGTCCTGCGGTCGATCAGCCCGAAGCGGCGCGGCTGGCGGCCCAGGAAGATGTTCTCGGCGACCGTCAGGTCCGGGACGAGGTTGAACTCCTGGTAGATGGTGGCGATCCCGAGGAGTTCGGAGTCCTGCGCCCCGTGGATGCGCGTCTCCTCGCCGTCGACGAGGATCCGTCCGGCGTCGGGCCGGTAGGCGCCGGAGAGCATCTTGATGAGGGTGCTCTTGCCGGCGCCGTTCTCGCCGAGCAGCACATGCACTTCACCGCGGCGCAGGTCGAAGTCCACGCTGTCGAGCGCGACGACGCCGGGGAAGGTCTTGCGTATCCCTTCGATACGCAGCAACTCGTCCGGGTGGCTCACGGGTTGCTCCTTTGCACGGGGGCGCTCTCGCCGCACGAGCGGCGCACGACGAGGCGGGCGGGGAGGGTGACGGACTGCGGGGGCCGCCCTTCGATGCGGTCGACCAGGGCGCGGACGGCGGCCCGGCCCAGGGCGCCGGTCGGCTGGGCGATCGCCGTGATCGGCGGATCGGTGTGGACGAACCACGGGATGTCGTCGAAGGCGGCGAGCGCGATGTCCTCGGGGACCCGCATCCCGCGCGCCCTGATGGCGTCCAGCGCGCCGAGCGCCATCAGGTTGTCCGCGGCGAAGACGACCTCGGGCGGCTCGTCCAGGGCGAGGAACCCCTCGGTGGCCCGGCGTCCGCTCTCCGCCTGGAAGTCGCCCTGTCCCGTGTAGGCGTCGGGCAGCGCGATGCCGTACTCGGCGAGCGCCTCCCGGAACGCCTCGACGCGCTCGCTGCCGGTGGTGGTCGCCGCCGGGCCCGCGATGATGGCGAGCCTGCGGTGGCCGAGCCCGTGCAGGTGCGCGACCAGGTCGCGCACCGCGGCGCGTCCGTCCGCCCGCACCACCGGCACGTCCACGCCCGGGATCCAGCGGTCCACGAAGACCATCGGGGTCCCGGCGCGGACGGCGTCCAGCATGGCGGGTGAGCCGCCGTCGGCGGGGGAGACGAGCAGCCCGTCGATCCGGCGGTCGAGCAGCGTACGGACGTGGTGGTCCTGAAGGTCGGGCCGCTCGTCGGCGTTGCCGATGATGACGCTGTAGCCGAGGGCGCGGGCCTCCTCCTCCACGGAGCGGGCCAGCTCGGTGAAGTACGGGTTGAGCACGTCGCTGATGACCAGGCCGAGGGTGCGGGTCTGGTCGGTGCGCAGGGAGCGGGCGACGGCGTTCGGGCGGTAGCCCAGGGTCTGGACGGCGGTCAGGACACGGGCGCGTGCGTCCGCGCTGACCGACGGATGGTCGTTCAGGACGCGCGAGACCGTGGCGACGGACACGCCCGCCTCGGCAGCGACGTCCTTGATGCTCGCCATCGTCGCTCCACCTCCTCGTGGAATCGATTACACGGAGGATTGGAATCGATTACACGAGGAAGGGCAAGGGGGCGACCGTGGCCGAGATCGAACCGTGACCCACGGCGCGATTCCGCCCCCTGGGTTCTCCGGAGGTGCACGCTCAGGCGGCGGCCAGCTCGCACCACACGTACTTGCCGCGGTTGCCGTGCCGGGCGAGCGGGTGCCAGCCCCACTCCGTGGAGCAGGCCCTCACCAGGGCGAGCCCCCGCCCCTGTTCCGGGTGCTCGTCGCGCCCCTCGGACCCGCATGGCGCCGGCGGCTCGGGCGGCTCGGGGCCCGTGTCCCAGGCCCCGATCCGCAGCGTCCCCGGCGGCGACCAGTGCACACGCAGGGCGGCGGGTCCCTTCGTGTGGCGCACGGCGTTGGAGATCAGCTCGGTCGCGAGCAGCTCGGCGACGTCGGTGAGGCCGATCAGCCCGTGCATGGTGAGGATCAGGCGGATGGTGCGGCGACTGACGGTGACGGCGCGCAGGTCGTTGGGGACGTGCAGGGAGTACTCCCAGGACTCGTTTTCGGGCATGCGTGAACTCCGTTCGCTGGAAGGGGAGTTACGGCAGATCGGCGGTGGCAGTGTCGCGCCCGTCATGGCAGGACGGAGCGGTGCGCTTCCGGGGACCCGGTGGTGCCGCAGGGTGTGCGTCGCGTCACCGACGGTAGGTCTTACAGGTAAGACGGAGCAAGCGGATCGCGTAATCTGACCCCGAACGAGTCGCACAGGCGCGCTTGTTGAACGGGAGCGGTCAATGGCATTGAGGCGTGAACCGACGGCACGCCAGGTGCGTCTGGGGGTGGAACTGCGCAGACTCCGCGAGGCGGCAGGGTTGACCGCGATGGAGGCGGCCGCGTTGCTCGGGGTCAACAGGGTGCAGATCAGCCAGATCGAAGCCGGCCTCGCCGGTGTGAGCGAGCAGAGACTGCGCCGCCTGGCCTCCCACTACGCCTGCACGGACGAGGAGTTCGTCAACGCGCTCGTGGCCATGGCGACGGACCGGACGCGGGGTTGGTGGGAGGAGTACCGGAGATTGCTGCCCACGTCGTTTCTGGACCTGGCTGAACTGGAGCATCACGCTGTGTTCCAGAACGAAGTGGCCATCCTGTACGTACCTGGCCTGTTGCAGACGAGGGAGTACGCCCGTTCCGTCTTCGCGGCGCGGGTGCCCGAACTGACGCAGGAAGAAGTGGATTTGCGGGTGCTTCACCGGATGGCACGACAAAAGATCACCATCCCCTACGAGGTAGTGATCCACGAGTCTGCGCTGCGAATCCGGGTCAGCGATCGTGCCGCGTGCAGATCTCAGCTCGGGCGGCTTCTTGAGCTTTCCGAGGCCGACCACGTCACGGTGCGCGTCATCCCTTTCGACCTGGACAACTTCGCCCAGGCTGCGAGCGCCATGGCGTACTTGGGTGGACCCCTGCCCAAGCTGGACACGGTGGTGCGCGATGTACCGCATGGCTCGGCCTTCATTGATGCGGAGGCACAGCTGAGGCTCTTTCGAACGCGCTTCCGTAAGCTGGACGCCGCGTCACTGAGGCCGGACCGGTCGCGTGACTTAATTCACCAGCTGGCGAAGGAGTTGTGAGCGCCCATGGGCAACTGGCAGAAGTCGTCGTACTCGGGACCCGACGACGGCAACAACTGTGTCGAGGTCGCCGCCGGCCCCACCCAGGTCGCCGTCCGCGACTCCAAGACCCCCGCCCGAGCCACCCTGACGTTCCCCTCCGCGGCCTTCGCCGTTTTCCTGGCAGACCTCAAGAAGCCGGTGGAGGAGTCCTGAGCCGCCCCGCCGGCTGACGACGCAAGTCGTCCTGCTCCGGCGGCGGTGAGGGCAACGACTGCGCCGAGGTCGCCGCCCCATCCACCCACGTCGCCGTCCGCGACGCCTGACCCTACGGTCGGCCTGTGCTCGTGATCTTCAGCGGGTCGCCGGGCGACTTGCAGCCGCAACTGCTCCCACCTGCGGCCTTGGGTGTGCAGGAGCAGGAACCGCGGCGCTGGGAGAGCCACCAGGTTCCGGCGCTGAGCACGGCCAGGACCACGGCGAGGGCGGGCAGCCGGCCCACCACCGCCCCGGCGCCGGCCCCGACGGCGCCCGCCGCGATCAGTGCGGGCACCGCGCAGCACGCCACGCAGGCCAGGGCGGCCAGGCCCCCGAGTGCTTTCGGCACGCGGTGGGGGCGGGGGTCAGCAGCAGGGCCCGGCATGGCGGTTCTCCTCGGCGAGGTCGGTGAAGGGCACGGGGCAGCAGGCACTGGAGGCGCAGAGTGTCAGGTCGTCGCAGCCCGCCTCGACGGCCGCGGTCAGCGCGGTGCGGATGGTGGTCAGGTCGGCGATCCTCGCGTCGACCTCGGCGAGCTTCGCCACGGCCCGCTCCTGGAGACCCGCGACGGGGCGACCGTGCCGGTGCCGGCCGGCCTCCAGAAGTCCGGCGACCTCCTCCAGCGTGAATCCGAGCCGCTGGGCGGCCTTGATCACCCGCAGCGCGGTCACCGCGTCCTCGGCATACAGGCGGTGGCCGCCGTGGCTGCGTTGCGGCTCGGCCAGCAGGCCGCGCCGCTCGTAGTAGCGCAGGGTCTGGATGTTCACCCCGGCCGCTTCGGCGACCTGGCCGCTGCGCAGGCCCGCGCTCATCCCTGCACCCGGTCGGCCGTCCGCGCGGCGAGGGCGTCCAGGACCGCCTCGTGCTCCGCGTCCACCACGATGTCCAGGCCGGTCAGGTCCTCGCCCGGCGTGGTGGTGAAGGTGAAGAACGAGCAGCAGCCGCTCTCGCGCGCCACCAGGTCCCGGAGCCGCTCCTCGACGCCCGGCCCGCCGGCCAGGTGGAGGCGCAGCCGCAGCGGCCCGGGTCTCGAGAAGGAGGTCAGCCGCTCGGTGAACAGCGCGTCCCACTCCGCAACCCGCAGGGGCCGCTCCTCGGTGGGCAGCGTGCAGGACTGCGGCACCCACGCCAGATCGCTCATCGCACTCACTCCCGTCGCCACATCCCCGGAGCGGGGACACCTCCGACGGTAAACCTGTACCTCGGTACCGGTTGCAAGGGCGGAGACGGCCGGGCCGGCGCCGTGCGTCCCGGGAGCCGGCAGGCTGGTCGGCTCGGCAACGGCCTCCGGGCCCTCCAAGCCCTCAAGGGAGACCCCGGCGTTCGATCGCTGACGTCTGTCACACCCCCCGGGTACCGTCGGATCATGTCCAATCAGGCGGGGACCCGCCAGGTGACCCTGGCGGTGGTGGAAGGCGTACTGGAGCGCATCACGTACGCCAACGAGGAGACCGGGTACACGGTCGCCCGGGTCGACACCGGCCGCGGCGCCGGTGACCTGCTCACCGTCGTCGGCTCGCTCCTCGGCGCGCAGGCCGGCGAGTCCCTGCGCCTGGAGGGCCGCTGGGGCTCCCACCCCCAGTACGGCAAGCAGTTCACGGTGGAGAACTACACGACGGTGCTGCCCGCCACCGTCCAGGGCATCCGCCGCTATCTCGGCTCCGGCCTGGTCAAGGGCATCGGCCCGGTCTTCGCGGACCGCATCACCCGGCACTTCGGCACGGACACGCTCCGCATCATCGAGGAGGAGCCCAAGCGCCTCATCGAGGTGCCCGGCCTCGGCCCCAAGCGCACGAAGAAGATCGCCGACGCCTGGGAGGAGCAGAAGGCGATCAAGGAGGTCATGCTCTTCCTTCAGAGCGTCGAGGTGTCGACCTCCATCGCCGTCCGCATCTACAAGAAGTACGGCGACGCGTCGATCTCGGTCGTGAAGAACCAGCCCTACCGCCTCGCGTCGGACGTCTGGGGCATCGGCTTCCTCACCGCCGACAAGATCGCCCAGTCCGTCGGCATCCCGCACGACAGCCCGGAGCGCGTCAAGGCAGGCTTGCAGTACGCGCTCTCGCAGTCCACCGACCAGGGCCACTGCTACCTGCCCGAGGAGCGGCTCATCGCGGACGCGGTGAAGCTCCTCCAGGTCGACACGGGACTCGTCATCGAGTGCCTGGCCGAGCTGGCCGCACCCGGCGAGGACGGCGAGGACCCCGGCGTCGTGCGCGAGAGGGTCCCGGCCACCGACGGCGGCGACCCGGTCACCGCGGTCTACCTGGTCCCCTTCCACCGTGCCGAACTCTCCCTCTCCGCCCAGTTGCTGCGGCTGCTGCGCACCGGCGAGGACCGCATGCCGGGGTTCCACGACGTGGACTGGGACAAGGCGCTCGGCTGGCTGAAGGGGCGTACGGGCGCGGAGCTGGCCCCCGAGCAGGAGGCGGCCGTCCGGCTCGCGCTGACGAAGAAGGTCGCCGTCCTCACCGGCGGTCCGGGCTGCGGCAAGTCGTTCACCGTGCGCTCGATCGTGGAGCTGGCCCGCGCCAGGAAGGCGAGGATCGTCCTGGCGGCGCCCACGGGCCGGGCGGCCAAGCGCCTCGCGGAGCTGACCGGCGCCGACGCCTCCACCGTCCACCGGCTCCTGGAGCTCAAGCCAGGCGGCGACGCGGCGTACGACAGGGAGCGGCCGCTGGACGCCGACCTGGTGGTCGTGGACGAGGCCTCGATGCTGGACCTGCTCCTCGCGAACAAGCTGGTCAAGGCGGTGGCCGAGGGCGCCCACCTGCTGTTCGTGGGGGACGTCGACCAGCTGCCGAGCGTCGGCGCGGGCGAGGTCCTGCGCGACCTGCTCGCCGACGGCAGCCCCATTCCGGCGGTCCGCCTCACCCGCGTCTTCCGCCAGGCCCGGCAGTCCGGCGTGGTGACGAACGCCCACCGGATCAACTCCGGGCACCAGCCCGTCACCGAGGGCCTGAACGACTTCTTCCTGTTCGTCGAGGACGACACCGAGGAGGTGGGCCGGCTGACCGTCGACGTGGTGGCCCGGCGCATCCCCGCCAGGTTCGGCCTGGACCCGCGCCGCGACGTGCAGGTGCTCGCGCCGATGCACCGCGGCCCGGCGGGCGCCGGAGCGCTCAACGCCCTGCTCCAGCAGGCCGTCACACCCGCCCGCCCGGACGTGCCCGAGAAGCGCTTCGGCGGGCGCGTCTTCCGCGTCGGCGACAAGGTCACCCAGATCCGGAACAACTACGAGAAGGGGGAGAACGGCGTCTTCAACGGCACGGTCGGCGTCGTCACCTCGCTCGACCCGGACGAGCAGCGCCTGACGGTCCTCACGGACGAGGACGAGGAGGTGGCGTACGAGTTCGACGAACTGGACGAACTGGCGCACGCGTACGCCGTGACCATCCACCGCTCCCAGGGCAGCGAGTACCCGGCGGTGGTGATCCCGGTCACCACGAGCGCCTGGATGATGCTCCAGCGCAATCTGCTCTACACCGCGGTGACCCGCGCCAAGAAGCTGGTCGTCCTCGTCGGCTCCCGCAAGGCGTTGGGCCAGGCGGTCCGCACGGTGTCCGCGGGCCGGCGGTGCACGGCCCTGGACCACCGCCTCGCCCCGCGTCCGTCCGGCCCCTGACCGCGGGCCCGGACCCCGGTGAGAAGGGGCCACCGGGCCCGCGGCCGCACGTCTCGCGAAAAATGATCGATCAAATGAGTCACAAAGGTCACACTGCACTTCCGGAAGCGGGCCGGAGGGAGGCAGGATGAGCAGGTTGGCGGCACTGAGTGCCGCCAGTAGGCCCAATGGTCGACCCCGAGTGCACTCTCCAGGGCCAAATGGGGGATGGTAGAGACAGTCAGGGCACCTCGAAGAAGAGGCACAACGTCGGTGAGGGATGACGTGAGCGACAACTCTGTAGTACTGCGGTACGGCGATGGCGAGTACACCTACCCGGTGATCGACAGCACCGTCGGCGACAAGGGCTTCGACATCGGGAAGCTCCGCGCCCAGACCGGTCTGGTGACTCTCGACAGCGGGTACGGCAACACCGCTGCCTATAAATCCGCCATCACCTACCTCGACGGCGAGGAAGGCATCCTCCGCTACCGCGGTTACCCGATCGAGCAGCTCGCCGAGCGCTCCACCTTCCTTGAGGTGGCGTACCTGCTGATCAACGGCGAGCTGCCGACCGTCGACCAGCTCTCCACCTTCCAGGGCGAGATCACGCAGCACACCCTGCTGCACGAGGACGTCAAGAACTTCTTCCGCGGCTTCCCGCGTGACGCCCACCCGATGGCCATGCTGTCGTCCGTGGTCAGCGCGCTGTCCACGTTCTACCAGGACAGCCACAACCCGTTCGACGAGAAGCAGCGTCACCTCTCGACGATCCGCCTGCTCGCCAAGCTGCCGACGATCGCGGCGTACGCGTACAAGAAGTCGATCGGGCACCCCTTCGTCTACCCGCGCAACGACCTCGGGTACGTCGAGAACTTCCTGCGCATGACCTTCTCGGTCCCCGCCCAGGAGTACGACCTGGACCCGGTCGTCGTCTCCGCGCTCGACAAGCTGCTGATCCTGCACGCGGACCACGAGCAGAACTGTTCGACGTCCACGGTGCGGCTGGTCGGCTCCTCGCAGGCGAACATGTTCGCCTCGATCTCCGCCGGCATCTCCGCCCTGTGGGGCCCGCTGCACGGCGGCGCCAACCAGTCGGTGCTGGAGATGCTCGAGGGCATCCAGACCTCGGGCGGCGACGTCGACACCTTCATCCGCAAGGTGAAGAACAAGGAAGACGGCGTGAAGCTCATGGGCTTCGGGCACCGCGTCTACAAGAACTTCGACCCCCGGGCGAAGATCATCAAGGCGGCGGCGCACGACGTCCTCTCGGCCCTCGGCAAGTCCGACGAGCTGCTGGACATCGCGCTGAAGCTCGAGGAGCACGCGCTGGCCGACGACTACTTCGTCGAGCGGAAGCTCTACCCGAACGTGGACTTCTACACGGGTCTGATCTACCGCGCCATGGGCTTCCCGACCGAGATGTTCACGGTGCTGTTCGCCCTCGGCCGCCTGCCGGGCTGGATCGCCCAGTGGCACGAGATGATCAAGGAGCCGGGTTCCCGCATCGGCCGCCCGCGCCAGATCTACACCGGTGAGGTCCTCCGCGACTTCGTCCCGGTAGAGGCCCGCTGACCGGTATTTCTTGGGTCACTGCACCCACGGCCCCCTACGGCGAGTGAGCCGAAGGGGCGCGCCTGTGCCGACAGACCGAACGCGCGGAGGCCCGACGCAGGAGGGCCGAGCACGATCGGTCTGTCGGCACAGGCTCCTGCGCCCCGGAGGCGAACCGAGCCTTGAAAAATACGGAAAAGCGCCCTGCTGCCGGTCCCCCCACGGGCCGGCAGTCAGGGCGCTTTCCTGGTCCCGGTGCGGATTCCCCCCACGGGATCCGGCCGGGCGTCTGTGGGACAGCGCCTGAACCGCTGCGAGCTGAACGAGCAGAACTGCGTGCGCCGCCGCGTGACGCGGTGCGCTCTGCCGGGACCCGTACGGACCGGGAGGGCCGCTCAAAGCTCTCCGGTGTACGTGCCCCGGCAACGCAATTTCCGGGGACGTCCCCCAAGACGTCCCCCGATGTCAGCTACGCCCCCCAAGACGTGTCTGACATCGCCAACTTAGACTCACGAACCCCTTCGTTGGTTACATTCACATCACTGTGATCTGCGTCTCTTGCATATGTCCTGAAGATACGCAAGAGCCCCGATACGTCGATCGGAGGCCAAGCGTAAGGATGCTGCGCGAGCCTTGTGAAGAGCTTATGTGAGGCTTCCGTTGGACTCTAGAGGGACTCCCGCTTCGCCGTCATGAGAATGCCCTGAGCCGAAGGCTGTTCGTCACCACGAACACCGACGAGAAGGCCATCGCGGCGCCCGCGATCATCGGGTTGAGGAGTCCCGCGGCGGCCAGCGGGAGCGCGGCCACGTTGTATCCGAAGGCCCACGCCAGGTTCCCCCGGATCGTGGAGAGCGTCCTGCGGGACAGCCGGATCGCGTCCGCCGCCACCCGCAGGTCTCCGCGCACCAGCGTCAGGTCGCTCGCCTCGATGGCCGCGTCGGTGCCGGTGCCCATCGCGAGGCCGAGGTCGGCGGTGGCGAGGGCGGCGGCGTCGTTGACCCCGTCGCCCACCATCGCGACCGTCCGTCCCTCGCCGCGGAGCCGCTCGATCATGCGGACCTTCTCCTCGGGCAGCACCTCGGCGATCACCTCGTCGATGCCGACGGACCGGGCCACGGACCTTGCCACCACCCCGTTGTCGCCGGTCAGCAGCACCGGCGTGAGCCCGAGGGCGCGCAGGGCCCGTACCGCCTCGGCGCTGGTCTCCTTGATCGCGTCGGCGACGGTCAGGACGCCGATCGCCACCCCGTCGCGGCTGACCACGACGGCCGTACGCCCCTGTGCCTCGGCCTCCCCCTTGGCGCGGGCCAGCTCCGGCGGGAGCGCGTCGTGCGGCAGCCGTCCCACCCGGATGTCCCGCCCGTCGACGCGCCCGCGCACGCCGAGCCCGGGGACGTTCTCGAAGTGCTCGGGGTCCGGCAGGGGACCGGTTCGCTCCTCGGCGCCCGCCGCGACCGCCCGGGCGATCGGATGCTCCGAGGCGTGCTCCAGGGCGCCCGCCGCCCGCAGCACCTCACTCTCGTCGACGCCCTCGGCGGCGTACACCTCGTGCAGGGTCATCCGGCCGGTCGTCACGGTTCCGGTCTTGTCCAGGACGACGGTGTCGACGCGGCGGGTGGACTCCAGGACCTCGGGGCCCTTGATGAGGATGCCGAGCTGGGCGCCGCGGCCCGTGCCGACCATCAGCGCGGTGGGGGTGGCGAGGCCGAGGGCGCAGGGGCACGCGATGATCAGCACCGCGACGGCGGAGGTGAAGGCGGCCGCCGTGTCCCCCGTGAGGGCGAGCCAGCCGCCGAACGTGCCGAGCGCGATCAGCAGCACCACCGGTACGAAGATCCCGGAGACCCGGTCGGCAAGGCGCTGCACGTCGGCCTTGCCGTTCTGCGCATTCTCGACGAGCCGTGCCATCCGGGCGAGCTGGGTGTCCGAGCCGATCCGGGTCGCCTCGACGACGAGCCGTCCTCCGGCGTTGACGGTGGCGCCGGTGACGGTGTCGCCGACGGCAACGTCGGCCGGCACGGACTCGCCGGTCAGCATGGACGCGTCGACCGCCGATGAGCCCTCGACGACGGTGCCGTCCGTGGCGATCTTCTCGCCGGGCCGCACCACGAAACGGTCTCCGACGGCGAGCCGGCCGACGGGGACGCGCACCTCACGGCCGTCCCGGAGCACGGCGACGTCCTTCGCGCCCAGTTCCATCAGGGCCCGCAGCGCCGCGCCGGCGCGGCGCTTGGAGCGGGCCTCCAGGAAGCGGCCGAGCAGGATGAACGCGACGACCCCGGCGGCGACCTCCAGGTAGATCGTGGACGCGCCGTCCGTGCGCGAGACGGTCAGCGTGAAACCGTCCCGCATCCCCGGCATGCCCGGCATCTCCGGCATCCCCGCGTCCCCGAAGAACAGGGCCCACAGCGACCAGCCGAACGCGGCGAGCGTGCCGACGGAGACGAGCGTGTCCATGGTGGCCGCGCCGTGCCGCGCGTTGGTGAGGGCGGCCCGGTGGAAGGGGAGCCCGCCCCAGACCACGACGGGCGCCGCGAGGGTGAGGGAGAGCCACTGCCAGTTGTCGAACTGCAGCGCCGGGATCATCGACATCAGGACGACGGGCAGGGCGAGGACGGCGCTGACGGTCAGCCGCTCCCGCAGGGACGCCAGTTCGGGATCGTCCGCGGCGGGCGCCGTCTCCTCCTCCTCGGGGGCCGGGGGTGCCGGCTCCTCGGCCGTGTACCCCGTCTTCACGACGGTGGCGATCAGGTCGGCGACCGGGGTCCCCGCCGGATACGTGATCCTCGCCTTCTCGGTGGCGTAGTTCACCGTGGCGGTGACGCCGTCCATGCGGTTGAGCTTCTTCTCCACCCTGGCCGCGCAGGAGGCGCAGGTCATTCCGCCGATGACGAGCTCGACCTCGGAGACCGGGACGGCCGCGGCGGCGTCCGCCGCCGGGGTCGGGGCTGCTGCGGTGGTCATGTCGGCTCCAGTCGGTGAGCCGGGCCGTACGGAGCCGGTATCAGCCGGCCGGTACGGTCCGGTGCGGGTGCGAGCTGCTTCGGGCGGGCTCGCCCGTGGCGCGGTGCGGGGCCGGATCAGGCGCGGCCGGCGAGCTCGAAGCCCGCCTCGTCGACCGCGGCACGCACGGCGTCGTCGTCGAGCGGGGCGGCGGACACGACGGTGACCTCACCGGTCGCGGCGACGGCCTTCACCGATTCGACGCCGTCGAGCTCCGAGATCTCGCCGGAGACGGAGCCTTCACAGTGCCCGCAGCTCATTCCGCTCACCCGGTAGACGGTCGTGACGGAGTTCGGGGTGCCGGTCTGGGCGGTCATGGCGTTACTCCTCGTCGAGGCAGGGGGCGTACGTGTGCGGGCGGGAGACCCATGAGACCCGGGTTCCCGCACGACGCACTCCACACTATACCCCTAGGGGGTACTACGGGTGGTGGCCCCGGTGGCACCGTCCGCGGGGCTGGTGGGGCCGGTAGGATCCGCGGGTCGTCCTACTGGGGAGGGGCCATGGCCGAGGGCCGCGAGGTCAACGACAACACTGCGGAAGTCGCCGCAGCTGACGTGGACGAGGCGGCGGTGCGGCTGGTGTACCGCCCGCGGCCCGCCGACACACTGGCCGGTCTGCGGGTCCGGCAGCGGATCAAGCGCTGGGGACTGCTGCTGCGGAGCGTGTTCCTGGCGCTGTGGGTGGGGCAGTGGCTGCTGGTCACGTTGAACCGGGGCGGTGTCGACGTGGTCTCCACCGTTCTGTTCCTGCTCGTCGTCCTGCTGGTGGGCGGCTATACGCGGCTGCAGGCCGCCCAGGTGCAGCGGATCGTCGGACGGCAGGGCGAGTACCGCACCACCGTGTCCCCGGCCGGGATCACCACCAGCAGCGACCACAGCACGCTGATCCAGAAGTGGTCGGTCCTCCAGGGCTACCGGGAGACGCGCGGCCACTTCGTCCTGCTCAGCCGTGACCCCAACATCATGTGCCTCGAGGTCCTGCCCAAGCACGGGCTGAGCACCGCCGCCGACGTCGACCGGCTGCGGGCCCTCCTGGACCGGCACACCACCCGCGTCTGACGCGGTACGGAGCCGGCGTCCCCACGGACGTGATCCCGGGGCGACGGCGCCGGGCGACCGCGACGGACAGCGGACGACGGGCGAGGTGCGAAGGTGCGACGGACGAGAGGTGGGACGGATGCGGGCAGTGGTGTTCGAACGGTACGGCGAGCCGGCCGAGGTGCGCGAGGTCGCGGACCCGGAGCCCGCGGAGCACGGGGTGGTGGTGCGCGTCGAGGCCACCGGGCTGTGCCGCAGCGACTGGCACGGCTGGCAGGGGCACGATCCGGACATCACCCTGCCGCACGTGCCGGGGCACGAACTCGCCGGTGTCGTCGAGGCCGTGGGCGCCCGGGTGAGCGGGTGGCGTCCCGGTGACCGCGTCACCGTGCCCTTCGTCTGCGCCTGCGGGAGCTGTGCCGCGTGCGCTGCGGGCGACCAGCAGGTGTGCGAGCGCCAGACCCAGCCGGGCTTCACCCACTGGGGCTCCTTCGCGCAGTACGTCGCCCTGGACCACGCGGAGGTGAATCTGGTCGCCGTACCCGCGGAGCTGTCCTTCGGGACGGCGGCGGCGCTGGGCTGCCGGTTCGCGACGGCGTTCCGTGCGGTGGCCGCGCAGGGGCGGGTGGCGGCGGGCGAGTGGGTCGCCGTGCACGGGTGCGGGGGCGTCGGACTGTCGGCCGTGATGATCGCGGCGGCCTGCGGTGCCCGGGTGGTCGCGGTGGACGTCTCGGGCCGGGCGCTGGAACTGGCGCGGCGATTCGGCGCCGCCGAGTGCGTCGACGCCTCGCGGACCGCGGACCCGGCGAAGGTGGTGCGCGAGCTGACGGGCGGCGGCGCACATCTCTCCCTGGACGCCCTCGGTTCCCCCGCCACCTGCGCCGCCTCCGTGAACGGTCTGCGCCGCCGCGGCCGCCATGTGCAGGTGGGTCTGCTGCCGTCGCCGACCGGCTCCACCCCCGTCCCGATGGCACGGGTGATCGGCCTCGAACTCGAAGTCCTGGGCAGCCACGGGATGGCCGCGCACGCCTACCCGCGGATGCTGGAGCTGGTACGGGCCGGGGTGCTGCGCCCCGACCTGCTCGTCACCTCCACCATCCCCCTGGACGCGGCACCGGCGGCGCTGGCGGCGATGGGCACGGCCCCGGGGGCCGGGGTGACGGTCGTCGAGCCCTGGAGCTGACGAGGCCCCCGCCCCCGGGCCCGGATCCACCGCGGCCCGCGGGCCGTACCCCGCACCGGCGGGGCGGGTCCCGCGGGCCCGCTCACTCCTCTCTGCGCCCGCGGTTCCGTGGCCGTGAGGCGACCCAGGCGCGGACGGTGTCCGCGTACCAGTACGGTTTTCCGCCCTCCACGTGGTCGGGCGGGGGCAGCAGACCGTGCTTGCGGTAGGACCTGACGGTGTCCGCCTGCACCCGGATGTGCGCGGCGATCTCCTTGTACGACCAGAGCCTTCTGTCGGTCATCGGTGGCACCTCCCTGCGCGCGCCACAGCGGCGGCCGGGGGGCGGCCGTCGGGGGAGCCGGGCACTGCGCTGACGATCACCCAGCCTGTGCCCGTTCGGCGACGCATCGTGACCGGGAAGCCGTTCCTGTCGCCCGGGTGTGACCCAGGACCCGCGTATACGTGACATCTGTGACAGGAAGCGGTCTTTTGTGACACCGGTGACGCATTGGACGAGCAGCCGCCCCCAGGGGTCACGCCCCGCAGGACCTCAGGAACGCCCGCGTCCGTCGCGCGATGGGCAGCGGCTTGTCCGGGGCGCACGGGTACATGTCCTGCTCGACGATCGCGAAGAGGTCGACGCCGAGCTTCTGCGCGGCGGCGAGGACGGGCTCCAGCGCCGGCACGCCGGACGGCGGTTCGCACATGACGCCGCGCGCCACGGCGGGCCCGAACGGCACCTCGCCGGCCCGGACCTCCGCCAGCACCAGCGGGTCCACCTGCTTGAGGTGGAGGTAGCCGATGCGTTCGCCGTACGTCTCGATGAGCTTGACGCTGTCGCCGCCGCAGTACGCGTAGTGCCCGGTGTCCAGGCACAGCGAGACGAGCGAGGAGTCCGTCGCGTCGAGGAAGCGGGTGACGTTCTCCTCGCTGTCGATGTGCGTGTCGGCGTGCGGGTGGACGACGATCCGCAGCCCGTAGCGCTCCCGCACCTCGTGGGCCAGGCGCTCGGTCTGCGCGGTGAGGCTGCGCCACTGCGTCGGCGTCAGCGTGCTGCTCTCCAGCACCGTGCCCGTCTTGTCGTCCCGCCAGAACGAGGGGATGACGACGAGATGCCGGGCACCCGTCGCCTGGGTGAGCGCCGCGATGGCCGAGACGTGCGCCCAGGTGGACTCCCACACCTCCGGCCCCCGGTGCAGCCCGGTGAACACCGTGCCGGCCGAGACGCCGAGCCCGCGCCGCGCGGTCTCCTCCGCGAGGACGGCCGGGTCGGTGGGCAGATAGCCGTACGGGCCCAGCTCGATCCACTCGTACCCGGACGCGGAGACCTCGTCGAGGAAGCGCTGCCAGGGGACCTGCTGCGGATCGTCGGGGAACCAGACGCCCCAGGAGTCGGGGGCCGAACCGATCCGGATGCGGGACAGTGAGGACGGAGGCGACGACCGCGGCGACGGCTGGGGTGAGACGGGGCGTGACGGCTCGGGCGGCGACTGCGGTGGCAACGGCGTCATGGCCGTCAGCTTCGGACCGCCCCGGAGAGGTGTCAAGGCCTGGTCCGAATGTCTGGACAAAACGTTGACAGGGTTCCCCGGGCCGGGCTAGACCTGGGGGCAGCCGAAGCGAAGGGATCTCGATGGCGTACGACCTGATCACCATGGGGCGGATCGGCGTGGACCTCTACCCCCTCCAGACGGGCGTCCCGCTGGCCCGGGTCTCGTCCTTCGGGAAGTTCCTCGGCGGTTCGGCGGCCAACGTCGCGGTGGCCGCGGCCCGGCTCGGGCGGCGTACGGCCGTGATCACGCGTACGGGCGACGACCCCTTCGGCACGTATCTCCACGAGGCGCTGCGGGACTTCGGCGTCGACGACCGGTGGGTGACGCCGGTCGCCGGGCTGCCCACCCCGGTCACCTTCTGCGAGGTCTTCCCGCCGGACGACTTCCCGCTCTACTTCTACCGGCAGCCCAAGGCGCCCGACCTGGAGATCGACGCCCACGAACTCGACCTGGACGCCGTCCGCGCGACCGGGATCTTCTGGGTGACGGGCACGGGCCTGAGCGAGGAGCCCAGCCGCACCGCGACACTCGCGGCGCTCGCCCACCGGGCCGCGGCCGGTACGACCGTCTTCGACCTCGACTGGCGCCCCGTGTTCTGGCGGGACCCGGCCTCGGCCCGCCCCTTCTACGCCGAGGCCCTGCGCCACACCACGGTCGCCGTCGGCAACGTCGACGAGGTCGAGATCGCCACCGGCGAGCGCGACCCGCACGCCGCCGCCCGCGCCCTGCTGGCGGCCGGCGTCGAACTCGCCGTCGTGAAGCAGGGGCCCAAAGGTGTTCTCGCCGTCCACCGCGACGGCACGTCCGCCGAGGTCCCGCCGCTGCCGGTGACCGTCCTCAACGGCCTCGGCGCCGGCGACGCCTTCGGCGGCTCCCTCTGCCACGGCCTGCTCGCCGGCTGGGACCTGGAGCGCGTCATGCGGTACGCGAACGCGGCCGGTGCCATCGTCGCCTCCCGCCTGGAGTGCTCCTCGGCCATGCCGACCCCGGACGAGGTCGAGGACGCGCTCGCCGCGGGAGCGGTGCGGTGAGGGCGGGCCACGTCGGCGGGGCGCGGCACGAGGAGGGCGCCGGTGGCGGCCGGTCCGCCGCCCCGGGCGTCCTCGCCCCGGTGGACGTGTCCGAACTCGTCCGCACCCGCGTCCACCACCCCGAGGCGATCGCCGAGGCCGCCGTCCGCCGCGCCCGGCGCCCCCTGGTGGACGAGGGCCGCCGTCTGATGATCATCGCCGCCGACCACCCGGCCCGCGGCGCCCTCGCCGTCGGCGACCGCAAGTTCGCGATGGCGAGCCGCGCCGGCCTCCTGGAGCGGCTGTGCCTCGCCCTGTCCCGCCCCGGCGTCGACGGCGTCCTTGCCACCGCCGACATCCTCGACGACCTGCTCCTGCTCGGCGCCCTGGACCACAAGGTCGTCCTCGGCTCCATGAACCGCGGCGGACTGGCCGGCGCCGCCTTCGAACTCGACGACCGGTTCACCGGGCACCGTCCGCGCGACATCGAGCGGTTCGGCTTCGACGCCGGGAAGCTGCTGCTGCGCATCGACTACGACGACCCGGGCTCGCTGCGGACCCTGGAGTCCGCCGCCCGGGTCGTCGACGAGATGGCGGAGCGCCGGCTCCCGGTGTTCGTCGAGCCGTTCCTGTGCCGCCGCGACCCGGCGAGCGGCGCCCTGCGCACCGACCTCGGCGCGGAGGCCGTCACCAAGTCCATCGCCATCGCGAGCGGCCTGGGCGGCAGTTCGGCGTACACCTGGCTGAAGGTGCCCGTCACCGACGACCCGGACGACATGGCCCGCGTCATGGAGACCTCCACCCTGCCGGCCGTCCTGCTCGGCGGTGACGTCGGCGAGGACCAGGACGGTGCGTACGAGAAGTGGCGCGGTGCACTCCGGCTGCCCACCGTGCGGGGGCTGGTCGTCGGCCGCTCCCTGCTCTACCCGGCCGACGGGGACGTGACCGCAGCGGTGGACACCGCCGTAGGACTTCTGTGAGGACCGGATGACGAGCAACGACCTGTACGTCCCGAAGGGCGCCACGGCGGGCCCGCTGTACGCCGTCGACATCGACCCCGGGCGGGCCGGCTGGCGGCACAGCAGCCTGCGCGTCGTCGAACTCGGCCCCGGCGGCGGACACACCTTCACCAGCGGCGACAGCGAGTGGATCGTGCTGCCCCTGGAGGGTGGCTGCACGGTGCGCACGCAGGACGAGGAGTTCCATCTCCGCGGCAGGGAAAGCGTGTTCGCGGGAGTCACCGACTTCGCCTACGTGCCCCGTGACGCCCGGACACTGATCGCCTCCGGTGCGGGAGGCCGCTTCGCCCTGGCAGGAGCGAAGTGCGAGCGCCGACTCCCCGCCCGCTACGGCCCCGCACCGGAGGTTCCCGTCGAAGAGCGCGGCAGCGGCACCTGCGCCCGCCGGGTGCGCAACTTCGCCTCCGCCGACGCCTTCGACTGCGACCGGCTCATCGCCGTCGAGGTGATCACCCCCGGCGGCAACTGGTCCTCGTACCCGCCGCACAAGCACGACGAGCACCGCCCCGGCGCCGAGTCGCAGCTCGAGGAGATCTACTACTTCGAGATCGAGGGTCCGAACGGGTTCGGCTACCAGCGCGTGTTCCCCTCCCGCGAGGGGGGCGCCGACGTGCTGGCCGAGGTGAGGACCGGCGACGCGGTCCTCGTGCCCGACGGCTGGCACGGCCCGTCCGTCGCGGCTCCCGGGCACACCATGTACTACCTGAACGTGATGGCGGGCCCGGGTCCCGAGCGGGAGTGGCGGATCTGCTTCCACCCCGAGCACGTGGAGAGCACGGAGGGATACCGATGACCCGTCTGACGGTCGCGCAGGCGCTGGTGCGCTTCCTGGCCGCCCAGTTCACGGAACGGGACGGTGAGCGGCAGCGGCTGATCGGCGCCACCTGGGGCATCTTCGGCCACGGGAACGTCGCCGGGATCGGGCAGGCGCTCGTCGAGTACGCGGACGAGATGCCCTACCACCAGGGCCGCAACGAACAGTCCATGGTGCACGCGGCGGTGGGGTACGCCCGGCAGCGCAACCGGCTGTCCACGCACGCCGTGACGACGTCGATCGGCCCCGGCGCCACCAACCTGGTCACCGGCGCCGCCCTCGCGACGGTCAACCACCTGCCGGTGCTGCTGCTGCCCGGTGACGTGTTCGCCACCCGCCCGGCCGATCCGGTCCTCCAGCAGCTCGAAGTCCCCCACGCGGGCGACGTGTCGGTCAACGACTGCCTGCGTCCCGTGTCGAAGTACTTCGACCGGATCACCCGCCCCGAGGCGCTGATCCCGGCCGCGCTCCAGGCGGTGCGGGTGCTCACCGACCCGGTGGAGACGGGCGCGGTCACCCTCGCGCTGCCGCAGGACGTGCAGGCGGAGAGCTTCGACTGGCCGGAGGAGTTCTTCGCGGAGCGCGTGTGGACCGTCCGGCGCCCGGCCCCCGACTCCGGTGAACTGTCCGCCGCCGTACAAGCCGTCCGCGAGGCCCGGCGTCCGCTGATCGTCGCGGGCGGCGGAGTCCACCACAGCCGCGCCGAGAACGCGCTCGCGGAGCTGGCCGCGGCGACCGGCATCCCGGTCGCCTCCACCCAGGCGGGCAAGGGCTCCCTGCGGTGGGACCACCCCCAGGACGTCGGCGGCATCGGCCACACCGGCACCGCGACCGCCGACGAACTGGCCCGCACCGCCGACCTGGTGATCGGCGTCGGCACCCGCTGGACCGACTTCACCACGGCCTCCGGCACCCTCTTCGCGGGGCCGGGCGTCCGCTTCCTCAACCTGAACATCGCGCCCCACGACGGGCACAAGCTGGCCGGGCGGACCCTGATCGCGGACGCCCGCGCCGGCCTGGAGGAGCTGACCGAGGCCCTCACCCTGCACGGCCACCGCGCGTCACCCGCCTACGTCACCGAGTACACCGACGACAAGGAGCGCTGGGAGTACCGGGTCGACGCGGCGTTCCAGGCGGAGGACCCCGACCTCCGGCCGACCCAGCCGCAGGTGCTCGGCCTGCTCGACGCCCTGGTGGACGAGCAGGACATTCTGATCAACGCGGCCGGTTCGCTCCCCGGTGACCTGCACAAGCTGTGGCGGGCGCGGTCACGGGACCAGTACCACGTGGAGTACGGCTACTCGTGCATGGGCTACGAGATCCCGGCCGCGATCGGCGTGCGGATGGCGGCGCCCGGCCGGCCCGTGTGGGCGCTGGTCGGCGACGGCACGTATCTGATGATGCCGACGGAGATCGTCACCGCCGTCCAGGAGAACGTCCCGATCAAGGTGCTGATCCTGCAGAACCACGGATACGCGTCCATCGGCGGCCTCTCGGAGTCCGTGGGCGGCGAGCGGTTCGGCACCGCGTACCGCTACCGGTCGGGCGACGGCACCTACACCGGGGCGCCGCTGCCCGTCGATCTCGCCGCCAACGCGGCCAGCCTCGGCATGCGCGTGCTGCGCGCGAAGACCGTGCGCGACCTGCGGGCCGCCCTGTCCGAGGCACGCGCCGCGGACACTCCCACATGTGTCTACGTGGAGACCGAAACGGCAGACACAGTGTCGGGCGCGCCTCCGGCCCAGGCCTGGTGGGATGTACCTGTGGCCGAGACCGCGACCCGCCCGTCGGCGGTCAGGGCGCGCGACGAGTACGACCGGCACGTCTCCACCCGACGCCGCCATCTGTGAGGGAGTTACTGGCATGACGAAGATCGTCAACCACTGGATCGGTGGCAAGCCCACCGAAGGCGCGTCGGGTACGTACGGCCCGGTCACCGACCCGGCGACCGGCGCCGTCACCACCAAGGTCGCCTTCGCGAGCGCCGACGAGGTCGACGCGGCGGTCGCCGCCGCCAAGGAGGCGTACGCGACCTGGGGGCAGTCCTCGCTCGCGCAGCGCACGAACATCCTCTTCAGGTTCCGGGCGCTGCTCGACGCGAACCGGGACGCGATCGCCGAGCTGATCACCGCCGAGCACGGCAAGGTCCACTCGGACGCGCTCGGCGAGGTCGCGCGCGGCCTGGAGATCGTCGAGCTGGCCTGCGGCATCAGCGTCCAGCTGAAGGGCGAGCTGTCCACGCAGGTCGCCAGCCGCGTGGACGTGTCGTCCATCCGCCAGCCGCTGGGCGTCGTGGCCGGCATCACGCCGTTCAACTTCCCGGCCATGGTGCCGATGTGGATGTTCCCGATGGCCATCGCCTGCGGCAACACCTTCGTGCTGAAGCCGTCCGAGAAGGACCCGTCGGCCTCGATGAAGATCGCCGAGCTGCTGGCCGAGGCCGGTCTGCCGGACGGCGTCTTCAACGTCGTGCACGGGGACAAGGTGGCTGTCGACCGGCTGCTGGAGCACCCGGACGTGGCGGCCGTCTCCTTCGTCGGCTCGACGCCCATCGCCCGCCACATCCACACCACGGCCGCCGCGAACCACAAGCGCGTCCAGGCCCTCGGTGGCGCCAAGAACCACATGCTGGTCCTGCCCGACGCCGACCTGGACGCGGCCGCCGACGCCGCCGTGTCGGCCGCCTACGGCTCGGCGGGGGAGCGCTGCATGGCGATCTCGGCGGTCGTCGCCGTGGGCGCGGTCGGCGACGAGCTGGTGGCGAAGATCCGCGAGCGCGCCGAGAAGATCAAGATCGGTCCCGGCAACGACCCCGCCTCCGAGATGGGCCCGCTCATCACGGCGGCCCACCGCGACAAGGTCGCCTCGTACGTGAGCGGCGCGGCGGCCCAGGGCGCCGAGGTCGTCCTGGATGGCACCGGCTACACGGTCGAGGGCCACGAGGACGGCCACTGGATCGGGCTCTCGCTGCTCGACCGGGTCCCGGTGACCGCCGACGCCTACCGGGACGAGATCTTCGGCCCGGTGCTGTGCGTGCTGCGCGTGGACACGTACGAGGAGGGCGTCGACCTCATCAACGCCTCGCCGTTCGGCAACGGCACGGCGATCTTCACCCGGGACGGCGGCGCCGCCCGCCGCTTCCAGCTGGAGGTGGAGGCGGGCATGGTCGGCGTCAACGTGCCGATCCCGGTGCCGGTCGGATACCACTCCTTCGGCGGCTGGAAGGACTCCCTGTTCGGGGACCACCACATCTACGGCAACGACGGCACGCACTTCTACACGCGCGGCAAGGTAGTGACCACCCGCTGGCCCGACCCGGCGGACACCCCCGCCGGTGTCGACCTGGGGTTCCCGCGCAACCACTGAGCGTGATCGAAGCAGGCCGTGAAGCCGTCCGCATTGCGGACGGCTTCACGTTTTTTTGACGCCGGAGCTGCGGTTCTCGTTCAGAGGGGATGAAACGGGTGACGCAGGTCACGAGAAGATTCGACCTTGGAAAGCAAGGTCACCTTTGTGAAGAGCTTGATGATTGCAATCTCTTCGCGTTGGGGCCTGCGAAAGGCATGTGACGCCGGTCGCCACGCAACTGCGGATTCCGTAGGTAAACAGCCATTGACGTGCTGGTTTTCGTCGGGGTTCCATGCAGCGCCGGGAGCGGACGAACAGATGAACGACGCGAGCCGCCGGAGGCGATATCGCTCCCGCCCCAAGCACTGCCGCACGAGTCGATCGGAACCGCTCCATGACCGACACGCTCCGCCCTGTCGAGACCGCCGCCCCCACGGCGCCGGGCAGCCCCCGCAAGCTCAAGCGCTCCATCGGAATCGTCGGCGGCACCCTGCTGACGCTCTCTTGCGTGACCCCCGCCTCCACGCTCTTCGTGGTCGTCCCCGACCTCTTCTCGTCCCTCGGCACGGCGACCGCCCTCACCATCGCGATCGGCTCGCTCCTCTGTATCGCCGTGGCGTTCTGCTACTCGGAGCTGGGCACCCTCATCCCCAGCGCGGGCGGCGAGTACGCCATGGTCTCGACGATGGCGGGCCGCCTCGCCGGCTGGCTCGTCTTCGTGCTCTCCCTGCTGGTCGTCATGATCGTGCCGCCGGTGATCGCCATGGGCACCGCGGACTACCTCGCCCCGATCGTGCACCTCGACCCGTCCTACGCGGGCGCCGCGGTCATGCTGCTCGCCACCCTCGCCGGTCTGCTCGACCTGCGCGCCAACGCCTGGATCACCGGCGTCTTCCTGGTCCTCGAGGTCATCGCCGCGGCCGTCGTGGCGGTCCTCGGCTTCGCGCACGGTGAGCGCGGCGCGGGCAGCCTGGTCTCCCTCCAGGTCGCGGACGCCGGCGGTCACACGGACACCGTCACGGCCATGCTGATCGTCTCCGGGCTCGCCATCGCCCTCTTCGTCACCCAGGGCTTCTCGACCGCGGTCTACCTCTCCGAGGAGCTGGAGAACCCGCGCCGCAACGTGGCTCGTACCGTCCTCGCCACCCTCGCCATCTCGTCGGTGATCATCCTGGTGCCGGTCGTCGCGATCACCATGGGCGCCCCGGACCTGGCGGCCCTCAGCGGCGGCGACATCAGCACCATGGTCACCACCTGGTCGAACTCCGCCGTCGGCACCTTCGTCAGCCTGTGCGTGGCCCTCGCGATCATCAACGCGGGCATCGTCATGGTCATCCAGAACTCCCGCGTCCTGTTCGCCTCCGCCCGCGACAAGGCCTGGCCCGAGCCGGTCAACCGCGGCCTGTCCCGCCTCGGCCGCTTCGGCTCCCCGTGGGTCGCCACCCTCCTCGTGGGCGTCCCCGGCGCCGTCCTGTGCTTCGTGAACCTGGACACCCTGTACGGCGTCACCGGGGTCTCCGTCACCGCCATGTACCTGCTGGTCGCGGTGGCCGCCCTGCTCGCCCGGCGCGGAACGCACGCCCACACGGCCGCCTGGCGCATGCCCCTGTGGCCCGCCGTACCCGTCCTGCTGATCGGCGTCCTCGCCTACATCCTGAGTCAGCAGGAGGCGGGCTACCTCCTGTGGACCGGCGGCATCACCGCCGTCGCCACCCTGTACTGGGCCTTCTACCTGCGTCCCCGCCGTGACACCCGCTGGCTGGTGTCGATCCCGGAGGACGGGGAGGCCTGAGCCGCGGCCCCGCGGTCCCGCCCCCCCCGCGTACCACGGGCGCGGTACGCGGGGGCGCGACCGTACTCCCGGGGGAGGGGCCCGGGTTCAGCCCGGTGGCTGCATCGGTTGCCGGCGGCCCCCCTTACGGTTGACGCATGGATCTTCGACTGCCCCGACCGCACGGGCCCGCACCGCGAGGGCCGCGCCGGTGGGCCGCCGCCGCGGCCGCCGTCGTCGTGCTCGCCGGTGCCGGCACCTGGACGGCCGCCGCCTCGGACGAGCCCCCGCCCGTGCACCGCGCCGACCGTGCCATGGCCATGGGCGACGGGGTGAAGATCAAGACGTCGTACTTCACCGCGGGCTCCGGCCGCCGCCCGGCCGTGCTGCTGGCCCACGGCTTCGGCGGCAGCAAGGCGGACGTGCGGGACCAGGCCGAGCAGCTCGCCCGCGACGGATACACGGTGCTGACCTGGTCGGCGCGCGGCTTCGGCGGCTCCACCGGGAAGATCGGCCTGAACGACCCCAAGGGCGAGGTCGCCGACGTCTCGAGGCTCGTCGACTGGCTGGCCGAGCGGCCCGAGGTCGAGCTGGACGGACGCGGCGACCCGCGGGTGGGCCTCAGCGGCGCCTCCTACGGCGGAGCGGTCTCCCTGCTGGCCGCCGGATACGACCGGCGGGTCGACGCGGTCGCCTCGTCGATCACCTACTGGAACCTGGCGGACGCCCTCTTCCCGAACGGGGTCCTCAAGAAGCTGTGGGCCGGCCTGTTCATCAACTCCGGCGGCGGCTGCGAGCGCTTCGAGGCACGGCTGTGCGCCATGTACAACCGGGTCGCGGAGGCCGGGAAGCCGGACGCGCGGGCGCGCGCCCTGCTCGACGCCCGCTCCCCGTCCGCCGTCGGCGACCGCATCAAGGTGCCCACGCTCCTGGTGCAGGGCCAGACCGACTCGCTGTTCCCGCTCGGCCAGGCCGACGCGACGGCCAACGCGATCCGGGCCAACGGCGCACCGGTCGGCGTCGACTGGATCTCCGGGGGCCACGACGGCGGCGACAAGGAGAGCGACCGGGTCCACGCCCGCGTCGCCACATGGTTCGACCGCTACCTGAAGGACGACGAGAGCGCCGACACCGGCCCCGCCTTCCGGGTCACCCGCACCGGGGGCATCGACTCCACGGACGGCGCCGCACAGCTGCGGGGCGCGAGCGCGGACACCTACCCCGGCCTGGAGAGCGGACCGCGGAAGGTCGCGCTGAGCGGACGCGAGCAGAGCGTCCGCAACCCGGCGGGGGCCAGCCCGCCCGCCATCTCCGCCCTCCCCGGCCTCGACGACTCCGGCGGCATCTCCCAGCTGTCCTCCCTCGGCGTCGGGGTGTCGGTCGACTTCCCGGGCCAGTTCGCGAAGTTCACCTCCGCCCCGCTCACCGAGGACCTGCGGATCACGGGATCTCCGACGGCGACCGTGCACGTGAAGTCGACCACCGACGACGCCGTCCTCTTCGGGAAGGTGTACGACGTCGGACCCGGCGACTCCCGGCAGTCGCTGCCCGCCCAGCTGGTGACGCCCGTACGGGTCGAGGGCGCGAAGGCCGGCAAGGACGTCCGGCTGACCCTGCCCGCCATCGACCACGAGATGCGCAAGGGCCACCGGCTGCGACTGGCCCTCGCCTCCACGGACCTCGGCTACGCGTCCCCGGCCGCTCCCGCCACGTACACGGTGTCGCTGAAGGGCGACCTCCGGGTCCCGACGGCGCCGGACGTGCGGACCGCGGCGGCGCCGCTGCCCGCCTGGGTGTGGTGGCTGCCCGTGGCCGGCGCCCTGGCCGCGCTCGTCCTGCTGCTCACCGGCCGCCGCCGGGCCGCCGCCGGGCCGCCCGACCCCGAACTGGCCGACGTCCCCCTGCAGATCACCGAACTGAGCAAGCGGTACGCGAAGTCGGCGGACCGGTACGCGGTACGGGACCTGTCCTTCCGCGTCGAGAGGGGCCAGATCCTCGGCCTGCTCGGGCCGAACGGCGCGGGCAAGACGACCACCCTGCGCATGCTCATGGGCCTGATCGGCCCCGACGACGGCGAGATCCGCGTCTTCGGACACGCGATCCGGCCCGGCGCCCCGGTGCTCTCCCGCGTCGGCGCCTTCGTCGAGGGCGCCGGGTTCCTCCCGCACCTCTCGGGCCGCGAGAACCTGGAGCTGTACTGGCGGGCCACCGGGCGCCCGCCCGAGGACGCCCACCTGGACGAGGCCCTGGAGATCGCCGGCCTCGGCGACGCCCTGGCCCGCGCGGTGCGCACGTACTCCCAGGGCATGCGCCAGCGCCTCGCCATCGCCCAGGCCATGCTGGGCCTGCCGGACCTGCTGATCCTGGACGAGCCGACCAACGGCCTCGACCCGCCCCAGATCCGCGAGATGCGCGAGGTCATGATCCGCTACGCCGCGGCCGGCCGTACCGTCATCGTCTCCAGCCACCTCCTGGCCGAGGTCGAGCAGACCTGCACCCACCTGGTGGTCATGGACCGCGGCAGGCTGGTCCAGGCCGGTCCCGTGCACGAGATCATCGGCTCCGGCGACACCCTCCTCGTCGGCACCGGCTCACCCGTGGCCGAGCCGCTCGCCGAGAAGGTCGGCGCGCTGCCCGGCGTGACCTCCGCCGCCGTCACCGACGACGGACTCCTGGTCCGGCTCGCCACCGGGGCAAGCGCGGAGAACCTGGTCGTCGAACTCGTACGGCTCGATGTGCCCGTGCGGTCGGTCGGCCCCCACCGGCGGCTCGAAGACGCCTTCCTCACCCTGATCGGAGGCTCCGCGTGAGCACCCTCACCGAGCGGGCCGAGACGGCCGACGGATACCGCGCGCGACGGACCCTGCCGCTGCGGGTGGAGCTCGCACGGCAGCTGAAGCGCCGCCGCACCCTGGTCATGGAGGCCGTGCTCGCACTGCTGCCGTTCGTCCTCGTCGCCGCCTTCGCGATCGGCGGCGAACCGGGCGGCCGCAACGGCCAGGTGACGCTGATGGACACGGCCACCGCGTCCGGCGCGAACTTCGCCGCCGTGAACCTGTTCGTGTCGGCCGGCTTCCTGCTGGTGATCCCGGTGGCGCTGTTCTGCGGGGACACGGTCGCCTCCGAGGCGAGCTGGTCGTCGCTGCGCTACCTGCTGGCGGCACCGGTCCCGAGGACCCGGCTCCTGCTGTCCAAGCTCACCGTCGCGCTCGGCCTCAGCCTGGCCGCCATGGTGCTCCTCCCGGTCGTCGCGCTGGCGGTGGGCACGGCGGCGTACGGCTGGGGCCCGCTGGAGGTCCCGACCGGCGGAGAGCTGTCCACGGGCACCGCGACCCAGCGCCTGCTGATCGTCGTGGCGTACATCTTCGTGTCCCAACTGGTCACCGCGGGGCTCGCGTTCTGGCTGTCGACCAGGACGGACGCCCCGCTCGGCGCGGTCGGCGGCGCGGTCGGACTGACCATCGCCGGCAATGTGCTGGACGCGGTGACCGCCCTCGGCGACTGGCGCGACTTCCTGCCCGCGCACTGGCAGTTCGCCTGGGCGGACGCCGTCCAGCCGGACCTGGAGTGGAGCGGCATGATCCAGGGCGCGGCGGTGTCCACGGCGTACGCGCTCGTGCTGTTCGCCCTGGCCTTCCGCGGCTTCCGGCGCAAGGACATCGTCTCGTAGGTCTCCGGAAGGTCACCCGCCGGTCTCGGCGGCCGCTCACCGTGGCCGCATCGAGACGCATCCGCAACGCCCCGTGGCGCACATTCCGGCCCCCTCGGACGTCACAGTCACAGACGTAGGCCAGGAGCCGGACCGTTCACCGAGGGGGCACGGATGGGGATGGACCACATACGGGGGCTGCGCGGGGGGCTGCTCGCGCTGACGCTCGCGGGCGGCCTGCTGCTCACGGGCTGCGGCGGCGGCGCCGACGGCAGCAGGGCGTCGGACGGCGCCGCGAAGTCCCGTACGGGCGGCACAGGCCGGCCCGCCCCCGTGCCGAGGCCGGGCACCTCTCAGGGCGAGCGGCCCGGGGAGGAGACCGGCGACAGCGACCGTGACGCCGCCCCGTCGCCCGACCACCTCTCCACGTTCGCCCTGGACGTCGACACCGCCTCGTACGGCTATGCCCGCCGCACCCTCGCCGACGGCCGGCTGCCCGACCCGGCGACCGTCCGCCCCGAGGAGTTCGTCAACAGCTTCCGCCAGAACTACGAACGCCCCGAAGGCAACGGCTTCTCGGTCACCGTCGACGGCGCCCGCACCGACGCCGAGGACTGGTCGCTGGTCCGTGTCGGCCTCGCCACCCGGGAGGAACGGCACGAGGGCGAACGCGCGCCCGCCGCCCTCACCTTCGTCGTCGACGTCTCCGGTTCCATGGCCGAACCGGGCCGCCTGGACCTCGCCAAGGACTCCCTCGGGGTGATGACGGACCGGCTGCGCGACGACGACGCGGTCGCCCTGGTCGCCTTCAGCGACGAGGCCGAGACCGTCCTGCCGATGACCCGGCTCGGCGGCCACCGCGACCGCGTCCACGCCGCGGTCCGCCGCCTGGAGCCGCAGTCCTCGACCGACCTCGGCGAGGGCGTCCGCACCGGGTACGACACCGCCGTGGAGGGTCTGCGCGAGGGTGCCACCAACCGGGTCGTCCTGCTCTCCGACGCGCTCGCCAACACCGGCGACATGGACGCGGACAGCATCCTGGAGCGCGTCTCGGACGCCCGCCGCGAGCACGGCATCACCCTGTTCGGCGTCGGCGTCGGCAGCGACTACGGAGACGCCCTGATGGAGCGCCTCGCCGACAAGGGCGACGGCCACACCACGTACGTCTCGGACGACGAGGAGGCCAGGAAGGTCTTCTGCGAGGAACTCCCCCGCAACATCGACCTCACGGCCCGCGACGCCAAGGCGCAGGTCGCCTTCGACCCCGCGACGGTCGAGACGTTCCGGCTCGTCGGCTACGACGACCGGCAGGTCGCCGACGAGGACTTCCGCGACGACCGGGTGGACGGCGGAGAGGTCGGCCCCGGCCACACCGTCACCGCCCTGTACGCCGTCCGCACCAGGCCGGGTGCCTCCGGGCATCTCGCCACCGCGAGCGTCCGCTGGCTCGACCCCGCCGACCGCACCCCGCACGAGGAGTCCGGCCGGCTGGAGGCGGCCTCCCTGGGCGCCGACCTGTGGAGGGCGTCGCCCGGCCTCCAGGTCGCCGCCGTGGCCGCCTACTTCGCCGACGACCTCCGCCGGGGCGACGACCGCCGGCCCGCGCTCCCGGCCCGCCCCTCGCTCGGCCGGCTCGCCGACCGCGCCGACCGGCTGGCGACCGTCGCACAGGACGAGGAGGTGCGCCGGCTGGCCGAAGCGGTCCGCCGGGCCGAACGCCTCCGCGGCTAGCGCCCGACCGGCTGCCCCTGAGCGGGCTGCCCCTGGGCGGGCCGCAGCCGGTAGGCGTACGTGTACGTCCGCCCCGAGCGCAGCACGTACTCCGCGAGCGGTGCCGCGCCCCACGAGTTGATACCGCCGACGCCCATCTGCCGGTGGTTGACCAGGAGCACCGTCTCGTCCCGCCGCTTCAGCTCATGGGGGTGCCGGGGCCCGTCCAGGTCGAACGGCGAGTGGTGCAGGGCGCTGGTCTCCAGGAGCGGTTCGCCGTCCGCCGGGTCCGCGAGCACGCAGAGCCCGTCACCGGCCCGGTCGGTCAGCGACAGCCGCCGTACGTCCGTCATGTTGCCCGTCTGCTGGGGGCGGACGTACGGCGCCATCTGTTCGTCGACGGTGGAGCGGTAGCGGCCCACGAACGCGGCGGTCCTGCGGTCCTGGTAGTTCTCGTGCGGCCCCCGGCCGAACCAGTCGAGCCGCTCGAAACCGGCCGGGACCGTCAGCAGGGCACCCACCATGGGCAGGTCCGGCAGCCCGGCCGCGGCGTCGAGGGTGTGCCGGACCCGCACCTCGCCGTCGGCGCGCACGGTGAACACGGTGTGCCACGTGCAGGCGCCGGGCGAGGTGGGCAGCGTGCAGCCGACCTCGACGACGACCTCGCCGGACGCGGGCCGCGTGACGCTCACCGACGTCACCGTCCGACGGGTGCCGGCCTCCCGCCAGGTCCGCGCGGTGGCCGGGAACCTGCGCCCGATGTCGTTGTCGGTGGGCCCCCGCCAGAAGTTCGGCACGGGACCCTCGACGAGCAGCCGCCGCCCGCGCCAGGTGTACGCGGAGAGTGTCCCGGACTTCTTGGAGAGCACCACCTCCACCTCCCGCCCGGTCACCGTGACCTCGGTGTCGGTCTCCACCGGCGTGAGGTCGCCGCGCGGCGCGGCCGCCGTCCGCGCGGGCGTGTGCCAGTCCAGCGCGAGCTGTTCCGCGGCCACCTCGTGCCCGGCGTCGGCCCAGCGCGTCCCGGCCCGCAGGACGATGGAGAGGTCGAGGAAGTACTCGGCTCCGGGCTCCGGCGCCGCGGGCCTGCGGTACGGGACGCGGACGGTCCCCTCCGACCCGGGCGCGACGGCGGGCGCGGCGAGCGTGCCGTGCTGCACGCGGTCGCCGTCCCGGGTGACGGACCACCGCAGTTCGTACGCGTCCAGTCCGCTGAACAGGTGCTTGTTGCGCACCTTCACGGTCCCCTCGGACAGCTCGCCCGCCCTGATCCCCACCGGCTGGTAGCACTTCTTCGCCTCGATCAGCCCCGGGTGCACCGAGCGGTCCGACGCCACGAGACCGTTGCAGCAGAAGTTCCCGTCCGTCGGCTGGCCGGGGTGCCAGTCGCCTCCGTACGACAGGTAGGTGCGCCGCGCGTCCCCGGGCACGGGCAGCCGGATCGCCTGGTCCGTCCAGTCCCAGACGAAGGCGCCGTGCAGGTTCGGGTAGCGCTCGAAGACGTCCCAGTACTCCCGGAGGTTGCCGCCGCTGTTGCCCATGGAGTGGGTGTACTCGCACAGCATGAACGGCTTCGGGTTGCCGGACCTGCCGTACGCCTCCACGCCCGCCGGGCTGGTGTACATCTCGCTGTGCACGTCGGCGACGGAGTTCATGCCCTCGTAGTGGACGGGGCGCGAGGCGTCCCTGGCGTGCACCCAGTCGGCCATGACCTGGAAGTTCGACCCTTTGCCCGCCTCGTTGCCGAGGGACCAGACGACGACGCAGGCGTGGTTCTTGTCGCGCTCCACGAGCGAGCGGACCCGGTCCACACAGGCGTCGGTCCACTCGGCCAGCGACCCCGGCAGGGTGTCCCGCACCCCGTGCGTCTCCAGATTGGCCTCGTCGACGACGTACAGCCCGTACTCGTCGCACAGCTCCATCCACCGCGGGTGGTTCGGGTAGTGCGAGGTGCGGACGGCGTTGATGTTGTACCGCTTCATCAGGCGGATGTCCTGGAGCATCCGCGCCTCGTCGACGGCCTGGCCGCGGTCGGGATCCGACTCGTGGCGGTTGGTGCCCCGGAACATCAGCGGCCTGCCGTTGAGGGTGAACTCGCCTGGCCCGTAACCGACTTCGCGGAAGCCCACCCGGGTGCCGTGCACGTCGACCGCCCGGCCCGCGGCGTCGGCCAGCGTGACGACCAGCGTGTACAGGTTCGGCGCCTCGGCGGACCACAGGGCGGGCGCCGCCACGTCCGCCCGCAGCCGGACCTCCGCGTCACCGTCCCCGAAGTCCACGTCCCCGGCTGGCAGCGGGACCGGCACGCGGCGCCCGCGCGCGTCGAACAGCTCCGCCGTCACCCGGTACCCGCCCGGCCGCTCCCCGCCGCGGTCGCGTACGGCGACGTCCACCGTGAGGACGGCGTCCCGGTACGCCGCGTCCAGTTCGGTCCGCACGAACAGGTCCTGCACGTGCACCGGCGGGATCGAGTACAGGTACACGTCCCGGAAGATCCCGGACAGGTCGATCATGTCCTGGTCCTCGAGCCAGCTGCCGTCGGACCAGCGGTACACCTCGACGGCGAGCGTGTTGTGCCCCGGCCGCAGCCGGCGGCTGATGTCGAACTCGGCGGGGGTGTAGCTGTCCTCGCTGTAGCCGACCCGCTCGCCGTTGACCCAGACGAAGAACGCCGACTTGACGCCCTGGAAGGAGAGGAGCGTGCGCCGCCCGGACCAGCCCTTCGGCACGGTGAAGGTACGGCGGTAGGAGCCCACCGGGTTGAAGTCGTGCGGTACCTGCGGCGGCGCCGGACTCTCGTAGCCGACCCACGGGTATCTGACGTTGAGGTAGATCGGCTCCGGGTATCCCTCGATCTCCCAGTTCGACGGGACCGGGATGCGGTCCCAGCCGCCGTCGTCGAAGCCCGGGTCCTCGAACCCGACGGGCCGCCGGTCGGGGTTGCGGGCCCAGTGGAAGCGCCAAGTCCCGTTCAGCGAGCGGTGGTACGGCGACTCGGTGAACCTCCCGCGCAGCGCGTCACCGGCACTCGCGTACGGCACGAGGCGGGCGCGCGCCGCCTCGCGGCCGATCTGGAAGACGCCCGGCCGCGCGTCCCACGCGGCGTCCCCCGCGTCCGCGGCGAACGCTCCCTTCTGCGCGGTGAGGGCGGCCCATCCCGCCAGAGCGCCACCCGCGAGGAGGGTGCGGCGGCTCGGACGGTGGCTGGTCGGTGTGTCAGCACTCACGCTGCGGCTCCGCACGGAAGACAACAAGAAGCGCCAGCATCGAACCGGACCGCCCGGCACGCAAGGCTCCACGGGCCGCACAACTCCCTTTGGCGCACAGGGGCAGAGGCCATCGGAGGGGCAAGGTCCGGCCGGCCCCTCCCCGGCGACGAACGTGTGCGGCCCATTGAATTTCTGTTACGCGCGAGTAAGTTGACTCCGGAGTAAGGAAACGTCGCACACCCCGCACCTCCGCACCCGCACCCCGCACGAACCGCGACAGGGAGCCGCCATGGGCGTACGCAAGGACATGAAACGGGCCAAGCAGCGCACCGGTCCCATGACCCGCGGCCGGATCGAGCTGATCCGGGACGGGGCCGGCACGGTCCGCGAGGCGCGCGCCGCCCGCCTGGCACCGGCACCCACCACCGGCAGCACCGCCGACCTGCCCTACACCAACGCCTCCGAGGCACCCGACGCCGTCGTGCTGCGCCGCAGAAAGGGCGGTGCCTGGCGCCCGGTGACCGCGGCGGCGTTCGCCCGTGAAGTCACCGACGTCGCGCGGGGACTGATGGCCGCCGGTCTCGAACCGGGCGGCCGGGTCGCCATCATGTCGCGCACCCGCTACGAGTGGACCGTCCTGGACTTCGCCGTCTGGGCGGCCGGCGGCCAGAGCGTCCCGGTCTACCCGACCTCGTCCCCGGACCAGATCGGCTGGATCGTACGGGACTCCGGCGCCCGCTTCGTCGTCGCGGAAACCGCCGAGAACGCGCGAGCCGTGGCCGCCGGAACCGCCGGGCATCCCGAGCCGCCGCGCGTCTGGCAACTGGACGCGGACGCGCTCGCCGTCCTCGCCGCGTCCGGCCGCGGCGTCCCCGACGAGGAGGTCGCCGAGCGCCGCGCCGCGCTCACCCCGGACACCGTCGCCACCCTCTGCTACACCTCCGGCACCACCGGACGCCCCAAGGGCTGCGTCCTCACCCACGCCAACCTGCACGCGGAGGCCGCCAACACGGTCGAACTGCTGCACCCCCTGTTCAAGGAGGTCACCGGACAGGTCGCCTCGACCCTCCTCTTCCTCCCGCTCGCCCACGTCCTCGGCCGCTCCCTGCAGATCGCCTGCCTGCTGGCCCGGATAGAACTGGGCCACTGCCCGAGCATCAGGCCCGACGAACTCCGTCCCGCGCTCAGGGAGTTCCGCCCCACCTTCCTCGTGGGCGTCCCGTACCTCTTCGAGAAGATCCACGACACCGCCCGCGCGACCGCCGAGAAGATCGGCCGCGGCGCCTCCTTCGAACGGGCCGACCGCGTCGCGGTCCGCTTCGGCGAGGCCCACCTGGCCGCGCTCTCCGGGCGCGGCAAGGGCCCGGGCCCCGGCCTCAGGGCGGCCCGGGCCCTGTACGACCTGCTGGTGTACCGCCGGGTGCGCAAGGAGCTCGGCGGCCGGACGCGCTACGCCATCAGCGGCGGCTCCCCCCTCGACCGCAACCTCAACCTCTTCTTCTACGCCGCCGGGATCATCGTCCACGAGGGCTACGGACTCACCGAGACGACCGCCGCGGCGACCATCGTCCCGCCGCTGAGCCCCCGCCCCGGCACGGTCGGCCTCCCGGTCCCCGGCACCGCGGTCCGCATCGCGGACGACGGCGAGGTCCTCGTCGAGGGGGGCGTCGTCTTCGGCGGCTACTGGAACGACCCGGCCGCCGGTGAAGCCGTCCTGCGCGACGGCTGGTTCGCCACCGGCGACCTCGGCGCGCTCGACGACGACGGCTACCTCACCATCACCGGCCGGAAGAAGGACATCCTCGTCACCTCGGGCGGCAAGAACGTCGCCCCGGCCGTCCTGGAGGACCGCCTGCGCAGCCGCCCGCCCGTCGGCCAGTGCCTCGTCGTCGGCGACAACCGCCCCTACGTCGCCGCCCTGATCACCCTGGACGCCGACTCCGTGGCCCACTGGCTCGCCGTCCGGCGCCTGCCCGCCGACACCCCGCTCGCCGACCTGGTGACCGATCCCCGCCTGCGCGCCGACGTCCAGAAGGCCGTGGACTACGCCAACGAGGCGGTGTCCCGGGCCGAGTCCATCCGCGCCTTCCGCCTCATCACCGGCGAGTTCACCGAGGACAACGGCCTGCTGACCCCGTCCCTGAAGGTCCGGCGGCACGCGGCGGTGGCGGCGTACGCGGGGGAGATCGAGGAGCTGTACCGGCAGGAGCGCTGAAACGGCGCCGGCACCCGAAAAGGGGCGGGGCCACCGACCTGGTCGGTGACCCCGCCCCTCGCGCGTCCGGAGTGTCAGTTCTCGCCGTTGGCGGACAGGATCGACACGTCCTCCAGCAGGTGCGCCAGCGCGCCGTCGCGCTTGGTCTGCGTGGAGTTCTCCGTGCACTGCTGGTTCAGGTCGTCCGAGAGGATCGGGACGTCCTGGATCGGGATGAGGTTGACGATCGGAACGTTGATGTCGTTCAGACCGATGCAGGGCTTGTTGAAGGAGCCCTGGATGAGCGCCATCTGCGGGCTCATGTTGCCGTACGTGGCCGAGTTGCCGAAGCTCTGCATCGCCGCGTTGCCGTTCGCGATGGCCGGCCCGTTGTCGTCACCGATCGCCATCGCCGTAGGAGCCGCGGCAGCGGAGGCACCCACGACGGAAGCGGTGATCGCCGCAGCGGCAAAAACCTTCTTGATCACTGGCCAGTCCCTTCTGAAGAAACCCCGTTCACCGGAGCGCCATGACCAACTCCGTTTGGCAAGGATGGTTTCTCCCGTTCACCCGCACGGCCGATGCCCCACGCGTGTACCGACCCGCTGAAACCGTTGATTTCTCGTCGCTGTCGCGAACTCGTGACGGCCAACCGGGTGAACGCCCGCAACTAATCCTGCGACACCGGGTTGATGAGGCAGTACGACAGTGCGTCGCTACGAGGAAAGGAACACGAAGTGCTCAAGAAGGCTATGGTCGCCGCGGCGGCCGCCGCTTCTGTGATCGGTATGACGGTGGCGGCTGCTCCCCAGGCCCTTGCCATCGGTGACGACGCCGGACCGTCCGTTGCCAACGGCAACGGCGCGACGTCGGCTTTCGGCAACTCGACGACCAAGGGCGACATGAGCCCGCAGCTGTCCCTGGTCCAGGGCACGCTCAACAAGCCGTGCCTCGCGCTGGAGGACCTCAACGTCGCCGTCCTCAACCTCGTCCCGATCCAGGACGTCCCGATCCTGTCGGACGACCTGAACCAGCAGTGCAGCGACAACTCGACGCAGGCGAAGCGGGACGGCGCCCTGTCGCACGTCCTCGAGGACATCTCGCTCCTGTCCGCCAACAGCGAAGGCTGAGACCTCCCGGTGCGGCCCGGGTCGCCCGCCACTCTCCGTGCGGGCCGCCCGGGCTTCTGCCCACGTGCATCCCACCGGCCCCGTCGTTTTCTGTGCGGAGCGTTCGAGTGAATTATCAAGCGGCTTTCGTTCCGTAGTTTCTTCGGACCTCCGTCCTCGTTCACCGCATGCAGGTCGTGCTGCGAGCCGTTTCAAGGTGCTCGCTCGGTTTCGGCCGTCACAGGGGCATGACCGCAGAGAAGGGAAAGCACGTGAATTACAAGAAGAGCGCAGCTGTCGTCGCCGGCGCCATCATGGCTCTGGGCATGGGCGCCCCGGCCTTCGCCGACGCCGACGCGCAGGGTGCCGCCATCGGGTCCCCGGGTGTCCTGTCGGGCAACGTGGTCCAGATCCCCGTTCACATCCCCGTCAACGTGTGCGGCAACACGATCAACGTGATCGGTCTGCTGAACCCGGCGTTCGGCAACACCTGCGTCAACGCCTGACGTCGGAGCGCACCAGCCGCCCGGCTCGGTCACGCCGGCCTTGGATGACCTCACGGTGCCAAGGCCGGCTTTCCCACTTCAACCAGCAGGAAGACAACGACATTGCGACAGACTCTGAGCAGGGGAATGGTCGTGGCCGCGGCCGCGACGGGCATCGTGTCCATGTACGGCACCCCCGCCTTCGCGGACTCGCACGCGGGCGGAGCCACGTCGGACTCGCCCGGTGTCGCGTCGGGCAACAACGTGTCGGTGCCCGTGCACGTGCCGGTGAACGCCTGCGGCAACTCCGTCAACGTGGTGGGTGCGTTGAATCCGGCCTTCGGCAACTCGTGTGCCAACATCTCCGCTCCCCGCGGTGCGCACGGATCCCACGGTGCTCCCCACCGGCCCGCCCACCACGGCGGCGGCTACGGCGAGGGTGCCGGGTACGGGGACGCGCCGGGTTCGCACGGGCACTCCGGCTCCTCGGCGCACGGCGTCGCGCAGGGTTCGCCCGGAGTCGGCAGCGGCAACAACGCCCAGGCCCCGGTGGACGTACCGGTGAACGTGTGCGGCAACACGGTCGACGTGATCGCCCTGCTGAACCCGGCGTTCGGCAACCGCTGCGGCCAGGAGGCCGGGGGCACCCCGCCGCACCGGCACCCGCACGACAGCCACCCGCACACGCCGTCCGAGCGGCCGCCAGGTGACTCGCCGGTCGCCCCTCCCGAGCACACAGGGGCCAAGCCCCCCGCCGACACGCCGGAGGGACCGGGCGACGCCCCCCACGGGGCCTCGTCCTCGCTGGCCGAAACCGGAGGTGAGGGCGTGCTCGCCGCCGGGGCCACCGGTGCCGCGCTGCTGATCGGCGGGGCCGTCCTGTACCGGCGAAGCCGAGTGGCGCCCCGTCGGTAGGTGCTCTTGGGTGCCGGACGCGCCTGCCCGGCACCCAAGCCCGTTTCACCGCCCTGCGGTGTCCAGCGCCCCGTCCGGCAAGCGGAGTGCCGGCGCCGGGACCCGCCCGTCCCGCGTCCCCGCGTGCAGCCGTCGGCGCACGCCGCGCACCAGCGTGCCCGCCGTGAACGAGGCACCGTGCACGAAGCGCATCGCGGGCCCGAAGCCGGCCGCCGTCACCAGCCCGGCCATGAAGAGCCCGGGCACCGACGACTCGAAGTCCCGCCCCACGTAGGGCGATCCGTCCGGCATCGTTACCAGGCCGCCGCGGACGTCGTCCGCCAGCAGCCCGAGCCGTTCGCGGCTCGCCCGGAACCCGGTGGCCGCGATGACGTGCTCCGTCTCCAGGACCGTCAGCTCACCGGCCCGGCTCACCGTCTCCAGGCGGACCCGGCCCCTGGCGTCATGCGCCGCCAGCACCTCCCGCCCCAGCAGCACCTCCACCGCGGGCTCCACCCGGTCGCGCACCCACCAGGCGCCCGCCGGGCCGAGGGCCGTCGCCGCGACACGGGCGCGCGTCGGCGCCGGGAGCCTGCGGAAGAGACCCGGACGCTCGGCGTAGAACCAGTTGCGCCAGCCGCAGCCGAGGCCGCTGTGCGGGGCGCGGAGCGACTGCCGCAACGGGCGCTCCCAGGGTGGGGGCACCTCGTTCCAGCGCAGCCGGTCCGCGCGGGCCAGCACCCGCACCCGGGTGCCCTGTTCCGCCAGGAGCGCCGCCGTCTCCAGCGCCGCCTGGCCACCGCCGACCACCGTGACGTCCCGGTCCCGGAACCGGGCGAGGTCACCGTGGTGGCTGCTGTGCGAGACGTACTCGGGGTCCAGGCCGCGCAGCGCCGCCGGGATCTTGACGAACGGCAGGACACCCACGGCCAGGGCCACCGTCCGCGCCCGCAGCACCTCGCCGTCCTCGGTGACCGCCTCGAAACCTCCGGGGACGGTGTGCACGCGCGTCACCGTGCGCTCGTCGACGCCCGGCACGCCGTGACGCGCGAACCACAGGCCGTACGAGGCGAACATCTCCACGGGGATCGGCTCCCCGTGCCGCGCCCGCACCCCCTGCCCGGCGCAGTACATGTCCAGCCGCAGCCGGCCCTGCGGATCGGAGAGGTTCGACGCCCACGGCTCGGACTTGAGGAACATGCCGCGGGGCATGTGGTCCCGCCACGACGCCATGGGTCTGCCGAAGACGCGCAGGCTCAGCCCGGCGGCCGCGGCATGGGAGGCGATGGACAGGCCGTAGGGACCGGCCCCCACCACCAGCAGGTCGTACATCAGCACGTACTCGCTTTCTCGTCGTCGGCCGGCGGACGCGCGTCGCACACCGGCCTCACGTCATCGGGCAACGGATTCCTGGTGTCCGGCGGTCGCGCGGGCCGGGGAAGCCGTGGCACGGTCGCGGTGCCCGGCGCCCGGTCCAGCAGGCGCGCCGCCACATGCCGGGACCACAGGGCCCACAGCGCGATCCCGGGTGCCGGGTCGTCGCGGGCGTGCCAGGCCAGCTCCCGCCCGCCGGGCCGCGTACCGAGCGCGGTCAGCGGGGCGTAGTTCTCCGCGACGAACGTCCGCCCGGGCCGCGGCGCCGGGTCCGGCAGCGGACGCTGCGTGAGGTCCAGGTGCAGGGCACGTACGACGTCCAGGCCCGAGGCGTCGGTGAAGAGCCGGAACTGGGCGCCGGGGCGGGGGTTGAAGTCGAGCAGGTGATAGCGACCGGCCGCGCCCTCCCGGCGCAGGTCGAGATCGAAGATGCCGCGGTAGCCCAGTTCCCCGGCGAGCCGCTCGGCGAGCTCCTGCACCCGCGGGTTCGGCATCCACTGGCCGACGGCGGTCAGGCCCGCGCCCCGCGGCTGGGCGCGCAGCTTGCGGCCCGGACCGCCGGCCCGCACGGCCCCCGACCGGTCGGCGTACCCGTGGAAGAACCAGTCCCGGTCCGGCCCGGGCGGCAGAAATGCCTGGAACAGCAGCCGGCTGCCCGCCTCCGCCGAGCGCCGGTACAGCGTCTGCGCCTGCTGCGCCGAGCGCACGATCACCGTGCTGCGCAGCCCGGTTCCGGCCGGCACCAGCCACGGGCGGCTCCACTTCGCCACCACGGGCATCCCGAGCCGCCAGGCCGCCGCCGCCGCCTCCGCGGCACTGTCCGGGACCAGCGTCACCGGGTGGGCGATGCCCGTACGGGCGCACAGGCCGGCCAGTTCCGCCTTGTCGGCGACGGACTCCGCGAGCGGGCCCGGCTGCCGCGGCAGCAGGTAACCCGGCGTCAGTTCCTCGCGCAGATGGCCCACCGCGACGGCACTCGCGTCGTCCATGGGGATCAGGACGGCGGGACGCGCCACCCGCCGGGCCACCCGCAGCAGCGTGGCGGCGATGTCGCGGCGGGACGCGCCGGGCGGTGGCGGCGGATGAAGCTCGGTCACAAATCGCGACCTGCGTACGGGACTTCCGGCGCAGTCGGCGACCACGTGCACGTCCACACCCGCCCGCCCGAGGGAGCGCACCGCACCCAGTGTGCCGTGGTGAAAGGGATTCCGGTCGATCCGCAGAAGAACGGCGGGGACGCGGCTGTCGAGAAGCGACACGGGCATTTCCTTCAGTTCGGCTCACCCGTGCGGGTGATCGGAGCACGCGAATTCCGGCACCTCGGTTGGCGGAATTCGCATTTATATGACTGAGTGTCAGTGGCCGGCACAGCGCAGGACGGCACATCTCGCCGGAGAGACAGCCCAGAAGCGTGGAGAGAGGAGCAGGTATGGCCGCACAGCAACGACGGCCCCGGGCCGGACGGTCGGCGTTCGTCGCGGCCGCGATCGTCGCGTCGCTCGCCCTGGCGTCGGGACCGGGACACGCGGTGGGTGCGGGGCCACGAGGGGCCGCCGACCCCCCGGTGCCGGAACCAGCCTCGGCGACACCCGCCCCGACACCACCCGCCCCGACTCCACCGGCCCCGACTCCACCTGCTCCGACACCACCCGCCGCGGCGCCGGCGCCCGCCGTCACGGGCCCGGTGACGCTTCCCGCGCCCGCCACCCCACCGGTCGGTCCGCCGGTCACCCCACCGCCCCTCCCGCAGAGCGGGACGACCGCGCCCTCGGAGCCGGGGCCCACGGCTCCCCGGCCCGCCTTCGGCGCCTACCTTGACTACGGCCCCCAGGGCGTGGCCCGGATCGCCCGGTTCAGCGAGTGGCTGGGCGGCGCCGAACTCCGCGTCGCCCACACGTACCTGCCGGGCGACCGCTGGAGCAACATCGAGGGACCGCCCGGTTTCCTCGACGCCTGGGCGGACTGGCGTGGCGCGAAGGCCGACCGGCTCCTGGTCCTCAACGTCCCCATGATGGAGCGCAACGAGGAGCACGTCTCCGACGCCGAGGTGCGGCGACTGCTGGCCGAGGGCGCGTCCGGCGCCTACGACAAGCACTTCCGCGTGCTGGCCGAGCGGCTGGTCGCGCTGGAGGTGCCGGACACCGTCGTGGTGCTCGGCTGGGAGATGAACGGCATCACGTACACCCATCGCTGCGGTCCCGATCCGGAGGCGTGGAAGAAGTACTGGAACAGAATTGTCACGACCATGCGCTCGGTGCCGGGCCAGAAATTCCGGTTCGACTTCACTCCGAACCGGGGCCGGGACGCCATTCCCTGGACGCAGTGCTATCCCGGGGACGACACGGTCGACATCATCGGTATGGACGCGTACGACCAGCCGCGGGGTATGTCATTCGACGAACAGGTGACGGAGCCCTACGGCCTTCAGGCGCACGTGGATTTCGCGGAGGCCCACGGCAAGCCCATTTCGTATCCGGAATGGGGACTTTTCCGCAACGGCGACAACGCGACGTACATGAAGCGCATGCTCACGTGGATGGACGAGCACCAGCCGCTCTACCACACCGTCACCGACTACTGCCCGCACGGCGTGTGGCAGTGCGCCGACAACCCGAAGGCGTCGCAGATCTACCGGGACATGCTCTCCGGCCGCACCGATCCGGCACCCGAGCCCACCGCACCGCCGACGAAGACACCCCCGACGGCCCCGACTCCGACCCCCGGGCGTCCGGTGAACTGCTCGCCGGTGGAACTGGGCGACTGGGCCGAGTACTGGATCGGCGGCAAGCTCTGCCTCCGCTTCGACTGGTGGTCGCGCAACGGGTGACCGCCGGGGGAGCGCCCGCCGGGCGCTCCCCCCACGAGGTGACTCCCGGAGGTCGGCGCTTCGTTCAGGATCCCTCGCCACCGCGCTCCCTCCAGCGGTGCACCAGGTCCCGGCAGATTCCTCGGGCGGCCACACCGACGGCGACCACCGCCAGCAGCGGCGCCGTCCGGCGGCGGGCGAGCAGCAGCCGCTGGTTGACGACCGTCTCGGGCCGCCAGCGGTGCTTGTACGACTCGGCGCCGCGCAGCAGGCTCAGCACCCGCCGTTCGCCGCCGACCGCCTCCTGCGCGGTCGCGTGCAGCAGCATCGTGGCCACGTCGGCCTTCCGTTCACGCAGCCGTGGATCGGAGCCGTACAGGTAGCCGCCCGCGAGCCGCCGCGACAGCAGGGTGACATCGACCGCCATGACCTCGCCGTCGAGCAGGAACTCGGTCACCAGCGCGTCGCCGGAGCGGACCATCCGGCCCACCGCCCGCACCAGATGGGTGCGGAACCGGGGCCGCAGGTGCTCGGACGTCACCTTGCGGCCCTGCCACTGGAGCCGGTGCAGCTCCAGCAACCGGTGCAGTGCCGCCTCCACACCGTCGTGGCCCACCACGCGGTGCCGGACGCCGAGGGCGGCGAGTTTGCGCAGCTTGGAGCGGGCCCGCTGGGCGCGCGGGGGTGGCAGCCGGTCCAGCAGCTCCTCCATCGGCAGGGCGGGCAGCTCCATGCAGACCGAGTCCCGCTCACGCCGCCGCGGCCCGCTCCACTGCTCGTAGAACCGCTCGGCCGCGCCGCCCGGACGCACCTCGCGGAAGTCGATCAGGGCGGTGCGGGCGGCCGCGGCGAGCCCCTCGGCGAGCGCGGGTGCCGCCCGGTCGGCGTGCTCGTCGTCCAGCAGCACGTCGGCGTAGTCCGAGACCGCCCCGCCCAGCGGTACGAGGACGGGCAGCGGCCGGCGTACGCGCATCAGCGGCGCGACGGCGCGCAGCTCGCCGCCCTCCCGGACCACGACGAGCCGCAGCGCGCGCGGGGAGCCGTACGAGAGCCACCAGGAGTGCAGCCAGGCGTGACTCTGGAACGGGGTGGCCGCCGAGCACCGCCGGTACAGCCGCTCCCAGGCCGGACCCAGCTGCGCGAACTCGTCCGCTCCGGTGACCAGTTCGGCGGCCAGGGCGCCGCGGGTGCCGCCCTCGGTGCCGGAATCCGGGGTGGGCGCCGGGCCCGGGACGGTGCCCGGAGCCGGCCCGGTGGTGGTACCGGCGGCCGTGACGCCGGCGGGCTGCCCGGCGCTCACAGCTGTCCGTGCGCGTCGGCGGCGACGGCCGGGCTCGGCACGGACGCGGGGCGCGCGGCGTCGTCCGCCGCCCGCCGGGGCCGGACGAGCAGCGAGAGCCCTCCCAGCAGCCCGCCCGCGGCGGCGCCGACCAGCCCCGTCACCGCGGGCGGCGCCGAGGAGGCCTCGGCCGGTTTCACCGCGCGCGAGAACTGCAGCAGTTCCACGTGCGTGCTGCCCTTGGTGTCGTTCGCGTGCCGGGTCAGGGAGCGCGAGACGGCGTTGGCCATGTCGGCGGCCAGGTCCGGACGCGAGGAGGTGGCCGTCACGGAGACCATCGGGGCGTCCGGCGAGGTCGCGGTCCGCACACTCTCCTGGAGCGTCCCGACCGGCACCCCGGCCCACACCTGGGCGTCGCCGAGCACCGCGAGCTGCGTGGCGACCCGGCCGTACGCCTGCGCGAAGCCGAGCGCCGACGCCGGGTCCGCCTGCCCGGTCGGTACGACGACGACGTAGCTGGTCGCCGTGTACGTCGCGGGGGTCAGCACGCCGTACGTGCCACCGGCCAGGGCGCCGAGCAGGGCGCCGCCCGCGAGCAGGGCCCACGCCGGCAGGGCCCGCGCCCGGGACATGGCCGGGCCGGGCCGGGCGGCCGAGCGGTGGGAGCCGGTGTGGTTGTCGGTCATCAGGAACTCACTCCCAGAGAGGTGCGGGACACCGCGGCCGCGTACACGTCCATGAGCTGGGCGGCGCTGCGGGTGATGCAGTAGTGGTGGGCGGCCTCGGGCGCGGTGCGCGGCCCTGGGCCCTCGGCGCGGACCTTCTCCAGCGCCCGGGCGAACGACTCCGCGCCGCCCTGCACCCGCCGTGCGCCGAGCGCAGCGCCGGGCGGCAGGTCCTCGATCGCCGGGCAGGACACGTACAGCACGGGCAGTCCGGCGGCCAGGGCCTCGACGACGGCGAGTCCGAACGCCTCCTCCGCGCTCGGTGAGGCGAGCGTGTCCATCGCCGCCATCAGCGACGGAAGGTCGGCACCGGGGAGGCCGCCCGTGGGGCGTTCGCCGGTGAGCAGGACACGGTCCGCCACGCCCGCGCGCTGCGCGACGCGCCGCAGGACGCTCTCCTCCGCGCCGCCGCCGACCAGCAGCAGCCAGTAGTCCTCGGGGAGCCGGGCGAGCGCCCGGACCAGGACGTCGAAGCGTTTGCCCGCCGTGAGCCGGCCGACGCCGCCGACGACGTACGCGCCCGCCGGCAGCCCGAGCCGGCGGCGGGTGCGCGCGCGCAGCACCGGGTCGAAGCGGAAACGGCTCACGTCGATGCCGTTCGGCACGACCTCGATGCGCGGCCCCGGCACACCCCAGCGGCGCAGCCGGTCGGCGACGGTGGGGGAGACGGCGACGGTGGAGCTGCCGAGCCGTTCGCTGGCGAGGTACAGGGCGCGGACGCCCGTACTGAGCGCCCGTCCCTCCATCTGCGAGTCGCCGAGGGAGTGCTCGGTGGCGACGACGGCCTTGACGCCCGCGAGCCGGGCCGCGATCCGGCCGTACACGCAGGCCCGGTAGAGGTGGGTGTGGACGAGGTCGTAGCCTCCCGCCCGGATGATCCTCACCAGCCGGGGGAGTGCCGAGAGGTCGCGGTTGCCGGTCATGCCGAGGTGGATGACGCGGACACCGTCGTCGGCGAGACCGTCAGCGACGCTGCCCGGGTTGCTGAGGGTCACCACGTCGCAGTCGACCGGCAGGTGCCGCAGCAGCAGGCGCAGTTGCTGTTCGGCGCCGCCGACGCCGAGGCCGGTGATGACGTGCAGGGCCTTCATCAGACCCCCTCGGCGGGGCGGCGGCGCAGCCGGTGGAGCTTCAGCTTGAGCAGCAGGCGCACGGCGGTGTCGTTCTGGCCGACGTGGACGCGGGGCAGGGCGAAGGGGCCGGTCAGGGGCCCGGGGTCGATCGCGCAGGCGTAGCGGTAGCCCGCCGCCCGTACGGCGTCGACGGCCCGCCGGTCGACCGTGCCGTACGGATAGCAGAAGCCGTCGACGTTGGCGCCGATCAGGTCCGAGAGCAGGGCTCGGCTGTCGGCGACCTCGGCGTGCAGGAGCGTGTCGTCGGCCCGGGTCAGATCCACGTGGGTGAGGCCGTGCGAGCCGATCTCGATGCCCTCGGAGGCGGCGGCGACGCGGATGCCCTGCTTGCCGAGCAGCGGTTTGCGCGGGCCGAGCGGGTCCCACGCGTTGTCGCCGTCCAGCCGGCCGGGCAGCACGAAGAGGGTGGCCCCGCAGTCGTGGCGCCGCAGCAACGGCAGGGCGTGCTCGACGAAGTCGGCGTACCCGTCGTCGAAGGTGAGGCCCACCAGGCCCCGCCCCTCGCCCCGGGCCCGGGCCGCGATCAGCGCGCCCATGCTCACGCCCCGCAGTCCGCGCCGGCGCAGCAGCCCGAGCTGCCGGTCGAGTCGGTCGGGCGAGACGGTGATGCGGTACGGGTCGTCGGAGCAGTCGCCCACGGAGTGGTACATCGCCACCCACGGGGGAGTGCCGGTGTGTCCGGAGGGACGTCGAACTCGTGCCGGGTCAGCGGAAACGGACATAGGGAAGCCTTCGGGTCACGGAGCGGAGGGCGGGTGCGACGGCCCGGGCGTTCAGCGCCCAGGCCACGAGGACGAAGACGACGACGACGGCGGAGCCGCCGACGGCGAGACCGGGCAGCGGGGAGTCCGTGCGGCTCGCGCAGAAGGCCCCCGCGGCAGCCGCGGCCACCGCCGCGCGCACCGGCCGGCCGATCTCGGCCACGACCTGCCGGGTACGGATCGGCACCCCGCGCCGCCCCATGCCCGAGAGCAGCAGCAGCGCGGAGAGGGTGATGCCGAGGGCGTTGGCTGCGGCGATCCCGCACACGCCCCAGGGGCCGACGGCCCACGCGCCGACGCCGCAGGTGACGGCGATCCCCGCCGCCATCGCGTACATCGGGTACCAGGTGGGCCGGCCCGCCGAGAAGTACGAACGGACGAGCGCGCCGACGAGGGTGTGGCCGAGCAGGCCGAGGGTGTACACGCGCATGACGGCGGCGGTGGCCGCGGTGTCCTGGGCGCCGAACGCTCCTCGCTCGAACAGCAGTTGGATCATCTGCGGGGCGCAGGCGACGACCGCCGCGGCGCCGAGCAGGACGGTGCAGGACACGACGGCCAGATCGCGCTCCACCCGGTCCCGGGCCCGCTCGGTGTCGCCCTCCGCGATCGCCTGCGCCACCACCGGGAAGGTGACGGTGCACAGCATCAGCGACAGCACCATCGGCATCTGGGCGACCTTCTGGGCGTAGTTCAGATGCGAGATCGCCCCGGCGGGGAGCGAGGAGGCGAGGAAGCGTTCGACGAGTACCTGCGACTGGCGGAACAGGGCGAAGAGCAGGACCGCGGCGACGAGGACCAGGTCCATGGAGCGCGCGGCGGACCCGTCGTCGCTCCCGGAATCCGGCGCGGGACCGTCGGTGCCGGCGCCCGGCGCGGGACGGTCGGCGTTCCCGGTGCCCGGCGCGGGACGGTCGGGGGAGCCGTGTGCCGTTACGGGACCGGGCGCGGGCCGGTCCGGGGAGCTGTCGGCCGCCCCGTCCCGCCTGCCGTGCCTGCCGTCGCCCGGCCGCCCCCGGAGCTGCCGCCACAGCGACGGCGCCTGCGCCAGCACCATCAGGACGCCGCCCACCGCGACCCCGGCCGCCGCCGACCGCACGCCCCAGCGTCCGCCCAGCACGAACATCGCGGTGATGATGCCGGTGTTGTACGCGACGTAGATGGCTGCGGGCGCGACGAACCGGCGGTGCGCGCGCAGGGCCGCGCTGCAGTAGCCGGCCAGCCCGAAGCTCAGGACACAGGTCGCCGTCAGCCGCGTGCAGTCCACCGCGAGCCCCGGGTCGGGCAGCCCGGGCGCCAGCACCTCGACGACGTACGGCGCCCCGGCGATCAGCAGCGCGGCCGTCGCGGTGAAGGCCGCGGTCAGGCGGGGCAGTGTGCCGGAGACCAGCGAGCGCACCGGGTCCCCGGCCGCCCCCCGCGCCCGGCGGGCCACGGCCCGGCTGAACATCGGCACCAGGACGAAGGCGAGCCCGTCCTCGATCAGCAGCGTCGCCGCGAACTCCGGCACGGTCCAGGCGATCAGGAACGCGTCCGTCTCGCTGCCGGCCCCGAAGAGGCGTGCGAGCGCCTGGTCCCGGCCGAGGCCCAGCAGGGCGCCGACGATGGACAGGCCGACGGTGACGAGAGCGGCCCTGGCGAGGAAGCGCTGCGAGGAGGAACCGGCGGGCGCGACCACCACCGCGTCCGCGGCGGTACCGGTGCCCGCGCCCGTACCGGCCACCGCGTCCGCGTCGCCGGGGCCGGCGGCCGTGTGCGCGCCGGCACCAGCGGCCACACCGGCACCAGTACCGGCGCCAGTACCGGCACGGGTATCGGAACCAGTACCGGCACGGGTATCGGCACCCACACCGGCACCAGTACCGGCGCCAGTACCGGCACGGGTATCGGCACCCGTACCGGCGGCCGGGGAAGCGCCGCGTGCCGCGGGTACCGTCGTCGCGTCGTCGGACCGGGGTGGTGTCACCTTCATCGCGCCGCGGCTCCCCCGAAGGGACCCACCGTCACGCCCGGCCGGACGGCGGCACCGCCGGGCCCGGCGGCGACGGCGCTCGGCGCCGCGGAGGCGGGATCCATCAGCGCCCACCAGGCCACGAGCCCGAAGCAGACGGCGGTCAGCACGGTCGAGGGCCCGCCGATGTCGCCGTACGCGAAGTCGACCAGCTGCCAGATCAGCAGCCCGCAGGAGACGAGCGCGCAGTCGAGCCCGTGCCCGCTCCCCGGCCCGCCGCCGGGGGCCGCACCGGCCGGGTCCCGCCGCCGGACCCGGACGAGCCCGCGCAGCGCGCAGACCAGCAGCGCCAGCCAGCTCCCGGCCAGCGCCAGCAGCCCGATGAGGCCCTGCTCGCTGAGGACCAGCAGGTACATGTTGTGCGGCGAGAGCAGCGGCTGCCTGCGGAACGCGGCACCCGCGCCCTCCGTGTCGCTGCCCGACGACAGCGCCAACGAGGCGTGCCCGTCCCGGTGTTCGGGAAAACCCTTCAGGCCGACCCCGGCCGCCGGGTGCTCCCGCCACATGCCGACCGCGGCGGCCCACATCGTGTAGCGGTCGGTCACCGACCGGTCCGGCGCGTCCGTGACCTGCGTGATGCTGGTGATCCGCTCCTGGAGCATGGCCGTACCCACCCCGACCCCGCCCACCAGGACGACGGCCACGGCGACGACGGCCAGGCCCACCCTCAGCGCGCGCCGCATCCCCGCCAGCGCCAGCTGCGCCGCGACCGTCACCGCCGTGGCGATCCACGCGCCGCGGCTGAAGGACAGCGCGAGCGGCGCCAGCAGCGTCAGCGCGCACGCGGCCGCGACGGCCCGCTGCCGGGCCGGTCCGGTCCCGAGCGCCGTCCCGACCGCGCACACCAGCCCGAACGCCACCACGGTCGCCATCCCCATGACGTCCGCCGCCCCGAACGTGCCCACGGCCCGGATCTCCTCGCCCATGTACGAGGCGCCGGTCCCGGTGGCGTACTGGTGCACCCCGATCGCGCCCTGCCACAGCGCCAGGGCGACGAACGCCCAAACGAGGAGCCGGAAGTCGCGCCGGTCCCGCAGCAGCAGCACCACGGCGGCCGGGACCAGCACGAAGATCTGCAGATAGCGGCCGAACCCGGTGAGCCCCGCCCCCGGCGACGCCGCCCCGAGAGCCGCGACCGCGAGACCGGCCACGGGCATTGCCAGGATCACCGCGGCCGTCCGCGTCAGGGGCCGCCGCCGCTCCCGTACGAGACGGATCACGCAGTACATCACGAGGAGCCCGGAGACGGCGTCCGCGGCCGTCGCGCCGCCCTCGCCGCCGGGCGCCACCGGCAGCGCGAGCATCGCGACCACCGCCAGCACCGGCACGACGGGCGTCCACCTGACGGTCACCGGCTCAGCTCCCCGTCGGACGGACGACCGCGACCGCGGTGCGCAGCAGGATGCAGACGTCCTGCCACAGCGACCAGTCGTCGATGTACGCGTTGTCGAAGCGGCAGCGGTCCTCGATGGAGGTGTCCCCGCGCAGCCCGTGCACCTGGGCGAGCCCGGTGACGCCGGTGCGCATCCGGTGACGGCTCGCGTAACCGGGATACGTCTGGCTGAACTGGGCGACGAAGTAGGGGCGTTCGGGACGCGGGCCGACCAGGCTCATATCGCCCCGCAGGACGTTCCACAGCTGGAGCAGCTCGTCCAGCGAGGTGCGGCGCAGGAAGCGGCAGAACGGGTTCATCTCGTGCGCGTTCGCCACGCTCCACCGGGTCGCCGCCTCATGTGCGTCGACGGGGCGGTGGGTGCGGAACTTCAGCAGCGTGAAGGGCCGCCCGTCCTTGCCGATGCGCTCCTGCCGGAAGACCACCCCGGGCCCGTCGGCCAGCCGCAGCACGACCGCGCACACCAGCAGCAGCGGGCTGACCGCGAGCAGCAGCGCCCCGGAGACCAGCACGTCGAGCAGCCGCTTCCCGGCGCTGCCCCGGGGCCCGGTCACGCTGACGCGCCGGCAGGAGAACCCGGCGAGCCGCTCGCCGTGCACGTCGTACGACGGCGAGTCGGCGTCGACCTCCCACAGCGCGCACCCGGACTCGCCCAACGCGCGCAGCAGCGGAGTGTGTTCGGCGCGGCGTCCGACGACGAGGACGTCCTGGACGCCGTTCTGGATGAGCGCCCGCTGCACCTCCTCGCCGGTGGTCAGCACCGGCAGCCCCTCGCCCCCGGACGGCTGCCGGTCGACGATGCCCACCGGCCGTACCCCGCACCGCGGGTGCCGCAGGAACGCCGCGGCCACCCGCTGCGCCGTGGCCGCGTGGCCGATCACCAGGGCCGCTCCGGGATGCCGGACCAGGGCCCTGCGCCGCCGCCAGTGGACCGTGCCGCGGCCCGCGCAGCTCGCCACCGACTGGAGCACGCACCCCAGTACCAGCGTCCTCACGGACAGCGCGTGGGCCGGCGCGAGCGCGGCCACCAGGGCCGCCAGCACACACCAGCCCACCGCGACACGCGCGCAGACGGCGGGCAGTTCGTCGAGGACGGCGGGCACGGCGGCCGGCCGGTACAGCGACGCGTGCCCGTTCAGGGCGACCACCACGGCCAGCAACAGGCCGACGAGGAGCGGGTGCCGCTGCGTCCCGGTCAGCGCGAGGGACGCGCACAGCGCCGCACCGGCGTCCACGGCGGGCAGCGGCCAGCGCGAGGTGCGCCGTACGAAGGTCCGCCGGTCGGCGGGAAATCTGAAGCCGTCGGCGGCCTCGCGGGGAGGGATGACCGAGACGGGCGAGAATCCGTGCTCCCGTGGCTGTGTGCCGGGGGAGGGAACGGTGCTTTCCGCAGTCACGTGTGGATGGACTCCCTGCACTCGTTGTATGCCCCGCGCGCGGCGAACTCCGCGCGCTCGGCGTGCCCGGCGGACGCCCTGCGGCGACTGGCGGGCTGTGCGACGAGCAGCTCGCCGTACACGGCCGTGACCGCGTCGGCCATGCGCCGCACGTCGTGCGTGGCCAGGACATGGCGACGCCCCCGACGGCCGAGCGACTCGCGCAGCGGTGGATCGGACAGCAGACCGCAGAGGGCGTCGGCCAGCGGGCCCGGCGCCTCGGCGGGTACCAGGCACCGGTCCTGGAGCCCGGGCGGAAGACTTTCGCGGGCGCCGTCGACGTCCGTGATCAGGACGGGGCGCCCGCAGGACATCGCCTCGAGCGGCGCCAGCGCCATCCCCTCCCAGCGGGACGGCAGCACCACCAGGTCGGCGGCCTGGTACCAGGGCACGGCGTCCGCGGCAGCCCCGGCGAACAGCACGGATGCGGGGGCCCGAGCGCGCAGTTCGGGGCCGTCGGGGCCGTCCCCGACCAGCACCAGGCGAGCTCCCGGCATCCGCCGGGCCACCGAGTTCCACGCCGCCAGCAGGACGTCCTGCCCCTTCTGTCGGCACAGCCGTCCCACGCAGACCACCAGCGGACTCCCGGCGCCCGCCCCGGCGAGCAGCGGGATCCCGGACCGCACGGCCCGCGCGTCCGCCGGACGGAAACGCGCCGGGTCCACGCCGTTGGGGATCACCCGCCACCGGCCGGCCACCCCGGCCCGCGCCCCGGTCCTGCGCTCCGCCTCGCTGACGCACACCACCCGGGTGGCCCAGCGCGCCCCCCACCGCTCCCACCGCAGCGCGAGCGAGGCGGTGACACCGCCGACCGCCTCGAACGACCAGGCGTGCGGCTGGAACACGGTCGGCAGCCGGCCCCGCAGGGCGAGTCGCACCGCGAGTCCCGCCTTGGCGCTGTGCGCGTGCAGCACGTCCGGCCGCGTCTCCTCGACGATCCTGCCGAGCTGCCACAGCTCCGACGCCAGCCCGCCGTCCGGCGAACGCGTCGCCCGCCACGGCCGTACGTCACTGCCGAGCATCCGGAGCGTGTCGGCGAGACCGCCGCCGTCCGGGCAGGCGACCGTGACGTGCAGTCCGGCGGCGAGCTGCGCCCGCACCAGGTCCGCGACGACGCGGGCGACGCCGCCGTCGACGGGCTGGGTGACATGCAGGACCCGCGTCGCTGGGTCGGTCGGTGGCAGTGGCATACGCGGTTCCTCGCTCACGGACGGCGCCGGCGGGAGCGCGTCACTGCTTGGCGTCGACAGCGACGAAGAGCGCCCCGGCCCAGGCCGCGTCCCGCTGCGCAACGAGCCGGAAGGCCAAGTGGTCACCGCCGCGCCGCAGGGCGGTGCCCAGATCGAAGACATCGGAGTCGTAGCCGAGGGTGTTCCGGTAGGCGGGCGTGCGCTTCGCGGCAGCCGGTCCCGGTTCGCTGATCGTGGAGTTCAGCACGTCGTCGGCGGGGTTGGCGGCGTTGCTCAGAGCCGTCGCACCGCGCCCGGTCGACACCATGAGCGAATCGCCGTCGCGGCCGGCGTCCCCGTTGTAGGCCACGAGGCCGGCCCGGCCGCGGGCGCCCCTGCCGAGCGGCAGTCCCCGCACCCCGATCACCTGGTCCGCGCCCGGCCCGAGCGGGGCGAAGCCGTCCCACATCGCCAGATGCCGCAGCGGTTCCGACTCCCTTTCGTACGCCACCATCAGCGTCCAGCCGCCCCAGGCGCCGGCCGCCGAACGGCCCATCGCCACGTTGACCTGCGCCACCGTGTAGAGCCCCGAACCGCTCGCCCGCACCAGCCCGGTGACGTCCGCGGAGGCCTGGAACGCGTCCGCCCCGCGTGCCACCCGGTGCCCTACGACGGTGTCCGCCCGCACGGCCTTGTACGCCCCGCCCGGCTCGGCCACCAGCACCCGCGCGTTGTCCTTCGGCGGCTTCTGCTCGCCCACCCGCAGGTTGCCGCCCCAGTACAGGCGCGCGTACGTGACCCGCGCGCCCTTGGGCAGACGGACCTCGCCCCGGCTGGAGTTGTAGGTGTTCCGGTCCTTGTCGACGTCGATGTAGAACATGTCGAAGTCGTTGTTCGCGGCCGCTTTACCCGCTCGCGCGGCAGTGCACGAGGACGCCCGCGAGGTGCGGCCGGACTTCGGGCCGCGCGCGGGTGCCGTACGGCAGGTGATGGACGAGTTCGCCGCCCGGACGATCCCGCCGTGCTGGAGCGCGTGATACCGCTGCGTGAACGCGAGGCTCTCGGCCTCCGCGGCGGCCGGGGCGGCCGTCGCGAGGCCGCCGGGTGCCCAGAGCGAGGTCAGGGCGAGGCAGCCCACCAAGGCACGGCGCAGCAGACGACTCGGGGAATTACGCATTCGGCGTTGCCCTTCCGAGCGGAGAAGGTTCCGGACCGGCGGAGGGGCGACCGTGTGCGGATCGCACCGATGTCGCGCCGACTCCCCCGTCCTGTCCAGGGCGTCGAAGCGGCCCCGGGAGGAGCGCAACTCTAGCCGGTATTGGTGGGTATTTGATGAAACATCCCAAGTGTGTCGGAATGGTGAAGTCGGGCAGTCGGGACGTCACTCCTTTGGAGGCACAACCCGCGCGAGAGCCGCGCGTTGACACAGCGCCGGGCATCTCCGCCCGGTTGTTGTGTCGACTCCCAAGGAGCACCTCTCCATGTCGCGTATCGCGAAGGGCCTGGCCCTGACCTCCGTTGCCGCCGCCGCTGTGGCGGGCACCGCCGGCATCGCCGCCGCCGACAGCGAGGCGAACGGCGCCGCCGTCAACTCCCCTGGCGTGCTGTCGGGCAACGTCCTTCAGGTTCCGATCCACATCCCGGTCAACATCTGCGGCAACACCGTCGACGTGATCGGCCTGCTGAACCCCACGTTCGGCAACGTCTGCGTCAACGACTGACGCCGAGTCCGGACCCTTCTGCCGGCCGTTCTCCCCGACGGGAGGGCGGCCGGTCCGCGTTGCCCCTGATGGACGGAGGAGGTATCCGCATGGAGGGAGGGGGCAGCCGCGCCGGGAAACGGCGTCTCACCAGGGGCGATGTTCGTGGCGGCGGTGCGGGGCGGGTACGGGGGGCCGGGCCGTTCGGTTGCAAGGGAAGATCACCGCTCACACGGTGATCACAAGCTCCTCGCGACCATCGAAGGGAACATCCATGCGTGCTATGCCCGCACGGCGCATCGCGTCCTCCGCCTTCTGCGCCACGCTCCTGCTCGGGGTCGCCGCTCCGGCCGCCGCGGCGGCCGACGGCGACTCGGCGCTTGGCCGCGCCCACGCGGCTGCTCCCGTCCCAGGCGCGGACGGGCTCCTGGACCAGGTCGCGGCCCTGGCCGGCCTCGACGGGGCGCTGAACCCGGTCACCGACCTGCTCAGCGCGGTGCTCACGACGGACGACGGCCGTCTCTCCGACGACGAGGCGGCGGCGCTCGGCGACGCCGCGAAGACCGCGATCGCCGAGATCACCGAGGAGGCCACGGCGGAGGCGTCGGCCGACCCGGTGCGGGACGCCACCACCGAGCCCTCGGACGAGACGCCGGAGGTCCCCGGCGCGCGGGACGAGGACGCCGCGGACATCGACGCCGCGGACATTGACACCGACCTGCTCGCGGAGCTGCGGAACGGTTTGGACAACCTGCTGGAGGTGATCGACTCGGGTGATTTCGGCAAGGTGGTGCCGGCGGCCACGAGCCTGGTGACCGGTCTCGTCGACGTCGTCGTCTCCACAGCGACCGGAAGCGGCAGCACCGCCGCCTCGGAGACCTCCGGCCTGACGGACACCCTCCCCGGCTCCTCCCCTCTCCCGCAGAACGAGCTGCTGTCGCTGCTGGGTCCGGGTGCCCGCGCCTGAGACGACCCGCGAGCGCACCCGTCGGCACCCCGCCGTCGTGCCGTCGGAGCGGCCGACGCGGCGGTTGTCTTATATGAGAATGGAACACGCCGTTCATTCGGGTGGTGTCGAGGAATTTACCGGGCGCGGGGTTTCCGGTCGCGGCGGGGATCGTTGACCAGGGCGAAGTCGAGAGACCAGGCATGAGCAATGTCTGTACGGAATTCCTCCTGGCGACGCGAGTCGTCGAAGAAAGGAACGCGATGAAGTCCCTGAAGGCTGCTGCTGTCGTTGCCGGTTCCCTGGTCGCCGCGGGCGCCGCCGCTCCCGCCTTCGCGTACGACCCCGCGCCCACCAGCCTCAACGGGGGCCTGAACGGCGCCATCGAGACCATCGGCAGCCAGCGCTCGCTGGATGTGGAGGACCTGCAGCCCCTGAAGCAGCAGTCGAACGCGCTCGACACCGAGAACAAGGACTCCGCGCTCAGCACCGCGAAGGGCGCGACGAAGGCCCTGAACACGGCCACGAGCCCGTCGGATCTCCTGCTCGGCGGTCTTCCTCTCAACGGTTAATCGGTTCATTTTATCGCGTGTCCTGACGGAAAGGTGCGCGGGCCGTTTATAGGCTGGAGCAAACCTTCAAGAAAGGACCGATGATGAACAGTGTCAAGAAGGCCGCTCTGATTGTCGCCGCCGTGGGAATGTCCATGGGGGCCGCCGCGGGCACCGCGTTCGCGGACGCCGAGGCCGAAGGTGCCGCCATCAACTCCCCTGGCGTCCTCTCCGGCAACGTCGTTCAGATTCCCGTCCACATCCCGGTCAACGTCTGCGGCAACACCGTGAGCGTCGTCGGCCTTCTCAACCCCGCGTTCGGGAACGTCTGCGTCAACAAGTGACGCCGTACGCCGACGGGTGAGGTGACGTGCCGGCACCCGGCGGCGTACCGACGCCAGGGGCCGGTTCCGGCTCGTGGAACCGGCCCTCACCCCTGTTCGACCCTCCCCCTCGTTCGAGTGGTCGGCCGCGGGGTGTCACCCCGGAGAGTGACGAGGCGGCCGGACGAATTCCGGTGCCTGGATAGGGTCTTGCGGTGACCTCAGCCTCAAGCCACACCCGCCCTTTCCGCGCCGCCGACCTCGGCACGCTCGTCGTCATGGCGTTCAGCGGCGCGGCCCCCGACGGCGACATGCCCTACCTCCTTGCCTACACCCTCGGTGACGGCGAGGGCGGCCCGGCGGGCTCCACGGCCGCGGTCGAGGAACTCCTGCGGGGGAACGGCCTGTTGACGGAGGACGAGATCCTCGACGGCGCCCAGCGGCCCGACCTGCCGCTCACTCTCTCCGTCGAAGGGAGCGAGGTCGTGATCGACATGCCGTACCTCAACGCCCGGTGCGCGGTGCCGGCCGAGTGGCTGGCCGCGGTGGAGCAACGCGGTTACACCTACTTCCTGTTCGCTACCCGCCCGTGGCCCGAGGCGGAGCCCGGCAAGCCCGTCGCGCCGGAGAGCCTTACCGCCTTCGCGGGTGACGAGGACGTCCTGAACAGCGCGGCGCACGTGCTCCTGCCCGCCCGCGGCGCGCACACCTGATGGCGGCCGCCGCCCGGCCGACGACGGTGCTGATCCTGACCGGCCGGTGAGATCCTGACCGGCTGGTGGGACTTCTGGACGAGCTGATCGTCGTACCGGTGTGGCGGCCGGACCGGCGTCAAGCCGCGCATTCGCGGAGTCGCACGGCCGCAGAGGCGCCCGACCGCCAGTCCGATTACTACGTCGGACGGGGGAATCTTGCGCTGATGCCGTTGTCGGGATCGTTACGTGGTACGGACGCATTGCCCCGAATCCTGAAAGGGACCGTACCTGAGATGAAGTCCACCACTCGAGCAACCCTCGCCGCCGTCCTGACCGGTGTGGCGGCCTCCGTCGGCGCGGCGGCGACGCCCGCCTTCGCGGCCCCCGCCGTCCCCGTCCCGGTCCCGCTGGGCGGCGCGGAGCGTGCCCTCGGCATGGAGTTGCCCAGGGTTGCCGGAGAGCTGCCGGTGCCCGTACCGGGCAGCCCGAACGGGCCCCGGTACGTCACGGGCCACCTCCTGCCCGAACGCACCCTCCCGCAAGTGCCGATCAGCACGGCGCTGCTCGGTGCGGACGTCGACGCGCCGCTCCCGCAGGCCCTCGGGGACGACTTCGAGCACCTGGTCGTCGACGCGCCCGCCTCCGACCTCAGGACGCTCACCCCGGGCGTGTCGACGGACGCACCGTTGACCGCGCCCAACCCTGGCCACCTCGGCCTCCCCGACCCCAAGCTCCCTCAGGCCGGGGTGCTCACTCCGACGCTGCAGACGGCGCCGGGGATGAACCTCGGGTTCGGCGAGTAACCCCACCAGGGGCCGGGCTCCGGCGGTCAGGACCCCGGCACCGCCTCCCACCGGGCGGCCACCGCCACGGGATCCGACAAGGAGAGAACGATGTCCGTCAGCAGAGTGCCGGTGCCTTCGACCGGCCCGGTGGAGGTCGGGAACAGAACCCGCCGGAACGTCATGCGCGCCATGTTCGCCTCGCTCGTCGCGGTCTCGGCGGTCCCCGTCGTCGCGGCGTCGAGGCCGTCGGGGAGCGACGAGGTGGTGTCCGACCCCCGCGACGTGGCGGACACCTTCGAGGAGACGTACCGCGGGCGCCACATCCACGGCGTCTACTCCGTCGCGGGCCGTGCCGCCTACGACAGCGGACAATGGCACGTCACCGTCGACGGGCGGCCGCTGCATCTCATGCGGCGTGCCGACGGCTCGTATCTGAGCATGGTGGACCACTACGAGTCCTACCCCACCCCGCTCGCCGCGGCGCGCGCGGCCGTCGACGAACTGGGCGGCGCCCAGCACCTGCGCGACCTCGCGGCCGGGGGGAGGCACGATGGTGTACACGCGTAGGGACGTCAGTTCCCTGACCCGCGCCGAAGGGCGGCGGTTCGTCGCGGCGCTGCTGGAGATCAAGCGCCGCGGCGAGTACGACGACTTCGTGCGGATGCACATCGAGTACTACGTCTCCGACGGCGACGACGGTCTGCGCACGGCCCACATGGCCCCGTCGTTCCTGCCCTGGCACCGCAGATTCCTGCTGGACCTCGAGCGGGCGCTGCGGCGGGTGGACCCCTCGGTGACCGTGCCCTACTGGGACTGGACGCGCAGCCGCACGCCGTCCGCCGCCCCCTGGACGGCGGACCTGCTCGGCGGCAACGGCCGGCGCTCCGACCACCGGGTCATGAGCGGGCCCTTCGCCTACGGGAACGGGAAGTGGAAGATCAAGGAGGGGGTCACCGACGTCGAGTACCTCACCCGTGACTTCGGCCGCCCCCGGGATCCGATCAAGCTGCCGACGGCGGCCGAGCTGGCCCGCGCTCTGGACGATCCGGTCTACGACGCGCACCCCTGGAACTCGACGTCGGCGCGGGGGTTCCGCAACAGACTCGAGGGATGGGGGACGGGCAGCGGCAGTGGCGCGTGGCGCAACCACAACCGCGTCCACCGCTGGGTCGGCGGGCACATGCTCGGCGGTGCCTCCGTCAACGACCCGGTCTTCTGGCTGCACCACGCCTTCGTGGATCTGCTCTGGACCCGCTGGCAGCGAAAGCACCGCGGAGCGCGCTACCTGCCCGCGAGCCCGCCGGGGCCGGGCAGTTCACAGTACGGGCGGATCGTTGCGCGGCACGAGGCGATGCCTCCGTGGAACGTGACGCCCAATCAGCTCGAGGACGTCGGCGGGATCTACCGGTACGCGTGACCGGCGCCGGCCCCCTGTCGTGCGAGACCCCCGGCGGTACCACTGCCGGGGGTCGTTACGCGTGGGCGGGCCGGTCAGCGGCCGTAGCCGCTGTCGTTCTTGTCGTCGTGCTGGTGGTAGTGCTTGTCACCGCTCTTGTTGATGCAGGTGTTGCCGAACGCCGGGTTCAGCAGGCCGACGACGTTGATCGTGTTCCCGCACAGGTTGATCGGCACGTGGACCGGAACCTGCAGGACGTTGCCGGACAGGACGCCGGGCGAGCCGACGGCGGCAGCGCTGGCGTCGGCGTCGGCGGAGGCCAGGCCGGCTCCGCTGAGGACCACGGCACTGGTGCCGAGAACGACAGTGGCTGCCTTCGCGATGCGGGACATCACGTTCTCCTTCTACTCGGTGAGCGCGGCCGCACGAACGCGACCGCACTTCCCTTCAACGCGTCCGGTCACGGGTGGTAACGGTGATCAGCGCTGCGTCACCCTTATCGACGGGGAAAGCTCCGGAGAGCGGGGCCGGGAACCGGGAGAAACGGTTCTTGGGCGCCCGGTGGCAAGATGAGCCACCCGCGAGGACCTGCTGACGGCCGGACAGCCCCGGAACCTCCCCTTAATCGCCGGGGGAGTGTCCGGGGCTTCGTCATGGCGCGGGGAGCGTGCCCTGAACAGCAAAAAGGCCCTCCCGGGAGGAGGGCTCTCAGTGGCGCCCCCGGCAGGACTCGAACCTGCGGCCAAGCGCTTAGAAGGCGCCTGCTCTATCCACTGAGCTACGGGGGCCGGGTGTGGTGGCCTGTGTCCTGGTGTTGCCCGGGTGTGGGCTGATCCGTGACGGTGCCGGGGACAAGGATAGGGCTCCCGCGTCCTTGTCCTTGATGCTTCCCCTCCGTGGCTCGATGTGGAGGTTCGGTGAAGCGGTCCTGATAATCGCAGGCAGGTGCGAATCGTGCACCGCTTTTGGCCTCTGGCGCACCGGGTGTTGTGCACTCGTTATGCCTGCGCCCCAGTCATCCCTTCCGCCCCCTTGTGTCCTGTCGGCGCGCAGGCATGTCCATATGCTTCAGAAAGCCTCCAAAATTGGGCATTCTTCGCATGTGGTGACCTTGGACGTACGGCCTCAGCTGCTCGACGCACTCTCCGCCCTGCGCGACCGTGTCGCCGCCGCACGCTTCCCGCTGCCCCTGGCCGGGGCTCCACGCGCGCGTGCCAACCGCGACGAACTGCTCGCACAGCTCGACGACTATCTGGTGCCCAGGCTGAGAGACCCCGAAGCACCCCTGCTGGCCGTGGTGGGCGGATCCACCGGGGCCGGCAAGTCGACCCTGGTGAACTCCCTCGTGGGGCGCCGGGTGAGCGAGGCGGGAGTGCTGCGGCCGACCACCCGCACCCCGGTGCTGGTCTGTCACCCGGAGGACCATCACTGGTTCAGCGGGATGCGGGTGCTGCCCGACCTCACGCGCGTGTGGGTGCCTCATCAGGAGCCGGGCGACGACATGCACACACCCGTCGAACGCGGTGAGCGGGTGCTGCGCATCGAGACCGCCGACACGCTGCCACCGGGCCTCGCCCTGCTCGACGCGCCCGACGTCGACTCGCTGGTAGCCGACAACCGCGTCCTCGCCGCCGAACTCATCTGCGCCGCCGACATCTGGGTCATGGTGACCACGGCCGCCCGGTACGCCGACGCGGTGCCCTGGCACCTGCTGCGTACGGCCAAGGAGAACCAGGCGACCCTGGTCACCGTGCTCGACCGGGTGCCCCACCAGGTGGTGTCCGAGGTGTCACGGCAGTACGGCGCCCTGCTCGCCAAGGCCGGACTCGGCGACGTGCCCCGCTTCACCGTGCCCGAACTGCCCGAGTCGGCCTGGGGTGGTGGGCTCCTCCCGGCGACCGCGGTCGCGCCGCTGCGGACCTGGCTCATCCATCACGTCCAGGATCCCGCGGCCCGCCACCAGGCGATGGCCCGCACCGCGTACGGCGTCCTCGACTCGCTGAAGTCCCGGATGCCCGAACTGGCCGCCGCGGCCGCCGCTCAGTACGCCGCCGCCCTGCGGCTCACCGCCGCCGTGGACGGGGCCTACGACAGCGAGTACGCGCGCGTGCGGGGCCGCCTGCAGTCCGGGGCCGTGCTCGCCGGGGACGCGCTGAAGCGCTGGCGCGCCTATCCGCTGGACTGCACCGCGGGCGAACTGCTGGACGCGCTCGTCGAGAGCCTCGGAGCGCTCGTGCTGTGCGCCGTCACCGCCGCCGACGAACGGATCGACGAGGCCTGGCGGCGGGAACCCGCGGCCGCTGCGCCGGGGCTGACGGACCGTGACCCGACCCTGGAGAGCGCCGAGCACCGCGTCGGGATGGCCGTACGGCGCTGGCGGCGGGTCCTGGAGGAGTACGCGGAGGAGGAAATCCGCGACCTCGACAAGAGCGTCGCACCGGACGCCGAGGTGGTCGCCGCCCTGGTCGCGACCACGCTCCTGGGCGGCCGCCGGGGGAGGGCCGCGGGTGAGGGGCTCGCCGAGCGGATCGGCGCGCACGGCGCCCTGCGGCTGCGGGACCGGGGCGGGCGCCTGCTCACCGACTACCTCGACAAGGCGCTGCACACCGAGCGCGAGCGTCGTCTCGCGCCCCTCGACGCGCTCGACGTACACCCGGAACCCCAGGCCGAACTCATCGCCGCGCTGTCCGTACTGCAGAAGGAGAGGTGACCGCTGTGACCGCCGTCACTGACCGCACGGATCACGCCGACCGTCCCGGAGACGACCCCTCAGGGGACGGCACTTCCGGAAACGGCCTCCCCAGGGACGGCACTTCCGATGACGACTTCCACGGGAGTGCCCGTCGCGAAGCCGGAGCCCCCGCGGAGGCCGGGAGCGGCGGGCGTCCGGCACGGGAACCCTCCGAGGGCGGACGCGCCGGCGACGCTTCCTCCAACGGTGGCCACGCGCGCGTGGAGCGCGAGGAGCCGGCACCGCGGCCCGCGCGCGCCGAGGACGACACCGCCCCGGGGTCCGGCAGGTCGATCAAACCGATCAGGTTCATCTCCAGGAAAGGCAGGGGCGACAAGGACGAGCGCGGCGGCCGGGACGATGACGACCGCGCCGACGAGGCCGCCGGGGCGGAGTCCGGGCCCGGCTGGGACGACGGACTGATCGCGCGGCGGGTGTCCGAGACGGACACCCCGCAGGAGGCACCCGTGGTAGAGACCAGGACCGCAGTCCAGGCCCCGCCCGCCCCTCTCGCGTACGACGGGCCGCTGCGTTCGCGTCTCGACGCCCTGCGCGAACTCGTGGGCTTGTCCCGTGCCCGGCTCGACAACAGGACACTCTCCGAGGCGGGCAGGGTCCTGGACGAGGCGGCGGCCCGGCGCAAACTCTCCGGACAGCACACGGTGGTTGCCATCGCCGGAGCCACCGGCAGCGGCAAGTCCCAGCTCTTCAACGCGCTCGCCGGGGTGGCCATCTCGGAGACCGGCGTACGCCGGCCGACCACGGCGGCCCCCATCGCGTGCAGCTGGAGCGACGGCGCGGCCACGCTCATCGACCGGCTCGGCATCCCCGGACGGCTGCGCCGCAGGCCGTTGCAGAGCCCCGAGGCGGAGTCGCAGCTGCGCGGGCTCGTCCTGGTGGACCTGCCCGACCACGACTCGGCGGCCGTCCAGCACCGCGAGCACGTGGACCGCATCCTGGCGCTCGTCGACGCGGTCATCTGGGTGGTCGATCCCGAGAAGTACGCGGACGCGGTACTCCACGAGCGCTATCTGCGGCCCATGGCGGCACACGCGGAGGTCACCTTCGTGGTCCTCAACCAGGTGGACCGCCTCCCCGGTGAGGCCGCCGACCAGGTCCTCGACGACCTGCGGCGGCTGCTCGACGAGGACGGCGTCGCCCTCGGGGAGTACGGCGAGCCGGGCGCCACCGTGCTTGCGGTGTCCGGGCTCACCGGGCACGGGATCGGCGAACTGCGTGAGGCGCTGGGTCAGTTCGTGGCCGAGCGCGGCGCCGCGGCACGCCGGATCTGCGCCGACCTGGACGTGGCAGCGGCCCGGCTGTGGCCCGTCTACGCGACCGGCCGGCGCGCCGGGCTCAGCGAGGAGGCACGCGACGAGTTCGCCGACCGGCTCGCCGACGCGGTGGGCGCCACCGCCGCGGGGGACGCGGCCGAGCGCGCGTGGCTGCGCAACGCGAACCGCGCGTGCGGCACTCCCTGGCTGAGGTTGTGGCGCTGGTACCAGGACCGGCGCGAACCCCCGACCGGGCGGCTGCCCCTGCGGGCGCCCGCGGACGAGGAGGCCACCGCGCGCCAGCGCGTCGAGCAGGCGGTGCGTACGGTCGCGGAACGGGCGGCGTACGGGCTGCCGGTGCCCTGGGCGCAGGCGGTGCGTGAGGCGGCCGCCCGGGGCGCGCAGGGGCTGCCGGAGGCGCTGGACGAACTCGCGGTACGTGTGGGAGGCCCGCCCGGGCGGCCGCCGCGGCCCGGCTGGTGGCCGGTGGCGGTGTTCGCCCAGGCCGCCATGACGATTCTTCAGATCGTTGGTGGGCTGTGGCTGTTGGGTCAGATCATCGGGTTCATGGCGCCGAACCTCGGTGTGCCGGTGCTGCTGATGGTGGCGGGCATCGTCGGTGGTCCGGTCGTGGAGTGGAGCAGCAAGCTGGCGGCGCGCGGTCCGGCGCGCAGATACGGGCTCGAAGCGGAACGGCGGCTGCGGGAGGCGGCCGCCGGGTGCGGACGGGCCCGGGTACTCGACCCGGTGGCGGCGGAACTGCTGCGGTACCGGGAGGTGCGGGAGCAGTTCGGGAGGGTCGTGGGGACGCGGGTCTAGGGGCCCCCTGTGCGGGGGCCGCGCCGTGGGCGGGGGTGACCTGCGGGTGGAGCGGCTGCTGGGCGGGGGCGGGGGTGGGTGTGCCGAGCCCCCGTGCGGAGCCGGAAGTCTCGCGGAACGGCGGAACTCCTCCTTCGGGTGACGGAGTTGTCCACAACCCGGCGACGGTCCACAGCGCTCAGCGGGCCCGGCCCAGCGGAGGCAGTCTGGTCCCACGGCGATCGCACCGACGTGATCGCCGCGGCGGACGCAGCCGTACGGGCCGGGCCTGTACGCCTGCTCGCCATCCGCCCGGCAAGGCAGCCGGGGTGAGGGAGGGGTTAGGGATGAACGAGACCATGGTGTGCGCGGTGGGCAACGTGGCGACGCAGCCGGTGTACCGGGAGCTGGGGTCGGGGGCCTCGGCCCGCTTCCGGCTCGCCGTGACCGCGCGGTACTGGGACCGCGAGAAGAGCACCTGGACGGACGGGCACACCAACTTCTTCACGGTGTGGGCCAACCGGGCGCTCGCGACCAACGTGGGAGCGTCCCTCTCGGTGGGCGACCCGGTCATCGTGCAGGGCAGGCTGAAGGTGCGCACCGAGGTGCGCGAGGGGCAGAGCCGGACGTCGGCGGACATCGACGCGGTGGCGGTCGGTCACGACCTGTCGCGAGGGACGTCGGCATTCCGTCGCCCGTCCGGCAAGGGGGAGTCCGGCGTTCCCGCCGCATCCCGTGCGGAGCCCGAGTGGGAGACGGATCCGGGGAGCCGGACCGCGTCGGCGGCGCAGGAGCAACCGGTGCCCGCCGGGTGACGTGATGTCAGAGATCGGACCGAACTGACCCGGCGTACGGCTTATCGGCGTCGGCGTGCCGAACGGTTTTCATGGATTTGTCGATACGCCCAGCTCACAGGGCCTTCTCAGCGATAACGATTCCGAGTCGGATCGGTTATCGGATGACATGACTGGGGAGAGCGGTGTGCCGTCTCCCTAGGATGCCGGGCATAGCTCATGGGGCTTCTGATTCTGCTGGTGGGACCGTTCCCCCACGTCAACGGGTCCTGCTCGAAGGGGAATTCTGTGTTTTCTTCGTTCTCTGCGTCGTCCGCGCGCAGGCGAGGGGCCGCACGCCTCGCCGCCGCGACGCTGGTGTCGGGGCTCGTCGCCGCCGGGGCGATGGCCACCGCCGGCACGGCCGTCGCCGACGAGACCCCGCAGAGCCAGGGCGGTGCGACCGCGACGATAGGCGGCCTGAAGACGTACGGCGACGCCGTGATCCACGACGCGGACGGGGACCTGGAAGTCTCCGCGGGACTCTTCGAGATGTCCGTCGACAACGGCGGCATGCTCCAGACCTACTGCGTCGACGTGCACAACCCGACCCAGAAGGACGCCAAGTACCAGGAGACCCCCTGGAGCGGCACCTCGCTCAACGGCAACGCGGACGCGGGCCGAATCCGCTGGATCCTGCAGAACTCCTACCCGCAGGTCAACGATCTCGCGGCGCTGGCGCGCCAGGCGGGAGCGAGCGGCCTCACCGAGCAGGACGCGGCGGCCGGCACCCAGGTCGCCATCTGGCGGTACTCGGACGGCGCCGACGTGGACGCCGTGAGCCCGCGGGCGGAGAAGCTCGCGGACTATCTGCACCGGAGCGCACGCAACCTCACGGAGCCCAGAGCCTCGCTCACCCTCGACCCGCCCGCCGTCTCCGGTCACGCGGGCGGGAAGCTCGGCCCGGTGACGGTGCACACGAACGCGGACAAGGTGACGGTGTCCCCGCCCGCCGACGCGACGGCGGCCGGAATGAAGATCGTCGACCAGCACGGCAAGCGGGTCACCTCGGCCACGGACGGCAGCCGGCTCTACTTCGAGGTGCCGCAGGACACGGTGGACGGTTCCGCGGCGCTGACCGTGCAGGCGTCGACGACCGTGCCCGTCGGCCGTGCCTTCGCCTCCGAGACCCGGAGCCAGACCCAGATACTCGCGGGTTCCAGCGAGTCCACGGTCTCCGCGACGGCGACCGCGACCTGGGCGGAGAAGGGCGCGATACCCGCGCTGTCCGCCCGGAAGAACTGCGCGAAGTCCGGCGTGGACATCACGGCCGCCAACGAGGGGGACGAGCCGTTCACCTTCGAGCTGATGGGAGTGGAGCACACCGTCGAGGCGGGGGTGACACAGACGGTGACGATCCCGCTCCAGGAGGATCAGGCGTACGACTTCACGATCGAGGGCCCGAACGGCTTCGAGAAGCGCTTCACCGGCGTGCTCGACTGCGAGACCGAAAGCGGCGCGGGCGGCGACGCGGCCCAGACGCTCAGTGAGCCGAGCCCGGCCACGGCGGGCGGCGACACGTCCGCCGGCGGCACCGACCTCGCCGCGACCGGCGGCTCCGGAGCCACCCCGATGATCGCGGGCACCGCCCTCGCGCTGCTCGTCATCGGCGGCACGGCGCTGCTGCTCATCCGGAAGAAGACCCCGACGCAGGACTGAGCGACACGGCACCTTGACACCTCCACAGTGAGCCACGGCCCCGGGGCGGCGCCGTGCGGCGCCGTGGGACGCGAAAAGCCGGCGTCGGGTACGGCGACCGCCGCGGACGCCGGCACCGGACGTGCAGGTCGCGGGCCCCCGATGAGACTGGTTTCCATCCAGGGGTGGCCGTCAGGCAAGATGGGGTGTATCTGCCCACTGCCGATTTCAAGCGTCCGGACGGTTTCTCTTGGCTGAGTTCATTTACACCATGCGCAAGGCGCGCAAGGCGCACGGCGACAAGGTGATTCTCGACGACGTCACCCTGAGCTTCCTGCCCGGAGCGAAGATCGGTGTGGTCGGCCCGAACGGCGCCGGTAAGTCCACCGTTCTGAAGATCATGGCCGGTCTCGAGCAGCCGTCGAACGGTGACGCGTTCCTGTCGCCCGGCTACTCGGTCGGCATGCTCCTGCAGGAGCCGCCCCTGGACGAGTCGAAGACGGTCCTGGAGAACGTGCAGGACGGCGCCGCCGAGATCATGGGCAAGCTCAGGCGCTTCAACGAGGTCGCCGAGCTGATGGCGACCGACTACTCGGACGCGCTCATGGAGGAGATGGGCAAGCTCCAGGACGACCTGGACCACGCCAACGCGTGGGACCTGGACACCCAGCTGGAGCAGGCCATGGACGCCCTGGGCTGCCCGCCCGGCGACTGGCCGGTCACCAACCTCTCCGGTGGTGAGCGCCGTCGCGTCGCGCTCTGCAAGCTTCTCCTCGAAGCCCCGGACCTGCTGCTGCTCGACGAGCCCACCAACCACCTGGACGCCGAGTCCGTGCAGTGGCTGGAGCAGCACCTCGCGAAGTACCCCGGCACCGTCGTCGCCGTCACCCACGACCGGTACTTCCTGGACAACGTGGCCGAGTGGATCCTCGAGCTGGACCGCGGCCGCGCCCACCCCTACGAGGGCAACTACTCCACGTACCTCGACAAGAAGGCCTCCCGCCTCAAGGTCGAGGGCCAGAAGGACGCCAAGCGCGCCAAGCGGCTCAAGGAAGAGCTCGAGTGGGTGCGGTCCAACGCCAAGGGCCGGCAGGCCAAGTCCAAGGCGCGTCTGTCCCGCTACGAGGAGATGGCCGCCGAGGCGGACAAGATGCGGAAGCTGGACTTCGAGGAGATCCAGATCCCGCCGGGCCCGCGCCTGGGCAGCATCGTGGTCGAGGTCAACAACCTCAGCAAGGCCTTCGGTGACAAGGTCCTCATCGACGACCTCTCCTTCACCCTGCCGCGCAACGGCATCGTGGGCGTCATCGGCCCGAACGGCGCCGGCAAGACCACGCTGTTCAAGATGATCCAGGGTCTGGAGACCCCGGACTCCGGCACGATCAAGGTCGGCGACACGGTCAAGATCTCGTACGTCGACCAGAGCCGCGCGAACATCGACCCGAAGAAGTCGCTGTGGGCCGTCGTCTCCGACGAGCTGGACTACATCAACGTCGGCCAGGTCGAGATGCCCTCGCGCGCCTACGTCTCCGCCTTCGGCTTCAAGGGCCCGGACCAGCAGAAGCCGGCCGGCGTCCTGTCCGGCGGTGAGCGCAACCGGCTGAACCTGGCGCTGACCCTCAAGCAGGGCGGCAACCTGCTGCTCCTCGACGAACCGACCAACGACCTCGACGTGGAGACGCTCTCCTCCCTGGAGAACGCGCTGCTGGAGTTCCCGGGTGCGGCCGTGGTCGTCTCCCACGACCGGTGGTTCCTGGACCGGGTGGCGACGCACATCCTCGCGTACGAGGGTGACTCGAAGTGGTTCTGGTTCGAGGGCAACTTCGATTCGTACGAGAAGAACAAGGTCGAGCGGCTCGGTGCGGACGCCGCCCGTCCGCACCGCGCCACCTACAAGAAGCTGACCCGGGGCTGATCTTGCGGCACATCTACCGCTGCCCGCTGCGCTGGGCGGACATGGACGCGTACGGCCACGTGAACAATGTGGTCTTCCTCCGCTACCTGGAGGAAGCCCGTATCGACTTCCTGTTCCGCCCGGACAAGGACTTCCAGCAGGGGTCCGTGGTGGCGCGCCATGAGATCGACTACAAGCGCCAGCTGGTCCACCGGCACGCGCCGGTGGACATCGAGCTCTGGGTGACGCAGATAAGGGCGGCGTCGTTCACGCTCGCCTATGAGGTCAAGGACCCGGACCAGGTGTACGTCCGGGCCCAGACGGTGATCGTGCCGTTCGACTTCGAGGCGCAGCGCCCGCGCCGGATCACGGCGGAGGAGCGGGAGTTCCTGCTGGAGTACCAGGACGACCGGGCCGAGGCCGTCGCCGCATGACGGACCTGCAGCTGGCCGACGAGGGGGAGGCGGCGGACCTCGCCGCCTTCCTGGCCAGGCTGATCCATTACGACCGTGCCGCCGCCGTGCGCCTCCAGGCGTCCGGCACGACGCTGGCGGTGTTCGGACGGCCGCCGTCGTTCGAGGTCCTCGCCGTGCGTGCGGCGCGGCTCGTCAAGCCGTACGAGAGCGGACTGGACGTCACGCTGGACGTGACCGTCTCCGCCGGTGAACTGCTGGAGTCGCTCGACGAAGCGGCTGCCGCCGTCACCGTGCCGGCCGCCGTCACCGGGCCGCCGTGGGCCGGGTTGCTCCCGCCCCGCGGCGGTTGGCGGCGGGAGCCCGGGCTTCCGCCGCTGGACGCGGTCCGGGCGGCCGTCGGCACGGCGGTGTCCGAATTCCGTTCCCGTACGCAGGAGTTGGCGGCCGAACAGCGTACGCGGGTTGAGCTCGACCGGATCGGCCGGGAGATCTGGTCCCGGCCCGTCGGCGACAGCGCCCTTCCGGTGCGGGCCGCGCATGCCGCACAGGCGCTCGGGTTCCTGCGTCCCGCGCGTACGACGGGGTCGGACGATGAGTCGCCGGCCCTGTACTCCTCGGGGGCCTGGCTGCGGCTGCGTACGCCCTACGGCTCGATAGCCGTACGCAGGGCGGGACTCGGGGCGCTGGACGTCACCGTCCGCTGAACCTCCCGCCCGGCCGCACCCGGCGTCGTCCCGCCCGGCCGCACCCGGCGTCGTCCCGCCCGGCCGACCCGGCGCCGTGCCGGTCCCGCTCCGGTCCCGTGCCGGACGGGCCGCGGGAAGACCGCCGCGAGGTCAGCCGGCCATGAGGTCAGCCCGCCGTGTTCACCATCGACGCGGCCGCGTACGTCAGGTACTTCCACAGCGTGTGCTCGTGCTCCTCGGAGAGGCCGAGCTCCTCGACGGCGACGCGCATGTGCCGCAGCCAGGCGTCGTGCGCGGCCTGGTCGACGGCGAAGGGGGCGTGGCGCATCCGCAGCCGGGGGTGGCCGCGGTTGTCGCTGTACGTCGTCGGCCCGCCCCAGTACTGGATGAGGAAGAGAGTGAGGCGGTCCTCGGCCGGTCCCAGGTCCTCCTCGGGGTACATGGGCCGCAGCAGCGGGTCCTCGGCGACGCCCTGGTAGAAACGGTGCACGAGGCGGCGGAAGGTCTCCTCGCCGCCGACCTGCTCGTAGAAGGTCTGCTCCTGAAGCGTGCCGCGCCGGATCTCATTCACCCGTCCATCGTCTCAGACGCGCCGACCGAGGACTCAGGCCCTAGGACCACCCGGTTTCGCCGGGCCGGCCGGGGAGCACGGTGAGCGCGCCGAGGAGTCTCTCGGTGCCGAGTGCGGACGGGATGGCTCCGGTACTCGCGTCGCGGGCACTCCGGCAGCACAGTGGAGGTATGGGTGCGCACGCTCTCGACCCCGGTCTCGACGACCTCGCCACGTCCGCGCGGGCGGCGCTGGTGCGTGAGATCGACGCGAGCGGGGCCTGGGGCGGCGACCCGCGGTGGCGGGAGGCGTTCGAGGCGGTCCCGCGTCACCTCTTCGTGCCGTACTACTACGTCGGCGTCCTGGGCGGCTACGAGCGGATGTGGGGAGAGGATCCCGACCCGCGCCGACGCGAGCGCTGGCTGCGCGGCGCGTACGCCGACGCCCCGCTGGCGACGCGGGTGCGGGACGGGGAGCTGCTGTCCTCCAGCAGCCAGCCCTCACTGATGGCGAAGATGCTGACCGAGCTGGCGGTACGTGACGGGGACGCCGTTCTGGAGATCGGCGCCGGCACCGGCTACAACGCGGCCCTGCTCGCGCACCGGCTCGGCGACGGTCTCGTCACCACCGTCGATCTCGATCCGGAGATCACGGCCTCGGCGCGGCGGCACCTCGCCCTGGCCGGTCACCACCCGGCCGTCGTCACCGGTGACGGAGCACGGGGAGTACCGGAGCACGCGCCCTTCGACCGGATCATCGCGACCTGCACGCTGACCTCGGTCCCGCGGGCCTGGCTCCCTCAGTGCCGCCCCGGGGCCCGGATCCTCGCGCCGCTGGCCACCGGCCTGATCGCCCTGCGCGTGCGGGACGCCGGGCACGCCGAGGGGCGCTTCCTGCACACGCCCGCCTTCTTCGTGCCGCTGCGCGGGGACACCCCGCCCGAGCCGGAGCTCCCCGAACTGGGCGGGCTGCCGCGCCGGGCCACCAGCGACGACCTGTTCCGGTTCCTGCTGACACTGACGGCGGGCCGTGTCGACCCGCACGAGGCGTACGCGGTCTGGGAGCGCGAGGAGGCGCCGTCGCGGGAGCGGTACGGCGTGACGGTCAGCGGCGCGGACGCCTGGGCCTGGCTGGACGACCCCGAGGGGCCGTACACCTGGCCGTTGGCGTGAGCGCGGCCGCCGTGCGCGGACCGGGCCGGTGAGCGCCGTGGGGGTGGCACGCTCCCCGGCCGGGGAGGGTCCTCAGCCCCGGCGGACGGTGATCGTCGTCCAGGCGCCCACGTGGACCCGGTCGCCGTCCTGGAGCGGGACGGGCACGAAGGGCTGGATGGGTTCCTCGCCGCCGTTGACCGTCGTGCCGTTCGTGGAGTTCTGGTCGACGACCGCCCAGCTGCCGTCCGGCTGCTGGACCAGGACCGCGTGCTGGTGCGAGACGCCCGGGTCCTCCGGCGGCACCGACAGGTCGATGTCGGGGGTGTCGCCGGTGGAGTGGCGGCGGCGGCCGATGGTGAGCTGGTTGCCGGTGAGCGGGCGCTGCTGCTCGGGCGAGTACGCGGGCAGGTTCAGTCCCGCGGCCTCGGGACCGGAGCGCTGCATCATCGCCATGAAGTACGCACGGTCGGGACCGATGGTCGCGGTCCAGGTCTGCGGCTGCTGCGGGTAGTCGGGGCCCGGGGCGGGCGGGGCCTGGGTCGCGCCGGGCTGCGGGAAGCCGTAGCCGCCCTGCCCGTGGCCCTGTCCGTGTCCCTGCCCGTGGCCCTGTCCCTGGTCGGGGTTGCCCGGGCCGCCGGGGCCGCCGGGGCCGCCCTGGCCGCCCGGGCCGGTGGACGGCGGGGGAAGCACCCAGTCGTCGTCGCCCCCGAAGGCCGGACCGCCGGGCTGCGGGGCCTGCGGCTGCTGCCGTTCGCCGGGGAAGGCCGGCGGCGCGGCCGGACTCTGCTGCTGGAAGGCCTGCGGAGCACCGGGACCGCCGGACTGCGGCGGAACCGGCCGCGAGGGGTCACCGGGGAAGCCGGAAGGCCCGGGGCGTGAAGGTTCGCCCGGGAAACCGGACGGACCGGGTCGCGAGGCCTCGCCCGGGAAGCCCGACGGACCGGGTCGCGAGGGTTCGCCGGGGAAGCCGGACGGGCCCGGCGGGTTGCCGGGGAAGCCGGACGGACCGGAGCGTTCCTGGCCGTACGGCGGGATCGGCTCGGCGGGCCGGTTCATCTGCGAGGGCCGCGAGCTCTGGTAGTCGTACGCGTCACCGCCGGCGCCGTAGGAGGGGCCGGGCTGCTGCTGGAAGCGCTGTCCCGGGCCGGGCCCGCCCGCAGCCCCCGGTCCCGGCGCCGGCGGACGCGGCGCGGCCGGGGTGTACGAGGTGGCGGTGTTGGTCAGGAAGTTCCACCGGCACTCCTCGCAGAACGGCGCGCCGCCCTCGCGGGGCGTGCGGCACTGCGGGCAGAGCTGCGGCTCGCGGTCGGGGGCGCCGGGGAAGGGCCGGCCACCACCGGGCTGACCACCCGCACCGGGCGGCGGGGGCGAGCCGGGCGGCGGGTAGCCGTAGCCGGCAGGGGGCGGCGGCGGGGGCGGGGGTACGGCACCGGCCATGCGGTGACCGCAGACCTCGCACCAGTCGTCGGAACCCGACTGGTGTCCGTTCGGGCAGGTCGGCATGTCGGCGCTTCCCCCTCTCCTTTTCCGGCCGGTCCGGCCGGGTTTCTCCGGTCCCCTGGAGGGGCCGGGCTCGCTACTTCTTTACACGAACAGTCTTGGTGGACCGGGTCTCGAGGGTCATCTCGTCCGCCTCTTCGACCCGTGCCTTCAATCGCACAGTACCTGCAGCCGCGTCGACCACGTCCACCACCTTCGCAAGCAGTTTCGCAGTATCGGCGTTGCCGGACGCACTCGCGAGCTGGACCGCGCGGCCCAGCTTGGCCGTCGCGCCGTCGACATCTCCCGCTTTGCGGGCATCCAGGCCCTGCTGGATGACCTGTGCCAGTTCCGCCTGACCTGTGTAGTGCGCGACCTGAGGGTTGATCGACGTGGACGCCACCATGTCCTCGGTCCACACGGCCCGTACGAGCCCCTGCGCGCCGAGGTTGTGCACGCTTCCGTCGCTCTGCGGGACCACCAGGGAAACCCGTGCGGCCAGCATCTCCTGGCCGAGGCCGGCCGAGGGGACCTCCACGCACACGTGGTAGTCGCGGGACTCGTCGCCCCAGGACCCGGTGGGGTAGTCGCCTGCGCGCGGGCCCGCCTCGCTGCGGCGGCCGGTCAACTCCTCGACTCTGGGCGCCACTTGTTTGACGAATTTGATCTTCGTGCCGACGGGTGTCCACAGCCGGAGGGCGACGTCCGCGACCTCCTTGCCCATGGCCGTCTCCATCATCTGCGTGAAGTCGGCGGCCAGGGCGGCCGGGTCGGCGACGATGTCGGCGGTGCCGAGCAGCGCCGAGGCGATCCCGGTGACCTCCTTGACCTCCCAGTCCGTGCCGACTCCCCGCGCGTCACAGGTGAATCGGCCGGCGCAGGAGTCCAGGGCGGCCCTCAGGTCCTTCGGCGTCTCGTGTTCGTTGCGGCCGTCGGTGAGTAGGATTCCGTGCCGGATCGAGACGTCCGCCGAGGACAGCAGGCGGTCGGCGAGGCGCAGCCAGGTGCCGATCGCCGTGCCGCCGCCTGCGCTGAGCCTGCGCAGTGCCTGCTTGGCCTGCTCACGGGTCTGGGCGCTCGCCACCGCGAGCCGCCCGTCGGCCGGGTAGACCTCCTGGGCGACATGTGTGCCGGAGATCACCGTGAAGTGCACGCCGTCGCGCACCGCGTCGATCGCGGCGGCCGTCGCCTCGCGGGCGCCGCGCATCTTGGCCGGCGGGTAGTCCATCGAGCCCGAGCAGTCGACCATGATCGCCACAGCCGCGTCGGGTGCCTGTCCGGCCGCGTACAGATGCGGGGCGGTGATCGCGCTGCCGACGGTGCCGCCGCCGGTCGCGCTCACCGTGACGATCGCGTTGACCTCGCGGCCGCCCTCCGGCAGGTACTCGTTCTGGTAGACGTCCACCGAGAACCGCGGCGCGTGCGACTTCGAGAAATTGGCCATGCCTTCTGTGCTCCCCCCAGCGTCCCGCGCCGCGCGGTGTCCCACGGCGGGCGGAAAGACATCGATTGCGGACCGGTCCCCTCCGGTCCGAGGCCGTTCCCGTGCTGCGGCCTCAGGCCGATCCTGCCCCCTGAGAGGGTGCGGGGAACGGCATGACGGCCACTGTTACGTTGTCGTGGCCCCCGCCGTCCAGGGCGTGGCCCACCAGGACCTGGGCGCTGTGCAGGGGCCGGTCGCCCGCGTCGAGGGGGACGACGTCGGCCATGTGTTCGGCCGCCTCCGCGTAGTTCCACAGCCCGTCGGTGCACACCACCACCACGCCGGGCCGGTCCGGCTTGAAGGACGCGACGTGCGGCTCCAGTTCGTAGGCGTCCGCGCCGAGCCAGCCCGTGATCGCGTGGGCGCGCTCGTCGGCGTAGGCCTCCGCCTCGTTCATCAGGCCGGCCGCGACCATCTGCGCGGCCCACGAGTCGTCCTCGGTGAGCCGGGCCGGGGGCGCACTCCGGTCGGCCGGCACCCAGTAGGCGCGGCTGTCGCCGACCCAGCCGACGGTCAGCAGGCTGGTGGTGACGACGGCGCCGACCAGGGTGCAGGCGGGCGCGTTCTGGTGGGGGGTCTGCTCGCGGGCCGGACCGGGCTCCTCGGCCAAGGCGTTGACGGCGTTCGAGGCGGCGACGATGGCCTCGTGCATCGCCTGCTGCGGGTGGGTGCCGAGCGGCAGCGACTCGAGCAGCGCCTCACCCGCGGCGCGGGACGCGGCGAGTGACGCCTCGTCGGGGCGGGTCGCCGAGGAGACGCCGTCGCAGACGATCGCGACGACGGCGGGCGAACCGTCCGGCAGCGCGGTCGAGGAGAGCGTGAACGCGTCCTCGTTGCGGTGGTGGCGCAGCCCCCGGTCGCTGACCGCGGCGACGGCGGCGAGCTCCTGCTCCATGTGGTCGCGCTCGCGCGGCTGGGCGTGCCCGCAGTTCTCGCAGTAGCCGTCGCGGTCGACGTGGCCCGCGCGGCAGGCCACGCAGAGCTTTGTGCCGGCGGGCGGCGGCGCGAGGTCCGCGGTGCGGGGATCGGCGGGCGCCGACCCGGGGGGAGCGAGGGGGTACTCGTCCGGCTCCGCGGGCCGGTCGAACCGCACACCGGCGGACTCGCCCCCGGCGTCCGGCACTTCGGCCCCCCGGCCGGGCGCGGGCCCGGCGGGTGACTGCGGGTCCGGGAGTTCGGAGCCGGCCGAGTCCGTGCCCGGGATGTCCGAGGGCAGGTGGACCGGGGCGGGCGTGCCGGAGCTGCCCCGCTCGGGGGCGACGGGCCAGTCCACGGACGGGACCTCCGAAGGGGGGCGGGGCGCATCGCCGTTCATGGTGATCGTGGGGGTGTCCCGCGGCGGTGCGGGCACCGCCGACAGGTCGAACCCGCACGCTCCGCAGAAACGGTCACCCGGCTCCAGGGGCTCCTCGCAACTGGGGCACCTCGAAAGAGCCGTCGGCTGGGGCATCTGGGACATCAATCACACCCACGTCCGGGGGCGGTAACGGTTGGCACGTTCCACCAGGTCGATCCTCTCCTCGCCGCCCTGCGCGAGCCTGGCCAGCGTCCGGTAGGAACGCTCCAGACCGAAGCGGAGGCCTCGCTCGTCCAGTTCGCTGCCCAGCAGCGCACGTCCGCCCGCGGCCGGTGCGGAACCCTGGCTACCGGAGAGTACCCAGTCCAGCGCGCATCCCAGGACCTCTGTGGACAACTGCTCGCGCCGCACGGCGTCCAGACCGTATCCGTCCAGGGCCTCCACCTGCCCGGCGGCGGCCGTCAGGTCGTCCAGGAAGCCTGGCGCGGCGGTCTCCTCTGCCGTCCGGTGCCGCAGCCGCGCCCGTACGGCCGCGACGCGCGCCGCCGTGTAGTGGATCGACGACTCCGGGACCGACTCCAGCGTCCGCACCGCGCCGTGCCGGTCGCCCGCCGCCAGCCGCACCCGGGCCAGCGCGAACGCCGCACTCACATAGCTCGGGTCGGTCGTCCACACCAGGCGGTAGTACTCGGCCGCGTTGTCCAGCTGGCCGAGGACCTCCGCGCACACGCCGAGCGCCAGCTTGGGGGCGGGCTCCCCGGGGAACGCGTCGTAGACAGCGTCGAAGGACAGCGCCGCGCCCTCGTGGTCGCCGGTGACCAGCGCGGCCACACCCCGGTACCAGACCACCCGCCAGTCGTCGGGCCGCTGCTCCTCCAGCTTCCGCAGGACGTCGAGCGCCGTGTACGAGTCGCCGTTCTCCAGCCAGGCCCGGATCTGCCGCAGCTTCGTCTCGACGGATTCGCCGGGCGCCGCCGCGAGCGCCGTGACCAGCTCCGCGGGCGCGGACGCCATCAGGCCGGCCAGGAAGCCGGCGTTCGGGTCGCCCGGATCGACGTGCGGGACGGGCAGGGCGAGCGCGGTGGCGGCCGTGTCCAGCGGTCTGACCAGGGCGGCCCCGGGAGGCGGGGGGAGCGGTGGCGTGCCGTTCGTCCCGGCCGCCGGGCGGGGTGCGCCCTTCCTGCCGCGTACGGGCACGGCGCGCGCGCCGAGCCGGGACACGTCACCGTGCGGCCCGCCGAACAGCTCCGTGTCCGTGACCTTGACCTCGGGGCCGAACAGGGTCGACAGGGAGGGCCGCGGACGGCCGGTCTGCAGGGCCACCACCTCGCGCAGGACGCCGGTCAGCTGCTCCGACATCTCCTGCGCGGACGCGAACCTGCGGACCGGATCGGGGTCGGTGGCCCGCACCAGCAGCCGGTAGAACGACTCGTACTGCCGGAACACCTCGATGGTGTCCGGGTCGGGCAGCGAGTCCACGAAGAGGTTCGTGTAGCCCTGGAAGTCGAAGCTGAGCACCGCGAGGGTGCGTGCGACGGTGTACAGGTCGGAGGAGACGGAGGGGCCGACGTCGGCTACCTCGGGTGCCTGGTAGCCGACGGTGCCGTAGATGGCCGACTCGTCGTCGTCCATCCTGCGCACCGCGCCCATGTCGATCAGCTTGAGCTGGTCCTCGGTCTGGATCGCGTTGTCGACCTTGAAGTCGCAGTACAGGAGGTTGCGGCTGTGCAGGTGCCCGAGGGCCTCCAGCGCCTCGATACCGTACGCGCACGCCTGCTCCACGGGCAGCGGATCCCGCTTGCCGCCCGCCGTGCGGCGGCCGTTGGCGATCTCCTTCAGCGACTTGCCGCCCACGTACTCCATGACGATGTAGCCGTCGAGCGAGCCGCTGCGCTGGTCCAGGTGCTCGACGAAGTTGTAGATGCGCACGATGTTGGCGTGCTCGATCTCGGCGAGGAAGCGGCGTTCGGAGATCGCGGCCGCCATCGCGTCCTGGTCGCCGGTGTCGAGCAGGCCCTTGAGGACCACCCAGCGGTCGGAGACCGCGCGGTCGACGGCCAGGTAGACCCAGCCGAGACCGCCGTGCGCCAGACAGCCCGCGACCTCGTACTGGCCGTGCACGATGTCGCCGGTGTGCAGTTTCGGCACGAACGAGTACGGGTGGCCGCACTTCGTGCAGAAGCCCTCCGTGCGCCCCGGCCGGTCCCCGCGCGAACGACCCACCGGCGCCCCGCAGTCGGAGCGCGAGCAGAACCGCTTGCGCTCGGGGACCTCCGGGTTCTCCAGCACCATCTCGCGCGGGTCGGGCCGCGGCACCCCCGGGACCTGCACCAGGCCGGCGCCGAGCCGGCCGCGGCTGGAGGCCCCCGTCGTGGCACCGGAACTGCGCACGGACACCGACCGCGACGCCGAACCGCCCGACAGCGACCGCGACAGACGGCCCGAGACGGAACGCCGGGACTGCGAGGACCGCGACGACGTCCGCGCGCTGGCCCGCGCACTGCCGCGCGTGCTGCCGCTGCGGGAACCGCGCCCGCCGGCGGTGATCCCGGTCGGCGGCGAACCGACCGTGCCGTCGTGCGAGACCACCGGCGCCAGACCGCACGTGTCGCAGTACAGCTCGCCGCCGCCCATGTCCTCGTACGAGCCCGGGCATCCGGGCCGCTGGCACGCCCGCCGCGCGCTCTCGGGCTGTTCACTCACGCCGTCTCACCCCTGCCCCTCACGTGACCGGCCCCCTGCGGTCGGTCCGCTCGCCCGGCCCGTCCTGCTCGGGCGCCCGCGGGCTGAGCAGGTCGGCCGCCGCACGCTGGTAGCGCAGCACCGCCTCCTCCGCGACCCGCAGATCGCAGGGCGCGCTCCACAGCATGCGGCGCGCCGCGTCATAGCGCTCGACGAGGAACGGGTCCTCCGCGAAGCCGTGCCGGGCGACCTTCGCCTTGTACGCGTCGAGGCGGCCGCGCAGCTCGGCGCGGACCGCCAGCGGCGCGGTCACCGCCGTCAACGACTCGCGGGCGCGCAGCAGTTCGTCCTCCGCCTTCTGCTCCAGCGACTCCAGGAGCGGGGACAGGCGGTGCCACTGCGCGTGCCGCCGGTACTCCGCGGCCGCCGCCAGCTGCTCGTGCAGGGCGGTCGGCGGGCCGCTCACCGCGGGCACCTCGGACGCGGCGATCTTCGCCAGCACCTCACCGCGGGCGGAGCGGGCCTCGGCCAGGGTGCGGTCCGCCCGCGAGAGCACGTCCCGCAGCCGCACGAGCCGCGCCTCCGCGTCCTGCCGCACGGTGAGCACCGCGTCGATCTCCCGCCGCACGTCCTCCAGGGCGCGCGCCTCACGGTCGTACGCCGTCGTGTCCGGGCGGCCGCCGCCGGGCGCCGAACTGCCCCGCGCGGGCAGCCAGAAGGCCAGCGGGTCGGAGATCACGCGCTCCCGCATCGACGTCAGCGTGCGGGTGATCCGCTCCAGGTCGTCGCCCGACGGATGCTCGCCGGGGCGTACGCCGACGGAGTGCGCGAGTCGGCGGGTGCGCTGGAGTTCCGCGGCCAGCAGGTCGATCCGGGCGGGCAGTGCCGACCAGACGGCGTCCGCCGCCACCACCATGTCGAGGGACGCCGCGTACAGCTCGTTCATCCGCTCCACCAGCGAGGCCAGTGAGAACCGCTCGCTGAGCTTGCCCGATCCGGCGAGCGTGGGCGCGTTGGCGGTGGCCGTGGCACTCCCGGCGACGGTGACGCTCTCGCCGCGCAGCAGCTCCGTCAGCTCGGCCAGGTCCTCCCGGCTCGACCAGCGTCTGCGCGCGCGGATGCCGCGGGCGGCCCGCAGCGCGTCCGCGTACGCGTCGAAGTACGCCCACAGCAGGGTGATCGACGCCTCGGTGGCCGTCCAGCGCTCCTTGGTCGTGCCGGTGAGCTCGGCGCCTTCGAGGAGTCTGCGGCCCGCGTGGTCCTGCAGGGCGAGGAGCGAGGTCTCGATGGCCTCGTGCTCCGCGCCGAGCCGCGCCAGCGCACGGTCCACCTCGTCCCGGTCCAGCACCGGCCCGGGGGGCCCCGTGACGCCCATCGATCACCTCTCGCTCTCGGTAGTTGCCTGGAGTCGGTCGCGGCACGTCACCTGTAGTGGGCCACCGGGGGTTTCGACGACGGCGACCTGTCGGGCAGGGTGGCGGCCAGCCAGGTGTCGTACGACGCCTGCCAGCCGCTCTTGCGGTAGTCCTCGATGACCGCGTTGACCCGGCGCACGAGATCCTCGGCGTCCTTGTTCATCGCCACACCGTAGTACTCGGTGGTGAAGGTGCCGCCCTTGAGTTCGACCGTGGGGTCCTGGGCGGCCTGGCTCGCGGCCAGCGCGCCGTCGGTCACCACGGCGTCGACCTCGCCGAGCTGGAGCCGCACCAGGCAGTCGAGTTGGTTGGGGACGACCGTGGAGAGGTCGGCAGACGAGGCCAGCCTGCCCGACTTCCGGTCGGCCATCAGGGTGTCGCGCGCGGTCGAACTGTCCGCCGTGCAGATCCTCTTGCCGGCGAGGGTCTCGTCGTACCCCTCGATGGCCGACTTCTTGGGGGCGAGCACCTGCTGTCCGGTCACGAAGTAGGGCGCGGAGAAAGCCACTTGGTCCAGGCGGTCGCAGGAGATCGTCATGGTGCGGACCACCATGTCGACCCGTCCCTGCTGCACGGCGGGGATGCGCTCGTTGGTGGGGATGGCCTGGAAGCGGATCTTGTCCGGGCTGCCGAGGAGCGCCTGCGCTATCCGCCGCGCCAGGTCGATGTCGAAGCCCTCCAGCTCGACCTTCTCCTTGGTGCTGTTCGGGTCGCGGTAGCCCCAGCGGTAGCTGTTCTGGTCGACGCCGACCTTCAGGTAGCCGCGCTCCTTGATGGCCCTGACGGTGGTGCCGCTCTCGTCACCGGACGGGGAGGGGCTCAGGTCCTGCGGGTCCGCGCACTTCCCGGCCTTCAGCTGCCGGCCGTCCGCGATGCCCGGCCCACCGGTGCCCGTGCTGCCGTCCCCGTGCGCGTCGGCCAGCGGGAGCAGCAGCGCGAGGACCGCGGTGAGGGCACAGGCGAGCGCCATCGCGCCCACTCCACCCCAGCCCCGCAGGCTCGCCCGCAGCCGTCGTAGCGTCATCGCCGCTCCTCCCCTCACCGGTACTCCGAAAGCCTGCGCCCGATGCCCAGGACCGCCGCCGCCGCGCCCAGCACCGCGAGGAGGGCCGCGCCGGCGGGCAGGCCGGTCATCGCACCCCGGCCGTCCCCCGCCGCCTGCCGGAACTCCCGCTCCTCGTGGCCGAGGGCCAGGTCCAGACTGTCGTCGACGCCGTCGAAGCACTCGGCGGTCGGCTTCTGCGCCGGAGTGCCGATGATCCTGTCCAGGGCACCCCGGTAGTCGCCCGCGTCGTCGGCCTCGCGGGCCTGAAGGTGGCGGGACTTCCACACCTTCATGTTGCCGGTGGCGGCGGTGACGGGCTTCTGGCCCGCCGTGTCGTCCGCGAGGGAGTCCGCCTCGGCCAGGCCCTCGGTGAGGTCCCGCATCGCGGCCTGGAAGGCGACGTCGAACTTGTCCTCGGGCTCACCGTCGACCTTGACGGTCTCCGCGCCGCGGCTCACCAGGGTGAGCGTCTCGTTGCCCCGGGCCTTGAGGGAGGCGATCTGGGCGTCGTGCAGCACGTTCAGCGAGCGGACACCGTGGTCGTACGAGGAGTCGAGTCCGGCGCGGGCGACGCTGTGCCCGACGACCAGCCAGAGCAGGACCACCGTGCAGGCGGCCGTGGCGGCGGCCAGGCCCTGGTTCAGGACCCGGTTCGTGTGCCGGTAGTGGCGCCGCTGGGCCCCGGCGAGCGCGCCGAGGACGAGGACGCCGAGTCCGATCGCGGCCCACGGATACGGGGTCGCGGCGGCGTAGTCGGAGCGCAGCCGCCGGTTCTCCGAGGTGTAGAGGTCCTCGGCGGCCGGGAGCATCTCCTCCTGCATCTTCTCGTTCGCGTACCGCAGGTAGGCGCCGCCGAGCGGGAAGCCCTGGCGGTTGTTGGCCCGGGCCCGCTCGACCAGGCCCTTGTACTGCGGCAGCAGCTTGTTCAGCTTCGTGACCGTGTGCGCCGACGGGGAGCCCGGCTCGGAGTTGGCGGCGGCGGTGACCAGTTTCGCGGCGGCGGTCCTGATGTCGTCCTCGTAGCGCCGGCGGGTGTCGTCCGGTTCCTGACCGCCCGCCAGGAACCCGCTGGAGGCGGCCGTGTTGGCGTCGGCGAGCGAGCGGTAGATGTCCGCCGCGTCGGAGCTCAGCGGCTGGCTCTTGTGCAGGACGTCGTCGGCCGCGGCCGATCGCTCCGTCATCTGCCAGGCGGTGACGGCGCCGAACGCGATCACCAGCAGCGCGAGCAGGGCGCCGATGATCCGCAGCCGGCCGGGCTCGGTCGTCGCGCCGGCCCGCAGCCGGTCGACGCCCTCGGCCCACGCCGTACGCCGGGGTGGAGCGCCGTCGGGCAGCGGCCGCGCGGCCGGCCTCGGTGCCGGCACTCCGGCCTGCGCCGGCACCGTCGGCGCCGACGGCGGCCCGGCCGGCGCCGACGGCGCCGCACCGCCCTGCTGCGGGTATGTCACGTGACCTCCCCCATGGTCATCCGTCGGCCCCCCCCGGCCCGCCGCACTGACGGGCGCGGACGCAGAGGCACGGGCGCAAGTATCGCCGCCGCGACGGACATCCGCACAGGCCTTGACTCGATCTTGTGCGGATCGCGGCCCACCTGTCCGGTTCCGGCGCAGCGCACGACTCCCCGCACCACCCCCTGCCCATGAATACGCGCGCAGGATCCGTTCGGTTCCCGCCCCTGCCCAGGTGGCGCGCCCCGCGCGGGAGCACACGTCCCCGCGCGCGGGCGCTCACGTCCCCGCGAGGCGGGGTTCACTCCCCTTCGTAGAAGGCGCGCACGCGCGCGTGAGCCTCGTCGGGGGCCCGCACGTGATCGAGGCCGAGGAGGGCGGCGCCCAGCACGGGGGCGGCCGTGACCACCCGGGGGACCGCCTTGGGCGCGCGGTCGGCCAGCAGTTCGCCGATCCGGTCGTCGAGCCGGGGGTGCCGGGCCGCGAGGATGCCGCCGCCGAGCAGGACGGGCACCTCCTCGTCCAGCAGGTCCAGGCGGGCCAGGGCCACCGTCGCCATGGCGACCACCTCGTCCGCGAGCCGGTCGACGAGCGCACGGGCCACCGGGTCGCCGTCCGCCGCGGTGGCGAACAGCACCGGGGTCAGCTCGTGCCGCCGGGCGTTGCCGATGTGTTCCAGGTGCAGTGCCTCGATCAGCGCGTACATGGAGCCGAGGCCGAAGTGGGCCGGGAGGGTGCGGGCGAGGGCCGTGGGTCCGCCCCGCCCGTCCTCGGCGCGCGCCGCGTGCCACAGCGCCTCCTCCGCCAGACCCCAGCCGCCGCCCCAGTCGCCGGAGATCCGGCCGATCGCGGGGAAGCGGGCGGTACGGCCGTCGGGCCGCATGCCCACGCAGTTGATCCCGGCGCCGCACACCACGGCGACCCCGCGCGGTTCGGCGATGCCTGCCCGCAGGATCGCGAAGGTGTCGTTGCGCACCTCCACGCTCGCGCCCCAGCCGCGCGCCCTGAGCGCCCCCGCCAACCGCTCCTCCTCCACCGGGAGATCGGCGTTGGCGAGACAGGCGGAGACATGGGTGACGGAGGTGACGTCCGCCGCTGCGAACGCCCGGTGGACCGCGTCGGCGACGGCGTCCACGGCCGTCTCGACGCCCACCGCGGGAGGCCGGAACCCGCCGCCACGCGCCGTGGCGAGCACCTCCCCGCCGGCCGTCACGACCGCGACGTCCGTCTTGCTGTTCCCCGCGTCGACGGCGAGGACGCTCGCCCTCACGCCCACGCGAGGTGCTCCCGGTTGTGCGCGATCAGCAGGTCGGTGAGGGCGTCGGCGGATGCGTACCGGCCGATCAGCGGGTGCGCGAGCAGCGCGCGGAAGACCCGTTCGCGGCCACCGCGCAGGGCCGCCTCGAGCGCCAGGTCCTCGTAGGCGCTCACGCCCGCCATCAGCCCCGCGTACAGCGGGTCCACGGCCGGCACGGCCAGCGGCGTCGGCCCCTTCGCGCCGACCGCCGCCTGCACCTCGATCACCGCGTCGTCCGGCAGGAAGGGCAGCGTGCCCCTGTTGTACGTGTTCACCACCTGGTAGGGGCTGCCGCCCCCGCCGAGCAGCGCGGCCGCCAGGTCCACGGCCGCCTCCGAGTAGTACGCGCCGCCGCGCTTCGCCAGCAGCTCCGGCTTCTCGTCCAGCGAGGGGTCGCCGTACATCCGGAGCAACTGCTGCTCCATCTCGGCGACTTCGGCGGCACGGGACGGCTTGGTGCGCAGCTCGCGCACGACCTCGTCGTGCGCGTAGTAGTAGCGCAGGTAGTACGACGGGACGACACCGAGGCGGTCGACGAGGCCGCGCGGCAGGTGCAGGTCGCCTGCGATGGTGTCGCCGTGCTCGGTGAGGAGCCGCGGCAGGACGTTCTCGCCCTCGGGGCCGCCGAGCCGCACGGCGGTCTCCCAGGTGAGGTGGTTCAGGCCCACGTGGTCCAGGTGCACGTCGGCGGGGGAGACCCCGAGCAGTCCGGCGAACTTCCGCTGGAAGCCGATCGCGACGTTGCACAGCCCGACCGTCCTGTGCCCGGCCTGGAGCAGGGCGCGGGTGACGATGCCGACCGGATTGGTGAAGTCGATGATCCAGGCGTCCGGACTGGCCCGGCGGACCCGCTCGGCGATGTCCAGCACCACCGGCACGGTGCGCAGTGCCTTGGCGAGGCCGCCCGCGCCCGTCGTCTCCTGCCCGACGCAGCCGCACTCCAGCGGCCACGTCTCGTCCTCGTTGCGGGCGGCCTGTCCGCCGACGCGCAGTTGCAGCAGCACGGCGTCCGCGCCCTCGACCCCCGCGTCCAGGTCGGACGTGGTGACGATCCTCCCGGGGTGCCCCAGCCGGGCGAAGATCCGCCGGGCGAGGCCGCCCACCAGTTCGAGGCGGTCGGCGGCCGGGTCGACGAGCACCAGTTCCTCCACGGGCAGGGTGTCCCGCAACCGGGCGAAGCCGTCGATGAGTTCAGGGGTGTACGTGGAACCCCCGCCCACTACTGCCAGTTTCATGGTCAGCCCTTCACTCCGGTCAGCGTGACACCCTCGACGAACGCCTTCTGCGCGAAGAAGAACACGAGGATCACGGGGGCCATGACCAGGACGGTCGCGGCCATGGTGAGATTCCAGTCGGTGTGGTGCGCGCCCTTGAACGACTCCAGGCCGTAACTCAGTGTCCAGGCACCGGGGTTCTCGGAGGCGTAGATCTGCGGGCCGAAGTAGTCGTTCCAGGCGTAGAAGAACTGGAAGAGCGCGACGGCCGCGATGCCGGGCTTCGCCATCGGCAGGACGACCCTCAGCAGCGTCCTGAGGTCACCGCAGCCGTCGACCTTCGCCGCGTCGAGGTACTCGTTCGGGACGGTCGTCAGGAACTGGCGCAGCAGGAAGATGGAGAACGCGTCCCCGAACGCCATCGGGACGATCAGCGGCCACAGCGTGCCGGACAGGTCCAGCTGCTTCGCCCAGAACAGGTACATCGGGATGACGACCACCTGCGGCGGCAGCATCATCATCGAGATGACCAGCATCAGCGACAGATTCCGGCCCCGGAAGCGGAACTTGGCGAGCGCGTACGCCACCGGGACCGACGAGACGACGGTCAGGACGGTGCCGAGGCCGGCGTAGAGCAGCGTGTTCCTCCACCAGGTCAGGAAGCCGGGGGTGTCGAAGACCTTCCGGTAGTTGCCCCACTCCCAGGTGTGCGGGATCAGGTCCCGGCTGAGTGCCTGGGTGTCGCTCATCAGCGAGGTCAGGAGGACGAACACGAAGGGCAGGACGAAGAAGAGCGCCGCCGCCACGCCCAGCGCGTGCACGGCGACCCACTCGAGGAAGACCCGACGGCGGGCGGTGCGTTCGGCGGGGGAGACGCGCCGGGGCTCCGACTCCACCGGCTTGTCGAGTACGTGGGTCATGGGTCAGTCACCTGCCTGGATGAGGCCGCCCCGGCGCCGCATCAGGAACGCGGTGAACACCATGGACAGGGCGAACAGCACGAGCGCGACCACACAGGCGGAGCCGTAGTCGAAGCGCTGGAAGCCGAGGTTGTAGACGAGCTGCGGCAGGGTGAGCGTCGACTTGTCCGGGTAGCCGGGCTCGAACTGCGTGCCCGCGCCCTGGATGACTCCGGACGCGACCTTCCCGGCGATCAGCGGCTGCGTGTAGTACTGCATGGTCTGGATCACGCCGGTGACCACGGCGAACATCACGATCGGCGAGATGTTGGGCAGGGTCACGTACCGGAATCGCTGCCACGCGGACGTGCCGTCCAGCTCCGCCGCCTCGTACTGCTCCCTCGGCACGTCGAGCAGCGCGGCCATGAAGATGACCATGAGGTCGCCGACGCCCCACAGGGCGAGCAGGGTGAGGGCGGGCTTGGACCAGGAGGGGTCGTTGAACCAGCCCGGTGCCGGGATGCCGATGCCCTCCAGGATCGAGTTCACCGGTCCCGTGCCCGGGTTGAGCAGGAAGGCGAAGGCCATCGTGGCGGCGACCGGCGGGGCCAGATAGGGCAGGTAGAAGAGGGTCCGGAACACGCCTGTGCCGGTCCTGATCTTCGTGATCAGCAGTCCGACCCCGAGCCCGAACAGGACACGGAGGCTGACCATGACGACGACGAGGTAGAGCGTGTTCCTCAACGCGGGCCAGAACAAGGGGTAGTTCTGGAAGACGTAGACCCAGTTCCTCGTCCCGCTCCACGTCGGCGGCTTGAAGCCGTCGTAGTGCATGAAGGAGAAGTAGACCGTCGAGATCAGCGGATAGGCGAAGAAGACCGCGAAGCCGATGAGCCAGGGCGACATGAAGGCGGCCGTGCGCAGCGCCGCCCGGCGGCGCTTGGCGCGCAGTGTGTACGTGGCGCTCATGAGGAGGTCACTTCGCCTGGGCGATGTCCGTGTCGATCTGCGCGGCGGTCTTCTTCAGACCCGCCGCCAGATCACGTGCCTTGCCGCTCTCGTAGTCGTAGCCGAACTGCTGGATCGACACGAGGTAGGTTCCGCCGTTGACCGAGGCGGGGGTCGTCGTGGAGTTCGGGTTCGACGCGATGTCCAGGAAGGTCTTGAAGCGCGGGTCGTACGTCAGCTTCGGGGACTTGAGGGCCGCCAGCGTGGACGGCACGTTGTGGATGGCGTTGGCGAAGCCGACCACCGCGTCGGTGTCCGTGGTCATGTACTTCAGCAGCTCCCAGGCCGCGTTCTGCTTCTTGCTGGTGGCGGCGATACCCGCGATGGTGCCGGTGATGTAGCCCTTGCCGTACTGGTCGGCCTGGTCGTCGGGCACGGGCAGCGGGGCGACGCCGATCTCGAAGCCCGGCTTCGTCTCCTCGGCCATGCCGAGCCGCCACTCGCCGTCCAGCTGCATCGCGACCTGGCCGGTGTGGAAGGGGTGCTTGGGGCCCCATTCGTCACCGAGCCCGGACCGGTACTTCTCCAGCCTCTGATAGCCGCCGAGTCCGTCGACCAGCCGCTTCTGCAGGGTGAACGCCGCCTTGAACGCCGGGTCCTCGGCGATGTTCGACTTGCCGTTCCGGTCGAAGTACGTCGGCGAGAACTGCCCCAGATAGTGCTCGGTGGTCGACTCCCAGCCGTGGTAGTTCGGCATGAAGCCGAGCTGGGAGTACGAGTCCCCTTTGGTGACGGTGAGCTTCTTGGCGGCCTTCTCGAACTCGGACCAGGTCTTCGGCGGCGCGGTGATGCCGGCCTTCTCGAAGGCGGTCTTGTTGTAGTAGAGGCCGTACGCGTCACCGAGCAGCGGCACCGTGCAGCGGTTGCCGTCGAACCGGGTGTACTCGTTCATCGCCTTCGGGAACGTCTTCTCCGGGTCGATGTCCGCCTTCTCGAAGAAGGGGTCGAGGTCGACGAAGGCGCCGGACGAGCAGAACTTGCCGACGTTGTTGGTGGTGAAGGAGGAGACGACGTCGGGGGCCTTGTCGCCGCCCGCGCGCAGCGCCTGGTTGATCTTGTCGTCCGTCATGTTGCCGACGACGTTCACGTGGATGTGGGGGTGCGCCTTCTCGAAGCCCGCGACCAGGGACTTCACGGCCTTGACCTCGGCGGGCGCACTCCAGGCGTGCCAGAAGTCGAGCGTCGTCTCCCGGGAGGCGTCGTCGTTCGCCCCCGCGTCGGACTGGCCGGTACACGCGGTGGCGAGGAGGGCCACGGAGGCGGAGACGGCCAGCGCGACGGCCGCTTTCCGGGATATTTCGGGCATGACGGGGTCTCCCTGGGACGGGCGGGACTGCAGGGGGCACGGAGGTGGGGCGGGTGCGGCGGGGCGGGTTCAGCGCGAGGTGTCGAAGACCTCGTCACGGGTGGCCGCGAGCGCGCTCTCCAGCGCGCCGCGCAGCACGGGGTGTTCACGGACGTCGCCGACGACGAGGCGTGGCCGGGACGCGGCCAGCTCCTCCAGCTCGGCCTGGACCAGGGCCCGCAGCGGCTCACCGCCTGCGGTGAGGGAGGCGCCGCTGAGCACGACGAGTTCGGGGTCGAGCACGGAGACGAGCGAGGCGAGACCGGTGGCCAGCCCGGTCGCGTACGTCTCCAGCAGGCGCAGGTGGGCTCCCTCGTTCACGGCGGCGGCTCGGGCGACGAGAGCGGCGGCGACCTCGGCGTACGGCCCGCTGGGCACGGGCCGGATGCCCAGCTCGCGGGCCAGCGCCGGGAGGGCCTGGGAGCCGGCCAGTTCCTGGTAGCCGCCGCTGTTGGCGCGGGTGACGTGGCGGACCAGGGGCGCGCCGGGCACCGGCAGGAAGCCGACCTCGCCGGCGCCGCCGGTCCAGCCGCGGTGCAGCCGGCCGCCGAGGACGAGCGCGGCACCGAGGCCGCCCTCGTTCCACAGCAGGACGAAGTCCTCGTGGCCGCGGGCCGCGCCGAGCCGCTGTTCGGCGACGGCGACGAGATTGACGTCGTTCTCGTACTCGACGGGCATCGGCAGCGCGGCGGCCAGCTCGTCGAGGATGCTGGGGGAGTGCCATCCGGGCAGGTGGGAGGCGTAGCGCAGCCGCCCGGTGTTGGGGTCGAAGGCGCCGGGGGTCGCGATGACGAGCCGGTGGACGTCGTCCCGGGTGAGCCCCGCGGCCTTCACGGCCCCGTCCAGCGCGTCGGTGACCTGCCGGACGACGGGGTGGGCGGGGCGCCGGCCGGGCGTGGGCAGCTCGTACTCGCCCACGGTCCGTCCCGTCATGTCCGCGACGGCGGCCCGGATGCGCGCGGGAGTGACGTCCAGCCCCGCCGCGTGGGCGGCACGGGGATTGACGGCGTACAGCTGCGCGTTCGGGCCCGGTCGTCCCTCGCTGGTCCCGGTGGCGAGCACGAGACCGGCGGCCTCCAGGCGGGCCAGCAGCTGGGAGGCGGTGGGCTTGGACAGCCCGGTCAGCTTCCCGATCCGGGTACGGGACAGGGGGCCGTGCTCCAGCAGGAGATCCAGGGCCGCGCGGTCGTTCATGGCGCGCAGGACGCGCGGAGTTCCCGGCGTACCGGCTGATCCGGCCATGTCTGTCCCCACCTGCCTCTCGGCTGCCCAGCTTTCCAGTGACGCGGCGGGGAAGTCCACGCGGGAGCCGGGGCCACCCCGCCACCGATCACTGTTAGGAAAGTTTCCTGTTCGATGGGAGGAACGTAGGCGCGGTGCCGCGCGGGCGTCAAGAGAGACCGCCCCCGCGGCAACAGAGTCGTTACCTGCGAGGGCGGCGGATGAATGGGGGCGGGCGGCTACCTCTGCCGGGGCGCGATCGGCGACGCGGCCTCCGACTGCGGGGACGCGGAGTTCGCGTACACCGAGGGGGCGGCCACCGCCGCCGCCGGGTCCGGGGCGGGGAGCTCCTCCGGCTGCACCGTGGAGCCGCCGACGATCCGGATGTCGGCCTCGTCGAAGGCCCGCTTGATGCGCCAGCGCAGCTCGCGCTCGACGGTCAGGGCCTTGCCGGGCATCGTCTTGGCCGAGACCCGGACGACCATCGAGTCCAGCAGGACGCTGTCGAGGCCCAGCACCTCGATCGGGCCCCACAGCAGCTCGTTCCAGGGCTCCGCCTTGCTCATGGCCTCGGCGACCTCGTTGAGTACGGAACGGACGCGGTCCAGGTCCTCCGCGGCGCTGACGGTGACGTCGACGCCCGCGGTGGCCCAGCCCTGCGAGAGGTTGCCGATGCGCTTGACCTCGCCGTTGCGGACGTACCAGATCTCGCCGTTGTCGCCGCGCAGCTTGGTGACGCGCAGACCGACCTCGATCACCTCGCCCGAGGCCACCCCGGCGTCGATGGTGTCGCCGACGCCGTACTGGTCCTCCAGGATCATGAACACGCCGGACAGGAAGTCGGTGACCAGGTTGCGGGCACCGAAACCGATGGCCACACCGGCCACACCGGCGGAGGCGAGCAGCGGCGCGAGGTTGATCGCGAACGTGCCGAGGATCATCAGCGCGGCCGTACCCAGGATCAGGAAGGACGCGACCGAGCGCAGTACCGAACCTATGGCCTGGGACCGCTGCCGGCGCCGTTCCACGTTCACCAGGAGACCGCCGAACGCGGTGCCGTCGACGGCCTGCGCCGTCCGGTTCATCCGTTCGATGAACTTGGTGATCGCCCGGCGCACCGCGATTCTCAGGGCCACCGCGATGACGACGATGAGGAGGACGCGCAGGCCGATGCTGAGCCAGGTGGACCAGTTCTGCTCGACCCAGCTGGCGGCGTTCGTCGCGCTCTCCTGGGCGTCCTGGAGCGGGTCGGCGGACGTCGACGGTGACGGCGACGGCGTGGCTGCGACCGGCAGGACGGACAAGAACACGGGGGTACCTCCAGGCGTAGCGGTCCGCCCGCGGCCGGAAATCACGAGAGGGACACCGTCGGGCAGACCCACCACACTAACGGGGCATCGTGGGTGGATCGTTGCGATGCCCGGGGGAGAGACTGTGCTCACCTGGGGATGAACGAGGTGTGGTCGAAAACACTCCCAGCCCGTTACCGGGACATGGTGGCGCTTCCACCAGGCATGAGGGGACACTGGCCACAGATCGTCCCGGCGCGAGCCACGCGCCGCCGGCGTACAAGGAGGCATCCGTGCCGCATGTCCTGGTCCTCAACGCGTCGTACGAGCCACTCGGCGTCGTACCGCTCCGCCGCGCGCTCGTCCTCGTCCTTGAGAACAAGGCCGTCTGTCTCGAGGAATCCGGCGCCTTCATGCACAGCGCGACCGTGACTGTCCCCGCACCCAGCGTGGTCCGGCTGAAGAGGTTCGTCCGGGTCCCCTACCGGGGCCCCGTCCCGCTGACCAGGCGAGCCCTCTTCGCCCGCGACGGCGGCCGGTGCATGTACTGCGGTGGCATCGCCACCAGCGTCGACCACGTCATCCCGCGCAGCCGCGGGGGCCAGCACGTCTGGGACAACGTGGTCGCGTCCTGCCGCCGCTGCAACCACGTCAAGGCCGACCGCCACCTGGTCGAGATCGGCTGGCGGCTGCGCCACAAACCAGCCCCGCCGACGGGGCTCGCCTGGCGCATCATCGGAACCGGCCATCGCGACCCGCGCTGGCTGCCCTATCTGCAGCCGTACGGTGCCGAGGACGCGATGGCCCGGATCGACGGCATCTCCGCCTGACGATCCGGGCTTTCGCACATCCCCGGCCCGGCCTGTCGCGCACGGGGTTCCGCCCGGTCTGTCGCGGCACGGTCCGCCCGGCCTGCCCGCACCCCCGTGCCTTGCCCTGCCCTGCCCGCACACCCGTGCGCGGCCGGCCGCGCACGGCCCCGCGTCAGCCCCGGGGCCCTTCGGGGCGGGCACCGCGCACCGCGCAGAGCGCCAGCCCGGTCACGAAGAGTGCCAGTGCCACGGCCCACGCACCCGGCTGCGGTCCCGTCTGCACGGGCCACGCCAGGACTGTCTCGTTTCTCACACGGGGCGCGGACGCCGACAGATACACCCCGCTGAAGTACAGCGTCGTCGGCAGCCAGCTCGCCCGGGCCCCGAACACCACCGCCGACACCGCCGTGAGCCCGACCGCGCCGAGCGTGTTGCGGACCATCGCCGCCGCGCCGAACACCTCGGCGTGCCCCGGCACCGCGAGGGCCAGCAGCAGCGCCGCGAGCACGCTGAGCACCAGCAGATGGGCCAGCCGCCGGGGCCACCAGGGACGTACGGCGGTGTCGTCCAGGTCCCGCGTGGACGAGTGGAGGCTCACCCCGATCGCCGCCGAGGCCAGCAGCGGGGCGAGGGAGAGCAGCGGGACCCTGCGGTACGGGTCCAGATAGGTCTCCGGGCGGCTCGCCGCCCACAGGGTGAGCAGCGCGGCGCAGGCCAGCGCGGCCACGGTCACCGGCAGGGCGCGGGAACGGGCGTACAGGACGAGGGGGCCCGGCGGGCGGAGAGCGTTCACAGGGACGGGACCTCGCTCGGGGCCGGGTCGCATGCGCGGGCCGTCGCGAAGTAGCGGCCGAGCCAGCGGCGGCGCTCGGCGTCGGTCATGGCGGCCAGCCGGGCGTACGCCCGGTCCTCGGCGCGGAAACGGGCGGTCTCCCCCCGGTCGCCGCTCGTGCGCGCCCACTCCGCGAGATCCGCCCGCAGGCGGCGCGCCGTCGGATCGGGGGCCAGCCAGCGGAGCACGGCCTCGTCGGTCACCCGGACCCGCCGGGCCGGGGGCGTCCCGTCGCAGTCCCAGCGGACCAGCGCGTGCGCGGCCTGCCACGCGTACCGTTCCGGGTCGGTCACCTCGCCGCGTACGACACCCCAGCCGAACGGCGTGAGCATCGGGAGTTCCGCCTCGTCCCGGCGCGCGCGGCGTCCGAGGTCCTCGAAGCGCACCGGCAGGTTCCGTACGCCCTCCAGGCGGCCGGTGAGACCGGACAGCGCGTCCGTCACCTCCGGCAGCAGGCCGGGCCGGGTCGCGTTGACGCACACGTGCGGGGTGACCGACGTGTCGCACACCTGCCGGCGGGACGCGGGGTTGTCGCGCAGCAGGCCGTCGCCCGTCTGGACGAGGAGGACGGCGGCGCCCAGCGCGGCGGCGAGCGGCAGCAGCGCGGTCGCCCGGTGGCGCGCGGTGTGGACCAGGACCACGGCGGCGGCGAGAGCGGCCACCCACAGCGCGGAGACGAGCGGATACCACCACAGGGGCAGCTCGTTGTCGTCGTTGCCCTGCACATACGCGAACGCCAGGTGGCGCAGGTCGGACTGCGAGGTGCCCAGGGTGCCGGCGAGGACGTATCCGCAGATCGCCAGGGCGGGCGCGGTCAGCCGCCACGGCAGCACGCGTCCGGCCACGTGCCCGAGCACCGTGCACGCGCCGACGGAGAGGGCCGTCCCCGCGGGGACGGCCGGGGCCGGGCCGCCCGCCGACGCGTAGGGCGCGCAGGCGAGCAGCGCACCGGCCGCCGCCGCCAGACAGGCCGCGGTCAGCCAGCAGGCGAGCGGCAGCGCCGCCGTCAGGAGCTGGGCCAGCGGGCCGCGCGCGGTCGAGGCGCGTAGTTCCGTCGTCCCCAGGCGGCGTTCCCGTCCGCCGTGCCAGGCGCCCGCGGCCAGCGCGAAGGGGGCGCCGATCATGGCCGCCCCGGCGCTCAGCCTGCCGGCCGTCCCGCCCCAGCTGCCCTGCCACTGGGACGCGGTCGCCGCGAGGGGCCACGCCAGCGCGACCAGCAGCGCGGCACCCGCCCAGGGGGCGAAGCCGCGCAGGAACTCGGTGCGCAGCGGGTGGGGTGCGGGCGCGGCATCGGAGGCGGGCGTCGTGCGGTGCGGACGAACGGGTGCCGCGCGGTGTCCGGCGGAGGCCGGCCGGGTTCCCACGGTCATCGGCCGGCCTCCGCAGGGGTGCCGGCGCGGTGGGCGCGCAGGGCCGCGGTGTAACCGCGCTCGATGGCGTTGCCGTCGGAGTCCGCGCCGTCCGCGCCGAGGGCGGCCAGCGACGGCGGGGTGCCGCGGTAGGCGACCCGGCCGGCCTCGATCAGGGTGACGTCCGTGCAGGCGGCGGCCACGTCCTCCACCAGGTGGGTGGAGACGAGCACCGTGGCCGTCCCGCCGAGGTCCCGCAGCAGCGCGCGGAACTCGACGCGCTGCTCGGGGTCCAGTCCCGCGGTGGGTTCGTCGAGGAGCAGGATCCGGGGGTCGTTCACGATGGCCTGTGCGATGCCGACGCGGCGGATCATCCCGCCGGAGAGCGTCCTCACCTTCGCGTCGATGCGGTCGGCGAGCCCGACCCGGGTCACCGCGCGCTCGACCGCGGCCGGGGTGGCCGCCGTCGGCATCTCCTTCAGCCAGGCCACGTACGCCACGAACTCCCGCACCGTGAATCCCGGGTAGTACCCGAACTCCTGCGGCAGATAACCCAGTTCCCGGCGGACCGCGCCGCGCTCCCGGTGACGGCCGAGGTCGCTGCCGAGCATCTCCACCCGGCCCGAGGCGGGCTCCGCGACCGTCGCGAGGACACGGATGAGGGAGGTCTTGCCGGCCCCGTTCGGACCGAGCAGCCCGTGGACGCCGGGGCCGAAGTCGAGGTCGACGCCGTCCAGGGCGACGGTCCCGCGATGGCGGACGGTCAGGCCGCGGACGTGGATGGACGAGGCGCCGGGCGGCGTTCCGGTGCCGGTTCCGGTGGGGCGGGTGGTTCGGGCCGTGGTGGCCTCGGTGGTTTCTGGGGTCACATCGTCTCCAGACGGTCGTACGCGGTACGGCGCGCGGCGAGGAGCAGGGCGCAGAGCGCGGCGCCCGCCGCCCAGGCCCACTGCGGCGGGGCGCCGGTGAAGTAGAGGGAGAGCTGCTCGGTGAGACGGGCCGTCAGACCCGCACCCGTGTCCGCCAGGACGGGCCCGGCCAGCGCGAGCAGCCAGCCGGCGCCCACCACCGCCGAGGCGGCCCGGCAGCCCACGTACCCGGACAGTGCCAGCGTGGCCAGCGTCAGGGCGAGGCCGGGCAGCAGCCAGGCGGCCGCCGAGGGCGCCTGCGGCAGCCGCGGACCGCCGGCCGGGAGCAGGAGGCCCGCCGCCGTCAGCAGGGGCAGGCTCACCGCGAGGACCGCGGCTGTCCGCGTGAGCACCAGCCGTAGCCCGCCGGAGGGCGACGCCGCGGCGATCTCGTGCAGGGGATCGGCGTGCCGCCCGTAGGAGAGGGCGACTCCGGCCACGGGGACGACCGGCGCGACGGCCAGCAGCAGCGGACGCGCCCCGTCGAATCCACCGCCGTACGCGAGGGCGAGCGCCCCCACGGCCACGAGCACCACCGCCCCCGCCCAGGCCCCGCGCAACGCGGGGCCCGCGGCCCACAGGACGCGCCCGATCCGCGCCCCGGCGGTACGGGTTTGCGCCAGCCGTCTCCCGGCGGTGCGGGCCGGCGTCCGCCGTCCCCCGGCGGTACGGGTTTGCGCCAGCCGTCGCCCGGCCGTACGGGCAGGCGTCAGCCGTCCCCCGGCGGTTCGGATGTGCCCGAGCCGCCCCCCGGCGGTTCGGACCCGCCCGGGCGTGGTGTCGACCGGAGCAGGCGCGGGCGGGGGTGTCCCGGGTGCGGTGCCGGCGGGCACCGGTGCCGACCGCGGGCCTGCCGCGTGCAGGACCGCGTCCCGTACCTCCGCCAGCACCGTCCCCGCCGCTCCCGCCCGTGCCGCGCGCGACGCCCGGACGGCGCACGGGGTGCAGCCCTCCAGGTGTTTCTCCAGGGACCAGGCGTCCGTCTCCGGCAGGGAGCCGTCCGTGTAGCGGGTGATCAGATCGTCGGGTGCGTGCCAGCCGGTCATGCCGGACCTCCCAGCGCGGCCGGGCCCGGCACCGGGACCGGAGACGGGTTCAGATGGGTGAGCGCCGCCCGGAGTTCGGCGCGGGCGCGCATGGCGCGGGTCTTGACCGTGCCCTCGGGGATGCCGAGGAGCCGGGCCGTCTCCCGGGTGGTCAGCCCGTCGACCACCGTCGCCCGCAGCACCTCGCGCAGCTCGGGCGAGATGCGGTCCAGCGCCGCGCCCACGTCCCCGTACTCCAGTCCGGCCAGCACCCGTTCCTCGGCGGAGGCCACCGGCACCGGTGCCTCGTACTCCACCCGCGCGGCCCGCTCCTGCACCCGGCGCGCGTCCACCAGCCGCCGGGCCGCGATCGTCCACAGCCAGCCGCCGGCCTCCTCGCCCCGGTGGGCGGCCGCCGACCGCCACACGGTCACGAAGGTGTCCTGGAGCACCTCGCGCACGACCTCGGGGTCCGCGCACCGCCGGGTCAGCCGCGTGTGCAGCCAGCCGGCGTGCCGGTCGTACAGCGCGGCCATCGCCGCCGAGTCCCCGTCCGCGACGGCCCGCAGCAGCGCCGCGTCCGTCGCGTCCTCCCGGTGGCCCCCCATGGGGCGGAACAGTCTCACACCCCGTCTATCGACCCCCGCGGCGTTCCCGGTTCACCGCGCGGGCCGCCGGTCCTTCGGTGTTCCTCGTACCGGGGCAGGCCGTACGCCCGGACGTCACCGGGGTACGCCGCACACCCCCGGACGTCACGTCACCGGGGCACACCGCGCACCCCCGGACGTCACGTCACCGGGGCACGCCGCGCACCCCCGGACGTCACGTCACCGGGGCACGCCGTACCGCCGGACGTCACCGGGCCACGCCGTACGCCTCCACCGACCAGAGCGAGTAGCCGTACCGCGTCGCCCGCCGCGCTCCCTGGACGCGCACGAACCGCACGTCCCGTTCGTCCATGCGCACCGACTCGCGGCCGCCCCGCCCGTCCCGCACCTCCGACGCCGTACGCCAGGTGCGGCCGTCCGCGGACACCTGGATCCGGTACGTGGAGGCGTACGCGTCCTGCCAGCGCAGCACCACCTGGCCCAGGCGCACCGGAGCGGCCAGTTCCATCTGCCACCAGGCGTCGTCCCGGGCGGGCGAGGACCAGCGCGTCCCCCGGTCGCCGTCGTTCGCCGCCGACGCCGGGAAGTCCGCCGTCTCGTCGCCCGAGGAACTCGCCCTCGCGTTCCGGGCGAGGTCGGGTCCCGCCGTGCGGGGGAACGCGCGGACCGTGAAGGTGCGGGTCACCCCGCCGAAACCGACCGTGACCCCGTACGTGCCCGAGGGCGTCCGGGCCGGGACGGTGACCTCGACCGGGACGTCGAGCCGCGTGCCGCGCCGCAGGAGCTCCGTCGCCGGGACCCGCGCCCTGACACCCTTGGGCGCCTTCACGGTGAGCTTCCCGCGGACGTCGGACGGGCGCAGGGAGACGAGCCGCGCCGTCACCGACCCGGTGCCGCCGATGGCCACATCCGTCCGCGTACGCCCCAACTCCAGTTTCACGAGGGGGGAGTCGGCGAACCACGGCACGAGGTGCCGTACGTGCGAGGACCCCGCCCCGGTCACCCGCAGGGCGTCCGCGCGCACCGTCGCGGAGATCTCCGTCGCGCCGCCCGGCGCGAGCGCGCCGAGACGCCGCCAGCCCTCACCGGGAACGTACGCCTCGACGGTTCCGGGCGTCCCGGGATCGGCGAGCACGGTGACCGCGGCGAGCGGGCGGGCGTGCGGCAGGCGGACGGTGCGGCCGCCCGCCGCCCGGCCGCGCTCGGCGGAGGAACCGTGCTCCGCCGACGGGTCGCGCCCGGGCGCGGAGTCGTGGTCGGCCGGTGCGTCGTCCCGCGCCGCGGGCTCGTGATCGAGACCCGCCCAGGCCTCGTACGCCTGCTGCGCCCGGGTCAGGAAGGGGTCGAGTACGCCCTTGCCGACCGTGACCCGGCTCCTGCGCAGTTCGGTCCGCAGGCCGCCGAGGGTGCGGTAGGACTGCCAGGCCGCCGTCGCGTCGCCGTCCGCCTGCGCGCGCAGCAGGGTGACGGCGGTGTCGCCCGCGTCCCCGTAGCGCGCCAACTGCCGGCTCCACGGGCGTACTTCGGTGGCCAGCGAGCGGCCGGGCAGGTGCCCTGGTGTCCCGCGCATCACGGCGAACGCGTCCCGCAGCCGCCGCGCCGCCCTGTCCGCCGCCGCGCCGTCCGGTGTCGCGCGGGTCTTCCAGAAGGCCGCGACGAGCGGGCGCAGGTACGCCGACTCGTCGCCGCCCAGAACCGACGACGCGACGTTCCCGGCCAGCGCGCTCAACGCCCGCTCACCCCCCGCGTCACCGTCGGCGAGGTCGCCGATCGCGGCCCGCCAGGAGTCCTGGGGGCGGTAGTCGCGGGGATTCCAGGCGTAGTCGGCGGCGGTGAAGAGGGGGACGCGGGAGGCCTCCGCCTGGCGCATCGCGTTGGCGAGCAGGCCCGCCGAACCCGTCGCGACCGCGGGCTCGCGGCCCCGGTACGGGCCGAGGAAGATCCGGTCCTGCGCGTAGTCGTTGACCGGGTAGTTGTCCATCGTGACCAGCGGGTGCCCGAACGCGTCCCGGGCGCCCGCGAGTTCACGGCCCGTGATTGTGCGCGGCACGACTCCCACGCCCGTCCACGCGACCTCGACGGCGTCGTCCAGCGCGCTCGCCAGCGCCCGCCGGTACGCGGTCGGGCCGTCCTGGTAGTACTCGGTCGGCATCAGCGACAACGCCGGTGTGTCCGGGTGGAGTTCGGCCAGCCGCCGGGCCACCGCGTTCGCCACCCGGGCCTGTGCCCGCGCCGCGGACTCCGGTCCCGAGCCGAACCTCTCCGCGTCCGCCGCGCAGTGCCACTCGCTGTAGCTGACGTCCTGGAACTGGAGCTGGAACGCGCGGAAGCCCAGTGCCCACATGGCGTCGAGCTTGCGTGTCAGGGCCTCGACGTCGGTGTCCGACGAGAAGCACATCGCCTGCCCCGGGGCCACGGCCCAGGCCGGGGTGACGTGATCGCGGAGCGCCCGGCCCGTCAACTCGCGGAAGTCGGCGCGCTGTCGGGCCGGATACGGCTCACGCCAGCGCGCCTGGCGGTAGAGGTCGTCGCCGGGCGCGTACAGATAGCGGTTCTGTTTGGTGCGGGCCATGAAGTCCAGCTGAGCCAGGCGCTGTTCCTGGGTCCACGGGGTGCCGTAGAAGCCCTCGGTGGTGCCCCGGACCGCCGTACCCGGCCAGTCGCGGACCAGGACGCCCGCGACTCGCCCGTCGCCGCCGATCAGCTGGCGCAGCGTCTGCACGGCGTGGAAAAGGCCGTCCTCGCCGGCGCCGGCGAGCGCGACGGTGGCCCGGCCCCCGGCCCGGCCGACTGCCAGCCGGTAGCCGCCGGAGGGGAGATCGGCGCGGGGCGGCGCGCCGAGGGCGGCGAGGGCCTTGTCCAAAGGGGTCGCGGCGCGGACACCGAGGGCGTGCGCACCGTCGGTCGCCGCGCTTCCGGCGTGCCCGCCGAAGGGGTACGCGCTCTTGCCGTCCCCGGCACCACCGTCCCCGGCACCATCGCCATCGCCGCCGGGGCCCGCGGGGCGGCCCGAGCCGGTGGTGCCGGCCGGGCGCTTCGCCCCGGTGGGCTTCCTGGCACGGTCGGTGCCTGCTGTCCCGCTGCCCGGTGTCCGACGGTCGTGCGCCGACTCGCCGTACGGCGGCACCCCGTGCGCCGATGCGCCGTGCGCCGTCCCGTATGCCGACGCGCCGTGCGCCGTCTCGTACGTCGGCCTGTCGTGCGCCGACTCCGCGCCCGCGCGCACCACCAGTGCGCCCGCGCGCGACGCGTCCGCGGGGAGCGGGTCGCTGTCACGCACCGTCGTGACCTTCCGCGCGCCGGCCTGCGACAGCATTACCCGCAACGCGTCCAGGGCGTACGGATCGGCCCCCGCGTCGGCGACCAGGATCACCTCGTCCGTCACCGTGACGGCGGAACCGCCCGCGCTCAGGGACTGCGGGCGCGGCCAGACCGACGGCAGCGCCTCGGCGCGCGGCGCCTCCGCGGCGGTGCCCCGAACCCGGGCACCCGCGGCACCCGGCGCCGCGACGGCACCCGGCGCCACCCCCAGCGCACTCGCGGCGAGGACGAACGCGAGCACGGCGGCACCCGGCCCCCGGCGGACCGGCACGGCACCCGGCCGCCGTCCCCGCCGAAGCTGTACGGCTCCCACTCCGCGCCGGAGCTGCAACAGCCCCTCCCTCGTCGTTCGGCTTTCGCCCCGCACGGCTCGGTCGGGGCGGCATCGACCCCACCACTCACGTGTCGCGGTGTCAACGGAACCGGCCGACGTGCCGCGACGCCTCTGCCGGGCGAGGGGGATCCGGCGCGCCGTGCGGCGGCGCCCCGGCAGCACCCGACCGGGTTCTGGTGGCGTGGCCACCCCTGACACAGAATGTGACCAAGAACACCTTGAGCGCGCCTGGACGTCTGCGGCCGCGCTCATTGGGTAGGGCTGCGACAACCCGCGCCCGCCGCACGACGACAAGGAGACCCACGTGGCCGCTTCGGCACACCTTCTGCTCTCGGCCCTCTCCAAACCTTCGGCGGAGTCCTCCGCCGATGCCCGCGACACCGGCTTCCCGCCGAAACAGCGGGGAGCCCGGCCCGCCCTGGTCCCCGAGTGGGACACGCTCGGACCTGCTCCGCAGGAGTGCGACAGCGCCGAGGGCTCCTGGGGCGGGACACCGCTCACCAGTGAGCCGCCGTTGCCCGACGCCGAGCCGCTGACCAGCGAGCCGCCCCTCCCCGACGCCGCCCCCCTGACCAGCGAGCCGACCTCGACCGGCGCCGCAGCGGGGGTCTAGATGGCCCCGGCCGAGCCCGCCGAGAACCCGCCGTCCGACGCCGCGTCCGCCCCGCCCGCCGAGAACCCGCCGTCCGACGCCGCGTCCGCCCCGCCCGCCGAGCCCGCCGAGAACCCGCCGTCCCGCACCGCGTCGGCCCCGCGGACCGAAGCCGCCGAAGCCGGCGAAGCCGAGTCCGCCGGGACACCGCTGTCGCGGCTGGCCGCCCTGCACGGCGTCGCCACCTCCTACCGCCCTTCCGCGGACCGCACGGTCCCCGCCTCGGACACCGCGGTCGTCGCGGCCCTCGCGGCCCTGGGCGTCGACGCGAGCACCCCGCAGGCCGTCCGCGCCGCCCTCGCGTCCCGGGAGGCCGAACTGCGCGAGCGGCTGCTGCCCCCGACCGTCGTGTCCTGGGGAGGCCGCGCGCCCGCCGTGCTCGACGCCCTGCCGGACGGCACCAGGCTCCATGTCGAGACCGAGCAGGGTGAGACCCGCGCTTCCGTCCGGGACCTCCCGGCCGGCATCCACACCCTGTGCGTCACCGCACCCGACGGCCGCACCGCCGACGCCCACCTCGTGGCCGCCCCCGCCCGGCTGCCCGCCCCGCCCGGACGCACGTACGGGCTCCTCGTCCAGCTCTACTCCCTGCTCTCCCGCCGTTCCTGGGGGATGGGCGACCTCGGCGACCTGAGCGAGCTGACCGCCTGGGCGGGCCGCGCGCTCGGCGCCGGATTCGTACAGCTCAACCCGCTGCACGCGGCCGTGCCCGGCACCCCCACCGACCCCTCCCCCTACCGGCCCTCCTCGCGCCGCTTCCCCGACCCGGTGCACCTGCGCGTCGAGGACGTCCCCGAGTTCGCCCACGCCGACGACCGCGACCGGCTCGACGACCTGCTCCGCCGCGCCGAGGCCCTGCGCGACTCCGTCCTGAACAAGGGCGCACTGATCGACCGCGACGCCGTGTGGGACCTCAAGCGCGAGGCACTCGAAGTGGTCCGCGCCGTGCCGCTCGGCCCCGGACGGCAGGCCGCCTACGGCGACTTCCTCGTCCGGGAGGGCACCGCCCTTCAGGACCACGCCACGTGGTGCGCGCTGGCCGAGGTGCACGGCTCCGACTGGCACCGGTGGCCGGCCGGACTGCGCGACCCGCGCTCGGCCGAGACCGCCCGCGCCCGGACCGGCCTGGCGGACCGCGTCGACTTCCACGCGTGGCTCGCCTGGCTCACCGACGGCCAGCTCACCGCCGCCCAGCGCGCCGCCCGTGACGCCGGCATGGACATCGGCCTCGTCCACGACCTCGCGGTCGGCGTCCACCCGGGCGGCGCCGACGCCTGGGCGCAGCAGGAGCACTTCGCCGCCGGAATGACCGTGGGCGCCCCACCGGACGCCTTCAACGCGCTGGGCCAGGACTGGAGCCTGCCGCCCTGGCGCCCCGACCGGCTGGCCGAGTCCGGCTACGCCCCGTACCGCCGGCTCCTGCGCGCCCTCTTCCGCTACGCGGGCGCCCTGCGCATCGACCACGTCATGGGCCTGTTCCGGCTCTGGTGGATCCCGCAGGGCCGGCCGCCCACGGAGGGCACGTACGTCCGCTACGACGCCGAGGCCATGCTCGCCGTCCTCGTGCTGGAGGCCTCGCGTGCCGGGGCGCTGGTGATCGGCGAGGACCTCGGCACCGTCGAGCCGGGCGTGCGGGAGGCCTTGCAGGAGCGCGGAGTGCTCGGCACCTCCGTGCTGTGGTTCGAACGGGACTGGGCCGGCGACGGCCTTCCGCTGCCGCCCGAACGCTGGCGCGCCGACTGCCTGGCCACCGCCACCACGCACGACCTCCCGTCCACCGCCGCCCGCCTCACCGGCGAGCACGTCGAACTCCGCGACAGCCTGGGCCTGCTGACCCGGCCGCTGGCGGAGGAGCGGGCCGAGGCGGCCGCGGACACGGGGGAGTGGCTGGCACTGCTGACCCGGCTCGGACTGCTGAGGGGCGACGGCGCGGGCGGGGCTGAGGGTGAACCCGAGGGCCGCGTCGCGGGTGAGCCCGAGGGCGAAGGCCTCCCGTCGGCGTCCGAGGCGTCCGAGGCGTCCGAGGAGGCCGAGATCCAGGCGGTGCACCGGTTCCTGTTGCGCACCCCGGCCCGGATGGTCGGCGTCTGGCTGCCGGACACCGTCGGCGACCGGCGCCCGCAGAACCTGCCCGGCACCTGGGACCAGTATCCGAACTGGCGACTGCCCATCGCCGACGCCGGGGGCCGTCCCGTCACGCTGGAGGAACTGGCGGCGTCACCCCGGCTGCACGCACTCCTGGACGTACTGCGGCCGAGCCCGGCGCCCCAGGCGTCCGAGTCCGCTGCCGCACCCGGCACCCCTGACCCCTGACGCCGACGGCCCCAGGGAGCGTGCCCCGCACGCTCCCGGGCCGCGGTCGGGCCCCGGCCCCGAGCCCCTCGTACGGCACCCGGGTCCTTCCTATGGCACCCCGGACGCGCGGCCGCTCCGGGCGTTCGCTACGTTTGCACCGTGGACAAGAAGAACGCCCTGCGCGCCGGCGCCCTGGCTGCCGGTACGACGCTGATGATGCTGCTCATGTCGTCCCCCGCGCTCGCGCTCACCCGCGACGACGGTGACGACCCCGGCACGGGCCTGAGCGTGATCGACACGCTGGGTCTCTACGTCGCGGCGCCGATCGTGCTGTTCCTGGTCATCGCCGGACTCGTGATGGTCCTCGACAAGTCCCAGAAGCAGCACAGGCACGAGAAGCAGGGCTGACCGCCGCCGTCCGCCTCTGATCTTCCTCGCCGAGGGAGTCCGCACCCACGGGGTGTACGGGCTCCCTCGACGCGTTTCCCGCCGGCCGCACGCGCGTCCGGCCGGCCCGTGCCGTGTCTGCGCAGCGGTGGCGGTGGCGCCACCCGACCGCGGCAGGTGTCAGCTCGCGGTACCGGCGAGCAACTGGCGTAGCAGATCGGCCAGTTGGGCCGCCTGCTTGGGGTCGAGTGTGTCGAGCGCCGTGGTCTGGACGGCGAGGCCCGCACCCACCGCCTCGTCGATCAGGCGGTACCCCTCGTCCGTGAGGGTCACCTGGAGCCCGCGCCGGTCGTGCGGATCGGGGGACCTGCGCAGCAGCCCCGCCCGCTCCAGTTTGTCGAGGCGGCCGGTCATCCCGCCGGTGGTGAGCATGAGCGTCGCCGAGAGCCGGCGGGGCGAGAGCGTGTAGGGCTCGCCGGAGCGGCGCAGGGTGGCGAGCACGTCGAACTCACCGCGGGAGATCCCGAACCGCGTGTACGCCCGCTCCATGCGGTCGCCCATCGCCCGTGAGAGGCGGAAGACGCGGCCGAAGACCTCCATGGCCCTGGTGTCGAGGTCGGGCCGTACGGCGGCCCACTGCTCGACGATCGCGTCGACTTCGTCCTGGCTCGGCGGCTTCCCGGTCATGGGAGGAGTATCGGCCCGCACGTCGGTCGGTCGCAAGAAAGTAGCTTGACGCTAAGTCGCTTAGCGCTAAGCTACTTCCTGCTGACTTACTTTTGCCGACGCGTCCAGGCGTCGGCCCACCTTGCGGAGGCACCGTCATGGCGGACGTGACACCCGGCTTCACGGGCACCACCGGACGGCGGTCCGCGACCGTCCTCCTGACCGCCCTCGCCCCGGTCTCCTGGGGCAGCACCTACGCCGTCACCACCGAGTTCCTGCCGGCCGACCGCCCGCTGTTCACCGGGCTGATGCGCGCCCTGCCCGCCGGGTTCGTGCTCCTCGCGCTGGCCCGGGTGCTGCCGCGCGGCGTCTGGTGGTGGAAGTCGGCCGTCCTGGGCGCGCTGAACATCGGGGCGTTCTTCCCGCTGCTCTTCCTCTCCGCGTACCGGCTGCCCGGCGGGATGGCCGCGGTCGTCGGCTCGGTCGGCCCGCTGTTCGTGGCCGGGCTCGCCGCGGTGCTGCTGGGGGAGCGGCCCACCGCACGCACCCTGCTCACCGGGATCGCCGCCGCCCTCGGGGTCAGCCTGGTGGTGCTCCAGGCGGCCGGGGCGCTGGACACCCTGGGCGTCCTCGCCGCCCTCGCCTCGACCGCGTCGATGTCGACCGGGACGGTGCTGACCAAGCGGTGGGGGCGCCCCGACGGCGTCGGCCCCCTGGCGCTGACCGCCTGGCAGCTCACGGCCGGCGGACTGCTGATCGCCCCGCTCGCGCTCCTCGTCGAGGGCGCGCCGCCCGCGCTCGACGGGCGGGCGGTCGGCGGATACCTCTACCTGGCGCTGGCGAACACGGCGGTCGCGTACTGGCTCTGGTTCCGCGGCATCGGCCGGCTGACCGCCACCCAGGTCACCTTCCTCGGCCCGCTCTCGCCGCTCACCGCGGCCGTCATCGGCTGGGCGGCGCTCGGCCAGACGCTGATGCCGCTCCAACTCGTCGGCATGGCACTGGCGTTCGCCGCGACGGTGGCCGGCCAGCGGGCACCGCGCCGCACCACCGGGCACCCCGGCGGTCCGGCCGCCACGCCCCACCCGGCCCCAGGCGCCCCGGCCCTCGGCACCCCCACAGCCCTTGCCGTCCCCGCCGTCCCCGCTTCCGGCACGGTCGCCCCGGAATGACCTCCGTGCCGTCCGAGTCGCGGACTCCGCGACGCTGCGGCAACCGAAAGGGGGCGCCCGGCACATCGCCGAGCGCCCCCCCTCTCACCTACGACGGGTCACGCCAGGTCCGCCGTACGACGGCGCGGAGCGCGTCCGCCACAGGACGGCTCATGCCGCCGCCGTACAGCGCCTCACGACGCCGCCGCGTCCGCCGCCTGGGCCTTCAGGGCCCGCTCGACGCCCGAGCGGGCCTCCGAGATCAGCCGCCGCAGGGCCGCGTTCGGCTCCGCGGTGGCCAGCCACGCGTCCGTCTTCGCCAGGGTGTCCTCGCTGACCTGCACGGACGGGTACAGGCCCACCGCGATCTGCTGGGCCATCTCGTGCGAGCGGGACTCCCAGACGTCCTTGACCACGGCGAAGAACCTGTCCGTGTACGGGGCCAGCAGCTCCCGCTGCCCGGTCTGCACGAAACCGCCGATCACCGCTTCCTGCATGGCGTTCGGGAGCTTGTCGGACTCCACGACCGAGGCCCAGGCCTCAGCCTTCGCCTCCTCGGTGGGCCGGGCCGCACGGGCCGTCGCCGCGTGCTGTTCGCCGGCCGCCGTGCGGTCGCGCTCGTACTCGCTCGCGATCTCCGCCTCGTCGAAGCGGCCGACCGCGGCGAGCCGCTGCACGAACGCCCAGCGCAGCTCGGTGTCGACGGCCAGGCCCTCGATGGTCTCCCGGCCGTCGAGCAGGGATTCCAGGAGGTCCAGCTGCTCCGGCGTCCGGGCGGTCGCCGCGAAGGCGCGCGCCCACGCGAGCTGGTGGTCGCTGCCCGGCTGCGCGGTGCGCAGGTGGGCGAGCGTCGCCTCGGTCCAGCGGGCCAGCAGCGTCTCGCGGGCGGCCGGGTCCGCGTACTGCTCGATCGCGAGCTTGACCTGGCGGTGCAGCGACTGCACCACGCCGATGTCGGACTCCTTGCCGATGCCGGCGAGGACGAGGGAGACGTAGTCGCGGGTCGCGAGCTCCGCGTCACGCGTCATGTCCCACGCCGACGCCCAGCACAGGGCGCGCGGCAGCGACGACTCGAAGTCGCCCAGGTGCTCCGTCACGAAAGCGAGGGACTGCTCGTCCAGGCGCACCTTCGCGTACGACAGGTCGTCGTCGTTGAGCAGGACCACCGCCGGACGGCGCTTGCCCACCAGCTGCGGTACGTCGGTCAGTTCGCCGTCCACGTCGAGTTCGACGCGCTCGCCGCGCACCAGCTTGCCGCTCGCGTCGAGGTCGTACAGGCCGACCGCGATGCGGTGCGGACGCAGCGTCGGCTCGCCCTTCGCGCCGGCGGGCAGCGCGGGAGCCTCCTGGCGGATCGCGAAGGCGGTGATGACGCCGTCGGCGTCGGTCTCGATCCGCGGCCGCAGGACGTTGATGCCGGCCGTCCGGAGCCACTTCTCGGACCAGGTGCCGAGGTCGCGGCCGCTGGTCTCCTCCAGCTTGCCGAGCAGGTCCGACAGCCGCGTGTTCCCGAAGGCGTGGGCCTTGAAGTAGGCCTGCACACCGCTGAAGAACTCATCCATGCCGACGTAGGCGACGAGCTGCTTGAGGACGGAGGCGCCCTTGGCGTACGTGATGCCGTCGAAGTTGACCAGGACGTCGTCCAGGTCGCGGATCTCGGCCATGATCGGGTGCGTGGACGGCAGCTGGTCCTGGCGGTACGCCCACGTCTTCATGGAGTTCGCGAACGTCGTCCACGACTGCGGCCAGCGCGAGTCGGGGTGGTACGCCTGACAGGCGATCGAGGTGTACGTCGCGAACGACTCGTTGAGCCACAGGTCGTTCCACCACTCCATGGTCACGAGGTCGCCGAACCACATGTGGGCCAGCTCGTGCAGGATGGTCTCGGCCCGGACCTCGTACGCGGCGTCGGTCACCTTGGACCGGAACACGTACTGGTCGCGGATGGTGACGGCGCCCGCGTTCTCCATCGCGCCCGCGTTGAACTCCGGCACGAAGAGCTGGTCGTACTTCTCGAACGGGTACGCGTAGTCGAACTTCTCCTGGAACCAGTCGAAGCCCTGCCGGGTGACCTCGAAGATGGCGTCGGAGTCGAGGAACTCGGCCAGCGAGGGCCGGCAGTAGATGCCGAGCGGCACCGACTGACCGTCCTTCTCGTACACGCTGTGGACGCTGTGGTAGGGCCCGGCGATCAGCGCGGTGATGTACGTGGAGATGCGGGGCGTGGGCTCGAAGGTCCAGACGTCGTCGTCACTGGGCTGCGGCGTCGGCGAGTTCGAGATGACGGTCCAGCCGGCGGGCGCCTTCACGGTGAACTGGAAGGTCGCCTTCAGGTCGGGCTGCTCGAACGAGGCGAAGACCCGGCGGGCGTCCGGCACCTCGAACTGGGTGTAGAGGTAGGCCTGCTGGTCGACGGGGTCGACGAACCGGTGCAGCCCTTCGCCGGTGTTGGTGTACTCGCAGTCCGCCACGACCCGCAGGACGTTGCGTCCCTCCAGCAGGCCGGGCAGCGTGATCCGCGAGTCCTTGAAGACTTCGGAGGGGTCCAGCGGGTCGCCGTTGAGGATGACCTCGTGGACGGCCGGGGCGACCAGGTCGATGAAGGACTCCGCGCCGGTCTCTGCGGAGTCGAAGCGCACCGTGGTCACGGACCGGTAGGTGCCGCCCCCGCTCCCGGCTCCGTTCGGGGTGGTGCCCCCGCTCTGCGCGTCGGAGAGGTCGAGCTCGATCTCGTACGAGTCCACGCTCAGCAGCTTCGCCCGCTGCTGTGCCTCTTCCCGGGTCAGGTTTGTGCCAGGCACGCGGTCATCTCCTCGTTATGTGTGGGTCGCGTCATCCTTCCATGGGAACCGCGCGGAACGCGATGTCCGTTTCCCGCCGGTAAGGCGGCCGCCCGGGGGCGAGTGTGGAGGCATGACGACCTGTACCGCACGACCCGTAGAGCAGACGGTGCTCGAGGAACTCCGGGACCGGGACGACGCCGGACGGCCCCTCGCGCCGTACCCGGACGAGGAGGGCGGGGCGCCGCTGCGCTGCTGTCTGCGCCGCAGCGTGCCGGGGGAGCGGATCGCTCTCGTCTCCTACGCGCCGCTGCGGCGGTGGGCCGCCGCGACGTGGGCGCGGCCCGGGGCCTACGACGAGCAGGGGCCGGTCTTCATCCACGCCGGGGAGTGCGCGGGGCCCGAGCCCGGCGGGGAGCGGTATCCCCTGGCCGGGCCGGGTGTCCTGCGGGTCCTCAGGCGGTACTCCGACGAGGGGCACATCCTGGGCGGGCGCCTGCTGGAGATCCCCCAGGACGCGGAGGCGGCGCTCGACGGGGCCCTCGCCGACGCCTTCGCCGACCCGCGGGTCGCCCTGGTCCACGTCAGGGCCGTGGAGTACGGGTGCTTCCTCTACGAGGTACGGCGGCCCTGAGGAGCCTCGGGCACCGGGACGGCTCCCGCTGCCCGGACGCCGCGGTGGCCGGGACCCTCGCCGGAGTCCCGGCCCCCGCGGACCGGCGTCAGTCCTTCAGCTCGGCCGCGACCAGCTCCGCGATCTGGACCGCGTTCAGTGCGGCGCCCTTGCGGAGGTTGTCGCTGGAGACGAAGAGGGCGAGGCCGTGGTCGACGGTCTCGTCGGGGCGGATACGGCCGACGTACGAGGCGTCCTGGCCGGCCGCCTCCAGCGGCGTCGGGATGTCCGAGAGGACGACACCCGGGGCGCCGGCGAGCAGCTCGGTGGCGCGCTCCGGAGACAGCGGACGCGCGAAGCGGGCGTTCACCTGGAGGGAGTGGCCGGAGAAGACAGGCACGCGGACGCAGGTGCCGGAGACCTTGAGACCCGGGATCTCCAGGATCTTGCGGGACTCGTTGCGGAGCTTCTGCTCCTCGTCGGTCTCGTTCAGGCCGTCGTCGACGACGTTGCCGGCGAGGGGGAGCACGTTGAAGGCGATGGGACGCTTGTAGACCTGCGGCTCGGGGAATTCGACCGCGCCGCCGTCGTGGGTCAGCCTGTCGGCGTCGGCGACGACCTTCTGCGCCTGGCCGTGCAGCTCCGCCACACCCGCGAGACCGGAACCGGACACCGCCTGGTAGGTGGCGACGACCAGCGCCTCCAGGCCCGCCTCCTCGTGCAGCGGCTTCAGGACCGGCATCGCGGCCATCGTCGTGCAGTTCGGGTTGGCGATGATGCCCTTGGGTCGGTCGGTGATCGCGTGCGGGTTCACCTCGGAGACGACCAGCGGGACCTCGGGGTCCTTGCGCCAGGCCGACGAGTTGTCGATCACCACGGCGCCCTGCGAGGCGACCTTCTCCGCCAGCGCCTTCGACGTGGCACCGCCCGCCGAGAAGAGGACGATGTCCAGGCCCGTGTAGTCGGCGGTGGAGGCGTCCTCCACGGTCACGGCCGTGCCCTTGAAGTCGATCGTCGACCCCGCCGACCGTGCCGAGGCGAACAGGCGCAGCGTCTCGACGGGGAAGTCCCGTTCGACGAGGATCCTGCGCATGACCGTGCCGACCTGGCCGGTGGCTCCGACGATTCCTACCTTCACGACGACTCCTAGCGTGCTTTTCCTGCGTACGGACGACAGGTCCCGGTGAACCCATCATGCGTCTCACCAGGCCCCGTGTGTCCAATCCTTTGCCCGAGGAATGGGACGGCGCCTGTGACGTACCCCTCGGCGGCCCCGCGCGGGCGGCGCAGGCCCCGGCGAACGTTTCGGCCCGCGCCGGCGTCCTAGGGGAAACGCGGCGAGGGGAGGGGTGACGGTGCTGCGCAGAAGGACGCGGCGCGTCCAGGGGGCGGACGACCCCCTGGACGCGGCCCAGGAGCGCCGGGTGCGTGCGGTGCTCGCGCTCGGCGGAGTGCCGCAGGCGGACCTGCCGGACGGGGTGCAGCAGGTCCGCCTGCGGCTGCTGGAACGTGCCGCCAAGGGGGACGAGTCGCTGCGTGACGTGTCGGCCTGGGCGGCGGTCGTCGCCTCGAACCTGGCGATGGACTGGCACCGGGCCAAGCGCCGGCAGGAGCGGCTCGGCGAGCGCCTGGCGGGGCTGCGCCAGCTGGAACACCCCTCCGGCGAGGATTCCAGCGTGCTCTCCCTCGCGGTCGCGCGCGGCCTGGACGAACTGCCCGACGCCCAGCGCCAGGTCCTCGTCCTGCGCTTCTACGCGGACCTGCCGGTGCGGGGGATAGCCGAGGAGCTGGGCATTCCGGAGGGCACGGTCAAGAGCAGGCTGCACACGGCGGTACGTGCCCTGCGCGCCCGCCTGCACGAGGACGAGGTGGTGTGACGTGGCCGGGTACGAGGAGAAGCCGGCCGAGTCGGGCGTTGCGGCCGTGGACGCGCTGCTGGCCGCGATCGTGGGCGAGCCGCTGCCGCGGGCGGCGCGGGACGACGCCGGGCTCGTGGCGGAGCACCGCGCCGCGGTGGCGGACGTGGCGCTGCTGCGGCGGCAGCTGACCGCGCTCGGGGACGCGCTGGCGGGCCCGGTGGACGGAGTCGAGCGCGCTTCGGTGCGGGCGCCCCGCGGCCGCGGCCGGCGTCCGCTGACTCTGGCTCTGGGCACCCTGGCCGCGGCTGCCGCGGCCACCGTGGTGACCGGGATGGGCTGGCTCGTGGTGCAGGGCGGCGGCGGGACGGGTTCCGCCGACGACGCGAAGGCGGGGTCGGCCGCGAGCCGGCAGGACAGCGGCGGCAAGGCGGGTGACACGTCGGCGGACTCGCCCGAGATGCGTGTCGCCTGTTCGCGGGTCCTCGCGGAGGGGACCGTGGTGAGCATCGCGCCCGGGACGGGCGGGGACGTCCGGGTCGTGCTGAAGGTGAGGCGTTACTACCGGCCGCAGGCGTCGGTGAAGGACCGGCCGACGCTCACCGTCACTCTGGACGGCGGCGCGCGCGAGGACCTGAAGCCCGGGGTGTACACGCTCGTCCGGATCCCGGTGCGTCCGCAGGACGGGCAGGACTGGGTGGTCGGCCGGGGTGTCGGTGAGGCGCGCGAGGAGCTGCTGAGGGCGCTGCCGGGCGCCGGGGGACTGACCTGCCGGGAGTCCCGGCGGGACACCGGCTGACGGCGACGCGAAGGGGCGGGCGCCCGTACGGACGCCCGCCCCTTCTGCCGTCACCCGTCGGTTACGGCGTGACCTTCTCGATCTTGACGCTGCCGAGGCCCGCGACCGTGCCGCGGGCGTTCACCAGCTGGACCTGGCCGAAGAACTCGCGGCCCTCGGGGGCCGCGGCGGCGGCGGTGACCGAGGCGGACACCGTCGCCGAGTCACCCGTGCCGAGCTTGACCGGCGCGGATCCGTCGACGGTGACCTCGCCGAGCGAGGACGAGAAGAACACGTCCTGGTAGTCGTACGCCGTGGAGCCCGAGGGAACCGCGTAGCCCACGACCTCGATGGTGTACGTCCCGGCGGCCGGGGAGGGCACGGAGACGGCCTCCTCGGAGTCGCCGTCCGCCGACGAGCCGACCGTCGTCCCGGCGGCGTTCTTCACCGTCAGGTCCAGGTCGGCGGCGGCGTCGGAGACCTTGCCGATGGCCACGTCGAGCGACTTGGCGCCCGCGGGCACCTCGACCGTCGTGGTCTGCGTCGCGCCCTCGGCGATGGCCGGCCGCGCCGTCTTGGAGGAGCCGAGCGGGCCGCCCTTGAGGGTGCCGTCGAGCGCCGCGAAGTTGTTCGTCACCTTCCAGGAGGCGGCGGCCGGGGTGCCGACCTTCGCCTCGGGGACGGTGACGACGGCCGGGTCGAAGGCCGCGCCGAACACGGCGACGTCCAGCTTGTACGGGTTGTCGAGCAGCGGCGACGTACGGCGCGACTCGACCTCGATCTCCCAGACGCCGGCCTGCGGGTCCGCGTACGCGCGCACGTCGGGCTTGCAGCCGTTGCCGTCGAGGTAGTTGTTGTAGCAGTAGGGCGTCGAGGTGTTGTCGACCGGAACGCCGTACGGGTGGATGGAGACGAAGCGGGTCTGGCTCTTGTCCTTCAGCCCGCTCATCGCGACCTCGAGGGACTTGGCGCCCTCGGGGACCGTCACGAAGTACGACGTGCTGCTGTTGCGCTGCACCGTACCCGCGGCGGAGTACGTGTACTTGAGCGGCGCGGCGACGACGACGGTCGACAGGACCTGCTTGTCGATGCCCTCGGTACGCGGGTCGTCGACCTCGAGGATCGCGCTCTTGATGCCGGCCGAGGACGGCTTGGCGGCGATCTTGACGGTGACCGGCGTGTTCAGCGGCAGCGAGACCTCGTCGGAGCTCGCGATGCGGAAGGTGCGGCCCGCGTTGTTCTCCAGGTGCAGCTCGTGGCGCAGCGCCCGGTCGGGGCCCGACGTACGGGTGATGGTGACGTCGTACGTCTTGGACTGGCCGGCCTTGAGGCCGCCCTCACGGTCGTACAGGCCGGTGCCGAAGCCCGGGGTCTTCAGTGCGTTGTCGATCGCGGTGTCGACCGGTGCCTTGACCGTGTAGGTGTGCGCGGTGGCGTCGTCCTTGATGGACTCCCACGCGTCCCCGATGTTGATGAGGCCCGCACCCTCCTCGTACGCCTGCACACCCTTGATGTGGTCGGCGGTGGAGTTCAGCGCGGTGCGCAGCGTGGCCGGGGTGAGGTCGATGCCCTTCTGCTTCGCGGCGCTCAGCAGCAGCGCCGAGGCGCCCGCGGCCTGCGGGGACGCCATCGACGTGCCCTGGAGCATCGAGTAGCCCGCGGGCAGCGAGTAACCGGCCTCGGCGACCGGGCCGCCGGGCAGCCAGGTCTGGGTGGTGTTGATCGACGCGCCGGGCGCGCTGATCGTCGGCGTGAAGCCGCCGTCCTCACGCGGACCGCGCGAGGAGAAGGGCATCATCGCGTACGACTTCTCCACCTGGGAGCCGTAGTTGGCGGCCCAGGTGCGCTTGGAGATGGTCGCGCCGACGGAGATGACCTTGTCGGCCAGGCCGGGGTCGCCGATGGTGTTGGCGCCGGGGCCGGAGTTGCCCGCGGAGATCACCAGCTGGACGCCGTAGGTGTCGATGAGACGCGTGTAGAGCTCGGCGCGCGCGTTGTTGCCGTCGTTGAGCGCGGGCAGACCGCCGATGGACATGTTCACGATGTCGACGCCGCGGTTGGCGACGAGGTCGATCATGCCCTCGGTGAGCGCGACGTTGGTGCAGCCGCCGGTCCAGGTGCAGGCGCGCGAGGAGACGAGCTTCGCGCCGGGCGCGGCACCGTTCATCTTGCCGCCGAACAGGCCGTGCGCGGCGGTGATGCCCGCGACGTGCGTGCCGTGCTCGGACTCGATGATGCCGATGTTGACGAAGTCGGCCTTCTTGCCGACCCAGTCGCCGCCGTAGGGGTCGGTCGGCACGTCCTTGCGGATCTCGACGACGAACGGCTGCCGCTCGACGACGTCGGTCGCCGGGTTGTCGGTGCCGAAGTAGCCGGTCTGGAAGCCGTCCTTGTAGGGCTTCATCGACGTGTCGTCGGTGAAGTCCTGGTTGTTGTTCAGGTCGACGCGGACCGTGCCGGCCTTGGCGTCGTACAGCAGGCCCCAGGCGTCGGTCGTGTCGCCGTCGCGGTTCGCGTCGCCGTTGGCGTCGCCGCCGACGGAGGCGGACTCGCGGAAGATGCTGACCTGGTAGTCGCCCGCCGGGGCCTTCCAGGTGGCGCCGCCGTAGGTGAAGGCGGGGCCGGTGACCGGGTTGGTCATCCGGCGCCAGGTGAGGTCGCTGTCGGTGATCGGGTCGGTCGCGGTGACCCAGTCGACGATCTTGCGCTCACCGGTGGTGGTCTTCTGCAGCGCGGGGTGCCCGAGGTCGACACCGGAGTCGAGGATGCCGATGGTGATGCCCCGGCCGTCCGCCTTCGGGTGTTCCTGCACGAAGTCGACGGCGCCCGTCTCGAAGGACGGGTTGTACGGGTTCTCGGCGGGCGTGCTCTTGGAGGGGGCCGGGTAGGCGGCCGTCGCGGTGGCCTGCTCCTTGGCGCCCTTGGCCGTGTCGGCGCTCGGGGCCGGGTCGTCGAGCGCGATCTCCTGGCGCAGGTCGATGCCGTGCACGGAGGTGAGCTTCGCGGCGGCGGCGATGGCCGCGTCGGCCTGCGCGGTCGGGACCGTGGCGCGGACGTAGCCGACCTTGTCGTAGGTGCGGCCCACGGAGCCGCCCTTCACCGCGTCCAGCCGGTCGGCGACCTGCTCGGTCTGCCCGGGGGCGGTGGCGATCATCATCGTGACGTTCTTGGCGCCCTCGGCCTTGGCCTCCGTGAGGAGGTCGGCGTCGGCCGAACCGAGCTTGGCGCTCGCGGACTTGGTGCCCGGGTCCGGTGTGGCGGGTGCGTGGTCCGCGGCGAAGGCCATGGGTATCGGTCCGGCCGCGGAGAGCGCGGCCATCAGGCCTGCGGCCACGGCCACGCGGGCCACGCGTCTCGCGCCCGATATCGGAGCGCGCTGAGGTTCGGGGGTCATCAGCTATCCCTTGTAGGTAAAGGAACGAGCGTGGAGCGAACGGACCCGGGATGAATCGGGCCGATCACATCAGTCCGGTATGTGAACCCGGAAGACCGCTCAGCTTTACCCAAGGGGCACTTGTTTGGGGAGAGTTGACCGTGGCGGGATGAAGGCATGGCGTACTTCCGCCATACGCCACCGGGGTCATAGCGGGACACGGAGGGGCATTCCCGGCGGCTTGCCGCCGACCGGGCACGGGTCCCAGCCGTCCTTCGTGCGCGCGTAGTGGCGGGACACCTTCGCCCGGTTACCGCACGCCGCCATCGGGCACCAGCGGCGGGTGCCGTTCCGCGAGGTGGCGAAGAAGTGCGGGACGCACGAGCCGCGGGCGCAGCGGCGCTGTCGTAACGTCGTCACATGCGCGAGGAGCTGCGGGTGGCGGCCTACGCCGTGTGTGTACGGGACGGGCAGCTGCTGCTGGCCCGCTGGGTCGCCGGCGACGGCAGCAAGCGGTGGACCCTGCCCGGCGGCGGCATGGACCACGGTGAGGACCCCTACGACACCCTCGTCCGCGAGGCCGAGGAGGAGACCGGCTACGCCGTGGAGCCCATGACCCTCCTCGGCGTCGACTCCGTCCGCCGCGCCCATCCGCGCCGGCTGGGCAGGACCGCCGACTTCCACGGGCTGCGCATCGTCTACGAGGCCCGGATCACCGGCGGCGAACTGCGCCACGAGACCAACGGCTCCACGGACATGGCGGCCTGGCACCCACTGGACGCGGTGGCCGCACTGGAGCGCGTCGATCTGGTCGACGTCGGCCTCGCCCTGTGGCGCGGGCGCCCGGCCTCGGGACGGCCCGCCGACGCCGGGACATAGGCCGGGTACCCCGGAAGATGAACGCGAAGTGACCGCCTCCCGGCCGTTCGGAGGGGGGTCCGTGGCCGCGCAGGGCACACGGAGATCCACGTACGGTGATCGGCGCTGCGCGTTGCTGCCGAGTTAACGCACAGGTCATTCCCAGTGCCAACGATCCAGTGTGAGCGGGGATTTCGTCGGACGAGACCCCGCGACCACTGCCGACGCGTTCGTACTCGGGGAGATCGCGCCATGTCGCGCATACGCTCTGTCGCCACAGCCGCCGCCTCCGCCACCACCGCATCCCTCGACCGCCGCGCCCTGTTGGCCGCCGCCGGCGCGGTCTCGCTCTCCGCGGGCATCGGGTACGCGCTGCGGCCCGGCGCCGAGGCACACGCCGCCGCCGGTCGGGCACCGGCCGCCGCGGGCCAGGCGCCCGTCGCCATGTCGCGCCGGGCGCCCGCCGCGCCCCTGGCGCCCTACACACGCGGCACCACCCTCGGCTCGGTCGCGGCGCCCCGCGGCGGTTCCGGCTACCGGCGGCTCGGCGACGGCCCCGCCTGGCCGCGGGTCGTACGCGGCGAGCTGGCCGCACCGAGGACGGGCCGCGCCGGACGGCGCACCGCACTCGCCGCCTTCGTCCAGTTCACCGACCTGCATCTGGTCGACGTGCAGCACCCGCTGCGCTACGAATACCTGCGCGCCCAGACCGCCAGCGCCTGGCGCCCGCAGGAAGCCCTGTCGGTGGCCGGCGCGGTCTCCCTCGTGGAGCGGGTCAACACCCTGCGGGGAGCCCCCGTCACCGGCTCCCCGCTCCACTTCGTCATGACCACGGGCGACAACACCGACAACAACTCCAAGACGGAACTCGACTGGTTCCTGAAGGTGATGAGCGGCGGCCGCATCACCCCCAACTCCGGGGACCCGCGCCACTACGAAGGCGTCCAGAACAGCGACCTCAAGCTGTACTGGCAACCCGACACGGCCGTGCGCGACGCCGACAAGCAGCACGGGTTCCCGCGCATCCGGGGCTTCCTCGACGCGGCCGTCCGCGAGCTGCGCAGCCCCGGCCTCGGCCTGCCGTGGTACTCCACCGTCGGCAACCACGACGCCCTGCCCGGCGGCTGCTACGCGCCCGGCGACTCCTTCTTCGCGGACTTCGCCGTCGGCGGCAGGAAGCTGATGACCCTCGACGAGACCGTGGGCGCCGCCCTCTGGAAGAACGTCAAGCGGGGCGGCGATCCCAAGGGCGTCGACTTCCGGGCGATACTCGAGTCCCAGGCCCGCCACATGCGCGCGGTCACCCCCGACGAGGCGCGCGCCCCCTTCACCCCGGCCGAGTACCTCGCCGCGCACCTCGACCCCGCCCACACCGGCCCCGGCCCGGTCGGCCACGGCTACTCCCAGGCCAACCTCGCCGCGGGCACCCAGTACTACGCCTTCCGCATCGCCGACGACGTCCTCGGTGTCAGCCTCGACTCGACCGACCCCGGGGGCCACTACGAGGGCTCGGTCGGCACGGCGCAGCTGCGCTGGCTGGAGCGGACCCTGCGCGACAACAAGGACTCGTACGTCATCGTCTTCAGCCACCACACCAGCAAGACCATGCGCAACCTGCGCGCCGACCCCGCGCACCCCGGCGAGAAGCGCCACGGCGGCGCCGAACTGCTCGCCCTTCTCGGCAGCCACCGCAACGTGCTGGCCTGGGTCAACGGCCACAGCCACAAGAACGACATCACCCCGCACACCGCGTCGGGCGGCGGCTCCTTCTGGGAGATCTCCACCGCCTCGCACGTCGACTTCCCCCAACTCGCCCGCGTCATCGAGGTCGTGGACAACAAGGACGGCACGGTCTCCCTCTTCACCACCCTCGTCGAGTCAGCGGCCCCGCACCGCACGGACTACGCCGACCTCACCCAGACCGGCCTCGCGGCGCTCTACCGCGAGCTGTCCTTCAACGCACCGGGCGCCCGCACCGACCTGACCGGCGCGCCCGGCGACCGCAACACCGAACTGGTGCTCAAGAAGGGCTGAAACGCACTCAACCGCCCGGGCGGCAGGCAACTGCCGCCCCGCCCGCCGGGTCCCTCCCCCTGACCGTGCACGTCTCACGGAACAGGACGATGGGGGAACACGTGTCAGTGCGTACGGGACTGGTGGGAGCGACCGCGGTGGCGGTGGCCGTGACCCTGGCGGGGCCCGCGGCGGCGGCGCCCGCCGGACGGGAGCACACGCCGACCAGGCAGGCCATGGACGCCGCCGTGCGGGACGGCGTCCCGGGCGTCGCCGCCCGGGCCGCGGACGAGCACGGCACCTGGAAGGCGGCCTCGGGGACCGGCGACCTGAGGACGGGCGCGCCCCGCCGCGCCGACGACCGGTACCGCGTCGGCAGCATCACCAAGACCTTCGTCGCGACGGTCCTGCTCCAACTGGAGGCGGAGGGCCGGCTGTCCCTGGACGACACCGTCGACGAGTGGCTCCCGGGCGTCGTGCGGGGCCACGGCCACGACGGCGGCCGCATCACGCTGCGGCAACTCCTCAACCACACCAGCGGCATCTACAACTACACGGAGGACGAGGGCTTCACCCGCACCTACTTCCTCAAGGACGGCTTCCTCCGGCACCGCTTCGACACGATGACACCCCGGCAGCTCGTCGGCCTCGCGATGAACCACGAGCCGCACTTCGCCCCGGGCACGTCCTGGCACTACTCCAACACCAACTACGTTCTCGCCGGCCTGGTGATCGAGGAGGCCACCGGTCACCCGTACGCGGCCGAGATCCGCCGCCGCGTCATCGAGCCGCTCGGGCTGCGCGCCACCCTCGTACCCGGCACGTATCCCAAGGTGCCCGCGCCCAGCAGCCGCGCCTACGGCAAGCTCGCCGGGACGACGACCGGGCCCACGTACGACGTGACCGAACTCAACCCCTCGCTCGCCTCCTCCGCGGGCGAGATGATCGCCGACTCCCGTGACCTGAACCGCTTCTACTCCGCGCTGCTGCGCGGCAGGCTGCTCCCGCCGAAGCAGCTCAGGGAGATGAAGACCACCGTCCGGGTCGACGAGATCCCGGGCGCCGGTTACGGCCTGGGCCTCATCGACCGCGAACTGAGCTGCGGCGTGCACGTCTGGGGCCACGGCGGCGGCATCCACGGCTCCAACTCGGAGGCCGTCACCACCGCCGACGGCCGGCACTCCCTCGCCTTCAACTTCAACGGCGACTGGTCGGGGGACAGCGACGCCGTGATCGAGGCGGAGTACTGCGGCGAGTAGGGCCCGCGGACGAGCCGCCCGCACGAGGAGGGGCCGCACGCACGAGGAGGGGCCGCCGGCGGTCCGGCGGCCCCTCCTCCCCCCTCCGGGTGTCCCCGGTCCTCCACTACCGGGGCAGCACCACGACATGTGCCGCCGGATCACGGTCGCCCGCCGCCATCAGGGCGGTGCGCACGACCGCCGCCTGCTGCTCCCTCGCGTCCCGCAGCTTGCGCGGGGTGATGTGGACGACCGTGATGCCCAGCCGCTCCAGGTGCTCCCGCTTGCGGGCGTACTCCGACCACAGCGCGTCGTCTTCCTGCCCGAGGCCCTGGCGGGGCGCGCGGGTGTCCAGCTCCACCGCCACCGCCTGCTCGGGCCAGTACGCGTCGAGACCGCCCAGGTGCGGGCCGCCCGGCAGCCGCAGGTCCACGTTCCACACCGGGTCGGGCAGGCCGTACTCGCGCACCATGCGGTGCAGGCGTTCCTCGGCGACCGAACGGCCCTCCGCCAGCAACGAGTCCACGGCGTCCACCACGTGCGGCCGGTTCAGCAGCCTGGCCTGCGTCAGCTCCCGTACCAGCGCGGCGGGTTCGCAGTGGCCGCCGCGCACCGCCTCCGTGAGCAGCCCGCGCACCGTCGCCGGGTCCGAAGGCTCGGCCACGGCATCGGCGACGGCCCGCGGCACCGGGGCGAGCGGCACACCCGTGACCTGCTCCGGGACCGGCAGCACCGCGGTGCGCACGATCCGCGCGCAGCCCGTCGAGCGCAGCCGCCGCAGCCGGGGGACCAGGACGTCGATCCGCTCCAGGGAGGACAACGGGGGCGTGCCGGAGAAGCCGTGCAGCGCGAGGGCGGCGAGACCGGTGACCAACACGTCCGGGTACGCCGGACGGCGCGGCTCCGCCGCGCCCGGCTGGACCGGGACGCCGGGCACCGCCGCCCGCAGCGGGGAGCGGGCCGCGTACATCAGGACCGCGTGCAGCCGCTCCTCGCCGGAGGGCGGGCCCGGGTGCAGGACGTGGACCCCGGGAAGGATCCGCTGCCACGGGCCGCCCGGACGGCACTGCTCGTTCACCTCGGCGGCGGTCACTCCGCGCGCCCGCAGCTGTGCGGTGCTCAGCACGCGCCGCTGCACCTCGGACAGGTGACGGAGGGGGCGGGGGGAGAGCGGGGTGTTGTGCGTCATGCCCCCGAGCCTTCCGCCCGTGACCGCTTCCTTAACCGCTGTTACACGTCCGTCGACGAATCAGGACAAGCCCATCCTAAAGTACGGACGTTCGACTGCCGAAAACGGCAGGTCCGGCCGGGGGCCGCCACAGTCGCGGCCGTGCGTGCGGGTATCCGGTGACCGCTGTTCCCGTGGTGCCGGAGGGCACCGGCGAGACCGGTGCCCTCCGGGGGAACAGGGACGGCTAGCCCGCGGCCGCGTCGCACGCCTGGGCGCGCAGGGAGCGCGCCAGGTCGTCCCGTGCCTCCAGGACCAGGCGGCGCAGCGCGGGCGGCGCCTCCTCGTGCGCGGACAGCCACGCGTCCGTCGCGTCCAGCGTCATGGGGGAGTCCTGCAGCGCCGGGAACAGGCCCCGGACGACGTCCATCCCGATCTGGATGGAACGCTCCGCCCACACGCGCTCGATCGCCTCGAAGTACTTCGCCGTGTACGGCGCGGTCAGTTCGCGCTGGGACGGCCGGCCGAAGCCCGCGATGGTCGCCTCGACCAGCGCGTTCGACAGCGCGTCGGACTCCACGACGGACGCCCAGGCCTGCGCCTTGACCGCCGCCGACGGGCGGGCCGCCAGGCAGCGCACCTGGTGCCGCTTGCCGGACGCGGTGTCGTCCCGGGCCAGCTCGGCGGCCAGCACCGACTCGTCGGCCTCACCGGCCGCGGCGAGCGGCTCCAGGAACGCCCACCGCAGCTCCTGGTCGACGTCCAGGCCGTCGATCCTGGCCGTGCCCTCCACCAGCCCCTTCAGCAGCTGGAGATCGGACGCGCCGGACGCGACGCGGGCGAGGAACCGGGCCCAGGTGAGCTGTTCCTGACTGCCCGGCTCCGAGATCCGCAGCTCCTTCAGCGCGCCGTCCGCGAGCAGCCGGCCGCCCTCGGGCCGCCAGACGGGCGCCGCGTAGTGGGTGAGCGCCGAGTACGCCCAGGCGTGCAGCATCTGGAGCACGCCGATGTCGGACTCGCGCCCGGCGAACCGCAGCACCAGCCCGATGAAGTCCCGGGCCGGCATGAGCCCGTCGCGGGTGAGGTTCCACAGAGCGGACCAGCACAGGGCGCGGGCGAGCGGGTCGGCGATCTCGCCCAGCCGCTCGCGCAGCGTCGCCAGCGAGTTCTCGTCGAAGCGCACCTTGCAGTACGTCAGGTCGTCGTCGTTGACCAGGACCAGGTCGGGCGCCTCGGCGCCGGCGAGTTCACCGACGACGGTGCGCGGGCCCTCGACGTCCACCTCGGCGCGCGCGTACCGCTCCACGGCACCGCCGGACGAGCGCCGGTACAGGCCCACCGCCACCCGGTGCGGCCGCACCTCGGGGTGCGACTCCGGTGCCTCCTGGACGACGGCCAGCTCCGTGATCCGGCCCTCCGCGTTCAGGATCACCTGCGGGGTCAGGGAGTTGACGCCGGCGGTCTGCAGCCAGGCCCGCGACCAGGCGGCCAGGTCGCGCCCGCTGGTCTCCTCCAGCACCGACAGCAGGTCGCCCAGGCGGGTGTTGCCGTACGCGTGCCGCTTGAAGTAGCGGCGGGCGCCTTCGAGGAACGCGTCCCGGCCGACGTACGCCACCAGCTGCTTGAGCACGGACGCGCCCTTGGCGTACGTGATGCCGTCGAAGTTGAGCTTGGCGTCCTCCAGGTCACGGATGTCGGCCGTGACCGGATGCGTGGACGGCAGCTGGTCGGCGCGGTACGCCCACGCCTTGCGGTTGTTGGCGAAGGTGATCCAGCCGTCGGTGAACCGGGTCGCCTCGACCATCGAGAAGCTGCCCATGAAGTCGGCGAAGGACTCCTTGAGCCACAGGTCGTCCCACCACTGCATGGTGACCAGGTCGCCGAACCACATGTGCGCCATCTCGTGCAGGACGACATTGGCGCGCCGCTCGTACGACGCCTGCGTCACCTTGCCGCGGAAGATGAACTCCTCCCGGAAGGTGACGAGTCCGGGGTTCTCCATCGCGCCGAGGTTGTACTCGGGCACGAACGCCTGGTCGTACTTCCCGAAGGGGTACGGGTAGTCGAAGTGGTCGTGGAAGAAGTCCAGGCCCTGCTTGGTGACGAGGAAGACGTCGTCCGCGTCGAAGTGCGGGGCGAGGCCCTTGCGGCACATCGCGCCGAGCGGGATCTCCAGCGTCGTACCGTCGTCGAGGGTGCGCACGTAGCGGTCCGTGACGTAGTGGTACGGACCGACGACGAACGCGGTGATGTACGTCGAGATCGGCTTCGTCTCGGCGAACCTCCAGACACCGTCCGTCAGTTCGCCGATGCCGTTGCTCCACGCCGTCCAGCCCTCGGGGGCCCGCACCTCGGCGCGGAAGGGCGCCTTGAGGTCGGGCTGCTCGAAGGTGGCGAAGACGCGGCGGGAGTCGGCGGGCTCGTACTGCGTGTACAGGTAGACCTCGCCGTCCTCCGGGTCGACGAAGCGGTGCATGCCCTCGCCGGTACGGGAGTAGGCGCACTGGGCGTCGACGACCAGCACGTTCTCGGCGGCGAGGTCCTCCAGCCGGATCCGCGCACCGTCGAAGACGGCACCGGGGTCCAGGTCCCGGCCGTTCAGCGAGACGGCGGTCACGCTCGGGGCGATCAGGTCGGCGAACGTGGCGGCGCCGGGCTCGGCGCAGCGGAACCGGACGGTGGTCACGGACCGGAAGGTGCGCGGCTCGCTCCCGGCGTCCCCCACGGCGGACCGCAGGTCGAGGGACACCTCGTACCCGTCGACGGACAGCAGCGCGGCCCGCTCCCTGGCTTCGTCGCGGGACAGATTCTCACCGGGCACGGGCGGCACTCCTTCGTGACGTGATCGGTACGCGTGAACAGGACCGATCCTGCCATGTGCTCCTGACCGCGGGCACCCGGGAATGGCCGGGGCGCGTGCCGGTGTTGCCCGGGGAAACAGACCTCACGAGGAGAGCCATGTCAGAGAAGACCCCCGTCGACTTCTGGTTCGACCCGCTGTGCCCCTGGGCCTGGATGACCTCGCGCTGGGTGCTGGAAGTGGAGAAGATCCGCGACATCGAGGTCCGCTGGCACGTGATGAGCCTCGCCGTGCTGAACGAGTCGAGGCTGGACGAGCTGCCCGAGGAGTACCGCGAGCTGCTCTCCACCAAGGCGTGGGCCCCGGTCCGCGTGGTCACGGCGGCCTGGCAGAAGCACGGCGACGACGTCCTCGGACCTCTCTACACCGCGCTCGGCACCCGTTTCCACAACCAGGGCGAGGACGCGACCCGCGAGGCGATCGCGGCGGCGCTCGCCGACGCCGGTCTCCCGGCGGACCTGATCGACTACGCCGACCAGGAGGACTTCGAGTTCGACGCGCAGCTGCGCGCCTCCCACAAGGAGGGCATCGACAAGGTCGGCCAGGACGTCGGCACCCCGGTGATCGCCGTTCCGGGCGCGAACGGCGAGCAGATCGCGTTCTTCGGGCCGGTGGTCACCCCGGCCCCCCAGGGCGAGGACGCGGGCAAGCTGTGGGACGGCACCCTGCTGGTCGCCTCGGTCCCCGGCTTCTACGAGATCAAGCGCACGCGCAGCAAGGGCCCGGACTTCAGCAACCTGTGAGCCACCGGGGCCGCCCGTGCCGGCCGGCCGGAGCGCGCCTCGTGCGTGAGGCCCCCGCGAGTCACGTTCTCGCGGGGGCCTCACGTCTTTTCTCCGCCTGCGCGTGAAGGGTGAGAAGACGATCACGGGCAGGACGATGGGGGCCCGGTCAGGGAGCGAGCAGCAGCACGTCCGTGCGGGACGCGGCGGCGGCGTACCGGCGGGCGACGTCCTGCCAGTCGACGACCTGCCACATCGCCTCGACGAAGTCGGCCTTCTGGTTGCGGTACTGGAGGTAGAAGGCGTGCTCCCAGGCGTCGAAGACGAGGATCGGGGTCGCGCCCTGGCCCACGTTGCCCTGGTGGTCGTAGACCTGCTCGACGATCAGCCGGCCGCTGAGCGGCTCGTGGGCGAGGACGCCCCAGCCCGAACCCTGCGTGGTCGCCGCGGCCTTCGACAGCTGCGCCTTGAAGGCCCGGAACGAGCCGAAGGACTCGGCGATCGCGTCGGCCAGCTCGCCCACGCCGTCCGCGGCCAGCGGTTCGCCGCCGCCCCCGCCGGTCATGTTGTGCCAGTAGATCGAGTGCAGGATGTGCCCGGACAGGTGGAAGGCCAGGCTCTTCTCCAGGCCGTTGACCGCGCCCCACGTCTCCTTGTCGCGCGCCTCCGCGAGCTGCTCCAGCGTGTCGTTGGCCCCCTTCACGTACGCCGCGTGGTGCTTGTCGTGGTGCAGCTCGATGATCTCGGGGCTGATCACGGGCGCGAGCGCGGCGTAGTCGTACGGCAGCTCGGGAAGTGTGTAGACGGCCATGCCAGGGTCCCCTCCGAGGTCTTATTGCAAGTTACTTGCAACTGCACATTAACAGCAAGAGGCTGGCTCGGCCGCCGGGACATGCGCAAAGGCTCCGCACGGAAACGATCTGCTGCGTGTCGGAGAGGCCCCCGGCTCGGAAACGGGCCGCGGCATGCGCAAGGGCCCCCGCACGGAAACGGTCTCCGTGCGGGGGCCCTTGCGGCGGCGGGTCAGCCGCGGGCGCGCGTCCGCTGCCGGACGTAGCCGACGGCCGCCAGGAACGCCGTCATCCCGCCCGTCGAGTACAGCTGCACCCGGGTGTCCGGCTGCCGCGCCATCAGCACGAGGATCGCGGCCATCGCCGCCAGCGCCACCCACGTCAGCACCGGGAACGCCCACATCCGCACGGCGAGCCGCTCCGGCGCCTCCCGCTCCAGCGTGCGCCGCAGCCGCAGCTGCGCCACCGCGATGAAGATCCAGACGACCAGGATCACCGCGCCGATCATGTTCAGCAGCCAGGGGAAGACGTCGTCGGGCCGCCAGTAGCTGAGCAGCACGCAGCCGAAGCCGAACACGGAGGAGGCCAGCACCGCGGCCCGCGGCACCCCGCCGGACACCCGGCCGAGCGCCTTCGGCCCCTGCCCCCGCTCCACCAGCGAGTACGCGATGCGCGAGGCGCCGTAGATGTTGGCGTTCATCGCCGAGAGCAGGGCCACCAGGACCACCACGTTCATCAGCTGCGCGGCGCCCGGGATGTTCAGCTGGTCGAGCGCGGCGACGTACGGGCCCTTCTCGACGACCTCGTCGGAGTCCCACGGGACGAGCGTCACGATGAGCGCCATCGAGCCGACGTAGAAGAGCGCGATGCGCCACATCGCGGTGCGCACGGCTCGCGCGACGCCCTGGACCGGGTTCTCGGACTCGGCCGCCGCGATGGTCACGGTCTCCAGGCCGCCGTACGCGAAGACGGACGCGAGCAGGCCGATGACCAGCCCCTCACTGCCGTTCGGCAGGAAGCCGCCCTCGCCGGTGAGATGTGCCGTGCCGGGGGAGTCGGTGCCGGGCAGCAGCCCGGCCACGGCGAGCACCCCGAGCGCCAGGAACAGGGTGATCGCACCGACCTTGAGTGCGGCGAACCAGAACTCGAACTCGCCGAAGTTCTTCACGGCCGCGAGGTTGGCCGCGCAGAAGGCGACCATGAACAGCGCCACCCATGCCCACTCGGGGGTACCGGGCAGCCAGCCGGTGACGATCTTCGCCGCGCCGATGCCCTCCAGCCCGACGGCCGTGCACAGCAGCACCCAGAACGACCAGCCGGACGCGAAACCCGCCCACGGTCCGATCGCCCGCTCGGCGTGCGCGGAGAAGGAGCCGGACGAGGGGTGGGCGGCCGACATCTCGCCCAGCATGCGCATCACCAGCATGACGAGCAGACCGGAGACGGCGTACGCGACGACGATCGACGGGCCGGCGGCGGCGATGCCCGCGCCGGACCCGACGAACAGACCCGCCCCGATCACCCCGCCGAGGGCGATCATCGACAGGTGGCGCTGCTTGAGTCCGTGCGAGAGCGGCGGTGCCGGGTCGGCGGTGGCGTCGTCGGGTCGGTCGACGCCGCTGTCGGGAGCGGTCCGGGACATGGCGTGGGGGAGTCCGTTACGTGAGACGGGGCAAAAACGCCCACAGTCTGGGCAGTCCCACCGCCCGGACGGGGGGACTGCCCAGCATGCGGACACCCACGATACGGAACGTGAGGGTCCGATTACCTGGCGGGTATCAGGCGGCCGCCGGCACGGGCGCGGACCCGGCGACCGGCGTGTAGTGCGAGGCGTCGCCCGTGATCGCGTGACTCTCCCGGCCGTCGACACCGACCGGCACGTCCCCGGCGACCGTCACCCGGTGCAGCCGGCGCGGCAGACCGTCGTAGTTGTCGACGGCGTAGTGCTGGGTGATCCGGTTGTCGAAGAGGACGAGCTGCTCCGGGGACCAGCGCCAGCGAAGCACGTTCTCCGGCCGGGTCACGTACGACTGGAGCAGTTCCAGCAGTTTGCGGGACTCGGCCGCCGACAGGCCGACGATCCGCTGCGCGAAGCCGCCGATGAACAGGCCGCGTTCGCCGGTCAGCGGGTGCACCCGGACCACCGGATGGGCCGTGCGGTACACGGTCGACGTGAACTGGGCGCGCCGCCCGGCCGTTTCCCCGTCGATCTCCTCGTCCGGCACGGCGTAGTCGTAGTCGTTGGTGTGCTCGGCCCACAGGGTGTCGGCCAGTGAGCGCAGCGGGCCGGGCAGATCGCGGTACGCGGCGGCGGAGCTGGCGATCAGCGTCTCCCCTCCGTACGGCGGCACCGTGATGCTGCGCAGCGTGCTGGCCTGCGGGGGGTTGAGGACGAACGTGACGTCCGTGTGCCAGTGGTTGGCGCGACCGCGCTCGCTGTCGACGGCGAGCACGTTCGGGGCGCCGTCGACGGCCGGCACCGTGGGGTGCGCGGTGGTGAGGTCGCCGAAGTGCCGGGCGAAGGCCTGCTGGCCCGCGTCGTCCAGACCGGCGGCGTCGAACACGAGCGCCTTGTGCCGGCCGAGGGCGTCGCGCAGGGCCGCGACGGTCTCCTCGTCCAGGGGTTGTGCGAGGTCGACGCCGGACACCTCGGCGCCGATGCGGGCGGTCACCTTGCGGATCTCGATCTCGGGCATGCGGGACGGTCCTTTCGGGGTGGCTCGGGAGGGGTGTGCGGACGGCAGCGGCGGCGCTCAGCGGGCGGCGAGAGCCGGTGCGGCGGCGTACTGGTTGGCGGGGCGCGGCAGTCCGTAGCGCTCGCGCAGGGTCCGGCGCGGGCCGTACTCGGTGCGGAGCAGCCCGCGGGCGCGCAGGACCGGCACCACGTGGTCGACGAAGAGTTCGAGGCCGGACGGCAGCACGGCGGGCATGATGTTGAAGCCGTCGGCGGCACCGGACCGGAACCACTCCTCTATGGCGTCGGCCACCTGCTCCGGAGTGCCGGCGAACGTCAGATGGCCGCGCCCGCCGCCGAGCCGGCCGATGAGCTCGCGGACGGTCAGCCGCTCGCGGCGGGCGAGTTCCACCACGAGCGTGTAGCGGCTCTTCGCCCCCTCGATGGCGCTCTCCGGCGGCAGGTCGGCGGGCAGCCGCGCGTCGAGTTCGAGTGTGCCGGGCTCGACCCCCAGCAGGTGTTCCAGCCGGTCCAGTCCGTGCTCGTACACGATGTGGTCCTCGAGGACCGCCTCGTGCCGGCGGGCCTCCGCCTCGGTGGAGCCGATCACCGGGACGATCCCGGGCAGGATCTTGATGTGGTCGCGGTCCCGGCCCGCCCGCTCGGTGCGGGACTTGAGGTCGGCGTAGAACGCCTGCGCGTCGGCCAGGGTCTGCTGGGCGGTGAAGACCGCCTCCGCGTACCGGGCCGCGAACCGTCTGCCGTTCTCGGACGAGCCCGCCTGGACGAGCAGCGGGTAACCCTGCGGTGTGCGCGGCACGTTGAGCGCGCCTTCGACGCTGAAGTACGTCCCCCGGTGCCGCGGGGGGTGGATCTTGTGCTCGTCGCCCCAGACCCCGGCGGCCTTGTCCGCGACGACCAGGTCGTCCTCCCAGCTGTCCCAGAGCTTGAGGGCCACGTCCAGGAACTCGGCGGCGCGCTCGTAGCGGGTGGCGTGGGCCGGCTGGTCGTCGAGGCCGAAGTTGCGGGCGGCCTCGGCTCCGGCGGTGGTCACGATGTTCCAGCCCGCGCGCCCGCCGCTGAGGTGGTCGAGGGAGGCGAGCCTGCGGGCCAGGTTGTAGGGCGAGTTGTAGGAGGTCGACGCGGTGGCGATCAGGCCGATGTGTTCGGTGACGGTGGCCAGCGCGGTGAGCAGGGTGATGGGTTCCAGGGCGCCGGACGGCCGCTGGCCGACGCTGTTGAAGAGCACCGGACCGTCGGCGAGGAACAGGGAGTCGAAGGTGCCGCGTTCGGCGGTGCGGGCGAGGCCGCGGTAGTGGGCGAGGTCGACGCTCGCGTGCGGGTCGCTCTCGGGCAGCCGCCAGGAGGCCTCGTGGTGGCCGGTGTTCATCAGGAAGGCGTTGAGGTGCAGTCGGCGCTCGGTCACTGGGCTCTCTCCTGGTCGGTCACGTGGTCCGCCCGGTCCACGTGCTGCTGTGCCGGGTTCTCCCGCCGCCCCGGGTTCTCCTCGTGTCCGGTCACACCGAGCGCGCGGAGCAGGAGTTCGCGGTACTCGCCGAGCAGCGGATCGCGGTACGAGCGCGGATGCGGACGCTCGATCGTCAGGTCGAGGCCGATGCGGCCGCGGTCGAGGACGAGGACCCGGTCGGCGAGCACGATCGCCTCGTCCACGTCGTGGGTGACGAGGAGCACGGAAGGCCGGTGCCGTTCCCACAGCTCGCGCAGCAGGGTGTGCATCCGGATCCGGGTGAGTGCGTCCAGTGCGCCGAACGGCTCGTCGGCCAGCAGGAGTTCCGGGTCCCGCACCAGGGAGCGGGCCAGCGCGGCGCGCTGTGCCTCACCGCCGGACAGCTCGCTCGGCCAGGCCCGTTCGCGTCCCGCGAGTCCCACCTCGGCGAGGGCGGCGCGACCGCGCACCGCGGCCTCCTTGCCGTCCGTGCCGAGCAGCACGTTGTCGAGCACCCGGCGCCAGGGCAGCAGGCGTGAGTCCTGGAAGACCACGGACACCCGCTCCGGCGCGCTCAGTTCACCGCTGCCGGTGACACTGTGGTCGAGTCCGGCGATGGCGCGCAGCAGAGTGCTCTTGCCGGAACCGCTGTGCCCGAGAAGGGCGGTGAACTGGCCGGGCGGCAGATCGAGGTCGATGCCGTCGAGGACGGTGCGCTCCTCGAAGGAGCGGGTCAGGTTCCTGAGCCGGACGGCCGGCCGGGTCAGTTGCTCAGTGTGCGTCGCCATGACAGCACCCTCCGTTCGACGAGGCGGACCGCGGTGTCGGAGACCAGGCCGAAGACGCCGTAGATCAGCAGGCCGACGAGGATGACGTCCGTCTGGCCGTAGTTCTGGGCCTGGAACATCAGATAGCCGAGGCCGCTGGTGGCGTTGATCTGCTCCAGGACGACCAGCGACAGCCAGGAGCCGGTCACCCCGAGCCGCAGCCCGACGAAGAAACCGGGCAGCGCGCCGGGGACGACGATCTGCCGGACGAAGCGGAGCCTGGACAGGCCCTGCACCTCGGCGAGTTCGACATAGCGGTGGTCGATACCGGACAGGGCGGCGTGCAGGTTGAGGTAGATCGGGATGTAGACGACGATGGCGATGATCGCGATCTTGAACGTTTCGGCGATGCCGAGCCACAGGATGAACAACGGGATCAGTCCGAGGGTGGGGATCGCCCGGTTGAGCTGCACGGTCCCGTCGATAAGCGCCTCGCCGACCCGGCTGAGCCCGGCGGCCAGGGCGAGCGTCACCCCGGCGGTCAGCCCGAGGGCGAACCCGTAGGCGGCACGGCGGAGTGAGGTCAGCACATCGGTGGGGAGCGTGCCGTCCGTCCACAGATGCCCCGCGGTGCGCAGGACGGTCCAGGGCGCCGGGATAGCGCCGGGGTCCAGCTGTCCCGCGGCGGACGCGAGGGCCCACAGCGCGGCGAAGAGAGCGGGGCCGATGATCCGGGAGGCGGGCAGCCGTTTGCCGGGGGCCAGGCCGCGGCGCGGGGTGCGGCGGTCCCGGCCGGGAGCCCCGGCGGGTGCGGCGGCGGGGGAGACGGCTGCCGGTGCCGGTGCGGTGGTCGTCACGGCGCTCACCTCCGGTACTCGGCCGGCACGGCCTTGGCGGCGATGCCCTCGAAACGGCGGTCGAAGAGGGAGCCGACCTTGAACGCCTTAACGAAACCGCCCTCGGCCAGCAGGTCGGCCGTCTCCTGCTCCCAGGCCACCGCCTTGTCCCAGCTCGGCGGGAAGTACGGCTTGTTCGCCAGCTCCGTGATGGACTTCGCCTGGGCGAGGCTGAGGTTCTGCGTCTTGACGTAGAACTCCTCGTTCCAGGCGTCCGGGTGCTCGTAGGCCCACACCTGGCCCTTGGCCCAGCGCGGGATGTACGCGGCGACGGCGGCGGCCTTCGCGGGGTCGGACAGCACCGCGGTGGGCGCCCACAGCAGGTTGAGCAGATCGACGACATCGGTCGTGATGGTGTGCGCGCCCTTGGCCCGGTACTGCTTCAGGTAGGCCGGCGCCTGGCTGTTGGCGAGCGGCGCGATGTCCACCTGCCCGGCCTGGAGCGCGGTGAGGAACTGGTTGCTGGTCAACGGCACCAGCTCCACCTCGTCGTACGCCAGTCCGGCCTTCTTCAGGGCGCGCAGCAGGACGACACCCTGCGCCTGGCCCTGCGAGAACGCGAGCCGCCGCCCCTTGAAGTCCCGCACGTCCTCGATGTCGCTGCCGGGCTTGGTGGCGAAGAGGTAGTTCGGCTTGCGGGTGACGTTGATCGCGACGATCTTCGCGTCGAAGCCCTGGTAGTGCGCCTGGATCGGCGGGATGCCCGCGTTGTTGGCGAGGTCGAGGGACTTGGCGCGGAAGGCGTTGATGACATCGGGACCGGCGCCGATGTTGGGCCAGTCGGTGACGGTGAACGGCAGGTCGGACAGGCCCGCCAGCTTGAACTGGAGCTGCTGGACTCCCTGGTAGGAGGCGATCTTCAGACGGGTGCCGGCCGGGACGTCGGAGGACAGCGGGGCGGTCGCGGACCCCTTGGTGCCGGTGTCGGCGGCGCTGCTGCCCGCGCAGCCGCTGAGCCCGGCCGCGGCGGCGGCGCCGAGCAGGGAGGACAGGAACAGCCGTCGGTCTACACCGGACGCGGGCAGTGGTGGCATGGCAGGGCTCCGTGAGGTCGGGACGAGGAGGCGCGCGGTTCCGGGCAGGGCGAAGCGGACGGAGGAGTCCGCGCGCAGGAAGGGGCACGCGCAGGAAGGGGCACGCGCCGAGAGCGCGGCCGGACAAGAGGCGGAAAGAAGAGAACGAGAGAAGCCGGCCAAGGGACCGGCGGGATGCCCTGACGCCCGGGGGACCGCTCCGGGAAGGGAGCGGCCGGGGCCCGCCTCCGGGAAGGGAGCGGCCCGAGGGGACGCCGGAGCGTCAGAGCGCCGGGGCGTCAGAACGTCAGAAGGTCAGTGCCTCAGCAACACAGCGTGCGGCCGACCCGCATCAGGTCGACGACGCGGCACTTGGTGAGCGGGACCCGCCGCACCGGCGGCAGCGCGCCACCGGCGCTCCGGTCGCGGCCCTGCCGCAACCGGAACACCGGGGAATGGTCCTGCGCGCTGCTCATGCAGAGGATGTTCCCGGCCACGCGTGACGCCTGTCAACATTCCGAGTTTCTGAATTAAGTCGGCCCGGGTGGCGTGCCCAACGGGTCCCGGTAGAGCACGTCGAGAGCCACCGAGCCACCCGCCACGGCCAGCGCCGAGTCCGGGAAGCTGGTCGGCACGACCGCCGCCGCCCGCTCCCCGCCCACCTCCTCCCGCAGCGCGGCCAGGCAGTCCTCCCGGTGGGCGACGCCGACCTCGGTGACGACGACGGTGTCCGGATTGAGTACGTCGAGGAGCAGCGCCGCCGCCCGGCCGACCAGCCGGGCCCGTTCCAGAAGCAGCCGCACGGCGACCGGATCGCCACCGGCCGCGGCACCGACCACGTGCATCGGGTTCACCGTGTCGGCGACCCCCTCCGCACGGGCCCGGCGGCACAGCGTCCGCTCGCTCAACTCGGCCTGCAGGCAGCCGGTCCGGCCGCACCCGCACGGCTCGGTGCCGCCCGCCAGCGGCAGGTGCGCGATCGCCCCGGCCTGCGAGCGGGGGCCGTAGTGCACCTCGTCGTGGGTGGCGAAGGCGGCGTCCACCACATTGCCGACGAACAGGTGCAGGACGCTCCGGCTGCCCCGCGCCCGCCCGAACAGCCGCTCCGCGTTGACCAGCGCCCGCGCGTGCCCGTCCACGTGCACCGGCAGCCCGGTGCGCGCCCCGACCGCCTCCCGCACGGCCACGTCCCGCCAGCCGAGGAGGGGGTGCTCCACGACGGTCCCGGAGTCCCGGTCCACCCAGCCCCCGGCCGCCACGCCCACCCCCAGCGGAGTGCGCCCCGGCGCGCCGGCCAGCAGCGCGCCCAGTCCCTCCGCGGCGTTCGCCAGCACCCGGCCCGGTTCGGTGCCGTCGTGCCGCAGCCGCCGTTCCGCCACGACCCGGCCACGCAGGTCGAGCAGCGCCACCGTGGTGTACGGCACCGCCACGTGCACTCCGCCGACCACGAAGCGGGAGTCGTCCAGGTCGACGGGCTGATGCGGGCGCCCGACGCCGTTCGGCCGCCTGGGCAGGGGCGCCTCCCGGATCAGGCCGAGCGCGGCGAACCGGCCGCAGTAGTCGGTCACCGACGCCGGGGAGAGGCCGGTCAGGCGGGCGACGGTGCTGCGTGCGACGGGCCCGTGTTCCAGTACGGACCGCAGGATCGCGCTGGCGCTGGTCCTGCGCCGGTCACTGTCGACGGCGCGCCGGACGTGCGCGGGCGCCGCGGGGGGCGGGGGAGAAGGGGTGAGGGAGCGGGGCATGGGAGACGTCCTCGGAGTCGGTCCGGCACTGCGCCTGGTGGTCTCGGCGAGCCGGATCCGCTCCGCCCCGCCTCAGTCCGGACGACAGGTGGCCGTGCCCTGGCGGCGCAGGTCGACATAGCGACGCGACGCGAAGTTCTCGGACTGGGCGGTCATGCCCCGGAGCGTAGAGCCTGTCCGGCGGTTCCGGCCAGGCCCTGCGCCCGGGACGGAAGGAAGGCGCGGCGGAGGCCTTTGGCGGTTCCCTACAGTCCCGGTTCACCCGTCCCCGTGGGCAAACCGACCCCACCACAGTGACCAGCATCACGCTGCCGCGGGTGTCCCCGGCATTCTTTGTCGGAAGGGCACCAAGCGCGCGTTCCCCCCTTTGTCGAGCGCTGACGGTGATCGGCCCAAGTGCCCTGGGATAGCGTCACGGTGTCCCGAACCGTGAGAAGCCGCCGGAGTCCCCATGAGTACCGCTGTCGTGACCGCCCGCCCCCGCCAGGTCCTCGCCGACCTGCTGCCCGCCTCCCGCGTCAGGGACGTGGCGCTCGTGGCCGGCGGTGCCGCGCTCACCGGGCTCGCCGCCCAGCTCTCCGTGCCCGTGCCGGGCTCGCCGGTGCCGGTGACCGGCCAGACCTTCGCGGCGCTCCTCGTCGGCACCGCCCTCGGCGCGGGCCGCGGACTGTCCTCCCTCGCCCTGTACGCGCTGCTGGGCCTCGCCGGTGTCCCGTGGTTCGCCGAGGGCGGCTCGGGCGTCACCGTGTCGTTCGGCTACATCCTCGGCATGCTCCTCGCCGCCACCGTCGTGGGCGCGCTCGCCCGCCGCGGCGCCGACCGCTCGGTCCTGCGCATGGCGGGCACGATGCTCCTCGGCGAGGCGATCATCTACGCGATCGGCGTCCCGTACCTGGCCTACGCCGCCGACATGTCGCTCACCGCGGCGATCGCGGCCGGTCTCACCCCGTTCCTGATCGGCGACGCACTCAAGGCCGCCCTGGCGATGGGCGTGCTGCCCACCGCCTGGAAGTTCCTCGACCGCTGATCCCTCAGGCACCCCCGAAGAGGTTCGCCGGGTCGTACACCGACTTCAGCCCGGCGAGCCTCTCGCGCGTTCCGGGGTCGTACAGCCCGTCCGGGCGGTCGCCGGCCCCGAACGCGAAGTTGCGCATGCGCCCGGTCGTCCACGGCTCCAGCAGGGCGAAGGCCGGATCCAGCAGGGCGCGGGCCCGTGTCCGGTCGGCCATCGCCAGCAGCCGGACCAGGAAGCGCCCCGCCCGGTGCGGCACGGAGTTCGGCGCGGGCCGGGCCAGCGCCCCGCCCAGGTGGTTGATCTGCACGACGCACATGACGGGCGCCCGGGGCCCGGTCAGGGCGAGCAGCGCGGCCACCGCGTCGACGTCCAGCTCCCGCAGCACCGCATTGTCCCCGTAGTACGTGTGCGGGAAGTCCGGATCGCCGTGAATGGTGTGGCTCTCGGAGTACGGCATCTCGCGCAGCGAGTCCGTGAGGGCCGGGCCGATCTCCCGCAACGGGGCGACGAGTTGCTCGCCCTCGGCGGCCGGACCCGGGTGGGCGACGCGTACGGACACGGCGTACCGCCCGCGCAGTCGCGGCGGCACCCCCGGCACGTCCGGGTACGGCACGGCGGCGAACGACGAGGTCAGGCCGTCGGGGACCGTCCGCGTCCAGTGCTCGTACGCCCGCAGTGCGGTCGCGGGGTCGACCTCGCTCCCGTCGAAGGCGAGCGAGCCGCCGTACAGCCGGGTCACCGGCACGAGTTCCGTCTCCAGCGCGGTGACGATGCCGAGGCGGTGCCCCCCGCCGAGCAGGGCCCAGTACAGGCCGGGGTCCGACGCCCGGGTCACCCGGCGGAGCCGCCCGTCCCCGGTGACCACGTCCAGCGAGCGCACGTGATCGGCCGCGTACCCGAACTCCCGGGCCAGGATGCCCAGTCCGCCGCCCAGCGTGTACGAGACGGCGCCCACGCCCGGCGCCGACCCGTTCAGCGGGGCCAGCCCGGACGGCCCGGCCGCCGCGATCACGTCGGCCCAGCGGACGCCCGCCTCGACGCGGGCGGTGCGGGCCCGGGCGTCGACCGTCACGCCGGCCATGCGCCGCGTCGTGACGAGTACGCCGCCCTGCGAGTCGCCGGGCAGCCCGTGCCCGGTGGCCTGGACGCCCACCGGCAGGCCCGCCGCCGCGGCGTGCCGTACCGCGGCGACCACGTCGTCGGCGCCGGCCGCCGCGAAGACGACGGCGGGCCGCTGCGTGAAACCGGTCTGGAATCCGGCGAGTTCGTCCTCGTAACCCGCGTCGCCGGGCCGCAGGACGAGCCTGCTGTGGGTGCTGTCCACGGTGTTCATGGACGGCATCGTGCCCGCATAACCTGACAGGCGCCGTCAGGTTACCGAGGGCGGTGCGGGCCCGCCCCCGCCGCGAGGCGGCTTCGCCCTCCCGTGAAGACGCCGGCCCGACAGAGCCGTACCCGCCCCCGCCGCAAGGCGCACGACGCACGGGTGGGGCCCCGCGGCACACGCCGCGGGGCCCCACCCTCGCTCTCCGGGTTACCGGTTCACCCGGCCGTCAGCAGCCGGCGTCAGGCACCGGCCTCGGTCTGCGCCTCGTCCCGGGAGGCGTCCGTCACCGGCTGCGCGGGCCGGCCGGCGCCCATCCGCTGGCGGACCAGCGCGATCGTCAGGACCACGGCCGCGACGAGCAGCGACAGCAGGACGGTCTCGCGTCCGTCGTGCTCGGTGTCCGTCAGCATGTAGCCGAGCACGAAGACGATCATCGCGGCGGTCGCCCAGGTGAGGTACGGGTACAGCCACATCCGTACGACCAGCTTCTCCGGCGCCTCACGCTGGATGATCTTGCGCATGCGCAGCTGGGAGAAGCAGATGGCCAGCCAGACGAACAGGGCCACCGCGCCGGAGGAGTTGACCAGGAAGAGGAAGACGGAGTCGGGGAACTTGTAGTTGAAGAAGACGGCGACGAAGCCGAACACGACCGAGACCACGATGGCGGTCATCGGCACACCCCGTGCCGTCGTCCGCGCGAACGCCTTCGGCGCGTCCCCGCGCTCGCCGAGCGAGAACGCCATCCGGGAGGCCGTGTACAGGCCGGAGTTGAGGCAGGACAGCACCGACGTCAGCACGATGAAGTTCATGATCTGACCGGCGTGCGCGATGCCCAGGGAGTTCAGCGCGGCGACGTAGGAGCCCTCGTCGGCGATGGACTTGTCGTTCCACGGCAGGAGCGAGACGACGACGAGGATCGAGCCGAGGTAGAAGACGGCGATCCGCCAGATGATGCTGTTGGTGGACTTGGTGACCGCGCGCTGCGGGTCCTCGGACTCACCGGCCGCCAGCGTGGCGATCTCACTGCCCATGAAGGAGAAGACCACCAGCAGGACGCCGGTGAGGATCGCGCCGGGCCCGTGCGGGAGGAAGCCGCCGTGCTCGGTCAGGTTGCCGAACCCCGCCTTGTCCGCGTCGACGCCGGGCAGCACGCCGAAGACGGCCAGACCGCCCACCACGATGAACGCGCCGATCGCGACGACCTTGATCCCGGCGAACCAGAACTCGAACTCGCCGTACGAGCCGACCGAGACCAGGTTGGTCGCGGTGAGCACCATCATCACGATGAGCGCCCAGCCCCACTGCGGAACGGCCGGTATCCACCCTTCGAGGATCTTGGCCCCGGCGGTGGCCTCCACGGCCAGCACCACCACCCAGAAGAACCAGTAGAGCCAGCCGATCGAGAAGCCGGCCCAGCGGCCCAGCGCCCGGTCGGCGTGCGCCGAGAACGATCCGGACGTCGGGTTGGCCGCGGACATCTCGCCGAGCATCCGCATCACCAGCACGACGAGCGTGCCGACGAGGGCGTAGGACAGCAGGATGCCCGGGCCCGCGGTGGCGATTCCGGTGCTGGAGCCGACGAACAGTCCGGCTCCGATGACACCGCCGATGGCGATCATCGACAGGTGGCGGTTCTTCAGTCCGGCCTGGAGTCCGCCACCGGGTTCTCCGGGGCTCTCCGGGCCGTGTCCGGCCTTCGACAGGGTCGGCTGCGAGGTCATGGGACGAGTTCCTTTGTGCCGAGTGTGCAGATTTCCCGTACGAGCGGTGTACGGCTCCTCATGCGAGCGGTGTACGAGTCGGTCCAGTGAAACGGAGGCCACGGAATTCGTGAACCTTTGATTCCGGATCGTTACTTGAGGTTTCCCTGAGGTTTAGTGGCTCAGGCCACTCTTCTCTCCGGCGGCACCCGGCGAGGCCGGACGGATACGGGCGTGTCACACTCGGAGCATGCGCGTGTACCTCGGCTCCGATCATGCCGGTTTCGAACTGAAGAACCACCTCGTGGAGTGGCTCAAGGCGGCCGGCCACGAGCCCGTCGACTGCGGGCCGCTCATCTACGACGCCCAGGACGACTACCCGCCCTTCTGCCTGCGCGCGGCACAGCGCACGGCGGCGGACCCGGACTCCCTCGGCATCGTGATCGGCGGCTCCGGCAACGGCGAGCAGATGGCCGCGAACAAGGTGGCCGGCGTGCGTGCCGCCCTCGCCTGGAGCGAGGAGACCGCCTCGCTCGGCCGCCAGCACAACAACGCCAACGTGGTCGCCGTCGGCGCGCGCATGCACACGCGGGAGGAGGCGACGAAGTTCGTCGAGACCTTCCTGGGCACCCCGTTCTCGGGCGACGAGCGCCACGTCCGCCGCATCGACATGCTCTCCGCCTACGAGACCACCGGCGACCTCCCCGAGATCCCGCCCCACCACCCGCAGCAGTAGCGCTCCGCCGGGAACGCCGGACGGGAGGTCTCGGCCCGTCCGGCGTCCAGGACGTGCGCGAGGCGCGCCGGTGGGCGCGGGGCGCAGCCCCGGAACCGGGACGGGCAGGGGCGGAGCGGGTGACCCGTCCGCCCCCAGGACGGACGACGCAGGAGGACCCCGTGCCCGAGGGGCACACCATTCACCGCCTGGCCAAGGACTACGCCGCGGCCTTCGCAGGCCGCAGAACGCGCGTCACCAGTCCCCAGGGGAAATTCGCGGACGCCGCGGCCCTGCTCGACGGCACCGTCCTGGAATCCGCCGACGCCCACGGCAAACACCTCTTCCTCGGCTTCCGCGCATCCGAGTGGATCCACATCCACCTCGGCCTCTTCGGCAAGGTCACCTTCGGCCCCGCCCCGGCCCCGCCGCCCACGGACACCGTCCGCCTCCGCCTCGCCGACGCCAGGTCGTACGTCGACCTGCGCGGCCCCACGACCTGCGCCCTGATCACCGACGCCGAGAAGCAGGCGATACACGGCCGCCTCGGCCCGGACCCGCTGCGCCCCGACGCCGACCCGGCCGGGGCCTACCGCCGGGTCTCCCGCAGCCGTACGACGATCGCCGCCCTGCTCATGGACCAGAAGGTGATCGCGGGCGTCGGCAACGTCTACCGCGCCGAGGTCCTCTTCCGGCACCGCATCGACCCGTACCGGCCGGGCAGGGACATCACCCCGGCCGAGTGGGACGCGATCTGGGCCGACCTGGTCGCCCTGATGCGCGAGGGCGTCCGCCACAACCGCATCGACACCGTCCGCCCGGAGCACACCCCCGAGGCCATGGGCCGCCCGCCGCGCGTCGACGACCACGGCGGCGAGGTCTACGTGTACCGCAGGGCCACCCTGCCCTGCCACGTCTGTGGCGGCGAGATCCGCACCGCCGGTCTCGCCGCCCGCAACCTGTTCTGGTGCCCGGCCTGCCAGACCCCGTGACGGTCACCGGACTCGGTAACGGTCACCGGACCCGTGACGGCCACCGGCCCCCGTGACTGTCAGCAGACCCCGTGACCGTCACCCCACACCTCATCCCGTGACCGTCAGAAGCCGTGCGGCAGCCACGGCGCGACCGCCGAGGTGAACCCCGCCGACGCCTCGGCCACCGCGCCCTGTCGCAGCTCCCGCACCAGCCCCGCCCCCGCGAGCGAGGCGAGGGACACCCCGCCGAGGTACGCCGACCCCAACTCCACGACGGACAGGGCGAGATCGGCCGCGTCCTCCGTGCGCGCGCAGGACGCGCCCTTCGGGTCGCCGTAGAGCCGCCAACGCCCCTCGTTCCAGGGGCAGAACGCGTCCTCGACCTCGAACACCACGTCGACCGGAGCCTGGTAGGTCCGCGCAGCCAGCGCGGCTCCGACGTCGACGAGCCGCACGTGCAGCGCGTCCCGCGTCCGCAGGTTGCAGCGCCGGATGTCGGACACCAGATGCTGCCATCCCTCGTCCACGGGACGGCCGCGCGTGCGCAGCGTGGTCGTCAGGTCGACGCCGAACAGGAACCGCCACAGCGCGGCCCGCACCACCGGGTCGAGCCCCTCCAGGTCCTCCAGGACGACCGTGCCGTTGTGCCCGGACGGAGTCCACTCGGGCTTGACCCGGAAGCGCGCGTAACCGGCGACCTCCCCGTCCCGCTCCGCGACCACGCACTGCAGCGCCGAGGCACCGCCCCGCTCGCTCTCCGGGTCGAGCAGCGCGACCCGCTCCCAGCCGGGCCGGCGCGCCAGCATGCCCGGACGGCCGGGCACCAGCCGCGCGTACACCGCCTCGCACGCGTCGAGCACGTCGGCAGGCGGCGCGTACCGCAGGCGTACGTCATCGGTGCCGGGCGGCACGGACAGCCGCACCCGGGCGGTGTCGATCTCGGCGCTCACGTTCAGGGTGCCGGTGCCGTAGCCGAACCGGCCGTAGATCACCGGCTCCGAGGCCGTCAGGACGGCCACCGGCTCGCCCCAGGAGCGGACGTCGTCCAGCTGCCGGCGCATCATCGAAGTCAGGACCCCGCGCCGCCGGTGCGTCGCCGCGACGCTCACCATCGTGACGCCCGCGGCGGACACACAGGCCCCGCCGGGTACCGAGAGCTCGAAGGTGAACGCGCCCGCGCTGCCGACGCACTCGTCGCCGTCCCAGACCCCGATGGAACGGTCGTACTCGGTGAGCGCACGCCACAGTTCGCGCTCCTCCGACGACTCGTCCACCCCGCCGAAAGCCCGGATCAAATTGCCGTACCAGGCGTCCCGCTCGGCCGGTTCGAGCACCCGCACATCAGTCGTCATGGACCATGCCTATCAGGGCAATGCGGTGCGAGCGAGGGAATTTCGCCCGGGTTACCGGAACCGTTCTTCCGTGAAGTTCCCCGTGAACTCGGGCGCTCGGACGGGGGACAAGTGGGACCTCCCGTGCCAAGGGACTGGTCCGATGGATAGGGTCCCGAGCAATGGCAGCAGGACGAGGGCGGCGCACGGCCGCCGAGACGTTCACGGCCCGGTTGAAGAAACAGTGGCACCGGGTCCGCACCGCCCTGCGCAGATCCGCCGTCGACTACTTCCGCGGGGACGGTTCGGACTGGATCGCGCTGGTCGGTCTGCTCCTGACGGTCCCGCTGATCGCGGCCACCACGATGGTCAACTCCGTGTGGTGCTCACCCGCCGCGCTGGTCCTGCCGATCGTCGCGGGCGGACTGCTGCTGCGGCCGGCCAGCCTGCTCGGTCTGTACGCCGCCGCGGCCACCGCGCTGATCGTGGAGTCGGTCAGGCTCGGCCCGTACACGCAGGGCCCGTCGCGGGTGACGCCGGGCGTCGTGCTCGTCGTCGCGGCCTGCGGCTTCTTCGGGCTGCTGATCGCCCAGTTCCGCAGCCGGGTCGGCGTGCCCTGGCGGCGTGGCGGCACGATGCTCTTCGACCTGCGCGAACGGATCCGGGTGCAGAGCAAGCTGCCCCAGCTGCCGCAGGGATGGCACCGGGAGATGGCGCTGCGCCCGGCGGGCGGGCAGTCGTTCTCCGGTGACTTCGTGGTGGCCGCCCGGACGAACGGCGGGCGGACCCTGGAGGTCGTCCTCACCGACGTCTCCGGCAAGGGCATGGACGCGGGATCGCGTGCGCTGCTCCTGTCGGGCGCCTTCGGCGGCCTGCTGGGATCGCTGCCGCCGCACGCCTTCCTGCCCGCGGCCAACGGCTACCTCCTGCGCCAGGACTGGGACGAGGGCTTCGCGACCTCGATCCACCTGGTCCTCGACCTCGACTCGGGCGACTACGAACTCTTCTCCGCCGGCCACCCGCCGGGCCTCCAGCTCAGCGCGGGCAGCGGGCGATGGGAGGAGAAGGTGGCCGAAGGCCCCCTCCTCGGGGTGTACGACGGCGCGCAGTTCGACCCCGTGAAGGGCTCGCTGCGCCCCGGAGACGTCCTGATGCTGTTCACCGACGGTCTGGTGGAGACCGCCGAACGCGACATCGTGGAGGGCATCGACCGGCTCACCGGAGAGGCCGACCGCTATGTGGCGGGCGGTTTCCACGGCGCCGCCTGGCATCTCATCGAGGCGGTCGCGAAGGACGTCAACGACGACCGGGCCCTGCTGCTGATCTGCCGCGACGGACCCACGGCCGCCCGCTGAACTCCGTCCGCCCCGGGGCGGACGGGGCTGGGGGACACTGGGGGAGTGACGCAGACTCTCCTGACCCTGGCCGAAGTCGAAGCCCTCGCCCGCAAGGCGCACGCCGCGCAGACCGACAAGGCGGGCCGGCCGTACGCGGAGCACCTCCAGGCCGTGGCGGAGGGGGTGCGCGAGCGCGGCGGCGACGAGGAGCAGCTCGCGGCGGCCTGGCTGCACGACGCCGTCGAGGACGACGCGCTGTCGCGGGAGTGGCTGCGCGGGGCCGCGCTGACCCCGCGCACCAAGGACATCGTCCTCGCGCTCACGAAGACCGAGGACGAGCCCCCGGAGTCGTACGCGGAACGCATCCGGTCGACTCCGGGGGCCCTCCTGGTGAAGGCGGCGGACCTGGCGCACAACGCCGACCCGGCCCGGCTCGCGGTCCTCGACGAGCACACCCGGGCACGGCTGGCGAAGAAGTACGCCATGATGCGCGCGCTGCTCGGCCTGCCGCCGTCGTGAGCCCGAAACGACCTGTCAGGCCGCCGTCTTGGCCCTGGCGCGTTCGCGGGCGAGCTCCGTCGCGTCCTGCCGGAAGGCCCACTCCATCCTCGGCTCCATCGCCCAGCGGAACACGCGCTGCACGGGCGGGGTGCACAGCACGGTGATGACCGCGGCCGCGAAGAGCGTCGCCAGGATCTCGCCGTACGGCTTCTGCAGCCAGGCGTAGCTGTCGTACCAGCCCCAGAAACGGGAGCCCTTGGCGAGGAAGCCGTGCAGCAGGTAGCCGTACAGCGTGCCCGCGCCCAGCACCGTGAACCACATCTTCCGGCGCGGCACCCAGGCGAAGAAGCACGAGGTGAGGACCATCGAGCTGCCGAACAGCGCGAGCGTCATCACGACACCGGCCCACCACGGGGCCCCCAGTTCCTGAGCGCTGTCACGGTGGTAGAACCAGGCCGAGTTCATCCGCGGCCCCGCCCAGTACGCCACCGCCAGCGCGGCCGCGAAGAGCGGCAGCGACAGGACGCGGACCTCGCGGCGCCGCATCAGTTGGAAGTACTCGGGCTTCATGAACAGGCCCATGACGAAGAACGGCAGGAACTGCAGCACCCGTTGCAGGTCGAGGTCGTCGCCGATGTCGGGCGAGACCGAGGCCAGGACCGCGACGGCCAGCGCGAGCGGCACCGGCCAGCGCACGACCTTCCACAGCGGGGTGGTCAGCCGCCACACGAACAGCGCGACCAGGAACCAGGTGAGGTACCAGGGGTCGAGCAGGCTGATCGGGTGCGTCGGGTCGTCGTCCGCGTACCGCTTGAAGAGGGAGTACGCGACCTCGAAGAGCACGTACGGCACGGCGACGCCGGTCACCAGCCGCTTGAGCCGGTCGGCGCGCATGTCGAAACTGCGCGAGAAATAGCCGGAGATGAGGATGAACGCCGGCATGTGGAACGTGTAGACGACCATGTACAGCGCCTCCGCGGCGCGGCTGTGGTCGGTCAGCGGTTCCCAGGCGTGACCCATCGCGACGAGGACGATCGCCAGGTACTTGGCGTTGTCGAAGAACGCGTCGCGCTGTTTGAGCGGCTTGCCTGCGGGGGAGGCGGTCTTGGCGACCGGTTGTGCGGGGTGGGGCGAGCGCGGGCTCGGCACTCCGTCCGCCGGCTGCTGTGCCGGGGGGAGCGGCGCTCTGTCGTGGCCGTACGGACGCAACGAGTTCGTCACAGGCCCTCCCACCAAGAACTCGGCGGGACGGTCCATGACCTCGCTGCGCTTGCGGGGGACGAGGCAGCGTGGAACATCTGAGGCACCCTAGCGTTGTCTGTGGGATTCCGTGAAACCCCTGGGTGTGATTACCGCTTTCGCCTGCGCATACCCCGGATTCGGCGAAGTCAACATACGAATCCGCACACTGTCCGATCATCGATCGGCAGGAACTGCCGGCCTGTTGTGTCCCACTTCATCCTGACTAAATGGTGCATAACACTCGCGGGCGACTCCGGCGGAATGTCCGCTTCATTGGTCTTTTCTTCCCCACGCTCGATGCCGTGGTGTGCCCGCCGCGACAATTCGAATTACCTGCGAACAGGATGTGTGGACATGGAAACGATCACTTTGAATTCCCGGCGGGGCATCGCCGAATTGCCGTGCGGGGGCCCGGAGTCGGGTCCCGCGGGGCGGGTGCGGCGACGCGGGAACCGGGTCTCCTTCGCCGACGTTGCCTCACCTGCCGCATACGGGGGGCCTGTTGGTGGCACGATGGTTCTGGCGGGGGTGCGCGGGGCTGGCGCCCCCGGGCCGGTAGAGCGGAACCGACCGTAGGGTGTGATCAGTTGTGGCCATTTCGCTGTCAGTGGTGCTGCTGTTGGCGATCATCCTGGTGGTGTTGATCCGAGGGGGTTCGATCAAGGCGGGGCCGGCCATCGTGGCGGTGCTCTTCGGCTTCTTCCTCGCCTCGACCGGGATGGCTCCGTCCATCAACCGGTTCCTGAACTCGATAGCGGAGACCATCAACTCGATCAGCTTCTGACCGGACGGAACGCTCCCCGGGCACCCGACCCCGCCCGGGCGGGCTCCGCGTCCTCGCGCACCCGGTCTTCGCGCACCCGCGGACCGACGGCCCCCGCCACCGCTCGCGGGCGCCGTCGGCCGACCGGTCGTACGCCCCGCCGGTCGCGGACGGCAACCCGCACGCCCCCGGGGGCGCGGGCGAGCCCCGGTCACGGCACGCGAAAAACCTCCGGCCCGGTCCCGAGCAGCTGCTCGGGACCGGGCCGGAGGCCATGGAGCGGGCGACGGGAATCGAACCCGCGTAGCTAGTTTGGAAGACTAGGGCTCTACCATTGAGCTACGCCCGCACGGAGCGCGCCGCAGGTCAGTGACCGCGGCACGGAAGGCATCGTAGCGTCTCGCACCCCCTCGCCGCACACTCCGTCCGACGCTTCGTCCGCCGGCGCCGCGAGCGGGGGGAAATGGGCCCGCCGGGAGGCCCGGGGGCATGTACCCTACGTGTCGCACCGACGGGGTGTGGCGCAGCTTGGTAGCGCGTCCGCTTTGGGAGCGGAAGGCCGTGGGTTCAAATCCCGCCACCCCGACCACCTGGATCAACGCCAGGACGGCTGGATCCGGCGGGCGGCGCCGGGCTCCACCGGTCTCCTTTTGGGGCGTGTACCGCCTGCGGCTAGTATGCAAACTGCGCGCCCGTATGTCTGCACTGTCACGTCTCTCAAGGGCCGCGAATCCGCAGAGGCTCTGCCCGACCGGCAGAGGCACGCAGAACCCCCAAGAAGTCAGCCACAAGGAGACCGAACCGTGAAGAGCGCCGTGGAGACCCTGAACCCGACTCGGGTTCGGCTCACTGTCGAGGTGCCCTTCGAGGAGCTCAAGGACAGCCTCGACGCGGCGTACAAGAAGATCAACCAGCAGGTCACGGTGAAGGGGTTCCGGAAGGGCAAGATCCCGGCCCGCATCATCGACCAGCGGTTCGGTCGTGGCGCCGTGCTCGAGGAAGCCGTCAACGACGCGCTCCCGAAGTTCTACACCGAAGCGGTCAACGAGGCTGAGCTGAACGTCCTCGGCCAGCCCGAGGTCGACATCACCGAGCTGAAGGACGGCGAGACGCTGAACTTCACCGCCGAGGTCGACGTCCGCCCGACCATCGAGATCCCGGACTACTCCGGCATCGAGGTCGAGGTCGACGCCATCGAGGTCAGCGACGAGGACGTCGACAAGGCCGTCACCGAGCTGCGCGAGCGTTTCGCCTCGACCTCCCCGGTCGAGCGCGCCGCCCAGGACGGCGACGTCGTCACCCTCGACCTGGAGGCCAAGGTCGACGGCGAGGTCCTCGAGGACGGCGTCGCGTCCGGCGTCTCCTACACCATCGGCTCCGGTGAGCTGCTGGAAGGCATCGACGAGGCCGTGACGGGCGTGGAGGCCGGTGGCGAGACCACCTTCACCTCCGAGCTCAAGGGCGGCTCGGCGGCCGGCAAGGAGGCCGAGGTCACCGTCAAGGTCACCCAGGTCGCTGCCCGCGAACTGCCCGAGCTGGACGACGACTTCGCGCAGCTCGCGTCCGAGTTCGACACCCTCGACGAGCTGAAGGCCGACAGCCGCAAGCGCCTCGAGAACATGAAGCAGTACGACCAGGCCACGCAGGCCCAGGAGCGCGTCCTGGAGAAGCTGCTCGAGCTGGTGGAGGTCCCGGTCCCCGAGAAGCTGCTCGAGGACGAGATCAACACCCGTAAGCACAACCTCGAGCACCACCAGCTCGGCCAGATGGGCCTCGACCTCGCGAAGTACCTGGAGATCCAGGGCAAGACCGAGGAGGAGTTCGTCGCGGAGACCAAGGAAGCCGCGGTCAAGGGCATCAAGACGCAGTTCGTCCTCGACGAGCTCGTCAACAAGGAGAAGCTGAACGTCAACCAGGAGGAGCTCACCGAGCACCTCATGCGGCGCGCCGCCTCCTCCGGCATGTCCCCCGACCAGTTCGCCCAGGCCGTCGTCGAGGGCGGCCAGGTCCCGATGCTGGTCGGCGAGGTCGCCCGCGGCAAGGCCCTCGCGGTCGTCGTCGAGGCCGCCACGGTCAAGGACACCAACGGCGAGATCGTCGACCTGGACGACGAGGACGAGACGGCCGAGACCGTCGAGGCCCCCGCCGAGTCCTCGGACGAGGCCCCGGAGGCCAAGCCCGAGGCCTGACCGCCCCGCCAGTACGCCCGACGGGCCCCCGGGACATCTCACTGTCCCGGGGGCCCGTCGTGCGCCCTGAGGGGCGCGGGGAACGGCGCGCTCGGCCCACGTGGCGCCGCACCCGCCGACGGCCGGGACACGGCAGACGCGTCGGCGGCCCCGCAGGGGCCCTTCAGGGGCGCGGGGAACTGCGCGACCGGCCCACGACGGCCCGCGCCCGCCGGCGCACAGCCCTTCGCAGGCGCGGCTGCGGGCCCGTGAGGGCCGTTCGTGCGGCGCCCCGCACACCTGACACGGACGGTGTTGAAAGCCCGGTCAGGCCGACGCAGCACATGCGCTCACAGCGAACAGTTCCCTCTGCGGGATTCCCCGGAGGGACCCGCGCGTTAGGGTCCATGAATACGAGGGCAGGGGAGTCCCCGAAGCCGCCCCGGGGCGGTGCGGGTGGGGCCCCAGGCCTGAGCAGAAGACGTGAGACGGCCCGGCGCCGTCGCAAGACGAGCAGGTGGATACGTGACGAATCTGATGCCCACAGCTGCCGGCGACCCCATCGGTGGTGGCCTCGGCGACCAGGTCTACAACCGACTGCTCGGCGAGCGAATCATCTTCCTCGGCCAGGCGGTCGACGATGACATCGCCAACAAGATCACGGCGCAGCTGCTGCTCCTTGCCTCCGACCCGGACAAGGACATCTACCTCTACATCAACAGCCCCGGCGGCTCGATCACGGCCGGTATGGCGATCTACGACACCATGCAGTACATCAAGAACGACGTGGTGACCATCGCCATGGGCATGGCGGCCTCGATGGGCCAGTTCCTGCTCAGCGCCGGTACCCCCGGCAAGCGCTTCGCGCTGCCGAACGCCGAGATCCTGATCCACCAGCCCTCCGCGGGCCTCGCGGGCTCCGCGTCGGACATCAAGATCCACGCCGAGCGGCTGCTGCACACCAAGAAGCGGATGGCGGAGCTGACCGCCTTCCACACCGGCCAGAGCGTGGAGCAGATCACCCGCGACTCCGACCGCGACCGCTGGTTCGACCCGATCGAGGCCAAGGAGTACGGCCTCATCGACGACATCATGCCCACCGCAGCCGGCATGCCGGGCGGCGGCGGCACCGGGGCGGCGTAACCGGCTCACGCCGGCGCGCGCCGACGGACGCGGCACCCGGCCGCCGTCCGCCGGCGGGCGAGCCCCTCAAGCCCCCAGGCGACCGCCTCAGGCCCCTTTCAGGCTTCCAGGAGACACAGTGAACGACTTCCCCGGCAGCGGCATCTACGCCCGCGCGCAGGCCGAGTACACCGGTCCTCGCGCGGAGTCCCGCTACGTCATCCCGCGCTTCGTCGAGCGCACCTCGCAGGGCGTGCGTGAGTACGACCCGTACGCGAAGCTCTTCGAGGAGCGCGTGATCTTCCTCGGCGTGCAGATCGACGACGCCTCCGCCAACGACGTCATGGCGCAGCTGCTGTGCCTGGAGTCGATGGACCCCGACCGTGACATCTCGGTCTACATCAACAGCCCCGGCGGCTCCTTCACGGCGCTCACGGCCATCTACGACACGATGCAGTTCGTGAAGCCCGACATCCAGACGGTCTGCATGGGCCAGGCCGCTTCCGCGGCCGCCATCCTGCTGGCCGCCGGTACGCCGGGCAAGCGCATGGCGCTGCCGAACGCGCGTGTGCTGATCCACCAGCCCTACAGCGAGACCGGCCGCGGCCAGGTCTCCGACCTCGAGATCGCGGCGAACGAGATCCTCCGGATGCGTTCGCAGCTGGAGGACATGCTGGCCAAGCACTCCACCACGCCGATCGAGAAGATCCGCGAGGACATCGAGCGCGACAAGATCCTCACGGCCGAGGACGCGCTCGCGTACGGCCTGATCGACCAGATCATCTCCACCCGGAAGATGAACAACTCGGCGGTTGCCTGACGCGAGGCTGTATCGTCTGCCGCTCCTTGGCACGGAGCACGTCAAAGTGAACCGTGCCAAGGGGGGCCCGAACGGGGGGCCCGGCAAGGTACCGTCGGACATAAGGCAGCACCAGGAGCCGCTGGACCTAGGCGTCTCCCAGGCGAAGGGGAAGCACACCGTGGCACGCATCGGTGACGGCGGCGATCTGCTCAAGTGCTCGTTCTGTGGCAAGAGCCAGAAGCAGGTCAAGAAGCTCATCGCAGGCCCCGGTGTCTACATCTGCGACGAGTGCATCGATCTCTGCAACGAGATCATCGAGGAAGAACTCGCGGAGACGAGCGAGGTGCGCTGGGAGGAACTCCCCAAGCCCCGCGAGATCTACGAGTTCCTCGAGGGGTACGTCGTGGGCCAGGAGGCCGCCAAGAAGGCGCTCTCGGTCGCGGTGTACAACCACTACAAGCGGGTCCAGGCCGGGGAGAACGGCGGGGCGCAGGGCCGTGACGACGCCATCGAGCTGGCGAAGTCGAACATCCTGCTGCTGGGCCCCACGGGCTCCGGCAAGACGCTCCTCGCCCAGACGCTGGCGCGCATGCTGAACGTCCCGTTCGCCATCGCCGACGCGACCGCGCTGACGGAGGCCGGGTACGTCGGCGAGGACGTCGAGAACATCCTGCTGAAGCTCATCCAGGCGGCGGACTACGACGTCAAGAAGGCCGAGACCGGCATTATCTACATCGACGAGATCGACAAGGTCGCCCGCAAGAGCGAGAACCCGTCGATCACCCGTGATGTGAGCGGCGAGGGTGTGCAGCAGGCCTTGCTGAAGATCCTGGAGGGCACCACCGCCTCGGTCCCGCCGCAGGGCGGCCGCAAGCACCCCCACCAGGAGTTCATCCAGATCGACACGACGAACGTGCTGTTCATCGTGGGCGGTGCCTTCGCGGGCCTGGAGAAGATCATCGAGTCGCGGGCCGGCGCCAAGGGCATCGGCTTCGGCGCGACGATCCGCTCGAAGCGCGAGATCGAGTCCAAGGACCAGTTCGAGGCCGTCATGCCGGAAGACCTGGTGAAGTTCGGCATGATCCCCGAGTTCATCGGCCGGCTGCCCGTCATCACCTCGGTCCACAACCTGGACCGCGAGGCACTCCTCCAGATCCTGGTGGAGCCGCGCAACGCGCTGATGAAGCAGTACCAGCGCCTCTTCGAACTCGACGGTGTGGAGCTGGAGTTCGAGCGTGAGGCGCTGGAGGCGATCGCCGACCAGGCCATCCTCCGCCAGACCGGCGCCCGCGGACTGCGCGCCATCATGGAGGAGGTCCTGATGTCGGTGATGTACGAGGTCCCGTCCCGCAAGGACGTGGCCCGCGTCGTCATCACCGCGGACGTCGTTCACTCGAACGTGAACCCGACGCTGATCCCGAGGGACGCGCGCAACGGGCGCGGCCCGGGGGAGCAGAAGACGGCGTAGTTCCGCCGCTGTACGCACAGCGAAGGGGCCCCGGTCGGACGACCGGGGCCCCTTCGCTGTGGTGAGCGGGGTCAGATCTTCTTGCGGACGTCGTTGCGGAGCTTGGCGGCGAGGTCCGCCGTGTCCTGCATCGAGCCGCCCTTACCGGTGGTGAACGTGGTGAAGTCGAGCGCGAACACCGAGGCCACCGTGCTGTGGTCGGCCCAGATGCACAGCGGCATCTTCACGGTCTTGGGGGCGGTGCTCGTGCTCGACTCGTCGTTGTTGGTGATCTCGCTCTCCTGGCACTTCATGATGCCGTTCTCGAAGCCGTCAGGCGTGAACTCCTGCGGGCTGCCGAGCAGCTTGCCGGTGCTGTCGTCGTCGCTCTGGTCCTTCTCGGACTCGGTCTTCGCCTTGGCGAACATGGAGTCGACGACGGCCTCCGGGTCGTCGATGGTGCCGTACACGCCGCTGAAGGAGAGGTTCTTGGCGGTCAGGCCGCTGCCGTTCGTGTAGGCGGCGCTGACGTCCTCGGCGTCCTTGACGCCCCACTTCTCGAAGTCCTTGATGTCCTCGTCGGACGTCGAGCCGACGCCGCCCTTGCTCTTCTTGTACGTGCCGTCGAGCACCGTCGCAGGCGTCGTCAGCTTGTGCGCGCCGTCGTCCTCCACGCTGCCCGAACCGCCACCCGAACCGAGCAGGAAGTACGCGCCGACCGCGATCGCGGCGACGACCGCCACCGCGCCGACGATGAGCCCGGTCTTCTTCTTGCCGCCGGCGGGGGCGGGCGGCTGCGGGGCGCCGTAGGGCTGCTGGCCGTACGGCTGCTGGGGCGGAACACCGGGGGGAGCCTGCTGCGGATAGCCGGGGCCGGGCTGCTGGGGAGCCTGCGGCGGGTAGCCGTAACCGGGCTGGGGCGCCTGCGGCTGCTGACCGTACGGTCCCGGCTGCTGCGGCTGCTGACCGTAGGGTCCGGGCTGCTGGGGCTGCCCGCCGTACGGGCCCGGCTGGTTGTAGCTCATTACTGGGTTCCCCTCCAGATATTCATGTGTTCCGAACATCCTGTCGCAAAGCCGTACGGCGCACGGCGTCGGGGGCCTCACCGTTACCAAAGAATCCCGTTTCGGGACGGGCCCGTGACACCTCTAAACTGACCCCGTGACCGACAACGCTCAGCAGCAGCCGCCAGCATCCACTCCCGAACTGCCGACCCAGTACGCGCCGGCCGAGGTAGAGGGGAAGCTGTACGAGCGCTGGGTGGAGCGGGGTTACTTCACCGCGGACGCCAAGAGCGAGAAGCCGCCGTACACCATCGTCATCCCGCCGCCGAACGTCACGGGCTCCCTGCACCTGGGCCACGCCTTCCAGCACACGCTCATGGACGCCCTGACGCGCCGTAAGCGCATGCAGGGGTACGAGGTGCTGTGGCTGCCCGGCATGGACCACGCCGGTATCGCCACCCAGAACAAGGTCGAGCAGCAGCTCGCCGAGGAGGGCAAGTCCCGCCACGACCTGGGGCGCGAGGAGTTCGTCGAGCGCGTCTGGCAGTGGAAGGAGGAGTACGGCGGCAAGATCCTCGGCCAGATGCGCCGGCTCGGGGACGGGGTCGACTGGTCCCGCGAGCGGTTCACGATGGACGAGGGCCTGTCCGAGGCCGTCCAGACGATCTTCAAGCGGCTGTTCGACGACGAGCTGATCTACCGAGCCGAGCGCATCATCAACTGGTGCCCGCGCTGTCTGACGGCGATCTCCGACATCGAGGTCGAGTACCAGGAGGACGACGGCGAGCTCGTCTCCATCCGGTACGGCGAGGGCGAGGAGACCCTTGTGGTCGCCACCACCCGCGCCGAGACGATGCTCGGCGACACCGCCGTCGCCGTCCACCCCGACGACGAGCGCTACCGGCACCTGATCGGCAAGCGGATCAAGCTGCCGCTGACCGACCGCGCCATCCCCGTCGTCGCGGACACGCACGTCGATCCCGAGTTCGGCACCGGTGCCGTCAAGGTCACCCCCGCCCACGACCCGAACGACTTCGCGATCGGCCGGCGCCACGGCCTGGAGTCGATCACGGTCATGGACGAGCGTGCGGTCATCACGGTCCACGGCCCCTTCCAGGGCCTCGACCGGTACGAGGCCCGCGCCGCCATCGTGGGCGCGCTGCGCTCGCAGGGCCGGATCGTCGCCGAGAAGCGCCCGTACGTCCACTCCGTGGGCCACTGCTCGCGCTGCCGTACGACGGTCGAGCCGCGGCTGTCCATGCAGTGGTGGGTCAAGGTCGCCCCGCTGGCCAAGGCCGCCGGTGACGCCGTCCGCGACGGCCGCGTCGAGATCCACCCCGCCGACATGTCGAAGCGCTACTTCGACTGGGTCGACAACATGCACGACTGGTGCATCTCGCGGCAGCTGTGGTGGGGCCACCGGATCCCCGTCTGGTACGGGCCCGCGGGCGAGGTCGTGTGCGTCGGACCCGACGAGGAGCCGCCGGGCACCGAGGCCGAGGGCTGGACCCAGGACACCGACGTCCTGGACACCTGGTTCTCCTCCGGCCTGTGGCCGTTCTCCACGCTCGGCTGGCCGGAGCGCACCCCGGACCTGGAGAAGTTCTACTCCACCGATGTCCTGCTCACGGGACACGACATCATCTTCTTCTGGGTCGCCCGGATGATGATGTTCGGCCTGTACGCGATGGACGGCGAGGTCCCCTTCAGGACCATCGCGCTCACCGGCCTGGTCCGCGACGAGCGCGGCAAGAAGATGTCGAAGTCCTTCGGCAACGTGGTGGACCCGCTCGACTGGATGGACGCGTACGGCTCCGACGCCGTCCGCTTCACCCTGGCCCGCGGCGCCAACCCCGGTACGGACGTGCCGATCGGCGAGGACTGGGTCCAGGCCTCCCGCAACTTCGCCAACAAGATCTGGAACGCCACGCGGTTCGCGCTGATGAACGGCGCGACGGTCGAGGGCCCGCTGCCCGACGCCTCGCAGATGTCCGCGACGGACCGGTGGATCCTGTCCCGGCTGAACAAGACGGTCGCCGAAGTCGACGCGTTCTACGAGGACTTCCAGTTCGCGAAGCTCTCCGACGCCCTCTACCACTACGCGTGGGACGAGGTGTTCGACTGGTACGTCGAGCTGTCCAAGACGACGTTCATGGCCGGCGGCGAGGCCGCGAAGGTCTCCGGACGGGTCCTCGGCGAGGTCCTGGACGTCACCCTGCGCCTGCTCCACCCGGTCGTCCCGTTCGTCACGGAGACCCTCTGGACCACCCTCACCGGTGGCGAGTCGGTCGTCGTCGCGGCCTGGCCGAAGGACAGCGGGTTCCGTGACGACGCCGCCGAGCGGGAGATCGGGACGCTCCAGCGGGTCATCACCGAGGTCCGCCGCTTCCGTGCCGACCAGGGGCTCCAGCCCGGGCAGCGCGTCCCGGCCCGGCTGACCCTCGACGGGACCGCCCTGGCCCCGCACGAGGCGGCCATCCGGCAGCTGCTGCGCCTCCAGCCGGAGGGTGACGCCTTCACCGCCACGGCCACCCTGCCGGTCGCGGGGGCGCAGGTCGCGCTCGACCTCTCCGGCACGATCGACGTCGCCGCGGAGCGCAAGCGGCTGGCCAAGGACCTCGCCGCGGCCGAGAAGGAGAAGGCCCAGGCGAACGCCAAGCTGGGCAACGAGGCCTTCCTCGCGAAGGCCCCGGACCAGGTCGTGGAGAAGATCCGTACGCGGCTCGCCAAGGCCGACGAGGACATCGCCCGTATTCAGGCCCAGCTGGACCGGCTCCCGCAGGCCTAGCCGCGTGCAGGCCCCCGGTGCCGAGGTGGCACCGGGGGCCTCGCAGTTCCCGCCCCCTTCGCCGCCACGGGGCTCCGCCCCGGACCTCGCTCCTCGGCGCCGCGGCGGCTGGATTCCCGCGCCCGCCGTCGAGGCGTGCGCCCCCGCGCCGGGTGCCGTCCGGGCTCCGTAGACTGGGCCCGTGAGTGAGCTCCCCCCGCACGACGACAGCAGCGAGTCCGACCCGCACGATCCCTTCGACGAGATCGTCGCGCACGAGACCGAGCGCGACCCGGACCTCGCGGTGATCGAGGCCGGCAGCCGCACCCTGCGCACCCGGGGCGGCCCGCCGCAGTCGGACGTCCCCGCGCGCCCCGCCGACCCGGAGACCGACAGGGCGCTGCGCGCGGTCGAGGCCGACCTCGCCACGCGCTGGGGCGAGACCAAGCTGGAGCCCTCGGTCGACCGCATCGCCGCGCTGATGGACGTCCTCGGTGAGCCGCAGCGCGCGTACCCCTCCATCCACATCACGGGGACGAACGGCAAGACGTCCACCGCCCGCATGATCGAGGCCCTGCTCGGCGCCTTCGAGCTGCGCACCGGCAGGTACACGAGCCCGCACGTGCAGTCGGTCACCGAGCGCATCAGCCTGGACGGCGCGCCGGTCTCCGCGGAGCGGTTCATCGAGACGTACGGCGACATCAAGCCGTACGTCGAGATGGTCGACGCCCAGCAGGAGTACCGCCTGTCCTTCTTCGAGGTGCTGACCGGCATGGCGTACGCGGCCTTCGCGGACGCGCCCGTCGACGTGGCCGTGGTGGAGGTGGGGATGGGCGGCAGCTGGGACGCCACCAACGTCATCGACGGTGATGTCGCCGTGATCACGCCCATCGACCTCGACCACACCGACCGGCTCGGCTCCACGCCCGGCGAGATCGCCCAGGAGAAGGGCGGCATCGTCAAGCAGGACGCGACCGTCATCCTGGCGCAGCAGCCCGTGGACGCGGCCCAGGTCCTGCTGAAGAAGGCCGTCGAGGTGAACGCGACGGTGGCCAGGGAGGGTCTGGAGTTCGGTGTCGTCGCGCGCCATGTCGCCGTCGGCGGCCAGCTGCTGACCCTGCGCGGACTCGGCGGGGAGTACGAGGAGGTCTTCCTCCCGCTGCACGGCGCGTACCAGGCGCACAACGCCGCGGTGGCGCTCGCAGCGGTCGAGGCGTTCTTCGGTGTCGGCGCCGCCCACTCCCAGGGCCTGGACATCGACACCGTCCGCAAGGCCTTCGCCTCGGTCACCTCGCCGGGCCGCCTGGAGATCGTCCGCCGCTCGCCGACCGTCGTCCTGGACGCCGCGCACAATCCCGCGGGCGCCCGCGCCACCGCCGCGGCCGTCAGTGAGGTCTTCGACTTCAGCCGGCTGATCGGTGTGGTGGGCGCCAGCGGCGACAAGAACGTACGAGGGCTGCTCGAGGCCTTCGAGCCGATCTTCGCCGAGGTCGTGGTCACCCAGAACTCCAGCCATCGCGCGATGGACGCGGACGAGCTGGCCGGCATCGCCGTCGAGGTCTTCGGCGAGGACCGCGTCCAGGTGGAGCCCCGTCTGGACGACGCGCTGGAGGTGGCGATCACCCTCGCGGAGGAGGAGGGCGAGTTCGCCGGCGGCGGCGTCCTCGTCACCGGTTCCGTCATCACCGTCGGCGAGGCCCGACTGCTCCTGGGGAGGGGCTGACCGTGCGTACGCTCTGTGCGTCGACTCTGATCGGCGAGTTCTTCGTGATCGGCTTCGCCGGCCTGGTGGCCATGAAGGACCCGGCCCTGGACGTCACCACGGTCTGGACGGTGTGCGGCATCGCCATGGTGCTGTGCGTGCTGTTCTGCGGTGTGATCACCCGGCCCGGCGGCGTCCAGCTCGGCTGGGTGCTGCAGATCGCCCTGATCGCCTCCGGTTTCGCCGTCCCGGCCATGTTCTTCATGGGCGCGGTCTTCGCGGCCCTGTGGTGGGCCTCGGTCCACTACGGGCGCCGGATCGACGAGGCGAAGGCGGCCCGCTTCGCGGCGCAGAGCGGGACGGGCACTCCGTCCGGCGCCTGAGCGGGAGGAGCCGTGCGCGGTCCGGGCAGGGGACCGCCTGACACTGAGTAACGACGGCTCGGCGGGGCCCTGTAGCCTCTGAGCCCGCACACCATGTGATCGAAGGAGCCACCACCGTGAGCCAGCGCACCCTCGTCCTGCTCAAGCCGGACGCCGTCCGTCGCGGCCTGACCGGCGAGATCATCAGCCGTATCGAGCGCAAGGCCGGCTGGCAGATCACCGCGCTGGAACTGCGGACCCTGGACCAGGACACGCTGGAGCAGCACTACGGTGAGCACAAGGGCAAGCCCTTCTACGAGCCGCTCGTGGCCTTCATGGCCTCCGGTCCCGTCGTGGCGCTCGTCGTCGAGGGTGAGCGTGTCATCGAGGGGGTGCGGGCGCTGGCCGGTCCGACCGACCCGATCGCCGCCGCGCCCGGGTCCATCCGCGGTGATTTCGGAGTGATCGTCCGGGAGAACCTGATCCACGCCTCCGACTCCGAGGAGTCCGCCGAGCGTGAGCTGAAGATCTTCTTCCCCGGTCGGGTCTGACGCTCGTTCCCCCTGGGGAGCCCGCTTCCGGAGCGGTGGCCGGCGGACCTGTCCGGCACCCGTGTGCAACAGTTTTTCTGACGTCATGTCAGCAGTGGGGCCCGTTCGACCAGGGACGGCCGGAGTATTTCGGCCGTCCTCCGGCATATGCCGTGCCGATCGGGGGAACGCATGCCCCCGATGGCCCGTCTCCACAAGCGGGGCGCCGCATCATCTGCTGACAATTGGCGAAGACCCTCGCGCAGTGTTCGTGCAGGCGCGTCTACGATGGAAGCCTTCACGTCACAGCACCCACCTCGCCGACCTAAAAAGCCATCAAAAGCTCCACTTGGGAAGGCCAGACGAATCCTGATGGGGAACTCAATGTCGTTCATCGGCCGTGACATGGCTGTCGACCTCGGGACCGCCAACACGCTGGTGTACGTCAGGGGTCGCGGGATCGTACTCAACGAACCGTCCGTCGTCGCGATCAACACCAACACCGGTGGCATCCTCGCGGTCGGCTCGGAAGCGAAGAAGATGATCGGCCGGACCCCGGGCAACATCGTCGCCGTGCGTCCGCTGAAGGACGGCGTCATCGCCGACTTCGAGATCACCGAGCGCATGCTCCGCTACTTCATCCTGAAGATCCACAAGCGGCGCTACCTCGCTCGTCCTCGCGTCGTCGTCTGTGTGCCCTCGGGTATCACGGGCGTCGAGCGCCGCGCCGTCATCGAGGCCTCGTCCCAGGCGGGTGCCCGCCAGGTGCACATCATCGAGGAGCCCATGGCCGCGGCCATCGGCGCCGGCCTGCCGGTCCACGAGGCCACGGGCAACATGGTGGTGGACATCGGCGGCGGCACCACGGAGGTCGCGGTCATCTCGCTCGGCGGCATCGTCACCGCCCAGTCCATCCGTGTCGCGGGCGACGAGCTGGACAACGCGATCATCCAGCACATCAAGAAGGAGTACAGCCTCCTTCTCGGTGAGCGGACGGCCGAACAGATCAAGATCACGATCGGTTCCGCGTACGACCTCGACAATGACGAACACACCGAGATCCGCGGCCGGGACCTGGTGTCCGGACTGCCGAAGACCGTCGTCATCTCCGCGGCCGAGGTCCGCAAGGCCATCGAGGAGCCGGTCAACGCGATCGTCGACGCCGTGAAGACGACCCTCGACAAGTGCCCGCCGGAGCTGTCCGGCGACGTCATGGACCGCGGAATCGTTCTGACCGGCGGCGGAGCCCTGCTGCGCGGTCTCGACGAGCGGCTGCGCCGGGAGACCGGCATGCCGATCCACATCGCCGAGGACCCGCTGGACAGCGTGGCGCTCGGATCCGGCAAATGCGTCGAGGAGTTCGAGGCGCTGCAGCAGGTCCTGGACGCCCAGCCGCGCCGATGACACGACACCGCGATTCCGCCGTACGAGATGATCTCCTCTCGTACGGCGGATCGTTGATATAGAGGCATAAGCTCCCCCATGCCGCCCCGCGTCGCTCGCCGGGGCGTCAGCCACGAATTCCCGACCGATTCCGACGAGGAAGGCACGGCCGCCGCACGTGAGGGACACGAAAGAGAGCCGGCTGCTCCTGGTACTGCTGATCGCCATCGCGTTCGCGTTGATCACGGTGGACATCCGCGGTGGGGAGGACTCACCGGTCGACGGTGCCCGGCATGCCGTGGCCACCGTCTTCGGCCCGATCGAGAACGGCGTGTCGTCCGCGGTCGACCCCGTCGGCAACGCGGTCGCCGCGGTCCGCGACTCGGGTGACCGGCACGACCGCATCGCCCAGCTGGAGCACGACAACGCGGCGCTGAAGGCGAAGCTCGGCAGCGACGACCGCAACCGCAGCCGGGTCAGGCAGCTCGACAGGATGCTCAAGACGGCGGGCGCCGGCCAGTACGGCATCAAGGGCGCCCAGGTCATCGCCATAGGAGCGGCCCAGGGCTTCTCCTGGACCGTCACCATCGACGTCGGCGCGAACGACGGCATCAGGCGCGACATGACCGTCCTCAACGGCGACGGCCTCGTCGGACGCGTCACCACCGTCGGCCCGAGCACCGCCACCGTACTGCTCGCCAACGACCCCGACTTCACCGTCGGCACCCGCATGGAGTCCACCGACGAACTCGGCTTCGCCGACGGGCAGGGCGACCGCCCGCTGCGCGTCCAACTCCTCAACGGCAAGGCCAAGGTGGCCAAGGGCGACCGGCTGGTGACCTTCGGCTCGCAGCGCGACAAGCCGTTCGTGCCCGGCGTCCCGGTCGGCGTGATCTCCCGCGTCGACCCCTCCGGCGGCGACCTGACGCGCACGGTCTACGTGCGGCCGTTCGTCTCGTTCACCAAGCTCGACATCGTCGGCGTCGTCGTGGAGGCCCCGCGCAAGGACCCGCGCGACGAGGTGCTGCCGCCGAAGCCCAAACCCACCCCCACGCCGACGGTGACCGTGACGGTCACCCCCTCGGCGAACGCGCCCGTCGACGGCCAACAGCAGCAGTAGGAGCCGAATCCCATGCGTTTCAACCGGATGCTGCTCTCCACCACCCTGGTGGTCGTCGCCCTGGTCATCCAGGTGAGCGTCCTCGCCCGACTGCACCTCCCGGGCGCCGTCCCCGACCTGGCACTCCTCACCGTGCTCGCCCTCGCCATGGTCTACGGCCATGTCGGCGGCGCCCTCGTCGGCTTCGGCGCGGGCCTGCTCGCCGACCTGGCCCCGCCCGCCGACCACGCGGCCGGGCGCTACGCCCTCGTGCTGTGCGTCATCGGCTACCTCGCCGGACTCGCGAAACCGGAGAACGGCCGGCTCAAGTCGGCGACCGGCCCGATGGCCGTCGTCGTCGCCGCCGCGATCGGCTCCACCCTGCTGTACGCGGGAGTCGGCGCCCTCGTCGGCGACACCGCCGCCCGCCATGTGGGCCTCGGCAGCCTGCTGTTCACCGCCGCCCTGTACGACCTGCTGCTCGCCCCGTTCGTGGTGCCCGGCCTGATGGCCCTGGCCCGGCGCGCCGAGAACGACCCGCTCGCCGACAGCAACGCCGCCAAGGCGGCCGACGTCTCCTCCGGGTGGCTGTCCTCCGGCACGGGCCTGCGCATCGGCAGCCAGCGCAGCGGCCTGCGGGTCAAGGCGGCCAGGGCGCGCGTCGCCCGCGCCGGACGCATCAAGGGGGTCAAGCGCCTGTGATCACCGGGCAGCGAGAGCGACGGACCACCGCACGGGCACGGCGACCGGTCGGCCGCGCCGTCCGCGCGCACCGGCCGGCCGCGCACGCGCACTACTCGTCCACACACTGAGAGGGGGAGGCAGCCGCAGTGACCAACATCCCCGAGACCGGCCGGACCCCACGGGTCCAGATCCGGCTCGTCGTCATCCAGATCCTCGTGCTCTCCCTCCTCGGGACCCTCGGCGCACGGCTCTGGTACCTCCAGATCCGCAACGGCGACGAGTACGCCAAGGAGGCCTCGGGCAACCACGTCCAGCAGGTCGTGCAGCCCGCCGTGCGCGGCTCGATCCTGGACGCGCGCGGAGTGCCCATCGCCGACAACGAGACCCGGCTGGTCGTCTCCGCCTCGCGCACCGACCTGATGAAGATGAAGGACGACGGCAAGGGCGTCCTCACCAAGCTCGCCGACGTGCTGGACATGAAGCCCAGGGACGTCGTCGAGAAGGTCCGGCTGTGCGACGCCAAGACGCCCCAGCCGTGCTGGAACGGCTCGCCGTACCAGCCGATCCCCATCACCGACGAGGCCACGCCCAAGCAGGCCCTGCAGATCCGGGAGCGCTCGGAGGACTTCCCCGGCATCACCGCCGAACCGGAGGCCGTCCGCCGCTACGCCGCGCCCGGCAAGGCCAACACCGCCCAGGTGCTCGGCTATCTCTCCCCGGTCACCGACGCGGAGATCACGAAGGCCAAGGACACCGACTCGCCGTACCTGCGCAGCGACCAGGTCGGCCGCTCCGGCCTGGAGCGCCAGTACGACAAGCAGCTGCGCGGCAAGGCGGGCGTCACCCGCTACGAGGTCGACAACCTCGGCCGGGTCATCGGCAAGGCCGAGAGCGACGCGGCCGAGCCCGGCTCGAACATCGTCACCAGCATCGACTCCCGCGTGCAGCGCATCGCCGAGTACGAGCTCAACGAGGCCATGAAGACCGCCCGCACCGAGTTCGACAAGAACACCGGCGAGAACTACAAGGCCGACGCCGGTGCGCTCGTCGTCATGGAGGCGAAGACCGGCCGGGTCGTCGCCATGGCGTCCAACCCGGCCTACGACCCGAACGCCTGGGTCGGCGGCATCTCCGGCAAGGACTACGCGCGGCTCACCGGCAAGAAGTCCAACTACCCGCTGCTCAACCGCGCCATCCAGGGGCAGGCCGCGCCCGGCTCCATCTTCAAGGTGATCCCGACCACCGCGGCCGTGAACGCCGGCTACCCCTTCGACGGCAACTACGAGTGCTCCAGCTCGTACAACCTCGGCGGCCAGGTCTTCAAGAACTTCGAGTCCAAGGGATACGGCTCGATCAGCCTCGGCCGCGCCCTCGAGGTCTCCTGCGACACCGTCTTCTACCGCCTCTCGCACCAGGAGTGGCAGAAGGACGGCGGCAACAAGCCGAAGAAGCACCCCGCCGACTGGTTCTACAAGACCGCCCACCAGTTCGGCCTCGGCAAGGAGACCGGCATCGACCTCCCCAACGAGGTCTCGGGCCGTGTCCCCGACCGCCAGTGGAAGCAGAGCTACTGGAAGTCCAACAAGGACGCCTGGTGCAAGACCGGCAAGAAGGACGGCGACTACGTCCAGAAGATCGCGTACGAGAACTGCCTCGAAGGCAACAAGATGCGCGCCGGTGACGCGGTCAACTACTCCATCGGCCAGGGCGACACCCTCGTCACCCCGATCCAGATGGCCACGATCTACGGAGCCATCGCCAACGGCGGCACCCTCTACGACCCGCGGGTCGGCAAAGCCGTCATCAGCGCCGACGGCAGGACCGTGCGGGAGATCAAGCCCACCTCGCACGGCAAGCTGCCCATGACGCGGAAGACGCGCGACGAGATAGACGGTGCCCTCGCGGGAGTCGCGACCCGCGGTACGGCCGCCTGGCGGTTCGGCGGCTGGCCGCAGGACGAGATCCCGATGCACGCCAAGACGGGTACCGCCGAGGTCTACGGCAAGCAGACGACCTCCTGGTTCGCCACGTACACCAAGGACTACACGGTCGTCATGACCATCTCCCAGGGCGGTACGGGCTCCGGCGCCTCCGGCCCCGCCGTGCGCAAGATCTACAACGCGCTGTACGGCGTCTCCGAGGACGGCGCGATCGACAAGAAGAGGGCGCTGCTTCCCACCCCGCAGAAGAGCCTGCCGAAGATCCAGCCGGACGGCTCGATCGACGCCCCGAAGATCTCCCAGGACCCCGTAAAGGACCAGCAGGCGAGCGAGAAGGACCAGCCCGCCGGCACGGACCCGGACCAGCCCGCGGGCACCACCGCCCCGCCCGACCCGACCAACCGCGACACCCGCAGGCGCTCCGCCCGCCCCCGGAAGCGGCGGAGGCCCCTCGCATGACCGGCGCGCGCACGAACCAGGAAAGGCTCCCATGACCGGCACGAACGGCTTCTCCGTGTCCGGCTACGGGCCCGAGCGCGCCGGCTGGACCCGCGTCTTCGCCCGCGACTCGCTCACCCGCCGGCTCGACTGGCCGATACTGCTCTCCGCCATCGCGCTCTCGCTGATCGGCACGGCCCTGGTCCACTCGGCGACCCGCAACCGCACCGACATCAACCAGGGCGACCCGTACTACTTTCTGATCCGCCACCTGATGAACACCGGCATCGGCTTCGCGCTGATGATCGGCACGATCTGGCTCGGCCACCGCACCCTGCGCACCGCCGTGCCGGTCCTCTACGGACTCTCGGTCTCCCTGATCCTGCTCGTGCTGACCCCGCTCGGCGCGACGGTCAACGGCGCCCACGCGTGGATCGTCCTCGGCGGCGGCTTCTCGCTCCAGCCCTCCGAGTTCGTGAAGATCACGATCATCCTCGGCATGGCGATGCTGCTGGCGGCCCGCGTCGACGCGGGCGACAAGCCCTACCCGGACCACCGCACCGTCCTGCAGTCCCTGGGCCTGGCCGCCGTACCGATACTGATCGTGCTCCTCATGCCCGACCTCGGCTCGGTCATGGTCATGGTCATCATCGTGCTGGGGGTGCTGCTCGCCTCCGGCGCCTCCAACCGCTGGGTCTTCGGCATCATCGGCGCGGGCGCCCTCGGCGCGCTCGCCGTCTGGCAGCTGCACATCCTCGACGAGTACCAGATCAACCGGTTCGCGGCCTTCGCCAACCCCGAACTCGACCCGGCCGGCGTCGGCTACAACACCAACCAGGCGCGCATCGCCATCGGCTCCGGCGGCCTCTTCGGCACCGGCCTCGGCAAGGGCTCGCAGACCACCGGCCAGTTCGTCCCCGAGCAGCAGACCGACTTCGTCTTCACGGTGGCGGGCGAGGAACTGGGCTTCGTCGGCGCCGGACTGATACTGCTGCTCCTCGGCGTCATCCTGTGGCGCGCCTGCCGCATCGCCCGCGAGACGACCGAGCTCTACGGCACCATCGTCGCCGCCGGCATCATCGCCTGGTTCGCCTTCCAGGCCTTCGAGAACGTCGGCATGACCCTCGGCATCATGCCGGTCGCCGGTCTGCCCCTGCCGTTCGTCTCGTACGGCGGATCCTCGATGTTCGCGGTCTGGGTCGCCGTAGGACTGCTCCAGTCCATCAGGGTGCAGCGGCCGATGTCCGCCTAGATCCCGTCCGGCCGGTCCGCGAGGACCGGCCGGACAGGGCCCGGGGACCCTCCGGCGTGGCCCGCCGGAGGGCACCAGGGGCCGGTCCGGGGCCGGGGGCGCACTGCCCCCGGCCCCGAATCGCGTCTAGATTCGACATATGGCGGACACGAAACGAGAGATCGAGCGGAAGTACGAGGGCCCGGCGGCCGGAGGCGGCGCGGGCCTGCCCGACCTGACGGACGTCCCCGGCGTCGGGAGCGTCATCGGCAAGGGCGTCGACGAACTCGACGCCACCTATTACGACACCGCCGACCAGCTCCTGGCAGCCGCGGCCATCACCCTGCGCCACCGCACCGGCGGCCACGACGAGGGCTGGCACCTGAAACTCCCCGTGGCGGACGGCGTACGCGACGAGATCCACGCGCCCCTCTCCGACACCGTGCCCGCCGCGCTCACCTCCCTCGTGCGCTCCCGCGTCCGGGACGCCGCACTTGTCCCCCTGGTACGCCTGCGGTCCTCCCGCGACGTCCGCCACCTGGTGGACGACTCCGGCGGCCTGCTCGCCGAGGTCAGCGTCGACCGGGTGCGCGCCGAGCGGCTCGGCGGCAAGGGCGCCGCCCAGTGGACCGAGATCGAGGTGGAGCTCGCCGACGGCGGCGACCCGGCCTTCCTGGACAAGGTCGAGAAGAAACTCCGCAAGGCCGGCCTGCACCGCTCCGCCTCCCCGTCCAAGCTGGCCCGGGCGCTGGCGGAGACCGGGGCGGTGGCCGCGCGGCCCGCCGGGGAGCCGCCCGCCGCGAAGCCCGTCACCGCGGGCGACCACGTCCTCGCCTACGCACGCGAACAGCGCGACGCACTCGTCGAGCTGGACCCGGCCGTCCGGCGCGATCTGCCCGACGCCGTGCACGGGATGCGGATCGCCACCCGCCGCCTGCGCAACACCCTGCGCTCCTTCGACAACGTCCTCGACCGCACCGTCACCGACCCGATCCGCACGGAGCTGAAGTGGCTGGCGGGGGAGCTGGCCGGCGACCGCGACCAGGAAGTGATCACCAAACGCCTGGCGGCGGCCCTGGACGACCTCCCGCGGACGCTGCGCTCCGGCCCGGTGCGCAAACGCCTGCGCACCTGGTCCCGGGAGCGCCACTCCGGCTCCCGGCAACGGCTCACCGAGGCCCTCGACAGCCGGCGCCACCTGTACCTGCTGGCCGCCCTCGACGCGCTGGTCTCCGACCCGCCGCTGCGCAAGGCGGCCGGCGGAAAGCCGGGGAAGGTCCTCGGCGCCGCGGTCCGCAAGGACCTCGACCGGCTGTCGCGCCTGGTCGCCCGGGCCACCGGCCTGCCGCCCGGCCGGGACCGCGACCTCGCGCTGCACGAGGCCCGCAAGAAGGCCAAGCGGACGCGGTACGCCGCCGAAGCCGCCGCTCCCGCCCTCGGCAAGCGCGCCGAGGCCACCACCAGGGCGATGAAGTCCCTGACCAAGCTGCTCGGCGACCACCAGGACAGCGTGATGTCCCGCGACGCCCTGCGCGACCTCGCGGAACAGGCACAGGCCGCCGGCGAGAGTTCCTTCACCTTCGGCGTGCTGTACGGCCGGGAGGAGCGGCGGGCGGCGGCCGACGAGGACGCGTTGCCGCGGGCGTGGCGCAGGGCCGTGCGCGGGGCCGCGTCCTGAGCGTGCGGGGGGACCGTCCGGCCGCGTTACGCTAGATGGTCACCCTCCCCCCAGCCTCCGGCCGGGGGTGCCCCCGCCAGCTCACGAAGGTTCGCGATGCCTGCCGAATCGGTCTTCCCGCAGCTCGAAGCTCTGCTCCCGCATGTGCAGAAGCCGATCCAGTACGTCGGTGGAGAGCTGAACTCCACGGTGAAGCCCTGGGACGCCTGTGACGTCCGCTGGGCCCTCATGTACCCCGACGCGTACGAGGTCGGACTCCCCAACCAGGGCGTCATGATCCTCTACGAGGTGCTGAACGAGCGCGAGGGCGTCCTCGCCGAGCGCACGTACAGCGTGTGGCCGGACCTCGAGGCACTGATGCGCGAGCACCGGGTCCCGCAGTTCACCGTGGACAGCCACCGCCCGGTGAAGGCCTTCGACGTGTTCGGGCTCAGCTTCTCCACTGAGCTCGGGTACACGAACATGCTGACGGCCCTGGACCTCGCGGGCATCCCCCTCGAGTCCCGGGACCGCACGCTCGACGACCCGATCGTCCTGGCCGGCGGCCACGCCGCCTTCAACCCCGAGCCGATCGCCGACTTCATCGACGCGGCGATCATCGGCGACGGCGAGCAGGCCGTGCTCGACATGACGGACATCATCCGCGCCTGGAAGGCGGAGGGCCGTCCCGGCGGCCGCGAGGAGGTCCTCCTGCGCCTCGCGAAGACCGGCAACGTCTACATCCCCGCCTTCTACGACGTCGAGTACCTCGCCGACGGCCGCATCGCCCGCGTCGTGCCGAACAGGTCCGGTGTCCCGTGGCGCGTCTCCAAGCACACGGTCATGGACCTCGACGAGTGGCCCTACCCCAAGCAGCCGCTCGTCCCCCTCGCGGAGACCGTCCACGAGCGCATGTCGGTGGAGATCTTCCGCGGCTGCACCCGGGGCTGCCGCTTCTGCCAGGCCGGCATGATCACTCGTCCGGTGCGCGAGCGCTCGATCACGGGCATCGGCGACATGGTCGAGAAGGGCCTGAAGGCCACCGGCTTCGAGGAGGTCGGCCTCCTCTCCCTGTCCTCCGCGGACCACACGGAGATCGGCGACATCGCCAAGGGCCTGGCGGACCGCTACGAGGAGGACAAGATCGGCCTCTCGTTGCCCTCCACCCGCGTCGACGCCTTCAACGTCGACCTCGCCAACGAGCTGACCCGCAACGGCCGCCGCTCGGGCCTCACCTTCGCCCCCGAGGGCGGCTCCGAGCGCATGCGCAAGGTCATCAACAAGATGGTCTCGGAGGAGGACCTGATCCGTACGGTCTCCACGGCGTACGGCAACGGCTGGCGCCAGGTGAAGCTGTACTTCATGTGCGGTCTGCCCACCGAGACCGACGAGGACGTCCTGCAGATCGCCGACATGGCGATGAACGTCATCGCCGAGGGCCGCAAGGTCTCCGGCCAGAACGACATCCGCTGCACGGTCTCGATCGGCGGTTTCGTCCCCAAGCCGCACACCCCCTTCCAGTGGGCGCCGCAGCTCAGCGCCGAGGAGACGGACGCCCGTCTCACCAAGCTCCGCGACAAGATCCGCGGTGACAAGAAGTACGGCCGCTCGATCGGCTTCCGCTACCACGACGGCAAGCCCGGCATCGTGGAGGGACTGCTCTCCCGCGGTGACCGCCGCATCGGCGCCGTCATCCGCGCCGTCTACGAGGACGGCGGCCGCTTCGACGGCTGGCGCGAGCACTTCTCGTACGACCGCTGGATGGCGTGCGCGGAGAAGACGCTGCCCGCCTTCGGCGTCGACGTCGACTGGTACACCACGCGCGAGAAGACCTACGAGGAGGTCCTGCCCTGGGACCACCTCGACTCGGGTCTCGACAAGGACTGGCTCTGGGAGGACTGGCAGGACGCCCTCGACGAGACCGAGGTCGAGGACTGCCGGTGGACCCCGTGCTTCGACTGCGGGGTGTGCCCGCAGCTGGACACCCAGATCCAGATCGGCCCGACCGGCAAGAAGCTCCTGCCGCTCACCGTCAAGAACGCGGCGCCGACGCCCGCGGCGAGCGGCCACACACACTGAGCCGACGGCCGCTCAAGTCGGCCGACGCCATCCTTGGAGCCCCTTCCGGCCCGGAGGGGGCTCCAAGGCATTCGCACGCGGGCCACGCGTGGTGTGGCCCCGCCCGGTCCCGCAGGAGCGGTGCTGGCTCTCCTCGCCCGCGCACCCGTACCGCCATCAGGCCTGCGGCAGTTCCTCCGCGGGGAGCCGGCCCGCGCGTACGGCGTCGATCAGGGCCTGGTGGTCGCGCTCGTTCTGGTCGGCGTACGTCTCCGCGAACGTGACGAGGGCTCGGTCGAAGGAGGTGCCGCCGCCCAGGTACGCGGCGATCGCGATGCGGTCGCCGGAGCGCGCGTGCGCCCGCGCCAGCGTCACCCCGCACAGTTCACCGAACGCCTGCATGCCCCTCGGCCGCATCTGCTCGGGCACGGCGATGCCCTTCCAGTCGTGCAGCTGGCGGACGTAGAAGTCGCGCTGCCTGCCGTCGATCCCGTCCACGCGCTCCCAGCCGAGGAAGATGTCGCTGGTGGCCTGCATCAGCCGCTGGCCCGAGACGACGCGCTCGCCCTGGTTGGCGTAACGGCTCGCGCCGACGTGTGCGGCGAGCACGGAGGTGTCGGCCTCCTTGGCCTGGAGGAAGAGGGGGTCCTGGTCGTCCCGGCCGAGCAGGAGGAAGATCCAGCACCGGGTGCCGACACTGCCGACGCCGACCACTTTGCGGGCGACGTCGGCGAGCCGGTAGTCCGCGAGGAGCGTGCGCCGGTCCGCGGAGAGAGTGCGGCCGTAGCGCTCGGTCAGCGCCCGGAACCGGCGTACGAGCGCGTCGCGTTCGACGTCCGGCAGCAAGTCGCCGGCCGGGACGAGCAGCGGCGGGTCCGCCGCGATCCGTGGCCGGCCGCGGACCGTCTCGGTGAGCTTGTCGAAAGCCTGCAGACTGTCGCGGGTACGGGCCTTGGCCATGGCGCGGGCCAGTCGCTTCTGCCCGCGCTTGCGGAGCTTGCCCTCGGCCATGGCCGCGAGGATGTCCGCGTCGACCTTCGTGTACCAGACGGCGAGGTTGCCCATGCCCGCGAAACGGATCATCGACTCACGGTACGAGCGGACGGTGGCCCTCACGATGCGTGCGCGTTCCGCGTCGTCGAAGCCGTTCGCCCGGCCCGCGATGACGAAACTCGCCGACAGCCGCTTGACGTCCCATTCCCAGGGGCCCGGCAGCGTCTCGTCGAAGTCGTTGATGTCGAACATCAACTGCCGCTCCGGTGAGGCGAGCAGGCGGAAGTTCAGCATGTGCGCGTCCCCGCACAGCTGGGCCGTGAGCCCCGACACCGGGCTGCCGGCCAGGTCCGAGGCCATGATCGCGGCGGCGCCCCGGTAGAAACGGAACGGCGACTCCATCATCCGGCCGTAGCGGATCGGGACGAGTTCGGGAACCCGCGCCGCGGACTGCGCCTCCAGGATCGCCAGTGGGTCCGGCCGGTCGGGTGCGGGCCTGTACACGCCGTGATCCGATCGCGGTGCACGGCGCCGTGCCTCCTTGCCGAAGGCCGCGCGTTCCTCGTGCGTCGCGTGCGGCGCGGCCCGCATCGCCGTGGTCGCGTTCTGGGGCATGAGAAGTCCTCCTGGTTCGGCCGTCGGCCCCTCCGGGTCCCACCCGTGCGGTGGCGTCACGCCGGTTCCGGGACGAAGGGACGGAACTCGTCGGTGCCGGCCTGCACGACGCCGTAACTGCTCTCGGGGACCTCGTTCCAGGCACCGGGCAGGTCACCGAGGGGTTCGGACACGATGAGGCGGGTCTCGTCCGACACCTCCCGCAGGAACGCCACGTCGGGATGCAGCCTGCGCAGGGCGTCCACGCGCGTGCTGTGGAACAGCGACCTGGAAGAGCCCTGGCTCGAGTAGCGGAACGCCCACACGCTTTCGCCGTCGGTCACCGCGACCGTCATCTGGAGCGGGAACTCCACACCGTGCTCGCGGCCGGCGCGCTCCACCACTCCCGCCATCCGCGCCACGGCACCCGGCGGATCACGGTCCAGACCGAACGTGAGCGCCAGATAGAACATGACCTCCGAGTCGGTCGTCCCTTCGATGTCGGAGTACAGCCCGGGGTCGACGAGCAGTGTCAGGTCGCGGCGCATGAGGTGGAAACCCGAGATGGCGCCGTTGTGCATCCACATCCAGCGGCCGTGCCGGAACGGGTGGCAGTTCGTCTGCTGCACCGCCGTGCCGGTGGACGCCCGGATGTGGGCGAAGAACAGCGGTGAGCGGACGTGATCCGCGATCTCCCGCAGGTTGCGGTTGTTCCAGGCGGGTCCGATCTCCCGGAGCAGGGCGGGAGTGCCGGCGCCGTCCTCCTGCGGGTACCAGCCGACGCCGAAGCCGTCGCCGTTCGTCGTCTCCACACCCAGCCGGGAGTGGAGGCTCTGGTCGATCAGCGAGTGAGCCGGTTTGTAGAGGATGGTGTCGAGAAGCAGGGGTGTTCCCGAGTAGGCGAGCCAACGGCACATGAGCGGTCACCTGTGCTTGGTCTGCGAGAGCCCGGGTGTCTGCGGCCCCCGGCTGCGGTCGGGGCGATGTTCCCAGCGTGCGCCGCGACCGGGCCCGGTGCACTCGGAGGCAGGAACGCCCCGAGGTGCGCGGTGTTCCCGGTGCGGCGAGATTGGTAGGCGTCTGCCAGTTCCGCCGGATCGGAGATCGCCGTGAAAGACCTCAAATTCGAGCAGAAGCGTTCCCTGTCGCGTATCGAGGCGGCCGACCAGCTCACGGCACTCGCCGACGCGCTGAGGAAGGGCGGCGACGCCGAGATGGAACTCGGTCCGAGCACGCTGAGCCTGCGGATCCCCGACGACCTGCACACCGAGATCGAGGTCGAGATCGGCGGCGGTGAGATCGAGCTGGAGATCGAACTCAAGTGGCCGACCTCGTCGGCGAGGCGAGCCGCGTCACGGACGGACTCGGCTCCGGAGGAACCCGCGAAGCGCCGGAGCGCACCCGCCGGGGCCGACCGGAGCGGCACGGGCGCCGCCAGGAAGAGCGCGAAGCGGTCCGCCGCGCGGACGACCTGACCGCGCCACAGGTCCGAACCATTGACGTCCCGAATCGAACCTTTTCCTCCCTTGTGGAACAAGGCATCGAAAATGTGACGCTTCATCGTGTTACGTGCAATTCGCGCCATCGCGCCGGAGCGTGCAGGGGGTGCGGCGGGGGCGCGCGCGGAGCTGGAAATCGCTTCCGCGGTGAACTGCGGCGGTGGGTGCAGGACGCAACGACCTGGAGCCCGGGCCCGGCCGGATCAGTTGAAGGTTGCATCTGTCAGTCACGGAAATGTCCGCATACGGCAACACCAACGGGGACACCTGCCGGACGGCACGGCGGATGACCAAGCTGTGGGTCCTCGGCACTCGCCGGGAACGCACATCGTCCTCGTCGGCCGGTCAGGCCCGGCCGGCGGGGCTCGCACAGTTGGGGGACGTTCATGTCTTCTCGCTCCAGTCGCCGTATCGCCGCCGCGGTCCTCGCAGCCGGCGCCGCACTCGGCGCGTCGGCCATCCCCGCCTCCGCGGACGGCGGCCATCACCGTGACCGCGTGGTCATCAGTGACGTCCAGTACGACTCGCCCGGCCACGACAACAACTCCAACCGCTCCCTGAACAGGGAGTGGGTCGACCTCACCAACACCGGCCGACGCGGCGTCAACCTCGACGGCTGGACCCTGCGGTCCCGGGACGGCGACACCTACACTTTCCGCCACTTCCGCCTCGAAGGACGCGCCACGGTCCGCGTCCACACCGGATTCGGCCACGACAACCGCCACGACGTCTTCCAGGACCGCCGCACCTACGTGTGGGACAACCGCTCCGACACCGCCACCCTGCGCGACGACCACGGTCGCCGCGTGGACGACGAGTCCTGGGGCCGTCGCGGCGGCGGTCACCACGAGGGCGGCTGGCACCGCGGCGGCGGTCACCACGACGGCGGTGGCCGCGACGGCGGCCGGCACCACGGCCGCGACGGGGGTGGCCGTGACGGTGACGGCCGTGACGGCGGCTGGCACCACGGCCGCGACGGCGACGGCGGTGGCCGCGACGGTGGCGGCCACCACCGTCGCTGATCCCGGCCGGCGCGGCCCGCTCGACGAGGGCCCGCCGGACGTCTGACCGGCAGCGGTGTCCCGGGCGGCTTCCACAGTCGCCCGGGACACCGCTTCGGCGTGCTGGGGCCCTGCCGGGACGGCGAGGCGAAATGCCCCGGGTGTTCCGCATCCATCCGGCCTCTCGGGGCGTCTACTCCGGTATGGAACTGGAGAAGTCGGCCGCCGGGCGGCCCGCCGGGCGTGAGGCGCCGCAGGGCGAGGGGTGCCTGGCCGTCGCGATCCGCATACCGGTGCGGATCGTGGTGCTCGTGCTGGTCGTGCCGGTGCGGCTCGTCTGGGACGCGCTGGTCGTCGGCGGCCGGTTCCTGCGGGACACCGTGCTGCGGCCGGCCGGCCGCGCGCTGGCGTGGCTGGCGTGGGCGGTGTTCGTCCAGCCCTGGGTGTTGCTGTGGCGGTACCTCGTCGTGCCGGTGGGCAGAGGGCTCGGGTGGCTCGGGTACCGCCTGCTGGTGGTGCCCGCGGTGTGGCTCCACCGGACCGTGCTGACGCCGGTCGGCCATGCGGTCGCCTGGGCGGCGCGCGGCGTGGGCGCCGGCCTCACCTGGGTCCTCCGCGGTGCGTGGGCGGGACTCGCCTTGATCCTCCGCGGTGCGTGGGCGGGACTCGCCTGGTTCTTCCGTGGTGTGTGGGCGGGGCTCGCCTGGTTCTTCCGTGGTGTGTGGGCAGGGCTCACCTGGTTCGCCCGGGGTCTGCGGGCCGGGCTCACCCGGCTGTACGCGCACGTCCTGACGCCTGTCGGGCACGGGCTCGCCTGGCTGGTCAGGCGGCTCGGACGCGTCCTTTGGGCCGTCGGTCTCGGCGTGTACACCGCCCTCGCTTGGCTGGCGCGACACCTGATCGTCGTACCGGCACTGTGGCTGTACGAGTGGATCCTCGCCCCCGTCGGGCGGGGGATCGCCTGGGCCGCGCTGGGGCTCGTACGGCTCGTACGGCTGATCTTCGCCGGGATCGGTGCCGTCCTCCACTGGACGCTGAGGATCCTCTTCGTGCTCCCCGCGCTCGCCCTGTGGCGGTGGGTACTCGCGCCGGCCGGCCGCGCACTCGTGGTCGTCGGCCGGGAGACCGGCGCCGCGCTCGGGCACGCCTGGCGGGTCGCCGGACGCGTCTCGCTCGCCGTCGGGCGCTTCTTCGCCCGGCTCCTGCGGCTGCTCTTCGTGGAGCCGGTCAGGTGGGCGTACCGCACCGTGCTCACCCCCGCAGGGCACGTGATCCGCGACGCGGTGCTGCGCCCCGCGGCCGACGCCGCGCGCAGTGCGGGCCGCACGGCACGGCAGGCCGTCACCGCGGCCCGGGAGTCCGTCCGGCAGGCCCGCGCCGACGTCCGCAGGGCGCTCTTCGGCGCGCCCCCGGAGCGGCGGACGGTGGCCCGGCGGGAACCTCAAGCCGATGGCACACGTACTCTAGGCAGCAGAACGACCGCTCTCACGAAGGACTGAACGACACTGGGCAAGCGACAGCCCGAAGGCCCGCCGCCCGCACCCGCGGTGCAGCGCATCCGACTGCGCTACACCAAGCGCGGCCGCCTCCGGTTCACCAGCCACCGTGACTTCCAGCGCGCCTTCGAGCGTGCGTTGCGCCGTGCCGAGGTGCCGATGGCGTACTCGGCGGGGTTCACGCCACACCCGAAGGTGTCGTACGCCAATGCCGCACCCACCGGCACGGGCAGTGAGGCGGAATACCTGGAGATCGCGCTCACCGAGGCGCGTGACCCCGACAAGCTGCGCGAGCTCCTCGACGAGTCGCTGCCCACCGGGCTCGACATCACCGAGGCCGTCGAGGCCCGCACCTCGGGTCTCGCCGACCGGCTCACCGCGTCCGTGTGGGAGCTGCGCCTGGACGGCGTGACGCCCGAGGACGCCAGGCGCGCGGTCGACGCCTTCAACGCGGCGGAGACCGTCGAGGTGCAGCGCAGGACGAAGAACGGGATGCGCACCTTCGACGCCCGCGCCGCCGTCGCCGGACTTGAGGCCGACGGCCCCCGGTCCGAGGCGTCGAGCTCGCCGGACGGGGCACCCGATCCACAGGCCGATAGGCCGACGGACCAGCCCTGTGCGATACTGCGGCTGGTTGTTCGGCACGTGACGCCTGCCGTTCGACCCGACGACGTCCTGTCCGGTCTCCGCGCCGTGGCCGACCTGGCGCCGCCGGTCGCCGCAGCGGTGACCAGGCTGGCGCAGGGGCTGTTCGATGAAGAGACCGGCACGGTGACCGACCCGCTCGCGCCCGACCGCGAGGCAGCCATGGCCGCCCCGGCCGATCGCCCAGGGGTCGCCGGCACTGCCGCCGCGAAGGCGCCGGTGCCGGAAGGTTCCGCGTAAGGACGGATGTCGTAGCGCCGCCCTGGCACTCGGGAGCCACCTGGGTCGGGCAGCGCACCGACCACAAGACTTTCGCCAGGCCGTGCGCACACATGGCGTACGGAACCGGCGAGACAGGACACAGAGAGCTCCCGTGCGGCGCCCGCGCCCCGGACGGCGGCACCGCGCATCGCGCGAGCCGCGGACGTCACCGGATTCATCCGGGCCAGGCGCGGCGCCCGGGAGCCTGACGGGAGATCCACCCGCATGCTCGAGCCGACCGAACCCACCGAGCCCTCCACGGGCTCCGCCGACAACACCAGCCCCAGCGACACGCTGCCGCCGCGACGCCGTCGCCGCGCCGCCTCGCGTCCCGCGGGCCCGCCGTCCGCCGCCTCCGAAGCGGCGGCCGAGACCACCGCGCCCGCCGTACCGGCCGCGTCGTCCGCCGAGCTCGCCACGGACGAGACCGTGACCGATGCCACGGACACGCCCGGGGCGCGAGAGAGCGAAGAGACGGCGGCCGAGGCCCCCGTCACCACCGGCGCCGAGGCCCCCGCCGAGGACGGCGCCCCGCGCCGCGCCCGGCGCCGTGCCACCCGGCGTGCGACCGCGCCCGTCGCCGCTCCGGCGGCCGACGTCGAGGCGGAGACCGTGGTGCCCGCCGTCGCCGGTGCCGAGACCCCCGAGCCCGCGGCCGAGTCCGCCGCCGTCGCCGGGACTGTGACCGAGCAGGCCGACGACGACGCCGCGCCGCGCCGTTCCCGCAGGCGGGCCACCCGTCGCGCCTCGGCGCCCGCCGGCGCACCGGCCTCCGCCGAGTCCGCGGCCCCCGCGGACGTACCGGCCGACAGGGCCGCCGAGGCCACCCCTGCCGAGGCCGCCCCCGTGGAGGAGGCGGCCCCCGCCCGCCGTACGCGGCGCCGTGCCTCCGCGCCCGCCCGTACGGTCGAGACGGCTGAGGCCGCGGACCGGGCCCCCCTCACCCCGGCGGACGAGTCCGCTCCCGCCGCCGAGCCGGTGGAGTCCCCGGAGCCCGCCGAGGCGGCCGAGGACGCCGCCCCCCGTCGCTCCCGCCGCCGCGCCACCCGACGGGTCTCCACGCCCGCCGGTGCGCCCGAGGACGCCACCGCCGAGCCGGTGGAGGCGCCCGTGGCCGACGAGAGCCGGCCCGAGGAGCCTGCCGCGACGCCTGCCGCCGCGGCGGAGCCCGCCGCCGGGACCGCGCAGTTCACGCAGTCCGAGGAGGTGGCCGCGCCGCGCCGTGGCGGCCGCCGCCGCGCCACCCGCCAGGCCGCCGCCGGTTTCTCCGCGCCCGCGCCGGAGACCGACGAGGGCGACTCCGCACGACGCCCCGCGCGCCCCGCCGTGGCCGTCTTCCAGGCGCCGGTCTTCGCCGAGCCGATGTTCCAGACCCCGGAGCGGGCCGCCGCTGCCGCCGCCGAGGACGTCGAGGAGCCGGCCGAGGAGCCCGCGGAGGAGCCCACGGAGACGGTGGAGGCCGTCGAGGAGCAGGCCGGACCGCGCCGCCGCCGTCGCCGCCGCGGTGGTGACCAGGAGCCCGCCGCGAGCGCGCAGGCCGCGCCGAAGCCCGAGCCCGAGCCCGAGGAGACCGTCGACGAGGAGGAGTCCGCCGAGGACGCCGCCGACGGCGACGACACCGAGGACACCGGCTCCCGCCGCCGTCGCCGCCGCGGTGGCCGCCGCCGTCGCCGCGGTGAGGCCGGGGACTCCGACACCGACTCCGGTGACGACGAGTACGCCGACGAGCAGGCCGCGCAGGACACCGAGGACACCGCCGAGCCGGCCGAGGACGACGCCGAGGACGCCGACGAGCGTGAGGAGGCGGGCGGTTCCGGCTCCAGCAGCAGCCGTCGCCGCCGCCGTCGCCGCCGTCGCGCCGGTGACTCGGGCGTCGAGGTCGAGACCGCGGACAGCGACCCCGAGCGGACGATCGTGAAGGTCCGCGAACCGCGCAGCAAGAAGGACGAGCACCCCTCGGACGAGGTGCAGTCCATCAAGGGCTCCACCCGTCTCGAGGCCAAGAAGCAGCGCCGCCGCGAGGGCCGCGAGCAGGGCCGCCGACGCGTCCCGATCATCACCGAGGCCGAGTTCCTGGCCCGCCGCGAGGCCGTCGAGCGCGTGATGGTCGTGCGCCAGAACGGCGACCGCACCCAGATCGGCGTCCTCGAGGACAACGTGCTCGTCGAGCACTACGTCAACAAGGAGCAGTCGACCTCGTACGTCGGCAACGTCTACCTGGGCAAGGTCCAGAACGTGCTGCCGTCGATGGAGGCCGCCTTCATCGACATCGGCAAGGGCCGCAACGCCGTCCTGTACGCCGGTGAGGTCAACTTCGAGGCGCTGGGCATGGCCAACGGCCCCCGTCGCATTGAGTCCGCGCTGAAGTCCGGCCAGTCGGTCCTCGTCCAGGTGACGAAGGACCCGATCGGTCACAAGGGCGCCCGGCTGACCAGCCAGGTGTCCCTGCCGGGCCGCTACCTGGTCTATGTGCCCGAGGGCTCGATGACCGGCATCAGCCGCAAGCTGCCCGACACCGAGCGCGCACGGCTGAAGACCATCCTCAAGAAGATCGTCCCCGAGGACGCGGGCGTCATCGTGCGCACCGCCGCCGAGGGCGCGAGCGAGGACGAGCTGCGCCGTGACGTCGAGCGGCTCCAGGGGCAGTGGGAGGACATCCAGAAGAAGGCGAAGAGCGGAAACGCTCCGACCCTGCTGTACGGCGAGCCGGACATGACCGTCCGCGTCGTGCGCGACATCTTCAACGAGGACTTCACCAAGGTCATCGTCAGCGGCGACGAGGCGTGGGAGACGATCCACGGATACGTGTCCCATGTGGCGCCCGATCTGACCGACCGGCTCTCGAAGTGGACCTCCGAGGTCGACGTCTTCGCGACGCACCGCATCGACGAGCAGCTGATGAAGGCGCTGGACCGCAAGGTCTGGCTGCCGAGCGGCGGTTCGCTGGTGATCGACAAGACCGAGGCCATGATCGTGGTCGACGTCAACACCGGAAAGTTCACCGGGCAGGGCGGCAACCTCGAGGAGACCGTCACCAGGAACAACCTGGAGGCGGCCGAGGAGATCGTGCGTCAGCTGCGGCTGCGCGACCTCGGCGGCATCGTCGTCATCGACTTCATCGACATGGTCCTGGAGTCCAACCGGGACCTCGTGCTGCGGCGGCTGCTGGAGTGCCTGGGCCGGGACCGTACGAAGCACCAGGTGGCCGAGGTCACCTCGCTGGGCCTCGTGCAGATGACCCGCAAGCGGGTCGGCCAGGGCCTCCTGGAGTCCTTCTCGGAGACCTGCGTCCACTGCAACGGCCGCGGCGTCATCGTGCACATGGAGCAGCCGACCTCCGTCGGTGGCGGCGGCAAGCGCAAGAAGCGCGGCCGTGGCGGCGAGCACACGCACGAGCTCGAGCACGAGGCCGCGGAGACCTTCGAGGCCGAGCCGGAGGCTGAGACCGAGGCCGAGGTGGCCGCGGAGGCCGCCGTGCCGGCCGCGCTGCCGGCCCCCGAGTTCCAGCCGGACGAGGAGCTGTACAGCAGCGCCGCCGAGGCCGAGGCCGCCGCGTCCCGGGGCCGTTCGCGGCGCAGGACCGGCCGGCGTGCGTCCGCTCCGGCGGGTGCGCCGCGGGGCGAGGAGCGTGCCGCCAAGTCCCGGGACGCCGCCGAGTCGGAGCCGGTGGCCGTCGAGGACCCGGTCGTCGAGGCGCCCGCGGCCCCCGTGGATGCACCCGTGGCGGCCGAGGCCCCCGCGGAGCTCGCGCCCGCCCAGGAGGCCCCGGCGCCCGAGGTGTCCGCCCCGCAGGGCCGTACGCGCCGTCGGGCGACCCGCAAGGTGTCGGCCCCCGCCGGTTCGCCCAAGGCGTCCGACGAGGCCGCGGCGGTGACGGTCGCGGTCTCCCCGCAGCCCGTCGCCGAGCCGAAGCCTGAGCCCGCGTCGGAGCCGGAGCCGGTGGCCGAGTCGCCGGCTGCCGGACAGGCAGAGGCGCCCGCAGACAGCGCCGCCCCGGCCCGTCCGCGCCGCCGTGCCGTCCGCAAGGCGACCGCGCCCACCGCGTCCGAGGAGGCGGCCGTCGTGGTCGTCCCGTCGGCCGCGGCGGAGACCCCCGCGGCACAGGACTCCGCGCCCGAGGCGGCCGGTGCCGAGACGCCGGCCGAGGAGCCGGCGGAGTCGGCACCGGCGAAGAAGACGGCCCGCAAGACGGCCAAGAAGGCGACCGCGAAGAAGGCCGCCACGAAGAAGACCGCGGCCAAGAAGACGGCCGCGAAGAAGACGACGGCGAAGAAGGCGGCGGCCAAGACCACCAAGACGGCCGCCAAGTCGACGTCGAAGAAGACCGCGGCGGCGGAGCGGACGGTGTCCACCGTCACGGCCTCCACCGACGAGGACTGAGCAGACCGCACGCCCCCTGCCCGGCGGTGACCACCGCCGGGCAGGGGGCGTACGTATGTGCGGACAGGGCGGGAGCGGATCGGGGCGCGGGCGCCTGAGCGGGGATTTTCGTCCGTCCTGACGGGTTTTCAGGGCTTCTCCGCTTCCGCGGCCACCCCCCGCCGCTTGGAACACGATCAGCTACATGTAAAACTCAAGCAGTCACACGGATGAACTCACGGGCGGCGTTGGGGAGACGGCTTGCTCGTGTCAGGGGAGGGGATCTCATGGCGCGCGTGCGCCTGACGGGCACGGGGCGGCACCGCGCTGTGAAGCCGGTCAAGGGAGGACGCCAGGCCGTCGCGCTGGCCACGGTGCTGTCGGCCGCGGGGGTCCAGGCGGCGACGTCGGCGGGCACCGCGGAGGCGGTGGGCGGTCCGACGTGGACCGAGGGCCCGATCTTCAACGACCCGCTGGGGACCACGGATCAGCAGTACGCGATCCGCACCCGGCTCATCGAGCTGACCAACGCGGCACTGCCCGGCTCGGTCATCAAGGTCGCGGTGTACCACGTGTGGGAGGCGTCGGTCGTCAACGCCCTGGTGGCCGCGAAGGACCGCGGGGTCAACGTCCAGGTCCTGCTCGACGAGTCCAGCGTCAGCGACCGTCCGACCAACACGTCGTACAGCACGCTGGCCGCGGGTCTCGGCACCGACCGCGCCAAGGGCTCCTACGTCAGCACGTGCCCGGCGAAGAAGTCCTGTCTCGGCGACCCGAAGTTCGGGCAGTCGATCATGCACAACAAGTTCTGGCTGTTCTCCGCAGTCCAGGGCGCCACGAACGTGGTCGTCGAGACGACGTCGAACTCGACGCCGTCCGCGCACACCCGTTTCTTCAACGACGCGCTGCTGCTGCCGAACAACCCGACGATGTACGACGCGTACTCGGACTACTTCGACACGATGGTCGCCCGTGACTGGGCGTCCTGGAACTACCGCACCGTCAGCAACGGTCTCTACAAGGCGTACTTCTTCCCGCGCGAGGGCAACACGCGGGACACCGACACCGTCTACTCGGTGCTGAACAACGTCCAGTGCTCGTACAAGGACGCCGCCGGGGTCACGCAGAAGACCAAGGTCCGGGTCGCGATCTTCAAGCTGACCAGGATGGCGATCGCCGAGAAGCTGGTCTCGCTGCAGAAGGCGGGCTGCTCGGTGAGCGTCGTGTACGCCGAGACGGACAGCGCCAAGAGCTCCGGCGGCACCAAGGGCACCTGGGAGAAGCTGCACACCACCGGCGGCCCCTCGGTGCGCTGCTACAACGACGACCGGGACCCGCTGAACCCCGGCCAGAAGCTGATCACGCCGTTCATCATCCACTCCAAGTACATCCTCATCGACGGCATGTACGACGGCGTGCAGAACAAGGTCAGCTTCACCGGCTCCGGGAACTACACCGGGCCCGCGCTCCGCGAGAACGACGAGTCGATCGTGAAGGTCGACGACGACGCCGTGCACGACATGTACCGGGCGCACTTCGACCGCGTACGGTCGGTCGCGTACCCCGGTGCCGCGGACACCACGGACCTGTGCAGGGGCGTGAAGCCGCTCCCGGACGACGGCGAGAAGCCGACGACGTGACGTGCGGCACGGTCGCCGGGCCCGGCCTGGTTTGACCCTTTCGGCTGCGGCCCCGTAACCTTGACCGTCGGCGTGTCCCCTGACGCGCCGCATCCCCGTAAACCTCTTCCTCCCGGCGTTCGCGCTCGGGAGAGGCCGCTCGCGCAAGCCGGTGGCTGGACTGCGGGGGTCCCGATCCGAGTGAGAGAGAGATCCGCGTGTACGCCATCGTGCGCAGCGGTGGTCGCCAGCACAAGGTTGCTGTCGGCGACATCGTTGAGGTTGACAAGATTTCCACTGCCAAGGTTGGCGACACGGTCGAGCTCTCGACCCTGCTCGTTGTCGACGGCGACGCCGTGACGAGTGACCCCTGGGTCCTCGACGGCATCAAGGTCCAGGCCGAGATCGTGGACCACCACAAGGGCGCGAAGATCGACATCCTTCGCTACAAGAACAAGACCGGCTACCGCCGTCGTCAGGGCCACCGCCAGCAGTACACGGCGATCAAGGTCACTGAGATCCCCGCGGCTGCGAAGTAAGGGACTGAGGAGAGATGGCACACAAGAAGGGCGCATCGTCCACCCGGAACGGTCGCGACTCCAATGCTCAGCGGCTCGGCGTGAAGCGCTTCGGCGGTCAGGTCGTCAACGCCGGTGAGATCCTGGTCCGCCAGCGTGGCACCCACTTCCACCCCGGCGCCAGCGTCGGCCGTGGCAAGGACGACACGCTGTTCGCGCTGACCGCCGGTGCGGTGGAGTTCGGCACCCACCGCGGCCGCAAGGTCGTGAACATCGTTCCGGTCGCCTGATCCAGTCCCTTTAGGGCCCAGGCTCCGCGGAACAGGTTTCTCGCGAGGCGGACCTCACTTCCCGGTCGGGAAGGCGGGTCCGCCTTTCGCGTGTTACCCAAGAGACATTCCGTACGTACAGAAGTAACCGAAGTGCTGGAGGCACCCCACCATGACCACCTTCGTGGACCGCGTCGAGCTGCATGTCGCCGCGGGTAGCGGAGGCCACGGCTGTGCCTCCGTACACCGGGAGAAGTTCAAGCCGCTCGGCGGCCCCGACGGCGGCAACGGAGGCCGTGGCGGTGACGTGATCCTGGTCGTGGACCAGTCCGTCACCACGCTGCTCGACTATCACCACAAGCCGCACCGCAGCGCGACCAACGGCAAGCCCGGCGAGGGCGGCAACCGCTCCGGCAAGGACGGCCAGGACCTGATCCTGCCCGTCCCGGACGGCACGGTCGTCCTCGACAAGGCGGGCAACGTCCTCGCCGACCTGGTCGGCAACGGCACCTCCTACGTCGCCGCCCAGGGCGGCCGCGGCGGCCTCGGAAACGCGGCGCTGGCCTCGGCCCGTCGCAAGGCCCCCGGTTTCGCGCTCCTCGGCGTGCCCGGCGACTTCCAGGACATCGTCCTGGAGCTGAAGACGGTCGCGGACGTGGCCCTGGTCGGCTACCCGAGCGCGGGCAAGTCCTCGCTGATCTCCGTGCTGTCCGCCGCCAAGCCGAAGATCGCGGACTACCCGTTCACGACGCTCGTCCCGAACCTCGGCGTGGTCACGGCCGGCGAGACCGTCTACACGATCGCCGACGTGCCCGGGCTCATCCCCGGCGCCAGCCAGGGCAAGGGCCTCGGCCTCGAGTTCCTCCGCCACGTGGAGCGCTGCTCCGTCCTCGTCCACGTCCTGGACACTGCGACCCTCGAATCGGACCGCGACCCGGTCTCCGACCTCGACATCATCGAGGAGGAGCTGAAGCAGTACGGCGGTCTCGACCGGCGCCCGCGCATGGTCGTCCTGAACAAGATCGACGTACCGGACGGCAAGGACCTGGCCGAGATGGTCCGGCCCGAGCTGGAGGGCCGCGGCTACCGTGTCTTCCAGGTGTCGGCCGTCGCCCACACGGGCCTCAAGGAGCTGTCCTTCGCCCTCGCCGACGTGATCGCGAAGGCCCGCGCGGCCAAGCCGCAGGAGGAGGCCACGCGCATCGTCATCCGCCCGAAGGCGGTCGACGACGCCGGCTTCACGGTGGCGCGGGAGGAGGACGGCCTGTACCGCGTCCGCGGCGAGAAGCCCGAGCGCTGGGTCCGGCAGACCGACTTCAGCAACGACGAGGCCGTCGGCTACCTCGCCGACCGGCTGAGCCGGCTCGGAGTCGAGGACCAGCTGATGAAGGCCGGCGCCCGCACGGGCGACGGCGTCGCCATCGGCCCCGAGGAGAACGCGGTCGTCTTCGACTGGGAGCCCACGGTCATGGCCGGCGCCGAGATGCTCGGCCGGCGCGGCGAGGACCACCGCTTCGACGCTCCCCGTCCCGCCGCCCAGCGCCGCCGCGACAAGCAGGCGGAGCGGGACGAGTCGGAGAAGGCGTACGACGACTTCGAGCCGTTCTAGCCGCTCCCGGCACCCGCGCCCGATGGTCATGGAACGCCCCGATCCGCACGGATCGGGGCGTTCCCGCATGTGAGGCCGCTCCTGGCGCGCGTCTTGGCCCGGCCCAAGTCGGCTGATTACAAGGTGTGTTCGCCGCGTGACGATCTACGATGCGGGGCGAGCCGCGGGCCCGGCCGGGCGGTGTGCGCGGACTCCTCAGCCGAGTGCCGAAGGAGCGTCATGAGCGACCGGACCGTGCGGACCGTCGAGGTGCCCGTGGGCGACGGGGGCGACGACGTCGTGCGCGTCCAGATCCGGGAGGTGGACGAGTCCCTGGTCCGGGTGGGGCGCGGGGGACGGGCCGTGGCCCGCGCCGAGCGGTCGCTCGGCGAGATGCTCGACACCGTACGCCCGGTCGCCGACAGCTTCGTCGGCCGGTTCGGGGCGCTCGCGAACCCGCCCGACGAGATGACGCTGGAGTTCGGGGTGTCGCTGTCGGCCGAGGCGGACGTCGTCATCGCCAGCACCGCCACGCAGGCCAACTTCTCGGTGACGCTGACCTGGCACCGGAGTGAGGACCCGGGCGCGGCTCCGGACAGTCCTCGGGCGAGCTGAGCCGGGCGGGCGGCGCGGTGACGGGGGAGGAGTCGCGGAGTCCGGACGAGGCGCTGGCCGCCGCGGTCGTCCGGATCAAGGGGCAGGACGGCGAGGTCGGCGGCGCGGGCTTCCACGTCGCCCCCGACCTGGTGCTGACCTGCGCCCATGTGGTGTCCGACGTGCTCGGCACGCGGCGGGAGGATCCGGTGGCCGTGGGGACCGCCGTCACCGTGGACCTTCCGCTGGCGGCCGGGACCGATGACGAGGGCACCGGCGCGTCCGGAGCGGCCGGGAGGGGCGACGAGGGCACCGGCGGGTTCGGGAGCGGCGACGAGGGCACAGGCGGGTTCGGGCGCACGCGCAGCACCGAGGGCGCGCCGGGCACGGCTCCCGGCCGCCCGCGCCCGGAACGCAGGGCCGTCGTCGAGGCCTGGATCCCCATCCGGGCCGACCGGACGGGCGACCTGGCCCTGCTGCGGCTGCCCGAGCCGCTCCCCGGAGCCCGCCCGCTGCCCATGGCCGACCCCGGGAGCGTCTGGGAGCACGGGGCCCGCGCGGTGGGGTTCACGGACGGCGAGCCGGGCGAGAGCTGGTTCCGCGGGATGCTCGGCGGCGCCACCGGCGAGGGCTGGATCCAGCTCTCCCGGGCCGACGGGCAGGCCGCACACGTCAGGCAGGGCTTCAGCGGGACACCGGTCTGGGACAACGAACTCGGTGCGGCCATCGGCCTGATGGTGGCGGCCCAGCCCGAGCAGGAGGCCCAGCAGGCGTTCGTCCTGCGGACCCGGACCCTGCTGGCGGAGCTGCCGGGACTCGCCTCGCTCGTGCTGCCCGACGTGCCGTTCCGGGGCCTCGCCACCTTCCGGGAATCCGACGCGGACGTCTTCTTCGGGCGGGACGACGACATCGAGGACGTGGTCGACGCCCTGGGTGATGAGCGGCTGACCGTCACCCTGTGCGGGCCGTCGGGCTCCGGGAAGTCGTCCCTGGCGCTGGCTGGTGTGGTCCCGCGGATGCGGCGGGCCGGCTGGGACGTGCTAGTGGTGAACGCCGGGCAGGTCTCGTCCCCGCTGTTCGCGCTCGCCACCGCGCTGTACGAGGACGTCCTCTCCGGCCGGTACGGGCCGGCCCGGGCTGCGAGCGCCGACCAGGTCGAGTCCTGGATCGCGGGCAAGGGCCTGGCGGACGCCCTGCACCGGGCGCGCGGCGGTGCGGGTGGCAGGCTGCTCGTCGTCCTGGACCAGGCCGAGGCGCTCCTGGACCGTACGGAGGCGGAGGTCGAGGAGGCCGTCCGGCTGCTCTTCCCCGAGCGCCGGACGGACGGCGGACCGCGGGTCCTGCTCACCCTGCGGGCCGACCTCATGGGCGCGATGCTCCAGCACCCGCGCCTGGGCCCAGCGCTGCGGGCGGGGCAGACGCTGACCCTGACCCCGATGACCCGCGAACAGCTCCGCGAGGTGATCACGCGTCCCGTGCAGCAGGTTCCGGGTGTGACGTCCGCCCGGGCCGCCAGGAACTCGCCGTCGGCCCTCACCTGCCGGGCGAGCTGCCGCCGAGTTCGCTGCCAAGGCCGAGGCGAAGCGATCCCACAGCGAGCAGGTCCACTTCATGGACTTCTCCCCGGACGGCTCCGAGATCGTGACGGTGGCGGACGAGCGGCTGGGCGTGTGGGACCTGCGGGCCGGGACCCGCCGGCCGGTGCCCGGACGGCCGCCCGCGGTCCGGGCGGCGTGGTTCGGTCCGGACGCGAGGACGCTGGTGGCCCAGCGGGGTCCCCAGGATCCCAACGGCGGGAAGCACACGGTCGTGGCGATCGACACCCGCACCGGCCGGACACGTGAACTCGCGCGCGACGTAATGGTGTTCGAAATGGACACCATGATCATGTCGGTGCCGGCCGTCGCGCTGTCCGGTGACGGCAGGGTGCTGAGCCATTGCCGGACGGAGAAGCGGGACGGGACGAACCACGCGGTCTACCGGACACTGCGGGTGACGGACGGCCGGGAGCTGAAGCGCTACGTGACCGACGGCTACCGCTGCCGTGGCGTGGCCCTGGACCGTACGGGCGCCCTCCTCGCGATGCACGTGTACAAGGCCGAGTGGGCCGTGGGCGGCGTCCGCAAGGGCAACCGGCTGCTGCGCGCGGACGGTACCGAGCAGACGGCCGACCCCACCGGCCGTCTGCTCGGGGACCCGGAGCACCCCGTGGTCCCCGTCTGGGACGAGACCGGCGTGACCGGACTGTCGCTGGAGACGTCCGACCATCCGCTGCACCTCGTGGTCGTCCATCCTTTGATACTGGATGACGCCAGGACCCTGGTCGCCCACATAGAGACGCGCAAGGCTCCCCCGGACCACGTCGGCAACCGTCTGGCACTGGTCGACGCGACGACCGGACACGTGAAGACCCAGGTGAAGCGGCCGCCACGGGACAGCGCCATGAACCCGGACGCTGCGCACACCCTGGCGGTCAACGAGGCGCAGACCCTGGTGGCCGACGTCGTGGGCCGCGACAGGATCCAGATCCGGCGGATTCCCTCGCTTCGCGAGGTCGCCGAGATCACCACCCGCATGCCTCCCGTCGACAAGCAGGGGAGGGCTGGCCTCTCGCTGCTCTTCCTGCCGGGCGGCGACGAACTCGTCACCCTCTCGGGCACCCGGATCGAGCACTTCGACGCCCGCAGCGGCCGACGCCTGACGAAGACCCTGGACGCGCGCAAGCTGGGACTCCCCGGGAAGACGCCCGCCCTGACCACCTCCGACGGCAACCCGCCCGACTCCGGCTACGCACTGAACCGCCGCCCCGAACCCGGACTCGTACAGATCGTGGTGCGCGGCCAGTCGCGGCTGTACGCCGTCGACCTGCGGACCGGCAAGGAGGTCAGGGGCTTGAGGGTGGCTCTCGGCCCGGACAACGACCGCGCCTTCCTCGACCCGAGCGGACGGTACGCCGCCGCGAAGACGAAGGGCAGCATGGTCGAACTGTGGTCCGTGGGCGCCGGGCACCCGCCCGAAAGGGTGCTCGGCCCGCTCGGGCCGCTCGGGGCGAACGACGTGTCCTGGGGCGACGGATTCACTCTCGGTTTCACCGGCCGCGGCTCGGAGTTCTACATGGCGGCGGGGAACTCGGTGCGCTTCCAGTACGCGGGCGACCCGAGCCGCTTCGAGACGTACGACTTCGCCGAGGACCAGTACTTCCTCGCCGCCACCCGGGACGGCCGGACGCTGCTCCGGGTCCAGAATGGCGTGGTGAACCTGCTGTCGCTCGACCCCGGCCGGTGGAAACGCCATCTGTGCGAGGTCCTCGGCCGTGACCTCACGGACGGTGAGCGGCGCGGGCTGCCCAGGCTGCCGGCGGCGGTCTGCCCGGACTGACCCGGACGCCGTGCACGTCGAGGCCCCCGGGAGCGCTGCTCCCGGGGGCCGTCGGCGTACTGCGTGGACCTACGCGGTGACCGAGTCCTCCGCGCCGTTCTCCTCGGTCTCGACGGCCTCCAGGCCCTGGTCGGACTCCTGGGCCGTCTCCTGGGCGGCGCTGCGCTGGGAGGGGATCTCCGCGGCCAGACGCGACTCCATACGCACCCGGCGCTCGTCGGCCTTGGTGCACAGGGCCGCGATCGCCGAGTCGAAGCGGGCCAGGGACGGCGGGTCCGAGGGGCCCAGCAGATGTTCCTTGAGCTCGGCGCGGGCCGCGGTGAACAGGTCCTTCTCGGGGGAGCGCACCGACTCCAGCAGGGCCGGGACACCGTCCGCCGCCTGGGTCAGGACGACGCCCGCCGACACCGTCGGGAAGCCCGCGCGGAAGGCCGCCTCGGACATGCCCGAGGTGTTGGCGACGGCGTACGGCTTCTCGCTGGACAGCCAGTCGGAGACGACCGAGGAGACATCGCTGATCAGCAGGTCGGCCTGGTTGAAGCAGGCGAAGATCGCCGGACGCGCGTCCGTGATGATCTGGTGCTCCCACTCCGGGAAGGACGCCCAGTAGGCGGACTCCCACGCCGTGGTGGCCCGGGCGATCTCCGCCTCGCGGTCACCGTGCGGGGCGCCCTGGAGCAGCATCCGCTCCATCTCGTCCGCGCTGGGCCGGAACGCGGTGGAGGTCAGCTTGTCCAGCTCCGCGGTGCGGCGGGCCAGCTCGGCCGCCGCCTCGGGGCCGGGGCGGGCGCCCGACCGCTTGGTGTTGGCCTCGCGGATCATCGCCTTGATGCGCTCGTTGGCGGCGCCCGCGCGCGGGTCGACGGAGCCGGTCATCGGGTGCGGCTTGTAGAGGAGACGCACACCGTCGTCGGCCAGCAGCCGCCGGACGATGTTCTCACCGGCCAGGACCACCGAGGTGTTGCCCGGGTTGCCGTCCCAGCCCTCCCAGGTGGGGGCGTACAGGACGGTCGTGTACGTGCCGGTCGGCGCGCCCGAGTAGGGGCGGATCGGCGCCAGCTGCGGGCGGCCCACCTCGACGATGTCCTTGTTCTCGACGCCGACCTCGGCCAGCAGGTAACGCTCGCGGGCCGCGGGACCCGCCACCCACACCTCGTCGTACGCCTTCGCGTACGGGTTGCAGGAGGACAGCTTGTCGCTCTCGCCGTGGTTGGTGAACGCGTGCTTGATCGTGGGGATGCGCAGCACCTGCGAGGTCTTCGCGGCGTTGGCCGGGTGCAGCATCATCTTCAGCGTCGAGTTCTCCAGCGAGAACATCGTCGAGACCTTCGGGAAGCAGATGATCGGGACGTCCGTCGCGTCGATCTTCTGCACCATGAAGCGCTCACGCAGCACGATCAGCGGCTTGGCGTCGATCTGGGAGAGCGTCGAGAGCCACATGTTCGCCTGGTACGCCGACGTCGTACCGCCGGAGAAGTACATGGCGACCGTCGGCCGGTACTCCGCCAGCCACCTGTCCAGCCACTCCATGACCTGCTGCTCGCTCTTCGCGCGCTTCTTCGGGAGCAGCCAGGTGCCCAGACGGGCGATGCCGCCGATGATCAGCACCAGGGCGGCCCCGACACCGACGCGGCCCCACAGGGCGTCCTGGGTGGCGGCGGTGAGGACCAGGCCGGCCGTCGTCGGCACGGAGAAGGTCAGCAGCCGGTGGCCCGGCCGGCGGGCCAGGATGCGCGGCGGCGCGGTGCTCAGGCGCAGCGCGGAGGCGTCGATGTTCCGCGTGACGATCGGCAGCGTACGGGTGCGGCGGACCAGCACCGCGACGGCCTGGCACACGAAGTGCAGCGCGTAGAACAGGCACAGCGCGACGAGCAGCGGCGCCTGCTCGCGCTCCGGGTCGATGCCGTCGATCCGCAGCAGCCCCACGAGGACGAGCATGTCGCGCAGCAGCTGGCGCACCGTGACGTCGAAGCGGACCTTGCCGAGCAGCGCGAGCAGACCGGGGTCGCGGTACTGCAGATAGACGTCCAGGGCGAGACCCGCCGCACTCGCGGCGACGAACACCGGGACGTACGGCAGCAGAGCGGAGACGATCTGCGCCGTGAAGAGCGCGAACATCGCGAACAGCGCGGAGAGCTGCACGATGCGGCGGGGGGCGAGGCGTGCGGAAGGCACGGGCGGGGCTCCTGCGAAGGGATGCGGCGGATGGGAGAAGCGGGGGGTGACGCCGGCAGGCATGACCTGGCCGACCACTGACCGTATGACCTCTGGCGCCCGGCTAGCAATCTGCGGTGAGAACAATCACCGGAAAACGGGCATCCTGCCGAGAACCCTGTGAACACGGCGGTCGTCCGCCCCTCGAAACGCGGCGGCGCCGGCCGCCCGCGCTCACGTAGATTGCACGTACCGGGCTGGTCGGACCTCGGAGACATTGGGGAAATACGTGTCAGCGGCAAGACAGGGTGTGGCGGACGCCCACAGGATCGTCGTCAAGGTGGGCTCCTCGTCCCTGACCACCGCCGCCGGCGGCCTCGACGCGGACCGCGTCGACGCCCTCGTCGACGCCCTCGCCAAGGGCCGCGGCGACGGTGAGCGCGAGATCGTCCTCGTCTCCTCCGGGGCCATCGCCGCCGGGCTCGCCCCGCTGGGGCTGCGCCGCCGCCCCAAGGACCTCGCCCGGCAGCAGGCCGCCGCCAGCGTCGGCCAGGGCCTGCTGGTGGCCCGCTACACCGCCTCCTGCGCCCGGCACGGCATCCGCGTCGGGCAGGTGCTGCTCACCTCCGACGACACCAGCCGCCGGGCCCACCACCGCAACGCCTCCCGCACCCTCGACAAACTCCTCGCGATGGGCGCCCTGCCGGTCGTCAACGAGAACGACACGGTCGCCACGGACGAGATCCGCTTCGGCGACAACGACCGGCTCGCCGCGCTCGTCGCCCACCTGGTGCGCGCCGACCTGCTGGTCCTGCTCTCGGACGTCGACGGCGTGTACGACGGCGACCCCAGCAGGCCCGGCACGTCGCGGATAGCGGAGGTGCGCGGCCCGCAGGACCTGGCGCACGTGGAGATCGGCAGCGCGGGCAAGGCGGGCGTCGGCACCGGCGGCATGGTCACCAAGGTCGAGGCGGCACGCATCGCGGCGGCCGCGGGCATCCCGGTGGTCCTGACGTCCGCCGTGCACGCCGCGGACGCCCTCGCCGGACGGGACACCGGCACGTACTTCCACCCCACCGGGCGCCGCTCCGCCGACCGGCTGCTGTGGCTCCAGCACGCGTCGACCCCGCGGGGCGCGCTCACCCTGGACGACGGCGCGGTCCGCGCGGTCGTCGAGCGGCGCACGTCGCTGCTGCCCGCGGGCATCGCGGCGGTCGAGGGAGACTTCACCGCCGGCGACCCGGTCGAGCTGCGCGACACCGCGGGGCGGGCGGTCGCCCGCGGCCTGGTGAACTTCGACGCCAAGGAGATCCCCCAGCTGATCGGGCGCTCGACCAGGGAACTGGCGCGCGAGCTGGGACCCGCCTACGAGCGGGAGGTCGTACACCGGGACGACCTGGTGCTCCTGCACCCGTAGACCGCGTCCCGGACACTCCGTGGACAACCGGCCACGGTGGTCCTGAACGGCCGATTCTCCCGCCCTCCGGCGAGGGACGTTCCGTAAAACCGCCACGCGACGGCGCCGTAGCTGTTCAACTTTGAGGCAGGGAGATTCGGCACGACCATCGCGTGAAGGAGGCCGTCGTGAGACGAGTGCGCCCCGGGGCGGCGGCGTCCCGCGGTGGTGGCACCTCCCGTGCGATCGGCGAGGAGCGGGCCCTCACGAGCGTCGCCGCCGGTGACACGTACGAGGTCGAGGAACCGAAGGACGCCCCCCGGCTCTGGCACGTCACGCTGAGCGTCTCGGGCGGCGAGGCACCCCTGAAGGAGGTCAGGCGGGCCCTCGAACAGCTCGCCCACGACCACCCCTTCCTGCTGACCAGCCGGTACGCCAACGACCACGCGGAGATCCGGTACTGGGAGGAGGCCCGCGACCTGCACGACGCGGCGGCCGTCGCGCTGCGCCTGTGGGGCGAGCACCGGCAGACCGCCAACCTCCCGCCCTGGGAGATCGTCGGCCTCGAGGTCATCGACCGGGAGACGTACCACCACCGCGTCGCCGAGGGTTACGGCCCGCTGCCCGCAACCCCGGTGGGCGTCCACCCCTTTTGAGCCCTTCGCCGGGTGTCTCGGGGTTTGGGACAACAGCCGGTCGGCCCCATTCGGAGCATTAGGCTGCCGTCATGACCACGCTCTCGCCGTACGACTCCATGTCCCCGGTCACCCAGGCCGCCTACCGCGCGAAAGCCGCCGCCGCCGACCTCGCGCCCCTGCCGCGGGCCGAGAAGGACGACGCGCTGCTCGCGATCGCGGACGCGCTGGAGGTCCGTACGAGCGAGATCGTCGCCGCCAACGCCAAGGACGTCGCCCGGGCCCGCGAGGCCGGTACCGGCGAGACGGTCATCGACCGGCTCACGCTCACGCCCGAGCGGGTGCGCGCGATCGCCTCGGACGTCCGCGACGTGGTGGCCCTGCCCGACCCGGTCGGCGAGGTCGTCCGCGGCTCCACCCTGCCGAACGGCATCGACCTGCGCCAGGTCCGCGTCCCCCTCGGCGTCGTCGGGATCATCTACGAGGCCCGCCCGAACGTCACTGTCGACGCGGCCGCCCTCTGCCTGAAGTCCGGCAACGCGGTGCTGCTGCGCGGTTCCTCGTCGGCGTACGAGTCGAACAGCGCCCTCGTGCGCGTGCTGCGCGACGCCGTCGGGGGCGCCGGGCTGCCCGCCGACGCCGTCCAGCTCGTGCCGGGCGAGAGCCGTGAGTCCGTCCGCGAGCTGATGCGCGCCCGCGGCCTGGTCGACGTCCTGATCCCGCGCGGCGGCGCCTCCCTGATCCGCACCGTCGTGCAGGAGTCCACCGTCCCCGTCATCGAGACCGGCACCGGCAACTGCCACGTCTACGTCGACGCCGACGCCGACCTCGACACGGCGATCGACATCCTGATCAACTCCAAGGCCCAGCGGCCCAGCGTCTGCAACGCCGCCGAGACCCTCCTGGTCCACCAGGACATCGCCCCGCAGTTCCTGCCGCGCGCCCTGGACGCCCTCGCGGACGCCGGGGTCACCGTGCACGCCGACGAGCGGGTCGCGGCGTACGCGAAGGACTCGCGGGCCACCGTCGTGGAGGCCACGGCGGAGGACTGGGAGACCGAGTACCTCTCCTACGACATCGCCGCCGCCGTCGTCGACTCGCTGGACCGGGCCGTCGAGCACATCCGGCTGTGGACCTCCGGGCACACCGAGGCGATCGTCACCACCTCGCAGCAGGCCGCCCGCCGATTCACCCGGCTGGTCGACTCCACGACGGTCGCCGTGAACGCCTCCACGCGCTTCACCGACGGCGGCCAGTTCGGCTTCGGCGCCGAGATCGGGATCTCCACGCAGAAGCTCCACGCCCGCGGCCCCATGGGCCTGCCGGAGCTGACGAGCACCAAGTACATCGTGACCGGGGACGGGCACATCCGGCGCTGAGACCGCTCCGCGGGAGGGCGTCTCGCCAGGCGGATGAATTTCCGTACGGTCTGCCCAAAATGACCCCCCAGGTCTACTCTGGATTCGTGCCGGAGGACGTGGGGGGCACGCCGTTCCCGGACGGCTGGGAGCCCGACGACGACCGCGACCGCGGGGGTATGGACGAAGAGTTCGCCTCCGTGGTCTTCGACGAGGACTTCGTGCGGGCGGCCGTCGTCCACGAGCCCACCGCCGTGGAGCGCCTGCTCGCCGCCGCCCAGGCCCGCGCGGAGGCCTCCGAGGAGGCCCGCAGGGCGCACGGCAGGGGCCACGGCGACGAGGACGGCCTCGGCCCCGACGGCAGCGGCGGTTTCGGCCATGATCCGGACCTGGACGACCTGGACGCCGTCGACCTCCTCGAAGGCCCCTACGGGCCGTCCGGGACGTACGCGGGGCCCGGCCGCTGGCACCGCCCCGTCGCCTGGATGCTGGCCGTCCTGATGGGCGTCGGCATGGTCGCCCTCGCCTTCACCGCGGTCTACCGGGGCGCTTCGTCCGGCCGCCAGGACCCGGTCCCCCCGCCCGCCCCGACGGGCCTCGAGCAGGGCCGGGACAAGGTCACGGGGGTCAGCCCGTCGGTCTCCGCGCACCCCTCCCGGCCGGCCGTGCCGGCGAGCCCCCGCACGCCCTGAGAGACCTGGTGAGGACCTGACGGAAGTTGTCCCGTAGCGTCGCGTTTACCGGAGCTCCAGGAGACCTAACCTGAAGGTATGGACGGGCCTGGAGACCCACCTGAGGGGGCGCCCGAAGGGGCTCCCGCCGGTGGCGAGGACGAGTACCGATCCGTCGTCTTCGACGAGTCGTTCGTCCGCGCTGCCCGTCTGCAGGAGTTCTCCGCCCGGGAGCGCGTGGACGATCACGCCCCCGCCGTACGGCGTCGCCCGCCCCTGCACCGCGGACTGTCCCGGCAGGCGCTGCTGCTCGTCCTGCTCATCGCGATCGCCTTCGGCACCGCGATCTACATGGGCGTACGCCACCCCTACCAGAGCCCCGCCGCCCAGCCCCCCGAACCGCTGCGCATGACGGTGATCCCGCTCGCGCCGCAGAGCGCCGTGCCGGGGGCCGCGAAGGCCGAGGAGCTGTACGCGCACAGTCCGGCCGCCCAGTTCCGCATCGGCGCCGACGGTTTCACCATGCCGGCCTCCCGGCGCACCGCGCACTTCTCGGACAGCCAGATCGTCACCGCCCTGACCACGGCCAAGGACTACCTGGTCAGATCCTCGCTGGACCCGGAGGTCCTCACCGGCGGCGTCACCCGTCCGGTACGGATACTGCTCGACCCGCAGCAGCTCGACCAGTTCGACCAGAGCTTCGACCACCCGGCGGCGGACGGGCGGCACGCACCCACCGGCTGGCTGGTGCGCTTCGACCCCGCCCGCGAGGAACTCGCCGGCCACCGGATCCGCGTGCAGGGCACCCTCCAGGCCGCCGAGTCCGACGCGAACACCCTGGAGGTCGTCGCCGACCACACCCTCGTCTACGCGCTGCGGCCCACGGGCTCGGACGCGGAGGCACGGGTGTCGCTGTTCACCGTCCGGCGTGAGCTGCACTTCCGCTTCGACCGCGACGACCTGCGGATGCACCAGGCGGAACTGGTCCTCTCCTACGTCCAGGCCGGGCCGCTGGCCTGCGCCGAGGACTCGGCCGACCACCTGCGCCCGCTGCTCGCCGGCCAGACGGCGAAGGCGGGCGGTCCGGCCGGCACCGATCCGTACAGGACCGGCGGCGCCACGGCGCTGTGCGGATCGCTGGCCACGAGCGCCCAGCCGAAGGTCTGACCCCGCCCGCGTGCACGTCCGCCCGGCATGGGCGGACTTCCCCGACTGGCCCCTGTCCGGTGCGGTGCCCGGCCGACCCCGGGCCGGGGCCGGTGCTGCCGGGGAGCCGCGCCGGCCGCCGGTTCAGCCGGTGCCGTCGGGGTGGCTGCCGTCGGGGCCCGTCGTCCCCCTCCGGGGGTCCGTCCTGGGGCGAGGGTCCGTCCCGCTACGAGGGTCCGTCCCGCTACGAGGGTCCGTCCTGGGGCGGGTTCTGGGGCCGCTTCGGGTCCTTCGGGGCGTCGCCCGACGCGAAGCCGCCGAAACCGCGCCGCACCCGTCCGCCGAGATCGCCCGCGCCGCCCGCGAGGTCGCTGACCAGCTTCATCAGCGGGTCCTTGGAGTTCTTCACATCGTCGGCGTAGCTCGCGGCCGACTGCCGGAAGGAGTCCGAGACGGAGGCGTCCTTGTCCTCGGTGCGCCGCGGGTAGTGGCCGTCCATGATCCGCTGGTAGTCGCGGGACTCGGCCCACCTCTTCAGCTCGGCCGCCCGCACCGTCGTGAACGGGTGGGACCGGGGGAGGACGTTGAGGATCTTGAGCACGGAGTCGCGCAGGTCGCCCCCGGCCTCGTACTCCTCGGCCTGCGCGAGGAACGCGTCCACGTTCATCTCGTGCAGGTGGTTGCCGCCCGCGATCTTCATCAGGCCGCGCATCGAGGCTCGCAGGTCCTGGCCGACGAGCAGCCCGGCGCGGTCCGCGGACAGCTCCGACTTGCGGAACCACTCGCGCAGGGCGGTGACGATCGCCATGATCGCCACGTTCCCGAGCGGGATCCAGGCCACCTTCAGGGCCAGGCTGGTCAGGAACAGCAGTATCGTCCGGTACACCGAGTGGCCGGACAGGGCGTGGCCCACCTCGTGGCCGACGACCGCCCGCATCTCCTCCTCGTCGAGCAGCTCGACGAGGCCCGTGGTGACCACGATGACCGGTTCGTCCAGGCCGATGCACATCGCGTTCGGCCGGGGGTCCTGGGTGACGTACATCGGCGGGACCTTGTGCAGGTCCAGGATGTAACAGGCGTCCCGCAGCATGTCGTTGAGGTGTGCGAACTGCGCGTCCGAGACCCTTACCGAGTCGGACAGGAACAGCAGCCGCAGGCTGCGTTCGGGGAGCAGCGAGCTGAGCGCCTTGAAGACCGTGTCGAAGCCGGTGAGTCTGCGCAGGGCCACCAGGGCCGAGCGGTCCGCCGGGTGCTCGTAGGTCCGGGAGGAGATCCCCGGGAAGCGCCTGCGTGACCTGCTCGGCACCCTCTCGTGCCCGTTCTGCTCATGGCTGTCGTCGGACATGTGTTCCCCCACGCGTCTGATTGCCCTGTGTCGCCCCCGAAGCGGTCCCCAGCCTAGGCGGAGTTACGGTGGCAGGGCAGCACACCGTAAGGAGCGTCCCCATGGAACAACACATCCCCGCAGCCGCCTGGCTGACCGAGGCCGCGAGCGCGGCCGACCGGCAGGGTGGCGGCAATCTGCTGCGAGTCGTGCTGATCGTCTGCGTGGTCGGGATCGTCCTGCTCGCCTGGTTCCTGCTGCGGGGATACAAGCGGGACGACGACTGAGACGCCCGGGGCGGTGCCCGGCCGGCTGACGGCGGCCCGTGCCGCTCTCACCCGCCGGCCTCACCAGCCGCTCTCGCCCGCCGCCTCACCAGCTGCCCTCGCCCGCCGGCCTCACCAGCCGCTCTCACCCGCCGGCCTCACCCGCGACCGTCGGCTTCCCCAACGGCGGAGTCGGCGTGATGGGGGCCGGGGCCCCCGCATACGATGGCCCGGACGTCTTTATCCCGCCCACACCGGATAGGTCCTGCCGAAGATGAGCTTCCACAGCACCGCTGCCCAGTTGGTCACCCTTGCCGCAGAGGGCGAGGAGCACGGCGGCAACCACGAGAGCCTCAGCCCGTACCTGACCGGCGGCGGCGCCTTCGTCGTGCTGCTCCTCCTGCTGTGGATCACCACGCGCTTCAACCGGGACCGCTGAGCCCCCTCCGGGCCGGGCAGGGGGGCCTGTCGGCGGGAGCCCGTCGGCCGGGCCGGTAGGGTCTGCACGCATGGGAGAGCAGGACATGCCTACCGGTCCGGCGAGTGACACGGTGAGCGGCGCCGGACGCCGCGCGGCGGACCGCCCGGTGCCGGGCACCGGAAACGCCCCGTCGAGTCCGGGCAAGCGCCGTCTCGGCGTCATGGGCGGAACGTTCGACCCGATCCACCACGGGCACCTCGTGGCGGCCAGTGAGGTCGCCGCCCAGTTCCACCTCGACGAGGTGGTGTTCGTGCCGACCGGGCAGCCGTGGCAGAAGACCGCGCGCAAGGTCGCTCCCGCCGAGGACCGCTATCTGATGACGGTCATCGCGACCGCGGAGAACCCGCAGTTCTCGGTGAGCCGCATCGACATCGACCGCGGCGGCCCGACCTACACCACGGACACCCTGCGCGACCTGCGCGCGCTCAACCCCGACACGGACCTCTTCTTCATCACCGGCGCGGACGCGCTCGGCCAGATCCTGACCTGGCGTTACACGGAGGAACTGTTCTCCCTCGCACATTTCATCGGCGTCACCCGGCCCGGCCACACGCTGACCGACCCGGGACTTCCCGAGGGCGGTGTCTCGCTCGTCGAGGTCCCCGCGCTCGCCATCTCGTCCACGGACTGCCGTGCCCGGGTCTCCAAGGGCGACCCTGTCTGGTACCTGGTGCCGGACGGCGTGGTGCGCTATATCGACAAGCGCGAGCTGTACCGCGGCGAGTGAGCCGAGAGGGGCACCGGTGAACGACCGATACGACGGGTACGCGGGCGGCGACCAGTACGAACTCGTCGGCTACGACGAGTTCGGGCAGCCTGTGTACCGGCAGGTCCCGCAGCAGCAATTTCCGCAGCAGCCCCCTCAGCAGCAGGGCTACGACCCCTACGGGCAGCAGCAACAGGCTTATGGCTACGCCCCGTACGCGACCGGCCGGCAGCCTTCGGCGCCCTCGTACGACACGGACGGGCACGAGCCTTCCGCCCCGTCCTACGACATGGGCGGGCAGCAGCCGGTCACTTCGTACGACACCGGCTCGGGGCAGCCCGTTCCGCCGTACGACCCGTACGACCCCTCCTACGGACAGGCGCCCACCGGCACCGCGTACGACCCCTACGGGCAGACCTCGGAGACCGGCCGACAGCCGCGGGTCGCGGAACAGACCGCGTACATCCCGCAGCAGTCGGGCCCCGCGGAGGACGGTGAACCGCCCGCCGACCGTGAGTACCGCACCGAACAGTTCGCCTTCGTCGAGGACCCGGACGGCGACTCCGAGGACGTCATCGACTGGCTGAAGTTCACCGAGAACCGCACCGAGCGGCGCGAGGAGGCCAAGCGCCGCGCCCGCAGCCGGGTCGTGGCCCTGGCCGTGGTCCTCGCCCTGGTGGTCGCCGGCGGCGTCGGCTACCTCTGGTACGCGGGCAAGCTCCCGGGCTCCTCGCCGGACGCCGAGTCCGGCACGACCGCGTCCGCGGCGGCACAGAAACGCGACGTGATCGTGGTCCACCTGCACAACACCAAGAAGGGCGGCACCTCCACGGCGCTGCTCGTCAACAACACCACCACCCGGCAGGGCGCGACCGTCCTGCTGCCCAACTCGCTCGCGCTGACGGACGACGACGGCACCACGACCACCCTCGCCAAGTCCGTCGACGACGACGGCTCGTCCGGGACGCGCGACGCGATCGACACGGTCCTCGGCACCGACATCGAGGGCACCTGGCGACTCGACACCCCCTACCTGAACAACCTCGTCGAGCTCGTCGGCAACATCGGCATCGACACCGACACCGACGTGCCCGACCCCGACGCCAAGTCGTCGAAGAAGGGCGCCGACCCCCTCGTGCACAAGGGTGAGGACCAGACCCTCAGCGGCCGGATGGCCGTCGCCTACGCCACCTACCGCGCCCCGGGCGAGGCCCAGAACGCGCAGCTGGAGCGGTTCGGGCAGGTCATGCAGGGCGTACTGCGCAAACTGTCCTCCGACGAGCAGGCCGCGACGACCACCGTGCAGACGCTGGCGCAGATCCTCGACCCCTCGCTCAACGACCAGGACCTCGGCTCCTTCCTGGCCAAGCTCGCCGACCACGCCAAGGGCGGCGACTTCAGGACCTCGCTGCTGCCGGTGCAGTCCGACGGCACACTGACCGCGAACACCAGCGACAGCGTCGTCAAGAACGTCCTCGGCGGTTCCGCCAGGAGCCCGCAGCAGGGCGACGCCGTGCGGGTCGGCATCACCAACGCCACCGGAGCAAGGGAAGGCACCGAGAAGGCCCGCGTGGTCCTCATCAACGGCGGCTACACCTTCGTCGACGCCGGCACCGCCGGTGCCTCCGAGAGCGTGTCCCGAATCACGTACACCGATGCAGGGAGCAAGGACGACGCCATCGAGGTCGCCAAGACCCTCGGTCTGCCCACGGCGTCCGTGCAGAAGGGCAAGGTCACGTCCAACGCGGACGTGTCCGTCGTACTGGGCCGGAGCTACCTGACCTCGTCGTGACCGGGAGCACGCCCCGGCAGGCCCGGGGCGTGCTCCCCATCACGTGGGGTGCCGTCGGCGGGCCGTGAGACCCTTGAGGGGACCGGTGAGGGTTCCTCGCCGCCGACGGGCCGGGACCTGCGGGGCGACCCCGCACCCCCGGCCGACCCCTGTTCCCGACCGAAAGCCGCGTAGTGACCGCCACTGACCGTTCCATCGAGCTCATCACCACCGCCTCCCAGGCGGCCGCCGACAAGCTCGCGCACGACATCATCGCCTACGACGTCAGCGACGTGCTGTCGATCACGGACGCCTTCCTGCTGGCCTCCGCACCCAACGACCGCCAGGTCAAGTCGATCGTCGACGAGATCGAGGAGCGGCTGAACAAGGAACTCGGCGTCAAGCCGGTCCGCCGCGAGGGCGACCGCGAGGCCCGCTGGGTGCTCCTCGACTACGTCGACATCGTCGTGCACGTCCAGCACAGCGAGGAGCGTGTCTTCTACGCGCTGGAGCGCCTGTGGAAGGACTGCCCCGAGCTGGAGCTCCCCGCCGACGCCAAGGCGACGCGCGGCAAGGCCGAGGAGCACGCCCAGCTGCAGGCCGAGGAGGGCTCCGCCGACTTCGGAGAGCTGCGGTGAGCGGCCCCGCCGGAGCGGACGAGCGGAAGAAGGGCCGGGGCCGCCGCATCATCCTGTGGCGGCACGGTCAGACCTCCTGGAACGTGGAGCGCCGCTTCCAGGGCAGCACGGACGTGGAACTCACCGAGACGGGCATCGGCCAGGCCCGGCGCGCCGCCCGTCTCCTCGCCTCGCTGCGGCCGGACGCCGTCGTCGCCTCGGACCTGAAGCGCGCCTCCGCCACGGCCGCCGAGCTGGCCGGGCTCACCGGCCTCGAGGTGGTGCACGAGGAGGGGCTGCGCGAGACCTACGCCGGTGTCTGGCAGGGGCTGACGCACACCGAGATCATCGCCCGGCACGGCGACGAGTACGCCGCCTGGAAGCGCGGTGAGCCGGTCCGCCGCGGTGGCGGCGAACTGGAGAGCGAGGTCGCAGACCGCGCCGCTCCGGTGGTGCTCGCGCACGCCGAAAAGCTCCCCGAGGACGGCACCCTCGTGGTGGTCAGTCACGGGGGCACCATCCGTACGACCATCGGGCGTCTCCTCGGCCTCGAATCCCAGCACTGGGAGAGCCTCGGCGGGCTCTCCAACTGCTGCTGGTCCGTCCTCGGGCAGGGCGCGCGCGGCTGGCGGCTGCTCGAACACAACGCGGGCACGCTGCCCGAGCCCGTGCTCGGCGACGACGACTGAGCACCCCCGCGCACACCCTCATGAGGGGGCGGGACCCGGATTTCACTTTCCGGCAGGTCACCGGTTAAAGTTCTTCTTGTTCGCCCGCCGAGCGGGAAGAACGCAAGGGGCTATAGCTCAGTTGGTAGAGCGCCTGCATGGCATGCAGGAGGTCAGGAGTTCAATTCTCCTTAGCTCCACAGATCGACACTCTTGAGTTGTCAAAGATCGGTGATGAAGATCCCGTTCCCGTCAGGGAGCGGGACTTTTTCGTTGCCCTAGCTGTCGGCCCCCACCGGCTCGGCGTCCCTGGCATCGGCCGACGGCCACAACCGCTCCCGCCACTCCCGCAGCAGCGCCACCCCCTCCTTCGCCTCCGCGTCCACCGGCGAGTACGCCACGATCCGGCACTCGGGCATGCCGTCGACGGACAGCGACACCGAGGTCATGCGCAGCTCGCCCACCGCGGCGTGCCGGAACGTCTTCACCCGGGGCCCCGGCGGTATGACCTCGCCACTCGCCCACAGCTCGACGAAGTACGGACTCCGGGCGGACAGGCGGCCGATGAAGTCCTCCCAGGCCGGCTCGCCCACATGCCGTCCGTAGGCGGCGCGCAGCGTGGCCACCATCACCGGCAGCTCCCGCTCCCGGAACACCAGGGGACAGGACCCCTCGGGGACCGAGAACAGCGTCCACAGCACATTGGGGACGCCGAACTGGCTGGTCGTCGGCACCAGGAACAGGTCGCGGTAGGCGGGGTTGGTGGCCAGGACGTCGTACCGCGAGTTGTAGACCACCGCCGGATGCGGGTCCAGGGCGTCGATGATGTCCTGGACCTCCTGCCCCACGGCTTGCGCGAGGCGCTCGGGACCGGACTCGAAGGGCACCTCCGCCAGGTGGTACAGATGCTCCCGCTCGGTCCGGTCCAGCCGCAGGGTGCGCGCCACCGCGTCCAGGACCTGCGGCGACGCGTTGATCGGCCGCCCCTGCTCGAGCCAGGTGTACCAGGTGACTCCGACGCCCGAGAGCTGGGCCACCTCCTCCCGGCGCAGCCCCGGTGTACGGCGCCGGAATCCGGGCGGCATGCCCACGTCGGCCGGTGTCACCCGGGCCCGCCGGCTGCGCAGGAAGGCCGCCAGCTCCGGCCTTCGGCGCTGCTGTGCAGTGATCATCGTCCTCACTCCCCCTGTCCCATCGTCAGGCCTCGAGCGCTCTGTTGCCAGGTGCTGTCAGTACCAGCACCGGCGGGCTCTCGTCACCCCGGTCCGCTCGTCGCCAGGCTCGGCGCATGACGACGACAACCCCCGCGGGCCCCGGGACGCAAGTGAGTCCGAGCCCCGCTACCAGTAAAGGCCCCGGCACCGACAATCGCCCCGGACGGCTGCTCGCCGTCGTGCTCGCCGCCCAGTTCATGGCGCTGCTCGACGTCTTCATCGTGAACGTCGCCGTACCCACGATCGGTTCCGAACTCCACGCGTCCGGCGCCGCCCTGCAGCTGGTGGTCGCCGGATACTCCCTCGCGTACGCCGTGCTGCTGATCACGGGCGCCCGCCTCGGCGACCTGTTCGGTCACCGCCGCGTCTGGCTGGCCGGGCTCGCCCTCTTCACGGCCGCCTCGCTGGCCTGCGGACTCGCCGGGAGCACCGGCGAGTTGATCACGTTCCGCGTGGTGCAGGGCGCCGGGTCCGCGGTGATGATCCCGCAGGTCCTCAGCCTGATCCAACGTCACTTCACGGGCGGGGGCCGGGCGCGGGCGCTCGGCGCGTACTCCGCGGTCCTCGCGACCGGCGCCGCGGCGGGCCAGGTGCTCGGCGGCATCCTCGTCAGCGCCGACCTCTTCGGCACCGGATGGCGGCCGGTGTTCCTCGTGAACGTGCCCGTGGGCCTCGTACTCCTGGCCGTCGGCGGGCGGGTGCTGCCGCGCGACGACCCGCGGGCGCTGGAGCGGTCGCGCGGTCTCGACCTGCCGGGGCTCGTGCTGCTGGCCGCCGCCGTCTCCCTGCTCACGGTGCCACTCGTGCTAGGCCAGGCGGAGGGCTGGCCGACGTGGTCCTGGCTGTCGTTCGCGGCGGCCGCGGCCTTCTTCGGTCTCCTCTGCGGCTACGAGGCCCGGCTCGCGCGGCGCGGCGGGGCTCCGCTGCTCGCACCCGGGGTGCTGCGTCATCCCGGAGTCGGTCTCGCGGTCTTCCGGATCATGGCCGTGATGGCAGTCAACGGCGGGTTCCTGTTCGCGCTGACCCTGCACGTCCAGGGCGGGCTCGGCTACAGCGCCCTGCGCGCGGGGCTGACCTTCGCGCCGACCGCCGTCGTCTTCGGTCTGGTCGGCCTGACCTGGCGTGCGTGGCCCGCGCCGTGGCAACGGGCCCTCGTACCGGCCGGGTTCGCGCTCGCGGCGGCCTCCGTGACGGGCGTAGGGTGGGCGATGCGGGACGGCGGCGACGGTGGCCTCTGGCTGTACGTGGCGTTCACCGGTGTGGGCATGGGTTTGGCGCTCAGCTTCAGTCCGACGCTCACCGGGGCTCTGGCCACGGTGCGGCCCGAGGACGCGGCGGACGCCAGCGGACTGCTCGCGACGGTCACACAGCTCGGTCAGCTGATCGGTGTGGCGGCCTTCGGTGCACTCTTCCTGAATCGGCTTGAGTCATCCGGGGCTTCCGGGGCGTATACCTCTGCGGACGCGCTCCTGGTGTGCATGTACGCGCTGGCCGCCACGGCGGGGCTGGGTGCCGTGTCCGGACTGGTACGCAGGCGTCGCTGACCGTATTGGCCCGGCCGTGGCAGAATCAGACGGCCGGAAGGGGGCGCGGCCCGACGGGAGGAGTGGCGATGCCTGCGAGCATCCTCGAGGAGACCGACCATCTCCTCGACGCGGCGGCGATCCGGAAGACACCCACCCTCCTCGACTGCCCCTCCTGCGGTTCCGTCCATGTCGCGCAGGTCCTCGGGGACAACGGCGGGATCTCCTACGTGTGCACGGCCTGCGGCCACAGCTGGAGCTGAGCGATGGGTGCACACAGGCGGAAGTGCGATTGGTGCGGCAGCGGCACACCGATCGTCCGCGACATGGAGCCGCTCAATCACGACTACCAGTACTGGTGCGAGGAGTGCGCGCGGGCGCTGATCATAAAAGGCGACCCGATCGAGACGTACCGGGAGCTGGAGGGCGAGCCGATCTACGGCCGACTCCTCGACGAACACTGCACTCTGAAGCGGTTCTACTCGTTCGCGACGGCCTGAGACCGCCGCCGGGGCCTGGCCTCTCCGGATCTGGCCTCTCCGAGCCTGGCTTCTCCGGGCCTGGCCGTACCGGTCCCTGCCGTACCGGTCCCGGCCCTTCCGGTCCGGGCCGCGGTCAGGGCCAGGAAGAACAGGGCCGTCACTCCGTAGAGGGCCGACAGCGTCAACTCGACGCCTCCTTGACGCAGTTCGTGCCGACCGGACCCGTGCGGCACCCACCACAGGGCGTACGAGCAGAAGACCAGCGCCGCTCCGACGGCCGCCGTCCGGTTCCTGGTGGCGAGGACCATGGCCATAGGTACGCACCACACCCAGTGGTGTGACCAGGACACCGGGCTGACCAGCAGTGCCGTGGTCGCGCACCCGACGGCCGCCCAGGGGCGGCTGCCGCGCAGTTCCGCCGCCGCCGAGGCGGCGAGGCCCGCCGCCCCCACGGCGGTCGCGGCGGCGATCCACCACAGCCCGGGGTCGGGGGTGTGCAGCAGCCGGGCCAGCATCCCGCGCAGCGACTGGTTCGCGGTGTCCTCCGCGAGCCCGGCCCGCTCCGCCTCGAACACCACGCGGGTCCAGAACCGCCAGGAGTCGTACGGCAGGACGGCCGCGGCCGACAGCGTGGCACCGGCGAAGACGACGGCCGCCCCGCGCGCGTGCCGGAGCCAGGGCTCTCCACAGCGTCCCCCGGTGCGGGCCACCACGCCTGCGACCAGCAGGAACACCGCGAAGAGCGCGGGCGTCAGCTTGATCGCGGCGGCGAGCCCGATGCCGGCTCCCGCCCATCGGTGTCCGGGCCGGCGGGTCAGGTCCCACAGCACCAGCACCGCGATCAGCAGGTTGATCTGCCCGTACCGCAGGGTCGTCCACACGGGCTCGCACCACACGGCCGCCGCCGCGACCCACCAGACACCCTCCACGCGCGCGTGCCCCACCAGCCGTGAGGCGAGGCCGGCGAACGCCACGAGAAGGACGAGGTTCCCGGCCGTCGCCAGCGTGCGCGCGGTCCCGGCGCCCAGCAGCGCCAGCGGGACGAACAGCAGCGCCGCGAAGGGCGGGTAGGTGGCGGGGAGGCCGGCGCCGGTCGCGCGCAGTGCGTACAGGTCGCCGCCGCCGCGTACCGTCTCGCCCTCCGCGCGGTACACCATCAGGTCGATCATCGACACGTGCGCGGTCCGCTGAACCGTCCAGAACACCGTGAAGGACAGCAGGCACGTGCCCAGGGCGAGGAGCGCGCGGCGGTCACGGGGGAGGGCTGTCGGGGTCACGAAGGCCGACACTATCTCCCGTATCCGTACAGACCGGAAACGATTTGGTGGTGCACCCGGGAGAGCGTGTAATGTTGGCGTCGCCGCCGGGGAAACCGGGCGGACACCGCAAGGGGCTATAGCTCAGTTGGTAGAGCGCCTGCATGGCATGCAGGAGGTCAGGAGTTCAATTCTCCTTAGCTCCACAGCAGTTGAAGGCGGGCCACTCGATATCGAGTGGCCCGCCTTCGTCGTGTTCAGCGACCGCTGCCGAGAGCCCGGCGACCGCGCCCCTGCGAGAGGACGGGCAGGTTGTTGCGGGCGGGGGCGGAGGAACGGGAGTCCTCCTCGATCCGCAGGGCGAGCGCGGGGCAGCGCCGCACCGCGCGCACGGCCTTCGCCTCCGCGTACCGGGGCACCTGCGCCTGCGCGACGGTGGGGAAGCCGTCGGCGCCGAGCTCGAAGACCTCTGGAAGGATGTCCGCGCACAGGCCGTGCCCGCGGCACAGTGTCCAGTCCACGTAGATCTTCTGGCGGCTGGGACCGGCCTCCAGCTGCCCCTGGCCGCCCGGGATGCCGGTGGGGGTCTGACCGCTCTCGAAGAGGGGCAGTACGCCCTCCACGGGCCTGCCGCAGCCGTTGCCCAGGACGTGGGCGGCCAGGTCGTCCGTGAAGGCCTTGATCGTGGACTCGATGAACATCGCCGAGCCGTCCGGGTGCGAGCACGCGCCGCGCCGCTTCACGGCCTTGGCGACCTGCTTGACGGCTTCGAGCGCGGCGGGGCCGCCGCCGTTCAGTATGTCCTCCAGGCCGCGCGCCGCGGCGGGCAGGCCGAGATAGCAGGGGCCGCACTGCCCCGCGCTCTCCTCGGCGAGCCACTGGGCCACCCGTAGCGACTCGCCGAGCGGGCACGTCTGCTGGCTGATCGGGAGGATCGCGCCGGCGCCGAGGGAACCGCCCACCGCGTCCAGGGAGTTGCGCGAGACGACCGCCCCGTCGAGCGCCGCCGCGTCCAGCCACTTGCCGTGATAGCCGCCGGTCAGCACGCCCTGCGGGAGCGGCGGCGCGCCGGCCAGCTGGAGCACGTACCGCAGCGGCACTCCCGTCGGGACCTCGATCACCATGGGGCGGGCGACCGCACCCGAGACGGTGAGCATGACGGTGCCCGGCTCGTCGTACAGGCCGGTGTTGCGGTAGCGCTCGGGGCCGATGCGGGCGGCGATGGCCAGCTGGGCGAACGTCTCGGCGTTCGACAGCAGGGTGGGCGCGCCGCCGACCCCGACCTGCGACGCGCTGATCTTGCGGCCCGGCGGGATCGCCGGACCGCCGTCGATGGAGCGGATCAGGGAGGCGGCCGCCCCGGTGACCATCCGTACCGGATTGCGCTGCACGCGCGCGCGGAGGGCGGATCCGCGCCGGTTGCTCAGTCCGCGTTCGGCCAGCGCCGCCTCCATGGAGGCCTGCGTGGACGGCCGGGTCACGCCGATGACCAGGGTGCGGGCCCCCATGGCCTCGGCGGCCAGCAGGGCTCCGTCCAGGATGAGGTGCGGGGCCCGGTTGATGAGCACGGTGTCCTTGCGGCAGGCCGGTTCGTCCTCGCTGCCGTTGACGACCACCACGGGCCGGATGCCCTTCTTGATGGCCGACTCCGCGACCGAGCGCAGCTTCTTGGCGAAGGGGAACCCCGCGCCGCCGCGGCCCTTCAGGGAGATCGCCTCGGCGAGGCCCGCGAGTTGTTCGCCGCCCATCGGTTCGAGCGGACCGTGCACCTTGAGGTGCATCGGCAGGTCGAGTCGTTCAACCAGGTCGAAACCCGACGTGAGCTGCGGAAGCCCGACGACGCGGACCTCTGGGACGTCGGGCAGGGCCTCGTTCACTTAAAAGCCTCCGGAAGGGGCGTTCCATGATTCACCGGAGCCAGGAGCGTCGAAGGCGCCCGGCAGTACGTCAGTCGTGGGACCGCTGTCGTACGTGTCGTTGGTGTTGTACGTGCCGAGGAGGGGGTTCGTCTCACCGGTGTCGTACACATCACTCGTGCCGTATCCGTTGTTGCCCTGATTGTCATAGACGGGGATGTTGTATCCCGTGTCGGCGAGGGGATCGTACGACGAACGGGGGGCCTCGCCGACGGGCGGCGGGGAGGGGATGGGCCAGCTGCCCGAGGTGCTGCCGTCGGTGCGCGGCAGTACCTCCGTGGGCTGCGTGTCCAGGGGGACCTGGATGCGCTCCATCGGGTCGATCAGCGGGTCCCCGGTGGGGGAACTGCCCCCCACGGCCCGGTAGGCGGCCGCGAATCCGCCGCTCGCCGCGTCGGCGGCCCGGGACGGCGTGGCGTAGAGCGACTGCGGAGCGGCCGGCATGCGCTGCGGCGGCACGAACGTGTCCTGCGGGGACGTCCTCGGCATGCGGGACGTGAAGCCCGGCAGCGGCCCGTCTCCGCCGGCGGCACGGGACCCCTCGCGTCCCTCGCGGGACGTGCGGGCACCGGGTCCGCCAGGCTCGCCCAGGACCGCCAGGATCCGGTCGGCGACCTTGCGCTTGAGCGGGCCGGAGGTCGAGCGCAGCGCCAGGGCGGCCATGACGGCGATCAGGCAGAGGCTGTAGAGGACCGTGACGTAGGTCTTCGCGGGGCGTCCCGCGTAGAGGCCGTGCACCAGTGCGGCGCACCAGGCGGGGTAGGCCAGCATGTGCACGGCGCGCCAGCGGGACGCGATCGGCGCGGGGGAGGCGAACGCGCCGCGCAGCGCGCCGGTGACGGCCGTGAAGATCATGAGCAGTCCGGCGAGGGAGCCGAAGCCGATCAGCCCCGCGGTGCCCGTGACGCCGAGGCCGAAGGGGATGACGGCCGCGATCAGTGTGGTGTGGTCCAGCGCCAGCTTGACCGTGACGTGCAGCAGGAGGAAGGCGACCGAGGAGACCGCGGTCGTCCGGTGCACGGCCTGGGCGATCAGGCGCTGGCGCGTGTTGAGGAACAGGCGGTCGGTGGCGACGAGCCCCCACACCACGGAGCACGTGAGGGCGACCAGCGACAGCACTCCGGCACCGAAGTTGAGGAAGTCCCTGACTCCGTCACCGCCGAGCAGGACGATGAGGGGTATGAGGAGCAGAGCGGCAGCCGACGCCGCCCCGTAGGCCGAGCGGCCGGGTTGGGGAAGCGAGCTGTTCTTGCGACGAGGGTTCATGGGGGTACTCCCAAAGAGTTCGGGGAAGCGGTCCCGAAGGCGCACTCTAAGTCGAGCCATACCTATGGATACGAGGTTTGAGTTATTGCGTCGTTATCCAATGGCAACGAGATCCTTGTGCTGTCCCTTAGTGACTGTTACGCGGAGTAACTTCTGAACTTTGTTCAGCGTGTGCGGTGTCCGAGAGCATGGCACGGGGTGCCGGGAGTGCCGCGAGCTCGTCGCGGCGCTCGCCGGGGCTGCGGTACCCTGGCGCCATGCGTGCCGTACGCCTTCTGCTTAGCGAGCCGCGCTGATCAGTTCCGGCCACTGAAGGATCGTGGCCGGCATCGGCGCGGCGTCCCCTCCTGTGCGAGGGGCTTTTTCATTTCCCCAGCCGCTGGCAGAGACGATCGATGGAGCTTTGAGGATCATGAGCGAGACGAATGCCTCCCCCGCCGCCGAAGGCGCGGGCGGTGCCCCCGCCGCCTCCGAGGTGGCCGCGCCGCACCGCTACACGGCCGCCATGGCCGCGGACATCGAGGCACGCTGGCAGGATTTCTGGGACGCGGAGGGCACGTACGCGGCGCCCAACCCGACCGGTGACCTCGCCGGAGACCCCGCTCTGGTCGCAAAGCCCAAGAAGTTCATCATGGACATGTTCCCGTATCCCTCGGGTGCGGGACTCCACGTCGGCCACCCCCTGGGCTACATCGCCACCGACGTCTTCGCCCGGTTCCAGCGGATGACCGGTCACAACGTCCTGCACACCCTGGGCTTCGACGCCTTCGGCCTGCCCGCCGAGCAGTACGCCGTGCAGACCGGCACGCACCCGCGGATCTCCACCGAGGCCAACATCGAGAACATGAAGGTCCAGCTGCGCAGGCTGGGCCTCGGCCACGACAAGCGCCGGTCGTTCGCGACGATCGACCCGGAGTACTACAAGTGGACCCAGTGGATCTTCCTGCAGATCTTCAACTCCTGGTACGACACCGAGGCCGGCCGGGCCCGCCCGGTCTCCGAGCTGGTCGCCCAGTTCGAGAGCGGCGAGCGCCCCGTACCCGGCGCCGAGGGCACCACGCGCGCGTGGAGTGAGCTGACCGCCGCGGAGCGCGCCGACCTGCTGGGCCAGTACCGGCTGGCGTACGCCTCCGACGCGCCGGTGAACTGGTGCCCCGGCCTGGGCACCGTGCTGGCCAACGAGGAGGTCACCGCGGAAGGCCGCTCCGAGCGCGGCAACTTCCCGGTCTTCAAGGCCAAGCTGCGCCAGTGGAACATGCGCATCACCGCGTACGCCGACCGGCTGCTGGACGACCTGGACGCGCTGGACTGGCCCGAGGCCATCAAGCTGCAGCAGCGCAACTGGATCGGCCGCTCCGAGGGCGCCCGGGTCGACTTCCCCGTCGACGGCGCGGCGATCACCGTCTTCACCACCCGTCAGGACACCCTGTTCGGCGCCACCTACATGGTGCTGGCGCCCGAGCACCCGCTGGTCGACGCGTTCGTGCCGGACGCCTGGCCCGAGGGCACCCACGACGTCTGGACCGGTGGTCACGCGACACCGGCGGCGGCCGTCGCCGCGTACCGCGCGCAGGCCGCCTCGAAGTCCGACGTCGAGCGGCAGGCCGACGCCAAGGAGAAGACCGGCGTCTTCACCGGCGTGTACGCGACCAACCCGGTCAGCGGCGAGCGGATCCCGGTCTTCATCGCCGACTACGTGCTGATGGGATACGGCACCGGCGCGATCATGGCCGTCCCGGCGCACGACAGCCGTGACTTCGCGTTCGCGCGCGCCTTCGAGCTCCCGATGCGCTGCGTCGTCGAACCGTCGGACGACCGGGGCACCGATCCCTCGGCCTGGGACGACGCCTTCGCCTCGTACGACGCGAAGATCGTCAACTCCACGGGCGACGACATCACGCTGGACGGCCTGGGCGTCGCCGAGGCCAAGGCCCGCATCACCGAGTGGCTGGCCGGCCGGGGCATCGGCGAGGGCACCGTCAACTTCCGGCTGCGCGACTGGCTGTTCAGCCGCCAGCGCTACTGGGGCGAGCCCTTCCCGATCGTCTACGACGAGGACGGCATCGCCCACCCGCTGCCCGAGTCGATGCTGCCGCTGGAGCTGCCCGAGGTCGAGGACTACTCGCCGCGCACCTTCGACCCGGACGACGCGAACACCTCCCCGGAGACCCCGCTGTCCCGCAACGAGGACTGGGTCAACGTCACGCTGGACCTGGGCGACGGACCGAAGAAGTACCGCCGCGAGACCAACACCATGCCCAACTGGGCCGGTTCCTGCTGGTACGAGCTGCGCTACCTGGACCCGCACAACGACCGGCAGCTGGTCGACCCGGCCATCGAGCAGTACTGGATGGGACCGCGCGAGGGACAGCCGCACGGCGGTGTCGACCTGTACGTCGGCGGCGCCGAGCACGCCGTGCTGCACCTGCTGTACGCGCGCTTCTGGGCCAAGGTCCTCTTCGACCTGGGCCACGTCTCGTCGGCCGAGCCGTTCCACAAGCTGTTCAACCAGGGCATGATCCAGGCCTACGTCTACCGGGACAGCCGTGGCATCGCGGTACCGGCCGCCGAGGTGGAGGAGCGCGACGGCGCGTACTACCACCAGGGTGAGAAGGTCAGCCGGCTGCTGGGCAAGATGGGCAAGTCCCTGAAGAACGCGGTCACCCCGGACGAGATCTGCGCCGAGTACGGTGCGGACACGCTGCGCCTGTACGAGATGGCGATGGGCCCGCTGGACGTGTCGCGGCCCTGGGACACGCGCGCGGTGGTGGGCCAGTTCCGGCTGCTGCAGCGGCTGTGGCGCAACGTCGTCGACGAGACCACGGGTGAGGTCACCGTCGTCGACACCGAGCCGGACGAGGCCACGCTGCGTGCCCTGCACAAGGCCATCGACGGCGTCCGCCAGGACCTGGAGGGCCTGCGCTTCAACACCGCCATCGCCAAGGTCACCGAGCTGAACAACCACCTGACCAAGACGGGCGGCCCCCTCGCCCGCACGGTCGCCGAGTCCCTGGTGCTGCTGGTTGCGCCGCTGGCCCCGCACATCGCCGAGGAACTCTGGCGCAAGCTGGGCCGCACCGGCTCGGTCGTCCACCAGGACTTCCCGGTCGCGGACCCCGCGTACGTCGTCGACGAGTCCGTGACCTGCGTCGTGCAGATCAAGGGCAAGGTCAAGGCCCGCCTGGAGGTCTCCCCGGCGATCTCCGACGAGGAGCTGGAGAAGGTGGCGCTGGCCGACGAGAGGGTCGTCGCCGCCCTGGACGGCGCCGGCATCCGCAAGGTCATCGTGCGGGCGCCGAAACTGGTGAACATCGTCCCGGCCTAGCCGGAGACCGGCAGCCCAGCACGCTCGCGCGGGGCTGTCGGGGTAGTCCCCTACGGGCAGGTTCGGGGTTCTGGTGGAACTCCGGACCTGCCCGCTGCGTTTACCGTGGAAGAGCGCCGCGGCAGCTGCCGGGGCCGGACGGAGGAGGAGCGTGGTGGAAGCCGTGATCGCAGTGATGGCGCTGCTCTTCCTGCTGTTCGTGGTCCTGGGGGCCTACGCCACCGTGAAGGTCGTCGGCGCGGCCAAGCGCGGCGTGGACCGCACCGTCTCGCAGGCGCGGCGCACCGTGGAGGACACCACCCTGCGCGCCAGGACGTTCGCCCAGCCGGGCCCGGTGGGCGAGCTGGCACAGCTGCGGCTGAAGCTGCGCACGTCGATGCGGGCCACGCAGGACGCGCTGCACGCGGGCGTGGCGGACGACGAGTCGCTGAAGGAGTCGCTGGGCCTGTTCGAGCGGCTCAGCGCGCACGGCCACGAACTGGACGCCGAGCTCAAGCGCCTGGAGACCGAGCCGGACCGCGGCACCCTGGCCTCCCGGCTGCCCGGCCTGCGCGAGCGCACCGAGCAGATCACCCGGTCGGCGGACGCGCTGCGCTGGGCGGCCCGCGACCGGGCCCGCCGCTTCGCGGACGACGACCTCGACGCGCTGAGCACGCAGATAGACCTGGAGGCGGGCGCCCTGCGGCACTGGACGACGGAGCCGGCCGCCACGCCGCCCTGGCCGAAGGCCCCCGCGCCCGACGAGGCGAGGTCCGGCGGGCAGACCTGGCCCGAGACGCCCGAGACCCGTGAGGCCGAGCAGCCGGCCCGTCCGGCCATCACCCCGCCGCTCCAGCGGCCCGTGTACCCGTGGCAGAAGAAGCCCCGTCCCGAGAGCACCACTTGATCCGCTGCGCCGCGCCCCCGGCCCCCGGGGCCGGACTGCCGCTCGCCCGTTCCGGCAGGTAACCTCCAGCTCATGTCCCGCCATGTCGCGATCGTCACCGATTCAACGGCCTACCTGCCGCCACGGACGATGGAGCGCCACGGCATCACGGCGGTGCCCCTGACCGTGGTCCTCGGTGACCGGGCGCTGGACGAGGGCACCGAGATCTCGGCCCGCTCCGTGGCCCTCGCCCTGCAGAAACGGCGGTCCGTCACCACCTCCCGGCCCAGCCCCGAGGTCTTCGCCGAGACCTATCGCAAGGTCGCCGAGTCGGGTGCCCCGGGCATCGTCTCGCTCCACCTCTCCTCCGAGCTCTCGGGCACGTACGACGCCGCCGTCCTCGCGGCACGTGAGGCGCCGGTACCCGTGCGCGTCGTGGACACCGGGATGATCGCGATGGCCCTCGGCTTCTGCGCGCTGGCCGCGGCGGCGTCCGCCGAGGCGGGCGGGACGATCGACGACGCGGTCACGGCGGCGGAGAAGCGGGGCGCGGGAACCTCCTCCTACTTCTACGTCGACACCCTCGACTATCTGCGCCGGGGTGGCCGGATCGGGGCCGCGCAGGCTCTGTTCGGCTCCGCCCTGGCCGTGAAACCGCTGCTCCAGCTGCGCGACGGGCGCATCGAACCCCTGGAGAAGGTGCGGACGGCATCCAAGGCGATCGCCCGCCTCGAGGAGATCGCGGCCAACCGGGCGGGCAACGCGCAGGTCGACATCGCGGTCCACCATCTCGCCGCTCCCGAACGGGCGTCGGTGCTCGCGGACCGCCTGCGGGCGCGGGTGTCCGGCCTCGCGGACCTCCATGTGAGCGAGGTCGGGGCGGTCATCGGGGCGCACACGGGGCCCGGGCTGCTGGGAGTTGTCGTCTCGCCTCGGTGACCGGGCTGCCCGGCCGCGATCTTCGCGGCTCCTGTGGTCCTTCCGGGTGAGCGAGTTATCCACAACTGGGGGCTTGTCCACGGGAAACGAGCAAGATCATCGCGAGGGCGGCGGTCTGGTCGATGCTCGGCGCATGGCACTTTCATCACGCTCACGTACAGCCACGGCGACCAGCGGCCCCGGCCGGGGTCCCGCCTCCGACGGGCGCACCCGTCACCGGCGCCACCATGCCCACGGGCGGGGTGGACGCCACCAGGCATCGGCGGAGGTGCTCCGCCGACGCGCGGAGGCGCTCTTCACCGACGGAGCGGGTGAGCGGCGCGCCTCGGGGAGCGGGCCGCCGGCGGGCCGGCGCGGGGGCACTGCCGTGGCTGCCGCAGGGGGCGCGGGCACTTCCGCTCCCGGGGGTGTCCGTGCGGGCGCCGACGGCGGCGCGGGTGCGGGCGTTGGCGGCGGCGGGAGCGTGGGGCTCGACGGGGAGGCGCCGTCGGGTGCGTGGCGGGAGCGGCTCGGGCCGGCCGTACGGGAGCGCATGCCGCTGTGGCTGCAGTCGCGCTGCGGGCTGGAGCGCCGCAGTGTGGCCGCCCTGACCGTTCTGCTCGTCGTCGCCGCGGTCTTCGCCGTGCAGCACTTCTGGACAGGCCGGACGCAGCAGGTCCACGCACCCGAAGTCGTGCGGGCGGCGGTTCCGTATGACGACCGGGCCGGGGGCCGGAGGGCGGAACCGGAGGCCTCGGCGGGTACGCGCGAGTCCACCGGCAGGCCCGGCACCGAGATCGTCGTGGACGTCAGTGGCAAGGTGCGCAGTCCCGGGATTCAGCGGCTGCCGGCCGGTTCACGGGTCGCCGACGCCCTGCGGGCGGCGGGTGGTGTGCGTCCGGGCGTGAGGACCGAAGGCCTCAACCGGGCCCGCCTCCTCGTGGACGGCGAACAGGTGGTGGTCGGCGGCCCCGCACCTCCGGCGGGCGCCGGTCCCGGAGGAGCCGTCGTGTCCGGCACCGGGGGACCCGCCAGCGGGTCCACGGCCGGAGCGGCGCCCGCGGCGCCGGTCTCCTTGAACTCCGCCACCCCGGATCAGCTGGACACCCTGCCGGGGGTCGGCCCCGTCCTGGCGCAGCACATCATCGACTACCGCACCCAGCACGGCGGGTTCCGGTCGGTCGACGAACTGCGTGAGGTGAACGGCATCGGTGACCGGCGTTTCGCCGATCTGCGGAACCTCGTCCGGCCATGACCGGGACGCCGAGCACAGGGGCAGGGCCCGGTACGCGTGCAGGGGCCGGTTCGGAGACAGACGGCGGGGCCCCCGGCCGTCGGACGGTGCACACGGCTTCCGGTGCGCGGCTGGGGGCGTCGAATCCTCGCCAGGAAGGGCCGACGGACCTGAGGTTGGTGCCGCCCGCCCTGGCGGCCTGGGCGACGGCGGCCTTGACGGTGGACGCAGCCGTCACGCGGGTCTCGGCGGTGGTGGTGGTCTGCCTGGCCGGGGCAGGCGCGTTGCTGTGGCTGCACCGGGGCGGCGCGAGGAGCGCGCCGCCGGACGGGGGTGAACGCGAGAGCGGGCGTCGAGGCGGTGCCGCGCGGAGGCGGCATGACGGCGGCGGAGGCCGTCGAGGGGAAGGAGCCGACGGCCGGGCAGAGGGCGGCACAGGCCGGGGAGTTGGCGGGGGAGGCCGCCGGCGGGATGCGGCCGACGGGCCACGAGGCAGCGATGAACGGCGTCGGGGGGAGGGCGGCACGGGGCGGTGGGGTGAGTGGCCGCAGGTCTCGGTGGCTGCCGTGCTGCTGTGCGTCGCCGCGGCCGCAGCCTCCGCCGGGGCGCACGGAGCGGACCTGCGGCGCGGCCCCGTGCCCGCCCTGGCGGGGCACTACGCGCAGGTGACCGCCGACGTCGAGATCACTTCCGATCCGCGTCTCACCAGGCCCCGGATCAACGGCGACCACGCGGCTCCCACGGCCGTGCTGTTCGACGCGGAGGTGGGGCGGCTGCGGAAACCGGACGGGGCGGTCGTGGCGACTCGCACTCCGGTGCTGGTGATCGTCGACGCGAGCGCACCACGACAGCCGGGCGCACTACGACAACCGGGCGCTCCGGCAGAGCGGGGCGGCCCGGCGCGCTCGCCGTGGCTGGAACTGCTGCCGTCCACGCGGGTGCGGGTGACCGCGCGGCTCGTCCCCGCGCTGACGGGCGGAGACCGGATCGCGGGCGTCCTGCGCGTGCGGGGCGGAGCACCACCCGACGTGGTGGCAGAGCCGTCGGGTGCACAACGGCTCGCGGGCCGGCTGCGCAGGGGGCTGCGGGAGGCGACCGACGGACTGCCGCCGGACGCACGGGCACTCCTGCCGGGCCTGGTCGTAGGGGACACCTCACGCGTCACACCCGAACTGGACGACGCGTTCAAGGAGACCGACCTCGCGCATCTGCTGGCGGTCAGCGGCGGAAACCTGGCGATCTTGCTGGTCCTGTTCACCGGGCCGCCGGGACTCGCTCAGCGTGCGGAGCGCCGCGGCCTGGCGTCCCGGCTCGGGATCCCGTTGCGGACGACCGCCCTGCTCGGCGGCGCGCTCACGCTCGCCTTCGTGATCGTGTGCCGACCGGACCCCAGTGTGCTGCGGGCCGCCGCGTGCGGCGGGATCGTGCTGCTCGCCATCGCGACGGGACGACGCCGGTCCCTGATCCCCGCGCTGGCCGCCGCCGTCCTGGTGCTGGTGCTCCACGACCCCTGGCTGGCACGGAGTTACGGGTTCCTGCTCTCGGTGCTCGCGACCGGTGCTTTGCTCACCGTCGCCCCACGGTGGAGCGCCGCGCTCCGGCGACGGCGAGTACCACCTCGCGCTGCCGAGGCCCTGGCCGCGGCGGCCGCGGCACAGGCGCTGTGCGCGCCGGTCGTGGCGGTGCTGTCGGCCCGGGTGAGCCTGGTCGCGGTGCCGTGCAATCTTCTCGCCGAGTTCGCGGTCGCGCCGGCGACGGTGCTGGGCTTCGCAGCCCTGGCGACGGCCCCGGTGGCGATGCCGGTCGCCAAGGGGGTTGCCTGGTCCGCGAGTTGGCCGGTGGGATGGATCGCCGGCATCGCCCGTACCGGCGCCGCGCTGCCCGGCTCGGGAGTGGACTGGCCGGACAGTTGGACGGGCGCGCTGCTGCTCGCGCTCGTGACGGCGGCCGTCGTGTTCGTCGGGCGGAGGCTGGTGAGACACCCCTGGCTGTGCGGTGTCTGCGTCGTGCTGTTCCTGCTGGTCGTGGTGCAGCCGCCGCCGCTGGCCCGGGTGATCACGGGCTGGCCGCCGCCCGGGTGGCGGTTCGCGGTGTGCGACGTGGGGCAGGGCGACGCGACCGTCCTGGCGGCGGGCGAGGGCGCGGGCGTGGTGGTGGACGCGGGACCTGACCCGGTTCTGGTCGACCGGTGCCTGAGCGCGCTCGGCATCACCAGGATCCCGCTGGTCGTGCTCACCCACTTCCATGCCGACCACGTGGCGGGCCTGCCCGGTGTGCTGCGCGGGCGCTCGGTGGGCGCCATCGAGACGACGGGGCTCGACGAGCCCCGGGACCAGGCGGAGTTCGTGCGGTCCCAGGCATCCGCGCGGCACATTCCGTTGACCCGGGCCGCGACGGGGGAGCGGCGCCGCACGGGAACCCTGGACTGGCGGGTGGTGTGGCCGCCCCCGGCTCCCGTGCCGGCGCCGGAGGGCCCGAACGACGCCAGCGTCGCCCTGCTCGTACGGTCGGCCGGGATGTCCCTGCTCCTGCTCGGCGACCTGGAACCTCCCGCCCAGCAGGCCCTGTTGAGGTCACCCGAGGGCGCCCGGCTGGGCGCGGTGGACGTGCTCAAGGTCGCCCATCACGGATCGGCGTACCAGGACCCGGAGCTCATACGCAGGGTGGCGCCGCGGCTGGCGCTGATCTCGTGCGGCGAGGACAACCCGTACGGGCACCCGGCGCCGAGCACGCTCGCCGCGCTGCGGGCCGGGGGTGCCGCGGTGATGCGTACGGACGAGGACGGGGCGATCGCCGTGGCCGGCGCGGGTGAGGAGCTGCGGGTGGCGGGTGACTGAGGTGCGGGTGGTGGGTGGCGGGTGACTGAGGTGGCGGACCGTGGGCCGCGGTGAGGCGGAGAGGAGAGGCGGGGCGCGGTGACGTCGGAGGGGGCGTGCGGGGGGCAGCGGAGGGAGACTGAGGTCATGAACTCCGCACAGGCCGACGCCTATCTCCGTCGTATCGGGGCCGCGCGCCCCGCCGGGCCCACCTCCGAGGTGCTGCGCGAACTCCAGCTGCGGCATCTGCGGAGCGTGCCGTTCGAGAATTTGTCGATCCACCTCCGTGAGGAGATCGTGCTGGAGGAGAAGCGGCTGCTGGACAAGGTGGTGGGGGCTCGCCGGGGTGGGTTCTGCTACGAACTGAACGGTGCCTTCGGGGCGTTGCTGGCGGCGCTGGGCTTCGACGTGACGCTGCTCGCGGCGCGGGTGCACGGGGCGGAGGGCCGGCTCGGGATCCCCTACGACCATCTCGCCCTGCGGGTGCGGACGTCGGACGGGGGCGACTGGCTGGCCGACGTGGGGTTCGGGGCGCACAGCCACTGGCCGCTCGCCTTCGGGGAGCGGGGGGATCAGGTGGACCCGGCGGGCACGTTCCGGGTGACGGAGGTGGGGGAGCCGGCCGGGAGTGCGGCGTCGGAGTACGGGGACCTGGACGTGCTGCGGGACGGCAGGGCGCAGTACCGGCTGGAGACGCGCAGGCGTGTACTCGGGGACTTCGTGTCGGGTGCCTGGTGGCACAGGACGTCGCCAAAGTCGCACTTCACGCAGTCGCTGGTGTGCTCGCGGGTCACCGAGGACGGCGGAAGGATCACGCTGAGCGGCCGTGCCTTCACGGTGACCGCGGCCGACGGCACGAAGGAGGTGACGGAGCTGGGCACGGACGAGGAGGTGCTGCGGGTGTACCGGGAGCGGTTCGGGATCGGACTGGACCGGGTCCCGGTGGTGCGGGAGATCTGAGCGGGCCGGCTCTCACGGGGGCAGCGGATGACACGGGCGCCGGTTCTCTCAGCCGGGGGCGGTGGCAAGGGGGCCGGGTTCCTGTACCGGGACCGGTGGCAAGAGGGTCGGGCGCCCCTCTCACCGGGGGCGAGGGGAGGCCCCGGCTTCGGCTTCGGCGGGCGTGGCGGAAAATGTCTCCGTGAGCGATGTGAGACATGTGCTGGTGCTGCCCGACCGTGATGCCGCGGAAGAGGCGCTGGAGGCACTCGGGGACCGGTTCGGACTCGACGAGGAGCCGCAGCTCGTCCGGGACGCACTGGCCGGTGAGGACGATGCCGAGGACGCGCAGTGGCTGGTCGTGCTGCGGGACCCGGAGGAGCGGCTGGCACCCGGGGAACTGGACGAGTTCGTCAGTGAGTGGGAGGGGTGGCGGGAGGAGCCGTAGGGGTCCTCCGGGGGTGGCCGGCAGTCGGCGCCCGGGTGTGCCGCCGCCGCCGTCCGGCCGACGGTGGGCGTGCGCTCCGCCGCCGCCGTCCGGTCGACGGTGGGCGTGGGCTCCGCCGCTGCCGTCCGGTCGACGGTGGGCGTGGGCTCCGCCGCTGCCGTCCGGCCGACGGTGGGCGTGGGCTCCGCCGCTGCCGTCCGGCCGACGGTGGGCGTGCGCTCCGCCGCTGCCGTCCGGCCGACGGTGGGCGTGCGCTCCGCCGCTGCCGTCCGGTCGTCCTCGCCCGGCTGTCGTCGCGTTGTCGGCGGCGCGTGGGATGCTTGGCGCGATGGCCAGGAAGACTGCACAAGACGACCCTCTCGCCCCTGTCACGCTGGCGGTGGGCCAGGAGGATCTCCTGCTCGACCGTGCCGTGCAGGAGGTGGTGGCCGCTGCCCGGGCCGCCGATGCGGACACGGACGTACGGGATCTCACGCCGGACCAGTTGCAGCCCGGCACCCTGGCCGAGTTGACGAGCCCGTCGCTCTTCGCGGAGCGCAAGGTCGTGGTCGTACGCGATGCGCAGGATCTGTCGGCGGACACGGTCAAGGACGTGAAGGCGTACTTGGGGGCGCCTGCCGACGAGATCACCCTCGTGCTGCTGCACGCGGGCGGGGCCAAGGGCAAGGGGCTGCTCGACGCGGCGCGCAAGGCGGGCGCCCGTGAGGTGGCGTGCCCGAAGATGACGAAGCCGGCGGACCGGCTGGCGTTCGTGCGCAATGAGTTCCGGGTGCTGGGCAGGGCGGCCACGCCCGAGGCGTGCCAGGCGCTCGTCGACTCCATCGGGAGTGATCTGCGCGAGCTGGCGTCCGCGGTGTCCCAGTTGACCGCGGATGCCGAGGGGACGATCGACGAGGTCGTGGTCGGGCGGTACTACACCGGGCGGGCCGAGGCGTCGAGCTTCACCGTGGCCGACCGGGCCGTGGAGGGGCGGGCGGCGGAGGCGCTGGAGGCGTTGCGGTGGTCCCTGTCGACGGGGGTCGCGCCCGTACTCATCACCAGTGCTCTGGCACAGGGGGTGCGGGCCATCGGGAAGTTGTCCTCCGCGCGTGGGGGGCGGCCCGCCGATCTGGCTCGGGAGCTGGGGATGCCGCCGTGGAAGATCGACCGGGTGCGGCAGCAGATGCGGGGGTGGACCCCGGACGGGGTCGCCTACGCGTTGCGGGCTGTTGCCGAGGCCGATGCCGGGGTCAAGGGGGGCGGGGACGATCCCGAGTACGCCCTGGAGAAGGCGGTGGTGGCGATCGCCCGGGCGGCGCGGTCGAGACGGGGTTAGCCCGAGCACGGGTGAGTTCTGACCGGGGGTGACCCCGAGCAACCGGGGTGACCCCGAGCAGCTGGGATTGACCCCGACAACCGGGGGTGACCCCGAGCACGCGTGAGCCCGTTTTTCCGGGTGACCCGGAATCGGCCTGGCGGCCTCGCCATCAAACGCCGGACGGGCTGAAGGACCCCAGCCGCGGCAGAGGCAGAAAGCCGTCGGCCGCCGCACGGGCCGAGAACCCGCCTCCCCGGTCCCCGCACCCAAAGAACCCCGGCGCCCCTCCCGCGACACAACCGAAGGCCCCGGTCTCCCCTCCTGGGGAAGGAGAGGTGACCGGGGCCTTCGAGGCAAGCTCTGTGGATCCACGCCCGCGTGGCGAACGCAGGTCGCGCGTGGGTCCGGGGGTGTCGGGTTGGGAGCGGAGAGAGAGGGCCCGCTCGGGTCCAGCCGACGGTCAAGTCAGGGGATGAGCCCCCGGAAGGGCTCAGCCGACTCAGCCCTTGAGGGAAGCGACCTTGGAAGCAAGCGCCGACTTCTTGTTGGCGGCCTGGTTCTTGTGGATGACGCCCTTCGAGACGGCCTTGTCGAGCGCGCGCGACGCGTCGCGCGTGTACTCGGTGGCCTTCTCGACGTCACCCGCGGCAGCGGCCTCGCGGGCCTTGCGGATCGCGGTCTTCAGGGAGGACTTGACGGCCTTGTTGCGCAGCCGAGCCTTCTCGTTGGTCTTGATCCGCTTGATCTGGGACTTGATGTTCGCCACGAATGAGCCTTTTCAGGTTCAGGCGCGCGAGGGCAGGCCTCACGCGCCGGTGATTGATCTTCGAGTAGCCCACCGGTGAACCGGCAGAGCTGCTGCCCCGCCGGTCGCCCGGCGAAGCCGATACCCCGCCGGTGAACCGGAGGAGCCGTCTGTGCCTCGTGCAGAGAGGGCATGAGACACAGCCACCCAGGCTACCAGTCGTCCCGGGAGCGGCCCAAACCGGTCGCAGCTCCCCGCCCGTGGGACCATGGAGCCTACGTATCGATCCGACCCGAGGCGACAGGCGCCTCAAGAGACAGGACCCTGCGTGCCCGCGACCCCTAACCATGTGCCCGAGCCGAGCCGTACCGCCCCGGCTCTGATCCGCAATTTCTGCATCATCGCGCACATCGACCACGGCAAGTCCACGCTCGCCGACCGGATGCTCCAGCTGACCGGGGTGGTCGAGCAGCGTCAGATGCGTGCTCAGTACCTCGACCGGATGGACATCGAGCGCGAGCGCGGCATCACGATCAAGTCCCAGGCGGTCCGGCTGCCCTGGGCGCCCACCGAGGACCCGGGCAGGACCCACATCCTCAACATGATCGACACCCCCGGGCACGTCGACTTCACGTATGAGGTCTCGCGGTCCCTCGCCGCCTGTGAGGGCACGGTCCTCCTGGTCGACGCGGCCCAGGGCATCGAGGCGCAGACCCTCGCCAACCTCTACCTGGCGATGGAGAACGACCTCACCATCGTCCCGGTACTGAACAAGATCGACCTGCCGGCCGCCCAGCCCGAGAAGTTCTCCGAGGAGCTGGCCAATCTCATCGGCTGCCAGCCCGAGGACGTGCTCAAGGTCTCGGCGAAGACCGGCGTCGGCGTGGACGCGCTGCTGGACCGGGTGGTCCGTGACGTCCCGGCCCCGGTCGGCGTCGCGGACGCGCCCGCCCGCGCGATGATCTTCGACTCGGTCTATGACTCCTACCGTGGCGTGGTCACGTACGTCCGTGTCATCGACGGCCAGCTCAACAAGCGCGAGCGCATCAAGATGATGTCGACCGGCGCCACGCACGAGCTGCTGGAGATCGGTGTCTCGTCCCCCGAGATGACCCCGGCCGACGGCATCGGCGTCGGTGAGGTGGGCTACATCATCACCGGCGTGAAGGACGTCCGTCAGTCCAAGGTCGGTGACACGATCACCAGCAAGGAGAAGGGCGCCACCGAAGCCCTCGGCGGGTACAAGGACCCCAAGCCGATGGTCTTCTCCGGCCTCTATCCCCTGGACGGCTCGGACTACCCCGACCTGCGTGAGGCGCTGGACAAGCTCCAGCTCAACGACGCGGCCCTGGTCTACGAGCCCGAGACCTCCGCGGCCCTCGGCTTCGGCTTCCGCGTCGGCTTCCTCGGCCTGCTGCACCTCGACGTCATCCGTGAGCGCCTGGAGCGCGAGTTCAACCTCGAACTCATCGCCACCGCGCCCAACGTGGTCTACCGCGTGATCATGGAGGACGGGAAGGAGCACACGGTCACCAACCCGAGCGAGTTCCCCGAGGGCAAGATCGACAAGGTCTTCGAGCCGGTCGTCCGGGCCACGATCCTCGCCCCCAGCGAGTTCATCGGCTCGATCATGGAACTCTGCCAGACCCGTCGCGGCACTCTTCTCGGGATGGACTACCTCTCCGAGGACCGCGTCGAGATCCGCTACACGCTGCCCCTCGCCGAGATCGTCTTCGACTTCTTCGACAACCTGAAGTCCAAGACCCGCGGCTACGCGTCCCTGGACTACGAGCCCACCGGCGAGCAGGACGCCCAGCTGGTGAAGGTCGACATCCTGCTCCACGGCGACCGCGTCGACGCCTTCTCCGCCGTCACGCACCGGGACGCGGCCTACGCCTACGGAGTACGGCTCGTCGCCAAGCTGCGCGAGCTGATCCCGCGCCAGGCCTTCGAGATCCCCGTCCAGGCCGCCATCGGTTCGCGGGTCATCGCCCGCGAGACCATCCGCGCCATCCGCAAGGACGTCCTCGCCAAGTGCTACGGCGGTGACATCTCCCGGAAGCGGAAGCTGCTGGAGAAGCAGAAGGAGGGCAAGAAGCGGATGAAGATGGTGGGATCCGTGGAGGTTCCGCAGGAGGCCTTCATCGCCGTGCTCTCCAGTGACGAGAACGCCGGCTCGGGCAAGGCCAAGAAGTAGCCCGTACGGCCGAGAAGCAGCTGTCCATACAGGGACAAAGCCCGGAAACGGACCGGGTGCAGGGGGCCTGTTCCGCGCGTGCGCGGCGGGCCCCCTTGCGCATGCGGCCGGTTGCTCTCTGTAGGAAGTGACAGGCCGCTGCCCCTTACGTACCGGCCGGTCGGGCCTTACTCTGATCTCTGCTCGGTAGTTACTCACGAGTTAAACAAGGCGTCGTGAGTGACGACAACACAGCCGCAACCAGCCAGCCGCACAGCAGTCGACCGAGCCAGTCGCACGCACTGTCGCGGGCCCCGGAGGATGTCGTGAGCGACACACAGACCCTGATCGAGAACCGTCCGCCCTCCGTGGCGGCCGTCTTCCTGGAGCGCGTGGCGGCCACGCCCGACGCCGAGGCCTACCGCTACCCCGTGCCCGCGGCCGCCGGCGGGGGCCCGGACGAGTGGAAGTCGCTGAGCTGGGCGCAGGCGGCCGAGCGGGTCTACGCCATCGCGGCCGGCCTGATCGAGCTGGGGGTTCAGCCGGAGCAGCGCGTCGCGCTCGCCTCCTCGACCCGGGTCGAGTGGATCCTCGCCGACCTCGGCATCATGTGCGCGGGCGCGGCCACGACGACCGTGTATCCGCAGACGAACGCGGAGGAGTCCGCGTTCATCCTCTCCGACTCGGAGAGCAGGGTCCTGATCGCGGAGGACGCCGCGCAGGTCGCCAAGGCGCGCGCCAAGCGGGCCGAGCTGCCCGAGCTGGCCCATGTCGTGGTGATCGACCCCACCGGTGTGGACATCCCCGAGGACGAGGGCGACTGGGTGCTGTCGCTGGCCGAGCTGGAGGCGCGCGGCGCGGCGTACCTGGAGAAGAACCCCGACCTGATCACGAAGAAGGTCGGTGCGATCACCTCCGATCAGCTCGCCACGCTGATCTACACCTCGGGTACCACCGGCCGGCCCAAGGGCGTCCGGCTGCCGCACGACAACTGGGCCTACATGGCCAAGGCGACCGTCGCCACCGGGCTGATCAGCAGCGGAGACGTGCAGTACCTGTGGCTGCCGCTCGCGCACGTCTTCGGCAAGGTGCTCACCTCGGGCCAGATCGAGGCCGGTCACGTCACCGCCGTCGACGGCCGGGTGGACAAGATCATCGAGAATCTGCCGGTGGTACGCCCGACGTACATGGCGGCCGTGCCGCGCATCTTCGAGAAGGTCTACAACGGGGTCGCTGCCAAGGCGCGGGCCGGCGGCGGCGCCAAGTACAAGATCTTCCAGTGGGCGGCCGAGGTCGCCCGCGAGTACGCGAAGGTCAGCCAGGACAACTTCCGGCGCACCGGTGTCGCCTCCGTCCCGTTCGCTCTCGGCGCCAGGCACAAGGTCGCCGACAGGCTCGTCTTCGCCAAGATCCGCGAGGCCTTCGGCGGCAACCTGCGCGCCTGCGTCTCCGGCAGCGCCGCGCTCGCCCCGGAGATCGGCTACTTCTTCGCCGGCGCCGGCATCCACATCCTGGAGGGCTACGGCCTCACCGAGTCCTCCGCCGCCTCCTTCGTGAACCCCGGTGAGGCCTACCGCACCGGCACCGTCGGCAAGCCGCTGCCCGGCACCGAGGTGCGCATCGCGGACGACGGCGAGATCCTGCTGCGCGGCCCCGGCATCATGGAGGGCTACCACCGGCTGCCCGAGAAGACCGCCGAGGTGCTGGAGTCCGACGGCTGGTTCCACACCGGCGACATCGGCGAGCTGTCCCCGGACGGGTACCTGCGGATCACCGACCGCAAGAAGGACCTCATCAAGACGTCCGGCGGCAAGTACATCGCGCCGGCCGAGGTCGAGGGCCAGTTCAAGGCCGTGTGCCCGTACGTCTCCAACATCCTCGTGCACGGAGCCGACCGGAACTTCTGCACCGCGCTCATCGCCCTCGACGAGCCGTCGATCCTGGACTGGGCGAAGGACAACGGGCTGGCGGGCAAGTCGTACGCCGAGGTCGTCGCGGCCCCGGTGACGGTCGCGATGGTCGAGGGCTACGTGAAGGAGCTCAACGACGGTCTCCAGCGCTGGCAGACCATCAAGAAGTTCCGGCTGCTGCCGCGCGACCTGGACGTCGAGCACGGGGAGATCACCCCGAGCCTGAAGCTGAAGCGTCCGGTCGTCGAGCGGGAGTACAAGCACCTCATCGACGAGATGTACGCGGGCTCGCGCGAGGCGTAGCACCGGGTGCGGCGGGTCCGGCGACGTCCGGGCCCGCGCACGCGGACGGGGCGCGGCCGGCGTGCTGGACAATGGAGGGCATGCCTTCCGCACTCCCCGACGGTGAGCCCGTCCCCGACGACGGGGCGCTGCCCGCGCACGCCCTCGCCGGGGCCGCCGAGCGCGCTCTCGGTTTCTACCTCCACGTCCCGTACTGCGCGACCCGCTGCGGCTACTGCGACTTCAACACCTACACGGCCACCGAGCTGCGGGGCAGCGGAGGCGTGCTCGCCTCCCGCGACAACTACGCGTCGACGCTGACCGACGAGGTCCAGCTCGCGCGCAAGGTGCTCGGCGACGACCCGCGCCCCGTCCGCACGGTCTTCGTCGGCGGCGGGACGCCCACGCTGCTGGCCGCCGACGATCTCGTACGGATGCTGGGCGCGATCCGCGACGAGTTCGGGCTCGCGGACGACGCGGAGATCACCACGGAGGCGAACCCGGAATCGGTCGACCCCGCCTACCTCGCCACCCTGCGCGACGGCGGCTTCAACCGGATCTCCTTCGGCATGCAGAGCGCCCGGCAGCACGTCCTGAAGGTGCTCGACCGCACGCACACGCCCGGCCGGCCCGAGGCCTGCGTCGCCGAGGCGCGCGCGGCGGGCTTCGACCACGTGAACCTCGACCTGATCTACGGCACCCCCGGGGAGACCGACGAGGACTGGCGGGCCTCGCTCGACGCGGCCCTCGGTGCGGGACCCGACCACGTCTCGGCGTACGCGCTGATCGTCGAGGAGGGCACCCAGCTGGCCCGCCGCATCCGTCGCGGCGAGGTCCCGATGACCGACGACGACGTCCACGCGGACCGGTACCTCATCGCCGACGAGGTGCTGTCGGCGGCCGGTTTCGACTGGTACGAGGTCTCGAACTGGGCTACCTCCGACGCGGGGCGCTGCCTGCACAACGAGCTGTACTGGCGCGGCGCCGACTGGTGGGGCGCGGGGCCCGGGGCCCACAGCCATGTGGGTGGGGTGCGCTGGTGGAACGTGAAGCATCCCGGCGCGTACGCCGGGGCGCTGGCCGCGGGGAGGTCGCCCGGGGCGGGGCGTGAGCTGCTCTCCGCGGAGGACCGCCGGGTCGAGCGGATCCTGTTGGAGCTGCGGCTGCGGGAGGGCTGTCCGCTGGAGCTGCTGCGGCCGGACGGGCTGGCCGCGGCTCGGCGTGCGCTGGCGGGTGGGCTGCTCGAGAGCGGGCCGTACGGGGCCGGGCGGGCCGTGCTCACCCTGCGGGGGCGGTTGCTCGCGGACGCGGTGGTCCGCGACCTGGTGGACTGACCCCGGGGGCGCTGCCCCCGGACCCCCGTATCGGCCTGACGGCCTCGTCCTCAAACGCCGGACGGGCTGGAAATCCCGGCCTCGCTCGCGGCCTGCGGGCTCCGCCTCCGGGCCCGGGGTGTCGCGCTGCGCGCTCGTCCTCAAGCGCCGGACGGGCTGAAAACTCCCGCCTCCCTCCCGGCCTACGCCATCGCGCTGCGCGCTCGTCCTCAAACGCCGGACGGGCTGAAAATCCAGCCTCGCTCCCGGCCTGCGGGCTCCGCCTCCGGGCCCGGGGTGTCGCGCTGCGCGCTCGTCCTCAAGCGCCGGACGGGCTGGAAATCCCGGCCTCGCTCCCGGCCTGCGCCATCGCGCTGCGCGCTCGTCCTCAAGTGCCGGACGGGCTGGAAATCCCGGCCTCGCTCCCGGCCTGCGCCATCGCGCTTCGCGCTCGTCCTCAAGCGACGGACGGGCCGCGAACTCCGGTCTGCGGGCTCCGCCGCCGGCGCGGGCTACTCCGGGGCCGTGACGAAGTCGATGAGTTCTTCCACGCGGCCCAGGAGTTCCGGCTCCAGGTCCTTGTAGGAGCGGACGCGGGACAGGATGTGCTGCCAGGCCGCGCCGGTGTTCTCCGGCCAGCCCAGGGCGCGGCAGACGCCGGTCTTCCAGTCCTGGCCGCGCGGGACCCGGGGCCACGCGGGGATGCCGACCGAGGGCGGCTTCACGGCCTCCCAGATGTCGATGTACGGATGGCCGACCACGAGCGCGTGCTCGCTGGTGACCGCCTCGGCGATCCGGAACTCCTTCGAGCCGGGGACCAGGTGGTCGACGAGGACGCCGAGCCGGGCGTCCGGTCCGGGACCGAACTCCTCGACGACGGACGGCAGGTCGTCGACGCCCTCCAGGTACTCGACGACGACGCCCTCGATGCGCAGGTCGTCGCCCCACACCCGCTCCACGAGCTCGGCGTCGTGCCGGCCCTCGACGTAGATGCGGCCGGCCCGGGCCACGCGGGCGCGGGCGCCGGGCACGGCGACCGAACCGGAGGCGGTGCGGCTGGGGCGGGCCGGTCCGGCGGCCGGACGGACCAGGGTGACCGCCCTGCCCTCCAGCAGGAAGCCCCGCGGCTCCAGCGGGAACACCCGGTGCTTGCCGAAGCGGTCCTCCAGCGTCACCGTGCCCGCCTCGCAGCGGATCACGGCACCGCAGAAACCGGTGCCGGGCTCCTCCACCACCAGACCGGGATCGGCCGGGACCTCGGGCACGGGCTTGGGCTTCTTCCACGGCGGGGTCAGGTCCGGAGAGTACTGGCGCATTCGGATGACGATAGGAGAAGTCGAGCGCCGGAGCCCCCGACCGCGCCTACGACACGCCGAAGCGGGCGGCCAGCGCGTCCCGCTGGGCCCGGACGAACGCCGCGTCGACCGCGGCCCCGTGCCCCGGCACGTACACGGCGTCCTCGCCCCCGAGGTCCAGCAGCCGGTCCAGGGCCGCCGGCCAGTGGGACGGAACGGCGTCCGGGCCGGCCTGGGGCTCACCCGACTCCTCCACCAGGTCGCCGCAGAAGACGACCTCCGGACCGCCCGCTCCCGGTACGAGCACCGCCAGGTCGTGCCCGGTGTGGCCGGGACCCACGTTCGCCAGCAGGACCTGCGCCCCGCCGCCCAGCCCGAGGGTCCACTCGCCGGACACGAGGTGCCGGGGGCGGACGAGCAGATCCGCCGCCTCGGCCGCGCCACGCGGGTCCAGACCGTTGCGCACGGCGTCCGCGCGCAGTTCCTCGCGCCCGTGGTCGAGGACCGTGTCCAGGCCCACCGCGCCGAACACCTCCACCCCGGAGAAGGCGGCGGCGCCGAAGACGTGGTCGAAGTGGGGATGGGTGAGTGCGAGGTGTGTCACACGCAGCCCGCTGCCGAGGAGCCGCCCGGCCTCGGCCCGCAGCCGCGCGCCCTCCGCCAGGCTCGACCCCGCGTCGATCAGGAGCGCGGCGCCCTCGCCGACCACGAGCCCCGTGGTGCAGTCCCAGCCCGGCAGGCGGCACCGTCCGACCCGCGGGGCGAGCCGCTCCCACCCCGCCTCTTCCCAAGTCACCTTCACACGGCGACGCTAGCGGCAACGGGGTACGACGGCGCGACATGGCGGGACACGTCCCACCCCGCGGCGAGGGCGTCACGGGCCCGCCCTTGCCGGGGTCGTACCTCCCCGCCGTACACTGAGCCGGGGAACGCTGGCACTCGCACGCGCTGAGTGCCAGGGGAGAACGCCGCGACGACCACGGTGCCGACATCTGGAGGTGTGCGCGATGCTCAGTGAACGCAGGCTCGAGGTGCTGCGCGCCATCGTCCAGGACTACGTCGGGACGGAGGAGCCGGTCGGCTCCAAGGCGCTGACCGAGCGCCACCAACTGGGGGTCTCCCCGGCCACCGTCCGCAACGACATGGCCGCCCTGGAGGACGAGGGGTACATCGCCCAGCCGCACACCAGCGCCGGGCGCATCCCCACCGACAAGGGCTACCGCCTCTTCGTCGACAAGCTCGCCGGCGTCAAGCCGATGACCGCGCCCGAGCGCCGCGCCATCCAGAACTTCCTCGACGGCGCCGTCGACCTCGACGACGTCGTGGGGCGCACGGTGCGGCTGCTCGCGCAGCTCACCCGGCAGGTCGCCGTCGTCCAGTACCCCTCGCTCACGCGCTCGACGGTGCGGCACGTGGAGCTGCTCTCGCTGGCCCCGGCCCGCGTGATGCTGGTGCTCATCACGGACACCGGCCGGGTCGAGCAGCGCATGATCGACTGCCCGGCGCCCTTCGGTGAGACGTCCCTGGCGGATCTGCGGGCCCGGCTCAACAGCCGGGTCGCGGGCCGCCGTTTCGCGGATGTCCCGCAGTTGGTGCAGGATCTGCCGGAGGCCTTCGAGACCGAGGACCGCGGTACGGTCTCGACGGTGCTCTCCACGCTGCTGGAGGCGCTCGTCGAGGAGAACGAGGAGCGGCTGATGATCGGCGGCACCGCCAATCTCACCCGCTTCGGACATGATTTCCCCCTCACGATCCGGCCGGTCCTCGAAGCACTCGAGGAGCAGGTCGTGCTTCTCAAGCTGCTGGGGGAGTCGACGGATTCGGGCATGACCGTACGGATCGGTCGCGAGAACGTCCACGAGGGACTCAACTCCACGTCCGTGGTCTCGGTCGGCTACGGTTCGGGCGGCGAGGCAGTCGCAAAACTCGGCGTGGTCGGACCGACCCGCATGGATTACCCGGGAACGATGGGAGCGGTACGCGCAGTGGCACGGTACGTCGGACAGATCCTGGCGGAGTCGTAGGTGGCCACGGACTACTACGCCGTACTCGGCGTGCGCCGCGACGCTTCCCAGGACGAGATCAAGAAGGCGTTCCGGAGGCTCGCCCGCGAGCTGCATCCGGACGTCAATCCCGATCCGAAGACGCAGGAGCGCTTCAAGGAGATCAACGCCGCCTACGAGGTGTTGTCGGACCCGCAGAAGAAGCAGGTCTACGACCTCGGCGGCGACCCGCTCTCGCAGAGCGGCGGCGCGGGCGCGGGCGGCTTCGGCGCCGGCGGCTTCGGGAACTTCTCGGACATCATGGACGCGTTCTTCGGCACGGCGTCGCAGCGCGGCCCGCGGTCGCGTACGCGCCGGGGCCAGGACGCCATGATCCGGCTGGAGATCGACCTCGACGAGGCGGCCTTCGGCACGACCAAGGACATCCAGGTCGACACGGCCGTGGTGTGCACCACGTGCAGCGGCGAGGGCGCGGCCCCCGGGACCTCCGCGCAGACCTGTGACATGTGCCGCGGTCGCGGCGAGGTGTCCCAGGTCACGCGGTCCTTCCTGGGCCAGGTCATGACGTCCCGCCCCTGTCCCCAGTGCCAGGGCTTCGGCACGGTGGTGCCGACGCCGTGCCCGGAGTGCGCGGGCGACGGGCGGGTGCGCTCGCGCCGGACCCTGACCGTGAAGATCCCGGCCGGTGTCGACAACGGCACGCGGATCCAGCTCGCGGGCGAGGGCGAGGTCGGCCCCGGCGGCGGCCCCGCCGGTGACCTGTACGTGGAGATCCACGAGCTGCCGCACGCGCAGTTCCAGCGCCGCGGCGACGACCTGCACTGCACGGTGACCCTCCCGATGACGGCGGCGTCCCTCGGCACGAAGGTGCCGCTGGAGACCCTGGACGGCCTGGAGGAGGTCGACATCCGCCCGGGCACCCAGTCCGGACAGTCGATCCCGCTGCACGCCCGCGGTGTCACGCATCTGCGCGGCGGCGGCCGGGGCGACCTGATCGTCCACGTCGAGGTCATGACCCCGTCCAAGCTGGACGCGGAGCAGGAGCGCCTGCTGCGGGAACTGGCGAAGCTGCGCGGTGAGGAGCGGCCCACGGGGCAGTTCCAGCCGGGCCAGCAGGGACTGTTCTCGCGGCTGAAGGACGCGTTCAACGGCCGCTGACGGCGCTCCGGGCAGGCCCTCGGGGCCTGCCCGCACGGCCCGTCGGGTCCTGGCCCCACGCGTCCGGCCCCTGTCGGCGCCCCGGTGGGTGTGAAGCCCCCGGAGAGACACATTCCGGTGGCCTGTGCCGGGTGGCCGCCGGATTCGGACTTGTCCGGGGGACGTGACACCATGCCGTCATGTCCTCCGCGCTGACCGATCTCCTTCGGTGTCCGATCGTGCAGGCCCCCATGGCGGGCGGCGTCTCCGTACCGCAGCTGGCCGCCGCCGTGTCCGAGGCCGGCGGGCTGGGCTTCCTCGCCGCCGGATACAAGACGGCCGACGGCATGTACCAGGAGATCAAGCAGCTGCGCGGCCTCACCGGCCGCCCCTTCGGCGTGAACCTCTTCATGCCGCAGCAGGAGCACGCGGACCCGGCCGCCGTCGACGTCTACGCCCACCAGCTCGCCGGTGAGGCCGGCTGGTACGACACCGAGCTCGGCGACCCCGACAGCGGCCGCGACGACGGTTACGACATCAAGCTCGCCGTCCTCCTCGACAATCCCGTGCCGGTGGTCTCCTTCCACTTCGGCTGCCCCACGCCCGAGGTGCTCGCCTCCTTCGCCCGCGTCGGCACCGTGACCATGGTCACGGCGACCACGGCCGAGGAGGCCCAGGCCGTGCAGCGGGCGGGCGCGGACGTCGTGATCGTGCAGGGCGTCGAGGCGGGCGGCCACCAGGGCACCCACCGGGACACCCCGGAGGCGGACGGCGCCGGCATCGGACTGCTCTCGCTGGTGGCCCAGGTCCGGGAGAGCGTCAGTCTGCCGATCGTGGCGGCCGGCGGCATCATGCGCGGCGCGCAGATCGCCGCGGTGCTCGCCGAGGGCGCGAGCGCGGCCCAGCTCGGCACGGCGTTCGTCGCCACCCCGGAGTCCGGTGCCGCGCCCGTGCACAAGCAGGCGCTGACCAACCCCCTGTTCGTCCGTACCGAGCTGACGCGGGCGTTCTCCGGGCGGCCGGCCCGCGGTCTGGTCAACCGCTTCATGCGTGAGCACGGCCCGTACGCCCCCGCCGCCTACCCCGAGGTCCACCACCTCACCTCCCCGCTGCGCAAGGCGGCGGCCAAGGCGGGCGACCCCCAGGGCATGGCGCTGTGGGCGGGCCAGGGCCACCGCATGGCACGCGAACTGCCCGCCGCGCAGCTGGTGGAGGTGCTGGCCGCCGAACTCGACGCCGCGAAGACAGCGTTGTCGTCGCTCCCCGGGGGCACGGACCGATGACCGCGCCGGTGTTCGTGGCCGAGGACCTCGCCGCCGGCCCCGGCGGACGCTATGTGCTCGACGGTCCCGAAGGACGGCACGCGGTCTCCGTGAAGCGGCTGCGGGCCGGTGAGGACGTCGTCCTCACCGACGGGGCGGGCCGCTGGGCGCAGTGCGTCGTGACGGACACCGAGGGCAAGGACCGGCTGATCGTCCACCTGGGCGCGGTCGCCGAGGAGCCCGAGGAGTCCCCCCGCATCACCGTCGTGCAGGCCCTTCCCAAGGGCGACCGCGGTGAGCTGGCCGTCGAGACCATGACCGAGACGGGCGTGGACCGCGTCGTCCCGTGGGCCGCCTCCCGCTGCATCACGCAGTGGAAGGGCGACCGGGGGCTGAAGGCGCTCGCCAAGTGGCGGGCCACCGCCCGGGAGGCCGGCAAGCAGTCCCGCCGCGTGCGTTTCCCGGAGGTCACGGACGTCATGACGACCAAGCAGGTCGGCGCGCTTCTCGCCACGGCGGAACTCGCGGCGGTGCTGCACGAGGACCGCGCGTACGGCAGCGAGCCGCTGGCGACCGCCGAACTCCCCGCCTCCGGCGAGATCGTGCTGGTCGTCGGCCCCGAAGGCGGCGTCTCCCCCGAGGAGTTGACGCTGTTCTCCGAGTCGGGCGCCAAGGCGTACCGGCTGGGGCGCAGCGTGCTGCGCACCTCCACCGCCGGGACCGCGGCGACCGCTCTGCTGCTGGGCCGCACCGGCCGCTGGTCCTGACCGCGCCGGTTCCGCACCGGTTCCACAGCGGCTCCTGCCGTACGGCTGACACGGCAACTGGCCGCATGCGGTCTACCGCCGGGCCCGGGACGGTGGCACGCTGCCGTGCATGGGCGTTATGAGGCTTTCCAGGCAAGGGGCGGCCGGCAGGCGGATGTTCGGCGCGGTCGGGTTGGGCGTGGTCGCGGTGTTCGGGGCGGCCGCCTGCGAACCGGGTGGCGGGCTGAGCGCCGCGTCGGCCGCGTACACGACCGACCAGGCAGGCACCAGGGAACTGGAGCGCCGGGGCGTCGACGTGCAGTGGCTGAGCTGCACCGGCAACTACGGCGACGGCAACAAGGCCTTCACGCCCGGGAAGTCGCCCTCGCCGACCGTGCGCACCGTGGCCGACGTCGACTGCCAGGGGGAGACCCGCAGCGGGCAGGACATCACCATCACGGGCAAGGTCACCCGCGAGATCGACGGCAAGTGCGTACGGGGCGACCTGACCGCCAAGGTCGGCGGCAAACAGCGCTTCCGTGTCAGTGTGCTGGGCAACTGCGACGCCGCCGGCACCCCGCCCGTCTCGTACGACCCCCAGCGGCCCGGATCCACCGTGACCGTCACCGAGACCCAGACCATCTGGTGCGAGAACTACCCCTCCTGCCGTCCCGTCCAGGGCAAGTGAGCCGCACGTGCGCGGAACGGCAAGTGATCCAAACCCCTGCCGGGGCGGCCGGACGCTGCATAGGGTGACCGGGTGACACAGTCCGAACCCCCCGCGTACCTCCGGTTCCCCCATCTGCACGGCGACCACGTCGTCTTCACCGCCGAGGACGACGTCTGGGCCGCCCCGCTCGACACCGGGGGCCGCGCCTGGCGGGTCAGCGCCGACAACGTCCCGGTGAACCATCCGCGCATCTCCCCGGACGGCATCACCGTCGCCTGGACCTCCACCCGGGACGGAGCCCCCGAGGTGCACGCGGCCCCCCTGGACGGCGGGCCCGCCAAGCGGCTCACCCACTGGGGCAGCGACCGGACCCAGGTCCGCGGCTGGACCCCGGAAGGACACGTCCTCGCCCTCAGCACGGCGGGACAGGCCTCCCTGCGGCGCAGCTGGGCCCGCGCCGTCCCGCTCGACGGCGGACCCGCCGCCACCCTCCCGTACGGGCCCGTCGGCGACGTCGCCCGCGGGGGACCCGGCACCGTCCTGCTGTCCGCCCCCATGGGCCGCGAGGCCGCCTGGTGGAAGCGCTACCGCGGCGGCACGGCGGGCAAGCTGTGGATCGACCGCGACGGCGACGGCGAGTTCGTCCGGCTGCACGAGGACCTCGACGGCAACGTCGAATACCCGATGTGGGTGGGGGAGCGCGTCGCGTTCCTGTCCGACCACGAAGGCGTCGGAGCCGTGTACTCCTCGCTCGCCGACGGCTCCGACCTGCGCCGGCACACCGGTGTCGACGGCTTCTACGCCCGGCACGCCGCCACCGACGGCACCCGGATCGTCTACGCGTCCGCCGGTGAACTGTGGCTCCTCGACGACCTCGACGGCGCCGGAGCGCGCAGGCTCGACGTCCGGACCGGCGGCCGGCGCGTCGACCTCCAGCCGCACCCCGTCGACGCGGCCCGCTGGTTCGGCGCGGGCGCGCCCGACCACACCGGACGCGGCAGCGCGATCTCCGTGCGCGGCGCCGTCCACTGGATCACCCACCGCGCCGGTCCCGCCCGCGCGCTCGCCGCCGAACCCGGCGTACGTGCCCGGCTGCCGCGCACCTTCCGCGCCGACGGCGAGGAGTACGTGGTGTGGGTGACGGACGCCGAGGGCGACGACGCCCTCGAGTTCGCGCCCGCCACCGGGGCCGCGCCCGGCGCCGCCCCGCGCCGCCTCGCCGCCGGCCGGCTGGGCCGGGTCCTCGGGCTCGCCATGGCACCCGACGGCAGCCGCGCCGCCGTCGCCGCCCACGACGGGCGCGTCCTGCTCGTCGAGCGGGAGACGGGAGAGGTCAGGGAGGTCGACCGCGGCGAGGACGGCGAGGCCTCCGGGCTCGTCTTCTCGCCCGACTCCGCCTGGCTCGCCTGGTCGCACCCCGGCCCGCGCCCGCTGCGCCAGCTCAAGCTCGCCAACACCGCCGACCTGTCGGTGACCGAGGCGACCCCGCTGCGCTTCCGGGACTACGCGCCCGCGTTCACCCTCGACGGCAGGCACCTCGCCTTTCTGTCGGCGCGGTCCTTCGACCCCGTCTACGACGAGCACGTCTTCGACCTCGCCTTCGTCGGCGGCGCCCGGCCCCACCTCATCACGCTGGCCGCGACCACCCCCTCGCCCTTCGGCCCGCAGCGCCACGGCCGCCCCTTCGAGGCCCCCGGCAAGGACGAGACACCCGACAGCGAAGGCGCCCCGGCCACCCGGATCGACCTCGAAGGACTCGGCGACCGCATCGTGCCGTTCCCCGTAGAGGCCGCCCGCTACTCCGGGCTGCGGGCCGCCAAGGACGGCCTGCTGTGGCTGCGCCACCCGGTGCGCGGAGTGCTCGGTGCCTCCCGCGCCACCCCCGGCCACCCGGACCCCGGCAGCGACCTGGAGCGGTACGACCTCCTCCAGCAGCGCGTCGAGCATCTCGCCGCGGACGCCGACCACTTCACGGTCAGCGGCGACGGCAAGCGGGTCCTGCTGTGGACCGACGGCAAGCTCAAGGTCGTACCGAGCGACCGCCGCGCCTCGCACGACGACGACAGCGACAGCAACATCACCGTCGACCTCTCCCGGGTCCACCAGAGCGTCGACCCGGCCGCCGAGTGGCGGCAGATGTACGAGGAGACCGGCCGCCTCATGCGGGACAACTTCTGGCGTCCCGACCTCGGCGGCGTCGACTGGGACGGGATCCTCGCCCGGTACCGGCCGGTCCTGGAGCGCGTCGCCACCCACGACGACCTGGTCGACCTCCTCTGGGAGGTACAGGGGGAACTCGGCACCTCGCACGCCTACGTCACTCCCCGCGGCCGGAACGGCGGGTCACCCGCCCAGGGACTGCTCGGAGCGGACATCTCCCGCCACGACGACGGCACTTGGCGCATCGACCGGATCCTGCCCTCGGAGACCTCCGACCCGCGCGCGCAGGCGCCGCTCGCCGCTCCCGGAGTCGCCGTCCGCGCGGGGGACGCCGTCGTCGCGGTCGGCGGCCGGCCGGTCGACCCGGTGGCCGGCCCCGGACCGCTCCTCGTCGGGACGGCGAACAAACCGGTCGAGCTGACCGTCTCCCCGTCCGGCGGCGGCGACCCGCGGCACGCGGTGGTCGTCCCCCTCGACGACGAGGAGCCGCTGCGCTACCACGCCTGGGTCGCCGACCGCCGCGCCCACGTCCACGAGAAGTCCGGCGGACGCCTCGGCTATCTGCACGTGCCGGACATGCAGGCGCCCGGCTGGGCCCAGATCCACCGCGACCTGCGCGTCGAGGTGGCCCGCGAGGGACTCGTCGTCGACGTCCGCGAGAACCGCGGCGGACACACCTCCCAGCTGGTCGTCGAGAAGCTCGCCCGCCGCATCGTCGGCTGGGACGTGCCCCGCGGGCTGCGCCCCTCCAGCTACCCCGAGGACGCGCCGCGCGGCCCCGTCGTGGTGGTCGCCAACGAGTTCTCCGGCTCGGACGGCGACATCGTCAACGCGGCGGTCAAGGCGCTCGGCATCGGCCCCGTGGTCGGCACGCGGACCTGGGGCGGCGTGGTCGGCATCGACAGCCGCTACCGGCTCGTCGACGGCACCCTGGTCACCCAGCCCAAGTACGCGATCTGGCTGGAGGGTTACGGGTGGGGCGTCGAGAACCACGGCGTCGATCCGGACGTCGAGGTCGTCCAGCGGCCCCAGGACCACGCGGCCGGACGTGACGTCCAGCTGGACGAGGCGATCCGCATCGCGCTGGCGGCGCTCGCCGAGAACCCGGCCAAGTCCGCGCCCGCGCTGCCCGAGTTGTGACCCGCCGCGGTCCTCGCCCGGCGGTGGCCCGCCGGCGAGGACCGCTCCGCACGGGCCGCGGGACCGGCGGGCCGCTACGATGCCGTCGACACTGATCAGCGGGCGCGAGGAGGCACACGCATGTCGGGACAGCCGCAGGACGACTGCCTGTTCTGCAAGATCGTCGCGGGGCAGATCCCGGCGACCGTGGTGCGGGAGACCGACACCACCCTCGCCTTCCGGGACATCAACCCGCAGGCCCCCACCCACATACTGGTGATCCCCAAGGCCCACCACGCCGACGCGGCCGCACTCGCCGCCGCCGAACCGGCGCTCGCGGCCGACGTGCTGCGCGAGGCCGGGGAGATCGCCGCCGAGGAGAAGCTGGACAGCTACCGGATCGTGTTCAACACCGGCAGCGGCGCCGGACAGACCGTCTTCCACACGCACGCCCACATCCTGGGCGGACGCGGCCTGACGTGGCCTCCCGGGTAAGGACGGCACCCCGCTTTGTCCGTACGTGAACTGGTGGTCCTCGGTACCGCCAGCCAGGTCCCTACCCGGCACCGCAACCACAACGGCTATCTGCTGCGCTGGGACGGCGAGGGCCTGCTCTTCGACCCCGGCGAGGGAACCCAGCGGCAGCTGCTCCGCGCCGGGGTCGCCGCGCACGACCTGAACCGGCTCTGCGTCACGCACTTCCACGGCGACCACTCCCTCGGCCTCGCCGGCGTGATCCAGCGCATCAACCTCGACCGGGTGCCGCACGAGATCACCGCGCACTACCCGTGCTCCGGACAGCGGTTCTTCGACCGGCTCCGGTACGCCACCGCGTACCGCGAGACCGTCGCCCTCACCGAGGCCCCCGTCGACGCCGACGGGGTGCTCGCCACCACCGCCTCCTACACCCTGGAGACCCGGCGGCTCTCCCACCCCGTGGAGAGCTTCGGCTACCGGCTGGTCGAACCGGACGGCCGGCGCATGCTGCCGGAGCGGCTCGCCGCACACGGGATCACGGGGCCCGACGTCGGACGCCTCCAGCGGGAGGGTTCGGTCGGCGGGGTCACCCTCGACGAGGTCAGCGAGGTGCGGCGCGGGCAGCGGTTCGCCTTCGTCATGGACACCCGCCTCTGCGACGGCGTGCACGCGCTCGCCGCGGGCTGCGACATGCTCGTCATCGAGTCCACGTTCCTCGACGAGGACGTACGACTGGCCACCGACCACGGTCATCTGACCGCCGGTCAGGCCGGGCGGGTCGCGGCGGACGCGGGTGTGCGGCATCTCGTGCTCACCCACTTCAGCCAGCGGTACTCCGAACCCGAGGAGTTCGAGCGGCAGGCCCGGGCCGCCGGGTTCGAGGGGGAGCTGACGGTGGCGCACGATCTCATGAGGGTGCCGGTGCCCAAGCGCGGGTGAACGCGCGGATGAGCGCCCGGGGTGAGTGCCCGCGTTGCATGCGTCGGGTGAATGCGCTGGTGGCGCGCCGGTTTCGGTTTCGGGACGTCGGGGGAGCGACCGTACGATGCTTCGATGCCCCTCCCCAAAGCCGAACTGCACCTGCACATCGAAGGCACCCTCGAACCGGAGCTCGCCTTCGCGCTCGCCGCACGCAACGGCATCACGCTGCCCTACGCCGACACCGAAGAGCTCCGCCGGGCGTACCTCTTCGACGACCTCCAGACGTTCCTGAACCTGTACTACGAGCTCATGGCCGTCCTGCGGACGGAACAGGACTTCACCGACCTCGCCGACGCGTATCTCGCGCGCGCCGCCGCGCAGGGCGTACGGCACGCGGAGATCTTCTTCGACCCGCAGGCCCACCTCGCGCGCGGGGTGGACATGGGCACCGTCGTGAACGGCCTCACCCACGCGCTCGGCCGCAGCGAGGAGACGCACGGCGTCTCCACCCAGCTGATCATGTGCTTCCTGCGGGACGAGTCCGCCGAGTCGGCGCTGCGGACCCTGGAGGCCGCGCGCCCCCACCTCGACCGGATCGTCGGCATCGGCCTCGACTCCGCCGAGGTCGGCCACCCGCCGGCCAAGTTCCGCGAGGTGTACGAGGCCGCCGCCGCGCTCGGACTGCGACGCGTCGCGCACGCGGGCGAGGAGGGGCCGCCCGCCTACATCACCGAGGCGCTCGACGTGCTCGGTGTCGAGCGCATCGACCACGGGCTGCGCTGCATGGAGGACGCCGAGCTGGTCGAACGGCTCGTGCGGGAGCGGGTACCGCTGACGCTGTGCCCGCTGTCCAACGTACGGCTGCGGGCCGTGGACGTCCTGGAGGACCACCCGCTGCCCGCGATGATGGACGCCGGGCTGCTGTGCACCGTCAACTCCGACGACCCCGCCTACTTCGGCGGGTACGTCGGCGACACCTTCCACGCCGTGCACGAGGCGCTCGGCCTCGGTCCCGAGCGGCTGCGCGAGCTGGCCCGCAACTCGTTCCTGGCCTCCTTCCTCGAACACGACGAGGAGCGGCGGGCGCGGTACCTCGCCGAGGTCGAGGCGTACGAGTTCCGCCCGGCGGCCGCCGGCACGGAGTAGCCCCGGTGCCTGGTGGTCCCGGCGCCGAGGGCTCCGGTGCCGCCGGGCTGTGATGGCGTACCGCAACGGTAGAGCGAGAGCGGCTCCCGGCCATTGACGGGCCGGGAGCCGCTCTCTAGCCTCATCCTCATACGTGGATAGCGTCTACATATGGAGATGGCATGCCAACGGACACGGAGGCCGACGTCGTCGCGCGGTTGCGGAGCGGAATGGCGCACGGAGTGCTGTCGTTCCCGCTCACCAGCTTTCACGACGACGGCTCCCTCGACCTCGACGGCTTCCGCGCCCACCTCGAGACCCGGCTCGCCACCCGGCCCGGCGCCGTCTTCCCGGCCTGTGGCACCGGGGAGTTCTTCTCCCTGGACGAGGACGAGTACCGCCGGGTCGTCACCGCCGCGGTGGAGGTGACGGCGGGCCGGGTGCCCGTCGTGGCCGGCGCCGGGTACGGCTGGGCGCAGGCCGCCCGGTTCGCCCGCCTCGCCGAGGACGCCGGCGCCGACGCCCTGCTCGTCCTGCCGCACTACCTCGTGGCCGGCCCGCAGGACGGACTTGTCGCCCAGCTGGAGCAGTTGGCGGCACGGACCACGCTGCCCCTGATCGCCTACCAGCGCGGGCAGGTCGCCTTCACCCCCGCCTCGCTGCGCCGGATCGCCCGCATCCCCGGGGTCGTCGGGCTCAAGGACGGGCACAGCGACCTCGACCGGCTCCAGCGGCTGACCCTCGCCGCACCCGAGGGCTTCCTGTTCTTCAACGGCGCCGCCACCGCGGAGATCCAGGCCCGCGCGTACGCCGCGGTCGGCGTACCCGCGTACTCGTCGGCCGTGCACGCCTTCGCCCCCGAGATCGCCGACCTCTTCTTCGCCGCCCACCGGCGCGGTGACGACGCCGTCATGGACCGGCTGCTGCGCGAGTTCTACGTCCCCTTCGTCGAACTGCGCGACCGCCGGACCGGCTACGCCGTCTCGCTCGTGAAGGCCGCCGCCCGCCTGCGCGGGCAGCCCGTCGGCCCCGTGCGCGCCCCGCTCACCGATCCCTCGCCCGCCGACCTCGCCGACCTGGAGTCCCTGCTCGCCGCCGGGCTGCGGCTCGCGTCCGCCCTCGCCCCCGTGGGAGCCGCCCTGTGACGCGCGACCTGACCGTCACCGAGGTCCGGCTGACCCCGGTCCTGGTCGCCGACCCGCCCCTGCTCAACACCCAGGGAGTGCACCAGCCGTACACACCCCGCCTGATCGTGGAGGTCGTCACCGCGGACGGCGTCACCGGTGTCGGCGAGACGTACGGCGACACCAAGTACCTGGAGCTCGCCCGGCCCTTCGCCGCGCGGCTGGTGGGGCGGCAGGTCTCCGACCTCAACGGCCTGTTCACGGTTGCGGACGCGGTGGCCGTCGACCGGGAGCGGGTGGACGACAAGGTCGACGTCGGCGGGCTGCGCGGCGTGCAGACCGCCGACAAACTGCGGCTGTCGGTCGTCTCCGGCTTCGAGGTGGCCTGTCTGGACGCCCTCGGCAAGGCCCTCGGGCTGCCCGTGCACGCGCTGCTCGGCGGCAAGGTGCGGGACGCGGTGGAGTACAGCGCGTACCTCTTCTACAAGTGGGGCGGGCACCCCGCGGGCGTCGCGGCGGAGCAGGACGACTGGGGCGCCGCCCTCGACCCGGCCGGAGTCGTCGCGCAGGCGCGGAAGTTCACCGAGCGCCACGGATTCACCTCCTTCAAGCTCAAGGGCGGCGTCTTCCCGCCCGAGCAGGAGATCGCCGCCGTACGCGCCCTCGCGGAGGCCTTTCCCGGGCATCCGCTGCGGCTCGACCCCAACGGCGCCTGGTCGGTGGCGACTTCGCTGAGGGTCGCGGACGAACTGGGTGACGTGCTCGAGTACCTGGAGGACCCGGCGCTCGGCACGCCCGCCATGGCCGAGGTCGCGGCGAGGACGAACGTGCCGCTCGCCACCAACATGTGCGTGACCACCTTCGGGGAGATCCCGGAGGCGTTCACCCGGGGAGCCGTCCAGGTCGTGCTCTGCGACCACCACTACTGGGGCGGCCTGCGCAGCACCCGCGAACTCGCCGCCATGTGCCGCACGTTCGGCGTCGACGTGTCCATGCACTCCAACACCCACCTGGGCATCTCGCTCGCCGCCATGACCCACGTCGCGTCGACCGTCCCCGGCCTGCGCCACGCATGCGACTCCCACTACCCCTGGCAGTCCGAGGACGTCCTCACCGAGCGCCTCACCTTCGAGAACGGCTCGGTCGCCGTGTCCGACGCACCGGGACTCGGAGTCGAACTCGACCGCGCCAGACTGGAGTTCCTGCACCGGCGCTGGCTCGACGACGACGGAACGCTGCGCGACCGCGACGACGCGGCCGCCATGCGGATCGCCGATCCGGGATGGGTCACCCCCGCCGTCCCCCGCTGGTAGACCCCGGCCGGGGCGGCGGACGCGGCGTCCGCATCCGGACACGCCCGGCCGCCTCCCCGGGATCGCGGGCGACGCACCGAAGGACCCGCGCCCGGCCCGGAGCTGCCCGGCACCCCCGCGCCCACCGGGCCCGACACGGACCGCGGCGTCCCCACGCCGACCGGGACCGACACAGACCGTGGCACCCCCGGCGTGACCGGGCCCGAGGCGACGGGAGTGGCACACTGGCCTGAATCCGCACCACGCCAGGGAGCCCACCGTGATCGCGTCCGACGGAGAGGGACCGCACCGCCAGACCCAGGTCGACCCGCTCGCCGGGCGGCGCACCCCGCACGACCCCCCGTGCGACGTCTACCTCACGGGCACCGTCTTCCTCGACATCGTCTTCACCGGCCTCGACTCCGCCCCGGTGCGCGGGACCGAGTCCTGGGCCCGCGGCATGGGGTCCAGCCCCGGCGGCGTCGCCAACATGGCCACCGCCCTCGCCCGCCTCGGACTGCGTACGTCCCTGGCCGCGGCCTTCGGCGACGACCACTACGGGGAGTACTGCTGGGACGCCCTGGAGCAGGGCGAGGGCATCGACCTCGGCCCCTCTCGCACCGTCCCCGGCTGGCACTCGCCGGTCACCGTGTCGATGGCCTACGAGGGCGAGCGGACGATGGTCAGCCACGGGCACGAGCCGCCCCCGGAGGAACCCGCTCCCGACCACGCCCCGCGCGCGCGTGCCGCCGTCGCCTCGCTGGTCCCCGGCACCGGCGCACCGTGGATCGCCGAGGCGGCCCGCGCGGGCACCCACATCTTCGCCGACGTCGGCTGGGACGACACCGGCCGCTGGGACCTGGCCGGACTCGCCGACCTCCGGCACTGCGAGGCCTTCCTGCCGAACGCCGAGGAGGCCATGCGCTACACCGGCGCCGACTGCCCCCGCGCCGCCGCCCACGCGCTGACCGAACACGTACCGCTCGCCGTGGTCACCCTCGGCGCGGAGGGCGCGTACGCCGTGGACGGCCGCACCGGCGAGAGCGCCGTGGTCCCGGCGATCGCCGTGGAGGCACTGGACCCCACCGGCGCCGGTGACGTCTTCGTCGCCGGTTTCGTCACCGGCACACTCGCCGGCTGGCCCCTCGCCGACCGGCTCGCCTTCGCCGGGCTGACCGCCGCGCTCTCCGTCCAGGAGTTCGGCGGCTCCCTCTCGGCGCCCGGCTGGTCCGAGATCGCCGCCTGGTGGCGCCGCGTCCAGTCCGTCGACGACCAGGCCCCCGCCGCCCTCACCCGGTACGCCTTCCTGGAGGACCTCATCCCCGAGGTGAGCAGACCGTGGCCACTGCGCAGGGCCGTCCCCACGATCGGTTTCCGCGGCTCCGCCTGATACGCGTGCGCCGGGTGTGGAAAAGACCTACGGCGTTGTCGGTGCACCGACGTACCCTTGGCAGAGCGAGGGCGGCCCACGCCGAGCGGCCCCGGTACGAGGAGGACGAGCAAGGCCTACAGAGCCGGCCCATGACTGACACACCCACAGTGCACGACCCCGCACAGGGGCAGGCGAGAGCGCAGTTCACCGTTCCGGCCGCGCACCCCATGGTGACCGTGCTGGGCTCCGGGGACGCGCTGCTCCGCGTGATCGAGAAGGCCTTCCCGGCGGCCGACATCCATGTCCGGGGCAACGAGGTCAGCGCGACCGGCGACGCGGGTGAAGTCGCGCTCGTGCAGCGCCTGTTCGACGAGATGATGCTCGTGCTCCGCACGGGACAGCCGATGACGGAGGACGCAGTGGAACGCTCGATCGCCATGCTCAGGGCGAGCGAGAACGGGGAGGGCGACGGCGAGGAGACCCCCGCCGAGGTGCTCACACAGAACATCCTGTCCTCGCGCGGTCGCACCATCCGCCCCAAGACGCTCAACCAGAAGCGGTACGTCGACGCCATCGACAAGCACACCGTCGTCTTCGGCATCGGCCCCGCCGGCACCGGCAAGACCTACCTGGCCATGGCCAAGGCGGTCCAGGCACTGCAGTCCAAACAGGTCAACCGGATCATCCTCACCCGCCCCGCGGTCGAGGCCGGCGAACGCCTCGGCTTCCTGCCAGGCACGCTCTACGAGAAGATCGACCCGTACCTGCGCCCCCTGTACGACGCGCTGCACGACATGCTGGACCCGGACTCGATCCCGAAGCTGATGGCCTCGGGCACGATCGAGGTCGCCCCGCTGGCGTACATGCGTGGAAGGGCGCAACCGGTCTTCACGAACGTCCTCACACCGGACGGCTGGCGCCCCATCGGTGACCTCCGGGTCGGTGATCTCGTCATCGGTTCGAACGGCGAGCCGACCCCGGTCCTCGGCGTGTACCCGCAGGGCGAGAAGGACGTCTACCGCGTCACCGCGCAGGACGGCTCCTGGACCCTGTGCTGCGGCGAGCACCTGTGGACGGTCCGCACCGCCTCCGACAAGCGCCGGAACAAACCGTGGCGGGTCCTGGAGACCCAGGACATGATCGGTGACCTGCGGGCTGCGCACGCCCGCAGGTACGAACTGCCGATGCTCACGGCTCCGGTGTGCTTCCCGGAGCGCGACGTGCCGATGGACCCGTACGCGCTGGGCCTGCTGCTGGGCGACGGATGCCTGACGGGTTCCACGACTCCCTCCTTCTCCACGGAGGACCGAGAGCTGGCCGAAGCGCTGGACGCGGCGCTGCCCGGTGTCGTGGTGCGGCACAAGAGCGGCCCCGACTACGTCCTCAACCGGATCAAGTCGCCTGGTGACGTGATCACGCTCGAGAACCCCGTCACGCGAGTCCTGCGGGAGCTGGACCTGCTGCGCACGCGGTCGCACAGCAAGTCCGTGCCGGACGACTACCTGTACAACTCGGCCGACGTGCGGTTGGCGCTCCTCCAGGGCCTGCTCGACTCCGACGGTGGTCCGGTCACGCAGCAGGACCGCACCTGCCGCATCCAGTACACGACCACATCGATTCTGCTGCGTGACGACGTGATCTCGCTGGTGCAGTCGCTGGGCGGTGTCGCGTACACCCGCCGACGGGCGGCTGAGGGCAGGCGGCCCAGCAGGGTCAACGGCCGTGACGTCCGGTTCAACCGTGATGCCCACATCGTCGACATCCGGCTTCCGGAGGAGATCGAACCGTTCCGGCTGACGCGCAAGCGTGACACGTACCGGGCGGCAGGGGGCGGCGGGCGCCCGATGCGTTTCATCGACAGTATCGAGCCTGCGGGGCGCGAGGAGACCGTCTGCATCCAGGTGGCAGCCGAGGACTCGCTGTACGTCACACAGGATCACCTGCTGACGCACAACACCCTCAATGACGCCTTCATCATCCTGGACGAGGCTCAGAACACGAGCCCCGAGCAGATGAAGATGTTCCTCACCCGGCTCGGCTTCGAGTCGAAGATCGTGATCACGGGTGACGTGACGCAGGTGGACCTCCCGAGCGGGACGAAGTCCGGTCTGCGGCAGGTCCAGGACATCCTGGAGGGCCTCGACGACGTCCACTTCTCGCGTCTGACGTCCCACGACGTCGTCCGGCACAAGCTGGTCGGCCGTATCGTCGACGCGTACGAGAAGTACGACAGCACGCACGGCACCGAGAACGGCACGCACAAGAGCCGCGGCACAGCCGGACCCAAGGGGAAGTAGAACCGCACGACCATGTCGATCGACGTCAACAACGAGTCCGGAACCGAGGTCGACGAGCAGGCGATCCTCGACATCGCCCGCTACGCCCTCACGCGGATGCGCATCCACCCGCTCTCCGAGCTCTCGGTGATCGCCGTGGACGCCGACGCCATGGAGCAGCTGCACATCCAGTGGATGGACCTGCCCGGGCCCACGGACGTCATGTCCTTCCCGATGGACGAGCTGCGTCCGCCGACGAAGGACGACGACGAGCCGCCTCAGGGCCTGCTCGGCGACATCGTGCTCTGCCCGGAGGTCGCGGAGCGGCAGGGCAAGGACGCCCCGACGCAGCACTCCATGGACGAGGAGCTCCAGCTCCTGACCGTCCACGGAGTGCTGCACCTCCTCGGTTACGACCACGAGGAGCCGGACGAGAAGGCCGAGATGTTCGGGCTGCAGGCGGCCATCGTGGACGGCTGGCGCACGGAGAAGGGCCTGACCGGCCCCTCCCCGGCCCCGACCGTCTCCTAGGGGCGGGGCCTCATGAGTCCTCAGCTCGTCACCGGTGCCATCGCGCTCGTCGTCGTCGCCTGGCTCGCCGCCTGCGCGGAGGCGGGCATCGCGCGCGTCTCCAGCTTCCGCGCGGAGGAGGCCGTCCGCGGCGGCCGGCGCGGCAGTGCCAAGCTCGCTCAGGTCGCCGCCGACCCGACCCGCTACCTGAACGTCGCCCTGCTGGTGCGCATCACGTGCGAGATGGCCGCCGCCGCCCTCGTCACGTACGCGTGCCTGAAGGAGTTCGACAAGACCTGGCAGGCCCTCGCGGTCGCCATCGGCGTGATGGTCCTCGTCAGTTACGTGGCGGTCGGCGTCTCCCCGCGCACCATCGGCCGCCAGCACCCCATGAACACGGCGACCGCGGCCGCCTATGTACTGCTGCCGCTGGCGCGGGTCATGGGGCCCATCCCGCCGCTGCTGATCCTCATCGGCAACGCGCTCACGCCCGGAAAGGGCTTCCGCCGCGGCCCGTTCGCCTCCGAGGCCGAGCTGCGCGCGCTCGTCGACCTCGCCGAGAAGGAGTCCCTCATCGAGGACGAGGAGCGCCGCATGGTGCACTCCGTCTTCGAGCTGGGCGACACCCTCGTCCGCGAGGTGATGGTGCCGCGCACCGACCTCGTCGTCATCGAGCGGTACAAGACCATCCGTCAGGCGCTGACGCTCGCCCTGCGCTCCGGCTTCTCGCGCATCCCGGTCACCGGGGAGAGCGAGGACGACGTCGTCGGGATGGTGTACCTGAAGGACCTGGCGCGCAAGACGCACATCAGCCGGGACGCGGAGAACGAGCTGGTGTCCACGGCGATGCGGCCCGCCGCCTTCGTGCCCGACACGAAGAACGCGGGCGACCTGCTCCGCGAGATGCAGCAGGAACGCAACCACGTCGCCGTCGTCATCGACGAGTACGGCGGCACGGCCGGGATCGTCACCATCGAGGACATCCTGGAGGAGATCGTCGGCGAGATCACCGACGAGTACGACCGCGAGCTGCCCCCCGTCGACGAACTGGGCGACGACCGCTACCGGGTGACGGCCCGTCTGGACATCGGGGATCTCGGTGAGCTGTACGGCTTCGAGGCGTACGACGACGAGGACGTGGAGACGGTCGGCGGGCTGCTGGCCAAGGCGCTCGGCCGGGTGCCCATCGCCGGTGCCTCAGCCGCGGTGGAACTGCCCGACGGCCGGGAACTGCGGCTCACCGCGGAGGACTCCGCCGGCCGGCGCAACAAGATCGTGACGGTGCTCGTGGAGCCGGTGAGCGAGGACCGGGTGCCGGAGGAGGAGGCGGTGGCGGAGTGACGCCCCGGGCGCTGCGCGCGTTGTGCCTGTCCTTCAACGCGACCGTCGAGGACTTCCCCTTCAATCCGGACACGTCCGTCTTCAAGGTGCTGGGCAAGCTCTTCGCGCTCACGAACCTGGACGGGCGACCGCTCAAGGTCAACCTGAAGTGCGACCCCGACGACGCGGTCCGGCTGCGCGAGGAGCATCCCGGCCTGATCGTCCCCGGGTACCACATGAACAAGCGGCACTGGAACACCGTGACGGTGGACGGCGCCCTCTCGGACCGCCTGGTCCGGGAGCTGGTCGAGGACTCGTACGACCTGGTGGTGGCCGGCCTGCCGAAGGCCGAGCGACTCCGGCTCGACCGGCCCTGAGGCCTCTGTCCGACGGGTCGATAAGCTCCTCGTATGACCGAGACTCCCGCCCTCGATCCCGAGGACCGCAAGATCGTCACCCTGGCCCGTTCCGCCCGGGCCCGCAACGGTGTGCCCGAGGGGGCCGCCGTACGGGACGAGACCGGACGGACGTATGTCGCCGGGACCGTCGGCCTGGACTCCCTGAAGCTGAGCGCGCTGCAGACCGCGGTGGCGATGGCGGTGGCGTCGGGGGCGACGTCGCTGGAGGCGGCGGCGGTCGTGACGGACGCGGAGGCCGCGTCCGCGGAGGATCTGGCGGCGGTACGGGATCTCGGGGGGCCCGGGACGCCGGTGCTGGTCGCCGGGGGCGACGGGGTGGTTCGGGCGACCGTCAGCGCGGGCTGAACCCACGTCGGGGGCGGGGTCCCACGGCCCAGGGCTGCGCCCGGCTTTCTCCTCGCACGCCGGAGGGGCTGGACTTCACCCCTCCGGAGAGCCGGGGTCGCCGGTTTGGGTCAGAGTGCGTCCGGGCCTCGTTCGTCGGTGCGGACGCGGACCACCGTCTCCACCGGTACCGACCAGACCTTGCCGTCGCCGATCTTGCCGGTGTGGGCCGCCTTGACGATCGCGTCGATCGCGGCGTCCGCGTCGGCGTCCCCGACGACGACCTCGATGCGGACCTTCGGGACGAGATCGACCCGGTACTCGGCGCCGCGGTACACCTCCGTGTGGCCGCGCTGACGCCCGTACCCGCTGGCCTCCGTGACGGTCATGCCGTTCACGCCGAGTTCCTGGAGTGCGGTCTTGACCTCGTCGAGGCGGTACGGCTTGACGATGGCGGTGATCAGTTTCATGCCTGGGCCTTGACCTTCTGGGCGTGGAGGACGGACGACGACACCGGGGCGCCGTGCCCCAGAACCCCGTGATCGTAAGCGGTCTCGGCGTGCACCGTAAGGTCGAGACCCGTCTGCTCCTGCTCCTCGTCGGCGCGGAAGCCCAGCAGCCTGTCGATCAGCTTCCCGAGCCCGTAGGTGACGACGAAGGCGTACGCCCCGACGGCCAGGACGGCGACCAGCTGCCTGCCGAACTGGCCGAACCCGCCGCCGTAGAGCAGCCCCTCGGCGCCCTTGGTCATCGACTCCGTCGCGAAGACGCCGATGAGGAGTGTGCCGATGACACCGCCGACGAGGTGGACGCCGACCACGTCGAGCGAGTCGTCGTAGTTCAGCCTGAACTTCCAGCCCACCGCGTACGAGCAGACGACACCGGCGGCGAGGCCGACGACGAGGGCGCCCAGCAGGGAGACCGAACCGCAGGACGGGGTGATCGCGACGAGACCGGCGACGGCGCCGGACGCCGAGCCCAGCGTGGTGGGGTGCCCGTCGCGGCGCTGCTCCACGAAGAGCCAGCCCAGCAGGCCGGTGCAGCCCGCGGCCAGGGTGTTGAGGAACGCGGCGGCGGCGAGACCGCTCGCGCCGAGTGCCGAGCCCGCGTTGAAGCCGAACCAGCCGAACCAGAGCAGACCGGCGCCCAGCATGACCATGGGCAGGTTGTGCGGCCGCATGGCGTCCTTCTTGAAGCCCAGGCGCGGGCCGAGGACCAGGCACAGGGCGAGTCCCGAGGCGCCGGAGGTGATCTCGACGGGCAGTCCGCCCGCGAAGTCCAGCGCGCCCAGTGCGTCGAGGATCCAGCCGCCCGGGCCCCACACCCAGTGGGCGACGGGAACGTATACGAGCAGCGCCCACAGCGGTACGAAGACCAGCCACGCCCCGAACTTGGCCCGGTCGGCGATCGCGCCGCTGATCAGCGCGGCCGTGATGATCGCGAAGGTCAGCTGGAAGGTGGCGAAGAGGAGGGTGGGGACCGTGCCCTGGACGCTGTCCGGGCCGAGGTCCGCCATCCCGGCGTGCTCCAGGCCGCCGATCAGGCCGCCGAACGCGTCGTCGCCGAAGGCGAGGGAGTAGCCGGCGGCCAGCCACACGACCGTGACCAGGGCGATCGACACGAAGCTCATCATCAGCATGTTGAGGACGCTCTTCGTGCGGACCATGCCGCCGTAGAACAGGGCGAGGCCCGGGGTCATCAGCAGGACGAGGGCGGTTGCGGCGAGCAGCCAGGCGGTGTCGCCGGTGTCGAGGTGCGGGGCGGCCAGGATCACGGTCTCTCCAGCGGTGCGGGGCGGCGTCCGACGTGCGGGGGCGTCGTCCGAGGGTCACCGGCCCGCGTTTCGGGTCGCGCACACGCACGTTTCCGGCGTGTTTCGTGTTGCGCGGGCGTTTCCGGGACCTCACCGGCCGCAGCCCGGGGGCGGGCCGGGTGATCCCGGCGGGGAAGTCCTCGGGAACCTTGGTACGGCGGCCGCCCGACGATCAGGGACAATGGGCGCCATGAGCGTTCGTACCGAGTCATCCGAGCCGTCCGAGGCCACACACCGCGCCGGCTTCGCCTGCTTCGTGGGCCGTCCCAACGCGGGCAAGTCCACCCTCACGAATGCTCTGGTCGGCCAGAAGGTGGCGATCACCGCGAACCAGCCGCAGACCACCCGGCACACGGTGCGCGGCATCGTGCACCGGCCGGACGCGCAGCTGATCCTGGTGGACACCCCCGGGCTGCACAAGCCGCGCACGCTGCTCGGCGAGCGGCTCAACGACGTCGTACGCACCACCTGGGCCGAGGTCGACGTGATCGGCTTCTGTCTGCCGGCGAACGAGAAGCTGGGCCCCGGCGACCGCTTCATCGCGAAGGAGCTGGCGTCGATCAAGAAGACGCCGAAGATCGCGATCGTCACGAAGACCGACCTCGTGGACAGCAAGACGCTCGCCGAGCAGCTCATCGCGATCGACCAGCTCGGCACGGAGCTCGGCTTCGAGTGGGCGGAGATCGTGCCGGTGTCCGCGGTCGCCGACGACCAGGTCGGTCTGCTGTCCGACCTGCTGGTCCCGCTCCTCCCGAAGGGCCCGGCGCTCTATCCGGAGGGCGACCTCACCGACGAGCCCGAACAGGTCATGGTGGCGGAGCTGATCCGCGAGGCCGCGCTGGAGGGCGTGCGCGACGAGCTGCCGCACTCCATCGCCGTCGTCGTCGAGGAGATGCTGCCCCGCGAGGACCGGCCCGCCGACAAGCCGCTCCTCGACATCCACGCCTTCGTCTACATCGAGCGGCCCAGCCAGAAGGGCATCGTCATCGGCCCGAAGGGCAAGCGGCTCAAGGAGGTGGGCATCAAGTCCCGCAAGCAGATCGAGGCGCTGCTGGGCACGCCCGTCTTCCTCGACCTGCACGTGAAGGTCGCCAAGGACTGGCAGCGGGACCCGCGGCAGCTGCGCAAGCTCGGGTTCTGAGGTCCCCGGGCCGGGGACCTCAGAACGCGTCCGCCGCAGGAAGCCCGGGTTTGCCGGCCTAGCCCTGGTCGGCGGGTTCCGCGATCAGGGCCGTGGCGACCCGGCGGAATCCCAGCCGGCCGTACATGCGGGCCACGTCGTCGTCCCCGGCCGACAGGAACACGGTGCCCGCACCGCCAGCCTCGGCGTCGGCCACCAGGGCCGCGGTGACGGCGAGCCCCAGGCCGCGCCGGCGGGCGGACGGCAGGGTGCCCACGCCCGCCACCTCGGTCACCGGGCCGACCGGCAGGTGCATCCCGGAGCAGAGCGCGACGCCGTCCTCGATCGCGGCGGCCAGCACGGTGCGGCCCGCCCGGATCCGGTCGGCGGCGTCGGGCACGTCACCGGCGCGCGCGGCGGTCTCGGCGGCCAGTTCGGCGGGCCCGGCCTCGCCGACGGCCGTGCCGGGGGCCGCGAAGGCCAGGTGCGGCACCGCGAGGGCACTGCCCAGGAACGGGTCGTCCGGGCCGAGGACGCGGACGAGGGGGTGCGGGGCGGGCAGGGCGACGTCGGTGTCCCGGACCATCAGCGGATGCTCGTGCACCCGCAGCCCGGACGCCTCGACGGCCTCCCGCAGCCCCGGCGTCACCTCCGCCACCCACTCGAACGCCTCGGGCACGCCGAGTTCGCGCTGCCGGGCCCTGACCCGGCCGACGTCCTCGGCGGTGGCCGCGGGCCCCTGCCACCCGAGCGCGGGCCGCGCGTAGTACGGCCAGCCGGGGCCCTCCCGGACGAACAGGGTGAGCGGTCCGAAGTCCTCCGCCCGGGCGGCGGCGCGCGGTACCGAGTCGTAGTAGTGCTCGAGAGGGCCGAGGGACTGGTGAGGGGTGGTCATGACCCCCCATCCAAGACCACGGGCACCGGTCGGGGCATCCGATATTCGGTCCGCCCCCCGCCGTCTCTCCCGGCGGGTGCTCCCGGCGCCGTCAGCCCCGCGCCCGCAGGGCGTCCCGCAGCCATTGGTACGACGCCTTCGGGGTCCGCTCCAGCGTGTCGCGGTCGACGTGGACCAGGCCGAAGCGGCGCGCGTACCCCTCCGCCCACTCGAAGTTGTCGAGCAGCGACCACACGAAGTAGCCGCGGACGTCGACGCCCGCCTCCGAGGCCCGGTGCAGCGCGCGGACATGCCCGTCCAGGAAGGCGATCCGCTCCTGGTCGTCCAGCCCCTCGTACGAGCAGCCGTTCTCGGTGACGACCACCGGCGGGAGCCGGTCGCCGTAGCGCTCGGCGAACCCGGTGAGCAGCTCGGTCAGTGCCTCCGGGACCACCGGCCAGCCGAAGTCCGTGACGGGGTATCCCTCCAGTTCCCTTACGGTGAAGGGGAGTTCGGCGGGCAGCGTCAGTCCGCCGAACTCGATCTCCGCGCCCTCGGGGGCGCCCACCTTCGTCGGCTGGTAGTAGTTGATCCCGTACCAGTCCAGCGGCTCGGCGATGACCTCCAGGTCCGCCGGGACGTCCCCCGGCAGCAGGTCGGCGATGCCCTCCGGGTAGCTCCCGAGCAGCAGGGGGTCCGCGAACAGGCGGTTGAGGAGGACGTCGTAGAAGTCGGCGGCCGCCACGTCCTCGGGACGGTCCGAGGCCGCCCAGGTCGGTCCGTGCGAGTTGGCGATCCCGATGTCCACCGCGCCGCCCGCGCGCAGCGCCCGTACCGCCAGACCGTGTGCCAGCAGCTGGTGGTGGGCCACCGGCAGCGCGTCGAACAGCAGCCGCTCACCCGGGGCGTGGGCGCCGAGCGCGTGGCCCAGCAGCGTGTGCTCGGCCGGTTCGTTGAGAGTGATCCACTTGTCCACGCGGTCGCCGAGGCGGGTGACGACGGCCGACACGTACTCGGCGAACCGGGAGGCGGTGTCGCGGTCCAGCCAGTCCAGCTCCAGCGGGAGGTCCCAGTGGAAGAGCGTCGGCACGGGGCGTACGCCCGCCTCCCGGAGCGCGTCGACCAGCCGGTCGTAGAAGTCCAGGCCGCCCGGGGAGTTCACCCGCGGCCAGGACACCGAGAAGCGGTACGCGTCCACTCCGAGGTCGCGCAGGAGGGCCACGTCCTCGCGGTAGCGGTGGTAGTGGTCGCAGGCCACCGCCGCCGTCGAGCCGTCCTTCACCCGGCCCGGCTCGGCGGTGAACGCGTCCCACACGGAGGCGCCGCGCCGGTCGGCCGCCCCCTCGATCTGGTGGGCCGAGGTGGACACGCCCCAGAGGAAGCCGGGCGGGAACTGCGGAAGGGGGTTCGTCGCCATGCGCGCGATCATCCGTACCGACGGTGAGGGAAGTCAACGGGCGGGCGCGGACTGCGAGTTGGCCGTCTCCCGCGGTGCGCGGGCATCACGGGTCCGCCGCCTTCGCCCAGAGCGCGGAGACCCGCGCTACGCACCCTCCTTCAGTACATGGGAGATCAGCTCGCGCTGCTCCTCCGTCAGCAGCGGGTCGGCCGCGTACACCGTCCTGCCGTCCACCGTGATCTCGTAGGCGAAGCCGTCCGGCACTCCGGGCGCGGGCGTGCCCCGGCCGGCGGCGACCGCCCGCTCGGCCAGGGTCCGCCACGCGCGGGCATCGGCCCGCCCCGAGGTGTCCACCTCCGCGCACCGCTCGATCCCCGCGAACCCGCCCGTACGCCGCACCTGAATACGCATGGGTCCTGTCTAGTACGAAAGCGTCCGGCGGGCCACGGCTACAGGGTGCGCACCCCGACCTGTTCCCACGCCTTGGACACGGCCTGGTGCTCCTCGCCGTCCCCGTAGCGGGCGCGTGCCGCGGCGACGGTCAGGGTGGCGAAGTCGGCGAACAGCGCGTCCGTACGCAGCTCCCCGCCGGTCAGGACGTCGTACCAGATCTGTCCCGCGCGCTCCCAGGCGTGGCCGCCGAGGGCCTGGGCCGCGAGGCAGAAGGCGTGGTTGGGGATGCCGGAGTTGATGTGCACGCCGCCGTTGTCGCGGCCGGTGCGGACGTAGCCGTCCATGGTCGCGGGCTGCGGGTCCTTGCCGAGGACGTCGTCGTCGTACGCGGTGCCGGGTTCCTTCATGGAGCGCAGTGCCCTGCCGGTGACCCGCGGGGCGAGCAGGCCCGCGCCGATCAGCCAGTCCGCCTCGGCGGCCGTCTGGCCGAGCGTGTACTGCTTGATGAGGGAGCCGAAGACGTCCGACATGGACTCGTTCAGGGCGCCCGGCTGGCCGAAGTACGTGAGGTTCGCCGTGTACTGGGTGACGCCGTGGGTCAGTTCGTGGCCGATGACGTCGACCGGGATGGTGAAGTCGAGGAAGATCTCGCCGTCCCCGTCGCCGAACACCATCTGCTCGCCGTTCCAGAACGCGTTGTTGTAGTCCCGGTCGAAGTGCACGGTGGCGTTCAGGGGCAGGCCCGCACCGTCGACCGAGTCGCGGGCGTACGCCTGGAGGTAGAGGTCGAAGGTGGCGCCGAGGCCCGCGTACGCCCGGTTGACCGTGGCGTCCGTGCCGGGTTCGTCGCCCTCGCCGCGCGCCTTCCTGCCGGGCAGGTCCTGGCGGTGGCCGGCGTCGTGGACCGTCCGGTGGGGCCTGCCGCTCTCCGCCTGCGGCGGTGCGGCCGCCGCGGGGGCGCCGAGAACCGTGGTCAGCCGGCGGTGGGTGCGTTCGAGGGCGTCGCGCTCCAGGGTGCGGCGCGCGGGTCCGGCGAGAGCGGGGTCCTCGTGGCGGGCGAGCCTGTCGAGGACGTGGGGCGGCACGATGGTGCAGAAGACAGGCTCGAGGCCTGCTCGATTGGCGGTCATGCGGGCACGTTCGCACTGCGTGACGCACCTGTCACCACCCGCAACCATGATTGGTGAAAAAGGGGCGATAAGGAACCTCTTCGTCCACTCTCCTGTGGTATAGCGCACCTTTTGTCCGTTACGGCCGAGCGGTCCCGCATACTGATACAGGCCCCCGCACGGAGCGCGGCTCGGCTAGGCTGCGGAGCATCATGCATTTCGGGCTGCTTCTTCTTAGCTGCCGCGGCGAGGGCCTGTAGTCGAGGCCGACCCCCTCCCCGCGGAGTCTGGCGTTGCGCCGTCGGCCGTCCATTCGGACACCTTCGAGGAGCCCTCGCATCATGCCGAACCGTCAGCAGCCCACCTCCATGCCGGTCCACAAGTACCGCCCGTACGACCAGGTCGACATCCCCGACCGGACGTGGCCGGACAACCGGATCACCGTCGCCCCCCGCTGGCTCTCCACCGACCTGCGTGACGGCAACCAGGCGCTGATCGACCCCATGTCGCCCGCCCGCAAGCGAGAGATGTTCGACCTGCTGGTGAAGATGGGCTACAAGGAGATCGAGGTCGGCTTCCCCGCCTCCGGCCAGACGGACTTCGACTTCGTCCGCTCGATCATCGAGGACGAGACCGCGATCCCCGACGACGTGACGATCTCCGTGCTGACCCAGGCCCGCGAGGACCTGATCGAGCGGACCGTCGAGTCCCTGGTCGGCGCCAGGCGGGCCACCGTCCACCTGTACAACGCCACGGCCCCCGTGTTCCGCCGGGTCGTCTTCCGCGGCTCCCGGGACGAGATCAAGCAGATCGCCGTCGACGGCACCCGGCTGGTCGTGGAGTACGCCGAGAAGCTGCTCGACGAGCGCACCGCCTTCGGCTACCAGTACAGCCCCGAGATCTTCACCGACACCGAGCTGGACTTCGCCCTGGAGGTCTGCGAGGCCGTCATGGACGTCTGGCAGCCGGGCCCGGACCGCGAGATCATCCTCAACCTGCCCGCCACGGTGGAGCGTTCGACCCCCTCGACGCACGCGGACCGCTTCGAGTGGATGAGCCGCAACCTGACCCGCCGCGAGTACGTCTGCCTCTCCGTCCACCCGCACAACGACCGGGGTACGGCGGTCGCGGCGGCCGAGCTGGCGCTGATGGCCGGCGCCGACCGCATCGAGGGCTGCCTGTTCGGCCAGGGCGAGCGCACAGGCAACGTCGACCTGGTCACCCTGGGCATGAACCTGTTCTCGCAGGGCGTCGACCCGCAGATCGACTTCTCGCAGATCGACGAGATCCGCCGCACCGCCGAGTACTGCAACCAGATGGAGGTCCACGCCCGCCACCCGTACGTCGGCGACCTCGTCTACACCTCCTTCTCCGGCTCCCACCAGGACGCCATCAAGAAGGGCTTCGACGCCATGGAGGCCGACGCCGCCGCCAGGGGCGTCAGCGTCGACGACATCGAGTGGGCCGTCCCGTACCTGCCGATCGACCCGAAGGACGTCGGCCGCTCCTACGAGGCCGTCATCCGCGTCAACTCGCAGTCGGGCAAGGGCGGCATCGCGTACGTCCTGAAGAACGACCACAAGCTGGACCTGCCGCGCCGGATGCAGATCGAGTTCTCGAAGATCATCCAGGCCAAGACGGACGCCGAGGGCGGCGAGGTCACCCCGAAGGACATCTGGGCGATCTTCCAGGACGAGTACCTGCCGAACCCGGAGAACCCCTGGGGCCGTATCCAGGTCAAGACCGGTCAGACCACGACGGACAAGGACGGCGTGGACACGCTGACCGTCGAGGCGTCGGTCGACGGCGTCGACACCGTCCTGACCGGCACCGGCAACGGTCCCATCTCCGCGTTCTTCGACGCCCTGCAGTCCGTCGGCATCGACGTACGGCTGCTCGACTACACCGAGCACACGATGAGCGAGGGCGCGTCCGCGCAGGCCGCCTCGTACATCGAGTGCGCCATCGACGGCAAGGTCATGTGGGGAATCGGCATCGACGCGAATACGACACGTGCCTCGCTGAAGGCCGTCGTCTCCGCCGTCAACCGAACGGCTCGCTGACGAGCCTGACCGGCGCCTTTCGGGGCCCGTCCCGCCTGATGAGGCGGAACGGGCCCCGTCGTTTACCGGCCAAACCCGGGCCGGGGCAGGCAGAGGTCTCGCCCGGGGTACTGACTCCGCGTCGACAATGTGGCTAACATCACGCCAACGCGGCGATGCTGCCGCGGGGTTACGGAGGTGCGACGTGCTGCCAGGATGGGGACGAGACGACCGTATTGTCCGCGATGGTCGTGTATCCCGCGTTCTAGGCACCCGCACCGCGTGGACCGCCGCCGGTGACGGCGAGTTCTTCTGCCCCGGCTGCGGGGGCGACCGCAACTACCAGCGGCTGACCGGCCGCCGCCGCTTCACCCTCCTCGGTGTCCCGCTCCTCGCCCGCGGCGAGACCGGTCCCGTCGTCGAATGCGCCGCCTGCCGCGGGCACTTCGGCACCGACGTCCTCGACCACCCCACCACGACCCGCTTCTCGGCGATGCTCCGCGACGCCGTGCACACGGTCGCGCTCGCGATCCTCGCGGCGGGCGGCACCTGCTCCCGCGCCGCCCTGGAGACCGCGGCCGCCGCGGTGCGCGCCGCCGGCTTCGACGACTGCACCGAGGAGCAGCTGAACGCCCTCGTGGAGGCCCTCGCCGCCGACACGGGCCGCTTCTTCGGCGAACCGTGCGGGGCGGGGCTGGCCATCGAGCTCCACGAGGCCCTCGACCCGCTGGCGCCGCACCTCGCCGCCGTCGGCAGGGAGGCGGTCCTGCTCCAGGGCGCCCGCATCGCCCTGGCCGACGGCCCCTACACGCCGGCCGAGCGGGACGTCCTCGCCACGGTGGGCGCGGCGCTCACGATCTGCTCGGACGACGTGACCCGGCTGCTGGCGACGGCGCGTACGCCGTCCTAGGACTTCGTGGGCCGGGTCCCCGCGTGCGCAACGCCGTGCACACGCCGTGCGTGGGCGGGTGTTGCCGAGCCGTCCGGGGCGCAGTAGCTTCACCGGGGCCCACGGACGTCCCACGTCCCACGTCCCACGTCCCATGTCCCTCGCAGTCCCGGGAGCGTCATGACCCTCACGAGCCGTACGACCGCGTCGGCCGCGGCCGCGGGACTCCTCGCCGCCCTCGCGGTCACCGGAGCGGGGGCCGGCGCCGCGTCCGCCGCCCCGGCCGCCGCACGGGGCTGCACCTCGTCCGTGCCCTACACCGCGGGCCGGGACGGTTACGACACCTACCGCATCCCGGCGACCCTCAGGACGCCCACCGGTACCGTGCTCGCCTTCGCCGAGGGCAGGCACGACGGCGCGGGCGACACCGGCGACATCGACGTCGTCCTCAGACGCTCCTTCGACGGCGGCTGCACCTGGGGGCCACTGCGCGTCGTCGCCGCCGGGAACGGCGACACCCGGGGCAACCCGGCACCCGTGATCGACCCGCGGTCCGGCCGGATCGTCCTCGTCACCTCGTACAACGCCGGAACCGTGACCGAGGCGCAGATCATGCGCGGGGAGGTGACGCCCGCGCGCAGCCGCCGCGTCTTCGTGCAGACGAGCCGCGACGACGGGCGCCGCTTCTCCGCCCCGCGCGACATCACGGCACAGGCGAAGCGGCCGGACTGGCGGTGGTACGCGACCGGGCCGGGACACGCGGTCGCCCTCACCCGCGGGCCGCACGCCGGGCGCCTGGTCGTGCCGTCCAACCACTCCGCCGCGCCGCCCGAGGGCTCCGCCGACACCGGCCAGGAGGCCAGGTACTACGGCGCCCACGCCCTGCTGAGCGACGACGGCGGCCGCAGCTGGCGGCCGGGCTACGCCGACGACTCCTACGACGGGCACGACAACGCCAACGAGAGCAGCGCCGCCGAACTGGCCGACGGACGGCTCTACTTCAGCGCCCGGGACCAGAACGGGACCAGCGCGGGCAACCGGCTCGACAGCTACTCCAGCGACGGCGGGCGGACACTGGACCGGCCGTACGCCGTGCAGTCCACCCTGGACGACGTGCCGGTCGTCCAGGGCAGCGTGCTGCGACTGAGCGGGGCGAACGGTCCGCTGCTCTTCTCGGGGCCCTCCGTCCCGAACGCCCGGCAGGCGATGGCCGTCTGGCGCAGCGGGGACGCCGGGGCGACCTTCGTCCGGGCGGTGACGCTCTCACAGCGCCGGGCGGCGTACTCCGACCTCGTGCAGCTGAGTGCCGGCAGGGTCGGCGTGCTGTACGAGACGGGTACGGCGGGACCGTACGAGACGATCGAGTTCCGCCGGGTGCCGCTGAGCGGTTAGCCCCCGCCGGCCTTCCGGCGCCGGGGCGGAGAACCCCTCACAGCAGCCCCGCCGCCGCCAGGTACTTCCCCACCCGCTCCACCTCTGCCTCCGACAGGGGCACCTGCGGCTCCGCCGTGGCCGGGCACGCGATGACGCCCCGGAGGTGCAGCGCGGCCTTGAACGCGCCGAGCGCCGACGAGCTGCTCCCCATCCGGCCGGGGTCCCCGGCCCCCACCATCCCGAACAGCGCGCACAACCTCTCCTGCTCGGCCCGTGCCCCCGCCCGGTCGCCCTCCCGGCAGAGCCGGTCCAGCCGTACGTACCCGGCGGGATCGACGTTCCCGAGGCCGGGCACGACGCCGTCCGCCCCCAGCGCGAGCGCGGCGTCGGCGATCAGCTCGGAGCCGGTCAGGACGGTGAAGCGGGCGATGTCCGGGTGCGCGCGGGCGCCGAGCACGACCGTACGGAAGGCGGCGAGGTCGCCGCTGGAGTCCTTGAGCCCGGCCAGGGTGCCGTCGGCGGCGAGTTCGAGGACCAGCTCGGCGGACAGCTTGGTGTGGACGCCGACGGGGAGGTCGTAGGCGAAGACCGGTACCGGCGATCGGGCGGCGAGCAGCCGGTAGTGGCGGGCGATCTCGGCGGGATGGGTGCGGGTGTAGAAGGGCGCGGTGGCCACGACGGCGTCCGCGCCGGCGGCGGTGACGGCCGCGACGTGGTCGAGGACGCGGGGGGTCGTCATGTCGATGGCTCCGGCGAGGACGGGCAGCCGGCCGGCGACATGACCGGCCACGGTCTCCACGACCAGTCTGCGCTGCGCGTCCGTCAGATACGCGGCCTCCGACGTCGAGCCCAGGACGAACAGCGCGTGCACCCCGCCCGCCACCAGATGGTCCACCAGCGCGACGAGCGAGCGGACGTCCACCTCGCCGTCCGGTGTCAGGGGCGTGCAGACGGGCGGTACGACACCGCGCAGCGGGGCGGGGATCGACATCGGTGCTCCCTAGGGCTGTTGCTGGGCCGGGATGCCGGCCGGGGTGACGGCCGGGGAGGGCGCACCCGTCGCGGCGGTGGCCTGTGCCACCAGGTCCCGCGTCGACTGGTCCTCCTGCACAGGATGGTGGCAGCGGAAGCGGTGCTCCGGCGAGGACGCCGCCGCGAAGTCCGGCATCAGCTCGGCGCAGACGTCGTCGGCCTTCCAGCAGCGGGTGCGGAACGGGCAGCCGCTGGGCGGGCGGGTCGCCGAGGGCACCGGGCCGGCCAGCGGGATGGGGTCGATGGGGTCCAGCAGCCCGGGCGTCGCGGAGAAGAGGGCGCGGGTGTACGGGTGCCTGGCGCGGTCGGTGACCTCCTCGGCCGGGGACTCCTCGACGATCCGGCCCAGGTACATGGTGACGACCCGGTCGCTCATCCGGCGCACCGTCTGGATGTCGTGCGAGACGAACACCAGTGCCAGACCGAGGCGTTCCTTCAGGTCGAGGAGGAGGTTGAGGATCTGGGCGCGTACGGAGACGTCCAGGGCGCTGGTCGGCTCGTCGGCCACCACCAGCTCCGGGTCGAGTGCCAGGGCCCGCGCGATCGCCACGCGCTGGCGCTGACCGCCGGACAGCTGCCCCGGCAGGCCGTCGGCCAGCGCGGCCGGCAGCCCGACCAGCGACATCAGCTCCCGGACCCGGTCCTCCCGCTGGGCAGGCGTGCCGCGCCGGTGCACGTCCAGCGGGTCGCGCAGGATCCGCCGGATCGTCAGCCGGCGGTTCAGCGCGGTCGACGGGTCCTGGAAGATCATGCCCGTGCCGCCGCCGACGGCCAGGCGCCGCTCGGCGGGTTTCATGGTCCACAGGTCGCGGCCCCGGAAGGACACCGTGCCCGACGTCGGCCGCTCCACCCCCACCAGCACTTTGGCGAGGGTCGACTTGCCGCAGCCGGACTCCCCGACCACACCGACCGTCTCGCCGGGCGCGACGGCCAGGTCGGCTCCCGTGAGCGCGTACACCCGGTCCCGGGTGAACAGGCCGCCGCTGCGGGCCTTGTGGACGACATGGGCGCCGGACAGCGTGACGAGCGCGCTCGTGCGGTCGTTCCGCCCGCTGTGCGTGGTCACGTGACGGCCTCGTTCCCGGTGGCGGTGGCGGCCCCCGCGGTCAGGTCGACCGCGGGGTGGTGGCAGGCGGCCGTGTGCGCGGCCCGGCCCCGCAACGGTGGCGCCACCGCCCGGCAGACCTCGCCCGCCAGCGGGCAGCGGTCGGCGAACCGGCAGCCCGCCGGGAAGTCGGCGGGGGAGGGCACGACTCCCCTGATCTGCGTCATCCGCACGGCCGCCGACTCCAGCGACAGCACGCTGCCGAGGAGCCCCCGCGTGTAGTGGTGTGCCGGTGCCTCCACCAGGTCCGCGGTCACGCCCGTCTCCACGATCCGACCGCCGTACATGACCACCACCCGGTCGGTGACGTCGGCGACGAGCGCGAGGTCGTGCGAGACGAGGACCAGGGCGAAGCCGAGTTCCGCGCGCAGACGCAGCAGCAGTTCGATGATCTGCGCCTGGACCGTCACGTCGAGCGCGGTGGTCGGCTCGTCGGCGACGATCAGCCGCGGGCCGCGGGACAGCGCCATGGCGATCAGGACGCGCTGGCGCTGGCCTCCCGACAGTTCGTGCGGATAGCTGCGCAGGGTGCGGGCGGGATCGAGGCCGACCAGGGCCAGCAGTTCGGCGGGGGTGCGGTCGCCGCCCCTGCGGACGACCTGCCGCAACTGCGCGCGGATCGTCATCGCGGGGTTGAGGGAGGACAGGGCGTCCTGGTAGACCATCGCCATCTCGTGCCCGAGCAGCCGGCGCCGGACCCGCATCGGTTCGCCCGTCAGCTCCCGGCCGTCGAAGCGCACCCGGCCGCGGACGCGCGCGCCCTTCGGCTCCAGGCCCATCACCGCCAGTGCGGTCAGCGACTTCCCGCAGCCCGACTCGCCGACCAGGCCCAGGACCTCACCGCGGTGGACGTCGAAGCTGATGCCGTCGACGATGTCCACCCCGCCGTGCCGGGCGTCGAACCCGATGGCCAGGTTCTCCACGGACAGGACCGGCGGCCCGGCCGGCAGCGGCCTGGCCCGGGACCGCAGGCGTCGTGCGGCCTCGGTGAGCCCCGGCAGTTCGAGGACCCGGCCGCTGCCCGGCCGGGGTGCCTCCAGGGGATCCGCGTCCCTGCGCGTCGCGACCTCGCGGGCGGCCGGCGCCGCCCAGGCGTCGGAGACCCCCTCGGACAGGATGTTCAGCGACAGGACGGTGACCAGCATCAACAGCCCGGGGAAGACGGTCGCCCACCAGCCGCCGGTCAGCACCATGTTCTTGCCGTCGGCGATGACACTGCCCCACGACGGGTCCGGCGGGCGCACGCCCGCGCCGATGAAGGACAGCGACGCCTCGAAGACGACGGCCTCGGCGACCTGGACGGTGCAGAACACCAGCACGGGGGCGGCGCAGTTGACGGCCACGTGCCGCAGCACGATGTGCGGGGTGCGGGCGCCGATCACCCGCTCCGCGGTGACGTAGTCCTCGCCGTACTGGTCGAGGACGTTCGCCCGGACCACGCGGGCCACCGGCGGGGTGAACAGGAACGCGATCGCGCAGATCAGGACGGTGATGCCGCCGCCGAACACGGCGACCAGGACCGCCGCGAGCGCGATGCCGGGGAAGGCCATCACGACGTCGAGGCAGCGCATCAGCGTCTCGTCGACGGCCTTGCGGGAGGTCGCCGCGACCGCGCCGAGCAGGGCTCCCGCGAGGAGGGCGAGCGCGGTGGCGCCCAGGCCGATGGCGAGGGACCAGCGGGCGCCGTGCATCAGGCGGCTGAGGATGTCGCGGCCGAGGCTGTCCTGGCCCATCCAGTGCGCGCCGGACGGGTGGCCGCTGCCGTCCACCGGGGTCTGCTGGTCGAGCGGGTCGTGCGGGGCGAGCAGCGGGGCGGACACCGCCAGCAGGACGACCAGGGCGAGGAAGCACACCGCGGCCTTGGAGAGCGGCGGCAGCCGGCGCAGGCCGCGCAGCCGGACACCTGGACGGGAGAGCGCCTCCGTCAGACGCGTACGAGTGATCATCGGACCATGTCTCCCGGGGTGGTCGCCGGGCGGCGGGCCGCGGGGGTCACCGGGCCGCGTCCCGCAGCCGCGGATTGACCAGCAGGTAGAGGATGTCGATGGCGAGGTTCACGACCACGAAACCCGTGGCCGTCGTCAGGACGACGCCCTGGACGACCGCCGGATCACCGTTCTTCACCGCGTCGATCATCAGTTTGCCCATGCCGGGCAGGGAGAAGATCGTCTCGATGACGACCGCCCCGCCGAGCAGATACCCGACCCGCAGGCCCAGTACGGTCAGCGGATTGATCAGGGCGTTGCGCAGGACGTTCCGGCCGACGACCACGACGGGCGGCAGCCCGCTGCCGATCGCCGTCCGCACGTAGTCCTTGTCGAGTTCCTCCACGACGGCCGTGCGCACGATCCGGGTGAGCTGGGCCGCGACCGGCAGCGACAGCGCGAAGGCCGGCAATGTCATGGTCTTCAGCCAGCCGGTCGGCGAGTCACCGGGGTTGACGTAACCGCCGGTCGGGAACCAGCCCCGGCCGACCGCGAGGTACTGGATCATCAGCAGCGCCAGCCAGAAGCCGGGGGCCGCGACGCCGGTCAGCGAGACGACCCGGATGACCTGGTCGGGCAGCCGGTCCCGGTGGATCGCCGCGGTGACCCCGCCGAGCAGCGCGAGGACCACGGCGATGCCCAGCCCGAGGAAGGTGAGCTGGAGGGTGAGCGGCAGCGCGGTGGTGACCTGGTCGGCGACCGGGGCCCGGGTCAGCGCGCTGATGCCCAGGTCGCCGTGGAGCAGGTCGCCGATGAAATGGACGTAGCGCACCGGGAACGGGTCGAGCAGACCGTTCTCCTCCCGGAAGTCGTGCAGTTGCCGGGGTGTCGGGTTGGCGCCCTGGAAGAACGCGGACGCCGGATCGACGTCCGAGAAGCGCATCACCAGGAACACGAACAGCACGATGCCCAGCAGCAGCGGCACCAGCAGGGCGATGCGGCGGGCCAGAATGCGGGCGACGGTGACCACGGACGACTACTCCCGCCCGCCGGTCAGGCCCACTTGGCCTGGAGGAGGTTGACGCCCGGGTAGGGCTGGGCGCGCACGCCCGTGATCCGCTCCGGGTCCCAGGCCGTCATCAGCTCGTTGTGCACCACCGGGTAGAGAACGGCCTGTTCCGCGACGACGTCGATGTAGTCCTGGATCATCGTCTTCTTGCGGTCGGGGTCGGGCTCCCGCGTCGCCTGGTCCATGTCCTTGAAGAGCTTCCTGGCCACGGGGTCGCCGGCCCAGCGGGCGTAACCCATCCACAGGTTCTGGGGGCCGTGGTTGTAGTGCATGATCAGGTCGGCGTCGAGGCCGAACTGGTTCGGGTTCGAGGCGGCGGCCACCACCTGGTAGTCCCGCTTCTGGTCCATCTTCGTGAACACGGCCGTGGTCTCCTGCGGCGAGAGGGTGGTCCGCACGCCGACCGCGTCCCAGGACGCCTTGATGGTCGGCAGACAGTCCACGATCCAGCTGACGTTGACCGCGAGGATGTCGATCCTCAGCCCCTCGGCCCCCGCCTCCTTCAGGAGTCTGCGCGCCCGGTCCGGGTCGTACGTGTAGACGGTCTTGGCGGGCCGGTGGGCGGGGTTGGCCTCGTTCAGGAAGGAGGTCGCGGCCCTGCCGTGCCCCTTCAGGGCGACCTCGATCATCTTGCCGGTGTCGATGGCGTAGTGCAGCGCCTGGCGGACCCGCACGTCGTCGAAGGGCTTGTGGCGGGTGTTGAACATGAGGAAGAGGTTGTTCATGCCGGCCCCGCCCCGGACGGTCATGCCGCTCTTCCTCAGCTGCTCGATGTTGGCGTAGGGGATGTTGTCGGCGATCTGCGCTCCCGCGCTCGCCCCCGAGATCTTCGCGACGCGGGGTGCGGCGTCCACGATGGTCAGCCAGTTCATCTTCGCGAAGGCCGCCTTGCGCGGGCCGTTGTAGTCGGCGAAGGCCTCGAAGGTGGTGTTCGACTTCGGGTGGTGGGCGGTCTGCCGGTAGGGACCCGAGCCGACCGCTCTGCCCTTGATCGCCTCGTCCCAGGCGCCCGGTTTCGAGAAGACGTGCTTCGGCATGATCTTCGCCAGGGTGAGCCGCGAGATCCCCTCGGGGAAGGGGAACTTGAGGATCAGCTCGACGTTCTGCGCGTCGATCCTGCGGACCGTCCTGAGCCAGCCGGCGAAGAAGCCCTTGGCGAGCGTCTGCGTCCTCGGGTCGAGGATCCGGTCGAAGACGAAGACGACGTCGTCCGCCGTGACGGGCCTGCCGTCGTGGAACGTGGCGCCCGGGCGCAGCCGGAACTTCCAGGAGATGCCCGTCAGATCGGCGGGCACCTCGGTGGCCAGGGCCGCGTACGGTTCGCGGGAGATCGGGTCGGTGTCGAGCAGGCCCTCGTAGATGTGGTTGTTGGCGGCCATGCAGAACGCGGACGCGGTCTGCGTCGGATCCCAGCTGCCGTCGTTGCCGTAGCCGATGACGGCGGTCAGGGTGCCGCCCTCGCCCCCCTTCCCGCCGCCGGTGTCGTTCGTGGACTCGGGCCCGGACGAGCAGGCGGACAGCGACGAGGAGACGGCGGCGGCCGCGCCCAGCGCGCCGCCGTACTTCAGGAACGACCGGCGGTGCGGCGCCGGAACGGGGGTCACGTCGCGCACGGTTCCTCCAGCAGGAGTGGGAGAGCGGCTCGAACGAGGGGAGATACGACGTCCTACGTCATGGGCGGCAGCGCGACCATAGGAGGGGCCGCGAGGACGGTCAAGGGGTGGCGCACGAATGGCGCGTCTTGCACGGGTGCGACCGACGGAGCCGTGAAACCAGGGCGGTTGAGGTTTGATCCGGCGCGAGGTGGGACGTCCGATGTCGGGCGAGCGTACGATGCGGCCCATGGTTGAGGAGACCGGGAACCGGCCCAGGCCCGCCGGGACGCGCATCGCCCGTGAACGGCGGGTGAGCAGCCAGATCCAGCGCGAGGTCGTGCAGCTGATCCTCGACCGCAGGCTCAAGGCGGGCGCCTCGCTGCCCACCGAGACCGAGCTGATGGAGGACCTCGGAGTGAGCCGCAACTCCGTCCGCGAGGCACTCAAGGCCCTCCAGGCCCTGGACATAGTCGAGATCAGGCACGGCTACGGCACCTATGTCGGCCAGGCCTCGCTGACGCCCCTCGTCGACGGCCTCACCTTCCGCACGCTCGCCCGGCAGGACGACGACACCAGCGCGCTGACCGAGATCCTCCAGGTCCGCGAGGTGCTGGAGGAGGGCCTGATCCGCCGGGTCGCGGCCACGCTCTCCGAAGCCGAGCTCGACCGCCTCGAAGCCGTGGTCGCCCGGATGGAGGAGGCGGGTGGCAAGGGGCTGCCCTTCCCCGAACTCGACCGCGAGTTCCACGAGTTGCTCTACGCCTCGCTCGGCAACGCCCTCGTCCCGCAGCTCCTCGGCGCCTTCTGGACCGTCTTCCGGCGGGTCGCCGGCGCCCGCGGCTGGACGGACGACCCGGCGCCCGGGCTGACCGTCCGCCGCCACCGCGACATCGTCACGGCCCTGCGCGCCCGTGACGTCGAGGCCGCGCAGCGCGCGATGGCGGACCACTTCCGCGGCATCGAGTCCCGGGCCGCTCAGGAGTCCCACGGAGTGGGCTGACCGGGCCGCACGGGACGGGGTCCCGTCCTCCAGTGGGCGGGCCGTTCGGTGTGGCGCACGTGTCCAGCGCCGGGCGGACGCTGCGCGCGGGGCACGTGTCCCGTGGCGGGACCGCTCGGCGTTCGGTGCGTCCTACGCTGGGGCGGTGACCGACACCTGGAACCCGGCCGGGGCCGGAGTGCTGCGCCTTCCCTCCGGGCGCCTGGTCCGCGGCCGTGCCCTGCGCCGCCCGCTCCCGGCCGACGCCCCCGTCCCGGCGTACGCCGTGTACCTCCTCGGCGGCCGGCCGCCCGAGGTGCCCTGGGAGTCGTACTGGCTGCGCTGGCCGGACTTCCGGCTGCCGGGCAGCCGTGCCGAGGCGCGCGAGGTGCTCACCACCGCCTGGGAGCGCGCCGCCGTCCAGCGCGTCGAACTCGCCTGCGGCGGTGGCCGCGGCCGCACCGGGACGGCCCTCGCCTGCCTGGCCGTCCTGGACGGGGTGCCGCCGGCGGAGGCCGTCGCGTTCGTCCGCGCCCACTACGACCCTCGGGCCGTGGAGACACCCTGGCAGCGGCGGTACGTGCGCCGCTTCCCGGACTGAGAGCGACGCCTGAGGCATCGTCCGCCGCGCACACGAGTGCGCCGGATCCCGCCGCGCACGTGCGGAGTCCGGACCGCCGGCGAGTGTAGACGCGGTGCGTCACGTTCCGCATGCGAAGAGTGAAACTCGCAGGCGGCGGGGAGCACGGGAGGGGCGGAAACACGTACCGCCCCGGGCGGGTCGGCGCCCCACGTCGACGAGGCGGAGGAAGCAGTGAAGGAATCGCGGGCGGCAGGAGCAGGGATCCCGGCGACGTCCACCGGCCGCCCGGATCTCCCGGTGAAGCCGCCGATCGGGGCGCACGCCGTAGACCTCCGCACCGGACGGGTGGGCGTCGTGATGGGGCACGAGGGGCCGTACGTCCAGCTGAGGCCGTACGGCGGCGGCAGGGAGTGGGACTGCGAGCCGGACGCCGTGCGGGGTGCCACCGCGGCGGAGCGGCTCGGCGCCGCCACGGCGTACGCCGTCGCACGCACCCGCCGCGAGGTGCCCTGAAGGGCGACCGCCCGCGCCGGAAGGAGGCCGCCCGGCCCGGAGCACGGACGCCGTGGGCGAGAATGGGAGGCATGAGTCTGTTCCGCGACGACGGCACCGCGCCGCGCACCCGGACGCCCGGTGCGCCGGGCCGCGCCGGGCCGTGGCCCGCCGGGGACCACCGGCCGCCCCGCGGGCCGGACGAGCGCGGGAGCGGGCGATGAGTCTCTTCCGGGACGACGGCATCGTCCTACGCACCCAGAAGCTCGGGGAGGCCGACCGCATCATCACGCTGCTGACCCGCGGACACGGGCGCGTGCGGGCCGTGGCGCGCGGAGTGCGGCGCACCAAGTCCAAGTTCGGAGCGCGCCTCGAACCCTTCTCGCACGTGGACGTGCAGTTCTTCGCGCGCGGGAGCGAGCTGGTCGGGCGCGGGCTGCCGCTGTGCACGCAGAGCGAGACGATCGCCCCGTACGGCGGCGGGATCGTCACCGACTACGCGCGCTACACCGCGGGCACGGCCATGCTGGAGACCGCGGAGCGGTTCACCGACCACGAGGGCGAACCCGCCGTCCAGCAGTATCTGCTGCTGGTCGGGGGACTGCGCACCCTCGCCCGCGGCGAGCACGAGCCGCACCTCGTCCTGGACGCCTTCCTGCTGCGCTCCCTCGCGGTGAACGGCTACGCGCCCAGCTTCACCGACTGCGCCAAGTGCGGGATGCCCGGCCCGAACCGGTTCTTCTCGGTGTCCGCGGGCGGCTCCGTCTGCGCCGACTGCCGGGTGCCCGGCAGCGTCGTACCCTCGGCGCAGGCGCTGGAACTGCTCGGCGCGCTGCTCGCGGGAGACTGGGGGACGGCGGACGCCTGCGAGCCGCGGTACGTCCGCGAGGGCAGCGGTCTGGTTTCGGCCTATCTGCACTGGCACCTGGAGCGCGGCCTGCGCTCCCTGCGCTACGTAGAGAAATAGACGTACGGAAATCAAGGAGACGAGAAGCACATGGTCGTACGCGGGATCCTGGGACGCCAGCGCCGCGAGTACAAGGCGCCGGAGCCGCATCCGTCCGGCGCCACGGCGCCGAAGCTCCCCGGCGAGCTGGTCCCCGGCCATGTGGCGGTCGTCATGGACGGGAACGGCCGGTGGGCCAAGGAGCGCGGGCTGCCGCGCACCGAGGGGCACCGGGTCGGTGAGGGCGTCGTCATGGACGTCCTCAAGGGCTGTCTCGAACTGGGCGTGAAGAACCTGTCCCTGTACGCCTTCTCGACGGAGAACTGGAAGCGGTCGCCCGAGGAGGTCCGCTTCCTGATGAACTTCAACAAGGACGTCATCCGCCGTCGCCGGGACGAGATGGACGAGCTGGGCATCCGCATCCGCTGGGTCGGCCGGATGCCCAAGCTGTGGAAGTCCGTCGTCCAGGAGCTCCAGGTCGCCCAGGAACAGACGCGGGACAACGACAGGATGACGCTGTACTTCTGCGTCAACTACGGCGGCCGGGCCGAGCTCGCGGACGCCGCGAAAGCCCTCGCCGCGGATGTCGCGGCTGGCCGGCTCGACCCCGGCAAGGTCACCGAGAAGACGATCCAGAAGTACCTGTACTACCCGGACATGCCGGACGTCGACCTGTTCCTGCGGCCCAGCGGTGAGCAGCGCATCTCCAACTACCTGATCTGGCAGTCCAGTTACGCCGAGATGGTGTTCCAGGACGTGCTGTGGCCGGACTTCGACCGCCGTGACCTGTGGCGCGCCTGCGTCGAGTACGCCTCCCGCGACCGCCGCTTCGGCGGCGCCGTCCCGAACGAGGACCTGCTCGCGATGGAGGCGGCCATGCGGGGCAACCCGCAGTAGCGTCCGCACGCCACGAGGGCGGGGTCCGGCAGCGCACCACGCTGCCGGACCCCGCCCTCGTCGCTCCCCGGCCCGGGCGGGCCGGGAACTCTCAGCTCTCGGCCGCCGCGCACTCCGCGCAGGTGCCGAAGATCTCCACGGTGTGGGCCACGTTCACGTAGCCGTGCTCCGCGGCGATCGCCTCCGCCCACTTCTCCACCGCCGGGCCCTCGACCTCGACGGCTTTGCCGCAGACGCGGCAGACCAGGTGGTGGTGGTGCTCGCCGCTGGAGCAGCGGCGGTAGACGGACTCGCCGTCGGACGTGCGCAGGACGTCCACCTCGCCCGCGTCGGCGAGCGACTGGAGCGTGCGGTAGACGGTGGTCAGGCCCACCGAGTCGCCCTTGTGCTTGAGCATGTCGTGGAGATCCTGCGCACTGCGGAACTCGTCCACCTCGTCGAGCGCCGCCGCCACGGCGGCACGCTGCCGGGTGGAGCGGCCTTTCACGGACGGTCCAGCGGTCGTCACCGTTGCCTCCTCGCGTCTGCACCTGCCGGGCCATTGTGCCAGCCCGATCCGTCGCCGGTCAGACGCCGACGGTGCCTTCGGACCCCCGGGCGGCTGGAATCGTGCACTCCGCGGGGTCCCCGGCGGGGTGCGCGGCGGCCGCTGCCCGTGCGCGGCGGCGCGCCAGCGGGGCGGCCAGCAGGGTGAGCCCGAAGAAGACCGCGATGGCCAGCAGCACGATCGTCGCGCCGGGCGGCACGTCCTGGTAGTACGACGTGACGGTGCCGCCGATCATCACGCTCACCCCGATCGCCACGGCGATCGCGAAAGTGGCCGCGAAGCTGCGGGTCAGCTGCTGGGCGGCCGCCACCGGGACCACCATCAGCGCCGACACCAGCAGCAGCCCGACGACCCGCATCGCGACCGTGACCGTCACCGCGGCCGTGATCGCGACGAGCAGGTTGAGGGCCCGCACCGGCAGCCCGGTGACCCGCGCGAACTCCTCGTCCTGGCTGACCGCGAACAACTGGCGGCGCAGGCCGAGGGTGACGAGCATCACGAAGCCCGCCAGGATGCAGATGGCGGTCACGTCGGACTCGGACACCGTCGACAGGGAGCCGAAGAGGTACGACATGAGGTTGGTGTTCGAGCCGCCCGGCGCGAGGTTGATGAGCATCACGCCGCCCGCCATGCCGCCGTAGAAGAGCATCGCGAGGGCGATGTCGCCGCGGGTCCTGCCGTACCAGCGGATCAGCTCCATCAACACGGCGCCGAGGACGGAGACGAGCGTCGCCATCCACACGGGCGACCACGAGAGCACGAAGCCGAGGCCGACGCCGGTCATCGCGACGTGGCCGATGCCGTCGCCCATCAGGGCCTGGCGGCGCTGGACGAGGTAGATGCCCACGGCGGGCGCCGTGATGCCGACCAGGACGGCGGCGATCAGGGCCCGCTGCATGAAGGCGTAGTTCAGGATCTCCATCAGCTCAGCAGTCCCGTGCGAATCGGTTCGGTGCCCGCGGGGGCGTGCGGGTGTACGTGGTCGTGACCGGGCAGGGCGTGCTGGCCGAGCGCCCGCGGGGGCGGACCGTCGTGCGTCACACAGCCCTCGCGCAGGACGACGGCGCGGTCGATGAGGGGCTCCAGCGGTCCCAGCTCGTGCAGGACGAGGAGGACGGAGACGCCCTGGGCGACCTGCTCGCGCAGCGTCCGCGCGAGCACCTCCTGGCTGGCCAGGTCGACGCCGGCCATCGGCTCGTCCATGATCAGCAGCTCGGGTTCGGCGGCGAGCGCGCGGGCGATCAGCACGCGCTGGTGCTGGCCGCCGGACAGGGCGCCCGCGGAGTCCTTGGCCCGGTCGCCCATGCCGACCAGGTCCAGGGCGCGGCGGACGGCCTCGTGGTCGGCCTTGCGCAGCACGCCGAAGCGGGCGCGGGAGAGCCTGCCGGAGGAGACGATCTCGGTGACGGTGGCCGGGACGCCTCCGGCGGCCGTCGTGCGCTGCGGTACGTAGCCCACGCGCCGCCAGTCGCGGAACCGGGCCCGCGGGGTGCCGAACAGCTCGATCTCCCCGGCGGTGACGGGCACCTGCCCGATGACGGCGCGCACGGCGGTCGACTTGCCGGAGCCGTTGGCCCCGAGCAGCGCGACGACCTCGCCCCGGCCGACGGTGAGGTCGATGCCGCGCAGGACGGGGCGTGCGCCCAGTTCGGCGCGGACGCCGCGCAGGGATACGACGGGCTCGCCCATGTGGTCCTCCGGATCGGTCACTTGGCGCCCAGGGCGGCTTCGAGGGCCTTGAGGTTGGAGTGCATGACCTGCACGTAGTCCTCGCCCGCGGACTTGTCGGTGATGCCCTCGAGCGGGTCGAGGACGGCCGTCTTCAGTCCCGCGTCCCCTGCGAGCGTCCTGGCGGTCTTGTCGGACACCAGTGTCTCGTAGAAGACCGTGGTGACGCCGTCGGCCCTGGCCTCCTTCTGGAGTTCCCTGATCCGGGCCGGGCTCGGCTCGCTCTCCGGGTCGAGGCCGGTGATGGCCTCCTGGGTCAGGCCGTAGCGCTCGGCGAGGTAGCCGAAGGCGGCGTGGTTGGTGAAGAAGATCTTGCGCTCGGTGTTCTTCAGGCCCTTCGCGAAGGAGGCGTTCAGCTCGTCGAGCCTGCCGGTCAGCGTCTCGGCGTTCTTCTCGTAGTCCGCCGCGTGGTCCGGGTCGGCCTTCTCGAAGGCCGCCGCGACGCCCTTGGCGACCTCGGCGTACTTCACCGGGTCCAGCCAGACGTGCGGGTCGAGGGCGTGCTCCTCCTCCTCGGAGTGGGCTTCTTCGCCCTCGTGGGCGTGCTCGATGTCGCCGTGGTCCTCGAGCTTGGTCAGGCCGGCCGCGTCGATCTTGTTCTTGACGCCGGCCTGTGTGACGGCCTCGTCCACGGCGGGCTGGAGGCCCTTCAGATAGAGGACCGCGTCGGCCTCCTGGAGCCGCGCGGTCTGCTGGGCGCTGATCTCCAGGTCGTGCGGTTCCTGGCCCGGTTCGGTGAGCGTCGTCACATTCACGTGGTCGCCGCCGATCTGCTCGGCGAGGTATTGCATCGGGTAGAACGACGCGACGACGTCGAACTTGTCCGTGTTGCCCGCGGCGGTGCTGTCCGAGGAGCAGGCCGAGAGGGTGCCGAGACCGACCGTGGCGGCCGCCGCGAGGGCTATGCCGGATATGTGACGTCGTCGTACGTTCATGACAGTCATTTTCAACTAAAGTGGAAACCGTTGTCAACAAGCCCGGTGAGCGGCCCGGAGGCGGACCGATTTGGTTGTGGGGGAGCCCCCGCCGGTAATCTGAAGCATTCGCTCTGAAGCAATGCTCCGCAGCATCTCGCTTCGTCGCCCGTCGTCGTAATGAAGAGAGCACCGTGGCCGCCGACAAGATCGACTCCATCGTCAGCCTGAGCAAGCGCCGTGGCTTCGTATTCCCCTGCAGTGAGATCTACGGCGGCCAGAAGGCCGCCTGGGACTACGGGCCGCTGGGTGTCGAGCTCAAGGAGAACATCAAGCGCCAGTGGTGGCGTTACATGGTCACCTCCCGCGAGGACGTCGTCGGTCTCGACTCGTCGGTGATCCTGGCCACCGAGGTCTGGGTCGCCTCCGGTCACGTCGCCACGTTCAGCGACCCGCTCACCGAGTGCACCTCCTGTCACAAGCGCTACCGCGCCGACCACCTGGAGGAGGCCTACGAGGCGAAGCACAACCGCCTCCCGGAGAACGGCCTCGCGGACATCAACTGCCCCAACTGCGGCAACAAGGGCCAGTTCACCGAGCCCAAGCAGTTCTCGGGTCTGCTCTCCACGCACCTCGGCCCGACCCAGGACAGCGGCTCGGTCGCCTACCTGCGTCCCGAGACCGCGCAGGGCATCTTCACCAACTTCGCGCAGGTGCAGCAGACCTCGCGCCGCAAGCCGCCGTTCGGCATCGCCCAGATGGGCAAGTCCTTCCGCAACGAGATCACGCCCGGCAACTTCATCTTCCGCACCCGCGAGTTCGAGCAGATGGAGATGGAGTTCTTCGTCAAGCCGGGCGAGGACGAGAAGTGGCAGGAGTTCTGGATGCAGGAGCGCTGGAACTGGTACACGGGCCTCGGCATGCGCGAGGAGAACATGCGCTGGTACGACCACCCGGCCGAGAAGCTCTCGCACTACTCCAAGCGCACCGCCGACATCGAGTACCGCTTCCAGTTCGGCGGCAACGAGTGGGGTGAGCTGGAGGGCGTCGCGAACCGCACGGACTACGACCTGTCCGCGCACTCCAAGGCCTCCGGCCAGGACCTGTCGTACTTCGACCAGGAGGCCGGCGAGCGCTGGACTCCGTACGTCATCGAGCCCGCGGCCGGTGTCGGCCGCGCGATGCTGGCCTTCCTCCTCGACGCGTACGTCGAGGACGAGGCCCCCAACGCCAAGGGCAAGATGGAGAAGCGCACGGTGCTGCGGCTCGACCCGCGCCTGTCGCCGGTCAAGGTCGCGGTCCTGCCGCTGTCCCGCAACCCGGAGCTGTCCCCGAAGGCGAAGGGGCTGGCCACCGCCCTGCGCCAGCACTGGAACATCGACTTCGACGACGCGGGCGCCATCGGCCGCCGTTACCGCCGCCAGGACGAGATCGGTACGCCGTTCTGCGTGACGGTCGACTTCGACACCCTCGACGACAACGCCGTCACGGTGCGCGAGCGCGACTCGATGAAGCAGGAGCGGGTCTCCCTCGACCAGATCGAGAGCTACCTGGCGGCTCGCCTCATCGGCTGCTGACACCACCCGGCCCCGACGGCCCCCGGTCCCGCGCACGCGGGGCCGGGGGCTGCGTCGTGCCGGGGGCCACGGGGGGAGTGCCGGGCCGGCCGGGGCTGCGTCGGGCCGGGGGCCGCCGGGGCCGGGCGGCCGGGGGCCCGGGGAGGCTCAACGTCCCTGGAGGGCCTTCACGTTGTCGCCGAAGGTCCAGTTCCTGGCGCCGTCCCAGTTGACCGACCACGTCATCAGGCCCTTGAGGGCGGTGCCGTAGTGCCGCCAGGCCTGGGCGACGAGCGCCGGCGACATGTGGCCGCCGCCCGCGCCCGGCTGGGCCGGGAGTCCCGGGACCTGCTTGTCGTAGGGGACCCGGACGGTGGTGCCCTGGACGACGAGCCCCTTGTTCAGGCAGTCGGTCTGGGCGACGAAACCCTGGACGGTGCCGGCGGCGTAGGAGTCCCCGGAGCAGCCGTACATGCTGCCGTTGTAGTACTGCATGTTCAGCCACCACAGGCGGCCGTTGTCCGCGTACTTCTTGATGATCGGCAGGTAGGCGCCCCAGATCGAGCCGTACGCGACGCTGCCGCCGGTGACGTAGGCGGTCTCCGGTGCCATGGTCAGGCCGAAGCCGGCCGGCATCCGCGAGAGCACCCCGTCGATGATGCGGACCAGATTGGCCTGCGAGGCGGACAGTTGGCCGATGCTGCCGCTGCCGACCAGACCGGTCTCGATGTCGATGTCGATGCCGTCGAAGTTGTACTTCTGCAGGATCGGCACGACGGTCGCGACGAACCGGTCGGCGACCGCGCTCGAACTGAGGTCGATGCCGGCCGCGGCGCCCCCGATGGAGAGCAGGATGGTCTGCCCGTCGGCCTTGGCCCGGCACATCTCGGCCGGTGTGGCCACCTTCACCCCGGCGTCCATCCCGTCCTCCCACAGCACGGTGCCGTCGGAGCGGATGACGGGGAACGCCGCGTTGATCACGTTGTAGCCGTGGGCCGGGATGCGGGAGTCGGTGATCGGGGTCCAGCCGAAGGGCGGGTGGACGCCGTTGGCGGACCCGTCCCAGTTCTCCCAGTAGCCCTGGAGGACCTTGCCGGACGGTCTCGGCTTCAGGGCGCAGGTGTCGGCGGCGGCCGCGCCGGGCGCGACGGCGACCGAGAGGGGGACGAGGCAGGCCGTGGCCAGGGCGGCGGTGAGCAGGCGCAGCGTACGGCGGATCATGCGGGGCCTCCTGGGTGGGGGACGCGGAGGTGACACGGATGTCGCAGGCATGACAGTGCTGCGGTCCAGACCTTTCGTCAAGAGGTCTGGACCAAGTTGCCTGCGGGGCGCGGAGGTGGTCGGCGGGACCGGGCGCAGTCGTCATAGACGCGACAGACGCCGGCCCGAATCAAGCTCATGACCTGAGTTCAGTTGCCGCTGCACGGCATCAGTTCCTCTTGGGATGCGCCCTTCCCGTGGCGGGCGAAGAATAGTTGTCAGAGGCAGTCCGCCGCGCCCGTTGCACCGCCACACTTTGACTCGGGGTTCCGACTCTCATACCCCGGAGGCAGTCATGCGAAGGACGCTCTGGAAGCGCACTTGGACCGCACTCGCTGTCGCGCTGCTGACGTTGAGTGGTGGTTACGCGCACGGCGTTCCTGCGGCACCGAGCGACACGATGGAACAGGACATCGACGTGGCGGTGCAGGGTGTTGACGCGTTCTGGAAGCAGCACTGGTCCGAATACTTCACCGGAACCTACAGCTCACCAAGAGTCGTGGGCCTGTACGACGGCACCTCGCCGGACGCCCCCACGTGCGGCGGGCAGAAGTTGGATGCCGGCAACGCGTCCTACTGCGTTCCGGAGGACTACGTCGCGTGGGACGCCGGTCTCATGACCGAGGGTTATCAAACGGGGGATGTCTACGTCTACTTCATCGTCGCGCATGAATGGGGGCATGCAGTGCAGAGCCGTCTCGACGTCCGGCTGCAGGACGTTTCCAAGGAGTTGCAGGCGGACTGCCTCGGCGGAGCCGGACTCAAGGGTGCCGAGCGAGACGGAACAATCATTTTCGAGACCGGGGACGTCAAGGAGTTGGCCCAGGCGATCACCAGTCTTTCTGACGCGTTGCCTTGGACCAAGGTCGGGGACCACGGCAACGCCAGCCAGCGGATCAACGCATTCGACAGAGGTCTGAGTGAGGGTGTCGGGGGCTGCCTGCCACTGGCGGCTCCTCGTTGATGGTGTGCCGCCGTGCTTGCGGGAGAGCGAACCGGCCTCACCCGGCTGGGGTGGCAGGGCCGGGCCCGCCGCGCAGGTCTCCAGAACCGGGAACGCGGCGGGCGGATTGCACCCGAGGACTTCGGCCTCGCTCGTCTACGCCGCGCAGAACTCGTTGCCCTCCGGGTCACGCATGACCCACCAGTGGCCCGCCGGGCCCTTGTCCAGTTCGCGTACGCGGGTGGCGCCCAGGGTCTCCAGGCGGGCCACCAGCGCGTCCAGGCCGCCCGGGTCGCTGTGGACGTCGATGTGCAGGCGGTTCTTCGCGGTCTTGGGCTCGGGGACGTCCTGGAAGAGCAGACGGCGTCCGTGGCCGATCCCGCTGACCTCGTCGTACGGGTCCTCGGGGTGGCGGATCGCCGCGAAGCCGCGGAACACGCGGCGGCCGCCGTGCTCGGTGACGGCGTCCTCGGTGAGGTGGCCGGCGGCCAGCAGGCGGCCGATCAGGGGGCCGGGATCCTCCACCTCGTACCCCAGCGCCGCCGCCCAGAAGTCCGCGAGGGCGGGGGCGTCCTGTGTGTCGATGACGAGCTTCCAGTTCAGTGCGACCATGTAACCAGTTATATTGGTTACATTATCGCCAAGTCCACCACCCCGGGCCTGTTGCTCACAACTCCCGCGGGGACCAGCTTCCGTTTCGACCCGGGCGCGCTCTGCCTGGAGCTGCTGCCCACCGGCGGACCGGACGCCTTCGCCCGGTACGAGGTGCTGCACACCCCGGCCGACCTGCTCGACTGGGCCGCTCGGTCGCGGCTGACGCCGACGCCCGCCCTGGAGGTCACCGAGGAGGAACTCGCCGACGTGCGCCGCACCCGCGACGCACTGTGGCGCACGGCCATCGCCCGCACCCGGGGCGAGCCGCCCGCCCCCGGCGACCTCGGCCTGGTGAACGAAGCAGCCGCCCGGCCGCCCCTCGTCCCGGCCGTCGGGCCGGACGGCGCCCGCCGCTGGGCCGGCCCGGCGGACGGCCACCGCCTGCTCTCCACCGTCGCCCGCGACGCCGTCGACCTGCTCACCGGCCCCTGGGCGCACCGCATCCGCATGTGCGCCGCCGACGACTGCCACCTCGTCTACGTCGACACCTCGCGGCCGGGCCGCCGCCGCTGGTGCTCCATGGAGCGGTGCGGCAACCGCCACAAGGTGCGGACGTTGCGCGCACGCCGCGACACCGAGCCGCCCGCGCCGGACTGACCCGCGACCTCAACCCCCCGGCCCGGCTCCGCACGCCGTCGGCGCGCCGTGTTCTCCACCGCCGCTCCGTGTGCCTGCGTCGGATGCTCCTCGGCCTTCAGCCGGGGCAGGAACTGCGCCGCCTGCCGCCAGCCGCACGTGTCGCAGCTGATCGTGCGCTGCCCGCCGGCGCGCCGCACCCTGACGACGTGTTCGCGCCCGTGCCGGTCCCGGCCGCTCACCTCGCTCGTGCTGATCTGCGGCATGAACCCCTCCACCTGTCCCCGCTGTGCCCGCGCGGCAAGGAGTGTGCGGCAAGACCGACATCAACGGGGGTTCCGGAAAGGCGAGTTCGGTGTGCGGCGGCCCGCTAGCCGACCGTGCGCGGCAGGCGCAGGCTCAGCGCCGTCGTCAGGGCCACCCCGGCCAGCTGGACCAGGAGCGTGACGACCAGGGCGTCCCGCATCCCCGCGCCGGGCGCCAGGGTCAGGAAGAGGGAGCCGAGGGTCGCGACACCGAGGGCCAGCGCCGACTGCTGGGTGGTGATCATGACGCCGCTGCCGACACCCGCCCGTGACGCCGGGACCTCGGAGAGGACCACGCGGAACACGACGGGGAGCTGGAGCGCCTGTCCGGCGCCGGCCACCGCCGCACCCGGCAGCAGCTCCAGCACACCGAGGTGGGGCCACGACCCACGGACCGCGAGGATGATGAGCGCCACCCCGGCCGCCTGGAGCAGGCCGCCGGCCGTCACCACCCGTGTGCCGTACCGGGCCACGAGCCGGGGCCCGCACAGCGAGACGCCGAGGAACACCACCGCCATCGGGGCGAGGGCCAGTCCGGCGGACACCGGGCCGAGCCCCGCACCCCGCTGGAGCGCCACCGCGATCACGAACATGAAGCCGCTGAAACCGATCGAGAACGGCACGATCATGATCAGGCCCCGCCGCAGCGAGGTCAGGGCCAGCAGGCTGGGCGGCACGAGCGGGGTACGGCCCCGCCGGTCCGCCCGGCGTTCCACCAGGCAGAAGGCCAGCGCCGCGAAGGGGAACAGGATCAGCGACAGCCACGTCCACAGCGGCCAGCCCGCGGCCCGGCCCTCGGTCAGCGGCGCCAGTAGGGCCAGCAGGGAGACGGCGAGCAGGACGGTGCCGGGGACGTCCACCGGCTCGGGGTGGTGCGAGCGGGTCTCGGGGACGGTGCGGGCGGCCAGCACCAGGCCCACGACCACCACCGGCACGTTCACGAGGAACACCGAACGCCAGCCGGTGCCCGCGATGTCCGCCGCGACGAGGACGCCGCCGAGGATCTGCCCGGCCACCATGGAGAGCCCGGCCGTGGCGCCGTACAGGCCCATCGCCCTGGCGCGGCGGGCCCCCGCGGTCGCCGACTGAATGGTGGCGAGGACCTGCGGCAGCATCGCCGCAGACGCGGCACCCTGCGCGACGCGCGCCGCCACCAGCGTCCAGGCGGTCGGCGCGAGCCCGCAGGCCAGCGAGGTCACGCCGAACGCGGCCATGCCGCCGAGGAAGAGCCGGCGCCGCCCGAACAGGTCGCCGAGCCGCCCGCCGAGCACCAGCAGCACGGCGTACGCGACCCCGTACCCGGCCACCACGAGCTCCAGGACGGCCTCGCCCGCGCTCAGGTCCCGGCCGATCGTCGGCAGGGCCACATTGACGATGAAGAAGTCGACGAGGGGAAGCGCCGCGCCCAGCAGCACGGTGAAGAGGCCGAGACCGCCGAGGACGGGCAGGGCGGCGGAGGACGGGGCGGCAGCGCGGTCGAGAGTTCCGGTTCTGGTCACGCCCCTCAGCGTCGACCGGGTCCGAGACTGGTACCAGAGTGTCCTTGTCCTGGTACCAGAAGTACCTGGAAACAGGGTGCGGAGTGCGTCAGGCTGGGGCCATGACGACCATGGCACAGGACCCGACGAGCACGGCCGCCCGGGCCCGGGGCCGCGCGTCCGAGATCCGGCGGCACGAGCTGGCCGCCTTCCTGCGCCATCGCCGGGAGCACGTCACCCCCGAACAGGTCGGCCTGCCGCGAGGTCCCCGCCGGCGGACGCCGGGCCTGCGCCGGGAGGAGGTCGCGCAGCTCGCAGCCGTCGGTGTCACCTGGTACACGTGGCTCGAACAGGCCCGGGACATCAAGGTGTCCGTGCAGGTCCTCGACGCGCTCGCCCGCACGCTGCTGCTCGACCCCAGCGAGCGGACGCGCCTGTTCCAGCTCGCCGGGGCCGTCGATCCGGCGCCCGCGTCGGTCTCCCCGTCGGTCACGCCCGCCCTGCGCGGCGTCCTGGAACAACTGGAGCCGTAGAGCCGTACCCGGCCTGCGTCCAGAACAGCCGGTACGACATCCTGGCGTACAACCGGACGTACGGGCTGCTGCTGTGCGACCTCGACGCCGTGCCGCCCGAGGACCGCAACCTCATGCTCCTCTCCTTCACGCACGAGGAGTGGCGCGCGTCGATCGTGCACCTGGAGGAGGCCACCCGGCTGATGGCCGCCAAGTTCCGCGCGGCGATGGCGGGGCATCTCGCCGAGCCCGCCTGGAAGGCGCTGCTCACCCGGTTGCGGGCGGAGTCGGCGGACTTCCGCGCGGCCTGGGACCGGCACGAGGTGGTCGGCTCGCGCGGCAAGCGCAAGGAGTTCCGCAACGCCCACGTCGGCCGGGTCACGGTCGATCACACCGACCTGTGGCTGGGCCCGCAGACCGGCCCGCGCCTGGTGACGTACGTGCCCGCGGACGACGAGTCCCGCCGGCGCCTGCGGAGGCTGCGGGGGATCGCCGCGGAGCGGGCCGGGGCCGGAATCTGAGAGTGTGCGTGTCCCCGCCGGGGACCATCAGTGCCGGGCCCCGGCCTGTACGCCCCGCGGTTCCTCACCGGTCTCCGCCGTCCTCAGCCGCTCGGCGGTGCGCTCGGCCGTGCGGCCGGCCCACCGGCCGCTGGTCAGGGCTCCCAGCACCAGCACCAGGAAGCCGCAGCCGGCGATGATCCACCAGCCGGGACGGGCGGCGGACACGAAGACGTCCCGGTACGACGCGTTCCGCACGCCCGACGCCAGCACCGCCCCGATCACTGCGACCCCGAGGGTCTGGCCGATCTGACGGCTGGTCGAGGCGACGGCGGCGGCGACCCCGGCCTGCGCGCGGGGCATGCCGGAGACGGCGGTGTTGGTGATGGGGGCGTTGACGAAGCCGAAGCCCACGCCGAACAGGACGTAGCCGGCGACGAGCGTGACGTTCGAGGTCTCCGCCTCGAAGGCGGCGAACAGCACCCCGCTCGCGGTCATCGTCACCCCGGCGATCAGCAGGGACGGGCGGGGACCCCGGCTGCCCACCAGCCGCCCGGAGAGCGGCGCGGTGAGGAGGCACATGGCGGCCATGGGCAGCATCCACAGGCCCGCGTGCAGAGCGTCCAGACCGCGCACGTTCTGGAGGTAGAGCGTCGAGAGGAAGAGGAAGCCGCCGAGCGCCGAGAACGCGCTGACCGCCACCACCGTCGCCCCGCTGAACGGCGCCGAGCGGAAGAACCGCAGGTCGATGAGGGGTTCGGCGCGCCGGGGCTCGTACCACAGCAGGCCCGCGAGCGCGGCGGCGGCGAGGGTGCCGAAGGTGAGGGTCTTCGCGGCGCCGGAGTGGGGCGCCTCGATGATCGCGTAGGTCAGCGAGCCGAGCAGCACGATCACCAGGGCCTGGCCGAGCGGGTCGGCACGGCGCGCCCGGGGGGCACGGGACTCGGGTACGTACCGCAGGGTCAGCGCGAGCGCCGCGAGGCCGACCGGGAGGTTGACCCAGAAGATCGAGCGCCAGCCCACGGAGTCCACCAGCAGCCCGCCGATCACCGGCCCCGCGGCCAGCGCGATGCCGACGACACCGCCCCACACGCCGATCGCGCGGGCGCGCTCCCGCGGGTCCGTGAAGGTGTTGGTGATGATCGACATGGCGACGGGGTTCAGCATCGAGCCGCCGACCGCCTGGATCATCCGGAAGGCGACGAGCGAGCCGAGGTTCGGGGCGAGGGAGCACAGCAGCGAGCCGAGGGTGAACACCACCAGGCCCGCCATGAACACCCGGCGGCGGCCGATGCGGTCGGCGGTGGACCCCGCGAGCATCAGCAGCGAGGCGAGCACGAGCGTGTACGCGTCGATCGCCCACTGGAGGCCGGCCACGTCGGCGTGCAGTTCCCGCTGCATGGAGGGCAGCGCGACGTTCAGGGCCGTGTTGTCGAGGCTCACGATCAGCAGGCTCATGCAGCAGATCGCGAGCACCAGCACGCGGCGGCGGGGACTCGGCTCGGGCATCCCTGCACAGTACTCCCGCCTTTGGTAGTGCGTCTAACTAATGACCACTACATGGGATTCGCGGGGATGCGGGGAGGGAGCCGGCGCCGGTCGGTGTGCGGGCGGCTGTACCGGTCGGTGTGCGGGTCCGCGCGTCGGCTGGTGTGCCGGTCCGTGTACGGGTTCGTGCGTCGGCGTGCGTGCGCCGTTCCGCCCCCGTACGAGCACCCGCCCGCGTACGCGACAATGGGGGAATGTCCGCGCCCACCCTCGCCTCCGCGTCCCCGCTGTCGATCGGCCCCCACACGGTGCAGCCGCCCGTGGTCCTCGCGCCCATGGCCGGGATCACGAACGCTCCCTTCCGCACGCTCTGCCGGGAGTTCTCCGGCGGCAAGGGCCTGTTCGTCAGCGAGATGATCACCACGCGGGCGCTGGTCGAGCGCAACGAGAAGACCATGCAGCTGATCCACTTCGACGCGAGCGAGCAGCCGCGCTCGATCCAGCTGTACGGCGTCGACCCGGCGACCGTCGGCAAGGCCGTCCGCATGATCGCGGAGGAGGACCTCGCCGACCACATCGACCTGAACTTCGGCTGCCCGGTGCCCAAGGTGACCCGCAAGGGCGGCGGCTCGGCGCTCCCGTTCAAGCGGAACCTGCTGCGCGCGATCCTGCGCGAGGCCGTCGCCGGCGCCGGCGACCTGCCGGTGACGATGAAGATGCGCAAGGGCATCGACAACGACCACATCACATATCTCGACGCGGGACGCATCGCGGTCGAGGAGGGCGTGACGGCCATCGCCCTGCACGGCAGGACCGCCGCGCAGCACTACGGCGGCACGGCGGACTGGGACGCCATCGCCCGCCTCAAGGAGCACGTGCCGGAGATCCCGGTCCTCGGCAACGGCGACATCTGGTCGGCCGCGGACGCGGTGCGGATGGTGCGGGAGACCGGGTGCGACGGGGTCGTCGTCGGCCGCGGCTGCCTCGGCCGGCCGTGGCTCTTCGGCGACCTCGTCGCCGCCTTCGAGGGGCGCGCGGAGTGCGCGAGCCCGACCCTGCGCGAGGTCGCCTCGGTCATGGTCCGGCACGCCGCGCTCCTCGGGGAGTGGATCGGCGACGAGGCCCGCGGGGTCGTCGACTTCCGCAAGCACGTGGCCTGGTACCTGAAGGGCTTCGCGGTCGGCTCGGAGATGCGCAAGCGCCTCGCGATCACCTCGTCCCTGGCCGAACTGCGCGCCGGACTGGACGAGCTGGACCTCGACCAGCCGTGGCCCGCGGGCGCCGACGGCCCGCGCGGCCGGACCTCGGGCAACAACCGGGTCGTCCTGCCGGACGGCTGGCTCAAGGACCCGTACGACTGCGCGGGCCTCTCCGAGGACGCGGAACTCGACACGTCCGGCGGCTGAGCCCGCCGTCCCCGAAGCCGCCGGGTCCCCGGCCGCACCACCCCGGTCCCTCAGGCGCCGCCCACCGCCGTGAGCAGCGCCAGCGGTGCCGCGGCCGAGCGGGATTCACGGACGCAGGCGTAGGGGCAGGGGACCGGCTCCGGGTGGGTGTCGCGGCCGTAGCCCGCGATGACCTCCGGGAGCCGGTGGCCGGCGGCCGTGGCCGCGTCGACCAGGGCGTGGGCGACGGTACGGGCCTCGTCGTGCAGGCCGTAGCGGGCGAGACCCAGACAGATCAGGGCGTTGTCGTGGGGCCAGACCGACCCCCGGTGGTACGAGAGCGGGTGGTACGCCGACTGGCCCGCGGCGAGCGTGCGCACACCCCAGCCGGAGAAGAAGTCCGGTGCCAGCAGACGGCGGCCCACCAGCTCGCCGTACTCCTTGTCCAGCAGCCCCGACCAGAGGAGATGCCCCGCGTCGGAGGCGAGCGCGTCGACGCGCCGGCCCTCGCCGTCCAGGGCCAGCGCGGGGAAGGAGTGCTCCGGCATCCAGAAGTCCCGCTGGAAGCGGTCCCGCAGGTCGCCCGCCGCCTGCTCCAGCAGGGCCGCGTACACCTCGTCGTCCCACACCGTCCGCGCCAGCTGCGCGGTCCGGCGCAGCGCGTCGTACGCGTACCCCTGCGCGGCGGCCGACATCACCGGGCCGGTGGCCCGGCCGCCCTCGGCCGAGCAGATGGCACCCGGGGAGTCCTTCCAGTTCTGGTCGGCGAGACCGCCCTTGTCCGCACGGTGGACGAGGTAGCCGCGGGAGGTCAGCCCCCCGTGGTCCAGCATCCAGCCGACGGCCGCCCGTGCGTGGGGCTCCAGCCGGCGGGCCGGCGCGACGTCACCGGTCCGCTCCACATAGGCGCCGAGCAGGACGAGGAACAGCGGGGTCGCGTCCACTGAGCCGTAGTAGCGGCCGTACGGCACCTGGCCGAAGTGCGCCAGCTCCCCGTGCCGCACCTCGTGCACGATCTTGCCGGGCTGGGCGGCCGGTCCCGTGCCCGTGCCGGCCGCCTGCGTCGCGGCGAGCGCCGGCAGCGTGGCAGCGGCCAGCCCCGGCCGGTAGGGCAGGGCGAAGAGCGAGGTGAGCAGGGCGTCGCGGCCCAGCAGGGTGAGGGACCAGGGCACTCCGCCCGCCGGGACGTGCAGCTCCTCGCCGTCCGGGCCCCGGGCCGGTACCTGGAGCACCGCGAGGTCGGACAGGCCCCGCGCGCAGGCGGCGGCCAGCTCCGGCCAGCCCGTCGGGAAGTCGACACCCTCCGCGAACGCGTCCTCCAGGGCGAGCAGTTGCCCGGTTGCGGCGGTGGGGGAGGGCGGCGCGTCCGCCGTCGGGACCGTGCCGTGCGGGCGGGCCGCGACCCGCAGCGCCAGCTCCGCCGAAGCGTGCGGGGCGAGATCCAGGGACCAGACCAGGCGCCGGGCGCCGGTGCCGGTCTCCTCCACGCCGTCCGGCGCCGGCTCGGACGTGACGGTCGTACAGGACCGCCACTCGCCGCGCCGGTAGCCGAACTCCACCCCGTCGTCGAGGACGTCACGGGTGCGGACGGCGCCGGTCTTGGCGTACGTACGGTGGTCGGAGCGCAGTTCGAACTGGTCCGCGAAGTCGGCGTCCGCGGTGACGGCGACGCGGACCGTCAGGGGCGTCGGACGGTTGCTGGTCACCCGTACCGCCTCCACGAACGCCCCTTCGGTTACGGCCTGTTCACGGAAGAGCGTGTACGCGGGCGGTTCCTGGCGGTTGCCCCGCGGCACGAGCACGCAGCGCGCCGTGTCCCCGTCCGCGACCGGCGTCAGCGCCTCGGGAACGGCGCCGTCGACGGTCAGCTGCCAGCGGCTCAGATGCCGTGCGTCGCGCACGAACAGGCCGTCCGGCGATCCGCCGCCCCGTACCCCGCTGATGTCCCCGCCGTCGCCCACGGCGGCGAACGTGCCGCCCCGCACGAGCAGATGATGCCGGTCCGTCATCCCCGGTCCCCTCCCTCTTCCTCGTCCTCGTCCCCGATGCCGAACGTGCCGGTCCCCGTGCGGAACACGCCGCGCGCGGCCTGTCCGGGGGACTCGTGAAGCAGGTCGAGGGTGAGCGCGGCCGTCCAGCCGAAGCCGGACGCCCCGCAGCCGTCCCCGGTGTACGGGTCCACGTACTCGGCGAACCCCGTCGCGCCGGCCAGGTCGAGCAGTGCGGCCCGCAGCGCGTCGGCCCGGCCGTGCTCCCCGTGCAGCCGGAGCCCCCGCTCCAGCAGCCAGTTGGTGTTGAACCACGCGGGGCCGCGCCAGTACCGGCGCGGATCGAACGCCTCGCCGGTGAGGTCGTAACTCGGCACGAGCCGGGTGGCGGTGCCGAGTCCGAAGCGGGGGCCGGACACGGTGCCGACGAGTGCGGCGGCGACCTCGCGGGGGAGCGTGGGCAGCATCAGCGGTACGAGGCCGGCGACCCCGCGCTCGGGGATCGGCTCCCCGTGCACGTCCCGGCAGAGGAACATGCCCTCCGCCGGGTCCCACAGCCGGGCGACCAGCGCCGCGGTGAGGCGCTCCGCCCGGCTTCGACGGGCGGTCCCCGTCGCGCCGAGTTCGTGCGCGATGCGGGCCAGGGCGTGCTCGGAGGCGATCAGCAGGGCGTTGAAGGCGGGGTCCTCGACGGCGAACCGACCGGGCCCGTCCGCGTATCCGCGGTCCCGGTAGTCGGCGGCGAGGCGCACGTACCGCCCGTAGTCCAGATCCGTCGGCCGGTCCTCGGCGGTGCCGTGGTCGAGGTCGGCCCGCCGGAAGGACCGGGGCGGCGCCGGGGTGATCCGGCTCAGCGGCCCGTCCCAGCAGGGGCTGTTGTCCATGCCCTGCTCCCAGGGGTGGACGACCGACGCGAGGCCGCCGCCGCCCAGGTCGCGGCGGTGCAGCAGATAGCGGTGCCAGGCGGCGAGGCGCGGGTAGGCCCGGGACAGGAAGCCGCGGGCGCGTGACAGGCCGGGGTCGGCGCGGTGCACCAGCCAGGCCGCCAGGGCGTGCACCGGTGGCTGGACGATGCCCGAGGTCTGTACGGTGCGCGGGGCGCCGGCGGCGCGCCCCGCACTGGTGGAGCGCCAGAAGTCCGGGCTGGGGAAGTACGCGTCGAGGGGGACGGAGGGGTTGAAGACGATGTGCGGGATCCGTCCGTCCGCCCACTGGGCGCCGAGCAGCGTCTCCAGCTCGGTCTGCGCGCGTAAGGGGGACAGATGACGCAGGCCGATCGCGATGAACGCGGAGTCCCAGGACCACTGGTGCGGGTACAGGTCCCGCGAGGGCACCGTCGACGTCCCCGTCCAGTTGCCGTTCAGCACGCGCGCGGCGCTCCTGTGCAGCGCACCGGAGGTCCCGTCCGGTGCGTACACCACCGTCCCGGCGGCGGTGTTCCGGCCCGGACCGGCCGCGGGCGGCGGGCCCGAGGCGCGTACGGCGGAGGCGACTTGTGTGCGACGGGCGGCGATGGGGGCTGTGCGGTCCACTCAGGTCTCCCCGAAGGCGTCCGGTCGGCCGGTTCGGCCGTACCCGGCGGAGGGTTACGTCTATTTAACACGCAAAACCCAATATGTAATGCAGAGTTGGTGAGCGCAAGAGGGTGTGCGCAACAGGAAGGACGGAGAGGGTCATGAGAGCCGGGAGCCAGGCGAGCGCGGGCGAACTGCTCCAACTGGTGCGCAGCGGCCGGGCGACGACGCGCGGCGCGCTGCAACAGGCGACGGGGCTGTCCCGGGCCACGGTCGGACAGCGCCTCGACCGGCTGTTCCGCGCGGGCTGGCTGCGCGAGGGCGCGGGCGGCCCGGTCGGCTCCCCGCTGGGCGGACGGCCCTCCATCACCCTGGAGTTCGACGACACCCATGCCGTCGTCCTGGCGGCGGACCTCGACACCCGGCACGCCCGGGTGGCCGTCCTCACCCTGGGCGGGGAGATCCTGGCGGAGCACACGGGGGTCCTGGTCCTCGGGGACGGTCCGGACGTCGTCCTCGGCGAACTCGGCCGCCGCTTCGCCGAGCTGCTGGACAGGGCCGGGCGGCACGCCGGGACGGTGTGCGGGATCGGGCTGGCCGTACCGGGGCCCGTGGACAGCGAGACCGGTCTGGTGGTGCAGCCGCCGATCATGCCGGGCTGGGACGGCTACGACCTGCGCGGCCGGCTCGGCCGTGCCTTCGCCGAGCACGCGGGCGCCGACGGCGGTGCCCGCGTGCCGGTCCTGGTCGAGAACGACGCCAACCTGATGGCGTACGGCGAGCAGCGCGCCGGCTATCCGGACTGCTCCGCGTTCGCCCTGGTCAAGGTCTCCACCGGGATCGGCGCCGGGGTCGTGGTGGGCGGCGCGATCTACCGCGGCGTCGACGGGGGAGCCGGGGACATCGGGCACATCCGCGTCCCGCAGGGTGCCGACGCGCTGTGCCGGTGCGGCTCGTACGGCTGCCTGGCGGCCCTGGCGAGCGGCGGCGCCGTGGCGCGGCGGCTCACCGAGGCGGGGGTGCCGGCGGCCTCGGGCTCGGACGTGCGGGAGCTGCTGGCGGCGGGGCACCCCGAGGCGGTCACTCTGGCGCGGGAGGCCGGCCGGCACGTCGGCGACGTCCTGGCGACCGTGGTGACGCTGCTGAATCCGGGTGTCCTGATGATCGCGGGCGATCTGGCCGGAACCCACTTCCTCACGGGCGTGCGCGAGCTGCTGTACCAGCGGGCGCTGCCCCGCTCCACCGCTCGTCTTCAGGTGGTGACCTCCCGTCTCGGTGACCGGGCCGCTCTGGTCGGGGCCGGGGCGCTGGTCGTGGAGCACCTGTACGCGCCCGAACGGGCCGAGGAGCGGCTCGCCGTGCTGGGGCTGTGAGGGGCCGGGACCTCGTACGTGTCGTCCGTGTGACGCGTCCGCGACCTCGTCCGCATGATGAAATTCGGGCCTCGCCGACGGCGTGATTCTCGCCACCCCTGATAGGGGTAGCGCTCAGATGAGCGAAATAGGGGCGGATCCACTTCCCTAAGGGGTGGCACTCAGTGCCACCCCTTGATCGTTCACGGCATGAACTCAGGCGTGCCAGGTGTTGCTCAAGTGAGCGCCCTGGAGGGCCTATGAGCGGGAGCCCGTTCAAGAAGTGAAAACACGCCCCTCCTCCCCCTGCCCGTCGGCGACTTTGGATCTGGTGGCGGACGAGTGGTTACGGGCGCATGACGCGCAAGTGGACGTACCCAGGTGCCTTCGATCTGGGTATGTTCCTCGCCGTCAGGGCAGCCACCGTCACGTCGAGGAGTCGAGACCCGTGTCGGAAAACAAAGATCCCCATGTAGCGCAGAGCGGTGCCGAGGACGTGAAGTTCGTTTACGACTTCACGGAAGGCAACAAGGACCTCAAGGACCTGCTCGGCGGCAAGGGCGCGAACCTCGCCGAGATGACCAACCTGGGTCTTCCCGTCCCGCCGGGCTTCACCATCACCACCGAGGCGTGCAAGACCTACCTCGACAGCGGTGAGGAGCCGGCGGCACTGCGTGACGAGGTGAGTGCGCACCTCGACGCCCTCGAGCGGAAGATGGGCAAGAAGCTCGGCCAGGCCGACGATCCCCTCCTGGTGTCGGTCCGTTCCGGTGCGAAGTTCTCCATGCCGGGCATGATGGACACCGTCCTGAACATCGGGCTCTCCGACAAGTCGGTGCAGGGCCTGGCCAAGCAGGCCGGCGACGAGCGCTTCGCGTGGGACTCCTACCGCCGCCTCATCCAGATGTTCGGCAAGACGGTCCTCGGCGTCGACGGCGACCTCTTCGAGGAGGCGCTGGAGGCGGCCAAGGCGGCGAAGCGGGTCACGGTCGACACGGACCTCGAGGCCGCCGACCTGAAGAAGCTCGTCACCAAGTTCAAGAAGCTCGTCAGGACCGAGGCGGGCCGGGACTTCCCGCAGGACCCGCGCGAGCAGATGGACCTCGCCATCCACGCGGTCTTCGACTCCTGGAACACCGACCGCGCGAAGCTCTACCGCCGTCAGGAACGCATTCCGCACGACCTCGGCACGGCCGTCAACGTCTGTTCCATGGTCTTCGGCAACCTTGGCCCCGACTCCGGCACCGGTGTCGCCTTCACCCGCGACCCCGCCTCCGGCCACCAGGGCGTGTACGGCGACTACCTGCAGAACGCCCAGGGCGAGGACGTCGTCGCGGGCATCCGCAACACGGTCCCGCTCGCCGAGCTCGAGCAGATCGACAAGAAGTCGTACGACCAGCTGATGCAGATCATGCAGACCCTGGAGAACCACTACAGGGACCTCTGCGACATCGAGTTCACCATCGAGCGCGGCCAGCTGTGGATGCTGCAGACCCGTGTCGGCAAGCGGACCGCCGGTGCCGCCTTCCGCATCGCCACGCAGCTCGTCGACCAGGGCCTGATCGACGAGGCCGAGGCGCTCCAGCGCGTCACCGGCGCGCAGCTCGCCCAGCTGATGTTCCCGCGCTTCGACGAGGCCGCGAAGGTCCAGCAGGTCGGCCGGGGCATCGCCGCCTCGCCCGGTGCGGCGGTCGGCAAGGCGGTCTTCGACTCGTACACCGCGGTGAAGTGGTCGCGTTCGGGCGAGAAGGTCATCCTGGTCCGCCGCGAGACCAACCCGGACGACCTGGACGGCATGATCGCCGCGGAGGGCATCCTCACCTCGCGCGGCGGCAAGACCTCGCACGCGGCCGTGGTCGCGCGCGGCATGGGCAAGACGTGCGTGTGCGGCGCGGAGGAGCTGGAGGTCGACACCAAGCGGCGCCGGATGACGGTGCCGGGCGGCCATGTCGTCGAGGAGGGAGACGTCATCTCCATCGACGGCTCCACCGGAAAGGTCTACCTGGGCGAGGTCCCGGTCGTCCCGTCCCCGGTCGTCGAGTACTTCGAGGGCCGGATGCACGCGGGCGCCCACGACGCCGACGAACTGGTCGCCGCCGTGCACCGGATCATGGCGTTCGCCGACCGCAAGCGGCGCCTGCGGGTGCGCGCCAACGCGGACAACGCCGAGGACGCGCTGCGGGCGCGGCGCTTCGGCGCCCAGGGCATCGGCCTGTGCCGTACGGAGCACATGTTCCTGGGGGACCGCCGCGAACTGGTCGAGCGTCTGATCCTCGCCGACACGGACACCGAGCGCGAGGAGTCCCTGAAGGCACTGCTCCCGCTGCAGAAGCAGGACTTCGTGGAGCTGTTCTCCGCGATGGACGGCCTGCCGGTGACGGTCCGGCTGCTCGACCCGCCGCTGCACGAGTTCCTGCCCGACATCACCGAGCTGTCGGTCCGGGTCGCCCTCGCCGAGTCCCGCAAGGACGCCAACGAGAACGATCTGCGCCTGCTCCAGGCCGTGCACCGCCTGCACGAGCAGAACCCGATGCTGGGCCTGCGCGGCGTGCGCCTCGGCCTGGTGATCCCCGGCCTGTTCACCATGCAGGTACGGGCGATCGCGGAGGCCGCCGCCGAACGCCGCAACGCCAAGGGCGACCCGCGCGCGGAGATCATGATCCCGCTCGTCGGCACGGTCCAGGAGCTGGAGATCGTCCGCGAGGAGGCCGACCAGGTCATCGCCGAGGTCCAGGAGGCCACCGGAGTCCAGCTCGACCTGGCCATCGGCACGATGATCGAGCTGCCGCGGGCCGCGCTGACCGCCGGTCAGATCGCCGAGGCCGCGGAGTTCTTCTCGTTCGGCACGAACGACCTCACCCAGACGGTGTGGGGCTTCTCCCGCGACGACGTGGAGGCCAGCTTCTTCACCGCGTACCTGGAGAAGGGCATCTTCGGAGTCTCCCCGTTCGAGACCATCGACCGGGACGGCGTCGGCTCGCTCGTGCGCAGCGCCGTCGAGGCCGGGCGGGCCACCCGCCCCGACCTCAAGCTCGGCGTCTGCGGCGAGCACGGCGGTGACCCGGAGTCGGTGCACTTCTTCCACGAGGTGGGCCTCGACTACGTCTCCTGCTCGCCGTTCCGGATCCCGGTGGCGCGACTGGAGGCCGGGCGTGCGGCGTCCTCCTCCGCGGGGAGCGACCACCGCTAGGCCCTGGACCCCCGGGATCGCCGTCGGTCACTTCCTGACCCTCACCGACACGGCGACGACCCCGGTGCACCGGGAGAGGGCGGTACCCCTGTGCGGGGGGTGCCGCCCTCTCCGGCGTCCGCGTTCCCCTTCCGGGTGCGGGGTCCCGGGGACGGCCGGGAGGCGGGCGTACGGTGAGGGGACAGACCGTCGGCGAGGGAACACGGCTTCGGAGAGGGAACATCCGTCATGACCGGCTGGAACGCGAGCGACATCCCCGACCAGAGCGGCCGTACCGCCGTCGTCACCGGCGCCAACAGCGGCCTCGGCTACGTGAGCGCACGGGAGCTGGCCCGCCGCGGCGCCCGTGTGCTTCTCGCCTGCCGCAGCGAGGAGCGCGGACAGGAGGCGGGTGACCGCCTCGTCGCCGAAGTGCCGGGCGCGGACGTGCGGTTCGTCCGGCTGGATCTCGGCGAGCTGGCCTCCGTACGGGAGTTCGCCGCGGCCTACCCGTACGAGCGGCTCGACCTCCTCGTCAACAACGCCGGCGTCATGGCGCTGCCCCGGGGCCGCACCGCCGACGGGTTCGAGACCCAGTTCGGGGTCAACCACCTCGGGCACTTCGCGCTCACCGGACTGCTCCTGCCCGCCCTGCTGAGCACTCCCGGCGCGCGGGTCGTGACCCTGTCCAGCATGGTGCACGCCCTGGCCAACCTCGACATCGACGACCTCAACAGCGAGCGCGAGTACCGGCGCTGGATCGCCTACGCCCGCTCCAAGACCGCGAACCTGCTCTTCACCCACGAGCTTTCCCGCCGGCTCGCCGCCGCCGGGGCGGGCCCGGTGTCCGCAGCCGCGCACCCCGGGTACGCGTCCACGAACCTGCAGACCGCCGGGCCGCGGATGGAAGGGCGCAGGCGCGCCGAGCGGTTCGCGGAGCTCGGCAACCGGGTCTTCGCCCAGAGCGCCGAGGCCGGCGCGCTGCCCACGCTGTACGCGGCCACCGCGCCCGGTGTCCGCCCCGACTCCTTCGTCGGGCCCTCGTTCGCGATGTGGCGCGGCGCGCCCGCGGCGTCCTGGCGTGCCCCGTGGACCCGCGACGACCGGGCGGGCGAACTCCTGTGGGCCGCCTCCGAACGGCTGACCGGGGTCACGTACGACGCCCTCAAGGGGTGACGGCCGGCGCCGGGACCCTCCGGGACCGGCGCCACGGCTCACGGGTCGGTGGCCGGTGGGCTCAGAGGGAGCCGCCGCCGTCGACGACGAGGTCCGTGCCGACGACCGAGGCCGCGTCGTCGGACGCCAGGTACAGGACGGCGGCGGCCACCTCCTCGGTCCTCGACACGCGGCCGAGCGGCACCGCGTGCCGCATGCGGTCCGCGCGCCCGGCCTCGGTCTCCCCGGGGAGCAGTGACATCGTGGTCGCGGTGGCGCCGGGGCTGACGGCGTTGATGCGCACGCCCTCGCCGATGTGGTCCAGGGCGGCCGCCCGGCTCAGCGCGGTCACGGCGGCCTTGGAAGCGCCGTAGGCGGCGGTGCCGGGAACGCGGGTGTGGGCGCCGATGTTGGAGGCGACGTTGACGATCGCGCCGCCGTCCGGCTGGGTGCGCATCCGGCGGATCTGGGCCCGCAGCGCCAGGAACACACCCGTCACGTTGGTGTCGAGCTGGGTGTGCCAGTCCGCCTCCGGGAGGTCGGCGACCGGCAGGCCGCCCCGGAAGACGCCCGCGTTGTTCACCGCCACGTCCAGCGAACCGAAGTGGCCGACGGCCGCCTCGACGAGCGCCTGCGCCCCGCCGGGGCGGGCCACGTCGGCGGGTACGGCCAGCGCCGTGCCGCCCCGTTCCCCGATCAGCGCGACCGTCTCGTCGAGCGGGGCCGCGGTGCGCCCGGCCACGACGACGTGCGCGCCCTCCGCCGCGAACGCGAGCGCGGTGGCGCGGCCGATGCCGGAGCCGGCGCCGGTGACGAGGACGGTCCGGCGGGAGAAGCGCTGAGCCATGATGTCTCTTTTCTAGACCGATCGTTTCAATATGAGGGCATGCGGAAGGGCGCAAGGCGCACGGGTGCGCCCTCGCGGGGGAGGGGCGGGGTCTCAGTCGAGCAGGGTCAGTGCCTGTTCCGCGGCGTCCCGGACCCGGGCGGGGTCCGGCGAGGCCTTGCCCACCACGCGCAGGCCCTGCATCAGGACCAGGAGCATGCGGGCGAGCGCGCGGGGATCGCGGCCCGCGGCCAGCTCCCCCTGGGCGCGGGCGCGGACGAGGGCGGAGTGCAGCAGGGTCTCGAAGTGGTCCCAGCTGTGCTCGACCCGGCGTGCGGCGGCCGTGTCGTGCGGGGCCAGCTCGGTCGCCGTGTTGGTGACGAAACAGCCGTTCAGGCGGGTGTCCGCGGTCGCCGCCTCGACGGCGAAGCGCCGCACCACCGTGCGTACGGCGGGCAGTGCCGGGCCCGGCTGGGACAGCTCCCGCAGCAGGTCCGGGTCGCGGGACTCGCTGTACCGGTCCAGCGCCCTGAGGTAGAGCTCGTGCTTGCTGCCGAACGTCGCGTAGAGACTGGCGCGTCCGACGCCGAGGTGCTCGACGAGGTCCGCCATCGACGTCGCCTCGTAGCCGCGCTGCCAGAACAGCTCCAGGGCTGACTGCAGCGCGGCGTCCGGGTCGAACTCCTTGGTCCTGGCCACGCACGGCAGCCTAGACTTTTGTGGAATGATCGGTCAAGTAAAGGCGTGCCGCGTGCGGGGCTTCAGAAGGCGCGCACCTCGTAGGCCGCCACGCTCACCGACTCGTCGTCCAGGCACTGCCCGGAGGTCAGGTCGAAGCGCTGCTTGAGCAGCGGCGAGGCGACGAACGGCCGCCCCCCGTGACTGCCGGTCAGACCGCGGGAGAGGACCGCGGCGCCGGTGAACGGGTCGCGGTTGTCGATGGCGTACGTCCGGCCCGCGCGGTCGAGGAAGAGCGCGACCTGACGGCCGTCGGGCAGCAGCGCCGCGACGCCGCGGCCCGGCGTCAGCAGGGACAGGTCACAGACGGTGAACCAGTCCTCGGCCAGGCGGAGTTGCACCTTGAGGGCCGTGGTCTCGGGGGCGATCGTCATCGCTGGACGCTTCCTTCCAGGGCTTCGGCGGGCCGCGTGCCGATGGTGAGCAGCGGCAGGTCGGGCTTGATCTGGTCGCGCTCCGGCACGAAGCCGACGACCGGGTCGGGAGTGTCGGGCGCGTTCACGAAGGACACGAACCGGGCGAGCTTCTCGGGGTCGTTGATGGTCTCGGCCCACTCGTCGCGGTAGCCCGCGACATGGGCCCGCATCAGGCCCTCCAGTTCCTCGCAGATGCCGAGCGAGTCGTGCACCACCACGTCGCGCACGTGGTCGAGGCCGCCCTCGATCCGCTCCAGCCAGGTCGACGTGCGCTCCAGGCGGTCGGCCGTGCGGATGTAGAACATCAGGAACCGGTCGATCAGGCGCACCAGTTCGGCGTCCGACAGGTCCTGGGCGAGCAGGTCGGCGTGGCGCGGGGTCGCGCCGCCGTTGCCTCCGACGTACAGGTTCCAGCCGTTGGAGGTGGCGATGATGCCGAAGTCCTTGGACTGGGCCTCGGCGCACTCGCGGGCGCACCCGGAGACCGCCGACTTCAGCTTGTGCGGGGAGCGCAGGCCCCGGTAGCGCAGTTCCAGGTCGATCGCCATGCGCACCGAGTCCTGCACGCCGTAGCGGCACCAGGTCTGGCCCACACAGGATTTGACGGTCCGCAGCGACTTTCCGTACGCGTGCCCCGACTCGAAGCCCGCGTCCACCAGCCGGGCCCAGATCAGCGGCAGTTGCTCGACGCGCGCGCCGAACATGTCGATGCGCTGGCCGCCGGTGATCTTCGTGTAGAGCCCGAAGTCCCGGGCCACCTCGCCGATCACGATCAGCTTCTCCGGGGTGATCTCACCGCCAGGGATGCGCGGCACGATCGAGTACGAACCGTTCTTCTGGAGGTTGGCGAGGAAGTGGTCGTTGGTGTCCTGGAGCGCGGCCTGCTCGCCCTCCAGGACGTAGCCGCCGGCGCCGATCGTCGGGGCCAGCGAGGCGATGATCGAACCGATGGCGGGCTTGCAGGTCTCGCAGCCGTCACCGCCCCGGGCGTCCTCGCGGCCGTAGCGGTCCAGCAGCGCCTGGTAGGAGTTGATGCGCAGGGCGAGGACGATCTCGTACAGCTCCTCGCGGGTCTGCGCGAAGCAGCCGCACAGTCCCTTGTCGACCTCGACGCCGCTCGCCTCCAGCTCGGCGGTGACCAGCTGGCCGAGGACCTTCACGCAACTGCCGCAGCCCGTACCGGCCTTGGTGCACTTCTTCACCTCGGGCACGGTCGTGCAGGAGTGCTCGGTCACCGCGCCGCGGATGGTGCCCTTGGTGACGTTGTGGCAGGAGCAGATGACGGCCTCGTCCGGCAGGGCCGACGGGCCGAGGGTGACCTGGCCGCCGGAGCCGGCCGGCAGGACGAGCTGCTCGGGCGCGACCGGCGGCACGGACCCGGTGAGGGCGCGCAGGGTGCCGTACGCGTCCGCGTCGCCGACCAGGATGCCGCCGAGCAGCCGGCCGTCGCGGCCGATGACCAGCTTCTTGTAGGTGCCGGAGCGGGAGTCCGCGTAGACGACGTCGAGGCAGTCCGCGGCCGTGCCGTGCGCGTCACCGAAGGAGGCGACGTCGACGCCGAGCAGCTTGAGCTTGGTGGAGAGGTCGGCGCCCGTGAAGCTGGCCTCGTCCGCCGCGATGGTGGCGGCGGCCGTCTCGGCCATCTCGTAGCCCGGCGCGACCAGGCCGTAGACCCGGCCGTCCGACGCGAGGGCGCACTCGCCGATGGCGAACACCTGCGGGTCCGAGGTGCGGCACTGCTCGTCGACGCTGATGCCGCCGCGCTCGCCGACCGTGAGCCCGGTGTCGCGGGCCAGCTGGTCCCGCGGCCGGACACCGGCGGAGAACACCACGAGATCCGTGGCGAGTTCGGAGCCGTCGGAGAGTTTCATGCCGGTGACCGCGCCGTCCTCACCGACGACGATCTCCTGCGTGCCCGTGCCCGTGTGCACGGTCAGGCCCATCTCCTCGATGGTGCGCAGCAGCGCCGCGCCGCCGCCCTCGTCGACCTGCACCGGCATCAGACGCGGCGCGAACTCCACGATGTGCGAGGTCAGTCCGAGTCCCTTGAGGGCGCCCGCGGCCTCGAGTCCGAGCAGACCGCCGCCGACCACGGCACCGGTCGTCGCCCGCGACTTCGCGTACTTCTCGATGGCGAGCAGGTCCTCGATCGTGCGGTAGACGAAGCAGCCCTCGGCGTCCTTGCCGGGGACCGGCGGCACGAAGGGGTACGAGCCGGTGGCGAGGACGAGGGTGTCGTAGCCGAAGACCTGACCCGAGCGTGCCGTCACCTTCCTGGCCTGCCGGTCGATCGTCTCGGCAGGGTCGCCGAGGTGCAGCTCGATACCGTGCTCCTTGATGAACTCCTCGTCGCTGAGCGACAGTTCCTCAGGGGTGCGGCCCGAGAAGTACGAGGTGAGCTGGACCCGGTCGTACGCGGGGCGGGGCTCCTCGCACAGCACGACCACGCGGTGCGTGGCGGTCAGGCCGCGCTCGGCGAGCGCTTCGAGGAAGCGCTGGCCGACCATGCCGTGGCCGACGAGCACGATCGTGGGGGTGCCCCCCAGGGTGGCGGTCATCAGGAGCCTCCGTCGTTGGTGAGCAGGTGGAGCAGTGGGGCACCGTCGGTGGGGAGCGGCTCTGCTCCCTCCCAGGCGCGCGCGAGCGCGCCGACGGTGCCGAGTTCGCCGACGAGTACGCCGCCGACCAGGCGGTCGTCGCGGACGACGACCTTGCGGTAGGTGCCCCGGGTGGCGTCGGTGAGCTGGATGACGTCGTCGCCCGGGCGGGGCTCGGTCTCGCCGAAGGCGGCGAGGTCGAAGGGGGCCTGCCCGGTCAGGGTGAGCCGGGTGAGCGCGCGGGTGCCGCTGTAGCGGGCGGCGGCGTCGCCCGTGGCGCCGGCGAGCAGTTCGGCCAGTACGTCGGCCTGTTCGAGGGCCGGTGTCGCCAGGCCGTAGACCGTGCCCTCGTGCTGGGTGCAGTCGCCGATCGCGCGGATGTGCGGGTCGGACGTCCGCAGCTGGTCGTCGACGAGGATGCCCTTGTGGACGGCCAGGCCCGCGTCCTGGGCGAGCCCCACCCGGGGGTGGACCCCGCAGGCCAGGACGACGAGCTCGGTGTCGAGGGCGTACCCGTCGGCCATCTCGACCGAGCGGACCGCCCCGGCGACGCAGCGCACGTCCCGCACCCGGGTCTCCGTGTGCACCTCGACGCCCAGGTCGGTGAGGTGCCGGTGCACCAGCCGGGACGCGGACGGGTCGAGCTGGCGTTCCATGAGCCGCTCGGCCTGCTGGGCGAGGACCACCTGGGCTCCCCGCACGGCCAGCGCCCGGGCCGCCGAGACACCCAGCAGACCGCCGCCGATGACGACGGCCCGGGTGCCCTGCCGTACGGCCTTGGACAGGCCGAGGCAGTCGTCCATGGTCCGGAACGCGTGCACGCCCTCGGGCAGTTCGTGCCGCTCCTGGGCGAACAGGCCGCGCAGGGGAGGCAGTACCGGGTTCGAGCCGGTCGCGAGGACCAGCGTGTCGTAGGCGATCACGGAACCGTCCGCGCAGCGCAGCGTGCGGGCGGCGCGGTCGATGCCGGTGACCCGGGTGCGGACCAGACCGGCCGGGGCCGGCAGGGCGATCACCTCTGGGGCGTACCGCCCGGCCAGGACCTCGGCGAGCAGCACCCGGTTGTAGGGCCGGTGCTCCTCCTCGCCGACGAGCACGACGGACATGCCGAGCTCGTCGAGCCGCCGGGCGAGCCGGGCGCCCGCGATCCCGGCGCCGATCACCACCACACGCGTTTTCGAGGTCATGCCAACAGCGTGCGTGGCCGGTGTTACCCGGTGGCATCACTCCCGTTTCCCGCGGGGAACGCTGCGCTCAGCGCGTGCCCGGGGCGGGTGTGAGGGTTGTGGCGGGCAGCCCGCGGGGCGCTGTGAGAGACCCGGCCCCCACACCGGCGGGCGCGGCGGCCCCGTGCCACGCCATCGGGCGCGGCGGCCCAGTGCCGCATCGGCCCGCCGCCCCGGCCCGTGCCGCATCGGCCCCGCCGAGGCGGGCGGCGCGATCGCCGAGCGCCTCGGCATCAAGCCCGGCGACCGCGACTCCGACCCCGTGCCACGCCCCGCCCCCGGACCGCAGGTCAGCACAGCACGCCGCCCCCGCCCGAACCTCAGAAGACCCTCAGGTCGATGGACGCCACAACTACCTCGTCCGTAGGGTCCGGTCCATGCCCGACATATCGCTGACCATGGTGGTCGTCCTCTGCCTCGCCTCCCTCGCGGCCGGCTGGGTCGACGCCGTGGTCGGCGGGGGCGGGCTGCTCCTGCTGCCCGCCCTGCTGCTCGGCCTGCCGAACAGCGGGTCGGCCGCCCAGTACGCGCTCGGCACCAACAAGGCCGTGGCGATCGTCGGCACGACCGGCGCGGCGGTGACCTATGCGCGCAAGGCGCCCGTGGACGTCGGCACGGCCGTGCGCATCGGACTCGCGGCGCTCGCGGGCTCCACGGCGGGCGCGTTCGTCGCCGCCGGGATGAGCACCGAGGTGCTGAAGCCCGTCGTCATGGTCGTCCTGCTCGGCGTCGGAGCCTTCGTGATCCTGCGCCCGGCCTTCGGCACCGCCCCGTCGACGGAGCCGGTCCCGGCCCGCCGGGTCCTCGCCGCGATCGGGCTCGCGGGCCTCGGCATCGGCTTCTACGACGGACTGATCGGCCCGGGCACCGGCACGTTCCTGGTGCTCGCCCTCACCGCGCTCCTCCACCTCGACCTGGTGACCGCCTCCGCCACCGCCAAGATCGTCAACTGCTGCACCAACGCGGGCGCGCTGGCGATGTTCGCCTGGAAGGGCACGGTCTTCTGGCAACTGGCCGCGCTGATGGCCGTCTTCAACCTCGCCGGCGGCATGATCGGGGCGCACACCGCGCTCAAGCGGGGCAGCGGGTTCGTCCGGGTGGTGCTGCTGACCGTGGTTTTCGCGCTGGTCGTGAACCTGGCCTACCAGCAGTGGCTGGCCTGAGCCCCGGCCGGAACCGGCACGCCGGCTGAGCCGCTCCCGGCGGCCGGGCTCAGCGGCTCCCGGTGGGCAGGCTCAGTGGCTCCCGTGGGCAGGCTCAGCGGCTCCCGGTCAGATGGGCGAAGACGACCACGTTGCCCTGGTAGCCCGTCGCCTTCGAATAGCCGCCGCCGCAGGTGATGACGCGCAGCTCGGGGCGCCGGGCGGCGCCGTACACCTTCTCGTCGGGGAAGTGGCGGGCGTCGTACACCTCGACCGCGTCCACGCTGAAGACGGCGACCGAGCCGTCCCGCCGTGCCACCTCGACGGGGCTGCCCTTCTTCAGACCGCCGAGACGGTAGAACACGGCGGGGCCCTCGGCGTTGTCGACGTGACCGGCGACGACGGCCGTGCCCGTCGCACCCGGGGTGGTGCCGGCCTCGTACCACCCGGCGAGGTTCTTCCTGGCGGCCGGCGGTACGTCCAGGCTGCCCTGCGGGGTCAGCCCGAGCCCCATCAGCGGGGCGTCCACCGCGATGGCGGGGATGCGGATGCGGTCGGGCGGGGAGGGCGGCAGCGCCGGTGCCGCGGACTGCCTCCCGGCCGCTCCGGGCGACGCCGCCTGCGCGGCGGAGGGCTGCGGCGGCGTCCGCCGCTCGGTGCCGCTGTGCAGCAGCCACGCGCCGGAGCACAGGGCCGTCACGGTGACGGCCGCTATGGCGAGGTTGCTCAGTCCGCGCACATGAGCCTCCTGTCTCTGTCCACGGGGCCGCGTCCGGTCCCGGTGCCACGGTGCCCGCGCCGGTGGGACGGGCCGGGTCCGCCGCCCCCTCCGGGCCGCGAGGGGCGTCGGACCCGGAGGGGGAGGGGACGGCGGTGCCTGGGGACGGACAGCGGAGGGTGTCCGTCAGAACCCGTCGCCTCTCGCCCGGCGATGCAGGAGCCAGGTACCGCCCGCGGCGGCGACGGCCAGCGCCGCCACTCCCGCCGCGGTCTGCACGGGGTCGGGGCCGAGTGCGCCGCCGACCCCCGTCTTCACACTTCCGCGCGGGAGCACCCGCTGCTCGGTGGAGGTCAGGGTGACCACCAGGTCACCGGCCGCGCGCCGCCCGCCGGAACACTTCGCGACGATCTCGTACGTCCCGGGCTGCGCGCCCGGCGGCACCCGGAACCGGCCGGCCGCGTCCTGTCCGTCGGCGCCGGGGGCCAGCGCGAACGTGCCCGCGCCCACGGCGCTGGCGTCGCCCGTCACCGTGTCCTCGGCCCCGCACGCCTCCGTGTCCACGGCGACGTCGGCGCCGGGGGCGACGGCGGACGGGTACACCTCCAGGATTCCGGTGTCCTCGCCGTACGCGGGCGCGCCGTACGCGGGTGCGGCGGCAAGCCCCGCGGCGGCGACGGCGAGCGCGGTGCCGGTCAGCAGACGGGTTGTGCGCATCGTGTTGCTCCTCCGAGAGGGCGCGGCCCGCGGCACCCCCATGTGCCGCTGCGTCGGTCGCGCCCCTGCCCTACCGAGGTAAGTGGCACCGGGCCCGGCCCGCTTGCCGAGAAGGCGCCGGAAACGGCGTGAACGGGGCCGGTCACCGGACGCGCCGGGACCGGACCACGGCCGTTCCAGCAGGTCACCGGCGTACGGCCGGTGTGTCCTCGAAGAGATGTCCAAGGGCGCGGGGCGCGGGTGTGAACGGGTGACCCGGCCGCCGCGCACCCCCGGCCCGCCGGGGGACCGCCTCCGACGTGACCGCGGACAGCGCGCGCCCGCGTGCGGGGGCCGACGCGCTGACGCACTGACGCAGGACGTCAGGGACGGGCTGCGTCCCGCGGGTGTGTGTGGGTGTGCGTGGAGCGAGAATCGATGCCGCGAAGGCGCGAACGAGGGCCCGGAAGACGCGAAGGCGCGAACGAGGGCCCGGAAGAGGAGACCGATCATGGCCACGGCCGACTGGCTGACCGTCCTGACCACGACCGACGCCGCGGGGAAGGCGCAGGCGCTCGCCCGGGGCGCGGTGGAGGCCCGGGCCGCGGCGTGCGCGCAGATCTCCGGCCCGGTCACCTCCGTCTACCGCTGGCAGGACGCCGTGGAGACGGCCGAGGAGTGGCAGGTGCTGTTCAAGACGACGGGCGCCCGGTACGACGCGCTGGAGGCGTACCTGCGCGAGGCGCACGACTACGACACCCCCGAGATCATCGCGACGCCCGTCGTGCGGGGGAGCGCGGACTACCTGCGATGGGTCGCGGAGGAGACGGGCACCGGGGCGTGACCCGGCCGCCGCTGCCCTTCTTCGTCTACGGCACCCTGAGCCCCGGCGAGCCCAACCAGGTGACACGCGCGGACGGAACACCCGTGCGGGCCCGGGTGTACGTGGCCGCGCCGGCGGTCGCCGCCCGGCTGCGCTCCCGCGGCACACGCATCGAGAGCGGCGACTGGCACACCCGCCGCACAGCCCTCAGCTCTTGTCGACCGCCTCCACCCGCACCGCGCACGCCTTGAACTCCGGCATGCGGGAGGTCGGGTCGAGGGCCGGGTTGGTCAGGGTGTTCGCGCGGCCCTCGCCGGGCCAGTGGAAGGGCATGAAGACGGTGTCGGGCCGGATGCCGGTGGTGACGCGGGCCGGCGCGACGGCCCGCCCCCGACGGGACACGACGGCCACCGGGTCCCCGTCCACGGCCCCGAGCCGCTCGGCGAGCCGCGGATGCATCTCCACGAATGGGCCGGGCGCGGCGGCGTTCAGCTCGTCCACCCGCCGGGTCTGGGCGCCGGACTGGTACTGCGCGACCACCCGCCCGGTGGTGAGCAGGACCGGGTACTCGGCGTCCGGTTCCTCGGCGATCGCCCGGTGCGACACGGCCACGAACCGCGCCCGCCCGTCCTCGGTGGCGAACCGGTCGAGGAAGAGGCGCGGCGTACCGGGGTGAACCCCGCCGCCGGACTCACCGGACTCACCGGACTCACCGGACTCGCCGGACTCGCTGGCCGGGTCGTCGGGCAGCGCGTCGAACGCCGCGTCCTCGCAGTCCTCGGGGCCGTCGGCGGCCTCCGGTGCCGGGCAGGGCCAGAACACCCCGTTCCCCTCGGCCAGCCTGCGGTAGGTGATCCCGGAGTAGTCCGCGGGCCCGCCCGCGCTCGCCCGGCGCAGCTCCTCGAAGACCTCCTCCGGATCCGCCGGGAAGCCCTTCTCCACACCCAGCCGCCCCGCCAGTTCGTGCAGGACGTCGAGATCGCTGCGTACCCCCTCGGGCGGTGTGACGGCCCGGCGGCGCAGCAGGACCCTGCCCTCCAGGTTCGTCGTCGTGCCCGTCTCCTCCGCCCACTGGGTGACCGGCAGGACCACGTCGGCCAGCGCGGCCGTCTCGGACAGGACCACGTCCGCGACCGCAAGGAAGTCCAGCGACCTCAGCCGCTCCTCGATGTGCGCGGCGCGCGGCGCGGACACCACCGGGTTGGAGCCCATCAGCAGCAGCGAACGGATGTCGGTGCCCATCGCGTCGAGCAGTTCGTACGCGCTGCGCCCGGGCCCCGGCAGCGACTCCGGGTCCACACCCCACACCTCGGCCACGTGCCGCCGGGCCGCCGGGTCCGTCAGCTTGCGGTAGCCCGGCAACTGGTCGGCCTTCTGGCCGTGTTCACGGCCGCCCTGCCCGTTGCCCTGCCCGGTCAGGCAGCCGTAGCCGGACAGCGGCCGCCCCGCGCGGCCGGTCGCCAGGCACAGGTTGATCCACGCGCCCACCGTGTCGGTGCCCTTGGACTGCTGCTCGGGCCCGCGGGCGGTGAGCACCATCGCGGACGCGGGCTCGCAGAACATCCGCACCGTCTCCCGGAGCTGCGGAACGGATACCCCCGTGATCCGTTCCACGTACTCCGGCCAGTGCGCCATCGCCGCGGCCCGCGTCTCCTCCCAGCCGCTCGTACGGTCCTGGATGTACTCCTCGTCCGTGCGCCCCTCGGCCACGACCAGGTGCAGCAGCCCGAGCGCCAGCGCCAGGTCCGTGCCCGGCCGCGGCGCCAGATGCAGGTCCGCCTGCTCCGCCGTGCGGGTCCGGCGCGGGTCGATCACGATCAGCGTGCCGCCGTTCTCCTTCAGCTCCGTGAGGTAGCGCAGGGCCGGCGGCATCGTCTCGGCGAGGTTCGAGCCGACGAGGATCACACAGCCCGTCCTCGGGATGTCCTCCAGCGGGAAGGGCAGCCCCCGGTCGAGGCCGAACGCCTTGAGCCCGCCGGCCGCGGCGGACGACATGCAGAAGCGTCCGTTGTAGTCGATCTGCGAGGTGCCGAGGACGACGCGCGCGAACTTCCCGAGCGCGTACGCCTTCTCGTTCGTCAGGCCGCCGCCGCCGAAGACCCCGCACGCGTCCGGGCCGTGCTCCGTACGCGTACGGGACAGGCCCTCGGCGATCCGGTCGAGGGCCTCGTCCCAGCCGGCGGGTTCCAGGACGCCCGCCCGGCGGACCAGCGGGGAGGTGAGCCGTACCCGGGACGACAGCAGCGCGGGCGCGGTACGGCCCTTGCCGCACAGGGCGCCCCGGTTCACCGGGAAGTCCGCGCGCTCCGTCAGCTCGACGCCCCCGTCGGGCGTGGGCGTCAGGTTCATCCCGCACTGCAGGGCGCAGTACGGGCAGTGCGTGGGCGTCGCGGAGATCTGCATGCCGCCCAGCGTGCGTCGGCCGTGTTACGCACCGGGACGTACCCCGTTACGCCCCCGGCACGGGGACCTCCCGGCGGGGTGGACGTCACCGTGAGGGCGCCGTCCCTGCACGAGGGCTCCGCCCCCGGGACCCCCTGCCGCGCCCGTCCTCCGACGCCGGAGGGGCTGAAGATCAGCGCCGGTCGCGGGCCCGTCGTCCCAGCGCCCGGTCCACCCCGGGCTCCCGGGGTCCCAGGAACCGGGGATCGGGTTCGAACACCGCGTCCACCGCCGCCTTGCCCGCCGCGAGCACCTCCCGCGCACCCCCGTAGTACCAGGTCACGTCGTGCTTGGCCGCGACCCCGACGCCGTACGACCGCACGCCCGCCGCCTCGCACAGCGCGACCGCCCGCCGGATGTGGAAGTCCTGGCTGATCAGCACCGCCCGGTCGACGCCGAAGATCTTCTTGGCGCGCACGCACGAGTCCCAGGTGTCGAACCCGGCGTAGTCGCTGACGATGCGCCGGTCGGGGACTCCCCGCGCGGTGAGATAGGCCCGCATCGCGTCGGGCTCGTCGTAGTCCTCGCGGCTGTTGTCCCCGGTCACGAGCACGGCCCTCACCCGCCCCGCCCGGTACAGCTCCGCCGCCGCGTCCAGCCGGTGCGCGAGGTAGGGCGACGGCTCGCCGTCCCACAGCCCCGCCCCGAACACCACCGCCACCCCGGTCCGGGGCACGTCCGCGGTCGTCCGCAGCCGGTCGCCCGTCGTCACGTGCATCCAGGTCGCGGGCAACAGCGCGAGCACGCAGAGCAGCATGATCGCCTGCACGGCCCGCCGCCGTCCCGCACGGGTGCGCGGCAGGAACGGCCGGCGGAGACGCACCGCCGGCACGCGCAGACGCGACGGCGGTCGGCGAAGGCGCGGCAGGCGCATGATCAGGGTCCCCCAGGTGACGTCGGCACTCGACAGGTGGGGACGCGCCGCACGGAGGTACGGTTCAGGGGACGGGCCGTGACAGGGCTCACCCCGGACGCCCGAAACCGCGGGCCGCAGCGGCTCGTCCGCCCCTCACACCCGCCCCCGCCCCGCGGTGAACCGCCGGAAAACACCCGTGATGCCGGCGCAACGGCACGGCAACCTCCCGCCGCCAGGATCGGTCCATGACGGCGTCGAGATCCCCGCACGACGAGCCCCACACCCGCCCCGGCGGCCGGCCGCTCCGCGGCGTCCACCCCGACAGTACGGCGCACCTCATGAACCGGATCAGCAGCCAGCTCAGTCTCGTTCCCCGCGACGGCGGCCCCCGCCCGGCGCCGCCCGCGCTCGTCATGGTGGCCCACGGCAGCCGCGACCCGCGCGCCCTCGCCACCGTGCGCGCCCTGGCCGAGCGGGTCCGCGAGCTGCGGCCCATGCTGCCGGTGCGCCTCGGCCACATCGAGCTCAACGAGCCGCTGCTGCCCGGCACGCTCGCCTCCCTGGACACCGGCGAGGCCGTCCTCGTACCGCTGCTCCTGAGCCGCGGCTACCACGTCAAGCAGGACATCCCCGAGGCCGCGGCCGCCTTCCCTGAGCTGTCCACCCGGGTCGCCGCCCCGCTCGGCCCGCACCCGCTGCTCGTCGAAACGCTGTACGCGCGGCTCGTCGAGGCGGGCTGGCGGACGCGCATGAGCGACGCCACCCGCCGCGCCAGCGGCGTCGTCCTCGCCGCGGCCGGCTCCCGGGACCCCGACGCGGCCGTCGACACCCGCCGCACCGCCCGGCTGCTCGCCGAGCGGCTCGGCGTGCCCGTCGTCCCCGCGTACGCGTCCGCCGCCGCGCCCACCGTCCCCGCCGCGGTGCGTGCCCTCGCCGCCCGGGGACGCCACCGGGTCGCCGTCGCCTCCTACTTCACCGCCCCCGGCCGCTTCGCCACGGAGTGCGCCACGGCGGCGCCCTGGATCGCCGCCGCCCCGCTGGGCGCCCACCCGGCGATGGCCCGCCTCGTCCTGCACCGCTACGACCGCGCGGCAGCGGGCACCGAGCCCGCACCCAAGCACGCCTTGGCCTCGGCCTGACCCGGGGGCTGCCCGACCCCGGGGGTCCGGCCCGGCAGCCACCGGCTGAGGCCCCGCCTCGCGGCCACCCGCCCCGCGAAGGTTCCGCCTCGCGGCCCACCGGCCTGGGGGCCCACCGGCCTGGCGAGGGTCTGGCCCGGCGGCTGGCCGGCCCGGTGCCGGTCCGTCCCGTGGTGGCCCCCGCCTCGCGGCCACCGGCCCCGCGAAGGTCCCGTCCGGCGGCCCGCCGGCCCGCCGGTCCGGCGAGGGTCCGGCCCCCCGCCGCGTCCCGCCCCTCACCGCCTGCGTCTACTGTCGGGGCATGGAAGGCACCGCACCGAAGACCCCGTCCGGGACGACCGCGTCCGAGGCCGGAGGTGATCCGCGACTGGTCCGTGAACACCTCACCGTGCGCGGGGAGTACGACGAGTCGGCCGTCGAGCGCTGGGCCGTCGAGCCCGACAAGCGGCCCGGCCGCACCGCCTTCCAGCGCGACCGCGCCCGCGTCCTGCACTCCGCGGCCCTGCGCAGGCTCGCCGGGAAGACCCAGGTCGTCACCCCCGGCACCCGCACGCGGGCCTGGGACGCCAGTCCCCGCACCCGGCTCACCCACTCCCTGGAGTGCGCCCAGGTCGGCCGGGAGCTGGGCGCCGCCCTCGGCTGCGACCCCGACCTCGTCGAGGCGGCCTGCCTCTCGCACGACCTGGGCCACCCGCCCTTCGGGCACAACGGCGAACAGGCGCTGAACGAGTTCGCGGAGGACTGCGGCGGCTTCGAGGGCAACGCGCAGTCGCTGCGGCTGCTCACCCGGATCGAACCCAAGCGCTTCGTCCGCAGCGAGGACAGCGGCGAGTTGGTCGGCGTCGGCCTCAACCTCACGCGCGCCGCCCTCGACGCCGCCACCAAGTACCCCTGGCCGCGCGGCGGCCACCCGACCGACCCCGCGTCCCCCAAGTTCGGGGTCTACGAGGACGACCGGCCCGTCTTCGACTGGGTCCGCGAGGGTGCCCCCGGCACCCGTACGTGCTTCGAGGCCCAGGTCATGGACTGGTCGGACGACGTGGCCTACTCCGTGCACGACGTCGAGGACGGCCTGCACGCCGGCCACCTCGACCCCAACTGCCTGCACGCCGACCCGGAACGGGACGCGGTCTTCGCCGTCGCCGTCGGGCGGTACGTGCCCGCGGACACCGACCCCGCCGAGCTCGCCGCGGCCCTCGACCGCCTCCTGGACCAGGAGTGGTGGCCGCACGGATACGACGGCTCGGCCGTCGCCCAGGCCCGGCTGAAGGACGCCACCAGCCAGCTCATCGGCCGCTTCTGCCTGGCCGCCGAGGCCGCCACCCGCGCCGAGTACGGCACCGGGCGCCTCACCCGGTACACGGCGGAGCTGGTCGTACCCCGCGAGACCCGCCTGGAGTGCGCCGTCCTCAAGGCGGTCGCCGACCGGTACGTCATACAGCGCGCCGAGCAGGAGCTGCTCCGCGCCGACCAGCGGATCGTCGTCGCGGAACTGGCCGAGGCCCTCACCGCCCGCGCCCCCGACGGCCTGGAGCCGCAGTTCCGTGCCCAGTTCGACGAGGCCCCCGACGACCGGGCCCGCAAGCGGGTGATCGTCGACCAGATCGCCTCGCTCACGGACGCCTCGGCACGCTCCCTGCATCTCAGCCTCACCACCCGCCCCGGTGGCGGCGCCGGACGGTGACACCGGGTGGCCTGATCGGGCCACTCCCTCTTCCCGCACCACGCCGCGTGCGGGACGCTCGCATGTGGCGACATCCTTACGAGGAGGAATCAAGTGGTCGACGCGGATCAGACATTCGTCATCGTCGGAGGCGGCCTGGCCGGCGCGAAGGCGGCCGAGACGCTCCGCGCGGAGGGGTTCACCGGCCGGGTGATACTGATCTGTGACGAGCGCGACCACCCCTACGAACGGCCGCCCCTGTCCAAGGGCTACCTGCTCGGCAAGGAGGAGCGCGACAGCGTCTTCATCCACGAACCCGGCTGGTACGCGGCGCACGACATCGAGCTGCACCTCGGCCAGACCGTCGACGCCGTCGACCGGACCGCCAGGACCGTCCGCTTCGGCGACGACGGCACACTCGTGCACTACGACAAACTGCTGATCGCCACCGGTGCGGAGCCCCGCAGGCTGGACATCCCCGGCACCGACCTGGCGGGCGTCCACCACCTGCGCCGCCTCGCCCACTCCGAGCGGCTCAAGGGCGTCCTGGCCACCCTCGGCCGCGACAACGGGCACATCGTCATCGCGGGCGCCGGCTGGATCGGCCTCGAGGTCGCCGCGGCGGCCCGCGAGTACGGCGCGGAGGTCACCGTCGTCGAGCCCGAGCCGACCCCGCTGCACGGCGTCCTCGGCCCCGAGCTCGGCCAGCTCTTCGCCGAGCTGCACCGCGAGCACGGCGTCCGCTTCCACTTCGGCGCCCGCCTCACCGAGATCACCGGACAGGACGGCCTGGTCCTCGCCGTCCGCACCGACGACGGCGAGGAGCACCCCGCGCACGACGTGCTCGCGGCGATCGGCGCCGCCCCGCGCACCGCCCTCGCGGAGACCGCGGGCCTCACCCTGGCCGACCCGGCGCACGGCGGCGGCATCGCGGTCGACGAACGGCTGCGCACCTCCGACCCCGACATCTACGCGGCCGGGGACGTGGCCTCCTTCCACCACTCGCTCCTCGACTCCCGGCTGCGCGTCGAGCACTGGGCCAACGCCCTCAACGGCGGACCGGCGGCCGCCCGCGCGATGCTGGGCCGCGAGACGGTGTACGACCGCGTGCCCTACTTCTTCTCCGACCAGTACGACGTCGGGCTGGAGTACTCCGGCTGGGCGCCGCCGGGCACGTACGACCAGGTGGTGATCCGCGGCGACGCGGGCAAGCGGCAGTTCATCGCCTTCTGGGTCAAGGAGCAGCGCGTGCTGGCCGGGATGAATGTGAATGTGTGGGACGTCACGGAACCGATCCAGTCACTGATCCGATCCCGGGCCCGCGTGGACACCGAGGCCCTCGCCGACCCGCACGTCCCGCTGGCGGGCCTCGTACCGTGACCGCCCGCGGCTCCCGGCCGTCACACCGTCCCCGTAGAATTCACGCGTGGCAGGACGGATCAACGACGAGGACGTGAAGGCTGTTCGGGACGCGGTCTCGATCGACGCCGTGGTGTCCGAGTACCTCCAGCTGCGCAACGCCGGCGGCGGCAACCTGAAGGGCCTCTGCCCGTTCCACGACGAGAAGTCACCGTCCTTCCAGGTCAGCCCGAGCAAGGGGCTCTTCCACTGCTTCGGCTGCCAGGAGGGCGGCGACACCATCACGTTCGTGATGAAGGTCGACCACCTCACCTTCTCGGAGGCGGTCGAGCGCCTCGCCGGCCAGGCGGGCATCATCCTGCGGTACGAGGAGGGCGGGTACAACCCCTCCCACCAGCGCGGGGAGCGCATCCGCCTGGTCGAGGCGCACAAGGCGGCCGCCCAGTACTACGTGGAGCAGCTCGACACGGCGTCCGAGGCCGACGCGGGCCGCAAGTTCCTCGCCGAGCGCGGATTCGACCAGGCCGCCGCCGCCCACTTCGGCGTCGGCTACAGCCCCCAGGGCTGGGACCACCTCACCCGCCACCTGCGCGGCAAGGGCTTCACGGACAAGGAACTCGTCCTCTCCGGCCTCTCCCAGGAGGGCCGGCGCGGCCCCATCGACCGCTTCCGCGGCCGGCTGATGTGGCCCATCCGGGACATCGGCGGCGACGTCGTCGGCTTCGGCGCCCGCAAGCTCTACGACTCCGACAACGGCCCCAAGTACCTGAACACGCCCGACACCGCGCTCTACCGCAAGTCGCAGGTCCTCTACGGCATCGACCTGGCCAAGAAGGAGATCGCCAAGACCAGCCGCGCGGTCGTGGTCGAGGGGTACACGGACGTCATGGCCTGCCACCTGGCCGGCATCACCACCGCCATCGCCACCTGTGGCACCGCCTTCGGCACCGACCACATCAAGATCCTCCGCCGCCTCCTCATGGACAACGGCTCGGCGCGCGTGATCTTCACCTTCGACGGCGACGCGGCGGGCCAGAAGGCGGCCCTGCGCGCCTTCGAGGACGACCAGAAGTTCGCCGCCGAGACGTACATCGCCGTCGCCCCCGACGGCATGGACCCCTGCGACCTGCGGCTCGCCAAGGGGGACGAGGCCGTCGCCGACCTGGTCGAACCGCGCACCCCCCTCTTCGAGTTCGCGCTCCGCCAGATCGTCCTGCGCTACGACCTGGAGACTCCCACGGGCCGCGCCGCAGCCCTCGACGAGGCGGCGCCCGTCGTCGCCCGCATCAAGAACAGCGGCGCCCAGCACGAGGTCGCCGTGCAGCTCGCGGGCATGCTCGGCATCCTCGACACCCAGTTCGTCGTCAAGCGGGTGGCGCAGCTGGCCCGTTGGGCCCGCGACCGGGGCGGCAAGGGCCCGGCCCCCGACCGGCAGCGCTCCCAGCAGGCGTACGGGGCCGTGCAGTCGGCCCCCGGCGGCGCCGCGCTCAACCTGCGCAACCCCGTGTTCGCCACCGAGCGCGAACTGCTCAAACTCGCCCTGCAACGCCCCGAGCTGGTCTCCCCGGCCTTCGACGCGTACGGCATCGACGAGTTCACCGCCCCGCCGTACGCGGCCGTACGCCAGGCGATCATGGACGCGGGCGGCGCGGAGGCCGGAGTCCAGGACCCGCAGGAGTACCTGGTCCGGGTCCGCGACACCGCCCCGGACGACGTGGTGCGCGCCATGGTCACGGAGCTGGCCGTCGAGGCCATCCTGCGCAGGACCGTCGACGAGGCCTACGCGAGCGACCAGCTCGTCATGGTCCGCCGCCGTGCCGTGGACCGCCGCATCCAGCAGGTCCAGGGTTCGCTGGCCCGGGCGAGCGCCCAGGGCGACCCGGCCCGGCTGGCCGCCGTGCAGAACGAGCTGTGGGTGCTCCAGCAGTACGGGCAGGCGCTGCGCGAGCGGGGCGCGGACGCCCTCTGACCTTCGGACCGCGTCCGCCGGGCTCGGCGGACGGGCGTAGTCCGCTGCCCGCGCCCGGCACGTGCGGCTTTCCCCCGTTCCCGGACCTCCCGGGCCGCGCACGCGTGCGGCACGGTGAGCGTGCCGTCACGGTCCGGACGCAAAAAGTCACCGCACGCCCCTCGTGACAGTGATGTGTCGTACTCCACACTGGGTGCCGGTGCCTGAGTCCTCGGAGCGCGGCCGACCCGTACGCGACGGGTCCCCCATTCCCGCGGTTCCGCCAAACGACTTCGGGACGGACTGCGGCGAGGCCGCCGGACCCGTCCCGGACGTACCGCTGCCGCACGCCTCAGCAGCGACATTCCTGGAGGTCGCCCCCGTGCAGACCCGGACCCTCACCCAGACCGACGACACCACGGTCACGGACGCGAAGAGCGACGGCACCACCACGGCGGTCCCCCCGCAGAGCCGTGCCGCGCGCCACCCCGAGGCCCGGCCGCAGAGCCCGCCCGGTGCGGAGGAGCCCGGCGCCGACGCCGACGGGGAGCCCGGGACCGGAGCACTTGAGGCCGGAGCACCCGAGGCCGGAGCACCCGAGCCCGTCCCGCCGTCCCGCAGGCGCACCGCCGACACCAGCGGCCCCTCCTCGGACCTGTTCCGCCAGTACCTGCGCGAGATCGGCCGCATCCCCCTGCTCACCGCGGCCGAGGAGGTCGAGCTCGCCCGCCGGGTCGAGGCCGGCCTGTTCGCCGAGGAGAGGCTGCGGCTCGCCCCCGACCTGGACAGCCGGCTCGCCCTCGACCTGGACAGGCTGGTCGTCATGGGCCGGATGGCCAAACGCCGTCTCATCGAGGCGAACCTGCGGCTCGTGGTGTCCGTCGCCAAGCGGTACGTGGGCCGCGGCCTGACCATGCTCGACCTGGTCCAGGAGGGGAACCTCGGCCTGATCCGGGCGGTCGAGAAGTTCGACTACGCCCGCGGGTACAAGTTCTCGACGTACGCGACCTGGTGGATCCGGCAGGCCATGTCGCGGGCGCTGGCCGACCAGGCCCGCACGATCCGCGTGCCCGTCCATGTGGTCGAGCTGATCAACCGGGTGGTACGGGTCCAGCGGCGCATGCTCCAGGAACGCGGCTGTGAGCCGACCCCCGAGGAGGTCGCCGCCCAGCTCGACCTCTCCGGCGAGCGGGTCAGCGAAGTCCTGCGGCTCGCCCAGGAACCGGTCTCCCTCCACGCCCCGGTGGGCGAGGAGGACGACGTGGCCCTCGGTGACCTGATCGAGGACGGTGACGCGGCGTCCCCGGTGGAGTCCGCGGCGTTCCTGCTGCTGCGCGAGCACCTGGAGGCGGTCCTGTCCACGCTCGGCGAACGGGAGCGGAAGGTGGTCCAGCTCCGGTACGGGCTCGCCGACGGGCGCCCCCGCACCCTGGAGGAGATAGGCCGCATCTTCGGCGTCACGCGCGAACGCATCCGCCAGATCGAGTCCAAGACGCTCAACAAGCTGAGGGACCACGCCTTCGCCGACCAGCTCCGCGGCTACCTGGACTGACGGACGCGGACGCCGGACGGGCGGGCATGTCCAGCCCGCCCGGCGTCCGGCGTCCGAGGTCCGGCGTACGAGCAGGCCGGTCAGTCGACCTCCGCCACCGCCTGGGCGAACTGGGCCTGGTAGAGCCGCGCGTACGCGCCCCCCGCGGAGAGCAGCTCCTCGTGCGCCCCCTGCTCGACGATGGCCCCGTCCTCCATCACGAGGATGGTGTCCGCGTCCCGGATCGTGGAGAGCCGGTGCGCGATCACGAACGACGTACGCCCGTGCGCGAGTTTCGCCATCGCCTTCTGGATGAGGACCTCCGTCCGGGTGTCCACCGAGCTCGTCGCCTCGTCGAGTACGAGGATCACCGGGTCGGACAGGAACGCCCGCGCGATCGTGATGAGCTGCTTCTCGCCCGCGCTGACCCCGGACCCCTCGTCGTCGATGACCGTGTCGTACCCGTCGGGCAGCGTCCGGACGAAGCGGTCGGCGTGGGCCGCCCGCGCCGCCTCCTCGATCTCCCCCCGGCCGACCTCCCGGGACGCGCCGTACGCGATGTTCTCCGCGATCGTCCCGCCGAACAGCCAGGTGTCCTGGAGCACCATGCCGATGGCGGCCCGCAGGTCGTCCCGGGACATCTTCGCGATGTCGACCCCGTCGAGCGTGATCCGCCCGCCGGTGACCTCGTAGAACCGCATCAGGAGGTTCACGAGCGTCGTCTTGCCCGCTCCCGTCGGCCCGACGATCGCGACCGTGTGACCCGGTTCGGCCTTCAGCGAGAGGTCCTCGATGAGCGGCTTGTCGGGGTCGTACCGGAAGGACACGTTCTCCAGCGCCACCCGCCCGCGGATCTCGGCGGGCCGCTCGGCCGTGACCGGGTCCGCGCCCTGCTCGTCCGCGTCGAGCAGTTCGAAGATCCGCTCGGCGGAGGCGACCCCGGACTGCACCAGGTTCGCCATCGACGCGACCTGCGTCAGCGGCATCGAGAACTGGCGCGAGTACTGGATGAAGGCCTGCACGTCACCGATGGACAGGGCACCCGACGCGACCCGCAGGCCGCCGACGACCGCCACCAGCACGTAGTTCAGGTTCGACACGAACATCATCAGCGGCTGCATGATCCCGCTGTTGAACTGGGCCTTGAACCCGGCCTCGTACAGCTTCTCGTTCTGCTCGGCGAACTGCGCCGCCGACTCGTCCTGCCGCCCGAACACCTTCACCAGGGTGTGCCCGGTGTACATCTCCTCGATGTGCGCGTTGAGCTTGCCGGTGGTGCGCCACTGCTCCACGAAGTGCGGCTGCGACCGCTTGCCCACGCGCGTGGCCACGACGAACGACAGCGGCACGGTGACCAGCGCGACCAGCGCCAGCAGCGGCGACACCCAGAACATCATCGCCAGCACGCCGACGATGGTCAGCAGCGAGTTGATCAGCTGGCCCATCGACTGCTGGAGGGTCTGGCCGATGTTGTCGATGTCGTTGGTGGCCCGGCTGAGCACCTCGCCGCGCTGCCGCTTGTCGAAGTACGCCAGCGGCAGCCGCGACAGCTTCGTCTGCACGTCCTCCCGCAGCCGGTACACGGTCCTGTTGACCGCCCGGTTCACCAGGCGCGTCGCCACCGCCATCAGCAGCCCGGCCAGGACGAACACCACGAGCGCGAGCCCCAGCACCCTGGCGACCGCGTCGAAGTCGATGCCCTGGCCCGGCGTGAAGTCCGTCCCCGAGAGCATGTCGGCCATCCCGCCGTCACCGCGCTCGCGCATCGACTCGAGGACCTCGGCCTTGGTGGCGCCCGCGGGCAGCTGCCGCCCGATGATCCCGGCGAACACCAGGTCGGTGGCGCGGCCCAGGATCTTCGGTCCGACCACGGACAGGCCGACGCTCAGGACGACGGCGACCAGCATCGCGTACATCGTGCCGCGCTCGGGCCTGAAGTGGGTGAGGAGCCGTTTCCCCGACCCCTTGAAGTCCATCGAGCGCTGATCGGGGCCGCCCCCGGCCATCATCCGTCCCATGGGCCCGGCCATCAGGCGGCCTCCGCTTCCGTCAGCTGGGAGAGCACGATCTCCCGGTAGGTCTCGTTGTCCGCCATGAGTTCGTGGTGCCGGCCGGTGCCCACGACCCGGCCCTCGTCGAGGACCACGATCCGGTCGGCGTCCCGGATGGTCGACACCCGCTGCGCGACGATCACCACGGTCGCCTCCGCGGTCTCCTCCGCGAGTGCCGCCCGCAGCGCCGCGTCCGTGGCGTAGTCGAGCGCCGAGAAGGAGTCGTCGAAGAGGTAGATCTCCGGGCGCTGCACCAGGGTCCGCGCGATCGCGAGCCGCTGCCGCTGACCGCCGGAGACGTTCGTGCCGCCCTGCGCGACGGGGGAGTCGAGACCGTTCTCGAGCTGCTCCACGAAGCCCTTGGCCTGCGCCACCTCCAGCGCGTGCCACAGCTCCTCGTCGGTGGCGTCCGGATTGCCGTACCGCAGGTTCGTGGCGACCGTGCCCGCGAACAGGTACGGCTTCTGCGGCACCAGCCCGACGGTCCTCGCGAGCAGCTTCGGGTCGAGGGTCCGCACGTCCGCGCCGTCGACGAGGACGTTCCCCTCGGTGGCGTCGAACAGGCGGGGCACCAGCCCGAGCAGCGTGGACTTGCCGCTGCCGGTGGACCCGATCACGGCGGTCACCTCGCCCGGCCGCGCCACCATGTCCACGGACCTGAGCACCGGCTCCTCGGCGCCCGGGAAGCGGAATCCGGCGCCGCGGATCTCCAGATGCCCGTGCCGCCGCAGTTCGACCACCGGCGCCTTCGGCGGCACGACACTGCTGTCCGTCTCCAGGACCTCCTGGATGCGCTCGGCGCAGACCTCCGCGCGCGGCACCATCATGAACATGAAGGTGGCCATCATCACGGACATCACGATCTGCATCAGGTAGGCGAGGAACGCGGTCAGGTCGCCGATCTGCATGCCGCCGCTGTCGATGCGGTGCGCGCCGAACCAGACCACGGCGATCGACGACAGGTTCACCACGGTCATGACGATCGGGAACATCAGCGCCAGCAGCCGCCCGGTGCCCAGCGACACGTCGGTCAGGTCGGCGTTGGCCTTGCGGAAGCGGTCCTTCTCGTAGCCGTCGCGGACGAAGGCGCGGATCACGCGGTTGCCGGTGATCTGCTCGCGGAGCACCCGGTTCACCGTGTCCAGGCGCACCTGCATGGTCCGGAACAGGGGCCGCAGCCGGCGCACGATCAGGGTCACGCAGATGCCGAGCACGGGCACCACGGCGACGAGCACCCCGGACAGCGGAACGTCGAGTCCGAGCGCCAGGACGATGCCGCCCACGCACATGATCGGCGCCGACGCCATCAGGGTGAACGCCATCAGCGCGAGCATCTGGACCTGCTGCACGTCATTGGTGGTGCGGGTGATCAGCGACGGCGCGCCGAAGTGGCCGACCTCGCGGGCGGAGAACGACTGCACGCGGTCGAAGACGGCGGCCCGGATGTCCCGGCCGACCGCCGAGGCGGTCCGGGCGCCGTAGTACACGGCGCCGATGTTGCAGACGACCTGGACCAGGGAGATCCCGATCATGAGGGCGCCGAAGGACAGGATGTAGCCCGTGTCGCCCTTCACGACACCGTTGTCGATGATGTCCGCGTTGAGGGTGGGCAGGTAGAGCGTGGCGCTGGTCTGCAGGAACTGCAGCAGCACCAGCAGGGCGATGGGCTTTCGGTACGGACTGAGGTGGGTCCGCAGAAGTCGTATGAGCACGCGGGGTCTCTCGGAGTCGTCGACGGCAGGGAGGGGATGGTGCCCCACCCCCCATCGTCGGGCACCCGCCCCGTGTTACCCCACCGATTAACCCAAGAGCGGACCAAGGTCCGACGCGGACTCCGACCACGGCGGGCCCGGCCCCGGTCCCGGGACGCAGGCCCTGGCGCCCGCTCAGACCTGGAACGCCCCCGGATGCGTCTGTTCCCGTACGGACACGTACTGCTGACGTACCGCCTGGCCCACGGCCAGCTCCTCGCCGGGCTCCAGCACCTGTGCGACGGCGCCCTGCCAGACCGGGGGCAGCCGCGGGTCGAGCGTGCCCTGCGACGCGCCGAGCGCCCAGGCCGCCTGCCGGGCCGCGCCGAGGGCCGCGTAGTCCGCGGGCTGCGGCACCACGACCTGCGCGCCGAACAGCGAGGGGGCGGCGGCCTGCACGGCCGGCAGCTCGGCGGCCGCTCCCAGCACGAACACCCGCTGTACGTCGACACCGCGGCCGCGCAGCACGTCCAGCGCGTCCGCGAGCCCGCACAGCATGCCCTCGAAGGCCGCCCGTGCCAGGTGCTCGGGTTTCATCGACTCCCGCCGCAGCCCGGCCAGGGTGCCCGCCGTGTACGGCAGGCTGGGCGTCCGCTCGCCCTCCAGATACGGCAGCAGGACCAGGCCGTGGGAGCCGGGCGTCGACTTCATCGCGAGGTCGGACAGGCTCTCCAGGTCCGGCAGCCCGAGGAGTTCGGCGGCGCCTCGCAGGGCCCGTACGGCGTTGAGGGTGGTGACGACCGGCAGGTGCATGCCGGTGGCGTCCGCGAGCGAGGTGATCATCCCGGACGAGTCGACCAGCGCCTCGGGGTGCACGGCCATCACGGAACCGGAGGCCCCCAGGGACACGACCGCGTCCCCGAGCCCGATCCCGAGGCCGAAGGCCGCCGCCATGGTCTCGCCGGTCCCCGCGGAGATCAGCAGCCCCTCGGGCGTGGTGCCCGCGGCGTCCGACGGCCCGAGCACCTCGGGCAGCAGGGCCTGGTGCCCGAGCGCCAGCTCGACCAGATCCGGCCGGTACGCTCCCGTCGCCGCCGACCAGTAGCCGGTCCCCGAGGCCCCGCCCCGGTCGGTGGTCCGTCGCGCGGGACGCCCGAGCAGCTGCCACACCAGCCAGTCGTGCGCCTGGAGCAGGGCGCCGGTGCGCAGCGCGGCGTCGGGTTCCGTCCTGTTCAGCCAGCGCAGCTTGGTCACCGGCTGCGCGGCCTGCGGTACGCACCCGACGGCCTGCGCCCAGGCCTCGCGTCCGCCGAGCGCGTCGATCAGGTCCGCGGCCGCGACCTGGGCCCGCTTGTCCCCGCCGACGAGCGCCGGGCGGACCGTGTTGCCCTGGGCGTCCAGGGGGACGAGCCCGTTCTGCTGGGCGGAGACGCCGATGGCCTGCACGCCCTCCAGCAGGCCGCCGCTCGCGGCCTCGCCCAGGGACAGCAGCCAGGCCTGTGGATCGACGTCGGAGGGGCGGCCGCCCTCCGCGCTGTCGACCGGGTGCGGCGCATACCCTTGCCTGAGCACGGCACCCGTGTCCGTGTCGCAGACGACGATACGAGTGAAATCGGGCGAACTGTCCAACCCGGCGACTATCCCCATGGCGGAAATTCTGCCGTACGCGGGGGGGTGGGCGCGCAGGGCCCGGGACGGCGGGCGCGGCCGGACATGCCGGACCGCCGGCGGACAGCGGTCCGTCGGCGGTCGTGAGGCGTGTGACCTCAGGTGTTCGTGGTGCCCCAGTCGTCCTGACCGGGGCGGGCGTTCCGCTCCCGCAGGGACCGCACGCGGTCCGCCACGGTCTCGGGCATGCGGTCGCCCACCTTCTCGCTGACCGCGTGGTACGCCTTGCCCGCGAACTGCCGCCCCTGCTGGGCGGCGGTCTCGGCGGTGTTGCGCACCGCCGGGTTCTGCGCCACCTGTCGGGCGCTCTTCCTCAACTGCTCGTAGCGCTCACGGCCGGCCTTCGTGCCCAGCACGTAACCCAGAGCCAGTCCGGTGATGAACATGAGCCGGTAGCGCATGCAGCCACCCTTTCCTTGCGTCGGCATCGGTGCAGGGGAGTACCGATTGGCGGAGCACCCCCCTGCTTGCGCTAATGTATGTGTCGCAGCGAACGCGCGCTCCCTGGCGAATACCCAGGTGGCTGCGTTCGATGCAACGAGACATTCCCCTGTAGCTCAATTGGCAGAGCAGCCGGCTGTTAACCGGCAGGTTACTGGTTCGAGTCCAGTCGGGGGAGCTCGGTCTCCTGTAGCTCAATTGGCAGAGCAGCCGGCTGTTAACCGGCAGGTTACTGGTTCGAGTCCAGTCGGGAGAGCAGCGGAAGAGGACCCCTCAGGGGTCCTTTTTCATGTCCGGGGGAACCGCGCGCCCCGCGTCGCGGTCCTCAAGGTCATGCGAAGCCGACCATCCGAAGCAGGAGATCGTATGAGCGGCTATGCTGCGGCAGACGGCGCGCACACATGTGCGCGACGCGCCGTTATGGGGCGGTAGCTCAGCCGGTTAGAGCAGCGGACTCATAATCCGTCGGCCGTGGGTTCGAGTCCCACCCGCCCCACCCCAGCAGAAACGTCATGAACTGCGGCAACGCCGTTGTGACGCTAGTCGGGGTCAGGGCCTTCGCTGCACGGACGCTGCACCGACTCGCCGTGGGCTCCTCCGTATGGCTCACGTCAGGACCGGCGAACGCCTGCGCGGCGCCCCCCTCCCGCACCGCGACGCACTGGTGGTTGGACCACGCCGTGCACGCCGGACGCACCGGGGCTGCCACGATCACTGTCAAGGCCGGTGGCCGCACGAGCACTTCGTCGCTCTGCGCGACGCGTTCGCGATCGTGGCCCCCCCGCAGGCCCGGCCCCCTGCACCCCGGGGGTCCGCGAGGCGATGGACGTCCTGGCCGCGCTCGCGCCCGGTCCGGGCGCGACCGTGGTCCCCTCGCCGGACGTCGCCGGCTGGGCTGCGCCCAGCTTGTCCAGCCGGGAGGTCTGCTCGGCCGAGCTCCTCGCCATCGCTGCGGCCAGTTCCGTCGCCTCGTGGGCCTGGCCATGGGTCTGCTCGTCGGCGCAGAGCGACCGGGACTGCGTGAAGGCGGCGCGCAGCGCGTCGGTGAGAATCCGGTCGAACGCCTGGCCCTTCGTGGCCGCCGCCTTTTCGAGGGTGCCGAGGCTCACCATGCCCGGCATGTCGTGCCCCTCGTGGGGGTGGGTGTCGGGGACGCCCGAGAGACGCAGCACGGCGCGCAGTCGGCGGAGGTCTCCACGCAGTGTCGATCCGGTCTTCGCCGCCAGCTCGGCCAGGCTCGGGTCCGCCGTGCGGGCGGGAGCCAGATCGGTCAGGAGCTGCGCACGCTCGGCCATGGGGATCATCAACAGGATCCACGCGGTGTCGGTGGCGTTGAAGGCCGATCGCGGCGACGCGTCGGCTGCCGGCTGCGCGGTGCAGCCGACAGCCAGCAGCGCCAGGGCCACGCCGCACACCGACCACAGGGTCAGAAGGTGCCGGCGGAGTTGCACTTTGCCTTCTGGTTGATGCAGTCCCTCACGCGGTGCCCGAGCGCGGCGTTGTCCCAGGCGTTGAAGAAGTCACCGTGGATGGACGATGCCATGCCTGAGGCCAGCTTGAAGCCTTCGGCGCTGCCGCTGGTCGGGTAGCTGGTGACGAAGGAGAGGTTGGGGATGGCGACGGGGTAGGCGCCGCTGCATTTGCCGTCGTAGGTGAACGCCACGTGGGACTTGTGGTCGGGACTGTCCAGGTGCTTGCCGTCCCAGCAGTCGGGAAAGACGAGCTGGTGGGTGAGGTGGGCCTTCGGGGCGCAGACCGGCCAGTTGCCGTCGGCGCTGCGGCCGATCTCGCCGCCCTCGCCGGCGCACCAGAACTGGCCGGGCGATCCCGCCGGAGTGGGCGTCTGTGTCTTGGCGCTTCCGGCGATCATGCGGAATCCCTGCGGGAAGGGCACGGTCACTGACGGGTCGGGGAGCCGGGAACCGTAGTAGACGATCATGCCTTCCGGTTCTACGGCCGTGTTCCGCTCGTAGAGGGTGGGGATCCAGTACGCCGAGAGGTCCTTGGCAGGGGTGCAGCTGGTCGGCGTGCTGGCCAGCAGCGACTGGGTCGTGGAGAACGCGTCGGTGCTCTTGTTGCCGAAGAAGCTGTGCATGTGGGACGCGCCGGGAAGGCCCGGCAGGACGATGGGGTCGTCCGGCTTGGAGTGACTGTAGGTGCAGGTCGCGTTGAACTCCGGAACCCGGACCACACCGGCGGGCACCGCGGCCGGCGTCATCGCCCGGAACTCCGCCAGCTGAGCGTTCCACTTGGCCTGGTCCACCGGGACCCATCCGGCTGCCGCGTCATCCCCCGGGCCGACGAAGGAGAACCAGTTGATGTTGACGAAGTCGTTGGGCGTCGTGCTGCGCAGCACGGCGAACACCGTTTGTGAACCGGCGGGGTGGGTGGTGACCTCGGTCGCCTGGGTCGCCCAGTTCTGCCAACCGCCGGTCGGGGAGACCGGTATGACGGCGAGCAGCGGTCCGGTCAGGCCGGCCGTGCGCAACTCCACCGTGCCTGAACCGACGGCTGAAGCGATCCGGGCTGACACCGTCAGCCGGCCGGCCGCGCCGAGGTCGACGTTGTCGAACCGCATCCAGTCGCCGTCGGCGAGGAACGCGGCGTTCTGACCGCCTCCGGTGTCCGCGGTTCCCTCCCACACGACCCCCGACTGGGCGGTGCTGGACTCGGCCTGGACGGTGACCGTCGCGGCCTGCGCCTGCTGGGCCGAGAAGGTCAGGCTCAGGGCAGCGGCCAGCACGACCACCAGAGCGTTCACCAACAGTGTGTACAGAGGGATGCGATATCTGCGCATATGACTTCCTTACTGACGTTTGGGGTGAAGGACCGGCCTCTTGCGGGAGCACAGCGATGGGAGAGCTGGAGCCGGACAGTTGCAGGGGTCACTCGGCGGCGGCGGAGCCTGTATGGGATCGCCGCCGGTGCCGTACACCTGGGACTCCCACAGCGAGGAGCCGCAAGGGGGTGCGCTGCGTCCCGGGGCCGAGAGAGAGCGATGAAAGCGAGCGGTGCGGTTGCGAGGGCCAGAAAGAACCTGAGGCGACGCAGCAGCGCTTGCATGGGCGACTCCTCGCGTGGGGGAGGTCAGGGAGCGCTCCCTGGAAGGGAGGATGGAGCCGCTCATGACAGCTGTCAAGAGCCTCATTCACCTCGAAAAAACAGTGAAGCAACACCTGCGACACATGGAGGGAGCGGTTTCTCACGGCCTACGCGGCGCGCCGACGGCCACGGGGTTCCCGCTCAGGGAGACGCCTTTCCGGGCCCCCTCGTGCCGCCCCGGCCTGCGGATACGCTGCTCGCATCACCATGACGCAGAGCCGGAGGTCGCCCTGATGAGAAAACCCGCCCCGCGCACGAACCCGGGCGGCGGCACAGGGGACGGACAGGTATGAAACGCCCCACTCTCGATGTGGTGGCCGCCCGGGCGGGCGTGTCCAAATCGAGCGTCTCCCGGGTCATCAACGGCGAGACGACGGTCGCCCCGCAGATCCGAGACGTCGTCATGCGCGCCGTGAACGAACTGGGCTACGTGCCCAACGGCGCGGCACGCAATCTCGTCACCCGCCGCACGGACACCCTCGCCGTGGTGGTGTCCGACCCGCCTCAAGGAGTCGTCTCCGACGACCCCCTCTTCTCCGCCGTGGTCCGCGCCGTCAGCAGAGAGCTCGAAACGGCGGGCAAACGGCTCGTGCTCATGCTCGCGGAATCGGACCGGAGCCGGACCAGAGTCGTGCAGTACATCGCCGGCGGGCATGTGGACGGCGTGCTCCTGGTCGCCTTGCACGGTACGGATCCGCTGCCGGCCGCACTGGCCCGGCAGGGCCTGCCCGTCGTGTCCTTCAACCGCACCTCAGCACAGGACGTCCCGTACGTCGCGCTGGACAACGCCGGTGGAGCGGAGCTGGCCGTGCGTCATCTCCTGGAGCGCGGTCGGCGCCGGATCGCCACCATCACCGGGCCGCTCGAACTGTACGAGGCGCGTGAGCGTCTCGACGGCTACCGTCAGACGCTGCGTGACACCGGCCGTCGCTCCATCGTGGCACTGGGCGACTTCACCAGAGCCTCCGGCGCCGAAGCCATGCGGCAGCTCCTGGAGGACGATCCCGGCCTCGATGCGGTGTTCGCAGCCAACGACCTGATGGCGATCGGAGCCCTGCGCACCCTCCATCAAGCGGGCCGACGTGTCCCCGAGGACGTGGCCGTCGTCGGCTTCGACGACATCGAAGCCGCGTCCTACACCAGTCCCGCGCTCACCTCGGTGCGCAGCCCGATGGCCGACCAGGCGACCGCCGCCGTCCACCTGCTTCTCGGCCTGGTCGACGGCGGCCCCACCGGGCCGGTCATCATGCCGAACGAACTCGTCGTGCGCGAGTCGACCTGATCTCCCGTCAGCACGCCTCGCCCCGCGAGCGGAGCGCCGGCACCGACGGCGCTCCGCCCGCGCCGGAGCTGCTCATCCGCCCCGGCGCGTTCTTGACAGAACGTCTGGAATGGAGAGGGGGCCGCCCCTCACCGCCGACGGCCGCGGCGAGGCACCGCGCAACCGGGACGGACGAGCCGCGACACCCCCCGTCAGCGGCCCAGCGCCGCGCCGCCGTTGATGTGCAGGAGCTGGCCCGTCAGGTTCGCCGCCTCCGGGGAGCTGACGTACTTGATCGCCGCGGCGATCTCCGCGGGGCGGCCCGCGCGGCGGGTCAGGGTCTGGGCCACCCGGGATTCGACGAACTCCGGGGTCGCGCGGTCGCCGAAGAACTCCGTGTCGCCGACGAAGCCCGGCGCGACCGCGTTCACCGTGATGCCCTCGGGGCCGAGACGCTGCGCCAGGTCGAACGTGTAGGTGTTGATCCAGCCCTTCGAGCCGCCGTAGGACCCGGGGCCGCGCAGGGCGGCGATGGAGGAGAGCTGCACGATCCGGCCGCCGGGGCGGCGCATGTGGGGCAGCAGGGACTCGGTGAGCAGGACCGCGGTCAGGACGTTGGCGTCGAAGTTGCGCCGGTAGCTGTCGGCGATGGAGGCGAGCGTGCCGTCGTGCGCCGGGGCCACGTTGCCGCCCGCGTTGGCGACCACCACGTCGAGCGGGGTCTCGTCCGCGGTGATGAAGGCGGTCGCCGCGGCCACCTGGCCGGGGTCCGAGAGGTCCGCCGCGTACCAGGTCGCCGTGGACGCGCCGTGGCGCTCGTCGAGCCGCTCGGCCGCCTCGCGCAGTACGTCCTCGCGGCGGCCGAGCAGCACCACCCGGTCCCCCTCCGCGGCGAACACCTCCGCGGTCGCCAGCCCGATCCCGGTACCTCCGCCGGACACCACCACACGTCGCTGGATCATGGCCATCAGTTCTCGCCCTCGCCCTCGTGCGCGCACTCGTCCCTGGATGTGAATAGCAATCACATGTACGTACGAAGCGTGACGCTACGGAGCGGGTGATGCGCCGTCAAGGGGATCACCCGGACGGCTCGCACGCCGCCGGGACGCGGACAGCCGGACGGCCGCGTGGTCGACGGCGTCCCGCAGCGCCAGCAGCACCACGGGGCGCCCCGCCACGTCCCGCTCCCGCAGCAGCGCCCGGGGCAGCCCCGCGCCCACGGCGGCGAAGTCGCCGTCGTCCAGCTCGATGTCCTCGTACGAGATCCACGTGCCCCCGCCCCCGCCGCCCGGGTCCGGCACCACGCAGCGGTAGGTCCGCGGCGGGGACGGCGGGGTCGTCCGGTACTCGGCGAGATGGAACGCGCTGCACACCCCGAACCCGACGCGGAACAGCAGGACGCGGGCGCCCGCCTCGTACAGCCGGGCCAGCGGTGAACGCTCCCCGAAATGACAGTGCGGGTCGTGTCCTTCGAGCAGCTCGGCGGCGCGCGGGCCGAGTCCGGCGAACGACGTCTGGGGGTGCGCGCTGCGCCGCGCCCCGGGAGTGGTGCGGACGGCTTCGGCCAGCACACCCATCGCCGGACAGGGGGTGATGTCCGGGACGAAGGGCGGCATCGACGCCCGGACGTCGGCACGCTCCCGCTCGGTCATGCCGCGGACACGGCGCCGGTACGCGGGCGAGGTGTCGGAGTTCTCCGGGGTGAAGGCCGGGACGACCAGGGTGCCGCCCGGTCCCAGGACGTCCAGGAGCGCGTCCCGCACGTCGTGGGCACGCAGCCCGCTGCCGCCGAGGGAGGCGTGCGCGAGGAGGACTCCGCCGCGGGGCACGCCCAGCTCCGCGAGGGTGTCGCGGAGCCGGCTGAGCTCACGTCGCATCGTGGTGGTTCCCCTCCGTCCACGCCGTCCGACACTGTGGGTTCACGGTCGGACACAACGGCCGGACGGACAAGAACGTCACCGGGGCGGACGCCGGTTGCCGACGGGACTCGGGGAGCGGGGCGGCTGAAAGTCGCCGGTCCGGTACCGCACCGGATGGTCGGAAGGGCGGGCCGGCCCCTGTCGGCTGCGCGTGCGGATCGTGCCGTCGCACGGCCGAGACGGTACTGGCCCCGTCCCGCGTTCGGCGCGACGATGGCGAGTCACACCTTTACTCACCGGGGGGCGGGCGATGGGGGACGGGACTCCCGTACCGAGCACCACTGTGAAGGCGAGTGACCTGCCCCCGCTGTTCCGGGCGAGCGATCAGCAGGCGCTCGCCCGGCAGAGTGAGTCGTTTCTCGCCGTTCGCGCCCAGCTGGTGGTCCTGCTGCTCGCCACCTGCGCCGCCACGCTGGCGGAACACGTGAACGACCACACCGTCGCCGCGGCCGCCGCGGTCCTGTACGCGCTCACCATCGTGATCGGCGTGCACGCCTCCCGGCGGCGCGCGCGTGCGCACTGGCAGGCGCACCGGGCCGTCGCCGAGACTGTGAAGTCGCTCGCCTGGCAGTACATGGTGCACGGCGGCCCCTTCCACTCCCGGCTCGCCGACCCCGACGGGATGTTCACGGAACGGCTGGACGACCGGCTGCGGGAACTGCGCAAGGTGGGCTGGGAGGACGAGCACCCCGCGACCGGTGTCGCCGTCGGCCAGATCACGCCCGCCATGCGTACGATGCGGGCCAAGCCCTTCGAGGTGCGCCGGGACTTCTATCTGCGCGACCGGGTCGTGGAACAGCTCGTCTGGTACGGCAACCGGGCCGCCCGGGCCCGGCGCGCCGCCGCACGCTGGTCGACGGTCACGGCCGTACTGACCCTGCTGGCGCTGCTCGCGGCCGTGCTGCGGGCGATGGGCGCGCTCGGCGAATGGGACCTGACGGGCGTGCTGAGCGCCGCGGCGGCGGGTGGCGTGGCCTGGCAGGAGGTCCGCAGGCACCGCCCGCTCACGTACGCGCACTCGCTGATAGAGCAGGACCTGGAGACCGCGCGGATCGGGATGGCGACGACGGTCACCGAGGACGGCTGGGCGGACGCGGTCGCCGAGGCGGAGCGGCTGGTGAGCCCGCAGCACACGGACTGGCTGGTGCGCTTCGGCAGCTGAGGTGCTCTCACATCCGTCCGTGCGCAACCGGGTGCGCCGCGGGTGTCGCTCGCCCCGGGATCCCGCACCCGGGTCAGTGCCGGACCACTCCCGGCCGCCACAGCACCCGGACGGGGACACCGCTGCGGCGCGCGTACGCCACCACGTCGGCGGTGCCGCCCAGTCCCCGCGCCGGACGCCCGTCCCAGACGGCGACCAGGCGGTCCGTGTGGTCGACGATCCAGCGGCCGGCCGCGTAGTACGCCTCCTCGTGCGTCGGCTCGACGGGCAGTCTCACGCGGGAGGAGCAGGACTTCAGCAGGCGCCGGTACGCGGCCCGCACCTCGTCGCCGCCGAGATGGGCCTCGTAGTCCATGCCGGGGATCACGGCGGTGACCGGGATGCCGTGGTCCAGGGCCAGCTCCGCGAAGAGCTGGTCGGCGCCGGCCGCGAGACTGCTGAGGGCCTCCGTGCCACCGCAGCAGCGGAGTTCGGCTCTGATGCCGGAGCGGACGGACGGAAGTGCGGCGGCGGGGATCCCTCGGTGCCCGGTGACGCCGATCCTGGTCACGGAAACCACCTTCGCAGTCGAGGCCGTCCTCTCCACACTAGCGTCGGGACACCGGCCCGGCGACGTGCGTTCGAGGCGCACGGGCAGCTCACAGGGGTGACTGCCACGTCAGCGTCGTGCCCGGTGTGCCCTCGTCCGCCGTCCCGTCGTCGTACACCGTCAGGCGTACTCCCGCCCGTCCGTCCGGCAGTTCGGCCGTCGCGTCGACCGCCACCTCCACCCGGGAGACCCCGGTGCGCCGGGCCGTGGCGGCGAGGGCGCGGCGCAGGGCGGTGAGCAGATGGGCGGCGACGGGTTCGGGAACACGGTTCTCCACGGCGCCGGTGAAGCGCGTGGACGGCTGGAAACCGAGGAGCGCCGCGGCCCCCGCGGTCTCCCGCAGCACCCTGCCGCGGAAGGTGGTGGGGGCGTCGGCGGGCGGCTGCTGGAGCGCGAAGATCGCCGTACGGACCTCCTGGACGGTGGACTGCAGCTCGTCCACGGCCCTGCCGAGCGTGTCGTGCACGTCGCCGCCCCCGGTGCGGCGCTGGGCCGACTCCAGCATCATGCCCGTCGCGAACAGCCGCTGGACGACCAGGTCGTGCAGGTCGCGGGCGATCCGGTCGCGGTCCTCCAGAACGGCGAGCCGTGCCCGGCGCTGTTGGGTGTCGGCGAGGACGAGGGCCACCGCGGCCTGGGAGGCGAACTGGGTGGCGAGCAGCCGCTCCACCGGCGTGTACGGGCGGCCGCCGCGGTGCCGGGGCAGGGCGAGGGTGCCGATGAGCCGGCCCGCCGTCTGGAGGGGGAGCAGCATGCTGGGCCCGAACCGGTGGCGCACGCGCGTCGTCATCCGGGTGTCCGTGGCCGAGTCCTCCACGAACACCGGTCGGCCGCCGAGGAGTTGTTCGAGGACCGGGTTGCCCGGTTCGATCATGGTGCCGACGAGGTCCCCGGGGTCGTCGGGCGTGGACGCGGTGACGATCTCCATGCCGCCCTCCTCGGTGGGCTGCAGGATGACCCCGGCGGACGCGTCGGCGAGGATCCGGGCCCGTTCGGCGACCGTCATCAGGGCGTCGGCGGCGGCCTCCCCGGTGAGCAGCGCGTTCGTGACGGCCGCCGCGCCCTCGATCCAGCGCTCGCGCTGGCGTGCCGTCTCGTACAGCCGCGCGTTGGCGATCGCGATGCCGGCCTGGGAGGCGAGGACGCGCAGGAGTTGCTCGTCCTCGTCCGTGAAGGGGCCCCGGGGCTTGTCGACCAGGTAGAGGTTGCCGAACACCTCGTCGTCGACGCGGATGGGGACCGCCAGGAAGTCGTCCGTCCGGCCGACCGGGCTGCGGTCGCCCGCGGCCAGACCCGCGGTACGGATCTCCACGGGGCTCTCGTGCTTCGGATCGACCATGGCGAGCGCCGCGCACCGGGCACCGGTCAGCTCCGCGGCGCCGTCCACGATGTGCTGGAGCGTGGCCCGCAGCTCCAGGTCGGTCCCGACGCTCAGGACCGCCTCCAGCAGCGAGGGGAGACGCGGGACGGGGTCGGTCATGGGCGCGGGTCAGCCCGCCAGCGGGTCCAGTACCAGGGGCTCGACCCGGCCCTCCAGCATGTAGCCGAGGCCCTGGACCGCGCACACGTCGGGCCGCTCGGCGATGTGGACCGGCATGCCCGTCGCCTCCCGCAGCATCTGGTCGAGACCGGGGAGCAGGGCGCTGCCGCCGACCATCATGATCCCGCGGTCGGCGAGGTCGGCCACCAGGTCGGGCGGGCAGACGCGGAGCACCTTGCCGATGCCGTCGAGCACGGCGGTGAGCGGCGTCTGGATCGCGTTGCGCACGGCGGCGGTGTCGACGTGCACGGAACGGGCGAGGCCGGTGGCGACGTCCCGGCCGTGGATCTCGGTGGAGGCGGGGCCGTGCGGGGTGAGCCCGTTGCCGGAGAGGGCGAGCTGCAGCGGCCGTACGGACTGGCTGGGCAGCATCAGTTCGTGCTGGTGGCGCAGGTGTTGCACGATCGCGTGGTCGACGGCCTCGCCGCCCACCGGGATCCGTTCGGCGGTGACGATCGAGCCGAGCGACAGCACCGCCACCTGGGTGGCCGCCGCCCCGCAGACCATGACCATGGTGGCCTCGGGCTGCTCCACGGGGAGCCCGCAGCCGACGGCGGCGGCGATGAGCGTGTCGACCAGTTCCACGCGCCGCGCCCCGAGCCCCACCAGTGTCTCGATGGTGGCGCGCTGGGCCAGCGGGTCGGCGTCGTGCGGGGTGCAGGCGGCGGCCCGCAGCCGGGGCTTGCGGCGCAGGGCGCGGCGCACCTTGTCACCGAGCAGCTGGCGCAGCATGCGCTGGGCCATCTCGATGTCGACGACCGTGCCGCCGGACACCGGCCGGACCACCCGGATGTAGTCGGGGGTGCGGCCGGTCATCTTCTCGGCGAACTCGCCGACCGCGATCAGGGCGCCGGTCCTGGTGTTGATGGCCGCGGCGCTCGGCTGGTCGACGACGAGCCCGGCGCCCTTCACGTACACCCGGGTCCGTGCCGCTCCGAGGTCGACGGCGAAATGACAGCGGCGCAACTGGTCCAGACTGCCGGTCATGGCGGTTCCTCCCGAGAGCACAGACCGTGGGGCTCCGCCGGGCGGCGGTCCTCACTCGCATCGTGCGGGACCTGACGGGGCGTCGCCCGCTGGGAAGGGCCGGGCGGGGTGCGGCTGGACGGGTGGTTCCGGGGCGGTGCGGGCGGCGGCGTTCCGTCGGCGCCGGCGGGAAACCGCCGGGGCAGCTTCCCGCCAGGTCCCGTCGGCCTCCGCGCGATGCCGGGGCCCGACACTCGTCGCAGCACGCGGGCACGGCCCGCACGGGCGGCGTGCCGCCGGCGCGGTCGACGACGAGAGGCGGAGAGGCTTCGATGACCAGAGGAAGAGCCGGACGGGGGGCGGCGCTGCTTTCGGCCGGTCTCGTGCTGGCGCTGCTGCCCGGGGGGCCCGCGGGCGCCACGGACGCCGGGACCGCGGGGGACGCGGGCACCCCCGCCGCGACGCGGGCCGCGGACGCCGCCCGCACCGTCACGCTCGTCACCGGCGACAAGGTCACCGTCACCGGCCTGGGCGGCGGCCGGCAGACCGTCACCGTCGAACGGCCGGCGGGCGCGCCGGGTGCCGTCCGCACCCAGGTCGCCGACGGCACCGTCACCGTGACACCGGACGAGGCGCTGCCGTACCTACGGGCGGGCACCCTGGACCGGCGGCTGTTCGACGTGAGCGGGCTGATACGGCAGGGGTTCGGCGACCGGCGGACCGGCGCGCTGCCACTGATCGTGACGTACGACAAGGACACCCGGCCGGTGACCCCGCGCGGCGCGGAGAGGACCCGGGCGCTCCCCGGCATCCGCGCGCTCGCCGTCGACGCCGCCAAGGGGCGGACCTTCTGGCGGGCCCTGACCCGGCAGCAGGGCGTCGGCAAGGTGTGGCTCGACGGGCGCGTGAGGGCCGACATGGCCGAGAGCAACGCGCAGATCGGCACGCCGAAGGCCTGGGAGGCCGGCCTCACGGGCAAGGGCGTCACCGTCGCCGTCCTCGACACGGGCGTCGACACCGGCCACCCCGACCTGGCAGGACGGGTCGCCCAGACCCGGAGCTTCATCGAGGGGGAGGAGGTCGCCGACCGCAACGGGCACGGCACGCACGTCACGTCGACCGTCGGCGGCAGCGGCGCCGCCTCCGACGGCAGGGAGCGGGGCGTCGCACCGGACGCCGTCCTCGCCGTCGGCAAGGTGCTGAGCGACCAGGGGGCCGGCAGCGAGTCGCAGATCATCGCCGGGATGGAGTGGGCGGCGCGGGACGTGGGCGCCGACGTGGTGTCCATGAGCCTCGGGTCGTCCGAACCGAGCGACGGCACCGACCCGATGGCGGCGGCCGTCGACGCCCTCTCGCGGGAGACCGGCGCGCTGTTCGTCGTCGCCGCGGGCAACACCGGAGCCCCGTCGTCGATCGGCTCGCCCGGCGCCGCGGAGTCCGCGCTGACCGTCGGCGCGGTCGACTCCGCCGACGAGGCCGCGTACTTCACCAGCGCGGGACCCCGCTTCGGCGACAACGCCCTCAAGCCGGACCTGTCCGCGCCGGGTGTCGGCATCCTCGCCGCCCGCTCCTCCCTCACCGAGGGCAGCGGCGCCTACACCTCCATGAGCGGTACGTCGATGGCGACCCCTCATGTCGCGGGCGTCGCCGCTCTCCTCGCCCAGGCGCACCCCGACTGGACCGGAGCCCGGCTCAAGGACGCGCTCATGTCGACGTCCGCGCCCCTCGACGCGTCCGCCTACGTGCTCGGCGCGGGACGGGTGGACGTGCCGGACGCGGTGACGGCGGAGATCACCGCCACCGGCGGCGCCGACCTCGGGTACTACAGCTGGCCGTACGACGCGAACCAGCCCGTGCGCAGGACGATCACCTACTCCAACTCCTCCGGCTCCGCCGTCGAGTTGGCCCTCGCCGTGCGGGGCGCCGCGGAGGGTGTCGCCACCCTCGCGGACTCCGCGCTCACCGTGCCCCCGCACGGGACCGCGTCCACCACCCTCACGGGCGACGGGGCGAAGGCGCCGGTCGGGAACACCTCCGGGCAGGTCGTGGCGAGCGCGGGCGGCGAACCGGTCGCCCACACCGTGTTCGGGCTGGTCAAGGAGGAGGAGCGGTACACGCTCACGGTGCACGTCAAGGACCGCGACGGGGCCCCGGTGGCCGCGGACCTGACGGTGCAGCGACTCGCGCGGGACACCGACCCGCTGCCGGCGGCGGTCGGTGACTCCGGGACGCTGGAGCTGCGCCTGAAGCCGGGCACGTACAGCCTGACCTCCTTCCTCGACGTGCGCGGCAGCCACGGCCGCGACTCCCTCGGGCTCGGCTTCCTCGCCGCACCCGGGATCACCCTCGATCGCGACCGCGAAGTCACCCTGGACGGGAGGGCGTTGCAGGAGATCGACGCGAAGGTCGACCGGCGCACCGAGACCCGGCAGCTCCTGATGGAGTACGACCGCAGCGGGGGCGGCTCGGACCTGTTCGGCGCCGTGCAGGTGCCCGTCACCTACGACAGCGTCTTCGCGGCGCCCACCGGGAAGGTCACCGAGGGCGGCTTCGAGTACCGGACCGTGTGGCGGCTCGGGAAACCGCTGCTGGCGGTCGAGGGGATCGGCGAGGCCGTCGTCCAGCCGGGCGGCACACTGACCGAGGGGCGCAGCAGGCTGCCGCTCGTCGACGCGGGAACCTTCGAGGGCGGCGTCCTCACCGGCGTCCGCGGCAAGGCCGTCCTCGTACGGAAGGCCGACGGGACCGAACCCGCGGCGCTCGCCGCCGCGGCCCAGGACGCCGGCGCCGCGGCGCTCTTCGTGACGGACGACGCGCCCGGTCGGCTCAGCGCCTGGTTCGGCACGGACGACAACGCGGACCGGCCGCTGCAGATCGCCACCGTGAACGCGGCCGACGCGGCCCGGCTGCGCGCGGCGGGGCGGGTCGACATGACCGGCACGCGCAACACGCCGTACGTGTACGACCTGTCCGAGGGACATCGCGGCGCCGTCCCCCGCGGGGACCTGACGTACGCTCCCGGCCGGAGCGAACTCGCCGTCCTGGACACCCGGTTCCACGCGGTGAAGCCGGCGGACGGCGGCGAGTTCCGCTACTCGCTCACCGACACCTTCCCCGTCGGTATCGGCTTCCGGGAGCGGATCGACCTCCCCGCCGAGCGCACGGACTACGTCTCCACCGCGACCGGCCAGCGGTGGCACGAGTCGGTGACGATGGCGGACGGCGCGCTGGAGGAACGCAGCGGAGTGCTCCGATACCGGGGCGGGACGCACACCGTGCTCGACTGGTTCAAGCCCGTCTGGCACCCGTGGCTCGGCACCGGACTCGGCTGGGGCCAGCAGCGTGCGGGAAACCGGCTGCAGTTCAACACCCCGGGCTGGGGCGACTCCGGGCCCGACCACACCGGCTTCGGCGACGCGTGGAGCGAGGGCAACGGCATGACCCAGGTCACCGAGGTCCACCAGGACGGCGTCCTCGTCGACCGGCGGACCGGCTCCGGCACGTACGTCTGGGACGCGCCCGCCGACGAACACGGCTACCGGGTCGTCACGACCACCTCCCTCGACGCGGACCGCTGGAAGCTGTCGACGAGGGGCCGCTCCGAGTGGACCTTCAGGTCGGCGGCCACCCCCGAGGACCGCTGGACCCTGCTGCCCCTGCTCAACCTCGGCTACGACCTCGACACCGACCTCGCGGGCGACGTCCGCGGCGGCCGGGTGCCGGTCGCGATCCACGCCGAGTACGTCGCCGGGGCGGCCGGCACCGGCAGCATCGGCGACGGGAAGCTGGAGGCGTCGTACGACGACGGGAGGACGTGGCGGGCGGTGCCGCTCTCCGGGAGCGCGGCGGCCTGGCGGGGCACGCTGACCGTGCCCCGCGACGCCCGGTACGTCTCGCTGCGCGCCTCGGCGCGCGACGACCGGGGCGGCTCGGTGCGCCAGGAGATCATCAGGGCGGTGGGGGTGCGGTAGCGCCGGCCCGGCCCTTCCCGTCGTCGGACGGGCACGGTCAGACGGGGCCCGGCCCCTTCGCGCTCACGATGCCGCGGACGACGCCCAGGGCGACCAGATCCTGGGGGCGTACGCGGAGCTGGCCGGCCGTCGCACGCACCTGGTCCGGGGGGCGCTTGAGGATCGCGGCGGCCAGTTCCGGGGCGATGACCGAGAAGTAACTGTCGGGCGCCGCCCACGTGTTGCCGGGCGCCGCCAGGGCGAGAGCGCCCCCGGAACCGCCCTCGCCGACGACGACGGTGGTGACCGGGGTGCGGGCGCCGGCGACCGCGGCGAAGACGTCGGCGATCGCGGCGCCCGCGCCCTGCCGCTCGGCGTCCGCGTCGTTCGCGGCGCCCGGCGTGTCCACCAGCGTCAGGACGGGGATGCCGAGCCGGCCCGCGAGGCGGAGCAGCCGGGCGGCGGTGCGGTACCCGGCGGGACGGGTCGCCGTCCCGCACTGGGCGGCGAACGCGACGGTCCGTCCCCCGTGCTCGCCGAACCCGCACCGCATCCCGTCGTCGGTGCCGCCGCACCGGTCGCCGCCGAGCGCCACGCGCCGGGTGAAATAGGCGTCCAGGTAGGCGTCGGCGCGCGGCCGTTCGGGGGAACGGGCGCGCAGGACGGCGTCCCAGCCGGTGGCGGGGAGTTCGCCGGGAGCGGCCGGGTACGGTGCCGGCGGGGCGGGCTCCTTCGACGGCGAGGTCAGCAGCGAGAGCCACGTGGCCAGCGTCCCGCTCAGGTCCTCGGGCCGTACGACGGCGTCGACCGCGCCCGCCGCCAGCTGGGCCTCGGCCGTGTACGCCGCCGGATCCGCGTCCGGCGGACGCACCCGGGAGCCCGCGAACCCCACCTGGGCGCCGGGCAGCGCGAGGATCACGTCGGCGCCGGCCCCCAGGGTCGCCCAGCCGCCGCCCGTCGTCGGATCCCGTACCACCGCCAGCTGCGGCAGCCCGGCGTCCCGGGTGAGCGCCGACTGCCGTGCCACCCGCTGGAGCTGGGTGAGGGCGAGCATGCCTTCCTGCATCCGGCTGCCGCCGGTCGCGACGAGCGAGACGACCGGAAGACCGTGCGCGCGGGCATGGACGTGCGCCGCCTCCAGCCGGTCGCCGGTGCGCTCGCCCAGCGAGCCGCCGAGGAACCCGAACTCGAAGGAGACGAAGACGGCGTCGGTGCCGCCGACGGTCGCGTGCCCGACGACGACGGACTCGGTCTCACCGGTGCGCTCGGCGGCCCGGGCGCGTGCGGCGCCGTAACCCTGCCACTCCAGCGGGCCGTCGGGCGCGAACTCCCTCTCGGGGACGTCGAGTTCGGTGAAGGCGGCGCCGTCGGTGGCCAGGGCGAGGGCCGCACGGGCGGAGAGGCGCTCAGTCACGCGTCAGCGCCCGCTTCATGATCTTGCCCATGTCGTTGCGGGGCAGCGCGTCCAGGAAGCGCACGGCGCGCGGGCGCTTGTGCGGGGCGAGCCGGCCCGCCACGTGGTCCGCCAGCTCGGTTCCAAGGGCGGGCCCCGCGGCGCCCTCGGGCACCACCCAGGCCACGATCCGCTCGCCCAGGTCGGCGTCGGGCTCGCCGGTGACCGCGGCCTCCCGGACGGCCGGGTGCTCCAGCAGCGCGTTCTCGATCTCGCCCGCGCCGATCTTGTAACCGCCGCTCTTGATCAGGTCGGTGGCTTTCCGGCCGACGATGCGGACGTAGCCGTCGGGGTCGCGCACCGCCATGTCGCCGGTGCGGAACCAGCCGTCCTCGGTGAACGCGGCGGCGTGCGCGTCGGGCCGGTTCAGGTACGCCGAGAACAGGTTGGGCCCCCGCACCTGGATCTCGCCGATCCGCTCCCCGTCCGTCGAGCCGACGGGCGTCCCGTCGCTGTCGTAGCCGCCGATGACGGTGCCGTCCTCCTCGACGAGCCGCACGTCGACGCCGGGCAGCGGCACCCCGACCGTGCCGGCCCGGGCCTCTCCGTCCGCCCGCACACTCGTGATCATCAGTGTCTCCGTCATGCCGTACCGCTCGATCACCCGGCGCCCGGTGGCGGCCGCGATGCGTTCGTGGTCGTGCACGGGCAGCGCGGCGGAGCCGGACACCAGCAGCCGGGCCCGGCCGAGTGCCCCGGCGAGCGCCCGGTCGCCGGGAAGCGCCTCCGCGATCCGGTGGTACATCGTCGGCACCCCGAACAGCATCGTCGCGCCGTCACCCAGCTCGCGTGCCACGCCCTCCGTGCTGAAACGGCCCAGGTGGCGAACGCAGCCACCGCGGCGCAGCGGCCCGAGGACGCCCAGGACCAGCCCGTGCACATGGAAGAGCGGCAGCCCGTGCACCAGTACGTCGTCGCCGGTCCACTGCCAGGCGTCGGCCAGCGCGTCCAGCGTCGAGGCGACCGCGCGGCGCGGGATCACGGCACCCTTGGGCGGGCCGGTGGTGCCCGAGGTGTAGACGACGAGGGCGGGCGCCGCGGGATCCGCGTCCACGGGCGGTCCGGCCGCGCCGGTGCCCGATACGCCGACGTCCACCCGCGCCAGGGCGCCCAGCGCGGGCGGCAGCCGGTCGCCCCCGGCGGCCAGCACCGCCGACGGGGCGCTGTCGGCCAGGATGTGTCCCAGCTCGCCCTCCCCGGACTTCGGGTTGAGCGGCACGACGGGCACACCGGCCTGGAGGGCGGCCACGACGGCGACCGCGGTCTCCAGGGACGGCGTCGCCCACACGGCGACCCGGCCGGCGTCACGGATCCGCGGGGCCAGGGCCCCCGCCGCGGCGGCGAGCTGCGCGTACGTCAGGGCACGGTCGCCGAAGCGCAGCGCGGGCCGTGCGGCGGCCGAGCCGCCCGTCAGGGCCGGAAAGAGGGAGGACACGCGGCGTACTCCTAGGTCGCAGGGGCTCGTCTTCGTGCTCGTTCCTACACCAGGGCCAGCGAGATCCGCCGCAGTACCAGGTTGATGCCGACGATCTCGACGCTGAGTTCGTCGCCCGCGCGGGGCGGTCCGGGCAGGCCGGCGAGCGCGTCGTTGTGCACCAGCCCTCGCAGGCCGTCGGCGACCTCGACGAACACCCCGAACGGGGCGACCTGGGTGACGGTCCCGCGCACCACCCGCCCGAGCCCGTCCCGGCCGAGCGTGGCCATCGGGTCCGGCTGGAGCGCCTTGAGGGAGAGCTGCACCTGCTGCCGCTCCGCGTCGATGTCCAGCACCTGGGCGGTCACCTCCTGCCCGACCCGGACCACCTCGTCGACGGAGTCGACGTGCCGCCAGGTCAGTTCGGGAATGCGGACGAACCCCTCGATGCCGTCGAGGTCGACGAACACGCCGAAGCGGGGGGTGTGCGTGACGACGCCCCGGCAGATCTGGCCGCGCTCGAGCGCGTGCAGCCGGTCGGCGGCCGGCGGCCTGCGGGTGCCGACCACCGTGCACAGGTCCTCGGCCAGCCGGACCTCCGTCGCGTGCAGCAGCGGGTGGTTCAGCCAGTGCAGCCGGGCCCGGTCGAGGACGCCGTGGTGCAGGGGCGGCCAGCTGGTGGCGGGCGTGAAGTCGTCGACGACGATCGTGCCGCCGGGGGACAGGAGGGGGAACAGGCCCGCCGTGCCGTCGTCGTGCGACTTGCCGTGCCCGCCGCCGTCCAGGACCAGCAGGTCGTACGGGCCGTGCTCACCGATCCGCTGCCACCGGCCGTGGACGATCCGCACCTCGGGCCGGCCGGCGAAGACCTCGGCGGCGACCCGGGCTCGCTCGGCGTCCCGTTCCACGCTGAACAGCTCGACCCCCGCCCGCGCCCCCGACGCCAGCCACGCCATGCCCACCCCGCAGCCCGTGCCCGTCTCCCCGATGCGGCTCCGCGCGCCGCGCGCCAGCAGCTGGAGCAGCCGCCCCTGTTCGGGCCGGCAGGAGTGCGTGAAGCCATGGCGCCGCGCGGCGGCGACGGCCCGCCCGACGAGCGGGGGCAGGGGCTCAGCGAAGTGGTCGTACGCGTCCGTTCCTGAGATCGCCATGGAGTCGATCGTGCCCCTTCGGAGGCCGTCCCGCCTCGTCCGGGAGAGCGATCGCGCCACCCGCCGACGACCGTCCCGGCCCCTCTCACCGCGGTGGGCCGCCGGAGACCGGGTGCGCCCGCCGGGGCGGCACGTGCCCGTTCCGGCCATGTCCGGCACGTGATCGTCCCGGGAAACGTGGCGCGGGCCGGACGGTGCCCGTAGTCTCGGCGTTCAACGACACTTGACGGGTCAACTGCCGGGAGCCCATGAGTGAGTGAGTCCCTGCCGTCCCCTCCCGGGACGCCGGAGCGCCACGGCGTGCCCGGACGGGCGGCCGTCCCCGGGCCGGACGGGACGCCGAGCCGTGAGGAGGGGCGAGGGTGAGACTCCCCCGCGGGCGAGAGGAGTTCGCCGCCCGGGTTCGCAGGGCGGCGGGCGCGGTCACCGCGCTGTTCCCGCCCAGGGCCGACTCCGAGATGCGCGCCCTGGCGGCGGAGCTCACCCGTGCGCTGCGCGGCCGGCTCCAACCGCCGGTCGACGTCCGGGAGCTGGCCCGCGCCCTGTGCGCGGAGATGAGCCGGCGGCGGGACGGGCGCCCCGTCGAGCTGCGCTTCGAGCGCTTTCCGGACGAGATCGAGGTCACCGGACTCTGGCTGCAGTTCCAGGACTTCGACCTCGTGATCGTCGAGGAGCGCGCCGAGACGGTGCAGCAACTGGTGATTTTGGGCCATGAGTTGTGGCATCTGAAGGAGGGGCACCCCGACCACCACGTGGTCGGCGCCGCCGCCGCGGCACGTGCCCTGTCCGGCGAACCCGGCCGGATCGTGTCCCCCGGGACGCCCGGCGGCCCCGACGGGCCCGCGTCGCCGGGCCGTTCCGACGAACCCGCTTCGCCCGGCCGCCCCGGCGGGCCCGCGTCGCCCGGGACCGTCGGCACCCCCCGCGTGCGGGCCGTGCCCGGCAGCCCCGGCTGGCCGGGGATCGCCCTCACCGTCGCCGCCCGCAACGGCTCCCACGAAACCGAGGAGGCGGCGGCCGAGGAGTTCGGCCTGCACCTGGCCAGCGCCTTCCGGTCCTGGGTGACCCGCCCCGGCCCCCAAGGACCCGCAGCAGGCAGCCCCATCCAGGCGTCCCTGGGCTACCGCGACCCGAGGACCGAGCGGCGATGAACCCGGCCGGCTTCTTCGACGGGATGTACATCTCGTTCTGGATCCCGCTGGCCGTCCTGGCCGTCACCCTCGCCATCAGGCTGCCCAGCATCATCAAGCTCTGGCAGGACCCGCTGCTGCGGGCCGTCGGCGGCCTGCTCCTGCTCGCCTGCGCGGTCTTCGTCTTCGCCGCGCCGCCGACCATCGCCTGGACCAACCGCGTCACCGGCGTGCCGAACATCTCGGCGCCCCTGGTCTACACCCTGCTCACCGCGTTCTGCGGCTCCTGCCTGCTGCTGACCCTGGCCTGGCGCAACGGCCTGTCCGGGCACTCGCCGACGACCCGGCGGACCACCGGACGCGTCGTCACCGTCTACACGGCCGTGATCGTCGCCCTGTGGGCACTGTTCGCGCTCGCCGACGTCCCCGTCGAGCGGGTGCGGGACCTCGACACGTACTACGCCACCACGGCCTTCATGCGCGAGGAGATCCTGCTCTACCTGCTCGCGCACACCGCCGCCTGCCTCATCACCTACCGGGTGATCCGGAACTGGATCCGGACCGGCGGACTCGACGGGTGGCTGCGCGCCGGCCTGCGGTTCATGGGCGTCGGCTACGCCATGAACCTGCTCTACGACGGCGTGAAGCTGTCCGCCGTGCTCGCCCGGTGGACCGGCCGCGACCTGGACTGGCTGAGCACGGACCTGGCACCCCCCGTCGCCTGCGTCTCCGCGGTCCTGATCGCGGCGGGCTTCGTACTGCCCCACAGCGGCCAGTACCTCCAGCGCCGCACGCGCACCCGGCTCAGCCACTGGCGCCTGCGGCCCCTGTACCGGCTGCTGCGGACCGTCACCGGCGGGCGCGTCGCGTTCAAGCTGCGGGCCACGCCCGAGCTGCGCCTGACGCGCCGCGAGACGTTCATCCGGGACGCGCTGCTCCACCTCGCCCGGTACCTGGACGAGGACCTGCGCCGCCGTGCCCACGACGCGGCCCTGGACCAGGGCTTCGGGGCGGCCGAGGCGCGGCTGCTCGCCCATGTCGTGACGGTCCAGGACGCCGTCGGGGCCAGGGGACGCGTGCCCGCCGACGACATCGGGCGCTCCCTCGGCAGCCCCGACGTCGAGGACCTGCTGGCGGAGATCGAGGGCGTGTCCCGGACCCTGCGCAGGACGGACGACGTCCGGGCGGTCCGCGAGCGCGCGAACGGCGCGAGGGCGGGTGTGCCGGCCTCCTGAGCGGAAGGCACCCGGGGTGGCTTCCTGAGCGGAGAACACCCGGGGGTGGCTTCCCGAGGAGAGGGCACCCGGGGGCGGAGCGACAACCGCCGGTTTCCGCCGCCGGGGACCTTGTTAGCCTGCGGCTCGACCGCCGGAACCTTCGAGGATGGAGCCGCAGTGGCCCGCACCACAGTCCGTGCCCGTGTCGCACTCGTCACCTACCGGCTCGGCGAGGTGGCCATCGTCGACCGGGACCTGCCCGCACTCCAGGAGGCCCTGGAGGACGCCGGGGCGCAGGCCGTCGTCGCGTACTGGGACGACCCGGAGGTCGACTGGGCCGCCTTCGACCTCGTCCTGATCCGGTCCACCTGGGACTACAGCGGGCGCGTGGCGGAGTTCGTGGCCTGGGCCGAGCTGTGTGGGAAGCTGACGCGGCTCGCCAACCCGGCGGACGTCGTGCGCTGGAACACCGACAAGCGCTACCTCGGGGACCTGGCCGCGGCCGGCGTCCCGGTGGTCCCGACCCGCTACGTCGCCCCCGGCGACACCGTCGAACTCCCCGCCGACCACGAGTTCGTGGTGAAGCCCACCACCGGCGCGGGCGCCCGCCTCGCCGCCCGCTACACCCCCGGCGAGCGGGAGACGGCCGAGCGGCAGCTCGCCCGCATGCACGCGGAGGGGCTGACCGCGATGGTGCAGCCCTACCTGCGCAACGTCGACGTCACCGGGGAGCGGGCGCTGCAGTTCTTCGGGGGGCGCTTCCTGCACGCCAGCCGCAAGGGCGCCGTCCTCGAACCCGGGGTGCCCTACGACGGGACCAAGGTGTCGCACCCCCGGCTCCAGGACTGGGAGGTGACCCCCGCCGAACTCGTCGTGGCCGAGCGGGCGCTGGCCGCCGTCCCGGACGCCGTCGCGGCGGCGGGCGGCTCCGGCGACCCCGGCCTGCTGTACGCCCGGGTCGACCTCGTCGACGGCGACGACGGAGAGCCGCGCGTCATGGAACTGGAACTGGTCGAGCCCAACCTGTTCCTCTGGCTGCACCCGCAGTCGCTGCACGTGGTCGCCGAGGCGGTCATCCGGGCCGCTCGCTGACGGCCACCCGCTGGAGCAGCCCCCAGGTGAACTCGGCGGCGCACGGCCGCGGTACGCCCGATCCGTCCGGGGCGGTGAACGCGAGCCCCCAGCGGGTCGGCGCACTGCCCTCCAGCGGGCGGGCCGGGGCGAAGGCGCGGGCCGCCTCGTCGACCGTGCAGGACCAGGGGCGCAGGTCGTCCAGGCTGCTCAGCTCGGGACCGGGGGCGCCGGGCGCCCGGACCAGCCACTCGTTCCAGGCCACGCCGTTCGGGGCGAGCAGCACCTCGAAGCGCAGGTCCGGCCAGAGCGGGACGGGCCACAGCAGGGCCTCGCAGTCGAGGTCGCCGATCCGGCGCTCCTCGACGGACTCCGGGGCACCGAGGACGGAGCGGTACCGGGCGGCGGCGCCCCGGGAGCGCGGGGAGCGCAGCATCGCCTGCCAGCGGCGGTTGGCCTCGCGCATGTCCGTCAGGGAGGCGCCCAGCTCGTGCCGGGCGTCCTCGACCAGGTCAGGGTTGTGGTCGGCCATGCGGCGCAGCAGGACCAGCTGGAAGTCGGCGGGGGTGAACGGGGTCACGGGGCGTTTGGCCGGCATGCGGTCCATCGTCGCGTACGCGGTCGCCGTCCGGACGGCGGCCGTCGGGGAGGAACAGCACCGAGTTGACGTAACGGGGCCCGCGCCACGGCAGCACCCGGCGCAGCAGGCCGCGGGAGACCACGTGCGCGGTGCGGGCCTGGTGCTTCTCCAGGGGGAAGCCGGTGAGCGGACGCCAGGTGTCACCGGGCAGCACCCAGCCCTCGTAGCCCCGCTCGGCGAGGTGGGCGACGACCGGGGCGACCGGCTGGATGCGGGCCTCCAGCTCGACGAAGAGGGCCGGCCGGTCGCGGGCCAGCAGCGTGTCCGCGCCCCGCAGCACCGCCAGTTCGCTGCCGTCCACGTCGATCTTCACGAAGCCGACGCCACGCAGCTCCAGGCTGTCCAGGGTGACGCAGGGGACCTCCACGGCGCGGGCGTGGATGTCCCTGCGGACCAGCGAGGACACGCCCCGGTCGCCGGCGTCGCCGGCGGGCAGCCACAGCCGGGCGGTGCCCGGCCGGTCGGAGGCGGCGGCCGTGATCACGCGGACGTTCCGGTACCCGGCCGCGGACACCAGCCGGGCCAGGTGCGGGACCGGCTCCACGGTCACCACCCGGCGGGCCCGGCGGGACAGCCGCCGGGTCCATGGCCCGTACCAGCCGCCGACGTCCACCGCCGTGTCGCAGTCCGCCGGACACAGCTCGGCCAGACGGGCCAGCTCGGGCTCGAAGCGGGGATAGACCAGGCGGGCGGCCGCGGCGACGAGCCGCACCGGCAGGAACGGAGCGAGCCGCGCGGCGAGGGTGGTCATCGGACCATCCGCCTGAGGAGGTCCTCGTGCTCGTCCTCCGTGACCTGCTCCCCGGAGGACGGAAGCAGTTGCGGGATGCCGTCGACGATCGGGTAACGGCGGCGCAGACGCGGGTTGTACAGCGCCTCGTCCGTCGCCGGGGCCGCCGACTCGTCCGCGGCGAGCAGATGCAGCGGGCCCTTGTCGAGCGGGCACGCCAGGATCCTCAGCAGCGGGTCGTCCGGGCTCATTGGGTCAACTCCTGCGCTTCGGGGGCGGGTTGGGGAGAGGTGTCGTGCTTGGGCATGACCAGCAGGACGCAGACCGCGAGCGTCGTGCCCGCCAGCCGCAGGGCGAGCCGCACCGGTTCGTGCGGCAGCGCCTCGCCGAACGCCGGCGTGCCGAGCACCGCGGTGAACAGGCTGGTCACGGTCGTGCACACCGGCACGATCAGCGAGGCACGGCAGCGCTGGAGCGCCGCCTGCGACATGATCAGGCCGAACACGCCGGTGCACAGCAGGAGATAGGGGTACGGCGAGCGCAGCAGCCCCAGGGCCGCCGAGCCGAGCCCGCGCGTGGTCAGGTAGTTCGACACACCCTTGATCGCGAGCGAGCTGACGCCGTACAGCAGGCCGACCGCGACGCCGTACTCGACCCCGGTGGTCGGCATCCGGTGCCGGTGGCGGCTGCGCCGTTCGGCGGCGCCGTACAGCCAGATGCCCGCGGCCAGCGACGGCACGCAGACCAGCAGGATCAGCGGGGCCGGCGCGCTGCGGCCGACGGTGTCCGAGCCCTCGCTCAGCGACAGCACGACCATCAGCAGCGCGGCGAGGATCGCGCCGAGCGCGAACTGCTCCCGGCCGGTCGTCTTCTCGCCGAGCAGCCGGGCCGAGAGCAGCACCAGCAGCACGAGACCGGAGACGAAGATGCCCTGGGCGGCGGCGATCGGCAGGGTGCGGTAGACGGCCAGCTGCGCGCCGAACCCGGCGGCCAGGGACAGTGAGCCGCCGATCCACAGCGGGCTGCCGACGACCAGGCGCAGCAGGCGGGCGGGGCGGCGGACGTCCACCTCCGGCAGGGCCGCCAGTGCCCGTTTCTCCAGGACGAATCCGGTGCTGTACAGGACGTTCGCCAGCAGGGCCGCGGCCACTCCCCACCACATCGGCTACGTCCTCCGTGCGTGCAGCAGGAGGATCGAGGACGCCGAGGGGACCGCGCAGGCGAGCCGGTCCAGCGGCCGCAGCGGACGGGGTACGCCGTGGAAGGGCGCACCCCGCAGCGCCACGACGTCGAAGCCCGACGCGGCCACGAACTCCCGCAGCGCCCGCGCCGTGTACAGCCGCAGATGGCCGACGACCTCCCGGCCGGGGCGGCCGTGGACGGCCCGCAGGCTCACCTCCGAGAAGACGGGCTGCACGCCCGCCAGGAGCAGGGCGCGGTTGTACCAGGCGGCGAGGTTCGGGGTGGAGAGCATCAGGTGTCCGCCGGGGCGCAGCACCCGGCGGATCTCGTCGAGCGCGGCGTCCGGGTCGACGAGGTGCTCGATCACCTCGCTGAACAGGACCGCGTCGGCCGACCCGGCGGCGAACGGCAGCCCCCCGTCGGTGAGTTCGCCGCGCACGGTGTACGGCAGCCGGGCGTGGGCGCGCCGGAGGGCGTCCTGGGACCAGTCGACGCCCACGAGCCGGTGGCCGGCCAGCAGGGGCGCGGCGGTGGCCGCGGCCGTGCCGTCGCCGCAGCCGATGTCGAGGACGGTGCGCGCGCCCCCGGTGGCCGGCCCGAGCACGGCGGCCAGCATGCGGGCCTGGCGCAGGCTGCGGGGGGTGCCGGAGGCGACGGGGACGGCCGGGTCCTCGTAGAAGTCCCGCAGGCCGCCGCTGGCCGGGGCGGTGGCCGTCATGTGCCCTCCTCCGTCGCGTGCAGATAGTGCTCGAAGAGGTCGCGCAGGCGGGCGCCGTCGTCGTGGCCGAGCAGGGAGCGGGACCAGCGCAGGGCGACGTGGAGGCGGCCCGCGGTGGAGGCGGTCGTGACGGTCAGGCCGCGGGGCATCCGGGCCGGTGCGGAGAACCACACGGCGTGGGCGCGGCCGGCCTCCTCCCCGAAGTCCAGGGAGTACGGGATGCGGCCGATGTTGCTCAGGAGTGTGGTCGACGTCCAGGGGGCGGCGGCCCTGCGCAGCCCCCGGGTGACGGCCGCACGCCAGGTGACGGGCACCACGGGAGCGGTCAGCAGGGCCGCGGCGTGGCCGAGTTGGGGGCGGGGGAGGGACTTGAGGGCGCGGGTGCGGTCCGCCGTGCGGCCCAGCAGCTCGCGCATCCGGACCGGGTCCAGCTCCTGCGGCGTGAACGGCACCTCCACCAGCCGGGTGCCGTTCCCGATGGGCATGTCCGTGCCGCGCGGGCGGTCGTCGACCGGCATGGTGATGCGCATCGGGCGGGGGCGGGCGCCGTGCTCCCGGTTCCAGTGGGCGATCGTCAGGGCGGTGGCGGCCATCAGCTGGTCGTTCACCGTGTAGGCGGCGCCCCGGGGCCGGCGCGGGACGCCGAGTTCGGTGACGAGCAGGCCGTTGCCGGGCTCGGGCCCGGGGGAGCCGGGGGCGACCCTGGCGGGCGGGGCCCAGCCGGGGGGAGCCTCCTGGCGGCCGGGGGGCGAGGCGTCGGGGGCGCGCACCGGCGGCGCGGCGGGGGCGTTGTCCCGGCCGCCGTACAGCTCCGCCGCGGTGGCGAGGATGCGCAGGCAGGCGGGGCCGTCCAGTGCCGTGTGGTTGATGGTGAGGAGGAGAACGGTGCCGGTGCCGGTGCTCGCGGAGCCGTCGTCCGCCTCGACGGCTTCGAGGCGGACCGGGGGCGAGGCCGACAGGGGCGGGGCGCTGCCGAGGGCCCGGTCGCGGGCGTGCGCGAGGGCGTCCCGGTCCGGCGGCGGGAAGGCCACCGCCTCGACGTCCGGGCCGGCGGTCAGCTCCCACTCGTATCGGCGCCGGTACCAGGGGCCCGCCGCCTCGCGCATCAGGATCCGCGGGTGCCGGCGCAGGGCCTCGGTGAACGCCGCCGTGAGACGGGCCCGGTCGAGCCGGCCGGGGAGGTGGACCTCGATGTGGACGGTCTCCGGCTCCTCCTCCTGGTGGCAGTGCCGGGCGACCTCGTCCACCACCGGGAAGGGCACGCGTACGGGAGGCCGCCGCGGGCCGCTCGTGCCGTCCCGTGCCGGATGCTCCACGGCTGTCATGTGGCCCCGCCCTTCCCCGTGTCGTCCTGGCGGCCCGCGTCCTCGGCGGGCGTGTCCCGCGACCGCGGCGGGCGGAACCCGAGGGGCGCGGTGGGCGGATCGGAACCGGCCGCCCCGGGTCCCCGCGCGGAATCGGTCCCCCCGGGTCCCCGCGCGGAATCGGTCCCCCCGGGTCCCCGCGCGGAATCGGTCCCCCCGGGTCCCCGCGCGGACACGGTCGGCCCGGCGACCGGCGGGTCGGCCGGGGCCCACGGCGCGGGCGGAGGCGGCGGGTCACCGTCGGTGCGCCGGACCCCGGGGTCCCTCCCCGGGCCGGGGTTCTCGCCCTTGCGGCGTCGGGGGAGCGGTGCCGTGGGGGCCTCCGACGCCGGCGGCGCCTCCGCGCGCAGGGCCGACCCCGCCGCGCCCGGCGTGGACTCCCGCACACTCACCAGCGCCGCGAACAGGCCGATCAGCGCGAGCAGTTGGGCCACGGGATGGAACGCGCCCCCGTCCGCACCGGGCGGCGACCCGGCACCCGTGGCCGCGGTGATCCCGGCCCCCGCGAGGGCGAGGAAGGCGACCGGCACGAGCAGGGCGTGCCGCTTCACCGCGAGCAGCGCCAGCAGCGGGACCAGGAGTGCGAAGAACCCGGCGATCACGATGCCCACCAGCGTGAGCGCCACCAGGCCCAGCCAGGGCCCCGGGTTCGGCGGCACGGGCTGCGGCTCGTCCGGGTTGGGTGCGCGCCGGTGCCACAGGACGAGCCCGGCGAGCAGCGCCACGGCCGCCCCGCCGCCGATCAGCCCGGCCTCATAGACCGTCGAGGGTCCGTACGACAGCTTGACGGTGCCGCCCGCGCCGGACGGGATCCGCCAGCCCTGCTGCCAGCCGTCGAGCCGAACCGGCGTGAGTTCCCGGCCGTCCAGCGTCGCCTTCCAGCCGTCGTTGAAGTTCTCGTACGTCGTCAGGTAGGAGGCCGCGCCGGAGCCGACGCGCACCTCGCGGCGGTCGCCGAGCCAGTCGCGGACACGCACCTGACGGCCGGCGGTGGACGCCTCCGCGACCGTCCCGTGGGTCAGCGTCACGTCCGTCACGGCGAGCGGCCCGGCGTCCCCGGCCTCCACCCGGTGGGCGCCGCCGCCCAGTCGCAGCGCCGGATCCGCGTCACCCTCCTGGCAGAGGGTCAGCTCGACCGGGCGGCGCTCGGTCAGATCCCGCACCGTGCCCTTCGCGCTCGTCCCGTACAGCTTGCCGTCGACCGCGAGCACCGGCCCCTTCCCGCAGGGGAGCGAGAACGTCCGGGACGGTGCGGGCTGCCGGGTGCGGTACCGGTCGAGCGCCGGGACGTACGCCTCCGTGAGGCCGACCGGCAGTTGCAGGTCGTCGTCCGCGACCGGGTTGTGGACGGTGAGCGGCGCGGTCGCGGTGACGGTGATGTCGAGCCGGTCGGTGGTGATCGGGTCGAAGCGGGCCCAGCCGTTCTCGTCGACGTCTGGCGTCGCCGCGCCGTCCGGCGAGCTGATGCTGATCTTCGTGGGCCGGGTGGACAGACCGCCGGCCGGGGCCAGCACGATCGAGCCGACCGCCTGCTTCCCGGGCCAGCTCAGGTGGATGACGGGGCGGTCACCCGCGATCCACGCCGTCGTCAGGTCGCCGTCGGTCAGGTTGCGCGCCGACAGGCCCGCTCCGAGCCGGGCCGTCGAGTCCGCCGTGGCGGTGATCCGGCTCCGCTGCCCGGGTGCCACTTCGTAGAGCAGCCTGTCGAGTTCCTCGCCGGGCACCGGGACCGCGCTCGCCCGTACCTCGTACGTGCCCGCGGCCGAGGTCGTGAAGCGCCGGTGCAGGCCCGCCTCGGTGCCCGTCGGGGACAGTCCGGTCGGGTCGGACGTGCGGTGCAGCGAGACGATCCCGGCGGCGGCGTCCGAGCCGGCCGCGTCCGTCGGGAGCCGCAGCAGCCGGGTCACCCGCACCTCGGGCAGGTCGATCTCGGAGAAGCCGGCACCGGTGAGCCCGGAGTGCCGCCGGGTGGAGTCGACGATCGTGATCTTCAGCCAGCGCGTGGATCCGGCGCGGGCCCCGACGCGCTGGGTCGTGCCGTCGGGTTCGAGGAAGCTGGTGCGTGCTCCCTGCTCCGTCTCGACCCGCACCCGGGTCGCCGCCGACCGCACCCCGTCCTGCGGCAGCGGGGTCACGCCGAAGGACGACGGCACGTCGACGGAGCCGGTGAAGCCGATCCGCAGCCACTGCCCGTCGGCCGAGCCCGCCGCTCCCTCCGCCCAGGCGGTGTCCGGATTGCCGTCGAAGGCGTTCACGGGGTCGTACTGGGGGAGGTGGAACAGCCAGTTGCCGCTCGACGAGGCGGTCACCGAGCGGGCGCCGCGCAGCTCGGCCACCGTCTGGTGGTCCAGGCCCCGCGTCGGCAGGATCTGGTGCGGCTTCTCACCCGCGTCCTGCGCGCTGTCGTCGTCGTTGCGCTGGTCGCGGGTGTACGTGTACGAGGTGTTGGAGCCGACCAGGCCGAACCGGGTGTCGGCCCGCCGCATCCCGTCGCCGGTGACCTGCACCGGCGGCGTGCCGAGACCGGGGTGGTTGTCACCGGTCAGCACGGTGGCCCGGTTGCGCATCGCGGGGTCGGCGGACAGCGGCAGCAGCGCCTCGGGGCCGCCGGAGACGACGGCGGTGTCGGCGACCGCCATGAGTCCGGCCTGCCCGGGCCGCGGCACGTCCCGGCCGGCCGGCTCGTAGATCTCGACGGCGCGCTGGCGCGGGTACAGGCCCTCGACCTGCAACGGGGTGTCCTCCGCGATCCGGCCGCCGGTCATCACGGGCCCCAGCCCGGTGACCTTCCGGTACCCGGACTGCTCCAGGGTCCGCTTCACCGTCGCGGTGGGGACGTGACCGAGCTGGTCGGGGTCGAGGTCGTTGCGGACGACGACGTAGTGCAGCCCGGCCCGGCTCAGGAAGTCGGCGAGGCCCGGGACTTCGGCGCCCGTCGCCAGGGACTGCTCGACCGCGTCCATGGCGCGCCGGTTGCCCGGGGTGCCGAAGGGGACGTAGTCCCGCTGCGCCCAGCGGGAGCCGGCGAGGACGTCGAGCGGCTGGTCGATGGGGGAGCCCCAGGTGTAGATGCCGTGCGCGGTGGCCGGGACGACGAGGGCGCGGGAGTCCGGGGAGTACTTCTCCAGCCAGTCGGCGGTGCTCTGCCAGTACCGGGGCAGTTCCCGGAAGGAACCCGGGTTCAGGATGGACCCGTTGAGGTACGGCAGGGCGAGCCCCGGCAGCACCAGGACCGCCGCGGCCAGCGGGGCGAGACGGCGTCCGCGCACCCGCCGGGCGCCGTGTTCCGAGGAGGCGACGCCCGCCAGATGGGCCAGCCCGAGGACCAGCGCGAGCGCGAGCCCCGTCTGGAACTTGTAGATGTTGCGGAAGGGGACGAGCCCGCCGTTCAGCCAGTCCTGGACGACGCCGTGGAAGGGCGCGCCGAACGAACCGCCGTACCCGGCCAGCGTGATGAGGGCGACCGTCAGCACGGTCAGCACCAGCCACCGGCGCTCGGGCATGTCCCGTCGCGCGAGCCCGGCGAGGCCGAGACCTGCCGCGAGGGCCGAGCAGAGCACCACGAGCACCGAGGAGACCACGGTCCAGCCGGCCGGCAGCCAGGCCTCCCCGAAGTGCAGATAGGCGACCCAGTTCCCGGCGCCGCGCAGGGTCTCGGTCGCGGACATGGTGGCGGTCGTGGTCTGCGAAGTCTCCACGTAGGGCAGGAAGTTCTCGCCGTAGAGGCCGAGCAGCAGCAGCGGCACCACCCACCAGGCCGTCGCCAGGAGCACCCCCGGCACCCACCAGGCGATCAGCCCGCGCCGCCGCGGCCCGCGCGGGCGCGAGAGGAGATACAGGCCGACGGGCAGCAGGGACGCGAGCGTCGCCGCCGCGTTCACCCCGCCCATGAACGGGACGACCAGCGCCGAGCGCAGCGCGGCGACCCGGGCCGCGTACCGCTCGTCGGCCAGCGGCAGCAGCACCCACGGCAGGAAGGCGCCGGGGAGCGCGGCGGCCGAGGTGGAGCCGACGACGACGGTGAAGACCGGCCACAGCGCGTACGCCGTCGCGGCGAGCAGCCGGGACGCGGGCGTGCCGACGCGCAGCCGCTCGGCGAGGCGCAGCGCCCCCCAGAACGCGACGGACACCACGACGGACAGCCACAGCCGCTCGGCCAGCCACACCGGGAGGTGGACCAGTTCGCACAGGCCGTAGAACGGCAGCATCGGCCAGGCGTAGCCGACGTACTGGTCCTGGAGGCCGCCGAAGCCGCCCCGGTCGTGCCACAGCTGACCGAGGTCGGAGAGGAACTGCCAGGGGTCGAGCGCGACTCCGAGCTTGGTGTCGAAGGTCGTCCGGCCGGGGTGCACGGCGAGGAACAGCACGAACACCACGGCCCAGAACCCCAGCAGCCACCGCCGCGACCGCGGGCCCCGAGGGGGGCCCGCCGCGGTGGTGGCGGGGCGGACGTCCGCCGGGGGTGGAGCCTGGACCGTGCTCGTCATGGTGGACACCGCCGGAGGATGAGGAGGAGGTTCCAGGTGGCGAACTCACGCAGTCCCGGCGCCTTCGCGACGGCGGACGCGAGGAACGGCCAGTAGCGGGAGCGCGCCGAGACGACGGTGACGTCGTCGCGGGCGCGGACCTGCCGCAGGGTGGATCCGATGTGCACGGCGAAGAGGTTCTCGCCGAGGGTGTGCTTGGGCGCCTTCCCGGTTCGGCGGCGGTAGCGGGCACGCGCCCGCTCGGCGCCGAGGTAGTGCCAGGGCGCCCACTCGTGACCGCCCCACGGGGAGTACCAGTTGGTGAAGGACACGTAGATCAGCCCGCCGGGCCGGGTGACCCGCACCAGCTCGCTGAGGAAGGTCTGCGGGTCGGCCACGTGCTCCAGGACGTTGGACGAGAAGCAGACGTCGGCGACCCCGTCGGCCAGCGGCAGCAGATACCCGTCGGCGACGACGGCGCCCTGCGGCGGCTTCTCGCCCAGTTCCGCGGCGTCGGGCTCGAAGAGGTACGCCTGGGCGCCGCGCCGCCGGAACTCCGCGGTGAAGTAGCCGCCCCCGCCGCCGACGTCCACGACGGTACGGCCCTGGAGGGCGCCGTACGCCTCGACCTGGTCGGCGGCGTCGCGGGCGAGCAGCGAGTAGCAGGCGACGGGGTCGTCCTGCTCGTGCAGGAAGGCCCGGAAGAGGGCGAGGGAGCGGCGTACGGAGGGGTCCTTGAAGCCCGTACCGCTGCCCGTGCCCATACCGGTGCCGGTGCCCGTGCCCGTACCGGTGCCGGTGCCGGTGCCCGTGCTCCGTCCGCCGGTGCGGCGCGCTGCTCCGCCGGGGGCTCTCATGGCGTCCAGCCCCTCACCGCCTCCGCTGCCACCGCTCCGAACCGGCGCACCGTGTGGTTCCAGCGGTACCGGGCGGCGTGGTCGCGGGCGGCCGCGCCCATCAGGGCGCGCCGGTCGCCGCTGAGCGCGAGCGTGCACCAGGCGGCGGCGAAGGAGGACTCGCCTCGGGCCAGCACGCCCGTCTCGCCGTCCACCACGGAGTCGCGCAGCCCCGGTACGTCGAAGGCGATCGCCGGGGTCCGCCGGGTAGCCGCCTCGGTGACCACCAGGCCCCAGCCCTCGACCGCGGAGGGGTGCAGCAGCAGCCACGCCGCGCACAGCAGCCGGTGCTTCTCGGCCTCGGAGACCCGCCCGGCGAACTCGACGCCCGGCCCGGCGAGCCGTTCCAGCCGCTCCCGCTCCGGGCCCTCGCCGACGATCACCAGCCGGCCGCCGGTGACCGGGCGCACCCGTTCCCACAGCCGCAGCAGCAGGTCGATGCGCTTGTACTCGACGAGGCGGCCCATCGCCAGGAACAGCGGCTCGGGCGAGCGGGGGGCCGGTGGTCCCGGCTCCTCGACCCCGTTGTGCACGACCCGGATCCGGCGCCGCTCGACGCCGATCGCGCGCAGTGCCTGTGCCGTCGACGGGGAGACGGCGACCACCAGGTTGCGGCGCTGTGCGCCGGTCAGCGCCCAGTGCTCGAGCCGTCGGCCGAGCCGGGCGGCCGGTGCCAGCGCGCCACCGAACCGCATCCGCCACAGATCGGTGTGGACGTGGTTGACCAGGCACAGCGTGGGGCCGCGGTGCCACAGTGGGGCCAGGTACGGCATCCCGTTGCACACCTCCACCAGCAGGTCGCAGTCACCGACCTGACGCCGGAAGGCGGAGGGGGCGCGCAGGAAGTGGCCGAGGTCGCCGCCCGCCGAGACGACCCGGTAGCCGCGGAGGGGGACCCCGCCCGCCCGGGCGGAGGGGGGAGTGGCGGAGGCGGGGCCTCCGCACAGCAGTGTGACCTGGTGGCCGCGCCGGGTGAGTCCCTCGGCCAGCCGGTCGACGAGGAGTTCGGATCCGCCGGCCGCGGGATTCCCGAGGTCGCGATGGGCGAGGAAGACGATGCGGCGCGGGTGTGGGGGGAGCGCCGGTGGGTACTGCGCGGAACGCGGGAACGCGTCGCGCAGCGAGGAAGGTACGTGCTGGGGCATGGGTGCTCCAACTCGTCTCAGGGTGCGGAACTCGGCGTGGGGGGAGCTGCGGGTGGAGCGGGTGCCTGTCTCGGTTCTGCGGTTCGGGCTCTGACGTTCGGCGGGTTCGTGGGGAGTGCGGGGGGGTCCGTGGTGGGGTGCGGGCGGGCCGTGTTCGGGTGGGGTGGACAGTTTTCGCCCAGCGGTTCGATGCTGCTACTCACCGGCGTGACAATCTCCGGGGTTTGTGGAGCCGGCGGCACATCACCTCGTGAGGGTCGAAGGGGAGGAGCCGGACGGATCGGGACGGGCTCGCCCGCGCAGCACCAAAACGGCCCCCGTGGCGGCGAGCACGAAGCCCAGCACCGCGGAACCCGTCGGCAGCGTCCGCCCGAGCATGCGCAGCCGGCCGCTCTCGGTCTTCGCCAGCCGTACCTGCTCCCGCTGGGTCCTCGGGGTGAACGCGAGCTTCTCGCTGTCCAGGAGCACCGCCGCGTCCTTCGCGGCGCCGGGGGCGCGCAGCGTCTTGCGCGGGCCGACCCGCGCGTAGAGCACGCGGCCGGTGCTCTGGTCCACGACGAGTTCGACGAGGTGGTTGGCGTACCACTCCTCGGCGTGGACCTGGCTGCGCTCGGGCAGGCCCACGACGGCGCCCGGCACGAGGCGGGTCCCGGTCCGGGTCGCGGGCACGGTGCCGGTGAAGCGGTACCCCTCGTACCCCTGGACCTTCCTGGTGTCCCGGTAGTGCAGGGTGACGGCCGCGCCGAGCGAGTTGTCCCACCAGCGGTAGTCGCGTTTCTGCACGTCGAAGGGGAACTTGAGGTAGGCCTCGCCCTCGATGTGCGGCTTCTCCCGGCAGCAGTGCACGGGAGTGTTCGTCCTGCGGTCGGTGACCCACCGGTGCGGCATGAACTCCAGCGCGTCGTGCGGGTCGGCCGCGGGCAGCGACTGGTCCGTGTCGACCGTCGTCGTCACGTCCCAGACCGCCCTGCCGCTGCGCTCGCTGTCGGCGACGTCGCCGCGCACCCGCTGGGTGACGGTGATCCGCCGGCCCGGTACGGTCCTGACCTTCTCGACGTCGAAGACCTTGCCGGTGCCGGTGTAGATCGCGGTGGTGTCGATGTCGACGGGGTTGACGGCGGCGCGCGGCTGCACGTACCACGCGAGCATCGGGGCCAGTACCAGCAGGAACGTGCCGAGGCCCAGCAGGATCAGGGAGACGGCGAGCGGCGGGTGCTTGCCGAAGGGCCTCCTCGAGGGGTGGCGGTCGGCAGACGGGCGGGCGGTCCGGCGCATCCGGGCACTCCAGTGGCTCGGGGTCGGCTCGGCACACGCGTGGTTCGGGGTGATACGCGCTGATACGCGTGCGTCGACACCGGGAGGGAAAGTGCACGTGCGGTATGGGCCGGGAACCGTAGGCGCACCCTTGACGAAGTGTCAATGCATTGTCGAGACTGGGCACTTGCCGGACGGGGCCGGCGTGGGGCAGGACCGCACGGCCTGGCCGGTGCGGGCGACCGGGGTGGGGACGACCTCCGACAGAGAGGCTCACCCTGCGATGTCCAGACTGCTCGCCGCCGCGCTGACCGTCGTGGCCGCCGCCGCCCTCGCCGTGGGCGCCGCCCTCGGCATCGTGGCGCTGCTCGACGCGACCCCGGACCAGCCGAACAGCCCGCTGATCACGTACGAGCATGCCGCCCGGGAGCGCTGACCGTGACCTCCCGCCCCGGAACGGGAACGGTCACCCCGCGCTCGGCCTGGCGTGACGTTCCGCGCCCGAAGGTACGGCAGTTCGCCGCCCTGGCGATGGCGGAGGCGCCGGTGCTCGCCGAGGAGATCCTGCGCGAGATCCGCCGGGAGTACCCGCAGCTGCCCGTCGTGCTGGACGACTCCGGCGAACCGATGGCGCTGATCGGCATCCGCCGCGCTATCGAGGTCTTCGTCCAGCACCTGGAGACCGCCGAGGGCCGCCCGCGCGTCACGCCCGAGGTCTTCCAGGAGTTCGGCCGCGGGGAGGGCCTGAACGGCCGCAGCCTCGACTCGCTCCAGGCGATCTACCGGCTCGGGGTGCGCCTGGCCTGGCGCCGGTTCGCCGAGATCGGGCAGCGGGTGGAGATCCCGCCGCCGGCGATGTACGAGCTGGTCGACGCGGGCTACGAGTACCTCGACGGGCTGGTCGACCAGTCCGTACGCGGGTACGCCGAGGCCGCCGCCCGCCAGGCGGGGGAGCGCCTGCGGCTCCAGCGCCGGCTGATGGAGCTGCTCCTCGCCGAGCACAGCCGGGGGGACCCCACCGACGCGCTCGCCGAGCGGGCCGCCCGGATCGGCTGGCCGCTGCCCGCCAGGGTGGCCGTCGGGGTGCTGGTGCGCCCGGCCCGCGAGGCCGTCGCCCCCGCCGTGGGCCAGGGTGTCCTCCTCGACATGGAGTACGAGCCGCCCCGCATGGTCGTGCCCGAGCCCGACGCGGCGGGCCGGCCGGAGCTGCTGCACCGCGCGCTCACCGGCTGGGCGGGCGCGATCGGGCCACCGGTGCCGCTGGTGGACGCGGCGAAGTCGCTGCGCTGGGCGGAGGCGGCGGTACGGCTGATGGAGCGGGGGCTGCTGCCGGGCGGTGAGGTGCTGCACTGCACGGAGCACACCGAGGCGCTGGTCCTCCTCCAGCCCGAGGAGCTCATCGACGACCTCGCGCTGCGCTGCCTGGCTCCTCTCGCGCACTGCGGCCCGACGCACGGCCGCCGCCTGGCGGAGACGATGCTGGCGTGGCTGGAGACCCGCGGCGGCGCCCCCGAGGTCGCCGCCCGGCTCGGGGTCCATCCGCAGACCGTCCGCTACCGTCTCCGCCAGATCAGGGAACTGTGGGGCGACGAGGTCGACGACCCCGACCGCCGGTTCGAACTGGAACTCGTCCTGCGGGCCCAGCGGTTACGGGGCGAGGTGGGGGCACCGCGAGACAGACGGTGACGGCCTCGACCGGCCCGGGCCTCCGCCGGGATTCCACGCGGGCCTCCGCCGGCACCCCGCGCGGGTCCCCGGCTGGGGTCCCGTCCGGGTCCCCAGCGCGGGCCTGTGCCCGGGTCCCCGGCCCGGACCCTGCTCGGGCCTGTGCCCGGGTCCCCGGCCCGGACCCTGCTCGGGCCTGTGCCCGGGTCCCCGGCCCGGGCCCAGCGCGGGCCTGTGCCCGGGTCCCCGGCCCGGGCCCAGCGCGGGCCCGTGCCCGGGTCCCCGGCCCGGACCCTGCTCGGGCCCGTGCCCGGGTCCCCGGCCCGGACCCTGCTCGGACCCCCGCCCCACCTCGCCCATTGCCCGGCCCACCCCACTATGACTAGCCTGTGTTCGTCATCCCGATCGTCTGTTGAAATATCGAACACAAGGGAGGGGCCGCTCGTGGGACGCCTCGTACCTGCCGTGACCCGCGCTCTCGACATACTCGAGCTCTTCCTGGACGGAGACGGCACGCTCTCCGCGCCCGACATCGTGCGCAGACTCCAGCTGCCGCGCACCACCGTGCACGAGCTGGTCACCACGCTCGCCGCCCGCTCGTACATCGTGCAGGTGCCGGGCCAGCCCGGACGCTACCGGCTCGGGGTGCGGCCGTACCAGCTCGGCAGCCGGTACGCCGAGCAGCTGGACCTCGCGGCCGAGGGCCAGCAGGTCGCCCGCTCGGTCGCCGAGACCTGCGACGAGACCGTCCACGTGGCGATCCTGGAGGGCACCGACGTCATCTACATCGCCAAGGTGGACTCCACGCACGCGGTGCGCATGGTCTCCGCCGCCGGGCGCCGGCTGCCCGCGCACTGCACCTCCGTCGGCAAGATGCTGCTCGCCTCGCTCCCCGATTCCGAGCTGAGCTCGCGCGTCCCGGGCGATACGGCGCTGCCCGCGATGACACCGAACAGCATCACCGACCCCGCCGTCCTGCGCGAGGCCCTCGCCGAGATCCGCCGGCGCGGTGTCGCCGTGGAGAACCGGGAGTCCAACCCGGACGTCAGCTGTGTCGCGGCCCCGGTGCGGGACCGCACGGGGCAGGTCGTCGCCGCGCTCTCCATCTCCGTCCCGATGATCCGCTGGAGCGACGACCGCCTCGGCGAGCTGGAGCAACTGGCCGCGAAGGGCGCCGCCGAGCTGTCCGAGCGGCTGGGCCACCGGAGCGTGGGATGAGCGCCGAGGTCGCCGTCCGCGCGTACGCGGCCCTCGGCGAGGGGCCGACGTGGGACACCACCGCGCGGCGGCTGGTCTGGGTCGACATCCTCGGCTCCCGGGTCCACACGTACGACCCGGTGACCGGCCGGGCCACGGTCCTGGTCACCGAGCAGCACGTGGGCGCCGCCAAGCCGCGGGCGGGCGGCGGTCTGGTGGTCAACCTCCGCGACGGCGTGGCGCTGTACGGGCCGCCGGGCACCGGGGAGGGCTTCCGCTGGCTGCACCGCGAGCCCGTCCCCGGCCGCCGCGGCAACGACGCGGCCGTCGCCCCCGACGGCTCGCTGTGGACCGGCACCATGCGCTACGACGAGGCACCGGGCGGCGGCACGCTGTCCCGGATCGCCGCCGACGGCACCGTGCGGACGATCCTCGACGACGTCGCCGTCAGCAACGGCACCGGGTGGAGCCCCGACGGCCGGCTGATGTACTACGTGGACTCGCCGACCCGCAGGATCGACGTCTTCGACGTGGACGAGGAGCAACTGCCGGTCGGCAGGAGGCCGTTCGCGGTGATCGAGGAGGGTGCCGGCTTCCCCGACGGGCTCACCGTCGACGCCGACGGCTGTGTCTGGGTGGCCCTGTGGGACGGCGGTGCGGTGCGCCGCTACACGCCGTCCGGCGAGCTGGACCGGGTCGTGGAGCTGCCGGTTCCGCGTCCCACCGCCTGCGCGTTCGGCGGGGAGGGCCTGACCGACCTGTACATCACCACGGCCCGTACGGGACTTCGGGCGCCGCACCCGCTGTGCGGTTCGGTGCTGGTGGTCCCCGGCGCCGGGAAGGGACTGCCACAGCCCGCGTTCGCCGGCTAGTCATCTTGCTCCGAGCCCCCGCCGGGCACCGGGCGGGGGCTCCGGCATGTCCGCCGTGCCCGCTCCGCGTCCGCCCTGTCCTCGCATAACTGCTGCCAAGAGGCGTTTGTGGTCATCTGCCCAAGTCAGCAGGCCGGTTCACCTACCTGTCAGTCAGCAAGCTACCCGGCGGCGGGCCGTACGCCAGGGACGGCACAGAGCCGCCGCCGAGCTTCTCCGTGCATTTCACCAGGTAGGCGGCAATGGCGCGATGTATCTCTTTCCCGTCCTCTCGCAGTGCCTCCAGGTCGCCGACCTCCATGGCACCGCTGGTCTGGTGGTGAGCGGCTTCGACAAGGCGAAGGGAGGTTTGCGTCATGAGGTCCGCCCATGGGCGGTGGAGTAGGACAGGGACACCGTCTACGGGATGGGCGCTCCCCGGGATCCGGTAAAGCGCCGTTGTGAACTCTCTCAGCTCAGCCCGCGCCTGCTCCTCATACTGCTGAGCATCCACAGCGCGCTCAGCTTCCAGACTGACGAGGACCCGCTGAAGGTTGGTCCACCAAGCTCGGGCTGCGGCGCGGGCCGTCGCAACGACCTCAAGGGCCAGAGCAGTCTCGGCTCGGGTCGCCGCTGCCGATGCGGCTGCCGCGTCATCACGTCTTTTCGCTCGCTGAACCCATAAGGCGCCCCCGGCTCCGATTCCGGCACCACCCAGTCCACTCGCCATCGCCAGCACCGCTTCCGTCATTGCCATCATGCGATGGTGGGACTCCCCCCAACCTCGTAGCAAGAGTGCACGCGCGCGGGCTGTCGCCTGCAGGACCGCAGGCCAAGGAGTGGCACAGCTGCCGCATCCGCCCGGGTCCCGGCTGCGGGCGGCGACGGTTGGGGACGGTCCGGACGCGCGGATGCCGCACGGGCGGCTACGGCTGCACCCGGGGCCGGGGCGTGGCGCGTTCGCGGGGAACCGGGCTGGCACCCGGGGCGGCGCGCGGTGACTGCTGGACCGGCGCCGCATGCTGGTGCGCACGCTTGGTTGTCTTCAGGTCGGGGCGGATGGGTGTGAAGCGGACCAGGGCGCTGCGCTGGGAGGGTGCCGCGACCGGTGGGGCGGATGCGCGGCGGAGGTGCCCCGCGTGCCTGCTCGATGGGCGCCCGTCGCTCTGCCGCGCGCCCGGGTGATGCCTCTGTCCGCCCCGCCCTCGTCGTACGCCTCAGCGGTCGAGCGGTACCTCACAGGCGCGGCATCGCGAAGTCCTCCGCGCGGATCTACCGGATCTCGCTGACGACATGGGGATGGATGCTCGTCGGCAAACCGGCACCGACCGCGCCCGCTCCAACCCCGAGCCTCACCCTGCGCTACATGTCCGTTCGCCATAGCCATACGAGAACAGGGCCGCGTCCGCCCCGCCCGGCCCGCTCCGGGTCCACCTCGTCGCGCCCAACGTCCGGTATCCCGCACGTTGTTCGGGAGTTCTGCGCAAAGCATTGACGCGCACGCGCTTCGAATTTACGGTCCCGTTCGAAGTTACGAGCACCTGACGAAATCTCGAACAGTTAGGGCAGGGCATGGGACGACCTGGCCTGAATCGCAGGCACATCCTGACGGGACTGGGCGGGCTGACGGTCGCGGGAAGCCTCGGCTTCGCCGCGCTCGGCACCGGCGCGGACGCACTCGCCTCCGACGCGAGCACACGCGTCCGCTACTGGAACCTCTTCAGCGGCGGCGACGGGTACAACATGATCGCGATGCTGGACGCCTTCCGTAAGGCGCGTCCGGCCATCGACGTGAAGGACTCCACCCTCCAGTGGGGCAATCCCTACTACACCAAACTCGCCATGGCGGCCTCCGGGAGCCGGGCGCCCGACCTCAGCGTCATGCACCTGGGACGCGTCGCCGGCTTCGCGCCGGGCCGGCTCCTGGACCCCTGGGACACGGAGCTGCTCGCCAGGTACGGCATTCGCGAGGAGGACTTCAACCCGGCGCTGTGGAAACGCGCCGTCGTCGACGGAAAGCTCTACGCGCTCCCGCTCGACATCCACGCCCAGCTGACCTTCTACCGCAAGGACGTCCTGAAGAAGGCGGGCCTCCTCGGCGACGACGGCCGGATCGTCCCGATCACCTCCACGAAGGAGTGGTTCGACGCGCTCCGGGCGGCGAAGAAGGCCACCGGGCGGGGCCTGCAGACCATCGGCATCCACGCCAACGACCAGAACTTCGCCTGGTGGTTCTTCGTCACCTTCTACGCCCAGCTCGGCGGGGACTACTTCGATCCGGCGATGACGGACGTCGTCTTCGACGAGGACCGGGCGACCGAGGTCCTGGAGTTCCTGCGCCGGCACGTCACCGACGGGTACGCCGTCGCCGGGGCGGCCGACGCCGAGCAGTTCATGAACGGCTCGCCGTTCGTCTGGGAGGGCAACTGGTCCGTGCCCGTCTACTCCGGCGCGAAGATCGAGTACGGCGCGAGCCCGCTGCCCGCCGTCTTCGGCAGGCAGGCCACCCACGCCGAGTCGCACGCCTTCGTCCTGCCGCACCAGTCGGCCCGCGGCGGCTCCGCGAACGAGGCCGCGCACGAGCTGGCCGCCTACATCGTCAAGAACGCCGTCGCCTGGGCGGCGGGCGGCCACATCCCCGCGTACACGCCGACCCTCGTATCGGCTGCCTACCGCGAGCTCACCCCGCAGAGCGAGTACGTCTCGGCCATGGACCACCAGGCCACCGAGCCGAAGGCGTGGTTCGCGGGCTCCACCGGCACGCTCGCCGCCCGCATCGGACCCGTCGTCGCCTCCTCCAACCTCGGCTCCACGAAACCGGCCGCGGCCGCGCACCGCATGAGGAACGTGCTCGAACAGCTGCTGGCCATGAAGAACCCGATGGACGGCCGGACCGCCGCGCAGGGAGGGACCGCATGACGACGACCAGTGCCGGGGCCGCGCTCGCCCCCGCCCCGCAGTCGGTACGTTCCGCCGGCGCCGGCGCCGGGGACACGGACAGCGTCCGGGCCCGCTTCGGCCGGGGGTTCCAGCACGGCGGCTGGTTCGTCGCGCCGTTCCTCGTCCTGTTCGCCCTGTTCGTGATCTGGCCGGTCCTGCGGGGCGTCTACCTGAGTTTCACCGACGCCAACGTCTCGGGCGTCGGGGCGGGTTTCGTCGGCTGGGACAACTACCGCGAGGCGTTCGGCGACCCGCTGGTGTGGGACTCCCTCGGCCACAGCGCCTACTTCACGCTGCTGGTGGTGCCCTGCATCACCGTCCTCGCCTTCGTGATGGCGATGCTCGCCCACCACATCGAGCGGGCCAAGTGGCTGTGGCGGCTGTGCTTCTTCGCCCCGTTCCTGCTGCCGTCCACGGTCGCGGGGAACCTGTGGCAGTGGCTGTTCAACCCCGGCACCGGCATGGTCAACCACGTCCTCGGCACCGACACCCCCTGGCTCACCGAGAAGTCCACGGCGATGCTCGCCGTCGTCATCACCACCCTCTGGTGGACCGTCGGCTTCAGTTTCCTGCTCTACCTCGCCGCCCTCCAGGGCATCCCCGCGCACCTCTACGAAGCGGCCAAGCTGGACGGCGCGAACGCCTGGCACCGCATGGTGCACATCACCCTGCCGATGCTGCGCAACATCACCGGACTCGTCGTCGCCCTCCAGATCCTCGCCTCGCTCCAGGTCTTCGACCAGGCCGTCGTGATCTACGACTTCGGCCCCGGGCCGGAGGAAAGCACCCGCACCTTCGTCCAGTACACCCTCGAAGAGGGCTTCACCAGCTACCGCGTGGGCTACGCCTCCGCGATCTCCATCATCTTCTTCGTGATCATCGCGTCCGTCGCCGTCGGCCGGATGTGGCTGCTGCGCAAGCGTGAGGAGGGCGTGCGATGACCGCCACGCAGATACGGGCGGGGGCCGGCTCCCGGCCCCGGAAGCCCTGGACCGCAAGTCAGATCGTCCTGACCCTGCTCGGGGTCGCCCTCTCCGCGCTGTGGACGGCCCCCCTGGCCTGGGCCCTGTTCACCTCGCTCAAGTCGGAGACCGAGGCCGTCGAGGTGCCGCCGCACTGGCTGCCGGAGGTGTGGACGACCCAGGCGTGGTCGGCGATCTTCGAGACCGGGAACATCACCAACTGGTTCGTGAACTCGCTCGTCGTGTCCGTCTGCGTCACGGCCGTCGTGCTGCTGGTCAGCGCGCTCGCCGGCTACGGCTTCGCGCGCACCGAGTTCCGCTTCAAGGGCCCGCTGCTGGGGCTCGTCATGATGGGCCTCATGGTGTCGCCCGCCGTCCTCGGCGTGCCGCTGTTCACCACCGTCCAGCAGATGGGGATGGTCGACACCTACTGGGGCATGATCCTGCCGCAGTGCGCGCCCGCCGCGATGGTCTACATCCTCTACAAGTTCTTCCAGGGCATCCCGCGCGAGCTGGAGGAGGCGGCGTTCATCGACGGGGCGGGCCGCTGGCGGGTCTTCTTCACCATCATCGTGCCGCTGTCGCGCCCGTCCCTGTCCGCGGTCGGCATCTTCACCTTCATCGCGTCCTGGAACAACTTCCTGTGGCCGTACATGGTGACCAACAACCCCGACCTGATGACCATGCCGAACGGCATCGCCACCGTCATGAACTCCTACGGCATCCAGTGGGCCCAGCTCATGGCCGGCGGTCTGATGGCCGGACTCCCGCTCGTCCTCGTCTTCGTCTTCTTCCAGCGCCAGATCGTCGCGGGCGTCGCCCACACGGGACTGGCGGGCCAGTGAGCATCCGCACCGCGCTGACCGCCGTACTGACGGCGGCGGCCCTCGCCCTCCTGCCCGGCACGGCGCAGGCCGCCGTCCACTACCCCGACCCGCTGCCCCTCGACGGCCAGGAGATCGTCCACGATCCGACCGTCGCGCGACTGAAGTCCGGGCAGTACGTGGCCTACTCGACCGGCGGCGTCATCGGCGCCCGCCTCTCGAAGGACCGGGTGCACTGGACGGACGAGGGCAACGCCTTCGCCGAGCCGCCGGGCTGGTGGTACGAGTACAACGACACGGGTGACCCGTGGGCCCCCGACCTCTCCTACCGGGCCGGCCGTTACTGGCTCTACTACGCCGTCTCCTCCTGGGGCACCAACCACTCGGCGATCGGCGTGGCCACCTCCCGCTCCGGCCTCCCCGGCACCTGGACCGACCGCGGCAAGGTGTTCGCCTCGGAGACGACCGACGTCTGGAACGCCATCGACCCCGCGGTCGTGCGGTCCCGCGGCCGGCTGTGGATGACGTTCGGCTCGTACTGGACGGGCATCCGCATGGTCGAGCTGAACCCGCGCACGGGCAAGGCGGTACCCGGCGCCACGGTCCACCACCTGGCGACCCGCCCCGACGCCCCGTACGCCGTCGAAGGCCCCGACATCGTCCGGCACGGCCGCTATTACTACCTCTTCGCCTCCTACGACACCTGCTGCGCGGGCGTGAACTCCACGTACAGGATCCGCGTCGGCAGATCGACGAGCGTCACCGGCCCGTACCTGGACAGCGACGGCACCCCGCTCCTGGAGGGCGGCGGCGACCTGGTGCTGGAGGGCCACGGCAGATACGTCGGCACGGGCGGCCAGTCCGTCTTCCGCGACCGGGGACAGGACTGGCTGGCGTACCACTACTACGACGCGGAGGACGCCGGCACTCCCAAGCTCGGCCTGAACAGGCTGAGCTGGCGGAAGAACGGCTGGCCCAGCGTGGTCTAGGGGCGCGGGGAACTGCGCGAACAGCCCCGTGTCACCCGCAGACAGAACCGAACCCCCGAAAGGAAAGCATGAGCACCGCACGCTTCACCCTCGACCCCGCCTTCACCGTCGGTGAGGTGAACCCCCGGCTCTTCGGCTCCTTCGTGGAACACCTCGGCCGCTGCGTCTACACCGGCATCCACGAGCCCGGGCACCCCACCGCCGACGAGGCGGGCCTCCGCCAGGACGTCCTCGACCTGGTGAGGGAACTCGGCGTCACCGCCATCCGCTACCCCGGCGGCAACTTCGTCTCCGGCTACAAGTGGGAGGACTCGGTGGGCCCCGTCGAGGACCGGCCCCGCCGGCTCGACCTCGCCTGGCGCTCCACCGAGACCAACCGCTTCGGCCTCTCCGAGTACATCGCCTTCCTGAAGAAGATCGGCCCGCAGGCCGAGCCGATGATGGCCGTCAACCTCGGTACACGCGGCGTCGCCGAGGCACTCGAACTCCAGGAGTACGCCAACCACCCGGCCGGCACCGCGCTGTCCGACCTGCGTGCGGCGCACGGCGACAAGGACCCGTTCGGCATCCGGATGTGGTGCCTCGGCAACGAGATGGACGGACCCTGGCAGACCGGGCACAAGACCGCCGAGGAGTACGGACGCCTCGCCGCCGAGACGGCCCGCGCGATGCGGCAGATCGACAAGGACGTGGAACTGGTCGCCTGCGGCTCCTCGGGCCAGAGCATGGAGACGTTCGCCGCGTGGGAGGCGACCGTGCTCCAGGAGACGTACGACCTGGTCGACTACATATCCCTGCACGCCTACTACGAGGAACTCGACGGGGACCGCGACTCGTTCCTCGCGTCGGCCGTCGACATGGAGTCCTTCATCGACAACGTGGTGGCGACCTGCGACCACGTCGGCGCCCGCCTGAAGTCGAAGAAGAAGATCAACCTCTCCTTCGACGAGTGGAACGTCTGGTACCTCTCCCGGGCGGACGCCGAGGTCAGCCAGGTCGACTGGGCCGAGGCGCCGCGCCTGCTGGAGGACCGGTACACCGTCACGGACGCCGTGGTCTTCGGCTCCCTGCTCATCGCGCTGCTGCGGCACGCGGACCGGGTGACCGTCGCCTGCCTCGCCCAGCTCGTCAACGTCATCGCGCCGATCATGACGGAGCCGGGCGGGCCCGCCTGGCGGCAGACCACGTTCTTTCCCTTCGCCCAGGCCTCGAAGTACGGGCGCGGCCGGGTCCTCGACGTCCGGGTCGACTCCCCGGTGTACGAGACGAGCAAGTACGGCGAGGCCGACCTGCTGCACGCCACCGCGGTGCGCGCCGAGGACGGCTCCGTCACCGTCTTCGCGGTGAACCGCAGCCAGCGCGAACCGCTGCCCCTCGAAGTCGCCCTGCACGGGCTGCGGCTGACCTCGGTCGTCGAGCACAGCGCGCTGGCGGACGCCGACCCGGAGGCCAGGAACACCCTCGCCGACCCGGAGCGGGTGGCGCCGCACCCCGTCGAGGGCACGACCCTTCGGGACGGCACGCTGCACGCCGTGCTGGAGCCGCTGTCCTGGAACGTGATCCGGCTGGCCTGACCCCCGGACCCCGGCCGGCGGAGCGCGCCACCGTCAGGCGGACTCCGCCGGCCGCGACACGAAGGCGGCCCAGGCGGCCGGGGAGAGCGCGAGCCGGGCCCCCTGCGGGTCCTTGGAGTCACGGACGTGGATGGTGGCGGGGGTGAGGGCGACCTCTACGCAGTCGTCGCCGGATGCGCTGCTGTAACTCGATTTGTACCAGGCCAGCTCGCTGGTGCTCATAACGCTCCTCGCATCCGCTGCAACAGGCTCATGGAGTCCTGAAAGGTGAGTGCCTGCGAACGCATCCTGGCATAGCGGTGCTGGAGCACGCTGACCACTTTCGGGTCGCACATCAACTGGCCGCTTTCCTGACCTTCGTTGTAGGCGAACCACCGGTTCTCAGGTGTCTCGAGCAAACGGATTGGCCCCTGTAGTCCGGCGTGCGACTCCTGGACCAACGGCATGACCTGAATCTCGACGTTCCGCAGCCCGGCGACCTCCAGTACGTGATCGAGGAGCACTCGGGTGACGTCGACGCCGCCTGTGTGCCGTAGGAACAGGTTCTCCTCGACGATGAAGCTGAACGCGGTGTTAGGCCGCTCACGCAGCAGTCGCTGCCGTTCTGCGCGGGCGGCCCATCGCTCCTCGACCTGTGCGTTGTCGAGGGGCGGAAGCTGATCGTCGGCCAGCGCACGTGCGTATGCCTCCGGTTGAAGCAACCCAGGGATCATCCGGCACTCGTAGGTGCACAGCGCGATCGCCGCCGCTTCCAACCGTGCCCACTGCCGGAACCACGCCGCCAGTCCCGGCTGGCGTGCCAGGTGTCCCGCCGCCTTCCGTAACGCGCCCGTGTTGCCCAGTACCGCCTCCGCGCGGTCGACCAGCGCCGGGTCCGGCATCCGACGGCCCAACTCCACCGACGCCACCGTGTGTTTGGAGAACCGGACCAGGTCCGCGAACTCCTCCCGGCTCAGTCCCGCATGCTCGCGCAACGCCTGGACGACCGCCCCGAACGTCCGCAGACTGTCGGACGACTCCGGCTCGCTCCCGCCCGCACCCACCGCTCCATCGACCACCACCGGTCACCTCCCGCGCCCATGGTCACGGGCAGTCACCGGTACTGTCCAGCACGTGACCGCGTACGCTCGCGCGGCGTACGCGGCGCGGACCTGGTGAAGTGGGCCCCGGGCCCGCCAGATTGGGCGCATGAATTCACCACCCACCCGCCCAGGCCCGGTCACCGTACGTACGTTCACCCAGCGCCTCAGCGCCACGCCCCGGGGTGCCCGGCTGGCCAGGTACCTCGCCCTGAACCAACTCCACGCCTGGGGTGTCCCGTACGGCGGTGACGCCTCGGACGCCGTGGCCGTGATCGTCGCGGAGCTGGCCGCCAACGCGGTGACGCACGGACGCGTGCCGGGCCGGGACTTCGAGCTGCGCCTCTCGCTCGTCCCCGGCAGCGTCCGCGTCGAGGTCACCGACACGTGTACGGGCCCGCGTCCGTTCGGCCCCGGCGACGTACCGGCACCGGGACCGCTCGACGAGGCGGGGCGCGGTCTGCTGCTCGTCGGCGCGCTCGCCGACCGGTGGGAGGTGGTGGACCGGGAACCGCCGCCCGGCAAGACGGTACGGGCCGAGGTCGACCTGCCGGGCGGCGGGCGGCGCGTCAGCTCCGCTCGACGCCCAGCGTGAGCTTGCCGGTGTAACCGGCGGAGGCCGAGCTGCCCAGGGCGGTGAGGGTCAGGAGGCCGGACGAGGCGCCTCCGTCGTCGTAGATGGAGTCCTGGGCGAGGGTGGTGCGGGTGACCGTGTTGGTCGAGTACGGCGAGACCCTGGCGACCTTCGCGGTGGTCGTCTCGCTGAAGAACAGCTGACCGGTGTGGAGTTCCTGGCCGCCGGTGAACGAGCCGTCCGAGGTGAGCGTGACGTTCGTGTGCACCTTGACGTGGATGTGCACGCAGCGGCCTCGGTACCAGCCGGGGTAGATGGTGGTGATGTTCGCGACGCCGGCGGAGTTCGTCAGTACGCCGCCGCGCAGAAAGGTGCCGTCGTCCGGCTCGTCGTGGCCGTTGTTGCCGACGAAACCGGAATACTCGCCGAGGGCGTCGCTGTGCCAGATCTCGACGAGCGCGTTGCCGAGCGGGGCGCAGGTGTCGTCGTCGACGACGGTGAGCGCCAGCTTGAGCGGGACGCCCGCCTTGCCCTCGGTGACGTCGGCGCGGACGAGCTGCCCGTCGAGGTAGTAGGGGCCTTCGGTCATCTCCTTCGTGAGGGTGCAGACGGCCGCGGGAGCCGCGTCGGCCGTGGGGGCTTGGGGCGCGGCGGCGCCCACGGTCAGGGCGGCGGCCGTGGCGCCGGTGGCGATCAGTACGGTCCGGCGCCCGATGGGGCTGGTGTTCGAGGTGTCTGTCATGGACACGGCACCATAGAAGCGGAAGCTGTCCACCGGCTGTCGGTTCGGCAAAGTGACGGGCCGTCAAGTCCGTTGCAGGACAAGTGGACCGGGGGCGTCCGCGTTCGTTGTTGCGTGAACCATTGACGCGCAAAGGGTTCGATTCTACGTTCCGTCCGAAGTCACGATCGCCGTTCGAAATGACGAACGGACAACCGTGTCCCCCCACCCCAAGGAGCGTCAGCGTGAGCCGCACCTCCCGCACCTCCCGCACCTCCCGCAGGACCGCACTCCTCTCCCTACCCGCCGCGGTCCTGCTCGCCCTCGTCCCGAGTACGGCCTCGGCCTACCCCAACCCCGGCACGGTCACCGGCAGTGTCGTCGTGCACGACCCGACGATGGTCCGCACCTCCGCCGGCCGCTACCTGCTGTATGCCACCGGAGGCGGGCTCGGCTTCCGCAGCTCCACCGACCGTGTCGCGTTCAGCTCGGGATCCGACGCCTTCACCGCCAAACCCGGCTGGTGGTCGTCCTACGCCACCGAGGCCTGGGCGCCCGACATCTCCTACCACGGCGGCAAGTACCTGATGTACTACGCCGTCTCGACCTTCGGGTCGAACAAGTCGGCCATCGGCCTCGCCGCCTCGACGACCGGGCTGCCGGGCTCCTGGACCGACTACGGGACCGTCTACACCTCCACCACGGCCAGCGACTACAACGCCATCGACCCGAACCTCTTCGTCGACGACGACGGCAAGTGGTGGCTGTCGTTCGGCAGCTGGTGGACCGGCCTCAAGATGATCCGGATCGACCCGTCGACCGGCAAGCAGATGGCCGGCAGCACGACCCGCTACTCGATCGCGTCCCGCCCCACCGGCACGAAGGCCGTCGAGGCGCCCTTCGTCGTCAAACGCAACGGCTACTACTACCTGTTCGCCTCGTACGACACGTGCTGCAACGGCACCGGCTCCACGTACAAGGTCAAGGTCGGCCGGGCCACCGCTGTCACGGGCCCCTACTACGACAAGAACGGCGTCGCCCTGACGAACAACGGCGGCACCCCCGTCCTGGAGTCGCACGGCCGGTACATCGGACCCGGCGGCCAGTCGATCATGGCGGACTCGGACGGCGACCTGATCGTCTACCACTACTACGACGGCAACGACAACGGGACGCCCAAGCTCGGCGTCAACCTCCTGAACTGGAGCAGCGGATGGCCCGTCGCCTATTGACCCTGCCGGCAGCGCATCACGTAAGGGGCCGACGGCATTCTGGGCGGCACCTCAGCAAGGGCAGCATCGATGCCCGGCGACAGCGGCCTTGATGGCGTGCCCGGTGGTGAGTTCCCTGTAGTGGCTGTTGTGAGCGAGAAGGTGCTCGTGGCTGCCGGAGACTGCCGTCCCGTCCTCCGTGAGCAGGACGACGTGCCGGGCCCTGCGGACGGTGGGCAGTCGGTGGCTGGCGACGACAACGCAGCGGGTGGCCGCCAGGTCGTCCACGGCTCGGGTGACGAGACGGTCACTGATGCTGTCCAAGTGCGAGTTCGGCTCGTCGAGGAGGAGGACGTCACTGTCGGTGAGGAGGGCGCGGGCTACGGCCAGGCGCTGGCGTTGCCCGCCGGACAGGTCGTGGACGCGGCCCAGGGGCGTGTCGATGCCTTGGGGGAGACGCAACACCGTCCGGCGTAGCCCGACCGTCTCCAGCGCGTTCATCAGGTCCGCGTCGATGGGCGGCTCGGCGAGACCAAGTCGCAGGTTCTCGCGAATGGTGCCTTCGACAAGGGTTGACTGTTGGTCGACGTAGGTAACGCGTCGGCGCAGGTCGCCGAGGGGCCAGTCGCTGATGGACCTGCCCAGGACGCGAATCTCCCCGTGCTCGGCCTGCGCGAGCCGGTTGATGAGCGTGAGGACCGTGGACTTTCCCGTGCCTGAGGAACCGACGAGGGCGGTGAGCCCGGTCGCGGGGACGTGGAAGCTCGCACGGTCCAGGACCGGGTTGCCTTGCGGAAGCAAGAAGGTGACCCGGTGGAAGGTCACCGCATGTGCGTCGGGGCGAGGCAGGGGCGGGACGGGAGTTGCTGTCGTGTCTCGTTCCGCTTCCGTCGGGCGGGTGAGGAGGCGGTGGAAGCGGCCTCGTGCGGTTCGTCCCGCCTGCAGATGGCCGATGCCGAGTGCGACGACTGTCAGGGGCGAGGTGAGGTGCAGCAGGTAGAGAAAGAAGCCACTGAAGGCGGCCAGGGACAGCTGTCCGCGCGTGATCTGCTGTCCTGCTGCCAACGCGACGGCCAGGACGGCGATCTGCTGGCCCAGACTCACGACCGGGCCGATGAGGCACTGCAAACGGGAGGCGGGCAGACACGCCGAACGAACCACGTCTGCGGCGTGTCCAAGTTCGTGTGCGGCCTGACTCTCGTAGCGGCAGGACTTGACGGTGACGAGTGCGACGAGATGGGCCGTGAGGCTCTGTGCGAGCTGTCCGAGCGCGCGCTGCTGCGCGACTGCGAGGTTTCTCATCCGGGTCGTCATGGGGGCGAGGCAAGCTCCGGTGAGCCCGAAGGCACCGACGGCGACCAGGGTGAGCCCCGGGTCGATGACGACCATGGCGGTGAGCGTGGCCGCCGTGGCGAAGAGCGCCACCGGAAGGTGGATGAAACCGGTTTCGATGAGCAGACGCAGGAGCGCAGCGTCCGAGGTGACCCTGGCCGTGAGGCTGCCAGTGCCCTCCTCGCGTACCGCACGCAGCGGAAGCCGCAGCAGATGCGCCATGGCCCGGCGGCGCAGGCGCAGCACGGCGCGCTCGCCGACCCCCGCCAGTAACCATCCGCTCAGGGCCTGCAGTCCGGCCGTGCCGAGGACTGCGACGCTCATGCCCACGGCGGGAAGAATGACTGGCTGGTGCCGGGTGAGAGCGTGCATCACGCCCATGGCCAGCCACGGCACCAACAGGCCGGCTGTCGCTGAAGCGAGGGACAGGACGGCTGCCAGGGCGAGCAGCAGCCGGTCGCCACGCAGGAGGTCCTGGCCGATGCGCAGTCCCGGAGACGCCCCGCAGCCCGAGGTCATCGAACGGACAGGCGGTCGTGGGCGGACGGACGAGAAGGTCATGTGGCGGTGCCTCGTTTACGAAGACCGGGCGGGGGAGGAGCCGATCGACCGCAGCCCGGAGCCCTGCTCATCGTGTCGCGGAACAGGAGGCGTACTGCCGGTTCCGGGTCCGGCACGGGCAGCGACGATCACCGGTCGGGGACCCACGGCTGGATCCGACGGTGGCAGGCGGTTCGCTGCCGGGTTCCTCCACGGGCCGGAGCCGGAACGCCCGCTCAGACCGGCTGGGGGACATCGTCGGGCGTGAACTGCACTGCCGTGCCGTACAGGTCGAGCAATCCCTGGAAGGGCTGGGCGGGCAGGCCAGGCTTCCACAGTTCCACGGCCATCTCTCCGTGATACAGCAGGGGCCAGCGCACGTAGGTCCGCGGGTCGGCCGGATCGTTGACGGCGTGTGAACGGCGAACGGTGTCGCGGGCGATCTCGACGGTCAAGTCGGTACCGCAGCCGAAGCCGTAGGGGAACTGCTCGCGGTCCGCCGCGACGGTTTCGATCTCCATGTGGTCGCTGGAGACGACACCGACGTGGGCGTGGATGCCGGCCCGGATGAGAGGTACCTCGCGTTCTCCGTCGGGGTCCAGCACCCAGGTGCCTGACGGGTTCTTCGTGACGCGGACGGTGGGGCAGGCTTCCATCAGGGCGCAGATCTCCCATGTCTCCACTGACGGTTGCATCGGCAGCGTGCCGCTGGGGGCCAGGACGCGCAGGCGCTTGCCGTCGGTCAGGCGCGGCTCGACGGCTACGATCTGCTCTCGGGTCAGGTTGCGCTTGTCGACGTCCCAGGAACCCGAGGCGCTGACCACCAGGCAGTTGAGATCGGGGTCGAAGGCGAACAGCATGCCTTCGCTGAAGCCCCGCATGCCCATGTAGATCTCGTACATGTCGGCCAGTTGGTCGGAGACGAAGTCGGACACCTTCACCGGCGCCGGCAACAGCCCCAGCTCGCCCATCCGTCGCCCGGCGCGGGCCAGTTGCTCAGGTGCGGCGCTGGCCTGCCACGCCTCGGCGGTGATCGCGTCGCGGACGGTGTCGTAGTCCTCGGCGACCTGCCGGGCGCACGCCGCGGTGACCAGTCGGTCACGCATGCGGTCGGCGATGTTCGTGATCTCGGTGGGATGGCCGCCCTCCATGCTGCAGAACGTCACCTCTCCCACGTGACCGGGAGCATCACCGCGGGACACGAACAGGACCTTGGCCGCGCCGAGTCGGCCCATGGCTGTGCGGGCGGTGGCGACGACTTCTGCGTGGGGCAGTGCACTGAGTCGTTCGGGCACCTCGACCACGGCGACGACATGCCGGGGGTTGCGGCGCAGGCCGTGCTGCTGGCGCAGCATCGCACTCAGCGGCGGGTATTGCTCGGGGATCCTCTCCCGCAGAGGCTGCGGCCCCTCGGGAATCTGCCCGCACACGAGCATCAGGTCGACGTCGCCATGGGAGCGGTCCAGGACGGTATGGCCCTGCACCTCGAAGGATGCGACCAGGTGGTCCAGGAAGGTCCGCAGCGCCCGGTGTCCTGACGGCATCTCACCGATGACCTGGACCGTGCACGGACGCCACCAGCCGCAGGCCGTCACATCGGTTCGGACGACGGGTACGGCGACCTGTGAACTGCTCATGGACTGCCTTCCGGGAACGTTGCGGCCGCCTTGAGAGAGGCCTTCGTCGGCTGGGTCGCGGCGCGTGAAGACGCGGCAGTGACCAGGTTCGTTGCCGTGGACGTGCGAGAAGCCGCATGGGGGGACGGGCTCAGGACGTCGGCACCATACCGGCGGCCCGATGGAACACCTACCTACCGCCACCCTTTCCGGGTTCGGCGGGTAACCACTTGACGCCCGAGCGATGTTCTTGCACGTCAGTGGCTTGGAGCGGCCGTGATCTTCACCCTCAGGAGTGAACGGCGGAGCCATCCTGAGTCACGAGGACCGGCCAAATTCACCCCTTATGTGCTCCGGAGTTGTTTCCAGCCTTCACCCGCACGCCGCAACGCGTGCAAGGCCTGGTCATCGGTCTCCCTATGATCACGGCGTCCCCGGCGGCGGAAGCACCCCTCGCGTGCCACTGCCTGCGGTCTTTCGATGCCCACCCCCTTCTTTCACGCACCAGGAGAACTCCGTGACCGTGGCTCCCGCGACCCCTGACAGGCCCGCCGTAGCGATCGTGGGCCTCTCGTGCCGGCTGCCCGGCGGCATCGAGGGACCGCAGGACCTGTGGGAGGCGCTGCAGGAAGGACGTGACCTGGTGGGTGAGGTCCCGCCGGACCGTTTCGACCCCGAACGGTTCGTCGACACCGAGCGGCGCAGGAACGACAAGAGCTACACGGGGGCAGGCGGGTTCCTCCAGGACGTGACCGGTTTCGACAACGGCTACTTCCAGCGGGTCTCACCGCGCGAGGCGGCGCGCATGGATCCGCAGCACCGGCTGCTGCTGGAGATGGCGGTCGAGGCCCTGGACGACGCCGGCGTCGACCAGATCACCACCGCAGGCTCTGACACGGCGGTGTTCGTCGGCATGTCGAGTCACGACTACGCCGACTTGCAGTCCACGGGCGGTGACGCGCCCAATGCGTACTCGATGGCTGGGCTGGCGGCCACCAACGCCGCCAACCGCATCTCCCACCTGCTCGACTGGCACGGGCCCAGCATGACGGTGGACACCGCCTGTTCCTCGGCTCTGACCGCCCTGCACCAGGCGTCCGAGACGCTGCGCACGGGCCGAGCGCGGATGGCTCTGGCCGGAGGAGTGAGCGTCCTGCTCAGTCCCTTCGGTTTCACCGGCTTCTCGGCCGCCTCCATGCTGTCGCCGACCGGCCGCTGCCGTGTCTTCTCGTCGGAGGCGGACGGCTACGTGCGCGCGGAGGGCGGCGGAGTCGTGGCCCTCAAACTCCTGCCCGACGCGCTCGCGGACGGCGACCGCATCCACGGAGTGATCCTGGCGAGCGGCGTCAACAGCGACGGCAGCACCACCGGGCTGGCACTTCCCAGCGCCCGGGCGCAGGCGGCATTGCTGGAACGGGTCTACGCCCAGGCGGGTGTGAGCGCCGACGACCTGTCCTATCTGGAGGCCCACGGCACGGGAACACCGGTGGGCGACCCGATCGAATGCGACGCCATCGGCCGTGCCCTGGGCACCCGCCGCACGACCGGGCCGCTGCCGATCGGATCGGTCAAGAGCAACACCGGTCACCTGGAGGCCGCTTCCGGCATGGCCGGACTGGTGAAAGCCCTCCTCGTCCTGCGTCACCGCCGCATCCCGCCGACCCTGCACGCGCGGCCGCTCAGCCCTCACATCGACTTCGAGGGCTGGCAGCTCGACCCGTGCACCGAAGCCAGGCCCCTTGCCGGGCAGCGGCCGGTGGTCGGCGTCAATTCCTTCGGTTTCGGGGGATCCAACGCGCACGTCGTCCTGGCCGCCGCGCCCGCAGTCCACCTGACCGACCCGAGTGAGGCCCCTGAGGGTGTGCTGCCGGTAGTGGTCTCGGCCCGCACCCCGGAGGCACTGGAGGCCGCGGCCGCACGCATGGCCGAGCGGCTACGGGAGGAGACCCCCGAGGGGCTCTACGACGTCGCGTGGACGGCCGCATGCCGTCGTACCCTGCACCCGCACCGGGCCGTGGTCCTGGCCCCCGGCGCCCGGCAGGCAGCCGAAGCCCTGGAAGCCGTCGGCCAGGGGGCACTGCCCCTGCCCGCCGCCACCGCCACAGAACAGGCCGTGACAGAGGGCCGCGTGGTGTTCGCCTTCGGCGGCAACGGCTCCCAGTGGGCCGGCATGGGGGCGGACCTGCTCCGTGCGGAACCCGTGTTCAGGGCAGCGCTCGACCGGGTCGATGACGCGCTCCTGCCCCACCTGGGCTGGTCGGTGCGTGAGGAGATGGCGGCAGCCGACCCCGCGCGCATCGAGGCCACCGAGATCGCCCAGCCGCTGCTGTTCGCCTTCCAGATCGCTCTGGTGGAACTGTTCAAGGCCCGCGGCATCCGTCCGGCCGCGGTCCTGGGCCACAGCGTCGGCGAGATCGCCGCCGCCCACGTCGCCGGCGCCCTCGACCTGCCTGCCGCCGCCCGGGTGGTCGCCGCACGCAGCCGTGCTCAGGCCGCCACCCGCGGCCGAGGCCGCATGGCCGCGGTCGGCCTGTCGGCGGAGGAGGCGGCCAAGGAACTCGCCCCGTACGCCGGCTCTTTGGAGATCGCCGCCGTCAACGGCGACCAGGACGTCACCATCTGCGGTCCCGAGGAGGACCTCCGCACCTTGGGCGCGGATCTGGAGCTGCGCGCAGTCTTCTTCCGCATGCTGGAGCTGGACTACGCCTTCCACAGTCAAGCCATGGACCCCGTACGGAACGGCCTGCTCGAGTGCCTGGAGGGCCTGCGTCCCGGCGCAGCCGTTCTTCCCTTCGTCTCGACTGTCACCGGCGCCGTCTGCACGGGCGAGGATCTTGACGCTGTCTACTGGTGGCGCAATGTCCGTGAACCCGTGCTGTTCGGGCCGGCCCTGCAGACGCTGATCGACGACGGCTACGACATCTTCGTCGACATCGGCCCCCACCCCGTCCTGCGGCCCTACATGCGCAAGGCGGCCAAGGGCCTGGAACGTTCGGTGCTGGTCACGGCCACCTGTGCTCGGGCCGTGCCGGGGCCTGCCGCCGTCGACACCGCGGCGGCCCGCGTAGTGGCCGCCGGCGCCCAGATCCACTGGGACGTCTTCTTCCCGCGGCCCGGACGCACGACCGACTTGCCGGCCTATCCCTGGCAGCGCGAGCGGCACTGGCACGGCGACCCTCAGTGGTGGCTGCGCGTCTCCGGCGAGACCACCCCCGTCCAACACCCCCTGCTGGGGGCACGTGTCCCCGTGCAGCAGCCCGGCTGGTCCAACCTGATCGAACCCACCCGGTTGCCGTGGCTGGCCGACCACCAGGTCGCAGGCTCCGTCGTCATGCCCGCCGCGGCCTACCTGGAGATGGCCCTTGCCGCAGGCGGACGCGTCCACGACGCCCCCGTCGAGGTCAACCATCTGCTCATCACTCGTGCCCTCGATCTGCCCTGGGACGACGAGGCCGCCGACGTGCGCGTGCAGGTCTCCCTCAGCGAAGGTGACCAGGCCCTGACGATTGCGGCGCGTACCGGCGACGACCTGCCCTGGCAGACGTACGCCCGGGCCCAGGTGCGGCGGCTGCTGGCCGCCGTGCCGCCCTCCGTCGACCTCGCCGACCTGCGCTCGCGTCTCCACACACGCATGGACGTCACTGAGCACTACGCCCGGGCCCGGCGCGCCGGCCTCGTGTACGGACCCGCCTTCCAGGTCCTCACGGAGCTGCGGCTGCACGGGGGAGAAGCCCTGGCCTCCTACACCCTGGGCGAACCCGCAGACGGCTACCACGTCCACCCCGCGCTCCTGGACGGTGCACTCCAGGCAGGCGCCTGCCTCATCAGCGTCGAAGGCGAGTACCTGCCGCTCCTTCCAGTCGCCGTCGAGGCCCTGCGTCTGTGGCACACCCCGCCGCAGAGCGGTCTGATCCACGTACGCCTGCGCGAGAGCAACCCCCAGGAAACGTGCTGGGACATCACGCTGTCCGACGCCGACGGCGTGATCTGCCTCCAGCTCACAGGCTGCCGACTGCGCCGCATGGGCAACACCCCCACCGAACCCGTGCAGCACCTCGTCAACGTGCTGCGTGCCGCTCCAGGGACCGCCGACCCGGTGCTGCCCGGCCCCCTGCTCTCCCCCACCGCCCTGGCGCAGGCGTGTCTGCCGTACCGCGACCGTCTGGAGCAGACCTGGCGCGAGGAAGGGCACGAAGCCGGACTGCGGCGGCTACGCGAGTGCTGCTCACGCCTGACCGCCGACGCGTTCGCCCAGCTGCTGCCGGAGGGACAGCGCGAGTTCGACACCGGTGATCTCGTGGCAGGCGGCATGCAGCCCCGCCACACCCGCCTGGCTGAGCTTCTCGCCCACGCCACCCGCGGTCTGCTGCACCAGATCCGGCAGGCCGGAGAAGGCCGCCCCGCACGTTGGCGTCTTCCCGACACCGACGGCCCTCCGTCGCTGGAGCTGTTCCGGCAACTCGTACGCGACTTTCCCCAGCACGCGGTCGAGACGTCCCTGTTCGGCCGGTGTTGTCTGCACCTGGCCGACGTCCTGCGAGGCAACCATGATCCACTGACGCTGCTCTTCGACGAACCCGACCGCCATCTGATCGAGTACTTCTACAGCGACGCCGTCCAGCCCCGCTTCCACAATCAGCTGCTGCTCGCTCTGGTACGTGAACAGGTCCGCACCTGGCCCGAGGACCGGCCGCTGCGCATCCTGGAGGTCGGTGCCGGTACCGGCAGCAGCACAGCCCTGCTCCTGCCCCACCTGCCGCCCGAGCGCACCGCCTACGCCTTCACCGACTTGTCCGCCGGGTTCTTCCCCCCTGCCAAGGCCCGGTTCGCCGAATTCGACTTCGTCGACTACCGCTGCCTGGACCTGAACCAGGACCCGGCCGAGCAAGGCTTCACCGCGGGCTCCTTCGACGTGGTGATCGCCACCAACGTCCTGCACGCCACCCGAGACCTGCGGGCGACGCTCGCCCGCATCACCCACCTTCTCGCCGACGGCGGACAACTCCTCGCCCACGAGACCCACGAACCCGGTCTCCTGGCCCCCTGCTTCGGCACTCTCGAGGGATTCTGGGACTTCACCGACGCTTCGTTGCGCCAGGCCTCCCCCCTGCTGCCGGCGGAGGCATGGGCACCACTGCTGCGCGAGTGCGGCTTCGACGAGGTCGCCCAACTCGGACATGACCACGCCTTGCCGGAACTCGAGTACTCAGTGCTCTGCGCCCGCCGGGCGACACGCACCACCGCCCTCCCCGCCCCCCTCGCGCCGCCCGCCGCCCAGGACGCCCGCTGGCTGCTGGCCGGGGAGAACCCCGACGGCGACCTGCTGCGCGGCCTCGTCGACGCTCTCTTCGAGGCGGGCGCCGATGTCCGCGTCACCGACCTGGACCGGACGCCCGCGCACTGGGCACAGGCCGCGGGGGAGCAACAGCCCCCGCACACGGTTCTGGTCTTCGACGCCCATCCCGCTGACAGCCCCGCCGAGACGTGCGACCAAACCGTTGCCCGACTCGGTGTGCTGCGGGATCTCGCCCGAGCCGGATCGCACCTGCCTGCCGGGGGCGCAGCCGACCTGTGGATCGTCACCCGGCCCAGCGGCATCCACCCCGCCCCCGAACGACCGGGCGCTCCTCAGGACGCGACGCTGTGGGGCGCCACCCGCTCCCTGGCGAACGAGATCCCCCAGCTGACCATCCGGCGCATCTCCCTGGACGCCGGCACCCGGCCCGCCGACGACGCGCGTCGCCTGGCGGCCGAACTGCTCCGGCCCACCGACGAGGACGAGATCGTCCTGACCCGCAGCGGCCGCTTCGTCCCGCGCACCGTCCCCCGGCCCCCTTCCACCACAGCACCCGACGCGCCCGACTCGACGCCCTTCACGCTGCGCCTGCACGACGCCGGCCTGCGCCCCCGGCTCACCTGGACCCCGGAGCGGCCGCAACAGCCCGCCGACGACGAGGTCACCATCGCCGTCGCAGCGGCCGCACTCAACTACCGCGACGTCATGCTCGCCGTCGGCCTCCTGCCCCCGGGCGCGGAGACACCGCTGCCGGACGGACCGGCGCTGGGCCTGGAATGCGCCGGCACGGTCACCGCAGTCGGCGCCGACGTCACCCACCTGACACCGGGCGACCGCGTCTACGCGCTGGTGCCCCGCAGCCTCAGCTCCCACGTGAGGGCCAACGCCCGCCTCGTCGGCACCATCCCCGACGGCATGACGTTCACCGAAGCCGCCACCCTGCCGGTGGTCTACTTCACCGTCCACCACGCCCTCGAGCGACTCGCGCGCCTCCAAGCGGGCGAGACCGTTCTCATCCACGGTGCCGCCGGCGGCATCGGCCTTGCCGCCCTCCAACTCGCCCAGGCCCGCGGCGCCCACGTCATCGCCACCGCCGGCACCCCTGCCAAACGCGACCTGCTGCGCATGCTCGGCGTCCGCCATGTCCTGGACTCCCGCACCCTCGACTTCGCCGAGCACGTCCGCGACCTGACCGGCGGGCAGGGCGTCGACGTCGTCCTCAACTCCCTGGCGGGAGAAGCCATCAGCCGCACCCTGGAACTCCTGCGGCCGGGCGGGCGCTTCCTGGAACTCGGAAAGCGCGACATCTACACCTCCACCCCGCTGGCGCTGCGGCCCTTCAGCAACAACATCGCCTTCTTCGGCGTGGACGCCTACCAGCTCATCTCCGGCCGGCTGCCGCAGGCCGGGACCTGCTTCGACGAAACAGCCCAGCGCATCGCGGACGGAACCTACCGCCCCTTGCTGCACCTGGCTTACCCGGCCACCCGGATCAGCGAGGCACTGCGCGTCCTGCAACGCTCCCGTCACCTCGGCAAGGTCGTCATCACCTTCGAGGAGCGACCCCCCCTGGAGCGCATCCACCCGCCCCTGCGGCTCTCCCCGCACGCCACCTACCTGGTCACGGGCGGACTCAGCGGCCTCGGCGCAGCCCTCGCCCACCGTCTCGTCGACCACGGCGCACGCCACCTCGCCCTCCTGGGCCGCCGAGGCGCCGACACCCCCGACGCCCCCCAGCTGATTCAGGCTCTCGCCCAGCGTGGTGCCACCGCCACTGCCCACACGGTCGACGTCACCCGCGAAGAGGACCTGCGCCGGACACTCGCCACCATCGACGCAGACGCCCACCCCCTGGGCGGGGTGATCCACGCCGCGATGGTCCTGGACGACGCACCGCTGGCCGAACTCACCGACGAACGTCTGCGCACCGCGCTGGAGCCCAAGATGCTCGGCGCGGCCACCCTGGACGCACTCACCCGCGACCGCGACCTCCACCTGTTCGCCACCTGCTCGTCCGTCACCACCTGGTTCGGCAACGCCTACCAGGCCAACTACACCGCCGCCAACGCCTACCTCGAAGCACTCACCCGGTCCCGGCGCGCCATCGGCCTGTCCGGCACGACCATGGCCTGGGGCGCCGTCGGGGACACCGGCTACGCCGCCCGCCACGGCATCACCGACATGCTCGCCCGCCTCGGCCTGGACAACCTCACCCCCGCCGAAGCCTGCACCGCCCTCACTGATGCAGTCGCCCAGGACACCGACGTCACCGCTGCCGCCAGGATCGACTGGGCCCGAATCCGCAGCATGATGCCGGCCGTGCAGACCCCCCGCCTCGCCGGTCTCATTCCCCTCCACACCGCCCAGGACGACGGCCCCGACCAGCTACGCCACCGTCTCGCCGCCGCCACCCCCGACGAAGCACTCACCCTGGCGGCCGACGCCATCACCCAGGTATTGGCCGAGATCCTGCAGACCGACCCCGCCCGCCTCGACCGCGATCGCCGCCTGGACCAGCTCGGCCTGGACTCTCTGATGGCCGTTGAAGCCGTCGTCGCCGCACGCCGCCGCCTGGGCTGCGAACTGCCGACCCTGGAATTCCTCAACGCCCAGGGCATCACCGACCTCGCCCGCCGCGCCCTGATCCGCCTCGGCCACCAGACCCCCACCGTGCCGGCGCCGTCCGCGCCCGGTTCAACCGCGTCGGCTCTGCCCGTGCCTGGCCCCGCCGGGCCGGCACTGAGCGCTCACACCTCCTGATCCCACCGACCCGTACACCTGTAGCTGAGAGGCCGACCGTGATGTGCGAGCCACCCCCGCAACCCGACCGCTCGCACATCCCGGGCCCCCTTGCCGCGCTCGCCCGGTGGGCCGCACGCCGCAACCGGCTCGTCCTGGCCGCCGCCGCACTCTTCGTCGTCCTCACGGGTCTGCTGTCCGCCGGAGTCTCCGCACACCTGAGCAGCGGCGGCTGGCTTGCCGAGAACACCCCGGCGGCACAGGTGCGCAACCGGTTGGCGCAGTCCCCGCACGGGGGTATGCCGCCCCTCCTGTTCCTCGCCCACACCACCGGGTCCGTCGACGAGCCAGCCGCGCGCACCGCCGGTACCCGCCTCGCGGAGGACCTCGGCCGCGTCACCGGTGTCACCGCCGTCGACTCGTACTGGACAGGCCCTCTCGACCCGACTGCCTCCACTCCGGCACCCCCGCCCCCACCGGACCCCCTGCTACGCGCCGCCGATGGCCGTACGGCCCTCATCGCCGTGTGGCTCGACACCACCGAGCCCGCTCAGCATGCCGCCGTCGCAGACGTCCTCGCCCATGCCGACGGCCGGCATGGCCCCCTGGAGACCCGAGCGGCAGGAGAGGCAGCCGTGGCTCGCGCCATCCAGACGCACAGCGAGCGGGACCTGGTGCGCATGGAACTCATGGCCCTGCCCCTCACCTTCGTCTTGTTGTTTCTGATGTTCGGCAGCTTTCCAGCGGCGCTTCTGCCTTTGGCCGTGGGTACTGTCGCCATCACGGGCACCGCCGCCATCCTGCGCGCCGTCGCCGCCGTCACCCCGATCTCGGCGTTCGCCCTCAGCCTCACCACGGCCGTTGGGCTTGCCCTGTCCGTGGACTACAGCCTGTTCCTCATCGCCCGCTACCGCGAGGAGACCGCCCTCGGCCGCCCGCACGCCCAAGCGGTGGTCCTTGCCACCTGCACCGCCGGACGCACCGTGATCGCCTCCGCCGGAGTCGTCGCCGTCTCACTGCTGGGACTCCTGCTCTTCCCCGTGCCCTTGATGCGCTCGCTGGCCACCGCAGGCATCAGCGTCATCGTCCTGGCCGCGGCGGCGTCCCTGCTGATCGTCCCGGCCGGCCTTGCCTGCTTCGGTGAACGCCTGGCCGGGCGGGACATTCTCGCCCGCCGACGCCAGGCCTCCCGGGACGCCGCCCGGTGGAACACCCTGGCGACCGCCGTCATGCGACGACCCCTTGTGGTCGTCACCCTGACCAGCACCCTGCTGCTCCTGCTCGCTCTTCCTTTCCGCGATGTGACTTTCGGTTTCAGCGCCGAACGTGCCCTGCCCGCCGATTCACCCGTCGCCCGGACCATGAGAGATCTGCACACCGACTTCCCCTACCTCGGGACCGAGATCGACGTCGTCCTGCACAACTGGCATCCCGCCCGCCCGGACGACGCCGACCGCCTCGATGCCTACGCCCGCGATCTCTCCCGCCTCCCCGGCGTCCAAGGGCTACGCACCGCGACCGGCACCTACCTCGACGGCAAACCCGTCGGCCGTCGGTGCCAACCCACCGAAGCGACACCTGCGCATCACGTCTGCTCGGGACTACGACGATTCACCCTGCCCAGCGGCACCTGGCTGGCGATCAACGCCACACCTTGGCCCTACAGCACTGCCGCTGTCGACCTGCTGAACACCGTCCGCGCTCAACGGGCCCCCGTGCCGGCCCTCACCGGTGGGGCCACGGCCGACTTCCTGGACACCCGCACCTCGGCGTTTCACCACCTGCCCGGTGCCGTTGTGGTCGTGACGGTCACGACCCTGGTCCTGCTGCTGGCCTTCACCCGTAGCCTGTTCCTCCCGATCAAGGCCCTGCTGATCAACCTCCTCAGCCTCACGGCGACCTTCGGCGCGATGGTCTACGTTTTTCAGCAAGGCCACCTGCGCCAGTGGTTCGGCGACTTCGCCATGACCGGCAACACCGATCTCTCACTGCCGTTCATCGCGTTCTTTCTCGCCTTCGGCCTGTCGATGGACTACGAGATCCTGCTGCTGGCTCGCATTACCGAGGCGCACGTTCGTACCCGCGACACCGTCCGCGCGACCGCCGAGGGCATGCAAGCCGCCGCACCGCTGTTCACCGCGTCCGCCGCCGTGGTCCTCGTTGTTCTGCTGGCGCTCGCAGTGACGGACGTCGCCATCTTGAAGACCATCGCCGTCACCGTCGCGCTGTCCGTCCTCCTGGACGCTGCGGTGATCCGCCCCCTGCTCGTGCCGGCCGTCATGAAGCTGGCGGGTGACGCCAACTGGTGGCTGCCCGCCCCCTGGCGCCGCCGTCTTCCTCCACGGCCGGGCTCTGAAATCCCCCGACACCACACCGCTGCGACCGCCAATGCCCAGCCCGCGGACGATGTTCCCCTCTCCACCTGACAAGACGCGGACCAACCGTCCCGGACCCTCCGAACGATCCAGCCGTCCCGAAAGAGCCTCATGAGCCGCTACGACCTTGCCGGACGCACCGTCGTCATCACCGGGTCCACCGGCGGACTAGGCTCCGCCCTCGCCGACGCACTGCACCATCGAGGTGCGCGCCTCGCCCTTCTCGGCCGCGACGAGACCGCCCTCGCCGCGCAAGCCGACATGCTCGGCGGGCCCCGCACCGCGTGGGCAGCCCACGCAGACGTGACCGACCTCGTCAGCGTCCGCTCCGCGATCGACCGAGCCGCCGACCACTTCGGTCGCATCGACGTCGTCGTCGCCAACGCTGGGGTGAACGTCGTCGCCCCGACGGCCACCCTCGATCCCGACGCCTTCGAGCGGGTCATCAACGTGAATCTGACCGGAGTATGGCGAACCTTCAAGGCAGCCCTCCCGCACGTCGGACGTCAACGCGGCTACTTGCTGGCCATCTCCTCGATGGCGGCCTTCGTACACTCCCCGCTCCAAGGCCCGTACACCGCCAGCAAGGCCGGCGTCTGGGCCATGAGCAACAGCATCCGCCTGGAGGTGAGGCATCTCGGCGTCGACGTCGGCACATTGCATCCGACCTTTCTCAAGACGCCCATGATGGACGCGGTCCACGCGGATCCGGCAGGTCGGCGCCTGTGGAGCGGAAACGAACGTGGACTCTGGCGGATGTGGACCGTCGACAAGGCCGTACGCAGCATCGTGTCGGGCATCGAACGCCGTGCGCAGACAATCACCGCGCACCCCCTCCACGCACTTGCCGCGGCAGCCCCCGGCGTGTTCCGGCCGTTCTTCGACCGGGTCGCGTTCACGACCAGGACCATCACCGAGGCCAGCGCTGCGGCCCCACCCGACGGTGGCCCTGCCCACAACCCCGACCGCGAGTCGTGACCCTGCGCCACAAGCCCCGGCGTCCATGTGCCGACCGGTTTTTGGGGCGCGGGAGGCGGCGGCCCGTCGCCCCGCCCCGTCGCTATCCGACCTGGTGGTACGCGGGGCCGGCCGCCGGCCAGCCGGCGGGCTGGGGCGGGGCCTGCGGCGGCTGGGCAGGCGGCGGCTGGGCAGGCGGCGGCTGGGTGTAGCCCCTGACCTGGGCGGCGGTCAGTCCTCCCGCGGCGCCCAGCCCCGTCGCCCGGTCGCCGTACGAGGAGTCCGCGCCGCCGTACGAGGTGTCCTGGCCGCCGTACTGCGGGGCCTGCGCGGCGGCGGCCAGGCCGGGCATGCCGGTCTGGGCGACGGCCGTCAGGCCCCCGGCGGGCGCCGGTGCCATCGCGGGCATGGCCGCCGCCGGGGCCGGCATCACGGCGGCCGGTGCCGGGGCCGGTGCGAGGCCCGGCATGGCGCCGGGAGTCTGTCCGGGCCAGGCGTCGGCCTGCGCCGCAAGTCCCTGCGTGCCCGCCCCGTTCGTGGCGCCGACGAGCCGGTCCACCGCCGCCGTGCCCGAGCTGTAGCTGATGCCCTGCTCGGGCACGGCGGCTCCCCTCCTGGTCCCGTAGAGCACCTGTTCCAGGCCGGACACCAGGCGACGCACGTCCACCTGGGGGCGCACCACGAGCCGCAGGAAGCGGCTGGACGAGCCGATCTTGTTGCCGCACTCGCGGACCAGGATGCGGTGCTCGGTGAGGAGCCGGTCCCGGACCACGGTGCCCTCCGCGCCCACCGGCAGCCGCACGAAGATGAAGTTGCCCTGCGAGGGGTAGACCGTCAGGCCGGGCAGGGCGGAGAGGTGGCGGGCCATGTCGAGCCGGTCCCGGCGGACCATGTGCAGGCTCTCCAGGTACTCGGCGCCGTGCTCCTTGAGCATGAACACCACCGTCTCGGCGAAGGAGTTCAGGTTCCACTTGGGCAGCATGGTGCGGACCTTGCCGGCGAGCGCCGGGTTCGCGACCAGGTAGCCGAAGCGGATGCCGTGCAGGCCGAAGTTCTTGCCGAGGCTGCGCAGCACTATGACGTTGGGCCGCATCACGGCGTCCTCGACCACGCTGGGCTCGGACTCGGCGTCGGCGAACTCCAGGAACGACTCGTCGATGATGACCAGGTCCAGGTCGGCCATCGCGTCCATGAACTGCACGACCGAATGCCGCGGCAGGAAGCCGCCGTCGGGATTGTTCGGGTTGCAGATGACGGCGACGCGCGAGCCGCGGGCGCGGATGAACTCGGCGTACTGGGCGAGGTCGAGGGCGAAGCCGCTGGACTCCTGCAGCGGGAACATGTCGACGCGCTTGCCGGTCTCCATCGGCTGGTCGGTCCACCGGCCGAAGGTGGGGACGGGAATGGCGAGCGACTCCCGCACCAGCAGATGGTCGATCCAGGTGATGAGTTCCGTCGAGCCGTTGCCCATCGCCACGCACTGCGGCGGCAGCCGGAGCAGGCTGCACAGCTCGGCCGTGATGGTGTCCGCGCTGCTCGGGTAGTACGTGATGATCTCGCGCAGCCGCCCGGCCAGCTCGTCGAACATGGCCGGTGTGGGGAAGTACGGGTTGCACGGGATGCAGAAGTCCACCGGGCCGGCCCCGTCGCCCTCACGCGTCAGCGCGGCCATCGAGGGGCTGTGCGCCGCCGTGCTGCGGAACAGCGACGTGACGTTGTCGGCCATGGAACCTCCGTAGGGGGCGGGCCCGGTGGGGAGGTCCGGCCCGCCGTCTTGGGCGGCCCGTGCGGGGGAGCACGGGCCGCCCTCTCATACGGAGACGGAGGTGGCGCTGTTCAACTCGTGCGTGTTCGCGGGGACCGTCAGGCCCCGAACGAGTGCACGGTCGTCGTCCGGTACGTCTGACCGGGCCGCAGCACCGTGGACGGGAACGACGGCTGGTTCGGCGAGTCCGGGAAGTGCTGCGTCTCCAGGCACAGCGCGTCGCCCTGCCGGTAGATGCGGCCACCGGTGCCGACGAGCGTGCCGTCCAGGAAGTTGCCGGAGTAGAACTGGAGCCCCGGCTCCGTCGTCGCGATCCTCAGGGTGCGGCCGGAGGACGGGTCCCGCAGGGTGGCGACCTGCACGGGCCTGGCCGTGCTGCCCTTGTCCAGCACCCAGTTGTGGTCGATGCCCTTGCCGTACAGCAGCTGCTGGTCGGCCTCCCGGATGTCCTCGCCGACGGTCTTGGTCCGGCGGAAGTCGAAGGGGGTGCCGGCGACCTTCGCCAGCTCGCCGGTCGGGATCAGACCCGAGTCGACGGGGGTGTAGCGGGAGGCGGCGATGCTCAGCTCGTGGTCGTAGACCGAGCCGCTGCCCTCGCCCGCCAGGTTCCAGTACACGTGGTTGGTGAGGTTGACGACGGTGGCCTTGTCGGTGGTGGCCGCGTAGTCGATCCGCCAGTCGCCGTGCCGGGTCAGCGTGTAGGTGACCTTGACGCGGAGCGTGCCGGGATAGCCCATCTCGCCGTCGACGCTCGTGTGGTGCAGCACCAGTCCCACGTCGGAGCCGGAGGTGAAGCCCTCGACGTCCCAGACCCGCTTGTCGAAGCCCTTGGCCCCGCCGTGCAGGCTGTTCTCCCCGTCGTTGACGGACAGCTGGTACGCCTTGCCGTCGAGCGTGAACCTGCCCTTGGCTATGCGGTTGCCGTACCGGCCGATGAGCGCGCCGAAGTACGGACTGGAGGCGACGTAGTCCTCGATGTTGTCGAAGCCGAGGGACACGTTCTTGTGGCGGCCGTGCCGGTCGGGGATCTCCAGGGACTGGACGATGCCGCCGTACGACAGGACCTTCAGCCGCGTGCCGCCGTTCTCCAGCGACCAGCGGTGGACCTTCGTGCCGTCGGCGAGCTTGCCGAAGAGTTCCTTCACCGGCTTCCGGCCGGCCGCGCCGTGGGCCGTGCCGGCCGTGGCGGCGGTGAGTCCCGCGGCGGCTGCCGCCGCGATGACGGTGCGTCTGCTTGCTTCCATGTGCGGCTCCCTCTGGTTGCGGCTCGGTTCGCCTCCGGGGCGCCCCGGCCGGTGCCGGGCCGACGACCGTGCTCGGCCCTGCGGCCTCCGCGCGTTCGCGGTCCCGGCACCGACGCGCCCCTTCGGCTCCCTCGCCTGCTTACGAACCGACCTTGCGCTTGTTCCACACGTCGAAGCCGACCGCGGCCAGCAGCACCAGGCCCTTGATGACCTGCTGCCAGTCGCTGCCGACGCCGACGAGGTTCATGCCGTTGTTCAGCACACCCAGGACGACGCCACCGATGATCGCGCCGAGGACCGTGCCCACACCGCCGCTCATCGACGCACCGCCGATGAACGACGCGGCGATCGCTTCGAGTTCGAAGTTCACGCCCGCTTTGGGAGAGGCCGCGTTGAAGCGGGCCGCGAAGACCAGGCCCGCCAGGGCCGCGAGCATGCCCATGTTGAGGAAGACCAGGAAGGTCACCTTCTTGTCCCGCACACCGGACAGCTTGGCCGCGGGAAGGTTGCCGCCGATCGCGTACACGTGACGTCCGATGACGGCGTTGCGCATCAGGTAGCCGAAGCCGACGACGAGGACGCCCAGGATGATCAGCACCACGGGTGCGCCCTTGTAGCTGGCCAGCATCATCGTGACCGTGAGGACCGCCGCGACCAGCGCGACGAGCTTCAGCAGGAACAGCTTGGCGGGCGGCACGTCGAGCGCGAACTCCTGCTGCCGCCTGCGGTCACGGACCTCCTGGATCACCACGAAGGCGATCACGGCGAAGCCGAGCAGCAGCGTGAGGTTGTGGTAGTTGGTGTCCGGGCCGACCTCGGGCAGGAAGCCGTTGGCGACCTTCTGGAGGCCGTCGGGGAACGGGCCGAGCGTCTGGCCCTCCAGGAAGATCTCCGTCAGACCGCGGAACAGCAGCATCCCGGCGAGGGTGACGATGAACGACGGTATGCCGAGATAGGCGATGAAGAACCCTTGCACCGCTCCGGCGGCCGCGCCCAGCGCCAGGCACAGCACCACGGCGACCGGCCAGGCCACGTCGTGCTCGACCATCAGCACCGCCGCCACCGCGCCCACGAACGCCGTGAGCGAGCCGACCGACAGGTCGATGTGGCCGGCGATGATGACGAGCATCATGCCGATCGCGAGGATCAGGATGTAGCTGTTCTGCAGGACCAGGTTGGAGACGTTGCGCGGCAGCAGCAGGTCTCCGTCGGTCCACACCGCGAACAGGACGACGATCAGTCCGAGAGCGATCAGCATCCCGTACTGCCGCATGTTGCGGCGCATGCCGTCCATGATCAGCTGCAGCAGGCCGTCGCCCTCCGCCGGTCCGCCCTTGCCGGCGGGAGCCGGCGCGGGGCTCTTGGCGGTCACATTCGTGCTCATCCCTCTTACCTCTTGTCCTTCGTCATCTGGCGCATCAGCACTTCCTGCGTGGCCTCGGCCCGCGACACCTCACCGGTCAGCCGGCCCGCCGCCATCGTGTAGATGCGGTCGCACATGCCGAGCAGCTCCGGCAGCTCGGAGGAGATGAAGACGACCGCCTTGCCCTCGGCGGCCAGCTTGTCGATGACCGTGTAGATCTCGAACTTGGCGCCCACGTCGATCCCGCGGGTCGGCTCGTCGAGGATCAGCACGTCCGGGCCCGCGAAGATCCACTTGCTGAGGACGACCTTCTGCTGGTTGCCGCCCGACAGCTTGCCCACCGGTTCGAAGACGGTGGGCGCCTTGATGTTCATGGACTTGCGGAAGCCCTCGGAGACCTGACGCTCCTCGTGCTCGTCCACGATGCCGCGCCGGGAGACCTTCCCGAGGGCGCTGAGCGAGATGTTGCGGTTGATCGTGTCGATGAGGTTGAGGCCGTAGTGCTTGCGGTCCTCGGTCACGTACGCGATCCCGTGCTTCACCGCCTCGGGCACGCTCTTCGTACGGATCTCCGCGCCGTCCTTGAGGACCGTGCCGCCCGCGTACCGGCCGTAGGTGCGCCCGAAGACGCTCATCGCCAGCTCGGTGCGCCCGGCGCCCATCAGTCCCGCGATCCCGACGATCTCCCCGCGCCGCACGGAGATCGACACGTCGTCGACCACCTTGCGCTGCTGGTCGATCGGGTGGTGCACGGTCCAGTTGCGGATCTCCAGGGCCGGCGCGGCGCCCGCCTCGGGCCGGTGCGGGGTGCGCTCCGGGAAGCGGTGGTCGAGGTCGCGGCCGACCATGCCGCTGATGATCCGGTCCTCGGTGGTCTCCGGCGCCTTCACGTCGAGCGTCTCGATGGACCGCCCGTCGCGCAGGATCGTCACCGAGTCCGCGACCCGCTCGATCTCGTTGAGCTTGTGCGAGATGATGATCGAGGTGATGCCCTCGTCCTTGAGACCGAGGATGAGGTCGAGCAGCTTGCCGCTGTCCTCGTCGTTCAGAGCCGCCGTCGGCTCGTCGAGGATCAGCAGCTTCACCTTCTTGGAGAGCGCCTTGGCGATCTCGACGAGCTGCTGCTTGCCCACACCGATGTCGGCGACGCGCGTGTCGGGGTGTTCGGCCAGCCCGACCCGCCGCAGCAGTTCGCTCGCGTGCTTCAGCGTCTCGCTCCAGCTGATGAACCCGCGCGTGGCGTGCTCGTTGCCGAGGAAGATGTTCTCCGCGATGGAGAGATACGGCACCAGCGCAAGCTCCTGGTGGATGATCACGATGCCCTGCTGCTCGCTCGCCCGGATGTCCTTGAACCGGCAGGTCTCCCCTTCGAAGAGGACCTCCCCGTCGTAGGTCCCGTGCGGGTGGACACCGGAGAGGACCTTCATCAGGGTCGACTTGCCGGCGCCGTTCTCCCCGCAGATGGCGTGGACCTCGCCCGGGCGGACGCTCAGAGAGACGTCCGACAGCGCCTTGACGCCGGGAAAGGTCTTGACGATCGAGCGCATTTCCAGGACGGGTCCCGCCATGGTCGTGCCTACCAATCCTTGAGTACGCGGCGGTTAGTTGAGGTCGCTTTCCTTGATGTAGCCGGAGTCGACGACGGTCTCCTTGTAGTTGGACTTGTCGACGTTCACCGGGTCGAGGAGGTAGGCGGGGACGACCTTCGCGCCGTTGTCGTAGGTCTTGGTGTCGTTGACCTCGGGCTTCTTGTCGTTGAGCACCGCGTCCACCATCTGCGCGGCCACCTCGGCGAGCTTGCGGGTGTCCTTGTAGACGGTCTGCGTCTGCTCACCGGCGATGATCGACTTCACCGAGGCGACCTCGGCGTCCTGGCCCGTGACGATCGGCAGCGGCTTGCTCTTGCTGCCGTAGTCGTCCGACTTGAGCGCGGACAGGATGCCGATCGAGATGCCGTCGTAGGGCGAGAGCACCGCGTCCACGCGGCCGTTCTTGTACGCCGAGGTCAGCAGGTCGTCCATGCGCTTCTGCGCGGTGCCGCCGTCCCAGCGCAGCGTGGTGACCTGGTTGAGCTTCGTCTGGCCGGACTTGACGACCAGCTGCTTCTTGTCGATGTACGGCTGGAGGGCGTTCATGGCGCCCTGGAAGAAGTACTTGGTGTTGTTGTCGTCGTTCGAGCCCGCGAACAGCTCGACGTTGAACGGGCCCTTCTTGCTGCCGTCCTTCAGGCCCAGCTTGTCGACGATGTAGCCGCCCTGGAGCTCGCCGACCTTCTCGTTGTCGAACGAGGCGTAGTAGTCGACGTTCTTGGTGCCGAGGATCAGGCGGTCGTAGGAGATCACCGGGATGTCCGCGTCGGCCGCCTGCTGGAGCACGTTGTCCAGCGACTTGTTGTCGATCGCCGCGACGATCAGGGCCGAGACGCCCTGCGTGATCATGTTCTCGATCTGCGAGACCTGGGTGTCGGGGTCGTCCTCGCCGAAGACCAGCTTCGTCTTGTAGCCGGCCGACTTCAGGTTCTTCTCGACGTTCGCGCCGTCGGCTATCCACCGCTCGGACGACTTGGTCGGCATCGCGATGCCGACGGTGGAGCCCTTGGCGCTCTTGTCCTTGGACTCGCTGCCGCCCTCGCTGTCCTGCCCGCAGGCCGAGAGGGTGAGGGCGAGGGAGGCGGCGGTGGCTACGGAGGCGAGCACTGCTCTGCGATTGCGCATGATCATCTTCCTTGATGTCCGGGCGGGGCTCGGTCGGGCGGTACGGGGGCGGTGCGAGGAAGGACCGAGACGAGGTGTGTGGGATTGTGTGCGGCTGCGTGGTCTTTTGTGAAGGGCTGAGTTCAGAACGTTACGACGGAGTTGCGAACCGCCTGAGCGAGCCGGGCAGCCGGGACCCGAGCGGCGCCATGTCGCCGTCCGCGCCGTGTCGCGCGAGCAGGTCCAGGGCCAGCCGGCCGCGCCGCACCCGCTCCCGGGCGGTGTCCAGCGTCACGTCCCGCAGGTGGGCGCCGTAGGGGTAGATCGCGGGGGCCTTGGACAGGCCGAACTTGAGGTAGAGCGGGGCGCCGCGCCGGATCAGCTCGGCGACCTCGTACATGCGCACATAGCCGCCGAGATCGTCCGGGGCCTCTATGTACATGTCCATCGGGGCCGCGGACGCCCGGCGGATCTCGGTGAGGTGGTCGAGCGTCAGGTCGCTGGGCACATTGACGGAGTCCGCGCCGAGCTGCTCGTACACGGCGTACGCGGCCGGGTTGACCGGGCCGATCAGCGCCGAGACCTTCAGGGTGGTGTCCGCCGGGATCAGACCGGCCTCGCGGGCCCGGTGCAGCGTCCACAGCACGCCCTCGTCGGCGACGAGCAGGCACTTGACGCCCAGCTCGGTCGCCCGGACGGCGTCCTCGACGCAGCCGGCCACCGCGTCGTGCCCCCGGGCGCGCAGCCCGCCGCCGCGGGAGTCCGTGCGCACGGAGCCCCCGATGTCCCAGGTGCCGCGCGGGCCGGTGAACAGGCACAGTTCGATGTCGCGTTCACCGGTGGACTCGACCATCTCGGTGATCTCGGCGTCGGTCAGCATCCACACGCCGCTGCCCTGGCTGATCCGGTGGATCGGCACGTCGAGCCGCGAGGACTCCTTGAGGACCACCGCGAGCGCCTCGGGCCCCTCGACGGAGGGAACCTCGGTGCGCCAGCGGCCGCCGCCCGGGAAGGAGTGCGGCGAGGCGTCGGCGGGGGAAAGGGCGGGCGCGGCCATACCGAGCGCGGCGAGTGCCTGTTCGCCGGGTCGACGGGGCGCCGCAGGGGGAGCGTCGGTCACAAGCTGTCCTTCAGGTTCGATATTTCGGACGAAGTTCGTGGCATGGGGTGTACGCCGGTACGAAAGCGTCAGGGTCCTTCGTACCGGCGTACGGCTCAGGGACGCAGCAGGACCTTGCCGACCGCCGGGTCGCCGGACCCCACCAGCTCGATGGCCCGGGGGAACTCGGCGAGCGGCAGTTCGTGCGTGACCAGGGGCAGCGGGTCGAGCAGTCCGGCGCCGAAGACCCGCACCGTGTGCGCCCAGGCGTCCGGCGGCGCTCCGAACACGGTGTGCACCTCCAGTTGCCGTACGACGAGATCGGTGGGGTCGAGGCCCTCGGCGCCCGGGGCCGGGATGCCGGTGAGGACCAGGCGTCCGCCGCGCCGCAGCAGGGAGGCGGCGGTGCGCGCGGCGGACGCCGACCCGGCGGTCTCGATCACGACGTCGAAGCCGCCGGGCAGTTTCTCGTCCCGGGTGCGGAATCCGGTGGCGCCGAAGTCCCGCGAGAGCCCCTCGCGGTCCCGGCGGGTGCCGACCACGAGCAGCTCCGCGGGCGAACCCGCGTGCAGGAACTGCACGGCGAACATCCCGAGGGTGCCGGTGCCGACCACGGCCACCCGCTCGCCGGGCCGCGCGTTCGCCTTCAGCGCCGCCGCCGCGATGCAGGCGGCCGGCTCCAGGAGCGCGGCGGCCGTCAGGTCGGCGTCCTCGGGCAGGACGTGCAGCAGCCGCGCCGGAAGGGTCAGCGTCGAGGCCATCGCCCCGGGCTGGGTGAAGCCGGTCTCCTCGTAACCCGCCGTGCACAGGGTGGTCTCGCCCGCGTGGCAGCGGTCGCACACCTGGCAGTTGCGGAAGCCCTCACCGACCACCTTGCGGCCGACGAGCTCCGGCGGGACGCCCGCCCCGACCGCCTCCACGGTCCCGGACCACTCGTGGCCCGGCGTGAGGGGGTAACGGACGTAACCCTCGGGCCGGTTGCCCTGGTAGACCTCGCGGTCGCTGCCGCAGATGCCGACCGCGTGGACGCGGACCAGCGCCTCACCGGACGCCGGCCGCACCGGTTCGTGCGCGGTCAGCCGGTGCTCGCCCGGCGCGTCGACGACGACCGCGCCGCTCACTGCGTGCCCTTCGGCCTGCGCTGCTCCCAGCCTTCCGCCCACAGGTCGAACCGGGCCTGCTGCTGCGGGAACTCCGCCGCCGCGTCCACGTCCAGCTCGACGCCGAGACCGGGCGCGTGGGACAGCTCGAAGTAGCCGTCGACCACCTGCGGGGCCCCCTTCACGACCTTCTTGATCTCCGCGTCCGCGAAGTCGTTGAAGTGCTCCAGGATCTTGAAGTTCGGCGAGGTGAAGCCGACCTGGAGGCTCGCGGCGGTCAGCACCGGGCCGCCCACGTTGTGCGGGGCGACCAGCATGTAGTGGGTCTCGGCGGTCGCCGCCAGCTTCCGGGTCTCCCAGATGCCGCCGATGTGGCCGACGTCGGGCTGGATGATGTCGACCGCCTGGCTCTCGAAGAGCTCGCGGAACTCGATGCGGTCGTGGATGCGCTCGCCCGTGGCCACCGGGATGTCGACCTTGGCGGCCACCTTCTCCAGCGCCTTCAGGTTCTCCGGCGGGACCGGCTCCTCCAGCCAGGCCGGCTTGAAGGGCGCGAGGTCGCGGGCCAGGCGGACGGCGGTGGCGGGGGAGAAGCGGCCGTGCATCTCCAGCATCAGCTCGGCGTCCGGGCCGATCGCGTCGCGTACGGCCTCGATGAGCGAGACCGCGTACAGGCTCTGCTCGTGGTCCAGCTCGAAGTGGCCGGTCCCGAACGGGTCGATCTTCAGCGCCCGGTAACCGCGCGCCATGACCTCCTGCGCGGCCTTGTGGTACGCCTCCGGGGTGCGCTCGGTGGTGTACCAGCCGTTGGCGTACGCCTTCACCCTGTCGGTGACCTTGCCGCCCAGCAGCTGCCACACCGGCACGCCGAGCGCCTTGCCCTTGATGTCCCAGCAGGCCATCTCGATCACCGCGATGCCGGACATCACGATCTCGCCGGCCCGCCCGTAGTCGCCGAACTTCATGCGGCGCACGAGGTCCTCGACGGCGAACGGGTCCGAACCGAGGATGTGGTTGACCTCGGCCTCCCGCAGGTAGCCGAGCAGCGCGTCGGTGTGCCCCAGCATCCGGGTCTCGCCGACACCCGTGAGTCCTTCGTCGGTGTGCACCTGGACGTAGGTCAGGTTCCGCCACGGCGTCCCGACCACGTGCGTGCTGATTCCCGTGATGCGCACGGCATTTACTCCCTTGTGCTCTCGGTTCTGTTCGAAATTTCGTCACACGTTCGAAATCTTGGCGTGACAGTAAGGACGCGGCCCCGGAGGTGTCAATGGGTCGAACGCAACCGGCGACGACGTATTTCGGCGGTATGCCGCGCTCGTGCCGCCCGCGACACCGCACGGCCCCGGTCCTGCGGGCCGGAATCCGGGGTTCCCCACACAACTTTCACGACTGTGACTAGGAACGTGACCTGAGAGGAACCTAGTCTTCCGGCGTCATGGACTACTGCGAGCCGTGCCGAAGGCACCTCAACGGCGCCCTCGCCTGCCCGGGGTGCGGCACCCCGGCCGAAGCGTGCCGGGCGCACGCCGACGCGCCCGAGGGGCCCGCGGCGACGGACGCCGCCGCAGGGCCGTACGGGGACGCCGCCGAGCGTCCCGGCCGCGCCGCCGCCCGCCGGCAGGGACGCGGCGGCGGGACCCGCGGCGACAGCGCGGGGCGGGCGGGGCGGCGTGACCGCAGGGCCGCCGCGCACCGGCGCCGGCGGCGCACGGCCCTGCTGGCGGGCGCCGGACTGCTGCTCGCGGCCGGCGGGCTGAGCCTCGCCGAACTCGGCATAGAGGTCCCGGGCTCCGCGCCGAGCGCCGCGGCGGCCGGCGACGAGACGGCCGACGGCGGCTCGAAGTCCATCGAGGAGACCTCCGCGCCGGGCGGCGGCACGGGCGGCACGGGCGGCGGGGACGGTGCCCGTCCCTCCGGTTCGCCGGACGACTCCGCGTCCCCCTCGGCCTCCGAATCCGGCGGGGACGAGAAGAAGGACGCTGACGAGGAGAAGGCCGAGGACGAACCGGAGCAGTCGGCGTCCACGGACCCGCTCACCGGCACCTCGCCCTCGACACCCGCCGTGACCGCGCCCCCCGAGACCTCCGCGCCCCCGACCGCGCAGCCCACGTCGCCGGAACCCGCCCCGACCCCGAGCCCCACCAGGACGTGCGACCGCTTCCTGTGGTGGTGCGCCTGACGCCGGCCGCGTGGCCGTGGTACGCCTGAGGCCGCCCGGCCCCGTGCGCCGATGGCCGGCGGCGCCCCCGTGCACCTGACGCGGGCTGCCCAGGCTCTGGTGCACCCTGAGGCGGGTCACCCAGGCGCTGGTGTGCCTGTGGTCGGCCGCCCTGGCCGTGGTACGCCTGAGGCCGCCCGGCCCCGTGCGCCGGTGGCCGTCCGCACGGCCCCCGTGCACCTGACGCGGGCTGCGCAGGCTCTGGTGCACCCTGAGGCGGGTCGCCCAAGCGGTGGTGTGCCTGAGGCCGGCCGCCTGACGCCCATGCACCTGACGCGGGCTGCCCGGCCACGGCGTCCCTGACGCGGTCCGTGCCGGGTCACTGAGGCGCGCGGGTGTCAGGCGCCGTGACCGGGCACACGGCCACGCCGAGTGAGCGTCGCCCGGCGGGCGGAGGTCAGGCGTCGAGCATGCGCTGCAGCAGGTCCCGCAGGGACAGTCGCTCCTCGTCGGAGAGGCCGGCCAGGGGCTCGCGGGCGAAGTCGAGGGAGTCGCGCAGACCGCGGGCCACCCGGCGGCCCTCCTCCGTGGGCGCCGCCAGCTTGACGCGCCGGTCCGCGGGGTCGGGCCGCCGCTCGACGAGACCCCGGGCCTCCAGCCGGTCCACGATCCCCGTCACGTTCGACGGCTCGCACCGCAGTCGCTGGGCCAGCCGCCGCATCGGCAGCGGCTCCAGCGTCAGCAGGCCGAGCAGCCGCGCCTGCGCGCCCGTGAGCGCGTGCTCGGCGGCCGCCTCCTCGTACTCCTCGTGATAGCGGGCCACCACACTGCCGATGAGGTCGACGACCTCGAGCGTCAGGGAGTCGGGGCGGGTCTTCTGCGGGGACATGCGCCCCAGGCTACCCGGTTACTTGACATTCTGAAATATTCAGGAGCATGGTTGTTTCAGGTAATGAAACAACCGTGGTGCGAGAGCCGCTCCGCAAGCCGTACAGGAAGGCGCCCCATGACCGACACGCCCCAGCTCCCCGCCGTCAGCCGTGAATGGCACCTCCTCAGCCGCCCGGTCGGCTGGCCCGAGCCCGGGGACTTCTCGCTGGTCGAGTCCGAGGTCCCGCAGCCGCGGGACGGCCAGGTCCTCGTACGCAACAAGTACCTCTCCGTCGACCCGTACATGCGGGGCCGCATGAGCGACGCCAAGTCGTACGTCGCGCCCTTCGAGCTGGGCAAGGTCATGCAGGGCGGCGCGGTCGGCGAGGTCGTCGCCTCGAACGCCGAGGGCATCTCCGTCGGTGACCACGTGCTGCACTTCCTCGGCTGGCGCGAGTTCGCCGCCGTCGACGCCGCGCACGCCGTCAAGGTCGACCCGGAGGCCGCCCCGCTGAGCACGTACCTGGGCGTGCTGGGCATGACCGGCCTGACCGCGTACGCGGGCCTGCTGCGCACCGCCTCCTTCAAGGAGGGCGACTCCGTGTTCGTGTCCGGCGCCGCCGGTGCCGTCGGCAGCCAGGTCGGCCAGATCGCGAAGTTGAAGGGCGCCTCGCGCGTCATCGGCTCGGCCGGCTCGGACGAGAAGGTCAAGCTGCTGGTTGAGGAGTACGGCTTCGACGCCGCCTTCAACTACAAGAGCGGCCCGGTCAACGAGCAGCTGCGCCAGGCCGCCCCGGACGGCATCGACGTCTACTTCGACAACGTCGGCGGCGACCACCTGGAGGCCGCGATCGGCCGCCTCAACCGCGACGGCCGGATCGCCGTCTGCGGCATGATCTCCGTCTACAACAACACCGAGCCGGCGCCCGGCCCGCGCAACCTCGCCCGCCTCATCCAGACCCGGGGCCGCATCGAGGGCTTCCTCGTCGGCGACCACTACGACCTCCAGCCGCAGTTCGTCGAGGAGGTCGGCGCCTGGGTCCGCTCCGGCGAGCTGAAGCACCGCGAGACGGTCGTCGAGGGCATCGAGAACAACCTGGAGGCGTTCCTCGGCGTCCTGCGCGGCGACAACACCGGAAAGATGATCGTCAAGCTCTGAGCCCGGGAGCCCGGGAGCCCGCGCGCTCCGCGAGGTGCGGGACCTGCCGCCAGTCTTCCGGCATACGGTAACTTCTTTCCGAAGTCGTCGCGATCGTGGGCGCGAGTCGCGGCGGACCAAGGAGGAGAGCACCGTATGGCCATCCAGCAGTCCGACGTCCTGTACACCGCCGTCGCCACCGCCGAGGGCGGGCGCGACGGCCGGGTCGCCACCGACGACGGCGTACTCGACGTCGTCGTCAACCCGCCCAAGGAGATGGGCGGCAGCGGCGCCGGCACCAACCCGGAGCAGCTCTTCGCCGCCGGGTACAGCGCCTGCTTCCAGGGCGCCCTCGGCGTCGTCGCCCGCGGGCAGAAGGCCGACCTCACCGGCTCGACCGTCACCGCGAAGGTCGGCATAGGCAGGAACGAGGACGGCTTCGGCCTCCTGGTCGAGATCTCCGCCTCGCTGCCGAACGTGGACGCGGACACGGCCAGGGCGCTTCTGGAGCAGGCCCACCAGGTGTGCCCGTACTCGAAGGCCACCCGGGGCGACATCACCGTGACGCTCGTCTGACGGCGCCGGTCACGCACGGCGGAGGCCGCACCCCGGACCGGGGGTGCGGCCTTTGTCATGCCAGGGCCTCAGGACACCGTCTCCGCGGCCCCGTCCGTAGCGCCCGGTAAGGTTCGGCCCATGGGTGATCTCGGGGCGGGCTTCAACTACTTGGCGCAAGGTCAGCGATGGGTCGCCAGGCACGGAAAACAGTACGGATTCGGACTGCTCCCGGGCCTGATCACCCTCGTGCTGTACGCGGCGGCGCTGACCGCCCTCGCCCTCTGGGGCCAGGACTTCACGACCTGGGCGACCCCGTTCGCGGACGACTGGAGCAGCCCGTGGCAGGGCCTCTTCCGCGGCTTCCTCACCGCCGTCCTCTTCGCCCTGGCCCTGGCCCTCTCCGTGCTCACGTTCACGGCGGTCACCCTGCTCGTCGGCCAGCCCTTCTACGAGTCCCTCTCGGAGCGGGTCGACCGGGACGTCTCCCCGGACGGCACCGCCCCCGAGTCGGGCCTGCCGCTCTGGCGCGAGCTGTGGATCTCGGGCCGGGACAGCCTCCGCATCCTCGTCCGGGCCCTCGTGTGGGGCGTCCTGCTCTTCGCCCTCGGTTTCGTCCCGGTCGCCGGCCAGACCGCGGTCCCGGTGATCGGGTTCTTCGTCACCGGCTTCTTCCTCACGGAGGAACTCACCGGGGTGGCCCTCCAGCGCCGCCGCGTCGAGCTGCGGGACCGCCTCGCCCTGCTCCGCTCCCGCAAGGCCCTGGTCTGGGGCTTCGGCACCCCGCTCGCCGTCGCCTTCGTGGTCCCGTTCGTCGCCGTCTTCCTGATGCCGGGCGCGGTCGCGGGCGCCACGCTGATGGCCCGCGACCTGCTCGGCGAGCGGTCCGGGGAGCCCGACGGCGAGGACGCCGACGCCGACCGCACCCGCCCGGGCGACGGTCACCCCGGGACGCCGTACCCGGGCGACGGTCACCCCGGCACGCCGTACCCGGGCGACGGGAAGGGCGCCATCGCCTGACGGAGGTCCTCGCCGCGGGCCGGGTCTACCCCGCGTCCACGGCCGTCCGCAGGATCGACCGGACCTGCGCGATGATGTCCAGCCGGTTCCGCACGAACCCGGGATCGGTGACCGCGCCGGCCGCCGGGTCCGTGTTGCCCGTGCCGAACTCCAGCACCGGCGTGTGCACATGGCCGCCCGGCAGCGCGGCGTGCAGCCCGAGCCGGTCGCGCAGCAGCGTCGCGCGGTAGGCGATCTCGTTGGAGAGGTAGTCGCCGCCGCCGCCGGCCCGGGCCGCCGAGCCCGGCGTCGGACCGCCCGGCCGCACGACCGGCTCCGTGCCGCCCGCCGGTATCTCCGTCACCGCGGTGTTGTCGTACACCGGGAAGCGTCCGGTGTCCGCGGCCACGATCGCCCGGTACGGCAGCGTCGTCGACGTCCACTGCGGCTGCGAGGCCGGGTCGGCGACCGGGACGGTCCCGGTGCGCGACACGTTCTCGTTGTCGGGGAAACCGCCCCGCCAGGCCCCGTTGGTCCGCTCCACGTCGAACCGCCCCACCCGGCCCTGGCTGACCGTCGTGAACAGGTCCACGCGGCCGAGCCGCCGGCGCAGTGTCCGCTCCACCGTCCCGTCGGCGAAGTCCTGCCAGCGGACGGGGAAGACCGCCGTCTCGACGCGGGCCGGGCCGCGGGCGGTCCGGATCGTCGTCCCGTCCAGGGCGAGCGCGCTCGCGCCCGAGGGATTGGAAATCCGGACGTCACGGTCCAGCGTGAACGGGTCGAACCCGGTGAGCAGGATCCGCTTCACGCCCCGGCCGTGCGGGTAGCGGAGCGCGTTCTGCCCGCGTGAGCCTTCCTCCAGCCTGGCGAGCAGCGCACGCCGTTGGCCGTCCGTGAGTGCGAACCGCGGCTCCCAGGTGCGCACCTCGCGGGTCATCCCGAGCCGTGCCCAGTACAGCGGGCGGTCGTCGTCGCGGCTCAGGTCGCCGCCCGCGGGGCCGCGTCCCTGGGCCCGGTCCACGGCCCGCCGCCACAACTGCCCGCCCTGCCGTACGACGAGGCGCTCGGCCTGCGCGTACGAGCGCGCCGCGTCGAGCGACCGGCCGAACCGCGGGGCCACCGTGTCGAATCCGGACCGCCGCAGGATCTCCTGGGGCGCCGCCCTGTCGAGCCGCTGCTCCTCGACCGTGGAGGCCTCCGCCGCCTGGCCGGGCGCGGCCGCCGTCGCGGCCGGCGTGGCCGCGAGCCCCGCCACCAGGGCCAGTGCGAGTACACCGATGCGCACACGTGCGTGAGTCAAGGGAGTTCGTGCCTTCCGTCGCCGTGGGGTGCTCCGAACGGCCGCAGTATCGCGTGACGCACGGGACGCACGCCATGGTGCGTGGCCCCGGTGGGCGAGGCCGCCGGCCCGTCGCGTCCTGTGAAGGGTTCGTACGGGGTTCAGGCAGGCCGTTCCCTCACCGGCCGCCGGATGCGCACGATCGTCGAGGCGTGACCGCGGGACGCCCCTCAGCAGCCCCGGCCCGGAACCTGACGGCCGGGCCGGGGCTCGTCACGTGCCGTGCGTCCGCGGCGCGAGGACGGGTCCCGAAGCGTGGACGGCCGGTGAAAACCCTGTGGAAGCGGTGTCGGTGGGGCCGCCTATGCTGCACCGGACGATCACGCGGGACCAGGGGAGGACACGGCATGTTGGGCAAGCTGTTCGGCAGGGAGACGGAGAGACCGGCGGCGGATCCGTACGCGATTCCCGCCTCGCGCAGGCAGAAGAACGGGATGTACAAGCTGCGCGCGCTCGGGGACACCCGGGTCCTCGCCCTGGTCGAGGCGGCGGACGCCGGTGACTGGGAGGCGGTCAAGGCGGCATCGGTCCCCTTCGACCTCGGCCGCGACCACCAGGTCCTCGGCGAACTGGCCGACCTGGACGGGGTGCAGGACTGGATCGGGCGGGCGGTCGAGGAGGACAAGGAGCACCGGGCGACGGCGCTGCTGATATCCGGGACGCGCCACGTCAGCTGGGGCTGGGAGGCACGCACCGCCGAGCGCGCCGTGAACGTCACGCGGGAGCAGTGGCGCGTCTTCCACGAGCGGCTCCGCATCGCCGAGGAACAGCTGCTGGAGGCCGCCGAACTGCGGCCCGAATGGGTCACGCCGTGGCGCCGCCTGCTCACCTCCGGCCGCGGCATGTCACTGGGATCCGCCGTCAACGAGGCCCGGCTCGACGCCGCCCTGCGCCGCGACCCGCTGGACCTGGACGTCCACGTCGAGTGGGTGTCGCAGTTGCAGCCCCGCTGGGGCGGCGAGCCGGGCCAGGCACTGGCGTTCGCCCGCGACGCGCTCACCCGCACCCCGCAGGGACACCGGCTCGGCTGCGTGATCGCCATGGCGCACATCGAGGACTGGGTCGAGTCCGACCGCGGGGACTGCCTCGAGACCGCCGAGATCCAGGCCGAGCTGCGGAACGCGGCCGACCACAGCATCCTGCACCCGGCGTACGCGCGCCGCCCCGGCTGGCAGCACGACTTCAACATGTTCGCCATGGCCCTGTCGCTGGCCGGCGAGCGCCACACCGTACGGCGCGTCTTCCAGGCACTCGACGGCGCCTACACCACCTGGCCGTGGACCTACTTCGCGGACCCCGAGAAGCAGTTCGCCCGCCGCCACCGCCGCGCCTGAGCGCCCACAGGACCCGGCCGCCGCGCCGGAGCGCACGCCGACCGGGCCCGCCCGTCGCCGCGTGCCCGACCCCGCGCCGGCACCGCCCCCGCCACGCGCCCGAGCGGACGGCGGACCACGGTCCCGCCGTCGCCGCCGTGCCCGCGCGCCCCCCGTCCCGGCCCGCCCGCCCCCGCCGTGCCCGAGCGCACGCCGGGACCGGGCCCCGCCCTCCGTCACCCCTCCCAGACCGGACTGCCCGATGACTCTGCCCGACACCGCCGCGAACCCGGCCGGCGCCGACCGCACCTTCCAGGTGGATCTGCGCGGCCTCGTCGACCTCCTCTCCCACCACCTCTACTCCAGCCCCCGCGTCTACCTGCGCGAACTCATGCAGAACGCGGTGGACGCGCTGACCGCCCGGCACCGCCTCGAACCGGACGCGGGCACCGACGCCTTCGGCATCCGCCTGTACGCCGACGGCTCGGCGGTACGCGTCGAGGACGACGGCGTCGGACTCACCGAGGCCGACGTGCACACCTTCCTCGCCACCATCGGCCGCAGCAGCAAGCGCACCGACCTGATCGCCGAGCAACGCGGCGACTTCATCGGCCAGTTCGGCATCGGCCTGCTCTCCTGCTTCCTGGTGGCGGACGAGATCCACGTCCTGAGCCGCTCCGCCCGCACGCCGGACGCGGTCACCGTGGAGTGGCGGGGACGCGGCGACGGCAGCTACACCGTCCGCACCCTGCCCGCCTCCGCCCGCCCCCGGCCCGGCACCACGGTCACGCTGACACCCCGCGCCGACGCGGGCGAGTGGACCCGGCCGACGCAGGTGCAGTCGCTGGCCCGGCACTTCGGGTCGCTGCTGCGCCACCCGGTGACCTTCGAGGACGGCACCGGCGGCCCGCCCGCCCGGGTCAACCCCGAGCCCGCGCCCTGGGTGAGCAGGCATCCCACACCGGGCGCCCGCGCCCGCGCGCTGGCCGCGTACGGCGAGGAGGTCCTCGGCTTCGCCCCGCTGGACACCATCGAGCTGGACCTGCCGGCCGTGGGTCTGAAGGGCATCGCCTGCGTCCTGCCCGAGGCGGTGCCCGCCGGACGCCGCCACGGCCACCGCGTGCACGTCAAGGGCATGCTGCTGTCCGAACAGGCCGAGGAGATCCTGCCCGAGTGGGCGTTCTTCGTGCGCTGCGTCGTCGACGCCGAGAGCCTGCGCCCGACGGCGTCCCGCGAGTCCCTGTACGAGGACGACACCCTGGCCGCCGTCCGTGACGCCCTCGCCGAGCGGCTGCGCGCGTGGATCGCCCGGGCCGCCGCCAACGACCCGGACCTGCTCGCCCGCTTCCTCCAGGTCCACCACCTCGCCGTGAAGTCGCTCGCGGTGCACGACGACGAGATCCTGCGGATGCTGCTGCCCTGGCTGCCGTTCGAGACCACCGACGGGCACGCCACCCTCGACGAGTTCGCGCGCACCCACCGCACCGTGCTCGTGACGTCGAGCGTGGAGGAGTTCCGCCAGGTCGCCGCGATCGCCTCGGCGGCCGGACTCGGCGTCGTCAACGGCGGCTACACCTACGACCGCGAACTCGTCCACCGGCTCCCCGAGATCAGGCCCGAGGCCAGCGTCGCCGACCTCGACCCGGCGACCCTCACCGCCCACCTCGACCCCGTCGACCGGGAGACGGAACTGGCCGCCGCGGCCTACCTCGCCCTGGCCCGCGACGCCCTCACCGTCTTCGACTGCGACGTCGCGCTGCGCACCTTCCAGCCGGCCTCCGCCCCCGCCCTCCTCGTCGACAGCCGCGAGGCCCGGCACGAACGCACCCGCTCCCGGCTCGCCCGCGAGCAGGACGGCGGCCTGTGGGGCGACATCCTCGGCGCCCTGCGCCAGGAGGCCCCGCGCGCCCAGCTGATCCTCAACCAGCTCAACCCGCTGGTCCGCACCGCCGTCACCATCGACGAGCCCGAGCTGGCCCGCACCAGCGCCGAAGCCCTCTACGGCCAGGCCGCACTGCTGTCCCGGCGCCCCCTCAGGCCCGCCGAATCGAGCCTGATCAACCGCTCCTTCCTCGACCTCCTCGCCCACGCCCTCCGCAAGGACAGCTGACGATGCCGACCACCACACACCCCCGGAACACCGACGAGCTGTACCAGGCGCTCCAGGACAACGACCGGCGCCCCTACGGCCGTACCCGCACCGTCACCGCCGAGGAACTCGTCGAAGCGGCCGAACAGTTCGAGGATCCCCTCGCGCTCGTCCGGGCACTCCTCGAACTCCAGGAGGCGTACACCTACGGCTCCGAACCACGCAAGTCGCCCGTCGTCTTCGCCCGCCTGCTCACCCTCTTCGACGAGCAGCCCGACGTCTTCGACGAACGCCTGCGCCACCTGCTGTTCTGGCGGTTCAAGTGGGTGGCCGGCGCCCTGCGCGCGCTGCCCGAGATACCGCTGGCCGGCCTGCGCCAGTGGCTGACGGAGATGCGCCACCGGTACGAGAAGGCCGGCCTCGACCTCCAGCCCTACTACGGACAGGCGTACCTGCTCGCCGCGCACCTCGGCGAGGACGTCACCCCCGCCTACGAACTGTGGGCGGCCCGCGCCCGCTCCAGGCTCAGCGACTGCGAGGCCTGCGAGATCTGCGACCGTGCCCGGTACCACCTCCAGGCGGGCGACGACGAACGCGCGCTGCGCACCTGGGAGCCCGTCCTCGACGGAAAGGAATCCTGCCAGGAGGAGCCTGCCCGCTCCGTCTCGTACGCCCTGCTGCCCCTGCTGCGCACCGGCCGCACCGAACGGGCCGTCGCCCTGCACGTCGCCGGCTACCGCAGCTGCCGCCGCAACCCCTCGATGTCCGCCGAGATCGGCCGGCACCTGGAGTTCTGCGCGCTGACCGGCAACGAGGCACGGGGCCTCGAACTCCTCGCCGAGAACCGGAACCTGTTCGACGAGGTGGACTCGCCGCTGGAGCTGTTCGACTTCCTCACCGGCGTCGAGGTCCTCCTCCAGCGCGTCGAACTCCTCGGCCACGGCGAGCTGCCCGCCGCCGGCTACGCGGGCCGCACCTGGACCGTGACCGGCCTGCGCGCCGAGGTCCGCGGGCGCGCCGACGACCTCGCCGCCCGCTTCGACGCCCGCAACGGCACCACCGCCCACACCGACCGCCGCCGGGCCCGCCTCGACCGCGCCCCGCTGCTGGACGCACTGGAACTGACCCTGCGCACCCGCAGCCTCGACGAGGTGGCCGCCCCCGCCGCCGCGCCCCCCGCCCGCCCGGTCGCGGAGATCCCCGAGTCGCTGCCCGAACTCATCCTCCGGGCACGGGCGCTGGACGAGCAGGGGCACCCCGACGCACAGACCTGCTGGGCCCGGCTGCGCACGCTCGCGGCCGCCCGCGACTACACCCACCCCGAGGACCCCGCGGTGGGCCCGCTGGTACGGCTGCGCGCGGACCTGCTCGCCGACGAGGCGAACCGGGCGGGCAACAAGGACGACTTCACCGTCTCCGTCGCCCTGCACGAGGAGGCCGCGGGACTGTACGAGGACGCCGGGCAGCCGGGCCACGCGGCGCTCGCCCGCGCCTGCGCCCTGCTCGCCGCCGCCGAACTCCCCGCGGAGAACGACGACGCGGCCGGGGGCAAGGCCGCGGCGCTGACCGCCGCCCACGCGTCCCTGGTCCGCCTGCACGAGGAGACGGCCGGCCTCGCCCCGCACCAGGAGGCCCGGCTGCTGCGGCTGCGGGCGACCGCACTCGGCCTGCGGCTGCAGGCGTCGGGGCAGGAGGAGCACGTCGCGCCGGTCCACGCCGAGGTGGACCTGCTGGAGACGTTCGCCGCCCGGCACGACATCACCGCGCAGATCTCCGGAGCGCAGATGCTGCGGGCCAGCACCCACGCGATCCGCGGCGACCTGCCCGCCGCCGTCACCGCACTCGACGCCCTCCTGCACCGGCTGAGGGACCACGGCCCCGCCTGGCACCTGCCCCGCACGCTCGCCCTGCGCGGCCGGCTCCGGCTCGGCCTCCAGGACCCGCGGGCGGCGCACGACGACCTGGCCGAGGGCCTGCGACTGGCCGCCGACTGGCCCGCCGACGTGGCCGGCACCGCCCGCCTCCACGCGGATCTGGCCGAGGTCCTCATGCACCTCGGCCGTCCCGACGAGGCGCTGCGGCACCTGACGCGCTCCGCGGAGCTCGACCTTCGCGGCGGCAGCCGGACCGAGGCGTTCTGCACCTACAGCAACGCGGCCCAGCTCAGCCTCGACCTCGGCCGGGTCGAGGACTGCATCGCCCTGCTCGACTCCCTGCTGGCCGAACCGGACGTCACCGCCGGCGAGCTGGACGACCGGCTCGTCGCCCAGCTGCGGCTGACCCGCGCCCGCGCGCTGCACATGGGGGAGGACCTCAAGGCCGCCACGGCGGAGTTCGTCGCCCTCGCGGCGGAGTCGGCCACCTGGGACGACGACCCGGGCAGCCACGCCATGATCGCCGCCGAGACGGCCGTCCTGCTCGGCGAGTCCGGGGAGTTCGGACGCGCCCGCGAGGCCATGGACCAGGCACTCGCCGCCCACGCCAGGGACCCGCGTCACGAGCAGCTCAGCAACTGCCTGCGCGAACTCGCCCGCCACCAGGCGCAGCAGCAGGGCCCCGACGGCCTGGCCGGCGCCCTCGCCCTGCTCGCCGACGCCGGCCGCGTCGCCGACGAGGCCCGCGCCGCCGGGTACGAGGCTCACGGCCGCTCCCTGGACAGCGCCCTGGCCTACGAACACGGCCGGGTCAACGCCTACGCCGGTGCGTACGAGGACGCCCTGGCCGCCCTGGAGCGCGCTCTCGCCCTGGTCGGCGAGCCGGGCGCCGAGCAGGACCGGGCCGGCGAGTGGGCCGAGTGCGTCCGCCTCGCGGGTGCCGTGGAGGGCATCTACCTGGAGCGCACCGCTCCCGCTCTCGCCCGCCTCGACGCGGCGGTGTCCCGGCTGACCGCCCTCGGGCACACCGCCGAGAGCGAGCCGCTGAGCTCGCTCGCGGCCCGGCTGCGCGACGAGGAGTGACCCGTGCGCGGTGCCGGGACGACACTCGCCCCGGCACCGCCCGCTTTCCTAGGGCCTGTCTGACAATTCCCGTCGTCGCCCGGAGGGCGGCCTCGCGGCGTCAGGTGCGTGCTCTCGGCGTGCCGGGCGTAGAGCCTCGTACTGGACGTACTTGGGTCTGCGCCCGGTGCGGCGAGAGGGCGTGCATGGCGTCGCGAGGCAGACGGGAATTGTCAGACAGGCCCTAGTCCCGCACCGAGAACCGGTACACCGTCTCCGACCGGTACACCTCGCCCGGCCGCAGCTCCGTGCTGGGGAACTCGGGCCGGTTGGGGGAGTCCGGGAAGTGCTGGGTCTCCAGCGCGATGCCGTCGCCCGGTGCGAACGGCAGCGAGGCGTCGAGGTGGTCCGCCGTGTAGAGCTGGAGCCCGGGCTCCGTGGTCGCCACGGACAACAGCCGCCCGGACAACGGGTCGTACAGCTCGGCCACCTCCACCGGCGTCTCGCTCTCGCCCTTGTCGAGCACGTAGTTGTGGTCGTAGCCGGCGCCGACCTTGCGCGCCGCACGGAAGTCGAAGCGCGTCCCGTCGACCGGCGCGAACTCCCCGGTCGGGATCAGGTCCGCGTCCACCGGCGTCAACCGCGAGGCGTCCAGACGCAGTTCGTGCCCGCCGGCGTTCCCCGAACCGGTCAGGTTCCAGTACGTGTGGTTCGTCAGGTTCACCACGGTCGGGGCGTCCGTGACCGCCTCGTAGGCGATCCGCAGCGCGCCGTCCTCGTCCAGCGTGCAGGTCGCCGACACCTCGAGACGGCCGGGGAAGCCCTCCTCGCCGTCCGGGCTCACCCGCGACAGGCGCACCCCGTGCGCCACCGCCCGCGCGTCCCACACCCGCTTGTCGAAGCCGTGCTCACCGCCGTGCAGCGAGTTGGGCCCGTTGTTCCGCGCCAGTCGGTGGGTCCGCCCGTCGAGCGGGAAGCTGCCGCCCGCGATCCGGTTCGCGTACCGCCCGACCAGCGCCCCGAAGTAGGGCTCCGGGTGGGCCACGTAGCCGTCGAGTTCCGGGAACCCCAGGACCACGTCCACGGTCCGCCCGTCCCGGTCCGGGACCTCGGCCGACTGCACGATTCCGCCGTACGTCAGGACGCGCACCCGCACTCCCGAGCGCTCCAGCGTCCAGCGGTGGACCGGGGTGCCGTCGGGGAGGGTGCCGAAGAGTTCGCTAGGCATGATCGAGACCCTACGCCGCGAACGAGCCGGGCACCCGCCCCCGTACCCCGTCCGTCACGCGGCCGGCTTCCTCGCCGTCACCGTCCGGTACGCGATCTCCGCGATCCGCGCCTGGCCGTCGCGGCTCGGGTGGAACCAGTCCCAGCGGCTCAACTGCGCCGTACCGAAGCGGTAGTCGAAGACCGCGCCCCCGTCGAAGCGGCACCGCCGGTCCTTGGCGCAGACCTCCTCCAGGACCGTGTTGTAGGCCTCCACCCGGTTCTGGACCTTGGCGCGCCGCTGGGTCGCGGCCGCGTCCAGGGCGTCCGCGTCCCCCAGCATCGAGGGGCAGATGCCCAGCTTCCAGACCTGTTTGCCCAGCGCGTTGCCGCGGCCCTGGGACCACAGCCGCTTCAGGTCCGGCACGCTCGACACGTACACCTGGGCCTTGGGCAGGGACGCGCGCAGCGTCCGGATCGCGTCCTGGAACCCGGCCCGGAAGTCCGCCACCGGCGTCATCGCCGAGACGCTCGCGCGGCAGGCGTCGTTGGCGCCCGCCATCACCGTCACCAGCTCCGGCTTCCGCTCCGCCGCCCGGACCATCTGCGCAGGCAGGTCCGCCATCCGCGCTCCGGTCACCGCATAGTTCCAGCTCCGGTCGGCGGCCCCGGCCCTGCCCAGCAGCCGTACCGCGAGGCTGTTCACCCGGGCGTCGCTGCCGGTCGCCCACGACACCTCCGGGCAGTCGGACAGCACCGAACAGGCGTCGAAGCCGCGCGTGATGGAGTCGCCCACCGCGACCAGGGACGCCGGGCTGCGGTCCCACGCGGGCGTCGGCTTCGGGGACGGGCGGCCCTTCGCGGAGGCACCTCCGGGGGCCGCCGCGTCGCCACCGGAGGCGTCGCAGCCCGCGACGGCCAGGACGGCCGCCGCCGCGACGGCGAGGACGGCCCGTGAACGGTGGCTTCGCTCGCGCATCCCCAGTTCCCCTCGTTCGTCGTGCATCCCTCGGTCGGCACGGCGTGCGCGTGAGCGGCCGTGCCCCGCCCCGGGCGGTGCGTGACCGCGCGGCCGGGACAGCGGCACGCGTCCCGGCGGGTGAAACCTCGGTGTTTCTCCGCGCTGGGACCGACGGTACGTCACACTCCTTGCGCCGCCGCACGGTAGCCTCGCCCCGTGGCCGCCCTGCCACTGCCGTTCCGCCAAGTTACAAGATGTCCCGCTCTGCCCGGAGGTCCCGGTGACGACACGTGGAGTTCTGTACGTGCACTCCGCGCCGCGCGCGCTGTGCCCGCACGTCGAGTGGGCAGTCGCGGGCGTGCTCGGTACGCGCGTCAGCCTCGACTGGATCCGGCAGCCGGCGGCGCCCGGCACCTGGCGGTCCGAGTTCTCCTGGAAGGGCGAGCCGGGCACCGCCTCCCAGCTCGCCTCCGCGCTGCGCGGCTGGCATCTGCTGCGCTTCGAGGTCACCGCCGAGCCCTGCCCCACCGCCGAGGGCGAGCGCTACAGCTGCACCCCCGACCTGGGCATCTTCCACGCCGTCACCGGCATCCACGGCGACATCCTGATCCCCGAGGACCGGCTGCGCGCCGCGCTGGTCCGCTCCCAGCGCGGCGAGACCGAGCTGGAGGGCGAACTCGCCAAGCTCCTCGGCAAGCCCTGGGACGACGAGCTGGAGCCCTTCCGGTACGCCGGCGAGGGCGCCCCCGTCCGCTGGCTCCACCAGGTCGTCTGACACCGTCACGGACACGGGAGGGGCCCCCGCCCAAGGCGGGGGCCCCTCCCGTGTGTGACCCGTACGGCCTGTTCCAGACGCCGTACGGCCTGTTCTAGACGGTCCGGAACGCCAGCACCACGTTGTGGCCGCCGAAGCCGAACGAGTCGTTCAGCGCGGCGATACGGCCCTCGACGGGGAGCTTGCGCGCCTCGCCCCGGACGATGTCGGCGTTGGCCTCGGCCTCCGGGTCGAGGTTCTCCACGTTGATGGTCGGCGGGGCGATCCGGTGGTACAGGGCGAGGACCGAGGCGACGGACTCGACGCCGCCGGCGCCGCCGAGCAGGTGCCCGGTCATCGACTTGGTCGCGGAGACCGCCATGTGGTCGGCGTCGTCGCCGAACACCTTGCGCAGCGCCTTCAGTTCGGCCACGTCACCGGCAGGCGTGGAGGTGGCGTGCGCGTTGACGTGCACGATCTCCGCCGGGTCCAGGTCGGTGTTGTCGAGCAGGTTCTGCAGGGCGTGCGAGATGCCGCGGCCCTCGGGCTCCGGCTGCACGATGTCGTGGGCGTCGGCCGAGATGCCCTGGCCGACCGCTTCCGCGTACACCCGGGCGCCGCGCGCGGCGGCGTGCTCGGCCGACTCCAGGACGAGGACGCCGGCGCCCTCGCCGAGGACGAAGCCGTCGCGGCCGACGTCGTAGGGACGCGAGGCGCCCTGCGGGTCGTCGTTGTTCTTGGACATCGCCATCATGTTGCCGAAGGCGGCGATGGGCAGCGGGTGGATGGCCGCCTCGGTGCCGCCGGCGACGACGACGTCGGCACGGCCGGTACGGATCATCTCGATCGCGTAGCCGATCGCCTCGGCGCCCGACGCACAGGCGGAGACCGGGGTGTGCACGCCGGCGCGGGCGCCCACGGCGAGGCCCACGTTGGCGGACGGCCCGTTGGGCATCAGCATGGGGACGGTGTGCGGGGAGACGCGGCGGACGCCCTTCTCCTTGAGCACGTCGTACTGATCGAGCAGGGTGGTCACGCCACCGATGCCGGAGGCGATGACCGCGCCCAGCCGGTCGGGGTCGACGGCGGTGTCGTCGCCGGCCTTGCCGGTGAAGCCCGCGTCGGCCCAGGCCTCCTTGGCCGCGATCAGCGCGAACTGCGCCGAGCGGTCGAGACGGCGGGCCTGCGGGCGGGGGATGACCTCGCCCGGTTCCACGGCGATCTGCGCGGCGATGCGAACCGCCTGGTCGGCGGCCCACTCCTGCTCCAGGGGGCCGACGCCGGAACGTCCGGCGACGAGGCCCTCCCAGGTCGAGGCTGCGTCGCCACCCAGCGGTGTGGTTGCGCCGATACCGGTGACGACCACGGTGCGATTGGTCGGGCTCACGGGAATTCTTTCTCCAACGGATACGAGGATTCAGCGGCGCCACCGCCGGGTGGCGGGGCAGTCAGCCCAGGGGACCGGGTGATCAGGCCTGGTGCTTCAGGATGTAGTCGGCGGCGTCACCGACGGTCTTCAGGTTCTTGACGTCGTCGTCGGGGATCTTGACGTCGAAACGCTCTTCGGCGGCGACGACGACCTCGACCATGGACAGCGAGTCGACGTCCAGGTCGTCGGTGAAGGACTTGTCCAGCTGGACGTCCTCGGTGGGGATCCCGGCGATCTCGTTCACGATCTCGGCGAGACCTTCGACGATCTCTTCCAGAGTGGCGGCCATGTCAGGCGCTCCTTCGGTATGTATCCAGAGGGTGTGGCGGTACTCCGGCCGGAGACGATCCGGACGGTGTACCTAGGGGAGGGTAACGACCGTGGCGGCGTAGACCAGACCCGCCCCGAAGCCGATGACGAGCGCGGTGTCGCCGCTCTTCGCCTCGCCGGTCGCCAGAAGCCGCTCCATAGCGAGCGGAATGGAGGCGGCCGACGTGTTGCCGGTGGTGCGTACGTCACGGGCGACCGTGACGTGCGCCGGCAGTTTGAGGGTCTTCACCATCGAGTCGATGATCCGCTCGTTGGCCTGGTGCGGAATGAACACGTCCAGGTCGTCCGGGGCGATCCCGGCCGCGTCCAGCGCCTGCTGGGCGACCTTCGCCATCTCGAACACGGCCCAGCGGAACACCGCCTGGCCCTCCTGCGTGATGGCGGGGAACTTGATCTCGCCCTTGGAGTCGAGCGGCAGGCTGGACACGTCTCCCGTGTGGAAGCGGTCCCAGGGCACGGTCTGCTTGATCGTGCCGGCCTTGTCGCCCTCGGAACCCCAGACGGTGGGGCCGATGTGCGGCTCCTCGGACGGGCCCACGACGACCGCGCCCGCGCCGTCACCGAACAGGAAGGCCGTCGCGCGGTCCTCCAGGTCGGTCAGGTCGGACAGCCGCTCCACGCCGATGACCAGCACGTACTCCGCGGAACCCTCGACGATCATGCCCTTGGCCAGGGTGAGCCCGTAGCCGAAACCCGCGCAGCCCGCCGAGATGTCGAAGGCCGCCGCCTTCGCCGTGCCCAGCTTGTCGGCGATCTCGGTCGCGATGGCCGGGGTCTGGCTGAAGTGCGAGACGGTGGAGACCACCACGGCGCCGATCTGCGCGGCGGAGATCCCCGCGTCCGCGATCGCCTTGCCGGACGCCTCGATCGACATCGCGGCGACGGTCTCCTCGTCGGAGGCCCAGTGCCGGGTCTCGATGCCGGAGCGCGAGCGGATCCATTCGTCGGACGAGTCGATCGTCTCGAGGATCACCTCGTTGGGCACGACCCGCACCGGACGGTAGCCGCCCACGCCGAGGATCCGTGCGTACGGTGCGCCCTTTCTTGCCTTGATCTTCGACATGCTCTCCGAGCTCCTTAGGCCGCGCTGTGCTCGGCGATGAGCTCGCGAGCCGCGTCGAGGTCGTCGGGTGTCTTCAGCGCCAGCGTCCTGACGCCGGGCAGCGCGCGCTTGGCCAGACCGGTGAGCGTGCCGCCGGGGCACAGCTCGACCAGCGCGGTCGCACCGAACTCCTTGAAGGTCTCCATGCACAGGTCCCAGCGGACCGGGTTGGCGACCTGGCCGACGAGACGCGCGACGACCTCGTCACCGGTGGCGACGGACCGGCCGTCCTTGTTCGACACGTACGTGACCTTCGGGTCGGCCGGGGTCAGGTCCGCGGCGGCCTTCGCGAGCACGTCGACGGCGGGCGCCATGTGGTGCGTGTGGAACGCGCCGGCGACCTTCAGCGCGATCACCTTGCGCACGCCTTCGGGCTTGTCGGCCTCCAGGGCGGCCAGCTGCTCCAGCGTACCGGCGGCGACGATCTGGCCCGCGCCGTTCATGTTCGCCGGGGTCAGACCGAGCTTCTCCAGATGCGGCACGGTCGTCTCCGGGTCACCGCCGAGCAGGGCGGACATGCCGGTCCGCGTGACGGCGGCGGCCTCGGCCATCGCCAGGCCCCGCTTGCGGACGAGCCGGAGCGCCTCGGTCTCCGCGAACACACCGGCCACCGCGGCGGCGGTGATCTCACCGACGCTGTGACCCGCGACGGCCCCGGGGGCCACGTCGCCGAGAGCGGACGCGGACAGCAGTCCGGCCGCGACGAGCAGGGGCTGCGCCACCGCCGTGTCGCGGATCTCGTCCGCGTCGGCCTTCGTGCCGTAGTGGGCGAGGTCGAGCCCGATGGCGTCCGACCACGCGGCGATGCGGTCGGCGGCACCGGGGAGGTCGAGCCAAGGAGTCAGGAAGCCGGGCGTCTGGGCGCCCTGGCCGGGAGCGACGAGTACGAGCACTCTCACACTCTCTCTTGTGGACGGCCACGGCCGCCCGTGGGGACAAGGACGAAGAACAGGAGGGGGAATTGTGGACCCCCGACAAAAGCCTAGGCCTGAGGATCTCCATCGGCCAGACGCCCCAGGATCAGGGCGATACGCAGCGTGAAGGCGGAGCGTACATCGGAGGGAGACCAGCCGGTGACGTCAGTCACACGTCGGAGCCGGTAGCGCACGGTGTTGGGATGCACGAAGAGCATCCGGGCCGCGCCCTCGAGACTGCTCGCCTGCTCCAGATACACGCTCAGCGTTTCCAGGAGCGCGGATCCGGCCTCCTCCAGCGGTCTGTAGATCTCCTCCACCAGCTGCTCGCGGGCCGAGGGATCCCCGGCCATCGCGCGCTCCGGCAGCAGATCGTCCGCCAGGACCGGCCGCGGGGCGTCCTGCCAGGCGAAGCAGGCCTTCAGGCCGGCCGCCGCGGCCTGCGCGGACCGGGTCGCGGCCAGCAGGTCGGGCACGATCGGGCCCGCGACGACGGATCCCGCCGCGTACGGACCGATCAGCGACTTGGCGACGGCGAGCGGGTTGTCGCTGCCGCCCGCGATCACGACGAGCCGGTCGCCCAGCACTCCGGTGAGCACCTGGAGCTTGGCGTGCCGGGCCGCCCGCCGTATCGCCTCGACCGTCAGCTCGCTGTCGCCGTCCGGCGCCGTACCCAGCACCACACAGACGTGTTCGGGCGAGTTCCAGCCGAGCGCGGCGGCGCGGGAGACGGCACCCTCGTCGGCCTCGCCGGACAGCACGGCGTTGACCACGAGGGACTCCAGCCGCGCGTCCCAGGCGCCCCGGGCCTCCGCCGCCTGGGCGTACACCTGTGCGGTGGCGAAGGCGATCTCCCGGGCGTAGACGAGGAGCGCCTCGCGCAGAACGGATTCGTCTCCGGGCGCCGCGACCTCGTCGATCGCGCTCTCCATCACCTCGATGGTGGTCCGCACCATCTCGACGGTCTGGCGCAGGGTGATCGCCCGGGTCAGCTCACGGGGAGCGGTGCCGAAGACGTCGGTGGAGATGGCCTGGGGTGCTTCGGGACGCCGGAACCACTCGGTGAAGGCGGCGATTCCCGCCTGGGCGACCAGCCCGATCCACGACCGGTTCTCCGGCGGCATGGCCCGGTACCACGGCAGCGTCTCGTCCATGCGCGCGATGGCCTGCGCCGCGAGACTCCCGGACGACTTCTCCAGCCGCCTCAGGGTCGCGGAGTGCGTGTGGGGTGCGCGCGCTGCGGGTTCGGTGTTGCTGGTTTGGGGTTCGGGCACGGGACAAGACTGCCTCATCCGGACGCGAGTGCGCCGCGCCGGGTCCCGGTGCCCCGGCCCCGCGGGGCTACCGTGGGCTCGTGATGGACGTACGGCGCGCCGACGAGCGCTACCGCGGAGGGGACCCGGCGGCCGGGATCTCCTCCCTGCACGCCTTCTCCTTCGGCCCCCACTACGACCCCGACAACCTCCGCTTCGGCCCGCTCATCGCCTGCAACGAGGAACGGCTCGCGCCCGGCGCCGGCTTCGACGAACACCCGCACAGCCACACCGAGATCGTCACCTGGGTGATCGAGGGCGAACTGACGCACCGCGACTCCGCGGGACACGAGTCGCGGGTCCGCGCCGGCGACGTGCAGCGCCTCAGCTCGGCGGGCGGTGTCCGGCACGTGGAACGCAACGACGGCCTGACGCCGCTGACCTTCGTCCAGATGTGGCTGGCCCCGCTGGAACCGGGCGGCGACCCCGCCTACGAGATCGTCCACGGCATCGCGGACTCCACGCCGTACGCGGTTCCCGAGGCCGGGGCCATGCTCCACGTGCGCCGCCTGACCGCGAGCGAGCGCACCGCGATCCCGGACGCGCCGTTCGTCTACGTCCACGTCGTGCGCGGTGAGGTCCGGCTGGACGGGCTGGAGCTGGAGACCGGCGACGCGGCCCGCCTCACCGACGCGAAGGACCTGGAAGCCATAGCGGGCTCCCCGGCGGAACTCCTCATCTGGGAAATGACGACGGCCTGAGCACGGGGCCGGGAACCGGCCCCTCCCGCGCCCGACGGGCCTCAGCCGGAAAGCTCCGCGAGCACCGCGTCGGTGAAGGGCGGCCACACCTCGACCGCCCAGGGCCCGAACGCCCGGTCCGTGAGGGCCGCACACGCGACCCCCGCGACGGGGTCGACCCACAGGAACGTACCCGACTGCCCGAAGTGCCCGAAGGTCCCCGCCGAGGACGAACCCCCCGTCCAGTGCGGCGACTTGGAGTCGCGGATCTCGAACCCGAGCCCCCAGTCGTTCGGGTTCTGGTGTCCGTACCCCGGCAGCACACCCTTCGTGCCGGGGAACTGGACGGACATGGCCTCCGCGACGGTCCGCGGATCGAGCAGCCGTGGCGCCTGCACCTCGGCCGCGAACCGCACGAGGTCGTCCACCGTGGACACCCCGTCCTTCGCGGGAGACCCGTCGAGCGTGGTCGAGGTCATGCCGAGCGGCTCCAGGACCCCCTGGCGCAGATACTCCGCGAAGGGGATCCCGGTCGCCTTCGCGATGTGGTCCCCGAGCACCTCGAAGCCGGCGTTGGAGTACAGCCGCCGCTCCCCGGGCGCGGACATCACCCGGTGCTCGTCGAAGGCGAGCCCGGAGGTGTGCGCGAGGAGATGGCGGACCGTCGAGCCCTGCGGCCCGGCCGGCTCGTCGAGCTCGACCGCCCCCTCCTCGTACGCGACGAGGACGGCGTACGCGGCGAGCGGCTTGGTGACCGAGGCGAGCGCGAAACGCCGCCCGCCGGGGCCGTGCGCCCCGAGCACCGTGCCGTCCGCGCGGACGACGGCCGCCGCGGCCGTGGGAACGGGCCAGTTCTCGATCAGCGCCAGGCTCTGCAAGGACATGCCCACGAGACTAAGCGCCGCGCAGCTCCAGCCGCATCGAGGGGTCGGGCTTGCGCACGAAGCCGAGCGAGGCGTACAGCGGCTCGGCCTCGGCGGACGCGTTCAGGTCGACCTGGGGGACGCCCCGCCCGCGGAACCAGTCGAGCAGCGCCTCCATGCCCGCCCGCGCGTACCCGCGCAGCCGGGCGTCCGGGTCGGTGGCGACACTGAAGACATGGCCGACCGCGCCGTGCGGATTGCCCGCGCGCCCGATCCGGTACTCGACCGTCCCGGCGACCAGCGCGGCGAGCGCCCCGGGCCGCCGCGGATGGTCGACGACGAAGGCGGCGAAGCCCCCGTCCGGCTCCGCCAGCCTGCGCCGCAGGGTGGACAGCGACTCGGTGTGCCACAGCGTGGAACCGCCGGTCCCCGACATCGAGTCGATCATCACCTGACGCAGCCGGAGCAGCTCCCCGGCGTCCTCGGGCACGGCCCGGCGTACGAGACTCATGATCCGCACGCTAACCGCCCCGGCCTCGTGGCGTCGCCGGAATTTGAGCGGAACGCACTTGCTTGAAGTGCACTCCAGGGTTTTAGCGTGGAGGCATGACGGTGATGGAGACCACGGCCGACACCGGTGCCGGCAGCCGCACGGACGCCTGCGCCTCGGCGCCGGAGCGCCACCCCCGCCCGGACGGCCGGGACAACTACACGATCAGCGAGGTCGTCGCCTTCACCGGCCTGACCGCGCACACCCTGCGCTGGTACGAGCGGATCGGGCTGATGTCCCACATCGACCGCTCGCACACCGGCCAGCGCCGCTACAACAACCGCGACCTGGACTGGCTGAACCTCGTCGGGAAGCTGCGGCTGACCGGCATGCCGGTCGCCGACATGGTGCGGTACGCGGAGCTGGTGCGCGCGGGCGACCACACCTACGGCGAGCGGTTCGAGCTGCTGGAGGCGACCCGCCGGGACGTACGGGCGCGGATCGCCGAGCTCCAGGACACCCTCGCCGTGCTCGACCACAAGATCAGTTTCTATGCGGACGCCGGGCGTGCCCCGGCGTCGGAGAGGTCCCGATGACGGACAGCAGGATCGCGAAGGCGGAACTCGGCACCGGCGGCCCGGAGGTCGGCGTACAGGGCCTCGGCTGCATGGGCATGAGCTTCGCGTACGGTCCGACGGACGCCGGTGAGGCGCGGGCCACCCTGGAGCGCGCCCTGGAACTGGGCGTGACGCTCTACGACACCGCGGACGCCTACGGAGCGGGCGACAACGAGGAGTTCCTCTCGCCGTTCTTCAAGGCGCACCGGGACGAGGTCGTCATCGCGACGAAGTTCGCCCTGTCGATCCCGCCGGACGAGCCCACGAAGCGGGTCATCCGCAACGACACGCCGTACATCCGCCAGGCGGTGGAGGCCAGCCTCAAGCGCCTCGACGTCGACGTGATCGACCTCTACTACATGCACCGGCGCGACCCCGGCGTCCCGATCGAGGAGTCCGTCGGGACCATGGCCGAGCTGGTGCGCGAGGGCAAGGTCAAGCACCTCGGGCTGAGCGAGGTCACCGGAAGCGAACTGCGCACCGCGCAGGGCGTGCACCCGATCGCGGCCGTGCAGTCGGAGTGGTCGCTGTTCAGCCGGGACATAGAGGCGGGTGTGGTCCCCGCGGCGCTGGAACTGGGCGTGGCCCTCGTGCCGTACTCGCCGCTCGGCCGCGGCTTCCTCACCGGCTCCTTCGCGAACGCGGAGAAGGACCTGACCGCGGACGACTTCCGGCGTCACCAGCCCCGCTTCACCGGCGAGAACGCGGCAGCCAACGCCGCGCTGCTGGAGCCGGTGCGCGCCGTGGCCGACGCCCACGGCGCCTCGCCGGCCCAGATCGCGCTGGCCTGGGTGCAGCAGCGCGCCGCCGTGCACGGACTGACCGTCGTCCCGATCCCCGGCACTCGCAAGCGCACCCGCGTCGAGGAGAACGCGGCGGCCACCCGCATCGTCCTCACCGACGAGGAACTCGCGCTGCTGGAGCCGATCGCCGCCCGGGTGTCCGGCGACCGCTACGCGGACATGACGTTCACGTCCGCGGGCCGCGAGTAGCGAGCCCCGGGCCCGTGCGGGCGGGCCCTACAGCTCCGCCAGCAGCTGCGCCTTCTTCGCCGTGAACTCCTCGTCCGTCACCAGACCCGACCGGTGCAGCTCTCCGAGGTGACGGATTCGGTCGGCGATGTCGGCGGGGTCGCGGTGGGGCGCGGACACCGCGACCGGGGCCGGCGGCCCGGCGGCGCGTACGGCGGCCAGCACCGAGGCCGCGAACGGCAGCGACTCGTGCACCGGACCGTAGCCGAGGCCGAAGACGACGGCCGCCGGATCCTGGTCGGCCTGCGCGGGCTGCGGGGCGGCCGGCTCGCGGTGCAGCAGCCGCAGGTGGCCCTCGAAGATCTCGGGGGAGCGCCACTCGACCCCGCTGAGGGCGGCGACCGGGAAACTCTGGTCGCCGGCCTTCCACTTGGCGGAGGAGGCGCCGGTCCAGAACCACCGGAACGACACCTGCCCGCCGTCGAACGACGCCTTCGCGTCGTACGCCTTGAAGTGCCGGGGCGCCTCGGGCGGCTCCACGAGGAAGCGCTCGGCGGGAGAACCGTCACCGGTGACCCGTGCGCGCAGCTCGTCCGCGTAGTACTCGGCGAGCGTCTCGCGCTCGGCGGGCAGCACCAGCCGGTAGGGGTCGCAGGCTTCCTTCAGCTGACCGTCGGCCGCCGCCATCAGGGGATCGGCGCCCGGTCTCGGCACGGCGTGCAGGACCACCGTTCCCCGCTTCCCGGGAGTGAGGGTCACGGCCGCGAGCGCTTCCAGGGGGACCCGGCGTTCGCCGAGCGCCTGGAACAGCTTCGGCGTACGGATCCCCCGCTCGAAGCGGATGAGCACGGAGTCGGACTCGAACTCCCAGGCGGCATGAAATCCGGCCAGTACGTCACCCATGCGGCACATCGTATGCGGCGGGTGTCCCCGCGTCGCCTCCCCGGACGGACCGCGGTTTCTCGCTCGCTACGCGCGTCCGGCCGCCGTCACGGCGGACAAACCCTTCCTGCACACGTCGTCCTTGCTGGCGCAGCGCACCGCGCGGTACGCGCCGACGCCGATCTCGGCGAAGTTGCGCAGGCTCCCGGTGCCGGGTTCGAAATAGCCGCCGTGTCCCTGCGCGCCGTCCGCGGAGAGGACCCGCGCCCCGAAGCCGGCGGAGACCGGGTCGGCGCCGTGTCCGAGCCCGCCGACCTCCAGATGCGGCACGTCCCGGATCCAGTCGTCGGCGTCGCGCATCGCCCAGACCCGGGCGGTGGTGCCCAGCCGGCCGGCGTTCTCGGCGCGCATGCCGGGGCTGCCCGCGACGGCGAGGTCGGCGACCCGCCCGGGCAGTTCGGGCGCGGCGATCCCGCAGACCACCGAGCCGTAGCTGTGGCAGTACAGCGCGACCGGCGCCTCGCCGGGCAGTGCGCGCAGCAGCCGGTTCAGCCGGACCGCGCCGTCCTCGGCCCGCATGGCCGTGGCGGCGTCCATGCCGAGTCCGCTCGGTGCCGTGTAGTCGGCCCAGGCGATGACGGCGGTACGCGTCCGCGGAGCCGTCGCGCGCTCGGCCCGGTACAGGGCGCGCGCCATGCCGACCGGCGCCGAGTACTTGCGGAAGGTGCGCTGGAAGGTGAGGAGGTCGGTGTCGACGCCGGGCACGACGACCGAGATCCGCTCGGCTCGGTTCAGGTTGCCGAAGACCTCCGCGATCCGGCCGGAGCCCCCGGGATCGAAGGCCAGGATCTGCCGCCTGCGCTTCAGCAGGGCCTCGTAGCGGTGCATGCGGCGGCCGGCCTGCTGCTGTCCCGCGGAGGAGAGGCGGCTGTCGCGCATGCGGGTGCGTTCGACCCTGCGCTGCTGCCCGAGCGCGAGCCGGTTGGCCCGGTAACGCAGCCGCACGGGCGCGCCGTTCATGTTGCCGACCGCCAGCGGATAGCGGTGGGCGAGACGGGTGCGCTGGTGGGCGTCGAGCGAGGCGAAGAAGCGGGCGAGGCGGCCCGGCGCGGAGTCGGGGTCCGGCAACCGGTGTCCGTCCAGGCGTCCGTGCTCCCACTTCGAGCGCGACGCTTCGAGCGGCGACCGCCCCCCGTGGCTGTGCACGGCGGTCCATCCGGTGGTCGCCAGCATCACGAACACCACGGCCAGCGCGAGCAGTGCGCGCGAGGCGTTGAGTTGGGGGGAGGAGCCGAAGGAAGTCACTGGAAGGACACACTAGGAGAACGGGAGTGTCTCGCGTTGGCCGAGTGGCGCAGATCACGTTTCCCGTGCGGTAATCGGGTCATGGGGGGTCCGGTCCGCATCAAACCTTCACCCTCCGTATTCGTGCATCCGCCGTACCGGGATGCATTGTGACGTTGCGTTAGGCGTACGTCACGCGTCCCGGAGCGTGTGTCCCGGTTCCGCCGGCTCGTTTCCCGTGCGCCAGGTCCGGGCCAGCGCGGGCTCCAGCTGGTCGAGGTAGGCGGCGGTCAGCTCGCGGATCGCCTCGACGCTGATGTCCTCGCCTGCGCCCCACTGCCGCCCGGTCACCCGCATCACCCCGCCGAACACGGCCACCGCGACCCGTGGCCGCGGGTCCGTGTCCACGTCGAGACCCTCCCGGGCCGCGATCACCCGGGCGAGCTCCTCCTCCACCTCGGCGGACCGGCGCAGATGCGCGGCGAGCAGGGCGGGTGTCGACTCGATCATCTGGAAGGTCCGCATGTGCAGTTCGAGCGGGACGACCTGCGCGATCGCCTCGCCGATGGTGTCCCAGCCCTCCAGTACGGCCCGGCGCAGCGCCTCCAGCGGGGCCTCCTGGGGCGGCCGTCCGCGCAGCGCCTCGACGAAGTGCGCCTCGGTCATCTCCTGGACGGCGAAGGCGGCCTCCTCCTTGCCGGCGAAGTAGCGGAAGAACGTGCGCTGGGAGACGTCGACGGCCTCGGTGATCTCGTCGACCGTCGTTTGCTCGTACCCCTGGGTGGTGAACAGTTCGAGAGCGGCTCGCAGCAGCGCGTCCCGGGTGCGCCGCTTCTTGCGCTCGCGCAGTCCCGGTCGCGACGCTGTGTCCATCGGGTTCCCCGTTCCGTGCTGCCGCCGTGCCGGGCGTACGCCGGGCGACGTGACAGTTACCGACTAATGAAATGGTTTGTCAACTGTCAGCGACTGTCACTAACCTCGATCGTATGACTAGTCAGACCACCGTCGACGCGACGGGCCCGGCCGACAAGACCCCGGCCACCCCGTCCGGACCGAGCCCCGCGAAGGGGTTGCGTGGCCATCCCTGGCTGACGCTGATCAGTGTCGCCATCGGCGTCATGATGGTCGCCCTGGACGGCACCATCGTCGCCATCGCGAACCCGGCCATCGCCAAGGACCTCGGCGCCAGCTTCGCCGACGTCCAGTGGATCACCAACGCGTACTTCCTCGCCCTCGCGGTCACCCTGATCACCGCGGGCAAGCTCGGCGACCGGTTCGGGCACCGGCAGACCTTCCTGATCGGCGTGGTCGGCTTCGCCGCCGCGTCCGGGGCCATCGGCCTGTCCGACAGCATCGCGCTGGTGGTCACCTTCCGTGTCCTGCAGGGCCTGTTCGGCGCGCTGCTGATGCCGGCCGCGCTCGGCCTGCTGCGGGCCACCTTCCCGGCCGAGAAGCTGAACATGGCCATCGGCATCTGGGGCATGGTGATCGGCGCGTCCACCGCCGGCGGCCCTATCCTCGGCGGTCTGCTCGTGCAGCACGTCAGCTGGCAGTCGGTGTTCTTCATCAACGTGCCGGTCGGCGTCCTCGCGCTGGTCCTCGGCGCCCTCATCCTGACCGACCACCGCGCCGAGAACGCGCCGCGCTCCTTCGACATCCTCGGCATAGCCCTGCTCTCGGGCGCCATGTTCTGCCTGGTATGGGCCCTCATCAAGGCACCCGCCTGGGGCTGGGGCGACGGCCTCACCTGGACCTTCCTCGGCGCCTCGGTGCTCGGCTTCGCACTCTTCGCGCTCTGGGAGACCAAGGTCCGCGAGCCGCTGGTCCCCCTCGCCCTCTTCCGCTCCGTGCCGCTGTCGGCCGGCGTGGTGCTCATGGCCCTGATGGCCATCGCCTTCCTGGGCGGACTGTTCTTCGTCACCTTCTACCTGCAGAACGTGCACGGCATGAGCCCGGTCGACGCGGGTCTGCACCTGCTGCCGCTCACCGGAATGATGATCGTGGGCTCGCCGCTGGCCGGCGCGCTCATCACCAGGACCGGTCCGCGCCTCCCGCTGGCGGGCGGCATGGCGCTCACCGCGATCTCCATGTACGGCATGTCCACGCTGGACACGGACACCGGCAGCGCCGTCATGTCGCTCTGGTTCGCCGGACTCGGCCTCGGACTCGCCCCGGTCATGGTCGGTGCCACCGAGGTCATCGTGGGCAACGCGCCGATGGAGCTCTCGGGGGTCGCCGGCGGCCTCCAGCAGGCGGCGATGCAGATCGGCGGCAGCCTCGGTACGGCGGTCCTCGGAGCCGTGATGGCCTCCAAGGTCGACAACGACCTCGCGGGCAACTGGGCCGACGCCAAGCTGCCGCCGCTCACCGGGACGCAGCTGGACCAGGCCTCGCAGGCGGTCCAGCAGGGTGCCGCGCCGGTGCCGAAGGGCACACCGGCCGGGATCGCCGAGGCGATCACGAGCGTCGCCCACGACACCTTCATCTCCGGCATGAGCCTGGCGTGTCTCGTCGCCGCCGGGGTCGCGCTCGTGGCCGTCTTCGTCGCGCTGCTCACCAAGCGCGGCGTCAACGCGGAAGCGGCGGGCCCGGGAGCCGGACACATCTAGGGCACACCCGGCGGGGTCCTGACGACGATTCAGGGGTGACGGAGCGGACGAGGGCCGCCCCGTCACCCCTTTTTCACCCGTCCGGGTGACCACGCTCAAGATCCCTCCCCGCCCGAGCGCGGCGCAGGTCACAGTGGGTCACGTCCTCCGCACGACATGGAGGGCGATGGAAGCCGCGGTGCGCCGCCGGAGGGGGGCGGCGCACCGGCAGGTCTGCCGCGGGACGACGGGGGTATCCGCACATCGAAGCGGAACTGGCCGGCAGGGCCTCGGAGTTCAGGAGTTGATGATGGCGGGCTTCGGAAACGGCACGCGCAGGCACCCCCGTTCACGTGGCCGGACGTGGTCGCGGACCGGGCCGGATCGCGCGACGCTGGGCATCATCGGAGTCGTCTGCGCGATCGTCGGGTTCTTCCAGCTGGGGATCATCCTCGGCCCGGTGGCGATGGTCTGCGGCTGGCTGGCGATGGGGCGCAGCTGGACCGGGCCCCGTCCCGTCACGGCGCTGATCGCCCTCGTGCTGGGCGCGATCGAGACGCTCCTCGCCCTCATCTGGCTCGTCGACTCGGCAGGCGCCGGAAACGGCCTGCTCTGACCGCCGGGCCGCGGGGCGCCGTCGGTGAGGCGTGGCCCCTGGCCCGTGGGGCGCCGTCGGTGAGGCGTGGCCCCTGGCCCATGGGGCGCCGTCGGTGAGGCGGAAGCCCCGCCCGCCCGCGCCTACCCCGGACGCGACGGCTCGGCGGGTACGGGCGCCGGACGGACGGCCCCCGACAGGTCCGCGACCTGGGCCCGCAGCGCCCGCACCTCCTCCGTGAGCGCCTCGATCGCGGCCGTCTGCCGGCGCTCCTCCACGTCGTCCTTCTCGAAGCGCGCGATGAACCACGCCGCGATGTTCGCCGTCACCACACCGAGCAGCGCGATGCCGGACAGCATCAGGCCGACCGCGAGCACGCGGCCCAGACCGGTGGTCGGGGCGTGATCCCCGTACCCCACGGTCGTCATCGTGGTGAACGACCACCACACCGCGTCGCCCAGCGTTCTGATGTTCCCGTGCGGTGAGTCCCGCTCCACCGACAGCACGGCGAGCGAACCGAACATCAGCAATCCGACGACCGTGCCCACGACGTACGTGGTCAGCCGGATCTGCGACGCCATCCGCGCCCGCCGCCCCACCAGCATCAACGTCGACACCAGCCGCAGCGGCTGGAACATCGGCAGGATCACCGCGCCGAGGTCCAGCCAGTGGCCGCGCACGAACCCCCGCCGGTCCGGCGCCAGCGCGAGCCGGACGAGATAGTCGCCGGCGAACGCGCCCCACACGACCCACTCCACCACCGTGCAGGTGACCGCCATCGAGTGGCTCACGCTGTTGTCCACGATCGGCACGGCGTAAGCGAGGGCGAACGCCAGCGCGAGCGCGAGCAAGGGCCGCTGAGTACGCCGCTCCCAGCGGACCTGCGCCGATTTTTCCGTCATGCCCCGCATCGTAGAAAACCCGGAAGGGCGGCGGAGCCGAGGCCCCGCCGCCCTTCCGGTTCACCCCCGGCGCACGCGCCCGCGGCGGAGCCGCTCACGCACACCCGACGGACGTGACGCCTACGCGTCGCCGCCCGCCGCGCCGGGGTCGGCCGCCGTCACGTCGAGGAGCTGGTAGCGGTCGATCGCCTGCTTCAGCACCGACCGGTCGACCTTCCCCTCGCGCGCCAGCTCGGTCAGCACCGCGACCACGATCGACTCCGCGTCGATGTGGAAGAAGCGCCGCGCCGCACCGCGCGTGTCCGCGAAGCCGAAGCCGTCCGCGCCCAGGGACTGGTAGGTCCCCGGCACCCAGCGGGCGATCTGGTCCGGCACCGAGCGCATCCAGTCGGAGACCGCCACGAAGGGGCCCTCCGCGCCCGACAGCTTCCGCGTCACGTACGGGACGCGCTGCTCCTCCTCCGGGTGCAGCAGGTTGTGCCGCTCCGTCTCGATCGCCTCGCGGCGCAGCTCGTTCCAGGAGGTCGCCGACCAGACGTCGGCCCGGACGTTCCACTCCTCGGCGAGGATCCGCTGCGCCTCGACGGCCCACGGGACGGCGACGCCGGACGCCATGATCTGCGCCGGGATCGAGCCCGCGGTGCCCGCGCTGAAGCGGTGGATGCCCTTGAGGATGCCGTCGACGTCGACGTCCGCCGGCTCCGCCGGGTGCTGGATCGGCTCGTTGTAGACGGTGAGGTAGTAGAAGACGTCCTCGCCGTGCGGGTGCTCCTCGGTCGAGCCGTACATCCGGCGCAGACCGTCCTGCACGATGTGCGCGATCTCGAAACCGTACGCCGGGTCGTACGCGACGCAGCCCGGGTTGGTCGAGGCGAGCAGCTGCGAGTGGCCGTCCGCGTGCTGCAGACCCTCACCGGTCAGGGTCGTGCGGCCGGCGGTCGCGCCGAGCACGAACCCGCGCGCCAGCTGGTCGGCCATCTGCCAGAACTGGTCACCGGTGCGCTGGAAACCGAACATCGAGTAGAAGACGTACACCGGGATCAGCGGCTCGCCGTGCGTCGCGTACGCCGAACCCGCGGCGATCAGCGAGGCCGTGCAGCCCGCCTCGGAGATGCCGTCGTGCAGCATCTGACCGGTCGGCGACTCCTTGTACGCGAGGAGCAGATCCCGGTCGACGGCCTCGTACTGCTGGCCGAGCGGGTTGTAGATCTTCGCACTCGGGAAGAACGAGTCCATGCCGAAGGTGCGGTACTCGTCGGGGGCGATCAGCACGAAACGCTTGCCGATCTCCTTGTCCCGCATGAGGTCCTTCAGCAGTCGTACGAACGCCATGGTCGTGGCGATCGACTGCTGACCGGAGCCCTTCTTCACACTCGCGTACGTCTTGTCCTCGGGCAGCGGCAGCGGCTTCGACCGCACCACGCGGGTCGGGACGTAACCGCCCAGGCCCTTGCGGCGGTCGTGCATGTACTGGATCTCCTCCGAGTCCCGGCCCGGGTGGTAGTACGGCGGGGCGCCGGACTCCAGCTCCTTGTCGGAGATCGGGATGTGCAGCCGGTCGCGGAAGCCCTTGAGGTCGTCGACCGTCAGCTTCTTCATCTGGTGCGTGGCGTTGCGGCCCTCGAAGTTCGGCCCCAGCGTCCAGCCCTTGACCGTCTGGGCGAGGACCACCGTCGGCTGGCCCTTGTGCGCCTTGGCCGCCGCGAAGGCCGCGTAGACCTTGCGGTGGTCGTGCCCGCCGCGGCCCAGGTGCAGGATCTGGTCGTCGGTCATGCTCTCGACCATGGCGCGCAGCCGGTGGTCGTCGCCGAAGAAGTGCCGGCGGATGTACGCGCCGGTCTCGGTGGCGTACGTCTGGAACTGGCCGTCCGGCGTGGTGTTCAGCTTGTTGACCAGCACGCCGTCGCGGTCCTGCGCGAGCAGCGGGTCCCAGGTGCGGTCCCACACCAGCTTGATCACGTTCCAGCCGGCGCCGCGGAACTGCGACTCCAGCTCCTGGATGATCTTGCCGTTGCCGCGCACGGGGCCGTCGAGCCGCTGGAGGTTGCAGTTGACGACGAACGTCAGGTTGTCCAGGCCCTCGCGCGCAGCGATCGACAGCTGGCCGAGCGACTCCGGCTCGTCCATCTCGCCGTCCCCGAGGAACGCCCAGACGTGCGACTTGGAAGTGTCCGCGACGCCGCGCGCCTCCATGTAGCGGTTCATCCGCGCCTGGAAGATCGCGCCGAGCGGGCCGAGGCCCATGGACACGGTCGGGAACTCCCAGAAGTCCGGCATCAGCCGCGGGTGCGGGTACGACGACAGCCCGTACGGCGCCTTCGACTTCTCCTGCCGGAACGCGTCGAGCTGCTGCTCGCTCAGCCGGTCGAGCAGGAAGGCGCGGGCGTAGATGCCTGGCGACGCGTGCCCCTGGAAGAAGATCTGGTCGCCGCCGTCACCCTCGTCCTTGCCGCGGAAGAAGTGGTTGAAGCCGACGTCGTAGAGGGAGGCGGAGGAGGCGAAGGTCGCGATGTGGCCGCCGACGCCGATGCCCGGGCGCTGGGCCCTGGACACCATCACGGCCGCGTTCCACCGGGTCGCGTTGAGGACCTTGCGCTCGATCTCCTCGTTGCCGGGGAAGAACGGCTCGTCCCTGGTCGCGATCGTGTTGACGTAGTCCGTGCTGCGCATCTCCGGCACGGCCACGCGCTTCTCGCGGGCCCGCTCGATCAGCCGCAGCATCAGATAGCGGGCACGCTCCCGGCCGCGCTCGTCGACGGCGGCGTCGAGGGAGTCGAGCCACTCCTGGGTCTCTTCGGGATCGAAGTCAGGTACCTGACTCGGAAGGCCGCCAATGATGATCGGGTTGCGATCGGATCCGGAAGCCACGCTGTTCCTTCACTGTCAGAGGGCCATGTTTCCCTGGGTTTCCAGGTGTCTGCACCGTTCCCCATCGTGGACCCGGGGAACGCGATCGTCATCTCTACCGAGGGGTAACCATCACGTTCGTCCAGCCAGGTCGGGGCGGGTCGGGCCGAATCGCAACGATACGCCCAGCCCGGCACGCGTTCCGCAAAGCCATTCGACTCCCGTACCCTCGGAGGGTCCCTAATTCGCAAACCGGGCAGAAGAGCGTGGTGTGCGTCACGCGTGCCTGTGATTGCATGCCTGGAGTTGCGTCGACACGGCCGGGATCGTCACCGTTTCGGCGGTCTCGACGGCCGGGTACTTGCGCGATCCGTCCCGCCCGTGTGGACTACGGCCAATGCTTCGCGCACGCGCGTGGCTGAAGACTTCTCCCAGCTCCTGACACGAGCGGGGGGAAGACCCCTAACGAAACATGATCAGGAGGCAACCCGTGAGCGCGACCGCGGACCACGCGGAGGAGAGGACGAACCCTGCCGCCAGGCTGGGGTTCCAGCCCGAGCAGGTGGTCCAGGAGATCGGCTACGACGACGACGTCGACCAGGAGCTCCGCGAGGCCATTGAGGAAGTCATCGGCAGCGAGCTCGTGGATGAGGAGTACGACGACGTCGCCGATGCCGTGGTGCTGTGGTTCCGCGACGAGGACGGCGACCTGACGGATGCGCTGGTGGACGCCACCACGTACATCGAAGAGGGCGGCACGATCCTGCTGCTGACGCCGAAGACCGGCCGCGACGGCTACGTCGAGGCGAGCGACATCGCCGAAGCCGCGACGACCGCGGGTCTGTCCCAGACCAAGACCGTCAGCGTGGGCAAGGACTGGAGCGGCAGCCGGCTGGCCACGCCGAAGGCGGCCAAGTCGAAGCGCTGAACTCCGCTTTTCTTCTCTCCCTCAGGGCAGTACTCGTGCTGCCCGCAGCAACGTGTGCGGGGCCCCCGCCGACCAGCCGTCGGCGGGGGCCCCGCCCATGCGCGGGGCCGTCCTGCCTTCGGGCGGATCCCTGCGTAGGCTGGTCGTCACCCGAACGGCCCCCTGGAAGGGATGCGTGTGACTATGGCGATCGAGGTCGGCACCAAGGCCCCGGACTTCGCACTCAAGGACAACCACGGCGCCACGGTGCGGCTGTCCGACTTCCGCGGCGAGAAGAACGTGGTGCTGCTCTTCTACCCGTTCGCGTTCACCGGCGTGTGCACCGGTGAGCTGTGCGCCCTGCGCGACGAGCTCCCCCGCTTCACCGACCGCGACACGCAGGTGCTGGCCGTCTCCAACGACTCCATCCACACCCTGCGAGTCTTCGGCGAGCAGGAGGGCCTGGACTACCCGCTCCTGTCGGACTTCTGGCCGCACGGCGAGGTCTCGCGCGCGTACGGCGTCTTCGACGAGGACAAGGGATGCGCCGTGCGGGGCACCTTCATCATCGACAGGGACGGCGTCGTCCAGTGGACCGTCGTCAACGGTCTGCCGGACGCACGTGACCTGAACGAGTACGTCAGGGCGCTCGACACCCTGTGATTCTTCGGCCCCAAGCCCTGCAGGGTACGGGAACCCGTCACTAGGATCGACACGTTGATCCGATACCGACGCACGACGGGGCTCCCCGCCCCTGGACACCATTTGGGAGGACTCGTGGGAGTCAGCCTCAGCAAGGGCGGCAACGTCTCGCTGTCGAAGGAGGCGCCCGGCCTGACCGCGGTCATCATCGGTCTGGGCTGGGACGTCCGTACCACCACCGGCACCGACTTCGACCTCGACGCCAGCGCCATCCTGACGAACGCGGAGGGCAAGGTCAGCAGTGACGCCAACTTCGTGTTCTTCAACAACCTGAAGAGCCCGGACGGCTCCGTCGAGCACACCGGCGACAACATCACCGGTGAGGGCGAGGGCGACGACGAGCAGATCAAGGTCAACCTCGCCGGCGTCCCGGCCGACGTCGAGAAGATCGTGTTCCCGGTCTCGATCTACGACGCCGAGAACCGCCAGCAGTCGTTCGGCCAGGTCCGCAACGCGTTCATCCGCGTCGTGAACCAGGCGGGCGAGGCGGAGATCGCGCGCTACGACCTCTCCGAGGACGCCTCGACGGAGACCGCGATGGTCTTCGGCGAGCTCTACCGCCACGGCGCGGAGTGGAAGTTCCGTGCCATCGGCCAGGGATACGCCTCGGGCCTGCGCGGCATCGCGCAGGACTTCGGCGTGAACGTCTGAGCCGACAGCGGGCCCCCCGGGGCCCTGGGTTCACCCGTCCGGCGCCGCACACTTCGAGTGCGGCGCCGGACGCGCTCGACGGCGGCGCCGGACCGCCGGACAACTGAAGTTCCATCTCGGGGAGGACCAGCATCATGGGCGTCACACTCGCCAAGGGAGGCAATGTCTCCCTCTCCAAGGCCGCACCCAACCTCACGCAGGTGATGGTCGGGCTCGGCTGGGACGCACGCTCCACCACCGGAGCCCCCTTCGACCTCGACGCCAGCGCGCTGCTGTGCAACGCGGGCCGGGTGCTCGGTGACGAGTGGTTCGTCTTCTACAACCAGCTCAAGAGCCCCGACGGCTCGGTGGAGCACACCGGCGACAACCTCACCGGTGAGGGCGAGGGTGACGACGAGTCGATCCTGATCGACCTCTCCAAGGTCCCCGCCACCGTGGACAAGATCGTCTTTCCGGTCTCGATCCACGAGGCAGACAACCGCGGGCAGACCTTCGGCCAGGTCAGCAACGCCTTCATCCGCGTCGTCAACCAGGCCGACGGCCAGGAACTGGCGCGCTACGACCTCAGCGAGGACGCCTCCACGGAGACCGCGATGATCTTCGGTGAGGTCTACCGCTACCACGACGAGTGGAAGTTCCGTGCCGTCGGGCAGGGGTACGCGTCAGGTCTGCGGGGCATTGCTCTGGACTTCGGGGTCAACGTCTCCTAGGCGGTTGCGGGGCCCGCCCGTGCCGACCGAGCGGACCGCGCTCTACACTTCGAGGTCAACGTTAGGTAAAGCCGAGTACGGCACGGGGAAAACCTTCCTCCAGGCTCCGCTTGGGGGCGCCCCCAATACACGATTGGGTAGCCAGTGCTTCTGAAAACCTTCGGCTGGTCGTTTGCGGTCACCGCACTCGGCCTGGTCGCGGCGGTGCTCTACGGGGGGTGGACCGGCTTCGGCATCGTGGCGATCCTGTCCATCCTCGAGATCTCGCTGTCCTTCGACAACGCGGTGGTCAACGCCGGAATCCTGAAGAAGATGAGTGCCTTCTGGCAGAAGATCTTCCTCACGGTCGGTGTGCTGATCGCCGTCTTCGGCATGCGGCTCGTCTTCCCCGTCGTCATCGTGGCGGTGACCGCCAAGAAGAGCCCGATCGAGGCGGTCAACCTCGCGCTGACGGACAAGGACCAGTACCAGCAGCTGGTGACCGACGCCCACCCGGCGATCGCCGCCTTCGGTGGCATGTTCCTGCTGATGATCTTCCTCGACTTCATCTTCGAGGACCGGGACATCAAGTGGCTGAACTGGCTTGAGCGCCCGCTGGCCAAGCTCGGCAAGGTCGACATGCTGTCGGTCTGCATCGCGCTGATCGCCCTGATGATCACCTCCATGACCTTCGCGGCCCACGCCCACCAGCACGGCGGAGCGCACGCCGACAAGGCGGAGACGGTCCTGATCTCCGGCATCGCGGGCCTGATCACGTACATGATCGTCGGTGGTCTCTCCGGCTACTTCGAGGACAAGCTCGAGGAAGAGGAGGAGCGCGAGCACGAGGCCGAGGAAGAGGCCAGGCAGACCGGCAAGAAGCCGTCGGCGGTGGTCCTCGCCGGCAAGGCCGCGTTCTTCATGTTCCTCTACCTCGAGGTCCTGGACGCGTCCTTCTCCTTCGACGGTGTGATCGGCGCCTTCGCCGTCACCAACGACATCGTGCTGATGGCCCTCGGCCTCGGCATCGGCGCCATGTACGTCCGGTCGCTCACGGTCTACCTGGTCCGCCAGGGCACCCTCGACGACTACGTCTACCTGGAGCACGGCGCGCACTACGCGATCGGCGCCCTCGCCGTGATCCTGCTGGTCACCATCCAGTACCAGATCCACGAGGTCATCACCGGCCTCGTCGGCGTCATCCTGATCGCCTGGTCCTTCTGGTCCTCGGTGCGCCGCAACAAGGCGCTCGCGGCCGCCGAGGGAAAAGGTGAGAGCTCGGACGACAAGACCGAGGTCCCGTCCGGGGTCTGACACACGCACCGGGCCGGGGGGTTGACGCCCCGCCCGATGAGGAACGCTCTGTGCGGGGCGGCACCGAGGACGCGTCCTCGGTGCCGCCCCGCACGGCATGGTCCACGCGGACGTGCGCCGCACGGACCACCGCGCGGAGCGGGGACGTCAGGGGTACGACGTAAGAATCAGGCATGTGGGGGGCGGAAATGAGCTTCTGGGAAGACCTGTGGCGCGGCCGGTCGGCGGACTTCGACTCGGGCAGCGCGTCCACCAACGCCATCGAACTGACCAAGCGGCACCGCCAGGTCTCGCTCACCCAGCAGGGAGCGGCCACCGGCAACCTGCGCGTCAACCTGTCCTGGCGGATGCGCACCTCCGACATCGGCGGGCCCGAGCGCGGCAGCCTGCTGCGCCACCCCTTCCAGGCGTTCAAGCCCGAAGTGGTCCAGGCGCACACCCAGAGCATGGTCAACGTCGACCTCGACCTGGGCTGCATGTACGAGCTCATGGACGGCTCGAAGGGCGTGGTCCAGCCACTGGGCGGCTTCTTCGGCGAACTGAACGCCCCGCCGTACGTGAAGCTGAGCGGCGACGACCGCTTCGGCTCCGGATCCGGCGAGACGATCTTCGTCAACCTCGACCACCGCGACGACATCAAACGGCTGCTCGTCTTCGTCTACATCTACGACCAGACCCCCGCCTTCGACCGTACGCACGCCGTCGTCACCCTCTACCCGAGCAACGGCCCCCGGATCGAGATCGGCCTCGACGAGCGCCACCCGCAGGCACGGTCCTGCGCCGTCGTCATGATCGAGAACAACAAGGGCGAGCTGACCGTGCGCCGCGAGGTCAGATTCGTGTACGGCTTCCAGGCCGAACTGGACCGCCTGTACGGCTGGGGCCTGCAGTGGGGCCGCGGCTACAAGTCGAAGGCCGGCCGGTGAGCACCACGCGCCGCCGCGCCGGGTGCCGCCCCGCGGAAGGCAGCACCGGGCCCGGCGGCGAGCCGGTCAGCGGCCGATGAACTGAGGGCCCTGCGGAGGCAGCTCGAAGTCCGGGTCCGGCACCGGTCCGACCGGCTGCGGATAGCCGTAAGCGGGCGGCTCGACGGCCGCCGTCTGCGGCTGCGGATAGCCGTACGCCGACCCGTCCGCCGGCCGGGCCGGCTGCGGATAGCCGTAACCGGGCTGCTGCGCGGGCGCCGGGGGATAGCCGTGGGCGGACGGCGAGGCCTGCTGCGGCACCGGCGCGGGGTGCTCCGGCGGCAGCGGCACCGACGTCTCGGGCGGACCGGCTGGCGCCGCCCACGTCTCCTCGGCGGAACCCGGGGGCGCCGCCCACGTCTCCTCGGACGCGGAGCCGGGCTCCGACTCGTCCACCGAGATGCCGAAGTCGGTCGCGAGGCCCTGCAGACCGTTCGAGTAGCCCTCGCCGAGCGCCCGGAACTTCCACCCCTCGCCGCGCCGGTAGAGCTCCCCGCAGATCAGCGCCGTCTCCGCGCCGGTCTCCGGTCTGATGTCGAAGTACGCCAGCGGCTCACCCTCGGCGACCGACGCGTCGTACAGCAGGATGCGCAGGTCGCGCACGCGGTCGAAGGTGACCCCGTCCGCCGAGGCGACCAGCAGGATCTGGCCGACCGCGGACTCGACACCCGCCAGATCCGTCTGGATCGTGTCGGTGAGTCCCTCGGCGACCCGCTTCTTGCCGAGCCGCCAGACCTTGGCCGACGGGTGCCGGGGCTGGTTGTAGAAGACGAAATCCTCGTCGGATCGCACACGACCGTCGGGGCCGAGGAGCAGCGCCGAGGCATCGACGTCCGGAACGCCCTGCCCGGGCGCCCAGCGCAGCACGGCACGCACCGCTGTGGCGTCCAGCGGGACGTTCGACCCCTTCAGCATCGCGTGCGTCATGCGGTCATCCTGCCCTCTCGGGCCTGGTCACGACAACGCGGGGTACTCGGCTTCCGTACGGGAACAGCAGGCATCGGACACAGCTGGGTTACCAGAACTTCATGCTCGCTGGGAACTGCCGTCATGGATATCTACGTACTATTACCGGCCACATCACGTCAGGCCGTCCAGCCGCCACGGGGGAGACCCATGCGTCATTTCGGGCACATCGCCCCTGAGGAGCGCCAGCGCCTCTTCCACCGGGAGCCGTGCGACTTCAGCGCGGAATCCCCGGCCCACGTCCTCGCCGCGGCCCTCGGCGCCACCCTCTACAGCCCGGCCACCCGCCCGCAGCTCGCCGACGACATCGTCAAGCAGTCCGGGCGCGGTGTGGTCTCCATGGTGCTGTGCCTGGAGGACTCGATCGACGACGCGGACGTCGCGTACGGCGAGGAGAACCTGGTCAGGCAGTTCACCGACCTCGCCGGACGGCCCGACGCGGCACTCCCGCTGCTGTTCGTGCGGGTCCGCGCCCCCGAGCAGATCCCGGACCTCGTCCAGCGGCTCGGCCCCGCCGTCCGGCTGCTGTCCGGATTCGTCCTGCCGAAGTTCACCGAGGAGCGCGGCACCCCCTACCTGGAGGCCCTCACCGAGGCCGAGGCGACGAGCGGGCGGCGCCTGTTCGCCATGCCCGTCCTGGAGTCGCCGGAACTGCTCCACCTGGAGAGCCGCCGGGAGACCCTGGAGGGGATCTACCGCACCGTCGACAAGTACCGCGAGAGAGTCCTCGCGCTGCGCCTCGGCGTCACCGACTTCTGCTCCGCGTACGGACTGCGCCGCCCGCCCGACATGACGGCCTACGACGTCCAGATCGTCGCCTCCGTCATCGCCGACGTGGTGAACGTCCTCGGCCGCGCCGACGGCACGGGATTCACCGTGACCGGACCCGTCTGGGAGTACTTCCGGCTCCAGGAGCGCATGTTCAAGCCACAGCTGCGCCGCAGCCCCTTCACCCCGGCGGCCGAGCACCTGCGCGCCACCCTGATCGAGCACGACATGGACGGCCTGCTGCGCGAGATCGCCCTCGACCGCGCCAACGGCCTCCTCGGCAAGACCTGCATCCACCCCTCGCACGTCCTGCCCGTGCACGCGCTGTCCGTCGTCAGTCACGAGGAGTACAGCGACGCCAAGGACATCCTGCGGCCCGACCGGTGCGGCGGCGGGGTGCTCCGCTCCGCGTACACGAACAAGATGAACGAGGTGAAGCCGCACCGCGCCTGGGCCGAACGAACCCTCCAGCGCGCCGAGGTCTTCGGAGTCGCCAACGAGGACATCGGCTTCGTGGAACTGCTCGCCGCCGGACTGTGCTCCTGAAGCAGCGAGGACCGACCGGCCGCCCGACACCACAGGCGCCCGGACAACAGGCCGCCAGGACCGACCGGACGGCCGGACCGACCCGAACCAACAAGGAATCGATGAACAACGTGGAGTGGACGGGGACCTGGGTCGCGCGGCGGCTCGGGGTCGAACTCGTCGGTGACGAGAAGCTGCCCGGCCTGCTGGGACTCGCGCTGCGGCGCAACCCCAAGCGGGCGCACCTCCTCGTCTCGAACGTGCTCGGCAAACACGTCCCGCAGTCGCCCTCCCTCGTCCACGGGTACGGCTTCGCGCTCGGCCGGCGCGTCCGCGAACTGCTGGGCGACGAGGCGCCCACGGCCGTGGTCCTCGGCTACGCGGAGACCGCCACCGGCCTCGGCCACTGCGTCGCCGACGGCATCGGCGTGGCCCCCTACCTCCACTCCACCCGCCGCCCCGTCCCGGGCGTCGCACGGGCGGGCGGTTTCGAGGAGTCCCACTCCCACGCCACCTCCCACCTGCTCCTCCCCGAGGACCCGCGGCTGCTCGCCGGCCCCGGCCCGCTCGTCCTCGTCGACGACGAGTTCTCCACCGGCAACACCGTCCTGAACACCGTCCGCGCCCTGCACGAGCGCTACCCGCGCGAGCGGTACGTCGTCGTCGCCCTGGTCGACCTGCGCTCCGCCGCCGACCTCGGACGCCTGGAGGACTTCGGCCGCGAGATCGGTGCCCGCATCGACCTGGTCACCGCCGCCTCCGGCACGGTCGTCCTCCCGGACGGCGTCCTGGAGAAGGGGCAGGCGCTGGTCGCCGCCCACGAGCCGGCCACCCCCGCCTTCCACACCCCCGAGCGCACCGGCGACGTCCGTCGCGTCGCCCTCGGCTGGCCGCAGGGCGTACCCGACGGCGGCCGCCACGGCTTCACCCCCGCGCACCGCGCACGCCTGGAGGACGCGCTGCCCGCCATGGCCGCCCGGATCGCCCGCGCCCTGCCCGACGGTGCCCGGCGCGTCCTCGTCCTCGGCTTCGAGGAGCTGATGTACGCCCCGCTGCGGCTGGCGCGGGAACTGGAGCAGGCCACGGACGCCGAGGTGCGGTACTCCACCACCACCCGCTCACCCGTCCTAGCCGTCGACGACCCCGGCTACGCGATACGCACCCGTCTCGTCTTCCCCGCCCACGACCACCCCGACGACGGACCCGGCCCGCGCTACGCCTACAACGTCGCCGGTGCCGGATTCGACGCCGTCGTCGCCGTCGTCGACTCCGCCGCCGACACCCCCGAGCTGCACGCCCCCGACGGACTGCTGGCCCAGCTCGGCGCGCACACCCCCGCCGTCCTGCTCGCCGTCGTCCCCTCCCACGTCCCGTCGCCGGCGACCGCCTCCGGTGCCGCGCCGCACGCGGCCCCGCGGCACACCGCCACCGAAAGGCCCCTCATGCTCCCCGCGCCCCTCCGCGGCCCCGCCTTCTCCTCGTACGCACCGGACGACGTCGGCTGGCTGCTCCAGGACCTCTCGGACGTCCGTCTGGAGGCCCCGACCGAGGAACGCGAGGAGGCGATCCAGAGCGGGGGCGCCCACTACGCGGAGTCACTGCCGGTGGAGTACCAGCCGAGCGAGCAGTACCAGGAGCTGTTCCACGCGGCCCTCGGCACCTCGGCCGCCCGCATCGCCCTGGCCGTCGGCGCCGTCACCGAACTGGTGCTCGCCGAACGCTCACCCAGGCCCGTCCTCGTCTCCCTCGCCCGCGCCGGGACCCCCGTGGGCGTCCTCATGCGGCGCTGGGCCCAGTACCGCCACGGACTCGACCTCCCGCACTACGCCGTCTCCATCGTGCGCGGACGCGGCATCGACGCCAACGCCCTGCGCTGGCTGGCCGCCCACCACGACCCCGCCGACGTCGTGTTCGTCGACGGCTGGACCGGCAAGGGCGCCATCACCCGCGAACTAGCCCAGGCCGTCCAGGAGTTCGAGGCGTCCGACGGCATCACCGGATTCGACCCGGAGATCGCCGTGCTCGCCGACCCCGGCGCCTGCGTCCGCACCTACGGCACCCGCGAGGACTTCCTCATCCCCTCCGCCTGCCTCAACTCGACCGTCTCCGGGCTGATCTCCCGCACCGTCCTGCGCGCCGACCTCGTCGGCGAACACGACTACCACGGCGCCAAGTTCTACCGCGAACTCGCCGCCACCGACGTCTCCGCCGACTTCCTCGACGCCGTCGCCGCCCACTTCCCCGACGTCTGCGACGCGGTCGACTCACAGGCCAAGGACCTGCTCGCCGCCGACCGCGCCCCGACCTGGGAGGGCTGGGCCGCAGTGGAGCGGATCAGCGAGGAGTACGGCATCCACGACGTGAACCTCGTCAAGCCCGGCGTCGGCGAGACCACCCGCGTCCTGTTGCGCCGCGTCCCCTGGAAGATCCTCGCCCGCGCCGGAGCCGGCGCCGACCTCGACCACGTACGCCTGCTCGCCGAACAGCGCGGCGTCCCCGTCGAGGAGGTCGCCGAACTCCCCTACACCTGCGTGGGGTTGATCCACCCCAAGTTCACCCGCGGGGCGACCGGCGCCGACGGCCGGGCGGTGACCGCCTGATGGCCCCGCCCCAGGTGCTCGTCGCAAGCGACCTCGACCGCACCCTCATCTACTCCACCGCCGCGCTCTCCCTCGCCGTGCCCGACGCGGAGGCCCCCCGGCTGCTCTGCGTCGAGATCTACGAGGGCAAGCCGCTGTCCTACATGACCGAGACCGCCGCCGGTCTCCTCACCGAACTCGGCACCAGCGCCCTCTTCGTGCCCACCACCACCCGCACCCGCGAGCAGTACCGGCGCATCAGCCTCCCCGGCCCCGCCCCGCGGTACGCGATCTGCGCCAACGGCGGTCACCTCCTCGTCGACGGCGTCTCCGACCCCGACTGGCACGCCCGGGTCACCGAACGCCTGACGAACGAATGCGCCTCCCTCGCCGAGGTGCGCGAGCACATGGCCGCCACGTCGGACCCGCTCTGGGTCCGCAAGCACCGCGTCGCCGAGGACCTCTTCGTCTACCTCGTCGTCGAGCGCGAACTGCTCCCCGAGGACTGGGTGAAGGAACTCGCCGTGTGGGCCGAGAACCGCGGCTGGACCGTCTCCCTGCAGGGCCGCAAGATCTACGCCGTTCCGAAGCCGCTCACCAAGAGCGCGGCCATGCGCGAGGTCGCCCGTCGCACCGGCGCCGCCCGCACGCTGGCCGCCGGTGACTCGCTCCTCGACGCCGATCTGCTGCTCGCGGCCGACCGGGGCTGGCGTCCCGGCCACGGCGAACTCGCCGAGGCCGGCTGGACCGCCCCCGCGATCACCGCTCTTCCGGAGCTCGGTGTCGCGGCCGGGGAGCGGATCCTCCGGGAGTTCCTCGCCGCCTGCGAGGGCCCCCGCCCGGCCTGAACAGCCGCAGCCCCACGAAGACCAGCACGGCCAGCGCGGCCGCCGCGAGCACCGCCTTCGAGTACGCGGAGACGACACCCGTGACCTGGGTCCAGTTGTCGCCCAGCAGATAGCCCGCGAGCACGAAGGCGGTGTTCCAGATGGCGCTGCCCAGCGTGGTGAGCCCCAGGAACGACGGCAGTGGCATGCGCTCCACGCCCGCCGGCACCGAGACCAGGCTGCGGAAGACGGGGATCATCCGCCCGAAGAACACGGCCTTCGGGCCGTGCCGCAGGAACCAGGCCTCGGTCCTTTCGACGTCGGAGGCCTTCACCAGCGGCAGCCGGGCCGCCAGCGCGAGCGTGCGCTCACGGCCGAGCAGCGCCCCCACGCCGTACAGCGCGAGCGCCCCGGCCACCGAGCCCAGCGTCGTCCACAGCAGCACGGCCGGCAGGCTCATCCGGCCGCTGCTCGCCGCGAAGCCGGCGAGCGGCAGGATGACCTCGCTCGGCAACGGGGGGAACAGGTTCTCCAGCGCGATGGCGAGACCCGCGCCGGGCGCGCCGAGCCCGGCCATGAGGTCACTGACCCACTGGGGCGCGCCGCCCTGAGCGAGCCCGGCTGCGGTGGTCGCCGCTGCGATGGCTGTCATGCGGCCACGCTAGGAGACGGGAGCTGAAGGGAAGCTGAGGGCGGGGTCACCCACGCGACACCCGCCCGCCGGCCGGGAGAGGGTGACGCTCGCCGCGGGCGGGAAGTGCTGCCGGTGGTCACCCAGGGGTGCAGATATATTTCGTAGCTCGATATATGCTCGATGCATGACCAGACAGAATCCGCCCCTGACGGAACCGCAGTACTTCATCCTTGCTGCGCTCATGGATGGTCCGTTGCACGGTTACGGCATCATCAAGGCTGCCGAGCGGGCCACCGACGGGAGGCTCCGGATCGCTGTCGGCACTCTCTACGGCGCGTTGGAGCGGATGGAGCGGGCCGGGCTGGTGGCCGCCGGCCATGAGGAGATCGTGGACGGGCGGGCGCGGCGCTACTACCGGCTCACCGAGGACGGCACCGAGGCGCTCGGCCGGGAGGCGCTGCGGATGCAGCAGGCGGCGGCCGTCGTCATCGGACACTCGCGGGACGCCGGCGCGGCCCCGGCATGAATCGTCTGCTGCTTGCGGCCTATCCCGAGCCCTACCGTTCCCGGCAGGGAGAGGAGGTGCTGGCCTGCCTGTCCGAGGCGTATCCCGGCCGCTCCTGGCCCCCGCCGCGGGAAGTTGCCGCCCTGGTGCGCGCCGGGGTGCAGGCCCGCGCCCGTGCCGTCGTCGACGACACGGCCCGGCCGTGGTGGCTGGACGGCATCCATCTGACCGCCCTGGTCTTCGCCGTACTGGCGCTGGTTCCGTACTTGCAGGATGTCTGGCACTGGGCACTGCACATCGACCCCGGACAGCACGCCATCGCCTTCCACTTCTCCGGCTGGTACCCGTGGGCCGAAGGTCCCACGCGGATACGGCTGCTGCCCTACGGGCTGCTCCCGCTGGGCTGCCTGATCGCCCTGCTGCGCGGCAGACCGTGGATCGCGCTGCCGGCCGCGGCAGCCATGATGTGGGCCGGCGCCACGTCCCACGGCCGCACCCTCTTCGGCGACGAGGGCAAGGCGGGCCTGGGCTACTACGGTCTCGGCGCCCCCATAACGGCCCGTGACCTGGTGCTGTCGGGGGCACTGTGCGCCGCGTGCGCCGTGCTGGCGCTCTGCCGTCCCAGCCGTCTGCGACGCCGCTCGTACCGCTGGCTGGCCCCCGTCGTGCTCGCCATGTTCGTGGCCGGGGGCCTGCACATCATCTCCGTCAGTCCGGCTTTCCAGCGCGGTTTGTTCGTGCTCGAAGTCGCCGCGCTGATCGCCGCGTGGGTGGCGACGGCCGCCACCGGCGACCACCGGTGGCTGATCCCCGTGGCGGCGTTCGCGATCGTCCGCACGCAGGCGATCGTCGTCCGGCCGGACACGTTCATGCAGTCCTTTCCGGACCTGGTCGTCCTCATCCTGCTGATCGCACCCCTCCCCGCCCTGGCGATCGCCGCCCAGCGCCGACAGGGGCAGGCACTCGCCGAATAGGAGCGGGCCCCCGGTGGGCCGGCCGAGCCCGGCGGCCCACGTCGTGCCGGAAGGCACGCGTGACCGAACTCCCCCCAACGGAAGAAACAGAGCGATGACTCAGCACGATTCTCCGTCCCTGCCCGCGCACCGTCCGGGGGCCTCAAAGCAGGCCCCCGAGGCCCCCGACGACACCAGCCCGTCGTGTACGACGCGGCCGTGGATGCCGGCCCTGCTGTACACCTTGGGGTTCCTGACGGTCTACCTGCTCGCCATCTGCACCCCGTGGGGGCAACGAGCTGAGAACCCGTGGTTCTACCTCGGCAAACAGGGTGGCGAAGCAGCATGGATCTACCCCCTGTCAGGATCGGTCTACGGCTCGACGCCCCTGCCACCGCTGGAACTGAGCGCCAAGCCCACCGTGATGGCGGGCCTGGCCGTCATCGTGCTCCTCACCCTGGTGCGACGGTGCTGGCGGCAGGGGTTCGCGGCGCTGGGGGTCGCCATTCTCGCGATCGGAGCCAAGGAGGTGTTCAAATCGACCGTGCCCCGCCCCGATCTGGTGGGCGCGCCCGAGAATCTCCTTGATCAGGGTTTTCCCAGCGGGCACACGGTCATCCCCGCCGCGCTGACCCTCGCCGCCGTCCTCGTGGTTTCCCCCCGCATCCGCCCCTACGTCGCCACGGCCGGTGTGCTGTGGCTCGCCTGCATCGCCGCCGCCAGCGCGACCATGGGCGGCCACCGGCCCAGCGAAGTGCTGGGGGCCACACTGCTGGCCTGTGCCTGTTACGGCCTCGCAACCTGGCTGCTGCCGACGGCCGCCGCGCCGGGCGCCACGCGGAGCCCTCGTGCGCTGCATGTCATCGCCCTGGCGCTGGCACTGATCGTCGCCCTCGTTTCCGGCGCACGGCCCGACACCCTCACAAGGTCACTGGTCTCCGCGGCGACGGCCTTCATATGTGCGGCCCTGGTCTGGTACGCCGCGGTCGGGCGGCCCGCGCACACCGCACGCCGCACACGCCCCGCACTGGACTGACCACCCGGCCGGCTCCGGGCGGGAACCGGCGCATCCTGGCAAAGCGGTGGTCCGACGCCACCGCCCGGTCGTAGAAGCCGTCGACGCCCGAGCGGGATGTGCTACCGCCCGGCGCGCCCTCCCGTAGTCCGACCAACAGACCGGTGTCGCCCGGCGCGGCAACCGGACGGCCAGAATGATCACGTGGCTGAACGAGTGCAGGTCCGGGAGACCGACGATGACGAGGGCCGGCGGCTGCTGCGGATCATCCGCAGGGGCAGCGGGTCGGTGGTACCTGCGCACCCTCTACCCGGACAACGTCCGTAACGCGATCGTCTGCGACAGCTTCTCCCGTACCTGACCACGAACCCGTGTGGGCGAGCACCCGCAAGGAAACACGCTCGTTGGCCCTGTGGGCCGACCCTCCCGGTGCGCCCGCCACGGTTCAGCCGCAGCAACCCCCGCCGCAGCAGCCACCGCCACCGCCGCCCGCCTGGGGCGCGGGTGCGGAGGCCGAGGCGGAGCCGCCGACCGCGACGGTCGACAGGAGCTTCACCGTGTCGTCGTGACCGGAAGGGCAGGCCGCGGGGGCGGAGGACTCCGCCATCGGGCGGCTCAGTTCGAAGGTGTCGCCGCAGGTCCGGCAGCGGTACTCGTAGCGAGGCATGCGCACAGGTTAACCGGCGCCGCCCCTCGCCGGGCCCCGGAGCCGGAGCTGAAGCCGGCCGGCCCCGAACGTGGCCTGGGACCGGTCACGCGAGGCCGGACCCCGCCCCCGGGGCCGGGAACTCAGCGCCGGCCGGGACCGGAGTCCGAGTCGCCCACGGGCTGACCGCCGCGCCCCGGCGCGAGGTGCCCCCGTCGGTGCCCCATCCCCTGCGCCGCGTCGATCCCGCCCCGCACCCGTTCCTCGGTCTCCGCCTGTTCGGGATGGCGGGAGCGCCAGTACGGGTTGTCGTGCGGCAGAGCGGAACCGACTCTCCCGTACATGCCGAAGAACATCAGCATGACGCCCACCACGAAGCTGAACAGCACGTTCGGGATACGGAAGGCGAGGAAGTTGTTGTCGGTGTCGAGCAGCGCCAGATTCACGAAGCCGCTGAGGATGAACAGAACGCCGACGATCATGTTGACCGTCGAGGCGAAGTTCCCGCCGATCACCATGCCGACGAAGAGCAGCAGGCCGACGCAGATCGAGATGACACTCAGGGCGCCGTTGGTGCTCAGGCCTGCCACCGTGTCGCCGCGGGTGTCGAAGAACCCGATCCTGTCGATCAGGCCCAGGACCCCGAAGGCGAGCAGGACGAGTCCCATCAGTCCGGCGCCGACCCGGTAGAACCTGCTGAGATGGTGGTCCACCGGAAGATGCTCGTCGAACCGGATGCGACGCCTCGACCCCGAATGAAGTGTTTGTGTGGCCATGTTCGCCTCCCTCGGCCGTCAGCGGAGGTGTACGTGTCTCCAAGGATCCGCCCGCAGGACCGGCACCGGCAACATCAGGCGGCCCCGGTCGCGGGGGAGGGGTGCCGCGGACCCAGTCACCGCAAGGAAAAACCCGTTGCCCCGAACGCGGAGCGAGGAGAGGACCCCTACCTCCGGCAGGGGCGCGCCGCAACTCCTCACGCGCCCGGGGGCAGCACAGCACGAGGCCTCACGCCCCGCCTCCGCGCTCCTCACGGATCCGCCCGACCACCTCCGCCACCGTCCGCCGGACCGCCTCCGTCTCCGTGAGGAAGTGCCAGTAGTCGGGGTGGCGGCTCTCCAGCGAGGCGACGGCACGGTCCAGGCGGGCCACCGACTCGTCGAGCGGGCGGGCATGCCGGGGGTCGGGAGTGTTGCGGCCCGTCATGGCGAGCCGCTGCGCGTCACGGATCGCGAAGCGGGTGCGGTCGATCTCGTGCTGCGGGTCCTTCGCGACGGCGTTGAGCCGCCGGAGCCGGTCACCGGCCGCGGAGACGGCCTCGTCGGTGTGGTTCAGCAGCGCCCGCACCGTGGACAGGAGCGCGGTCGCGTCCGGCCAGCGCTGGTCGTCACGCGCCGCCTGCGCCTCCTTCAGCTTCAGCTCCGCCTGCCGCAGGTCCTCCCCGGCATGGTCCGGCACGTGCTGCAGGTCCTGCCAGCAGGCGGCCGTGAACCGGCGCCGCAGCTCGCTGAGGACCGGCTCGACCTGCCCGGACCGGGTGGTCAGTGCCTCCGCGCGGGTGCGCAGCGAGACGAGCCGGTGGTCGATCTCGGCGGCCCGCTCGGGAAGCCGCTGCGCCTCGGCCCGAACCGTTTCGGCCTCGCGTGCGACCCGCTCGGCGCGCTCCAGCGTCTCGGGTACGCCGTGCTGTCCCGCGCCCTGGTTGAGCCTGGTCAGCTCGGGGCCGAGGGCGGCGAGCCGGGCCGCGAGATCGTCGGCCCTCAGCTTCGAGCCGCGTACGGCGTCGAGGGCGTTCGAGGCGGCGAGCAGGGCCTGGCGGGCGCGCTCGACGGCCGGGGCGAGCCGGGCGAGCTGCGTCTCGGCCTTGCCGAGCAGCGGCTCGAGACCCTGGCCGAAACGGTCCAGGTCCTGCTTGACCCGGCCCAGCTCGTCCTTGGCGGCGGTGAGTTCGGTGCGGGCCTGCGCGGCGGCGGAGGCCTCCAGGTCGTCGTGGTCCAGGTCGTGGGCGTCGACCGCGTTGATGTACTGGTGGCTGGCCTCGTCGATGCGCCGGCCGAGCGCCTCGAAGTCGGAGAGCGCGCGACGGGCCGCGGGGGAGTCGTCGACGGCCCGGATGGTCTCTATCGAGATCCGCAGATCGCGCTGGGCGGTGTCGAGCTCGTAGAAGGCGGCGGCCGCCGCGTCCTTCGCGGCCTGTGCCTCCGCCCGCTGGCTCTCCGAGCGGCCCCCGAACCAGCGCCGCGTGCCGCCGCCGGCGAAAGCGGCCGGCAGGGCGAGCACGGCGAGCAGCGGCAGCGCGACCAGGGCCAGTGTGTCCCGGGCGGCGCGGGGGACACCGGCGGCGCGCGCCGTTTTCGCGGCGCGGCCGGTCCGGGGGTTCGCAGGGCGACGGCGTGGCTGCTCCGCACCTGGCACATACGGCGTGTACGGCTGCGAAGGTGTCGCCGTCACATCCCTCTCCCGTGCTGTCATCCGCTACCCGGTGTCATTCTCCCACCCGATAGGGACGAACACACGGGCTCATCAGTTCGCGGTTCGCACCGTGACTTTCCCGTCGCCGGCGCGGGCGGACACGACGTGGGGGCTCTTGTCGTCACGGGGCACGGACACGTCCACGGCACCGTCGTCGCTCCCGGCCGTGACCCGGTACGTCTCGCGGGGCAGCCCGATCGTGATGGAACCGTCCTGGCTGCGGGACTCCACCAGCTGCGGTACGACGCCCAGTTCGAGCCGTACGGAGCCGTCCCCGGTCGTGGCACGCACACGGCGCGAGTCGACGCCGAGGGCGGTGATCGAACCGTCGCCGCTGTGCAGGTCCAGCGGGCCGGCGGAGTCCGTCACGCGGACGGAACCGTCCGACGTGCGGATGCTGAGCCGCTCCTCGAACCCCTTCGCCGTCACGCTCCCGTCGCCGTCCTCGACGCTGACGGCGATCCCGCGCGGCACCTCGATCCGGTGCCGGGCGGAGCAGTCGGCGACGACACCCGAGCACTTCATCCGCAGGACGAGCCGGTCGTCCCGCATGGTCCAGGTGACCCTGGGTTCCCCGCCCATGACGACGCTCCCCTCGAACCACCGGGTGACCTCGACCTCGTCGGCATCGTCGGAGTCCGCGACCACGAGCTCCAGCGCGGAGTCGTCCGAGTCGACGGTCAGGGTGCGGCCGTGCAGGGCGAACGAGCGGTGCTCGGGCTTCTCGTCGTCCGCTGCGTCGGCCCCGCAGGCGGAGACCGCCGCGACGAGGGCGACGACCGCGGCGGACGCCGCAGCCGTCCGGACGCGCCGTGTGCTGCCCGCACTCCGGGTACGCGCTGTGCGGGTCGGGCGGGTCATGCGGGTCATGCGGATCTCCCCCTGAGGCGAACGTCGACGCGCGCCGGGCCCCTCGGGCACACGCTCCTCCGACGCCCTTCGACCGTACGGATCCAGGACCCGCCGGAGGATCCGGGCCGCTCCCGGAAGAGGGGTGGGGATAACCCCCCGCCGCCCCCGGACACGGGTTTGCAGGACAGGCCCTCGGGCAATGTAGGCTGTCGACTCGTCCTGGGCGCGTAGCTCAGCGGTAGAGCGCCGCCCTTACAAGGCGGATGTCGGCGGTTCGAAACCGTCCGCGCCCACCAGGCCAAAGACCCCCAGCCGATCATGGCTGGGGGTCTTTGCCATCCGGATCTGACATCACTGTTCATCCGAACTGCGTGACAACACGGACAGACAACGGCGGACGAGCGTGCGCTCACGGACCGTTGCAGCGAGCCAGACGAGCACTGGTCCAAAGGTCGACGCCCTGTCCGAGTCGACGGGGGCGAAGAAGTCGCAGTTCCCGCCGCTCAGTACGGTCGCGGGATGCCGTGCTCCCGCAACGCCGGTCGAGCACGGCCCGGGATCTTCGGCGTACGTGGGCCGATGTCGGTGCCGGTGCCCGTGCCGGGGTCCTCCGGGACCCGGTGTTCGTGGTCGGCCCTACCATCGACCCTCATGGCCACAGTGATCCTGACCGTCGGGCTGGCGTTCATCGGCTATTTGGCGACCTATCTCAACGGGTTGCGGCTGGCGCAGAGGCAGGCCCGGCTGGCGCGGGTCAACATGCAGCTGAGCGACTTCTACGGTCCCCTCTTCGCGCTGATGGAAGCCAATAGCCGCGCGTACGACGCCTTCGCGGAGACGTACGCCCGCCCCGACGGCCGCGATCCCTTCCACCACGAGACACCTCCCACCGAGCAGGAGCTGGCCCGGTGGCGCACCTGGGCCACCACCGTCTTCATCCCCAACATCCGGGCCATGCGCGACGTGGTGGTCACCAAGGCCGATCTCCTCATCGAGGAGGAGATGCCCCCCGTCCTGCTCCAGCTCTGCGCACATGTCGCCGGATACGAGATCACCGCCGCGCAGTGGGCCGCGGGCAGGTATGAGGAACACCTGTCGCTCATACCGTTCCCGGGCCGGGAGCTGCGGGAGTACACCCGCGACCGGTTCACCCGCCTCAAGAGCGAGCAGGCGGCGCTGCTGGGGCGCCGCGGCCGGCGCTGAGACCGCGGGCGCCCGGCCAAAGGGGCGCAGCCGGGCCGCGTCCGGTGGTCAGTCCCCGGTCCGGGCGGGGGTCTCGCGGGTGTGTTTCAGGCTGCTCCGGGCGTCGACCTTCTCCGCGGCCGCGACCTGGTCCCAGAAGCGGTGGCAGGTCACGAAGACGGCCAGTTCGCGTTCGCGTCGGCGGAGTTTCTCCACCTCCGCCTGGTCGTCGGCCGTCCAGCCCGGGGACGCGGGTCGCTCGACCTTGCGCCAGCCGCTGTCGTCGCTGAAGCCGTCCAGCGGCTCCACCGACCAGGGGAGCCGCTTGAACAGGGCCAGAAGCTCCGCCCGGACCTGATGGAGCTCCTCCTGACCGGCCAGGAGGTCACTCGGGAAGTCATAGGGAGTCGCAGCCACGCGGCAATGGTACGCCTGTTCGATTTTGGGATGCGAGTTCCTCCGGTGACGTGATTCCACGCGTACGGGTGGGCGACGGGGGCGGTGCGGGCCGAGTCCCGCCGCACCGGGTCCGCGCGATGCCCGCTCCCGCCACCCGCCGGCCACCGCGGCTCAGCGAGCCGCGTCCGCCAGCTCCCGCACCAGCCTGGCCGCCACCGGCACGGACACCCCGTGCCGTTCCGCCGCGCGCAGCAACGCGCCGCCGATCGCGTCGAGTTCCAGCGGGCGGCCCGCCTCCGCGTCCCGCTGCATGGAGGACCTGGTGTCGGGCGGGAACGCGTCGTAACGGGCGAGGGCCTGGGCCGGGTCCGCCGGGGCGCCGCTCGCCCGGCTGACCGCCGCCGTCTCCTCGACCAGGGCCGTCAACTCCGCGCGGTGACCGGTGCGTACGTCACCCAACGGCAGCCCGTAGCGGGTCGTCAGCAGGGCGAACGGCGCCAGGAACGACATCTTCGCCCACAGCGTCGCCGCCTCGTCGTCCCGGACCCGGACGGCCGGTCCCGCCTTCGCGAGGGCCCCGGCTAGCGCGTCGAGACGTTCGCGCGGCACCGTGTCCCCGGTCAGGTCGATCTCGGCGAAGGGACTGCCGTGCTCGATCACCCCGGGGGCGACGCGGGTCGACTCCACCCGGATGACGGCGGGGGCCACCCGGGCGGCGCCGTAGCGGGCACGCAGGGCCGCGGGGTGCTCCACACCGTTCAGGAACGGTACGACCAGGCCGTTCTCGCCGAGCGCGTGCGGCGGTACGCGGTGCAGGGCCTCGTCCAGGGCCGTGTGCTTGACGGCGATCAGGCACGCGTCGACCGGCTCGCGCAGCTCGGTGTCCGCCGCCACCCGCGCCGTGAAGTCGCCGAACGGGCCGCTGTGCACGTGGATGCCGCCGGTGTGCAGCGTCCGTGCCGTCTCGTCCCGGGCCAGGCAGATCACCCGGTGTCCGGCCCGTGCCATCAGCGCCGCGAGGAGTCCGCCCACGCCGCCCGGGCCCAGTACCGCGACCGTCAGCCGCTCCCCGGCCGGGGAAGCGTCGGTCCCGGCGCCGGTGGGCAGGGGTGCGCTCAGGTCCGGGGCATGGTTGTCCGTCATGTGGTCATTCCTTCCGTCGGTCGGCCCCGTGACGGTGGCCGCCTCGCCGTGGATGATCTCACCGGAAGGGTGGGCTGGGACAGAGGCCGTCGTTCCCGGGCGGGGACGGCCGCGGGCGCGCGACACTGGACCCATGTGCCGCAGCATCAAGACGCTCCGTCCGCCCGTACTCCCCGAGGAGGCGACCGAGGAGGACATCCGGGCCGCCGCCCTCCAGTACGTCCGCAAGGTGTCCGGTTTCCGGGCCCCGGCCGCGCACAATCGCGAGGTCTTCGACCGTGCCGTGGAGGCCGTGGCCGCGGCGACGGCCGAATTGCTGGAGGGGCTGGAGGTGCGGGGGCGAGCGGCGACTCACTGAGCCGCCCCGACCCCGGGGGCGCGTCCCGTAGCCGGGCTTCCGGCCGTCCGCCCGCCCCCTGGCTCCGCCCTGCCCGTCCTGGGGTGCCGTGCCGGATGCCGTGCCCCCGGCATCGCTCCGCCGGGCGGGCGCGGCGAGCAGCAGGGGCGGGGCCCCGGCCTGTCCCGACGGGCCGGGGCAGGCCCGGTGGGACGGCGGGCCGGGACAGGGACGGCGGACCGGGATAGTGACGGCGGGACGGCGGGACGGCGGGACGGCGGGACGGCGGGACGGCGGGCGCGGGCAGGGCCGGTGCGGCGCTGCTACCGCTGCACCGCCGGGCGGCGTACCAGGAACGCGGCCACGGCGCCGGCGGCGCAGAGGGCCGCGAAGGAGACGCCCGCCGCCAGCCAGGTGGCGCCCAGCCACTGGCCGCCGAAGTAGCCGAGGGCCACGCTGTACGCGGCCCACGCGACGCCCGCGAGGATGGACCACGGCAGGAACTCGCGGACCCGGCGGTGAGCGGCGCCCGCGCCGAGGGAGACGACCGAGCGGCCCGCGGGGGCGAAGCGGGCGATCACGACCAGGCCGCCGCCGCCCCGGGCGAGCGCGGCGCCGAGACGTTCCTGCGCGCGGGTCAGCCGGCGGGAGCGGGCGATGGCGCGGTCGAGGCGTTCGCCGCCGCGCCGGGCGAGACGGAACGCCACCATGTCGCCCAGCACCGACGCGGTCGCCGCGCAGAGGGTGAGGGCCAGGATGTCGGGCACGTCGTGCGGGACCCGCGCGCCTGTGGCCGTGCCCGCCGCGGCCGCCGTGGCCGCGGTGATGACCAGGACTCCGCTGGGCAGGACCGGCAGGAAGACGTCCAGCAGTACCGACACGCCCACCACGGCGTAGATCCATGGGCTGCCGGTCAGCAGCCCCACACTCTCAAGCACCGAACACTCCCCCTGGAATTCCCCCGTGGGCACGACCACGCCGCGACGTCGGGAGGAGCGGCAGGGCGGCCTGTGACAGCCATTGAGCGTACGCGTGAGGTGTGACAGGAGATCCACGGGGGCGCGTGTGCCGTGACGCCCGCCGGCGGACTCGGCCTCCGAGTCCGCCGGCGCCAAGGGCCGTACGTGGCCCGCGACGGGCGTCGCACCCGCCGCGCGGACACCGGTGACGTCCCTGTGGCCACGGGTCGGCGCTTCGCCCGGCCGGCCCGGGCCGGCCGGGCGAAGCGCCACACTTTCTCCGTGTTCCGCGGACGGTGCTACCTCCTGCGGGCCTTGCTGATCAAGAACGCCACTCCGACGATGACGACCAGGACGATGGCGATGATCCAGAAGGAGGGAGTGCCCTCCCCGGCGCCCTTGGCCATAGCTGAGCGTGCGACATGTGGTTCTCCTGTCTGCTGGTTGTTGCTTGGCGGTGCCTAATTCAGGGCGCTGGTCGCGGCTTTCTCCCCCAGTTCGCCCGCGCCGTAGCCGATGCCGAAGCAGGTGGCGCCGACAGCCAGCCCTCCCACGCCCGCGGTGGGCGCGCTGACCGCGACGACGACCGCGCCGCACGCGCTCTCGGCGGCGGTATCGGCTGCCAGGCCGACGCCCGTGGCCAATGCGCTCTTGTGGTTGCCCTCGTCCACGTCCTTGGCGATGCTGCCGATGTCGTACGCGTCGAAGGCCTTGCCGACCGCGTCGAAGAAGGCGAGCCCGGTCGGGTCGATGCGGTTGACGGGGTCGCCTTCGGCGTACAGGTACGGGTTTTGTTCCTGGCCGGAGGGGTCGGGCTGGGTGAAGCGGCCGATGTTGGCGTCGTAGTAGCGGGCCTTGAGGTGGTAGAGGCAGGTGGGGTCCTGGTAGTTGCCGGCGAAGCGGTACGGCTGGGCGACCGGTTCGCTGGACTGGGCCAGGATGCGCACGCCGCGGGGGCTGTAGGCGTAGGAGTCGATCTGCGCGAAGAAGCGAGGGCCTCGTGGGGATCCGCCCACCGACGACGCGCTGGTCATCCAGGAATCCCTGAAGCGACCGGAGATATGTGCCAGGCTCTACGACAGACACGCCGCCGAGATCCACCGGTATGTGATGTGCCGGCTGGGCAACGCTCACGCCGACGACATCACGGCGCAGATCTTCCTCATCGCCTTCCGCAACCGCGCCCGCTACGACGTCGCACGCGGCCAGTGCCCGGCCGTGGCTCTACGACCTGGATCTACGGCCTCGTCTTGCGGACGGGTGCGGGTGCAGGCGGATCTCGACGTTGCAGTCACTCGACCTGGAGAGGTCACCGGGCCCAGGGCCTTGGCGTGTTGGCGATCAGAAGAATCGACAGGATGAGCCCCGCGAGAGCAAACAGGTAGACGAACATCATCCATCGCTTCACTGCGGCTCGCTGCCCAGTGGACCAACCGACCTCGGGCATCTTGTCCCCAATCTCTGAGTTGGGGTGCCGGGCGCGCCACGCGCCCGGCACCCGCCTTTCAATGACGAAGCCGGGGTACGACCCGGCGAAACCGCTGACGTGGTCCGACCTGCCGACGCGGCCGTTCGCCACGGCCACCGACCCGTCCCTGGTCAAGGGCGCCTACCGCATCGCGGCGAAGCTCCCCGCCGACCGGTCGGGCCGCCATGTGCTGTTCACCGTCTGGCAGGACTCCAGCACGGCGGACACGTACTACTCGTGCTCGGACGTGGTGTTCGCGCGGACCGGGGGCGGCGGTACGGCGGCGGCCGCGCAGGCGCCCGACTCGGGCGGCGCGAGCGGCCCGGCGAAGCCGAGCCGGCCCGCGTCCTCGAAGACGCCCGAGCCCTCGGAACCGGCGTCGGCGTCCGCGGCTGCTCCGGCCGAGGCCGCGACGCCCGCCGAGGACGTCGCGGCCGACCGGTCGGAGCCCGTGGCGGACAGCAGTTCCCGCGGACCGGCGGCTCTGCCGTTGCTCGCGGGTGGCGCCGGGGCGCTCCTGCTCACGACGGGGGGCGCGCTCGCCCTGCGCCGCCGCCGGGGCCGGGTCGGCTGACGAGGACCGCCGGGCCGCCCGGTTGCCGTCCGCGTCCGCGTCCGCCCGTGCGACCGTGCTGGACGGCGGCGGGCGGAGCCCCGGAAAGAACAGGCTCCGCCCACTGCTCGGATCCAGGGTGCTACTTCTTCTTGCGCGCCTGGGCGACGCCGAAGGCGATGAACGCCAGGATGACGATTACGAACAGCAGCCAGAGAGGGACACCGCCAAGTCCCTTGTAGGCCAGCTCAGTCGAAGCTGCGGTCGATTGCATGGTGTCTCCTTCGTTGCAAGCGGGACGAGGGCTCTGATCTAGCTCGTGGCGTCGTCGTACGCCGCTTCCGTGGCCTGGCCCACTGCCATCCCACCGACTGCGCAGGGGATGGCTCCCGCCCCGCCGGTCAGGTAGGTGCAGCCGGCGGCGAATGCCTTGTCGGCAGCGAAACTGATCGCCGTTCCAGCCGCCGCCTCGTAGTCCCCGGTCACCACCTGTCCGACGAATTGGCCGGCGGCGATCGCGTCCCCTCCCTTGCCGACAGCGTCGAGCACGGTGCCGAGGCTGAGGGTGCCGTTGGGGTCGATGCGGTTGACGGGGTCGCCTTCGGCGTACAGGTAGGGGTTCTGTTCCTGGCCGGAGGGGTCGGGCTGGGTGAAGCGGCCGATGTTGGCGTCGTAGTAGCGGGCCTTGAGGTGGTACAGGCCGGTGGGGTCCTGGTAGCCGCCGGCGAAGCGGTAGGGCTGGGCGACCGGTTCACTGGACTGGGCCAGGATGCGTACGCCGCGGGGGCTGTAGGCGTACGAGTCGACCTTGTTGCCGTTCTCGTCCGCCAGGGCGACCACACTGCCGATGGCGTCGGTGAGGTAGTAGTACGCCTTGCCCCCGGTGGTCATGGAGTTCAAGGTGCCCCCGGGTTCCCGGTTGAATCCCATGTCCGCGCCCGCGGTGGTCTTGGCGGACAGGCCGAGCGGGCCGTTGTGGAAGAACGTGTCGCCGAGCTTGATCCGCTCGCTCTGGTCGGTGGAGCCGTACTGGCCCGCGTACGTCTTGCCGCCCACGGTGATCGACGTCATCTGGGAGTGGTCGGTCCACTTCTCGCCGGTGCGGATGTAGTCGTCGGTGGAGGCCGCGGCGGTCTCGTTGCCGATCTTGTCGTAGGACCAGGTGCCCGTGGTGCCGGACTTGCCCGTCAGCTGCTGGGCGTCGTTGTAGGTGTACGTGGTGCCGCGCGGGCAGCCGGGGTCGGCGCCCTGGGAGGTGAGGTTGCCCGCCAGGTCGTAGCAGTACTGCCAGGAGTCGGCGATCGCGCCCGCCTTCTCCTCCTTGGCGTAGGAGAAGCGGCCCGCCCCGTCATAGCTGTAAGTGCGCTTCGTGCTGCGGACGTTGTCCGTGGAGGTGCGGATCTTGCTGCCGTCGGTGGCCGCGCCGGTGCCGTACCCGTAGGTGTACGCCAGATCCACCAGCGTGCCCTGGGGGGAGGTCACCTTGATGGACGTGGGGCGGCTGGACTTGTCCGGCTCGACCTTCTGCACCGTGCCGCCGGGGTAAGTGGTGGTGGTGCGGACGTCGTTGCTGTTGTAGCCGTACGTCGTCACCCGGCCCTGCGGGTCCTTGAACTCCTTGAGCTTGTTGACCTCGTTCCAGGTGTAGTCGACCTTGCCGGCCGGGTCCTGGTAGTAGTCGACGTTGCCCGCCGCGGTGTACGCCAGCAGCGTCTGGGACTCGTCCTGGAGCGTCCGGACCGTTTCCCGCTGGAGCGGGTCGAACTCGTACTTCACGGTGCCGGTGCCGTCCGAGCGCTGGGTGAGGTTGCCGTCACCGTCGTACCAGTACTCCACCCGCGCGTAGTTGGAGCTGTCCACGACCTTGATGCGGTCGCGGTTGTCGTAGGAGTACGTCACCGTCACCCCGCGGGCGTCCTGGACCGACGTGGTGCGCCCCAGGTCGTCGTAGCGGTAGGTGGTCCTGCCCAGCGGCGAGGGTGCCGTGGCGTAGTCGAGGTTGCCCTTGGCGTCGTAGTGGAACGAGGTCGTGACCGTCTTCGTCGACGACATCTTCGTCTTCTGGGTGCAGCGCTGGCCCTCGAAGCCGCCGCAGGTCGGGGTGGCGGGGTTGTAGGTGTAGGAGACGCTCCCGCCGCCGGTGCCGCTCTGCGCGACCGACATGGTGTTTCCGGCCGTGTCGTAGGTGAAGTCGGTCTTCTCGCCGTCGGGGTTGGTGGAGTCGGAGGGCACGTCGCCGCCGCCGGCGATGGTCTGCCAGTGGTTGACCGTCTTGCCGCCCGTCGGCAGGGTGACGGTCTCCAGGTTGTTGCGGGTGTTGAAGCCGTAGTCGGTGGCGTTGCCGGGTGTGGTGCCGGAGCCCATCGCGTCGGTGGCGGTGTCGATGTTGTGGTTCGCGTCGAACTTCGTGGACCGCTTGTGGCCGAGGGCGTCCGTCACCTCGGTGACCTGGCCGTCAGCGTCGTGCTGGTACTTCGTCGCGTGGGACTCGGGGTCGGTGGCCATGGTCGTACCGGCGGCTGTCGCGGAGTCACTGGTGTACGCGTACGTCCAGGTCGGGCCGGTGTGGCCGTCGCTGTTGAAGCCGGTGCCGCGCAGCATGGAGGTGACGCGGTTGGCGGCGTCGTAGGTGAAGACGGTGACGCGGCCCTCGGCGGTGGTGATCTTGTCGACGCGGCCCGAGTCGTCGTAGCGGAAGGTGACCGTCTTGCCCTCGGTGTCGGTGGTCGAGGCGAGGTGACCGGCCGGGTCGAGGTTGAAGACGGCGGTGCGGCCGGTGTGGTCCTTGGCCTGCCACTGCGAGGCGTCCGTCTTGAGCAGGTCCACCCACCGGCCGGAGCGGGTCTCGGTGAGCTTGAAGCCCTTGTGCTCACCGCCCTCGTCGTGCTGGGTGACGGTGATGGTTCCCTTGTTGCGGTCGGTGACCTTCGTCAGGGTTCCGTTGGCGTCGTAGGTGTCCTTGGAGTGGGACTTCCAGTTGGCCAGGGTGTAGGTGCCGTCGCTGTTCTTCTTCAGCTCCTGCGAGTAGCCCTTGGGCGTGGCGAACGTGCCGTCGGTGTTCTTCTTGAAGCGGACGGCGGCACCGCTCGCGTCGTAGAGGACGGCTTCGGTGCCCGAGGAGAGGGACAGGTAGCGCTCGTACTGCTGCCACCATCGCTGGGACACCTTGCCCCACGGGGCGTCGAAGGAGTTGTAGGTACGCGCCAGCATCAGCTTCTGGCCCACGCCCGCGACTTGGAAGTCGGTGGCAGTGAGCATCAGGTTGCCGGTCGAGTAGTCGATCCGCGCGGTCAGCGCGTCGGTGATCGCGAAATCGGTGATGCGGTGCCAGGGCACGTTCCCCTGGCCCTCGGGCACGAGGTTCAGGACGCCGGCATCCTGCGCCGCGGAGCGGGAGGACTTCCCCGCCGGCGTGGTGGGCGACGCGGCACGCTCCTTCTGCGCCTTGCGCCAGGCCGCCAGTTCCTTGGACGGCTTGCGCTCCGGGCGGGTGGCCACCGGCTCGGTCGAGCCGACCTTCACCTTCGGCATGCTGAAACGCGGAGCGTCCTTGCCCCAGGCCGACACCGGCTTGGCATCGTCTGCAACCGCGGCAGCGGCCGGGAGCATCGACAGCGCGAGCGCGCCGGACACCACAACCGCCGCGGCGGACAGACGAGTTGTTCGTTTGCGGGCACGCCGAACGGGCGCGCCGAAGGCACGTGAGTGCACGATTCTCCCCCACAGATGAATGAGCCCCGGCAACCCCGTAAGTCACCAGGAACACACAACCTGTCACAGGAACCGCACGAAAGTTCGAGCTGTACCCGCAATTTTCTGACCCATGCGCCCCGGAATCAGCCCCGCCGGTTCCTTGGGGCAAGATCGGCGAAAGCCGCAAAACCGCACTCTGGGGGGCTGCACGGACTGGTGTAGACCTTGCGGCCATTCTCTGAAGCGTCCGAAATCCGTCGCAGGTCGGTGCCGCGGGCCGGGTGGGGCCGGCGTCCGCCCGGGGGTGCTGGGACGGGCGCCGGCGTGCGACGGGTCAGGCCGTGAGGGGTGCCTGGCCCGCGGTGTCCTTGTCGGCCGCCGGGGAGGTGCGGCCCGCGAGGAGCCGGTCGAGGCCGAGGGCGCCCGAGCCGGTGAAGACCAGCAGGAGCAGGGACCAGCAGAACAGTGCGGAGAGTTCGCCGCCGTTCTGGATGGGCCAAAGGGCCGCCGACTGGTGCACGTCGAAGTACGCGTACGCCATCGAACCCGACGAGACGAAGGCGGCGGCGCGGGTGCCGAGGCCGAGCAGGACCAGGGTGCCGCCGACGAGCTGGATCACGGCCGCGTACCAGCCCGGCCAGGTGCCGGCGGGGACGGAACCGCCGCCCACGGCGCCGCCGAGGACGCCGAAGAGCGAGGCGGCGCCGTGGCAGGCGAAGAGCAGGCCGACGACGATGCGGAACAGGCCGATGGCATAGGGCTGGGCGCTGTTGAGGCGTCCGGTCATGTGGGGGGACTCCTTCGGTCGGGGCCGGTCCGCGGGCGGACCGGTCTCGGGGACGGAACCGAGTGAGCCAAAGGTTAGGCGTACCTAATCTATACTTGCAAGTTCAACATTCGGCCTCCGTTTCGGTTCCGTTTCCGGTTCCGCCTCGGGGGCCGTCGCACGTAGCGCCGCCCGTGCCACCGCGTCGGCGTCCGACAGCGTGACCGAATCCACCCCCGGCCTGGCCCCGGCCGCTGTCACCCAGTGCACACCTTCTGTCGGCACGCCGAAGGCGAACCGGCGTGCGTGCGCACGCCCCTGACGATCCATCAGCCAATACGGGCGCGGGGTCACGTCCAGCCCGCCGGTCTCGTAGCCGTCGACGGTGTGCGGGCGGCAGCGGCCCGACTTCAGCAGCCCGGCGAGGAGTTCGTCGGCGGTCCGCCGCACATCCGGTTCCGGCAGCCGCGCCTCGATGAGCGTGGTGGCCCGGACGGCCGAGCCCGGCACCTCGGGGGAGTGGGCGACCCACCTGCCGTCCTCGGTCCGCACCTCCATCCGCGGGCCGACCACGTCCAGCACGCCCGCCTCGATCAGCGCGGCCATCTCCTCGACGCGCCGCCGGGGCGGGCCGATGGAGAGGAAGGCGTTGAGCGGGGTGTACCAGCGGTCGAGATGGTCCCGGCGCGAGGCGCCCGACAGGCCGCCGTGGTCCACGATCAGCCGCAACTCGTTGCGCAGGTCGCGCAGTACGTCGAGGGCGGCCTTCAGCGGGCCGTCGACGTTGCCGAGGGCGGCCTGTCCCGCGTCCGCGCGCAGATGCGACAGCAGCCAGCCGCGCCAGGAGTCCGGTCCCGTGAAGGACCGCGGGCCGTACGGGCGGGAGAGCCGGTCCCAGGACCAGCGGTCGGCGTGCGGGACACCGAACTCGTCGAGCAGCGCCGCCTCCTGAGGGCTGCGGTGTGCAACGGCCAGGAAGCGGTCCCGGAAGGCGGCCCGCGCGGGCGTTCCCCGGCGCCGCAACAGCCCCTCGTAGTAGACCGTTTCGACCTCCTTGGCGACCAGCGGCCATATCTCGGTGAGGAAGTCCGGTGCCTCCCCGGAGTCCGCGCGCTTGCGGAAGCGGGAGATCACGTCCTCCGTGAGGACCAGCGGGGTGTGGCGGCCGTACGGGCCCTTCGCGTTGTCGCCGCGGGCCTGGTGGGGGATCCCCCGGCGGGAACCGGCGTACAGGCGGGGTTCGTTGCCCGAGGGCCGGTAGCGCAGGCCCCCCTCCGTGCGGGCGAACCGGCCGCCGCGGCCGGTCGTCAACAGGGCCATGTGGTCGAAGAAGTTGAGGCCGAGCCCGCGCAGCAGCACCGGTTCGCCGGGGGCGACCGGGGCGAGGTCGACGTCGGCGGGGTTGGCGGGCGGGACGTGGCGCAGCCCGTGCCGGCCCGCGTACCCGGTCAGGTGCCGGTGCCCGGGGTCCGCGAGCACCGGCAGATGGCCCTGGGCGAGGACCACGGCGGACAGGTCCCGCAGGGTCCGGCCGGTGGAGAGCGTGACCGTCTGCCGCCCCCCGGGGCCGTCGTCGAGGCGGACGGCGCGGGCGTCGTGCGTCTCGACGCGTACGCAGGGCGGCGCGGCGCGGACCGTCTCGGCGAAGACCCACGCGAGATAGCGGCCGTACTGGGCCCGCGTCGGGTAGTCGTCGGGGCCGGGCCCCGCCTCGGCGTCGGAGTCGGCGGCCCAGGCGTGCAGGCTGGGACCGGGGCGTACCGGGCCCGCGCACTCGACGCTCTCGTCGGTGAAGAGGGTCACCTGCGAGGCGACGGTGTTCATCAGCAGCTCCGGGGGCTGCGTGGTCCGCCAGACCCGGCCGGGCCCCGGCGGCGACGGGTCGATGACGTGGACGGTCAGACGCGCGCCCGGTGGGAGCAGTTCGGGGGCGGAGGCGCACAGCCGCTCCAGGACGCTGGTGCCGCGGGGACCCGCGCCGATCAGGGCGACGGAGGCGTACGCGGCTTCCGCGGGTGCTGCAGACAAGGGGGTGACTCCCGGGCGTGTGGGGCGCAAGGGCGGCAGACCGTCCGCCGGAAGCGGACGGTCTGCCTCATCATGCCGTCGTACGGGGTGGGAGCCGAGCCCGGACCGGATGATCGGCGCCGGGTGTGGGATGCGTCACGGGCATCCGGGGCGACGCGCCGAACAACCGGGCGCGATGGGCTCATTGCGGGGTGAGCTGGGACTCCTCCACCGTTGTCAGCCGGGCGTCGGCGCCCTCGACCGCACGGGCCTGTTCGAGGCGCAGCCGGGCTTCGCGTCCGTGCAGGGTCAGGGTCATGAGCTGGTTGCCGAACCAGGGTCCGCCCGTCCTGCGCCAGTCCACCGCGGGCCGGCCGAGACGTCCGTGCCGGGAGAGCAGGCGCCCGATCGCGCGTCCCGTCCGGCTCCAGCCGAAGCGGAAACCGAGCCGCATGGACGTGGGGATGGAGTTGTGGACGGGCGAGCAGGTCAGCTGGAGGACCCGGGCGTCCGGGGCGGCGCCGGCGGGCCACAGGGGCTCGGCGACGTAGGCGTGGTGCACGTCACCGGAGAGCACGAGGACCGTGGCCGGGGCCTGTTCGCCGCTCCCCGCCTCGGCGATCAGCCGGCGGAGCGACTCGAAGGACTCGGGGAACGCCGCCCAGTGCTCCAGATCGGCCTTCCTGCGCACCTGTTCGCCGATGCGCGCCCAGCGGGCTCCGCGCTCGCCCCGGCACATGCCCGCGTTCCACGTCTCGGCGTCGTGGATGAGGTGGGGGAGCAGCCAGGGCAGCGAGGTGCCGATGAGGAGGTGGTCGTAGGCGTCGCGGCGGTCCAGCACCTGCTCCCGCAGCCACCGCTCCTCGCCCTCGTCCAGCATCGAGCGGTTGTCCTCGTCCAGGACGCGGGCCGCCCGCGAGTCCAGCATCACCACGCGGACGCGGCCGAAGTCGCGGCGGTAGCTCCAGCGGACCGAGGCCGGGTCGGCGTCGGACCGGGCGGCGTGCTCCCGCAGGACGTCCGTGCCGTCGGAGGTCGCGCGGACGGCGGCGTAGAGCGGGTCGGCCGCCAGCTCGGCCGGGGACAGGTTGCCGAGGTGCTGGTGGACCCAGTACGACATCAGGCCGCCCAGGATGCGCTCGCGCCACCACGACGTGGCACGGATGTCGGCGAGCCAGGACGCGCTCGTGTTCCAGTCGTCGATGACGTCGTGGTCGTCGAAGATCATGCAGGTGGGGACCGTGGACAGCAGCCAGCGGATCTCGGGGTCCCGCCACGATTCGTGGTACAGCCGGGTGTACTCCTCGTAGTCCGCGACCTGCTCGCCCGGGGGCTGGTCCAGGTCGCGGCGGGAGGCGATCCAGCGGCGGGTGGACTCGGAGGTCTCGTCCGCGTACACCTGGTCGCCGAGCAGGAGGAGCACGTCGGGGCGCTCCGCCTCCGGGGAGGAGGACAGGCGCGCGGCGAGCGTGTCCAGGGCGTCGGGGCCGACGGGGTCCTTCTCGTCCCCGGGCGGCGCCGCCCAGCGGCAGGAGCCGAAGGTGACCCGCACGCTGTCCCCGCTGTCCCGGTCCAGGGTGCGGATGGCCGGGGGCGGGAAGCCCGAGTCGGGTGGCGGCCAGACGGGTGTGTCGTCCAGCAGCAGTTCATACGTCGATTCGGTGCCCGGCTCCAGGGCGGTGAGGACCACCAGCGCGTAGTGGTGGCCGGCGACTTGGAACGTGCGGGCCTCGCCCTCGGCACCCTTGGCGCACCGCACCCTTGCGATACACGGACCACTCGTCTCGACCCATACGGTCGCGGACGAGTCGTCGACAAACCTGAGCAGGGGGCCCAGGAGCAGCTCCGACACGGCGATCACCTTCCTCCGTCGTCCCGTACGGTACGGAACGACGGAGACCGGCGACAGGGTTCCCGGGAAGTGTCGGGCCCTCAGCAGCCGCTGAGCACCGAGGACAGCTTGTTCTTCTCCGCGCTGTCGACCGAGAGGTCGTAGTAGTACTTCACCTGGACCCAGGCGCGCACGTAGGTGCAGGCGTAGCTGGTCCGTGAGGGCATCCAGGTGGCGGGGTCCTGGTCGCCCTTGGCCTGGTTGACGTTGTCGGTGACCGCGATGAGCTGGGGGCGCGTCAGGTCGTTGGCGAAGGCCTGGCGCTGCGCGGTGGTCCAGCTGTCGGCGCCGGAGTCCCATGCCTCGGCCAGCGGCACCAGGTGGTCGATGTCCAGGTCGGAGGCGGCGGTCCAGGTCGCGCCGTCGTAGACCGAGTACCAGCTGCCTTTGGTGGCGGCGCAGGCGGAGTCGGTGACGACGTTCGTGCCGTCGCGCTTGAGGACCGTCTCGCGGGTGTTGCACGCCCCGCTGACGGTGATCCAGTGCGGGAAGAGGTCGCGGTTGTATCCGGTGCGGTCCTCGGTCGCGACGGTGAGCGAGGCGAGGTAGCTGCGGGCGGTGGCGGCGCTGACCGGGGTGGGCAGGGCGGCGGAGGCCGCCGGACTGTTGAAAATCCCGGCCATGGCTATCAGACCGGTGACGGCTGCGAGTATGCTCAGCCGTCGACGCGCGTAGACCTTTGGCATGCGAACTCCCTTGCAGAGCAGGACCGTTGGGGCGAGCGAGCACATGCTTGCGGCGGCTTGTTTCCGGGAGATGTGCGTCGGGTGAGAAGCTAATGACGGGTGCATGACAAAGCAAGAGTCGCGACGGGACCAAAGACCCTGGGGTGCGTCCGCGGGCGTCGCGTAGGATGGACGGCGCAGAAGGGGAGTAGCTCTTCGCCGGACCGTCGACATACTGCTCAGCTCGTCTGAGCCGGCGCCCGGAGGCAGGCCTCGTGCGCGGGGCCGGCCAGCGAGACCTTCGGCAAGCAGTGCACCGCCCGCGCGCCCTCGTGCGGGTGCCCGTGTGTGCTGCCGTGCCGAGGTGTCCAAGCGCAGCACAGCACTCTCGGCGGGGCGGCCCCGACCGATTGAGGAACAGTGATCAGCTTCAGCGTGACGGCGCTCGTCTTCGGCGTCGTCTTCCTTGCCGAGCTGCCGGACAAGACCGCGCTCGCCGGGCTCGTGCTCGGCACGCGCTACCGCGCCTCGTACGTCTTCGCCGGCGTCGCCGCCGCCTTCGCCGTCCACGTGGCGCTCGCCGTCGCGGCGGGCAGCGTGCTGACCCTGCTGCCGCAGCAGATCGTGCACGCGCTCACGGGTGTGCTCTTCCTCGCCGGCGCCGCGGTGCTGCTGATGAAGAAGGACGAGGACGAGGAGGAGGTCCGCGACCCCCAGAACCAGAGCTTCTGGAAGGTCTCGGGTGCGGGGTTCATGCTCATCCTGGTCGCCGAGTTCGGCGACCTCACCCAGATCATGACGGCCAACCTCGCCGCCCGGTACGACGATCCGCTCTCCGTCGGCCTCGGCGCGGTCCTCGCCCTGTGGGCGGTCGCCGGGCTCGGCATCGTCGGCGGCAAGGCCCTGATGAAGCGGGTGCCGCTCGCACTCATCACCAAGGTCGCGGCGCTGCTGATGCTGGCCCTCGGCCTGTGGAGCCTGTACGAGGCGGTGGCCGGATGAGCCCGTCACCGCGGGGGAGTCACCTCCCTTCGGCGTCCCGGCCCGGGCCCTCGCGCAGGTGTCCGGCGAAGCCCCTGGCCGGGCGTGGTGGCGCCGGGGGTCCTTTGTTTTGTATCGTGAAGAAACAAAGTGGCTCCCGCCCGTTCTCCCTGACCGGCGGGCGGGGCCGCCTTGTCCCCGGGGGCCCCACGCGGCTCCCTCTCACGCGTCTTGGAGCATGCCGATGACGGCCATCACCGTTCTGACCGCCCGCGCCCTCCTGCTCGACATGGACGGAACGCTCGTCAACTCCGACACCGTCGTCGAGCGCTGCTGGCGGCGCTGGGCCGGCCGGCACGGGCTCGACGGGGACGAGGTCATGAAGGTCGTCCACGGTCGCCAGGGCTACGCCTCCATGGCGGTCCTGCTGCCGCACCGGCCCATGGAGCAGAACCACGCGGACAACGCCCGCATGCTCGCCGAGGAGACCGCCGACATGGACGGTGTCGTCGAGGTGCCCGGAGCCGCGGTGTTCCTCGCCTCCCTCGCCGGACTTCCGCACGCGCTCGTGACCTCGGCCGACGTCGGCCTGTCCACCGCGCGGATGGCCGCCGCCGGGCTGGAGCTGCCCCACCTGCGCATCACCGCCGAATCGGTCGGCGCGAGCAAGCCGGATCCCGAGGGCTTCCTCAAGGGCGCCGCCGAACTGGGCGTCGCGCCCGAGGACTGCGTCGTCTTCGAGGACTCCGGCGCGGGGATCGCCGCGGGCCGGGCCGCCGGGATGCGGGTCGTCGGGGTCGGCCCCCGCGCCGCGGTCCACGGCCCCGACGCCCTGGTCGACGACCTCACGCAGGTGCGTGTCGAGGCGGGCGCGGACGGGTCGATCCGGCTGCACATCGGCCGAGGGGTTCCCGGGGCCGCCGCTTGAGTGAGGCCGGGGAGAGCCCGTGGCCGGTCAGGGCTGGGGGGTTTCCGACTCCAGGCGGGTGCGGGTGGCCGTGCCGTAGACGCCCAGTTCGTCGGAGCTGATCCCGCGGGTCCACTGGTAGTGGCGTACGGCGTCCTCGAGCTGGCGGCTGAAGGTGCCGTCGACGCCTCCGTTGTAGATGGCCAACTGCCTGAGCCGCAACTGGAGTTCGGTGACCTCGGAGCCCTGGTCGCCGCGGCGCAGTACGGTGCCGCGGTGTTCGTCCGGAGCCTCGGACGGGGGCCGTACCGAGCCCGTGGCGCGGGCGGTCGTCGGTGTCACCTTCGGGCTCTTCGACGGGGACGGCGTCGCCGACGGGCTCGACGACTTCGAGGGCGAGGGACCGGCGCTCTCCGACGCCGTGGGGTCCGGGGAGGCCGGCGCGGACGATCTGCTCCGGCTCGGGGACGCGGCGGCCGGGGCCGACGGCTTCTGCGGCACACTCGCCCGTACCGCGTCCGGCAGCGCACCGTCCCGCTCGGGCGTGTCGTAGGACAGGACTCCGCTCGCCAGCGCGGCGACGGCCACGACGGCCACCGCCGCGCCGGCCGCCGTCAGGAGCACCGTGCGGCGGCGCCGCCGGGGCGGCTCGTCGCCCGGCGGAGGGGTACCGGGCGGCCGGGTGCCGGGCCCGGGGTCCGCCTCCTGGAAGAGCCGGACGTCCTCAGGCGCAGGTGCGGGGGCGGGTACGGGCGTCGCCGCCGTGAGCGGCATCGTGCGCTCGGCCGGCCCCTCCGGTGGCAGGGGCACGGCGCGCGTGGCGGGCTCCTCCCGCGTCCACGCGTCCGGCGGTTTCGGCCCGGCGGGGCCCGTGCGCCCGGAGCCGGGGTCCTCGCCGGCGCCGGGGGAGGCCGTGCCGAGCTCCACGTAGGGACGGATGCGCAGCGGGTCGAAGTCCTCCGCCGCCGCGGCCTCGGCCGTACGGGCGTCCCGCGCCGCGTCCGACGCCCGCCGGGTGCAGGCGCAGGACGGAGTACCGTCCGGCTCCCGGCGCGTGCCGCACTCCGGGCAGACGTGTCCCTCTGATCCGCTCACGTGTGGTCCCTCCCCCTCACGACCTCCAGAGACTATCCAGGCCGCCTTCACAGATCCCCCCGGCACCCCGGGGAATCCCGGCCGGGGCAAGGACTCAACAGGCCATAACCGGTCACACCGACCACGATGGGAGATGACCGAGACGCCTGGGCCCAGGGAGATCCGTATGACCGGCGACGCGCAGGGCACCGACGCGGCGGTGGCGGACGGGAGCGTGTCCGGCGAGGACCATGTGCACGGCAGCGTTCTCGTGTCGATCGGCGCGCTGCTGCTCGGCATGCTGCTGGCCGCCCTCGACCAGACCATCGTGTCGACCGCTCTGCCGACCATCGTCAGCGAGCTCGGCGGGCTGGAACACCTGTCCTGGGTCGTCACCGCGTATCTGCTCGCCTCGACGGCGGCGACACCCCTGTGGGGCAAGCTCGGCGACCAGTACGGCCGCAAGAAGCTGTTCCAGGCGGCGATCGTGATCTTCCTGATCGGGTCCGCGCTGTGCGGCATGGCGCAGAACATGCCGCAGCTCATCGGCTTCCGGGCGCTCCAGGGACTCGGCGGCGGCGGGCTGATGGTGCTGTCCATGGCGATCGTCGGCGACATCGTCTCGCCGCGCGAACGCGGCAAGTACCAGGGGCTGTTCGGTGCCGTCTTCGGCGCGACCAGTGTCCTCGGGCCGCTGCTCGGCGGCTTCTTCACCGAGCACCTGAGCTGGCGCTGGGTCTTCTACATCAACCTGCCCGTCGGCGTGGTCGCGCTCGCCGTCATCGCCACGGCCCTGCACATCCCGCGCCGCGCCGCCCGCCACGTCATCGACTACCTGGGCACCCTGCTCATCGCCGCCGTCGCGACCTGCCTGATCCTGGTGGCCTCGCTCGGCGGCACCACCTGGGGCTGGACCTCGCCGCGGCTCATCGGGACGGCGGTGCTCGCCGTCGTCCTGGCGGTCGCCTTCGTGGCCGTGGAGCACCGGGCGGCGGAACCGGTCCTGCCGCTGAAGCTGTTCCGCGTGCGGACCTTCACGCTCTCCGCCGTCATCAGCTTCGTCGTCGGCTTCGCCATGTTCGGGGCGATGACCTATCTGCCGACGTTCCTCCAGGTCGTCCAGGGCGTCTCCCCGACCCTGTCCGGCGTGCACATGCTGCCCATGGTGTTCGGTCTGCTGCTCTCCTCCACCGTCTCCGGCCAGATCGTCAGCCGCACCGGCCGCTGGAAGGTGTTCCCCGTCGCGGGCACGGGGATCACCACCGTGGGACTGCTCCTGCTCCACCAGCTCGACGAGAACAGCGGCACGGCCGAGATGAGCGCCTTCTTCTTCGTCTTCGGCCTCGGCCTCGGCCTGGTCATGCAGGTCCTGGTCCTGATCGTGCAGAACGCGGTCCCGTACGAGGACCTGGGCGTCGCCACCTCGGGCGCCACCTTCTTCCGCTCCATCGGCGCCTCGTTCGGCGTGGCCATCTTCGGCACGGTCTTCGCCAGCCGGCTGGGCGACAAGCTGACCGCCGCGCTCAGCGGGCAGCAGCTCCCCCCGGGGCTCGGCGTCGACTCCCTCAAGGCCGACCCGAAGGGCATCGCCGAGCTCCCGGCCACGCTGCGGACACCCGTCCTGCACGCCTACGCCTCGGCGATCACCGACGTCTTCCTGTACGCCGCCCCGGTCGCGCTGGTCGGGTTCGTGCTCGCCTGGTTCCTGCGCGAGGACCGGCTGCGGGGCTCCGTCACGGCACCGGACGCCACCCAGACGCTGGCCAGCAATCCGGTCGAACGGTCCTCGTACGACGAGGTGTGCCGGGCCCTGTCCGTCCTCGGCACCCGTGAGGGGCGGCGCGAGATCTACGAGCGGATCACCGAGCGGGCGGGCGTCGACCTGCTCCCGGCCGCCGGCTGGCTGCTGCTGCGCATCCGCAAGCACGGCCGGGAGGAACCGGCTGTGCTGGCCGAGCACAGCGCCGTACCGCTGGACGTCGTGATCGCCGCGGCCCGCCAGATCGAGGAGCACGGGCTGGCCCGCCGCGAGGGTGTCGAGCTGGTGCTCACGGACGAGGGACGCGCCGCGGCGGGCAAGCTGGCCCGGGCCCGCGAGGAGTCCCTGGCCGAGCTGCTCGGCGACTGGTGGGGCCCCGGCCGTCCCACCGACCTGATCCGGCTGGTGGAGGAACTGACCGCCGAGATGTGCGGCTCCGACGCGGAGCGCCCGCACGGGACGCCGGGACGCCCGTACCGCCGGGTGGCCTGAGCTCCTCGGCGTCCGCGCGCCGCGGGCGTCGTGGAACGGGTCAGCCGGTCAGGTCCTTCGTGAACCAGTGCTCCGCGTACTCCTCGTCGTTGTGCGGCTCCGTCTCCTCGTACCCGAGGCGCGCGTACAGCGTCCGGGCCTCGACCAGGTCGCCGCGGGTGTCGAGCACGATCCGCCCGGCGCCGAGGGCGCGGGCCGCGTCCTCGGCGGCGCGCACCAGGAGCGCGCCGCCGCCCCGGCCGCGCACCTCCTCGCGGAGGAAGACCCGCTTGAGCTCGGCCGTCGTCGCGTCCGTCAGCCGCACGCCCGCACTGCCGGCCGGCTCGCCCGCGTACCGCGCCAGCAGCAGCACTCCACCGGGCGGCGCGAAACAGCTCCCGCTGTCCGCGGCGATCTCCCGTGCCAGCTCGGCGGGGTCGGTGCGGTGGCCCTCGTGGAGCAGGTACCAGCGGTCGCTGACCTCCGTGTAGTACGCCCGCCAGAGCGCGGCGGCGTCCGGCGAGTCGAAGGGTTCCGGTGCGACGGTCCACGGGCAGGGCGTAGGGGCCATGGCCGTCATTGTCGCGTCGTGCCGTCCTCCGTCCGCAAGCGGTTTTCCCGGGGCGTACGTCGGGACGGGAGGGTCGTGCGAAGGGGGCCTGGGGCCGACGCCGGGGCGCCCGCCGTTTGCGGAGCTGCTTCGGGGCAATCCGAACACAGAACCGGCCCGTTGGGTCGAAAACTCCGGAAGGCACCCATGTCCACAGGCGTGATCATCACTTTGATCGTGATTGTGGCGGCCGTGGCGCTTGTCGCGGTCGTCCTGAAGCTGCTCGCCCGCAGGCCGCAGGGCGGGCGCAGCCTCCAGCGGCGCTTCGGCCCCGAGTACGACCGTGCCGTCGCCCGGCACGACGGCGACGAACGGGCCGCCGAACGAGACCTCACCGAGCGGGTGAAGCGGCACGGTTCGCTGCGCGAGCGGCCCCTGGAGCCCGCGGCCCGTGAGCAGTACGAGGCCCGCTGGGCCGCCGCTCAGGAACGCTTCGTCGACTCGCCGCGGGAAGCGGTGGCCGAGGCGGACCGGCTGCTCGGCGAACTGGCCGGGGCGCGGGGCTTCCCCGAGCACGGCCGTTACGAGGAGCAGCTCGAAGCCCTCTCCGTGCACCACGCGCACCACGTCCACGGATACCGGCGGGTGCACGGCGCCGCGCACGGCGGTGCCGACGGTGCCGCCGGGAACGGCACCTCCACCGAGGAGATGCGTGAGGCCATGCTCGACGCCCGCGCCCTCTTCGAGGAGCTGGTGACACCCAGCCGCAAGGACGACGTCCGCCACCGCGCGGACAACGGCACGAGCGGTGCGAGGACGGCCGCCGACGACTCGGAGACGGTCCGTTCCGGCAACCGCACACACGCGCCGTGGACCCTCAACCGGCGCCACCCGAAGGGAAGTTGACAGAGATGGCAGACGTGACACGAGGCGAGGGTGCGGAGCGCCGGGGGACGGCACGAGGGTCCGAGGGCCCGGGCGCCGATGTCACCGCGGCCGGGACGCCCGGCCGTGACGGACGAGTGGACCACCAGGGCGTGACCGGTGACCTCGCCACGAGCCGGGAGACCGCCGAGGCACGGGAGACGGCCGCGGCGCGCGAGGCCGACGGCACGACGGGCACCCGCGGGACCCACCCGGGGACGGGTGCGCGCGGCGCCGATGCGGCACCCCTCGGCGAGGGGCTCGGCACGGAGACGGGCCGCGACGGCGCGACGACCGCCTGGCGGGACGGCGCGGGTACCCCCACGGGAACCGGCCAGAGCGCCGGCACGGCGGCCGAGGGTCGTACCAGGTCGCCGCGCGAAGGATTCGGCACGACGGACGGCGAAGGCCGCACGGCGGGCGAGGGCCTCGCCGCCCGCGCCCGCGAGGGCGCCGGCGTGACCTCCCGCGAAGGTGCTTCCGGTGAAGGCCGGGGCAGCGGGACTCCGCTGCTGGCGCACGAGGAGTCCGACAAGCTCGCCCGGCGGCTCCAGCACGCCGTCGGCGGGTTCGTGGACGAGCCCCGGACGTCCGTCGAGGAGGCCGACCACGTACTGGAGGAGATCGCCGCGCGGTTCACCGACGCGATCACCGAGCGGCGGCGCACCCTCCGTTCCGCCTGGCAGTCCACAGGTGAGAGCAAGGGCACGGCCACCGACACCGAGCAGCTCCGGCTGGCCCTGCGGGACTACCGCGAGATGGCGGAGCGGCTGCTGCACACCTGAGCACACGCACGACCCGCACGGCGCACGACCCGCACGGCGCACGACCCGTACGGCGCCCGATCCGTACGGCGCACGACCCGCACGGCGCACGACCCGTACGGCGCCCGATCCGTACGGCGCACGACTCGCCTGTACGGCGCACGAGAGGCCGCGTCCCGGACCATGTAAATCCCGGGGCGCGGCCTCTCGCCGTGCGCCGGTCAGGTCTCCCGGCGCTCGCGCCAGTCGCGGACGATCTCCTCGACGTCGTACGGCTTGAGCCCGAGCGGAGGTCCCGGCGGCGGTTTGAACATGACCTCTCGGATCTTGGCGTTGACGGCCTCGACGATCCGGCGGACGGCCCCCTCCGAGGGGGCCGCCGCTGCCGCCGCGAGCGCGTCCTCGGCCTCCTTGCGCAGAGCCAGCGTCGGCGGCAGGACCGAGAGCCCCTCGCGGGCCATCTTGCGCTTGATCCACCACAGTTCGTCGTACGGGGCGTCGGTGACCGCCGGCAGTGGGCGGCCCGCACCCGCGAGCTCGGTGAACTCCCCGCGGGCCTCCGCCTCGCGGATCTGCTTGTCGACCCAGGACTCGAAGCTGACACCAGGTGGCTTTCGCTCGGTCATGAGTCCATTGTGCCGGACACCACCCGGCCGGTGCCGTGGCGAATTATCATGCGTCGGCGGTGGTCGACGACGCCCGCGCAGGGACCGGACAGCTGATCCTCCAAGGAGCGCACGTGCTCGAACTCACCATGGCCTCGGTCTCCGGGGCGGACGCCGGAGCGACGGCCGGCATGCTGATGGCCGAGGCGCCCAGCGAGCCGGGTGCCGTGCTGCGGGTGGGCCGGGACAAGGCCGTCTGCCGGCTCGCCACCCCCGACGACTGGCTGTTCGTCTCGCGGGTCCACCTGGAGTTCCTGTGCGGGCCGGACGGCACCTGGCAGGTGACCTGGCTGCGCGGCTCGCACCCGGACCCCTCGTCCGAGGTGCGCCTGGCGTCGGCGGGTATGCCGCCGCGGCCCCTGCCGTACGGAGGGACCGCGAGACTGCCCGGGGGCGGCTCGGGGGAGCTCGTCATCCAGGACCGCACCGGCCCGCGCAGCGTGAACGTCGGCTTCTACCACGAGGCCTGACGGCTGGTCAGTCCAGCACCCGGGCCAGCGCGAAGCCGTCGTACCCCTTGCTGCCGACGGTCTGGATCGCCGTGCCGCTCAACTTCGGGTGCCCGGCGATCAGTTCGAGGGCGGCCCGGGTGCCCCGGATGCTCGGGTCGTCGCTGCCCGCGTCGGTGACCCGGCCGCCGCGCACCACGTTGTCGAGGACGATCAGGCTGCCGGGGCGGGTGAGTTCCACCGCCCACTCGACGTAGTGCGGGTTGTTGACCTTGTCCGCGTCGATGAAGACGAGGTCGAACGGCTCGGGGTGCTCGGCGGCGAGCGCGGGGAGCGACTCGAGGGCGGGGCCCACCCGGACCTCGCACAGCTTGTCGAGGCCGGCGCGCGCGAGGTTTCCGCGGGCGACCTCGGCGTGCCCGGCGTCGTACTCCAGGGTGACCAGCCGGCCGTCGGCGGGGAGCGCGCGGCCCAGCCAGATCGTGCTGTAGCCGCCGAGGGTGCCGATCTCCAGGATCCGGTGGGCGCCCTGGATCCGGGCGAGGAGCTGGAGCAGCTTGCCCTGGTTGGGTGCGACGTTGATGGGGGGCAGTCCGGCGGCGCTGCTGTCGGCGAGCGCCGCCGTCAGGGCCTCGTCGGGTGGGGAGAGAAGCTGAGTGAAGTAGTCGTCGACCATGTCCCAGGACCGGGCCTCGCTCATGCACCACGCCTTTCGTACGCCTAGTTAGATGAGCTAACTAGTGCCCGGCGAATCTAGCCGCGCGGGTGGCGAATGTCAGCGGGTTTTCGGGTCCCCGCCCCCGTGTCGGCGAAATCAGTGGTCGGCGGGCTCCACGGACGGGGCGGAGCCGGGCAGGGGGCGGCCCGCCGACTCTGCCATGAACCACACCGCCACGCCGCCGATCACGGCCGCGGCCATCATGTAGTACGCGGGCATCATCATGTTGCCCGTCGCCCCGATCAGGGCCGTGACCACCAGCGGGGTCGTCCCGCCGAAGAGCGACACGGAGACGTTGAAGCCGATGGACAGCGAGCCGTAGCGGACCCGGGTCGGGAAGAGGGCGGGCAGCGCCGCGGGCATCGCGGAGGTGAAGCAGACCAGGAGCAGGCCGAGGGCGCCCATGCCGAGCGCCACCGCGAGCAGGCTGCCCTGGCGGATCAGCAGGACGGCCGGGACGGACAGCGCGAGGAAGCCCAGGCAGCCGGCGGCGATCACCGGACGGCGCCCCACCCGGTCGGTCAGGGCACCCGCGAAGGGCTGCACCACCATCATCAGCGCCATCACGGCGAGCACGACCAGCAGACCGTGCGTCTCGTCGTACTCCAGCTCGCTGGTCAGATAGCTCGGCATGTACGACAGCAGCATGTAGTCGGTGACGTTGAAGACCAGCACCAGACCCACGCAGAGCAGCAGCGCCCGCCACTGGCCCGCGACCATCTCGCGCAGCGGCACCTTCGGGCGGTCGTGCTCCTTCCGCGCGGCCTTCTCCAGCTCCGCCGCGAACGCCGGCGTCTCCTCGAGCCGCATCCGCAGGTACAGGCCGATGATGCCCATCGGGCCCGCGATCAGGAACGGGATGCGCCAGCCCCAGGACACCAGGTCGCCGTCGGACAGCAGTGCCGTCATCAGGGTGACCAGACCGGCGCCCCCGATGTAGCCGGCGAGCGTGCCGAACTCCAGCCAGCTGCCGAAGAACCCGCGCCTGCGGTCGGGCGCGTACTCGGCGATGAAGGTCGAGGCGCCCGCGTACTCCCCGCCGGTCGAGAAGCCCTGCACCAGCCGGGCCGCGAGCAGCAGCAGGGGCGCGCCGACGCCGATGGTGGCGTACGACGGGATGAGGCCGATCGCGAAGGTGCCCGCCGCCATCATGATCATGGTGAGGGCGAGGACCTTCTGGCGGCCGACGCGGTCGCCGAGCGGACCGAAGACCATGCCGCCGAGGGGCCGGACGAGGAAGGCCGCGGCGAACGCGCCGAAGGTCGAGAGCAGCTGCGCGGTGGGATTGCCCGACGGGAAGAACACCTTGCCCAGCGTCACCGCGATGTAGCTGTAGACGCCGAAGTCGAACCACTCCATCGCGTTGCCCAGCGCGGCGGCCTTCACGGCGCGCCTGACCAGAGCCGGGTCGGTGACGGTGACCTCGGGCCGGCCGGGGCCCGGTGGTACGGCGGACGCGACGGGAGCGTGGGGGGAGACGGTCGGCAAGATTCCGCTCGCCTGCCTTTCGACGGGGACAGGGACGTGACTCCTGGGAAAGCGAGCCGAAAACCGACCATAGGGGCAGTCCCCGCCCTTACGTGCCGTACCCGGGTGGCTGCACACCGCGCATGAATGCCGCATAAGCAGGCAGGACGCCCCACCCGCGGACGTCGGCCCCGAGGGCATTCTGTGATCTTTGTCGCGGATCCCGGCGGAACCGGACCCCCGGCGCGCCCCCGCATCCGGACAACAGGTGCGCATGGATCAGATAGCGGCGAGATCGACTACGTATGTCCACGAACGCGGCGAGAGCCTCATAGGGTTCGGAGACGGACATACCGCCGGAGCCGGCGGGGCGGGAGGCAGGCGCGGCATGGCGAATGCGGAGCACGGAGAACCGTCGGGCGAGGGCTTCGCCGCCGGGACGGCCAAAACCCCCCGGACCGTCGCCACCGGGACGGCCAAAACCCCACGGACACGGCTTGGAGCAGCCCGCGCCGGGCTCTGGCTACTGGCCGCCGTGCTCGCCGTGCGGCAGGTCGCCGTCGTCCTCACAACGCCCAGGAGTGACCGCCTGACGGACCTGGAGACCTGGGCCGGCCCGGACGGCGTCCTGCACACGAAGGACTCCCTGTACGACTCGACCCGCTTCACCGGCACCCCTTTCGCCGGACTCGTCCTCAAGCCCCTCACTCGTTCGGCTGAACAGGCGCTGGGCTGGGGCTGGACCTTCGGCACCCTGCTGCTGGTCGTCGCGCTCGGGCTGGTCGCGGCGCGCGCCCTGCCCGGGCCCATGACCCGGCGGACCCGGTTGCTGGCCGCCCCCGTCGCCGTCAGCCTGCTCGTGCTGTCGCTCCCGGTGCGCAGCACACTCCACCTCGGCCAGACCAGCGTCCTCCCGGTCCTGCTCGTCCTCCTCGGCTGCTTCGCCGTACGCGGGCAGGGCGCGAGTGGCGTGCTCATCGGCGTCGCGGCGGCCCTCCAGCCGACCGTGCTGCTCTTCGTTCCGCTGCTGTGGTGCACCGGACGCGGCCGCGCGGCCGTCTCCACCGGGATCACGTTCACCGCCTGCACGGTGCTCGCCGCGGCCGCGATGCCCCACGACTCGTCCACCTACTGGATCCACCACGTGGCGGGCGTCGGACTCGGCGGCCGCGCGGACGGCCTCGTGAACCAGTCCCTGCACGGCGCGCTGCTGCGCCTCGGCCTCCAAGGGCCCCTGGAGATCGGTCTCTTCCTGGTCCTCGGCGCGGCCGTCGCCGTCGTCGGCACCCGTCGCGCGGTGCGCTGCGCCCGCGACGGGCAGTTGCTGCTCGCCGTGGCGATCACCGGCTGCGTCGCGGTCGCGGTCTCGCCCACGACCTGGCAGCACCAGCTGCTGTGGGTGCTGCTCGCGGTGGTCGGCCGGGTCGGCCGCCGGGCCTCGGACCGGTACCTGTGGCCGGTGGCGATCGTCCTGGTGACGACGCTGCCCGCGCGGGCGGTGCTGCCGGATGTGACGCTGCTCCACCCCCTGCGCGACAACCTGGTCCTGGTGGCCGCGCTCGCCGCCGCCTGCGCCGTCCCGTTCCTGTCCCCCGCCTCGCCCCACTACCGGACCCCGGTCCCCACCGAGTACGCGCCGCCCGTACCCGCCCGGTTGCGCCGGGTCCCGCCGCCGCTGCTCCCCGGCCGGGTGCTGAGCCGCCCGAACCTGCTCCTCGAACTGCTCCTGATCCGGGTCGGCTACGCCGCGTACCAGCAGGTCAGGCTGGCCGCGACGGGCGGCACCAACTCGGGCGGGCGGGCCGTCGCCGAGCAGCACGGCGAGCAGATCCTCGCGGTGGAGCGCGTCCTGCGCGTGGACATCGAGCACTGGGCCAATCACGCGGTGGTGCGAGCCGGCCGGCTGCGCGAGTTCTTCGACTTCTACTACACGTCGTTCCACTTCCTCGTCCCGCTGACCGTCCTCGGCGTGCTCTACGCCCGCCGTCCCGCCGACTACCGCTGGGCCCGCTCGGCGCTCGGCTTCACCACCGTGCTCGCCCTCGTCGGGTTCTGGCTCTACCCGCTGGCGCCGCCGCGGCTGATGCCGGGGTTCGGCATCATCGACACGGTCCACGGCGTGCAGGACTTCTCCCGGCCGGACTACGGCACGCTGACCGCGCTCACCAACCAGTACGCGGCGATGCCCTCCCTGCACTTCGGGTGGTCGTTGTGGTGCGGTCTCGTGGTCGCGCTGCTCGCCCCGAAGCGGTGGATGAAGGCCCTCGGGCTGCTGCACCCGCTGGGCACGGCGGCGGCGATCGTGGCGACCGGAAATCACTGGGTGCTGGACGCGGTCGGGGGCGCGGTGGTGGTGGGCGCGGGGTTCGGCCTGACGTATCTGCTCTCCGGGCCGCGGGCCCCCGCCCCGCCCGGCGGGGAGACCACGCGGGCCCGGCCGGGGACGGCCGCGAAGGCGGGGCGCCCGGACGGTCGTGTACACCCGCCCGGCGCGCGGTGAGGCGGGGCGCGGTGAGGCGGCGCGCGGTGACCGGGGGCAGTAACCGGGTGCGGTGACGGGGTGGCGGACCGAGCGTGGGGGCACCGGCCGTGCGTGGCTGCCCGGGGAGGCGGGGGCGTGGGGTGTCCCCGCCTCCCCGGAGTCGGGCCGGCGGTGCCGGGAGGCCGTCGGCCCGGGCCGGCCCCGGGGAGGCCGCTCAGGCGGGGGTGACCCGCAGCTCCTTCACGCCGTTCAGCCAGGCGGAGCGCAGCCGGCGCGGATCACCGGCCGCGCGCAGGTCCGGCATCGCGTCGGCGACGGCGCGGAACATCAGGTCGATCTCCAGGGTGGCCAGGGACTTGCCGAGGCAGTAGTGCGGGCCGCCGCCGCCGAAGCCGAGGTGCGGGTTCGGGTCGCGGGTGATGTCGAAGACCTCGGGACGGTCGAAGACGTCCGGGTCGTTGTTGGCCGAGGAGTAGAAGATGCCGACGCGGTCGCCCTTCTTGATGCGGCTGCCGGCCAGTTCGACGTCCTGGGTCGCGGTGCGCTGGAAGGAGACGACGGGCGTGGCCCACCGCACGATCTCCTCGGCGGTGGTGGCCGGCCGCTCCCTCTTGTAGAGCTCCCACTGGTCGGGGTGGGTCAGGAAGGCGTGCATGCCGTGCGTGATGGCGTTGCGGGTCGTCTCGTTGCCCGCGACGGCCAGCACCAGCACGAAGAAGCCGAACTCGTCCGCGGCCAGGTTGCCCTCGTCCTCCGCCGCCACGAGCCGGGTGACGATGTCCTTCGCCGGGCACCGCTTGCGGCCGGCGGCCATGTTCATCGCGTACGAGATGAGTTCGGTGGCCGACTCGGCGCCGACCTCCTCGCTGATCGCGAACTCCGGGTCGTCGTACGAGATCATCTTGTTGGACCAGTCGAAGATCCTGGCCCGGTCGTCCTGCGGGATGCCGATCAGTTCGGCGATCGCCTGGAGGGGCAGCTCGCTGGCGACCTGGGTGACGAAGTCGATGGTGCCGTCCGGGCCCTTGTCCGCGAGCGCCCGCTCGACGATCTGTCCCGCGCGGGTGCGCAGGGCGTCCTCCAGGGCGCGGATCGCGCGCGGGGTGAAGCCGCGCTGCACGATCTGGCGGACCCGGGTGTGCTCGGGCGGGTCCATGTTGAGCAGGATCAGCCGCTGCACCTCGATCTGCTCGCGCTGGATACGCTCGTTGAAGCGGATGATGGCGGTGTTCACCCAGGAGGAGAAGAGTTCGGGGTGCGTGGAGACGTATTTGACGTCCGCGTGCCGGGTGACGGCCCAGTAGCCGTCGTCGTCGAACCCCGCGATGCCGGGCCGCTGCGGGATCCAGTGCACCGGTTCGACCCGGCGCAGCTCGGCGAACTCGGGGTGGGGGACGCGGTGGTGCAGCACGTCGGGGTCGGTGAAGTCGAATCCGTCGGGCAGCGCTGGACAGGACATCGGCAACTCCAGGTCTGGCGCGTACTGCGGTGCCGGCCATGTTCTGACGGTTCATCAGGAACCGGGAACTGCCGTGAAGGTAGTAACGGGTTCTACAAGAGGCAAGGGGTGCGGCGCCCCCAATCACCCGCGAAAACAGGGCAGATCACGACTTCGGGCGCTGCACGACCCTTGCGGGGCGGACCTGCCGCTCAGCAGACTGCACGCAGAACTAGAACGCGTACTAGTTCAGCGTGGCGGGTGGCCGGGACGCCCGCGCCGCGCGGGTGAGCAGGGCCGGGCCGCCGGGCAGGCCCTTAGGAGAGGACGACCCATGGCCGCGGAACCCGTGATCGTCGAAGCCGTACGCACCCCCATCGGCAAGCGCGGGGGCGCGCTCGCCGCGCTGCATCCCGCCTACCTCCTGGGCGAGACCTACCGCGAACTCCTCGGCCGCACCGGCATCCACGCCGACTGCGTCGAGCAGATCGTCGGCGGCACGGTGACCCACGCCGGTGAGCAGTCCATGAACCCCGCGCGCACCGCCTGGCTCACCATGGGCCTGCCCTACGAGACCGCGGCGACGACGGTCGACTGCCAGTGCGGGTCCTCGCAGCAGGCCTCGCACATGGTGGCCAACATGATCGCGGCGGGCGTGATCGACGTCGGGATCAGCTGCGGGGTCGAGGCGATGTCCCGCGTACCGCTCGGCTCGGGCTCCAAGCACGGTCCGGGCAGGCCGTTCCCCGAGGAGGCGCACGTCGACCTGCCGAACCAGTTCGAGGCGGCGGAGCGCATCGCCCGCCGCCGCGGACTGACCCGCGAGAACGTGGACTCGCTCGGGCTCGTCTCGCAGGAGCGGGCCGCGAACGCGTGGTCGGAGGAGAGGTTCAAGCGCGAGACGTTCGCCGTGCAGGTGCCCACCACGGAGGAGGAGCAGCGGGCCGGGCAGGGCATGTGGCGCCTCGTCGACCGGGACGAGGGGCTGCGCGACACCAGTATGGAGGCCCTGGCGGGGCTGAAGCCGGTGATGCCGACCGCCGTGCACACCGCGGGCAACTCCTCGCAGATCTCCGACGGCGCCTGCGCCCTCCTGTGGGCGTCCAAGCGGATGGCGCGTGCCCTCAAGCTGCGGCCGCGCGCCCGTGTCGTCGCGCAGGCACTGGTCGGCGCCGACCCGCACTACCACCTCGACGGGCCGGTCGACGCGACGCGGGCGGTGCTCGGCAAGGCGGGAATGTCGCTCAGGGACATCGACCTCGTCGAGATCAACGAGGCCTTCGCGTCCGTGGTGCTGAGCTGGGCGCAGGTCTTCGAGCAGGACCTGGCGAAGGTCAACGTCAACGGCGGCGCGATAGCGCTCGGGCATCCGGTCGGGGCGACGGGGGCGCGGCTCATCACCACGGCACTGCACGAACTGGAGCGCCGGGACGCGGAGTTCGCGCTCATCACGATGTGCGCGGGCGGGGCGCTGGCGACGGGGACGATCATCCAGCGGCTGTGACACGGCGGATCGGGGACCGGGGCATGGCGAAGGCGGCGGCCCGGGGATCGGGGGCCGCCGCCTTCGCGTACGGGGGTGCCGCGGGGGCCGCGCGGCATGCGCGTCCGGGACGGCCCGGGCCGGTCAGTACCAGCCGTGGCTCTGCCAGAAGTTCCAGGCGCCGACCGGGCTGCCGTAGCGGTCGTTCATGTAGTCCAGGCCCCACTTGATCTGGGTCTCGGCGCTGGTCTTCCAGTCGGAGCCCTTGGAGGCCATCTTGTTGCCGGGCAGCGCCTGTACCAGACCGTAGGCGCCGGACGAGGAGTTCGTGGCGGTGACGTTCCAGTCGCTCTCGTGCTCGACGATCTTGCTGAACGCGTTGTACTGCGCGGCGTCCGGGATCATCTTGTGCGCGATCGACTGGGCGGAGGAGACCGAGGGGGTCGCGGCCTGGGCGGGGGCCGCGGCCAGCACCATGCCGGTCGTGGCGGCGGCCACGGCGGCGGTGGTGAGGGCCTTCTTCGGGGAGGCGATGCGGCGGATGACGGAGACGGGCACGAAGCACCTTTTCTTCGGGGACAGGGGTGCGCCGGCATACCGGAACCGCCCGGAGGCGGCGGGGGCATACGGCGGCGCCGCGGCCCGGGAGGGCACGTCGGCGCCTGGCGACTCCTCCAGAGAAACAGCCCCGGCAGGCGTCCGCAACGACCCCTGTTACTAGTGGTGGTCGCATGCGGAGGACCAGTGCCCCCTGTGACCTGGCTCTCAAAGCCCAGGTCAGCGCGCTGCGCGACGCGTGCACGCCACCCTCCCCCTCTACGGCCCCGCCTCGTAGAGGACCAAGGTCCTGTGGGACGGCTCACCCCCGGACTGACACAGCGTGGGCACGCGTCACCGGGTGCGGTCGGCCCGTGTGACCCGCGCCGCACGACGTCACGGCAGGAAGGTGACGGGGGTCTCGAACGCAGCCCGGCGGGTGGCCCGCCGCAGCGCCTTCAGCAGGGGCGTGCCGAGGGTCAGGGTCAGTACGACGGTGACGACCGCCCGTCCCAGGTCCCACCCGAGCGAGGTCGCCGCGCAGTAGGCGAGGAACCGTACGAGGTTCGTGTGCAGCGGGTCGTCCGGGACGAAGGCCACGCCGGCGGCCAGGGTGTCCAGGAACGGCCAGCCCATCAGGTTCATGACGGTGCCGTAGGCGAAGGCGGCGAGGCACCCGTACCCGGCGAGCAGGGCCAGCTCGCCCCGGCCGCGCAGCCGGTCGGGCCCCGGCAGCAGCCCGGCGCCCATCGTGAACCACCCCATGGCGAGCATCTGGAACGGCATCCACGGCCCGACACCCCCGGTGAGCAGGGCGGACGCGAACATGGTCACGGACCCGAGGACGAAGCCGAACCCCGGGCCGAGCACCCGGCCGCTCAGCACCAGCAGGAAGAACATCGGCTCGATGCCGGCGGTCCCCGCCCCGATCGGCCGCAGCGCGGCCCCGGTCGCGGCCAGCACGCCGAGCATGGCCACCGCCTTCGGGCCGAGCCCGGACTCGGAGATCGTCGCCGCGACGACCGCGACGAGCAGCACGAGGAGCCCCGCGAAGAGCCAGGGCGCGTCCTGGGCGTGCGCGCCGACCTGGGAACCCCGCCCGGCCAGGAGCGGCCAGCCGAAACCGGCCACGCCCACCGCGCTGACCAGGACGAGCGCGGCCACCGAGCGGGGGCCGAGCCGGACGGCGCGGGCCTGCGGGCGGCCCCCGTCCTCGGACCCGGTCACGCGAGTGCCTCCCTGACCTGGGCGACCGTGAGCCAGGGCTGCGGGGCGAGGATCTTCGTCACCTGCGGGGCGAAGGACGGGGAGGCGACGACCACCTCGGCCGTGGGACCGTCCGCGACGACCTCGCCGTCGGCGAGGATCACCACCCGGTGGGCCAGTTCGGCGGCGAGCTCCACGTCGTGGGTGGCCAGCACGATGGCGTGCCCGGCGGCGGTCAGCGTGCGCAGCACGGCGACCAGACGGGCCTTGGCCGCGTAGTCGAGGCCGCGGGTCGGCTCGTCGAGCAGCAGCAGCGGGGGACGCGCCGTCAGGACCACGGCCAGCGCGAGCGCCAGCCGCTGCCCCTCCGACAGGTCCCGCGGATGCGTGTCGTCGCCGATGCCCGGCAGCAGCTCACCGACCAGCGCGCGGCAGGTGCCCGGTTCGGCGCCGGCGTCGTGGTCGGCCGCGGCGCACTCGGCGGCCACCGTGTCGGCGTACAGCAGGTCGCGTGGCTCCTGCGGTACGAGCCCGACGCGGCGTACGAGGTCCCGCGGGGCGGTGCGGTGCGGCACCGCCCCGCCCACCCGTACCGATCCGGCGGCCGGCTCGACCAGGCCGACCAGTGCGCCGAGCAGCGTCGACTTCCCCGCGCCGTTGCGGCCCATCAGCGCGATGGTCTCGCCGGGGGCGGCCGTCAGATCCACCTTCCGCAGCGCTTCGACCCGGCCCCGGCGGACCGCCAGGCCCTCGACCACGGCCGGGGCGGCGGCCGGGGTGAGGGGACCGCGCCCGCGCAGGAAGCCGGGGCTTCGGGACACCACGGAGGGAGCCGCCACCCGCCGGGGCGCCGGAGCTGCAGGCGTGCGGGCCGCGAGCCGCTCCCGCAACGGCCCCGCCGTCCGGCGGGCGTCGCGCACCGTGAGCGGAAGCGGCGACCAGCCCGCGAGCCGGCCCAGTTCCACCACCGGCGGGCACACCGGCGAGACGGCCATCACCTCGGCCGGGGTGCCGAGGACCGGCGCGGCCCCCAGGGCGGGCAGCAGGACCACCCGGTCCGCGTACTGCACGACCCGCTCCAGCCGGTGCTCGGCCAGGAAGACGGTCGTCCCGAGATCGTGGACCAGACGCAGGAGGACGGCGAGGACCTCCTCCGCGGCGGCGGGATCCAGGGCGGACGTCGGTTCGTCGAGGACCAGCACCGCGGGGTGCGGCGTCAGCACCGAGCCGATGGCGACCCGCTGCTGCTGCCCCCCGGACAGCGTGGCGATGGGACGGTCGCGCAGGCCGGCCAGGCCCAGCAGGTCCAGGGTCTCCTCCACGCGGCGGCGCATCACGTCCGGCGCGAGCCCCAGCGACTCCATGCCGTAGGCGAGCTCGTCCTCGACGGTGTCCGTGACGAAGTGGGACAGTGGGTCCTGGCCCACCGTACCCACGACGTCGGCGAGTTCACGCGGCCGGTGCGTGCGGGTGTCCCGCCCGGCGACGGTGACCCGGCCGCGCAGGGTGCCACCGGTGAAGTGCGGCACCAGACCGCCGACGGCGCCCAGCACCGTCGACTTGCCGACCCCCGACGGCCCGGCCAGCAGCACGAGTTCACCCTCCGGGACCTCGAAGTCCAGCCCCTGGACGGTCGGTCCCGCGGCCCCCTCGTACGTCACCGAGACGTCCGCGAAGCGGATCATGAGGACTCCTTGGGGATCGGGGCGAGGACGGAGGGCAGCAGGCCGAGCAGGATCGCGGCGGCCGGCCACAGCGGAAGGTCGGGGGCGGTCAGCGGGACCACCCCGGGGTGCAGCGCCGCCGGGTCGTGCGAGGCCGCGACGATCATCAGCGCGGCCACCGCGACCCCGGACGCCGACACCAGCCAGGCCCGCGCGCCCCAGGCGTCCGGCCGGTAGCGCGTGCGCGGGGAGCGGCGGCCGCCGAGACCCAGGCCGCCCAGCGCCGCGGCCAGCCCGGCGAGGAGCACGGGCAGTCCGTAGCTTCCGCCCTCGGCGGTCAGCAGCCCGTACGTGCCCGCGCACACGCCGAGCAGACCGCCCAGGGTGAGGGCGGACGTGGTGCGGCGGACCGCGGCCGGCACCTCGGCGGTGCGCCCGTAGCCGCGCGCGTCCATCGCCGCCGCCAGCGCCACGGAACGCTCCAACGCGCCCTCCAGGACCGGGAGTCCGACGTGCAGCAGCCCGCGCACACCCCGGTCCGGGCGGCCGCGCAGCCGGCGTGCCGCGCGCAGCCGCTGCACGTCCGCGATCAGGTGCGGCGCGAAGGTCAGCGCGACCACCACGGCGACGCCGGCCTCGTACAGCGCGCCCGGCAGCGACTTGAGCAGCCGCGCCGGGTTCGCGAGCGCGTTCGCCGCGCCGACGCAGATGAGCAGCGCGGCCAGTTTCGCGCCGTCGTACAGGGCGAAGACCAGGCCTTCCGCGGTGACCCGGCCACCGATGCGGACGCCCTGTGCCCAGTCGGGCAGCGGGACTTCGGGGAGCGTGACGACGACCTGCGTACCCGGGACGGGGGAGCCGAGGAACACGGCGAACGCCAGCCGGACGGCCAGGACGGCGAGGGCCAGTTTCACGAACGCGCCGTACGAGCGGGCCCAGGGCGCGTCGGTGCGGCGGGCGGCCACGACATATCCGGCGACGCCGACGAGCAGGGCGAGGAGGAGCGGGTTGGTGGTGCGGGAGGCGGCGGTACCCAGGCCCAGGGCCCAGATCCACCAGGCGCCCGGGTGCAGGGCGTTGCCACGGTTGGCCTCCGCCGTCAGACGCCGGCGGAGCGCGCCCGGACCGGTGACCGGCTCCCGGGGAAGACCGCCCGGGACGCCCGCACCGCGCCCGCGCAGGCGACCGCCCCGGGAAGTCCGCCACGCCGGGTCGTCGTCCGGAGGGCCCGGGGTGCGGGCGTGTTCGGCCGGGGTCGACCGTCCCGAGGGGTGGTCGTCAGTGGCCCGGGCAGCCTGCCGTTCCGAGAGGCGGTTGTTCGCGGCCGGCATCGGCCGCTCCGCCTGGCGACCGTCCCGGCCCTTGGGACCCTGCCGTCCCGGGGTGCGGCCGTCCTCGGCCGGGGCCGACTGTCCCGGGGTGCGGCCGTCCTCGGCCGGGGCCGACTGTCCCGGGGAGCGGCCGTCCGCGCCTTGGGCAGCCTGCCGTTCCGGGGTGCGGCCGTGCGCGGCCGGAGCCGCCCCTTCGGCAGCGTGGCTGTCCTTGGCCGGAGTGGACCCGTCCGCGAGGCGGCTGCCCTCGGTCGGGGCCGGCCTGGCCGCGGGGCGGCCGGCCTTCCGTGGGGCGGGCGGAGCGGGACGGTCGTGCTCGTCCGTCGTCACAGGTTCCACCTCACGTCAGTGTCGGCGGCGCCGGGCCTGCCAGACCGCCGCCGCCCCCAGTGCCGCGACCGCCGCGAGCCCCGCGAGCAGCCCGACCGACGGGCCGGAGTCCCCGGAGCCGGACGCGGAGCCGGACTCCGACTCGGAGCGGGGACCGGCGGAGGCGCCCGGCTCGTCGGCCGCGACCTGTTCGCCGCAGCCGGCCCGCGGATAGCCCGCGATGGCGCACAGCAGCGCGTTGCTGTCGTAGCGCAGCGGCTTCGCCACGGCGGCGAGCGCCTCGGCCGTCGTCGCGTCGGGACGGACCCGCGCGCAGGCGGTACGCGGCCGCGGCGGCGTCTCACCGGACGGCGCGTCCGCGGCCGTACCGAAGTCGAGGACGAGAGCGATCCGCTTCGTGCCGTCCCGGGCGGGCGTGCCGGCGCAGATGGACCCGAAGTCCGTGTTCCCGCGCGGCTTCACCGCGCGCGAGGAGTCCTCGCTCACCGCGAACCGGAATCCCTGCACGGCACCGTCGGACGGCCGCGCCGTCGACGGCCCCTGGGTGGCGTACGCCCACGTCCCGCCGGTCAGGTCCCAGAACGACCAGTAGCGGTAGCCGGCGGCCCCGGCCTCGCCCGCCCCGCCGAGCACGAGGAGCAGCAGGGCGAGGACCGCGGCGACGCCGCCGCGCCGGGTCACGGCTGCCGCTTCCTGTTGCGGCCGCTGATCAGGAAGCCCACGCCGACGCCGGCGACGAGGCCCACGCCGACGATCCACCAGACGCCGATCCCGCCGTCCTCGTCGCTGTCCTTCTTCTTGTCGCCCTGGTCCGTGCCGGGACCGTCCGAGTGGCCGGAGGCCTGCGTCGCCGGACCGGTCGCGCCGAGCTGCCGGACCAGGTCCGCGCCGCCGAAGTCGCGCGGGTCGGTGCCGGTCGCGTGCGCCGCGAAGATCAGCTGCGCGTACGCGGCGGGCCCGGACTTCGCCGCCCAGGCGCCGGAGTTCTTCTCCAGCCAGGCGAGGGGCCCGTCCGTGTCGCCGGTGCGGCCCGCGGCGGCGAGCGCGACGACGGCGTCCGCGGTGTTGCCGTGGTCGGGCTGGTCCTTGGCGCCGGGCATCGCCGACTTCAGGTAGGGGGTGCCGTGCAGGACGCCGGCGAGGTGGGCCGCGCCGTTGCGGGCCGCGTCCCGGGGCGTGGGCTTCTCCGCGTCCGCGCAGGCCGAGCCGCCCGCCGCCTTGCCCGCCGGCGCCGCGAACCCCTTGCCGAGGGCGCCGAGCACACCGGCCGCGGTGGCGTCCTCGTTCGCCGCGAGCGCCCCCTTCTTGTCGGGCTGGTAGGCGAAGGCCCCGCCGCCGTCGTCGCCGCAGGGGACCGCCAGCTTCAGCAGGGCGTCGTACGGGGACCTGCCGCCCTTGGTGACGTCTGCGGGCCGGTCACCCGCGGCGGCGAGCGCGCCGATCACCACGGAGGTCGAGTTCGCGTCGCTGGCCCCGCCCGCGGCGAAGCCCCAGCCGCCGTCCTTGTTCTGCGCCGACTTCAGCCAGGCGAGGGCCTTGTCCGTCTCGGCGGCGTGGCCGCCGAGCGCGGCGAGCGCCTGCACCGCGGCGGCGGTGCTGTTCGTGTCCACCGTCGTCTTCGCGTCGCACTTCGCGGACGCGTCGGCGCGGTAGGGCGCGAAGGCGCCGCTCGCGCACTGCTGCCCGGTCAGCCAGTCGACGGCCTTGCGGGCGGGCTTCACGCCCGCGGTGTGCTGGGCGAGCAGCGCGAGCGACTGCCGCCAGACACCGTCGTAGGTGGGGTCGGTGGTGCCGTACAGCCCGGAGGGGAGCGCCCGCGAGGGCGATGGGGACGGGGACGAGTCGTCGGCGAGGGCGGCGGGTGCGGCCGCCGTACCGATCACGGCGGTGACGGCCAGTACCGCGGCGGTGCGGCGAACAGACATGACTCTCCCTGCGGGGAGCCGGGCGGCACCGGGCACACTGGAGTACCGGGTGGCTCCGGCTCCGTATCCCTCGACGGTGCCGGCCGGCGGCGGGCTGCCGCAGGCACGAGCCGGTCACGTCCCGCGCGAGGCGATCCGGCTCACCGTCCGGCGGACGGTTCACGGTTGCGGGTCAGCGCCGGAATTGCACCGGCTTCCCCCCGTACGGGTGTGATGACGACGCGCTCACTCTACCGGCCCGCGGTCCACGGCCCGAGGGCCGCCCGGTACGCCCCCGGCGGCGGGCGGGCGGCCCCCGTGCCGGTCACACGGCCCGGTACGTGACGGGATCGCTCCCCGGTACGGTCTCCGCCCGGCCCAGCTTCACCAGCCGGCGCACGTGGGCCTCGGCCTCGGAGACGGCGATGTTCCGCGAGGAGTACGGGATGCGCTCCCAGGGGCGGTTCCACTCCATGCGCTCGGCCAGCTGCCAGGCGGTGAGCGGGACGCGGAGCAGGCCGAGCAGCCCGGTGAGCCGTTCCTCGTGGTGGGCGAGCAGTGCCCGGACGCGTGCCGCCGCGTCCGTGAAGGCGTACTGGTGGGCGGGGAGCACCTCGGCGGCGCCGAGACGGCCGACGCGCTCCAGGGAGTCGCGGTAGTCGCCGAGCGGGTCGGTGACCGTGGCGTCGTCCGGATCCTCGTACAGGCCGATGTGCGGGGTGATCTCCGGCAGCAGGTGGTCGCCGGAGAACAGGCGCCCGCGGCCCGCGAGCCGTGCCGGATGGTCCTCCTCCAGGTGCAGGCAGACGTGGCCCGGCGTGTGGCCGGGCGTCCAGATCGCGCGCAGCCGGCGGCCCGGCAGGTCGAGGAGGTCGCCGGGGACGATCTCGCGGTCGGGGAGCGCGGGGGAGAGGCCGGGCAGCGCCCGGGGGCGGGCGGTGCGCAGCGGTGCCACGTGCGCCTCGGGGGCGCCGGCCGCCGCCAGCTTGTCCGCCATGTACGTGAACCACCGCTCGGGCCGGTACTCGCGCATCCGCCGGACGACGGAGGCGTCCGCCGCGTGCATCGCGATCCAGGCGCCCGACGCCTCCCGCACCGCCGCGGACAGGCCGTGGTGGTCGGGGTGGTGGTGGGTGACGACCACGCCGTGGATCTCGGCGACGGAGGTGCCGCAGCCGGTGAGCCCGGCGCTGAGGACGTCCAGGGACGCGGGGTCGTCCCAGCCGGTGTCGACGAGGACGGGCCCCCGGTCGGTGTCCACGACGTACACCAGCGTGTGGCCGAGGGGGTTGTCCGGGATGGGGACCCTGATCGACCGTACGCCCCCGCCGTGATCGGTCACCTGCGTCATGGGCTTCCCCCCGTCGCCGTGTCCCGGCCACTATAACTAGAACCGGTTCCAATGGTGGCCCAAGTCGACCGCATGCGCCGTTGGTTGGGCTTCGCGGTCGTGCGCGAGTGCGGGCTCCGTGGACTCGTCGGGCCGGAACTGGTATCAGTTCTCGTATCTGATGACTCGTCAGGAAGCGTCCTCCGGAGAGGCAGTCGCCATGACCGAGCTCGTGGAACACGGACAGCTGTTCATCGGCGGGGAGTTGACGGATCCCCTGGGCGAGGACGTCATCGAGGTGATCTCACCGCACACGGAGGAGGTCATCGGACGGGTGCCGCACGCCTCGGCGCGGGACGTCGACCGGGCCGTCGCCGCCGCGCGCCGGGCGTTCGACGAAGGACCCTGGCCGCGGATGACGCTCGGCGAGCGGATCGAGGTCGTCACCCGCATCAAGGACGGGATCGCGCTGCGTCACGAGGAGATCGCCCGGGTGATCTCCAGCGAGAACGGTTCCCCGTACTCCTGGAGCGTCCTCGCGCAGGCGCTCGGCGCGATGATGGTCTGGGACGCGGCGATCACCGTCGCCCGGGACTTCACGTACGAGGAGACGCGCGACGGCGTCCTCGGGAAGATCCTCGTCCGGCGTGAGCCGGTGGGTGTGGTCGCGGCCGTGGCGCCGTGGAACGTACCGCAGTTCGTGGCCGCTGCGAAGCTCGCCCCCGCCCTGCTGGCCGGCTGCACCGCCGTACTGAAACCGTCCCCCGAATCGCCCCTGGACGCGTATCTGCTCGGGGAGATCGCACGGGAGGCGGGCCTGCCCGAGGGGGTGCTGTCGATCCTCCCGGCGGACCGCGAGGTGAGCGAGTACCTGGTCGGGCATCCCGGCGTCGACAAGGTCTCCTTCACCGGCTCCGTCGCCGCCGGCCGGCGCGTCATGGAGGTCGCGTCGCGCCGTCTCACGCGCGTCACCCTGGAGTTGGGCGGCAAGTCGGCGGCGGTGGTGCTGCCGGACGCCGACCTCGGCACCACCGTGCCGGGCATCGTCTCGGCGGCCTGGATGAACAACGGCCAGGCGTGCGTGGCGCAGACCCGCATCCTCGTGCCGCGCTCCCGCTACGACGAGTTCGCGGACGCCTTCGCGGCGGCGGCGGGCGCGCTCGTGGTCGGCGACCCGCTGGACCCGGCGACGCAGGTGGGGCCGCTGGTCGCCCGGCGCCAGCAGCAGCGCAGCCTCGACTACATCCGCATCGGCCAGGAGGAGGGCGCCAAGATCCTCACCGGCGGCGGCCGTCCGCCGGGCCTGGAACGCGGCTGGTACGTGGAACCCACCCTCTTCGGCGACGTCGACAACTCCATGCGCGTCGCCCGCGAGGAGATCTTCGGACCGGTCATCTGCCTGCTCCCGTACGGCGACGAGGGCGAGGCGGTGAGGATCGCGAACGACTCGGAGTACGGACTGAGCGGCAGTGTCTGGACGGCCGACGTGGAGCGCGGCATCGACGTGGCCCGCCGGGTCCGCACCGGCACCTACTCCGTCAACACCTTCAGCCTCGACATGCTCGGCCCCTTCGGCGGCTACAAGAACTCCGGACTGGGCCGGGAGTTCGGCCCCGAGGGCTACGGCGAGTACCTGGAGCACAAGATGATCCACCTGCCCGCCGGCTGGGAGGCGTAGGAATGGGCGACCGCTGGCACGTCGAGGTCGACCGCTCCGTCTGCATCGGCTCGGCCCAGTGCACGTACCTCGCGCCGGACGCCTTCCGCCTCGACGCCGGCCGGCAGTCCCACCCCGCCGGCCCGGAGACCGACGCCGACGAGCGCACCCTGGAGGCGGCGGAGGGCTGCCCGGTCGAGGCGATCATGATCACCGTCGTGGGCTCAGGAGAGCCGGTGTTCCCACCCGAGGAATGACGCCACCGACGCCCGCGCGACACGCCCCGCCCCACGTGCGGAGGCACGGGACGGGGCGGCCGATGCGCGGGGCGGGAAGAGCGGCGCGGTCACACCGGGCCCGGCCCCCCGACCTCCGTGAGGTCGATCAGGCGGCAGACCGTCTCGATGTCGATCTTCACCTGGGCGATGGACGCGCGGCCCGACAGCCAGGTGATGAGGGCGGAGTGCCAGGTGTGCTCGATGACGCGGACCGCGGAGAGCTGCTCGGGCGTCGGGTCGTCCAGCCCCATCGCGTCCAGGATGATCACCGTCGTCTGGCGGGACACCTGGTCGACCTCAGGGCTGACGCTGCGGTCCGCGAAGGTCAGCGCCCGGACCATCGCGTCCGCGAGGTGCGGCTCCCGCTGGAGCGCCCGGAAGGCCCGCATCAGCGTCTCCGCGACGCGCTCGGCCGCGGTGTCCCCGCCCGGCGGCTTCTTGCGGAGGGTGCCGTGCATGTGCTCCAGCTGATCCTGCATCGTGGCGACCAGCAGGTGGACCTTGGACGGGAAGTAGCGGTACAGCGTGCCCAGCGCGACCTGCGAGGACTCCGCGACCTCGCGCATCTGCACCGCGTCGAAACCGCCCCGGCTGGCCAGCTGGGCGCTCGCGTGCAGGATGCGCCGGCGGCGCGCCTCCTGCCGCTCCGTGAGCGGGGGCGAGGCGGGCTGCGCGGCGGCGCGCGGGTTCGCGGGCCGCGCGAGGTCCCGCGCGGTGGTGGCAGCCGCCTTGGCTTCCGCAGGCATAAGTCCCGTTCCGTGACATTCAGCGAGGGGGAGCGAGGAGTCAGCATGGCAGGGCACCGGACATTCCCCAAGCGTTCGGCCCTGCCCCAAGAGGGCGGCGGCCTGCGCGAGTCGGCCGACCGGGCCGGTTCGCCGTGGCGTGAATCACCTGATCCACCGCTCACGCCGGTCCTACCTGCCGGTAGATTCAATGCTCCTTGAACGATCAAGTCTGAAACTTGTTCTAGATTAGCGTCCCGGCGTAATCTCGCGGGACAGTGCAGGCAGAAGGGGGCCGGGAGTGACCGCTGAGGCCATGGAGGCGGGTCCCCAGGAGGACCCTGCCGCCGACGGCGGCCGAGCCCTGCGCATCGCGCTCCTCACGTACAAGGGGAACCCGTTCTGCGGCGGCCAGGGCGTGTACGTGCGGCACCTCTCGCGGGAGCTCGCCCGGCTCGGCCACCGCGTCGAGGTCATCGGCTCGCAGCCCTACCCCGTGCTCGACGAGGGCGAGGACCTGCGCGGGCTCTCCCTCACCGAGCTGCCCAGCCTGGACCTCTACCGCCAGCCCGACCCCTTCCGCACCCCGGGCCGCGGCGAGTACCGCGACTGGATCGACGCCCTCGAGGTCGGCACGATGTGGACCGGCGGCTTTCCCGAGCCGCTGACCTTCTCGCTGCGCGCCCGGCGCCATCTGCGCGCCCGCCGCGGCGACTTCGACGTCGTGCACGACAACCAGACCCTCGGCTACGGGCTGCTGGGTGACGTCGGCGCCCCGCTGGTGACCACCATCCACCACCCCATCACCGTGGACCGCGGCCTGGACCTGGACGCCGCCGAGGGCTGGCGCCGCCGCGCCTCCGTGCGCCGCTGGTACGCGTTCACGCGCATGCAGAAGCGCGTCGCGCGCCGCCTGCCGTCCGTGCTCACCGTCTCCGGCACCTCGCGCCAGGAGATCGTCGAGCACCTCGGCGTACGCGACGACCGCATCCACGTCGTCCACATCGGCGCCGACACCGACCTCTTCTCGCCCGACCCCGCGGTGCCGCAGGTGCCCGGACGGATCGTCACGACGTCCAGCGCCGACGTCCCGCTCAAGGGTCTCGTCTTCCTCGTCGAGGCGCTCGCCAAGGTGCGCGCCGAGCACCCCGGCGCCCACCTGGTCGTCGTCGGCCGCCGTGCCGAGGACGGCCCCGTCGCCCAGGCCATCGAGCGGTACGGCCTCGCCGGCTCCGTCGAGTTCGTGAAGGGCATCTCGGACGCCGAACTCGTCGACCTCGTACGGTCGGCCGAAGTCGCCTGTGTGCCCTCCCTGTACGAGGGGTTCTCCCTCCCCGCGGCCGAGGCCATGGCGACGGGCACGCCGCTCGTCGCGACGACCGGCGGGGCGATCCCCGAGGTCGCGGGCCCCGACGGCGAGACCTGCCTCGCGGTGCCGCCCGGCGACGCCGGCGCCCTGGCCGCCGCCCTGAGCCGGGTGCTGGGCGACCCCGTGCTGCGCGTCCGGCTCGGTCTGGCCGGCCGGGAGCGGGTGCTGCGGCACTACACCTGGGCCCGCGCCGCAGAAGGCACCGTCGCCCGCTACCGCGAGGCGATCGCCGACGCGGCGGGCGCTGCCCCGGGCCGCGGGACCGCCGCCGCACCCGCCGCGGGCGCCGCCTCCGCGCCCTCCGTTGACACCCTCGATCGCGAAAGCAGGGCCACGTGCTGACCGTCGACTTCTCCCGGTTCCCGCTCGCCCCGGGCGACCGCGTACTGGACCTCGGCTGCGGGGCCGGCCGGCACGCGTTCGAGTGCTACCGGCGCGGCGCCCGGGTCGTCGCGCTGGACCAGAACGCCGAGGAGATCCGCGAGGTCGCCAAGTGGTTCGCGGCGATGAAGGAGGCCGGCGAGGCCCCGGCGGGCGCCACCGCGACCGCCATGGAGGGCGACGCCCTCGCGCTGCCCTTCCCCGACGAGTCCTTCGACGTCGTGATCATCTCCGAGGTCATGGAGCACATCCCCGACGACAAGGGCGTCCTCGCGGAGATGGTCCGGGTACTGAAGCCGGGCGGCCGCATCGCGATCACCGTCCCGCGCTACGGCCCCGAGAAGGTCTGCTGGACGCTGTCCGACGCCTACCACGAGGTCGAGGGCGGCCACATCCGCATCTACCGCGCGGACGAACTGCTCGCCAGGATCAGGGGAGCCGGTCTCCGCCCCTACGGCACCCACCACGCGCACGCGCTGCACTCGCCGTACTGGTGGCTGAAGTGCGCGTTCGGCGTCGACAACGACAAGGCGCTGCCGGTGCGGGCGTACCACAAGCTGCTGGTCTGGGACATCATGAAGAAACCGCTGGCCACCCGGATCGCCGAGCAGGCGCTGAACCCGCTGATCGGCAAGAGCTTCGTGGCGTACGCGACCAAGCCCCACCTGCCCGTGAGCGCCGCGGTGGACGCTTCGTGACGACGCCCCGGACAGAACACCTCGTCCTGCCCGGGGTCCTCACCGCGGAGGAGGCCGCCGCCACGGTGCGCGGGATCCTCGCGGTGCAGCGCCCGGACGGTGCCATCCCGTGGTTCCGCGGCCACCACCTGGACCCGTGGGACCACACCGAGGCGGCGATGGCCCTCGACGCGGCCGGGGAGCACGAGGCGGCCGAGCGCGCCTACGAGTGGCTAGCCCGGCACCAGAACCCCGACGGCTCCTGGTACGCGGCGTACGCCGACGGGAACCACGACGAGGTCACCGACCGCGGCCGCGAGACGAACTTCTGCGCGTACATCGCCGTCGGCGTCTGGCACCACTACCTGGCCACCGGCGACGACACGTTCCTGGACCGGATGTGGCCCGCGGTCTACGCGGCCGTGGAGTACGTGCTGCAACTCCAGCAGCCCGGCGGGCAGATCGGCTGGAAGCGCGAGGACGACGGCACACCGGTCGACGACGCCCTGCTGACCGGGAGTTCGTCGATCCACCACGCGCTGCGCTGCGCGCTGGCCGTCGCCGAGCAGCGCGAAGAGCCCCAGCCCGACTGGGAGTTGGCGGTCGGCGCGCTGCGGCACGCGATCCGCAGGCACCCCGAGCGGTTCCTGGACAAGGGCCGCTACTCGATGGACTGGTACTACCCGGTGCTCGGCGGCGCGCTGACCGGCGCCGAGGCCAAGTCCCGTATCGAGGAGGGCTGGGACCGCTTCGTCGTGCCCGGCTACGGCGTGCGCTGCGTGGTCCCCAACCCGTGGGTGACCGGCGGCGAGTCGGCCGAACTGGCCCTGGCGCTGTGGGTCGTGGGGGAGTCCGACCGCGCCCTGGAGATCCTCCAGTCCATCCAGCACCTGCGCGATCCGAAGACCGGGCTGTACTGGACGGGTTACGTCTTCGAGGACGGGGCCGTCTGGCCCGAGGAGCTGACGAGCTGGACGGCCGGCTCCCTGCTCCTCGCGGTGGCCGCGCTCGGCGGCGACGAGCCGACCTGCGCGGTCTTCAGCGGCGAACGCCTTCCGTCAGGACTGGACCCGGACTGCTGCCGGTAGGCCCGCCCGGGCCTGCCGGCCGACGGCGTACGAACGCCCGGAGGCCGGCCCGGGGACGGCTGCGCGCCGTTCCCGGGCCGGCCTCGGGAGCCGGCCGGAAAGCCGGTCAGTGCCGGTTGAGACGGTTGGCGATCGCGTGCCCGATGAACAGGTACACGACGGCCGCCAGACCGTAGCCCGCGACCACACGGGCCCAGGCCTCGTCGAAGGTGAACAGGTCACGCGACCAGCCTGCCAGCCAGGCTGCCGCGTCATGGATGAACTGCACCAGGTCGTTGGCGCGGTTCGCGTCCAGCAGGTACATCAGGATCCAGAGACCGAGGATGACGGCCATGATGTCCGCGACGATCGCGATGACCGTCCCCGCCTGGTTGGAACCGTTGCGATATCGAGGGGACATGACCAACGGATGGCCCCGAATCCCTGTTTGAAACCTGGAGCGGATCGGGTCCGTCACCTGAACGGATTCCCCCGGCTGGCGCAGCCGCCGGAGCGGGGTGAGGCTGCCGGAAGAGCCGTGTACTCCCGGGCCCCGGGAGCCCGTTCACCCGGAGGATCCCGTGCCTGTATCCCTGCGCCGCCTGCTCCTGGCGCTCACCCTCACCTGCGCCCTGCTCGCCGGCACGACGGCGTGCGGCGGAGGTGACGGCGACTCCGCCGCCACGGCGACCCCCAGCCCCACCGGCTCCGTGGAGAAGCAGAAGTTCGCCAAGACGCGTTTCGTGGCGAACGCCGGGCTCGCGGCCGGGGCCACCTACCAGTGGATCGTGAAGCCCTGGCGGGCCGGCAAGTTCAAGAAGGGCGCCGACGGGCGCAGGACCGCGCTCATCAAGGCGGGCCTCGCGGGGGCCTTCACGTACAACCGGCTCAGTGCGGCCCGCAAGAACGCCGAGGGCGACCCCGCGCTCGCCAAGGCCATCGCCCCGCTCACCGCGGGCATCGACACGCTCAAGGACCTGCCCGCCAAACTGCGCAACGGCGACTCGGCGGACGCGGCGGCCGGCTCCTTCGACGACATCATCAACAAGGTGAAGGACGCCGGTAAGAGCGCCGGAGCCGAGGTGACGGACAAGGTGCCGTCGACGTCGGAGCTGTCGGGCGGCTGAGGCCGGGTCCTGGCGCGCTCGCTAGGAGTTGAGTTCCGCGAGCACCCGCAGCGTGTGCGGGTCCGGCGTCAGCAGCAGCAGGTCCGTCACCGGCCCCTCGCGCCACAACTCCAGCCGCTCGGCGATGCGTTCACGCGGGCCGACGAGGGAGATCTCGTCGGCGAAGGCGTCCGGGACGGCCCGGACCGCCTCCTCGCGGCGGCCGGCGATGAACAGCTCCTGGATCCGGCGGGCCTCCTCGGCGAAGCCCATCCGGGCCATCAGATCGGCGTGGAAGTTGCGGGCCGCGTGCCCCATGCCGCCGATGTAGAAGCCGAGCATCGCCTTGACGGGCAGCAGTCCCTCGGCGACGTCGTCGCAGACCGCCGCACGGGCCAGGGGCGCGACCATGAAGCCGTCGGGCGCCTCCGTGAGCGAGGCCTCGTACACCTGCGTGCGCAGCGGCGACCAGTACAGCGGCAGCCAGCCGTCCGCGATCCGGGCCGTCTGTGCGATGTTCCTCGGCCCCTCGGCGCCCAGCAGGACGGGCAGTCGGGCCCGCAGGGGGTGCGTGATCGGTTTCAGCGCCCTGCCAAGACCCGTGCCGTCCGGCCCCCGGTAGGGCAGGGCGTGGAAGCGGCCGTCGAGGGCGACGGGGGCCTCGCGGCCGAGTACCTGGCGTACGACGTCGACGTACTCGCGGGTCGCCGTGAGCGGCGACTTGGGGAACGGGCGCCCGTACCAGCCCTCGACGACCTGCGGGCCCGAAAGGCCGAGGCCGAGCAGCACGCGCCCGCCGGAGAGGTGGTCCAGGGTCAGTGCGTGCATCGCGGTCGCGGTGGGGGAACGGGCGGCCATCTGCGCGACGGCCGTGCCGAGACGGATGCGGGAGGTGTGGGCGGCGATCCAGGTGAGCGGGGTGAACGCGTCGGAGCCCCAGGACTCCGCCGTCCACACGGAGTCGTACCCGAGCCGCTCCGCCTCCCGCGCCAGCGACAGGTGGCCGGCCGAGGGGCCGCGCCCCCAGTAGCCGAGTGCGAGACCGAGCCGCATGTCCCCTCCAGGTCCGGGCCGTCGCCGGGCGCTATCGCTGACGGGCCGTCAGAAAGCATTCGGGGGGCGACTGTACGACAACGGCCCCCCGCCCGGAAGGGCGAGGGGCCGTACGTCAGCGGGTGTCAGCCGCGCTGGATGCCTGTCGTGTCCTGCAGGACACCGCGACGGCCGTCCTGCGTCTGCGCGACCAGGCTCGGACCGCGCTGCTCGACGGCCAGGTACCAGGTGCCCGGCGCCAGCTCGGCGATCGGCGTCGGCGAACCGTCCTCCGCGTACAGCGGACGCGCCACCGGGACCGCGAACCAGAACGGCGAGAAGTCCCCGCCGGACTGCTGCGCGGCCGGAGCCTGCGGCGCCTGCGGCCGGCCGTCCTGCGGCTGCCCGCCGTACGGCTGCGGCTGGGGCTGCTGCGGCTGTCCGCCGTAGGGCTGGCCGGGGGCCTGCTGGGCGCCCGGGTAGCCGTAACCACCCTGCGGCTGACCGCCGTAGGGCTGCGGGGCCGCGGGGCGCGGGGCACCCACGAGGGCGGCGCGGAGCGCGGGCACGAGGGGCGTGGCGATCGCGGCGGCGGCCAGGACCAGGGCGGCGATCAGCCCGAGGATGAGCCCGGCGCCGGTGTCGGCGGCCGAGTCGAACTCGTCGAACACGCCCAGCGGGTCGATGATCGTCCAGAACGCGGTCCACGCGGCGAAGACCGTCAGAGCCACCCCGAGCTGGCCGAGGTCGAGCCCGATGACCTTGCGCGGCTGCGGGAGCCCCCGGGCGAGGACGATCAGTGCCGCACCGACGATACCGCCGACGTACATGCTCATCACGAGACCCAGGTTGTCCCAGGCGTTGGGGGCGCCACTGCCGGAGCCGTCGAACGTGTCGAGGAACGACGCGACGAAGAGCAGTACCGCTGCTCCGATCACCACGCCGTCGCCTCTAGTGAGGGAGCGGATATTCACTTCAGGTCCTTCGTAGTCGTCTCGTCGTCATCGGTGGAGGCACCGCTGTCACCAGGTCGCCGTCAGGCAGGGTGCGGAGCGCGGGGGTGGCCCCTCATCGTAGGACGACACTATCGCCCGTCCGATCAGGGTGTCCGCCGGGACCGCTGTGCCGATCCCTACCCGTGCAGGAAACTCACGATTCCCTCAGAGATCCCCCGTGCCGCCTTCTGTCGCCAGGTCCCACTGGTCAGCAGTGCCGCGTCCTTGCTATCGCGCATGTTGCCGCACTCGATGAACACCTTGGGAACTGTTGACAGATTGAGACCGCCGAGATCCTCGCGCGTGACGAGTCCGGTGCCGCCGCCGACGTAGTTGGAGGGCGCGCTGCCGGTGACGCGTACGAAGTTGCCCGCGATGCGCTCGCCCAGATCACGCGAGGAGGCGACGATCGGACGGGTGTCGGCGGCACCCGCGTGCACCGTCGCGGGGAGGATCACATGGAAGCCGCGGTTGCCGGTCGCCGAGCCGTCCGCGTGGACGGACACCACCGCGTCGGCGTGCGCCTTGTTGCCGATCCGGGCCCGCTCGTCGACGCAGGGCCCCCACGGCCGGTCGCCGTCCTGGGTCAACTCGACCGTGGCGCCCTGCTTTTGGAGCAGCGTGCGCATCCGGCGCGCCACGTCGAGCGTGAACTCGGCTTCCGTGTAACCCGCGTTGGTCGACGTGCCGGTCGTGTCGCACTCCTTGCGGTTCGTGCCGATGTCCACCTGGCGGTTGATCTCGGCCGGGTGCCGGAAGTTGCCGGAGTTGTGGCCCGGGTCGATGACGACGGTCTTGCCCTTGAGGGGACCGGACGCGGCGGGCCGCGACGCGGAGCCGGACGGCGTGGACGGTGTGCCCGACGCGTCGTCCCCGTGCTGTTTCCCGTCGTCCTTCCCGGACGCGGTGGGTCCGGGCGCCGCGGACGTGGAGGGCGCGGCCGAGGTGGTCGCGGGGCCCGCCCCGCCGGATCCGTCACCGTCCCCCGTGTCACCCACCGCCTGCCACACCAGCCAGCCGGCCAGCGCGCCGGGCACCAGCGCGGCGACGGCGACGGTCAGGGGGCCGCGCCGGAAACGGCGCGGCCGGGAGGGCTCGAAGTCAGGACCTGCGTACGACACGTCAGCGACTCTAACCGCGGCCTCAGATCCCTGTGCCCGTTCGCCGCAGGACGCGCAGTGAGCCGGTCGCCGAGACCTCGGTGAAGGCGCCGGACTCCAGCGCCCTCAGGTAGACGCGGTACGGGGCCTGACCGGTGAACTCGTCGGCGGGGTCCGGGAACACGTCGTGGATGACCAGCAGGCCGCCGTCGGCCACGTGGGGCGCCCAGCCCTCGTAGTCGCCGTTCGCGTGCTCGTCGGTGTGGCCGCCGTCGACGAAGACGAGACCGAGGGGTGTCCGCCAGAACGCGGCGATCTGCGGCGAGCGGCCGACCACCGCCACGACGTGGTCCTCGAGACCGGCCCGGTGGAGCGTGCGCCGGAACGTCGGCAGGGTGTCCATCCGGCCGGTCTCGGGGTCGACCGTCTCCGGATCGTGGTACTCCCAGCCCGGCTGCTGCTCCTCGCTGCCCCGGTGGTGGTCGACGGTGACCGCGGTGACCCCGACCCCGCGGGCCGCGTCCGCGAGCAGGATCGTGGAGCGGCCGCAGTAGGTGCCGACCTCCAGGAGCGGCAGCCCCAGCCGGCCGGCCTCGACGGCCGCCGCGTGGAGCGCGAGCCCCTCGCCGGCGGGCATGAACCCCTTGGCGGCCTCGAAAGCGGCAAGGATCTCCGGCTTGGGTGCCGCGGGCATGGGGGTCCTCCGTCGTGTACGAACCTGAGCGCCCCATGGTGCCCCACGCCCGCTGCCTGCCTGTAGGCGCCCCGTCGTGAACTCCGCCCGGGCACGGGCACGGGCACGCGGACCCCCGTCGTGGGCTCCGTCCGGGGACGGGTACGCGCGCGCCCGTCCCCGGACGCACCTCACCCCCGCCGCTCGCACGACGGGGGTGAGGGCGCACGGACCGGCCGGTCAGGCCGGGACGCCCGCGTTCTCGCCCGGCAGGGCGAGGTCGACCTCGACCGGACGGTCGTCGCCGGCGTGCGTCGCGGAGGAGGCGAGCGGACCGTGGCCCGCGGCCCTCGCGGCCAGGACGTACGCGCCCTCGGCCGGCACGGCCAGCGCGTAGCTGCCGTCCCCGGCGGTGAGCGTCGCGCCCGCCTGCCGCCCGCGGCGGTCGATCAGGGTCACCCTGGCCCGGCTCACCGGCATCCCGGCGGTGTCCAGGACCCGGCCGCGGAAGCCCCCGAGAACCTCGTGGGTTCGTGCCAGAGCCGCGTCCTCCTCGCTGCTGGCGCGCAGCTGCGGCTTGGCCGCCCGGCGCTGCCCGGGCAGGAAGAGCGCCATCAGCAGACCGACGGCCACGGCTCCCGTCGCGATCAGGAACGACACCCGGAAGCCGTGCAGGGTCGGGACCGCGACGCCTCCGACGTGGTTCGCCGTGTTGGCGAGCACCATGCCGATGACGGCGCTCGACACGGACGTGCCGATGGACCGCATCAGGGTGTTGAGACCGTTGGCCGCGCCGGTCTCCGAGGCGGGCACGGAGCCGATGATCAGCGCGGGGAGCGAGGAGTACGCGAGGCCGATGCCGGCGCCCAGGACCACCGAGACGACGATCGTCTGCCAGGCGGCGCTCATCAGGCCGAGGCCGGCGCCGTACCCGATCGCGATGATCAGCATGCCGATGATCAGCGTGACCTTGGGGCCGTACTTCGCCGAGAGGCGGGCGTAGACGGGGGCGGTGAACATCATCGTCAGGCCGAGCGGCGCCACGCACAGACCCGCGACGACCATCGACTGGCCGAGGCCGTAGCCGGTGGACTTCGGCAGCTGGAGGAGCTGCGGCAGGACCAGCGAGACGGCGTAGAAGGCGACCCCGACCATGATCGAGGCCAGGTTGGTGAAGAGCACCGAGCGGCGGGCGGTGGTGCGCAGGTCCACCAGCGGAGCCTTGACGCGCAGCTCCATCACGCCCCACAGGACGAGGACGACGGCCGCCGCGCCGAACAGGCCGAGCGTGGTGCCGGAGGTCCAGCCCCAGTCGCTGCCCTTGGTGATCGGCAGCAGGAAGAGGACCAGGCCGGCGGAGAGGCCGAGGGCACCGAGCACGTCGAAGGTGCCCGGGGCGCGCATCGGGGACTCCGGCACGACGGCGAGGGTCAGGACGATCGAGGCGACGCCGAGGCCGGCGGAGAGGAAGAAGAGGGCGTGCCAGTCGGCGTGCTGGGCGACCAGGGCCGCGAGCGGCAGCGCGAGTCCGCCGCCGACGCCGATCGAGGAGCTCATCAGGGCCATCGCGGAGCCGAGCTTCTCGCGGGGCAGCTCGTCGCGCATCAGGCCGATGCCGAGCGGGATCGCGCCCATCGCGAAGCCCTGGAGGGCGCGGCCCGCGATCATCACCAGCAGGTCGCTGGTGAAACCGCAGACCAGCGAGCCGACCACCATCACGGCGAGGCTGGTGAGGAGCATGCGCCGCTTGCCGAACAGGTCACCGAGGCGGCCCATGATCGGGGTGGCCACCGCTCCCGCGAGCAGGGTCGACGTCAGCACCCAGGTGGCGTTGCTGGGTGCGGTGCCGAGCAGCTCGGGCAGGTCCTTGATGACCGGGACGAGCAGGGTCTGCATCACCGCGACAACGATGCCCGCGAAGGCCAGCACCGGCACGATCGCGCCGCTCGGCCTCCGGGTGGGCTCTTCGGTCGTCGTGTGGGTCATTGCGTGGGGCCTCCAGGCCGGAAGGAAGAAAAGGGGAGCCAGTGATCCGCGCGGGATACGTGCAGGGTGAACCCCGTGCGCCGGGGCAACTATTCCGATGCTTCGGCGTACTAACGAATTCTTGACTTTCCCATGGGGATCTGACCTGTCGTCAGAATGGAACCTGTTCTAGTCTGGCGCGGTCCCGGGCCGCCGGAGCCGTGCGTCACCGGCCCCGGGCCTTCCCAGTGACGGAGAGGGGCCACATGAAGGCGTACGTCGTCGGGGTCGGGATGACGAGGTTCGAGAAGCCCGAGACCCGGGAGTGGCAGTACTGGGACATGGCGCGGGAGGCCGGTGAGGCCGCCCTCGCCGACGCCGGGATCGCGTACGAGGACGTGCGGCAGGTCGCCGTCGGGTACTGCTTCCAGGCCTCGACGGCCGGCCAGCGTGCCGCCTACGAGCTGGGCCTGACCGGTGTGCCCGTCTACAACGTGAACAACAACTGCGCGACCGGCTCGACCGCGCTGATGCTGGCCCGGCAGTTCGTCGAGGGCGGCAGCGCGGACTGCGTCCTCGCGCTCGGCTTCGAGAAGATGCGCCGGGGAGCACTCGGCGGCGGCTCGGACGGCGGCGACTTCGCCACCTCGCCGGTCGCCCGCCACTACGGGATCATGGCCGCCCGGCACGGTTTCGAGGCGAGCCCGCCCACCGCGCAGATCTTCGGCGACGCGGCCCGCGAGCACATGGAGAAGTACGGCACCACCGAGGCGCAGCTCGCGGCCGTCGGTGCCAAGAACCACCGGCACTCGGCGGACAACCCGTACGCCCAGTTCCAGGACGTGTACACGGTCGACGAGGTGCTCGCCGCGCGGACCGTCCACCGGCCGCTCACCAGGCTCCAGTCCTCGCCGACCTCGGACGGCGCGGCGGCGGCGGTCGTCGTCTCCGAACGCTTCGCCGAGCGGCACGGGCTCGGCGGGCAGGCCGTCGAGATCGTCGCACAGGCGATGACCACGGACACGGAGGAGTCCTTCGCCTCCGGCTCGTGCATCGACGTCGTCGGGCAGCCTATGTCGCGGGCAGCGGCCCGCCGGGTCTACGAGCGCTCCGGGCTCGGCATCGAGGACGTGGACGTCGTGGAACTGCACGACTGCTTCTCCGTCAACGAACTCCTGACCTACGAGGCGCTCGGCATGTGCGGACCGGGGGAGTCCGGCCCGCTCGTGGAGTCCGGGGCGACGACGTACGGCGGGCGCTGGGTGGTGAATCCGTCCGGAGGACTGATCTCCAAGGGGCATCCGCTCGGCGCGACCGGCATCGCCCAGGTGACGGAACTGACCTGGCAGCTGCGGGGACGGGCGGGCGCCCGGCAGGTGCCCGGCGCGCGGGTCGGGCTCGCCCACAACATCGGACTCGGCGGGGCCGCGGTGGTCACACTGCTGCGGGCGGCGGGCTGAACGGGCGGCGGGCTGAACGGGCGGCGGGCTGAACGGGCGGCGGGCTGGACGGGCGGCGGGCTGGACGGGCGGCGGCACGGTCCTGGCCGGCCCGAAAAAGGGCCCGCGGGGCCCGCCGCCGGACCTAGGTCCCAGGACCGAGCCGGGCGTGCAGCGAAATCCCGATGCAAGGGGCGTAACCCGGTTGAGAGCATGACCCCCATGCTCCGAACCGCCGCAGACACGCGTACCGTCCCCTCTTCCGCTCCGCCGCTGTGGGCGGTGGTCGCGCTCGCGTGTGCCGGGCAGTTCCTCGTCGTCCTCGACGTGTCCGTCGTCAACGTGGCGCTGCCCTCCATGCGGGCCGACCTCGGCCTGAGCGCACCGGGACTGCAGTGGGTGATCAACGCCTACGCGATCGCCTTCGCCGGCTTCATGCTGCTCGGCGGCCGGGCCGGCGACCTGTACGGGCGCAAGCGGATGTTCCTCGTCGGGCTCGCCCTCTTCACGCTCGCCTCGCTGGCCGGCGGGCTCGCGCACGAGGACTGGCAACTGCTGGCCGCACGGGCGGTGCAGGGACTCGGGGCCGCCGTACTGGCCCCCTCGACGCTGACCATCGTCACCTCGGCCGTCCCGGAGGGAGCGGCACGCGCGCGTGCCATAGCGACCTGGACCGCGGTCGGCGCCGGGGGCGGCGCGGCGGGCGGACTCGTCGGCGGGCTCCTGGTGGACGGCCTGTCGTGGCGCTGGGTACTGCTGATCAACGTGCCGGTCGGGGCCGTGGTCCTCGCCGGGGCCGGCCGCTGGCTCGCCGAGAGCCGGACCGGTGACCGGCGCCGGCTCGACCTGCCGGGCGCGCTGCTGGTGACGGCGGGCCTCGCGACGCTCGCGTACGGGATCGTGCAGACCGAGGCGCGAGGCTGGACGTCCGCCGCCACGCTCGTACCGCTGTGCGCCGGGCTCGCGCTGACCGGTCTGTTCCTGGCCGTCGAGGCACGGACGAGGGAACCGCTGATGCCGCTGAAGCTGTTCCGCGTGCGGGCGGTGTCCTCGGCGAACGCGGCGCTGTTCCTGTGCGGCTCCGCCATGTTCTGCATGTGGTTCTTCATGACGCTGTACCTGCAGAACGTGCTCGGCTACTCGCCGCTGGACGCCGGACTCGCGCTGGTGCCCAGCTCCCTCGCGGTGGTCCTCGGCTCGAAGCTCGCCCCCCGCCTCATGCGCGTGACCGGGGCACGCAACGTGGCGGTCCTCGGCGTCCTGGTGGCCGCGGCGGGCTTCGGATGGCAGTCGGGGATGACGGCGGACGGGCCCTACCTCACCGCCGTCCTGTTTCCCGGGATCCTGATGATGGCGGGCGCGGGCCTGTCCGCGACTCCGCTGGCCGCCCTCGCGACCTCGGGCGCGGCGCCGGGGGACGCCGGTCTCGTGTCGGGCCTGGTCAACACCTCGCGGACGATGGGCGGTTCGCTCGGCCTCGCCGTCATGTCGACGATAGCCGCGGCCCGTACGGCGGGCGACGGCTCGGCGCAGGCACTGACCGCCGGCTACGCCCTGGTGTTCCGCACGGGTGCCGCCGTCCTGCTCGCCGGCGCGGTCGTGATGCTGCTGTGGCTGCCGCGACGGCCGTCACCGAACTGACGGTTCCCGCGGTCTTCACCGGCCGGGGCGGGTCGCGGTCCTCGCCGGCCGGGGCGGGTCGGCGCCGGGCCGCCGGCTTCAGAGCCAGCCCTGGTGGCGGGCCTCCCGCAGGGCCTCCGTCCGGTTGCGGGTGCCCGTCTTGCCGATGGCGGAGGAGAGGTAGTTGCGGACCGTCGACTCGGAGAGGTGGAGGCGCCCGGCGATGTCAGCGACGGTGGCGCCGTCCACCGCGGCGTTGAGGACGTCGCGCTCGCGGCCGGTGAGCGGACTGGGCCCGGCGCTCAGCGCGGCGGCGGCGAGCGCCGGATCGATCACCGTCTCCCCGGTCAGCACCCGGCGGATCGCGGCGGCGAGTTCCTCGACGGGCCCGTCCTTGACGAGGAAACCGGCGGCGCCCGCCTCCATGGCCCGCCGCAGATACCCGGGCCTGCCGAACGTGGTCAGGATCAGCACCCGGCAGTCGGGCGCCTGCGTCCGCAGCTCGGCCGCGGCGTCCAGCCCGCTCATCCCCGGCAGCTCGATGTCCAGCAGCGCCACGTCGGGCCGGTGCGTCAGGACGGCGTCGACGATCACGTCCCCGGTTCCCACCTGGGCCACGACGTCGAGGTCCGCCTCCATTCCGAGGAGCAGCGCGAGAGCGCCCCGCATCATGCCCTGGTCCTCGGCGAGCAGCACTCTGACGGACTTCGCGGGACGGTGGTCCCGGGGCATCTCGTTCACGCGGTCAGGGTAGAGGTCCCGGCCGTCCCGGCGGGGACTTCCGCCGTCAGCAGGAAGCCGTCCCGCGGGCCCGGTCCCGCCTCCAGGAAGCCGCCCGCCGTCGCGAGGCGTTCGGTGAGCCCCTTCAGACCCGTGCCACCGACGCCTCCGCGCGGGGCCGTCACGCAGGCGCTCGTGCCGTCGGCGCCCTGGACCGAGGGCGCCCGGCCGGCGTCGGCGCCGGTGCCGGTGCCGGTCCCGTCGTCGGTGACCCGCAGGCGTATCCGCTCGGAGGTGCCCTCGACGGTGATCTCGCAGCGGGTCGCGTCGCTGTGCCGCAGGACGTTGGTGACCGCCTCGCGGACGACCCAGCCGAGCAGGGCCTCCGTCCGGGGCACGAGCGGGGGCCCCGACAGGCGGACCACCGGCTCCACGCCCGCCGCGGACAGGGCCGAGCGGGCCCGGTCCAGCTCCGTGGCGAGGCTCCCCTCCCGGTAACCGGTGACCGCCTCACGGATCTCCGTGAGGGCCTGCCTGCCGACCGACTCGATGTCGGTGACCTGGGAGAGGGCCGCGGCCAGATCACGCGGGGCCAGCCGCCGGGCCGCCTCCGACTTCACCACGATCACCGAGAGCGTGTGACCCAGCAGGTCGTGCAGGTCACGGGAGAAGCGGAGCCGTTCCTGTTCGACCGCGCGGCGGGCCAGCTCCTCCCTCGCGGACCGCAGTTCGCGGACCGTCTCGGCCAGCGAGAGGATCGCCGCCGTCACCATCGTCGACAGGAACGTGCCGTACGCGACGTTCACCGCGCTCCAGCCGTCCCGCGACCAGGCGACCGTCCCCGCGACCGCGGTGAGGCCGAGGCCCGTCACCCCGAGCCCGCGGCCTCGCACGGTCGCCCCCGCGGCCAGCCCGAGCAGCGGGAAGAACAGCAGCCAGCTGCCGCCGTACCCGAGGGCGAGCGCGCAGGTGAGCACGCCCAGCAGCACCAGCACGAGCCGGGTGGAGCGCGCCTCCCGCTTCTCCTTCACGAAGGCGCGGAACACCACGAAGATGTAGAGGGAGTTGAACGTCAGCAGGCCCGCTCCGCCGATCCACGGATTGGGGGTGTCGTCCTGGAAGAGGTGCGAGAAGGCGCCCAGGCCCATCAGCAGCCAGGGCAGCAGGGTGAACCCGCTGGCGGGCGGCCCGGTTTCGGGCAGTTCGACGCTCCCGCGCCCGCTCCGCCGGCCGGTTCCGGCCCGCTCCGCTCCGGCCGCCCCCTCCGCGCCCGGCCCGCAGACGGCGCCTCGCATCCGGACCATGTCCAGCCCCCCCCGTGTCGGTGTCGTTCCCCCGACCGTACGCAGCCGGGACGCGGGGCGGCAGATGCGCTTGTACGGAGTCCGGCGGGACAAATGTCACCGGTGCACGGCGACGCGTGGCTGACGCGCGGTCAGGAGCCTTCCCAACCACTGGACGCTCGGCTATACAGGGGGACGCCGGACTGGAACGCGTTCTAGAACGGACGGGTTCCACGGCCCCGTGTCGACCTCGGTGCGGCCGACGGTGCGGACGGCCGCGCCGAGGTCTTACGCGCTAGCGATCAGGAGCCCCATGCCCATTGACGCCGCCAAGGCCGTCGCCGCCGAACCCCGGACCGCCGAGATCGCCTGGGGCCACAAGGACGTCCAGCTCTACCACCTCGGCATCGGGGCGGGCGTCCCGGCGACGGACCCCGGCGAACTGCGCTACACCCTGGAGTCCCGGCTGCACGTCCTGCCCAGTTTCGCCACCGTCGCCGGCGCGGGCTCACCGGGCGTGATCGGCGGCCTCTCCATGCCGGGTGTCGACGTCGACCTCGCGCAGGTCCTGCACGGCGGCCAGAGCGTCGCGCTGCACCGCCCCATCCCGGCCGAGGGCAGCGCGCTCGCCACCTCGCGGATCGCCGCCGTGTACGACAAGGGCAAGGCCGCGGTCCTCGTCCTGCGCACCGAGGCCCGCGACGCCGAGGGACCGCTGTGGACGAACGACGCGCAGATCTTCGTACGGGGAGAGGGCGGGTTCGGCGGCGACCGGGGCCCTTCCACGCGCCTGGAAGCGCCCGAAGGGCCCCCGGACACGGTCGTCGAGCGCCCCGTCCGCGAGGACCAGGCCCTCCTCTACCGGCTCTCCGGCGACTGGAACCCGCTGCACGCCGACCCCGGGTTCGCGAAGCTCGCCGGGTTCGACCGCCCCATCCTGCACGGCCTGTGCACCTACGGGATGACGCTCAAGGCCGTCGTCGACACCGAACTCGGCGGTGCCGTCGCCCGCGTCCGCTCCTACCGCGCGCGTTTCGCGGGGGTCGTCCTACCCGGCGAGACCCTGCGCATCCGCGTGTGGCGGCAGCAGGGCGGCGTCCGGGTGTCGGTGACCTCGGTCGAGCGGGACGACGCGCCCGTCCTCGCCGACACCGTCGTCGCGTACGACACCCCGGCCGGGCCGTACGGCAGCCCAGGCACCGGGACCGACACCGGGACCGGCACCGGGGCCGGCACCGGCCGTGATCCGGCCGACGGGCACGCCTGACCGCCGTACGCCCTACCTGACCCCGCCGCGCACCGCAGCCACGCTCCAGTACCTCCGTACCTCCGTACCTCCCGTACCTCCGTACCTCCCGTACCTCCCGTACCTCCCGTACCTCCGTACCTCCCGACCTCCGAACCTCCGTGACGTTCCTCCTGAGGGGAGCCGCACCATGCGCGCAGCCGTTCTGCACGAGATCGGTCAGGACAAGCTCGACGTCCTCGACGACGTCGAGGCGGTGGGCTTCGGCCCCGGAAAGGTGAGGATCCGGGTACGGGCCACCGGGCTGTGCCACTCGGACCTGTCCGCGATGAGCGGCGTCCTGCCGCAGCCCGCACCCTTCGTGCCCGGTCACGAGGGCGCCGGCGAGGTGGTCGAGGTCGGCGAGGGCGTCGGCAACGTCAAGGCGGGCGACCGGGTCGTCGTCTGCTGGCTGCCGGCCTGCGGCGTCTGCCCCGCCTGCCGGCGCGGTCAGACCGAGCTGTGCCTGGCCGGGTTCATGAACGCCGGCACCCCGAACTTCCGGCGCTCCGGCGGGGACCTCTTCGGCTTCGCGGGCACCGGCACCTTCGCCGAGGAGGTCGTGGTGGACGCGGGCTGCGCCGTGCCGATCCCGGACGACGTGCCCTTCGACATCGCGGCGCTCATCGGCTGCGGCGTGACGACCGGCCTGGGCGCCGCCCTCAACACCGCGGACGTGGCGGCCGGTTCGTCGGTCGCCGTCATCGGCTGCGGCGGGGTCGGCATCTCCGCGATCCAGGGCGCGCGGCTCAAGGGCGCGGCGGAGATCGTCGCCGTCGATCCGGTGGACTCGCGCCGCGAGGCCGCGCTCCGGTTCGGTGCCACCAGGGCCGTCCCGCCCGGCCAACTGCCGGACGCCAGGCAGCAGGTGACCGGTGGCGAGGGCTTCGACTACGTCTTCGAGGTCGTCGGCAGGTCCGCCACCGCCCGCACGGCGTACGAGAACACCCGGCGCGGCGGCACCCTGGTCGTAGTCGGCGCGGGCGCCATGGACGACTTCCTCCAGCTCAACATGTTCGAGCTGTTCTTCGACGAGAAGCGGATCCTTCCCTCGATGTACGGAGGCGGCGACGTGCTGCGTTCGTACGAGCGGACCGTCGCCCTGTGGCGGGCGGGGCGCATCGACCTGGACGGCCTGATCACCCACCGGGTGCCGCTGGCAGGCATCAACGAGGCCCTGGACCAGATGCGCACGGGTACCGCCCTGCGCACCTGCATCGAGATCTGATGACCGGTCACCCGACCTGAGGAGCGCGATGGCACTGCCACTCGAAGGGCTCACCGCGATCGTCACCGGCGCCGGGCGCGGGCTGGGGCGGGCCGAGGCGCTCGAACTGGCCCGCCTGGGAGCGGCCGTCGTCGTCAACGACTACGGGCAGCCCGGCCGGGACGGGTCCGGCGAGGCGTCCGCCACCCCCGCGGAGGAGGTCGCCGCCGGGATCCGTGCCGCGGGCGGGCGGGCCGCCGCCCACACCGGAGACGTCGCCGACCATGAACAGGCCCGGCAGCTGGTGGAGTTGGCCGTCGACCGGTTCGGCAAGCTGGACATCCTGGTCAACAACGCGGGCATCCTGCGCGACCGGATGATCTTCTCCATGACGGAGGAGGAGTGGGACACGGTCGTGCGGGTCCACCTGAAGGGCCACTTCAACACCACCCATTTCGCTTCGGTCCACTGGCGGGAACGGTCCAAGGCGGGCGGCGGCCCGGTGTACGGGCGGATCGTGAACACCTCGTCCGAGGCGTTCCTCGCGGGCTCCGCGGGCCAGCCCAACTACGCGGCCGCGAAAGGCGGGATCGTCGGCCTGACCACGTCCACGGCGATCGCGCTGGCGAAGTACGGCGTCACGGCGAACGTGATCTGTCCGCGCGCCCGCACCCGGATGACGGAGGACGTCTTCGCCGGGCTCACCCCGCCCGGGGCGGGACCCGACCCCCTGGCGCCCGAGCATGTCGCCCCGCTCGTCGGGTACTTGGCCTCACCGGCGGCGGCCCACGTCAACGGTCAGCTCCTCGTCGTGCACGGGGGGATGGTCGCGGTCGTCGAACGCCCGCGGGTCGCGGCCAAGTTCGACACCGAGCAGGACGTCTTCACGTACGAGGAACTGGACGCGCTGCTCACCCCGTACTACGCGGACCGCCCGAACGGGGAGACGTTCGCGGCGGTGGAGTTACTCGGGCTCAAGCACGAAAAGGATTGAGCTGTTCGGGAGTTGAGACACCCGACCCGGGGGTGAGGCACGGAACGGCCCCGCCGTCGTGGTGACCGGCGGGGCCGTTCCGCGTTCTGTCCGCTCCGGCTCCGGCTCCGGCTCCGGCACCGGCTGTCGAGCGGTCCGGCGTACCGTCAGGACGCCGTGTCCGGCTGCCCGGACGGCCTGCGGTGACGGCCCCGGGGGGCCGCCTGGTCGTCCTGGGCGGAGACGGGACCCCGGTGCCTGCCGTGACCCTGGTCGGACTGCGTCACGGACCCCCGGGGGTCGGTGGTCGCCATCTCCGTCATCTGTGCGTTGCTCATCGGAAAGAGTTCACCCCGTCAACAAGATCCTTTTACAGCCGGGTGAGTCTAACCGGCGGCCCCAGGACGTTGTTCCGCGACCGCCGACGCCCTCTCGCCACCGGTTACACGCCTCTCACCGACCCGGCTTCCACCGGCCCTCCGACGCGGATCCACACCACCGGTTCCGGCTCCGGCGTCGAGGACGGCGGCTGCACGGCCGGGGACGGCTCGGGGGCCGGTCTTCCCGTCAGGGGTACGTCGGTCGGCGGGGGCGCGGGGTTGCGGGCGGGTGCCTGTTCGCTCACGGGGGCGGCCGGTGGCGGTGCCGTCTGCGGGACGGGCGTGACCTGCCTGACACGCGTGACAGGTGTGGCCTTCTCCGGGCTCCCTTCCACGGGTACCCACTTCGCCGGCCGTCCCGCCGGGCGCGGAGCGGTCACCGACGGCCCGCCCGCCGACGCCGGTGACGACGCTCCTGCCGGCCCCTGGCCCGTCGGCGTGACCGTCACCGGCTGTGCCGCCGCGGGCGGAGCCGTCGTCGACGCCCCGGTGACCGTTCCGGTCCGCTCCACGGGCGTCGGGGTCGGCGTCGGGTGGTGACGCGCGGGGCGGGGGCGGCCGTGCAGCGGCGCCTGTTGCAGCGGCACCGGGCGGGGGGCCGCAGGCTCGTGGGATCCGGGGGCGGGCGTCGGCCCGGTGGAGGGGGAGCCCCACGTCGCATCCGGGGCCGGTACCGGCGTCGCCGCGACCGCCGTACCGGCGCGGCCAGGAGTCCTCGCCGGCGCGGGCGCCCTGGCCACCCCGCAGGCCACCGTCCCGGTCGCGTACGGCAGGTGCAGCACCCCCTCCCGGGTCCACAGCCCGGCGCCCGCCAACCAGCCCTCGGGCGCCGGGAGATGGTGGACCCGCCGGTCGGCGGGCCGCCAGACCCCCACCCAGGTGCCCCCCGCGCCGTCGATACGCAGCGCCACCGCGCAACTCTCCGGCGTCAGCACCTGCCCCGGCTGGATCGCGAACGGCGTCACCGCGCAGTCCGCCAGCCGCAGCGCCTCCGGGAAGCGGACCGGCAGCGTGCTCCCCAGCACACCCCAGCCCAGCCGGTCGTGCCCCGGCGAGGGCGCGTCGGAACGGATCAGCAGCAGCCCGCTGTCGGGGTCCGCGAGCAGCAGCCGGTCGTTGCTCTCCTCGGCGATCTGCAACAGCGGGGACACCTCGCCGCCGCGCTCCAGGTCGACCACCACCGCCTTGGTGCGCCCGGCCGCCTCCCGGTCCAGGGCCAGCAGCCGCTCCGTACCGTCCAGCCACACCCCTCCCGAGCAGCGCCCGGGGATCTCGGCGAGGTGCTCCGGCCCGAACGCGCCGCCCGCGACCAGCCACACGGCCGTCGAGTGCGGGCCGACGGCGAGGGCGTACGCGCGCTCGCCGCCCGGAGCGGGTGGCAGCAGCCGCAGCCGGGTGCCCCGGTCGGGGCACTCCACCGTGCCGAGCGGCAGCTCACCGGTCGCGGGACCGGTCGGGTAGAGCAGCGAGAACACGTGCCGGCCGTCGGCCACGCGGTGGATCAGCACGCGTCCGTCGGTCATCGGCAGCACCTCGGTGCCGGGCTCCTCGGGCTGGTTGCCGGGCAGCGGCACGGCGTACGGCTCGGGGCCGTCCAGGGTCCAGCGCTCCGGGAACCAGGACTCGCCGTCGCGGGCGAGGCGTGCGCCGTAGCTGCCGTCAGCGGTGATCACGCAGCCGGGCCGTGGGGCCCGGCCGTCGCCGTTCTCCGCCGCGGACGATGGGGGTCCCCCCTGCCGCGGTGAAGCCGCGGGCTGGGGAGAGACACAGGCCGTCATCGTTCGGTCACCTCCGGGACGAAGTTAGTTTTCGTACGCACAGACGTGGGACCGCCCAGCGGCCCCTTCACACATAAGGGTGGCCAAGTCGCGATTCGCCTGAGGAAACGGGGACGCGTGTGCTGAACCGGGAGCCGGGCGACCGGATCGGGCCGCACGTCACCGGGGCGATCCCGGCACGGCGACGCCGGCATCCCGGGCCACACCGCCCGCGACACGGTCCCGACGCCGACGCCGGCATCCCGGGCCACACCGCCCGCGACACGGTCCCGACGACGCCGCCGCCGACGCCGGTCCCGCGTCCGCGACAGCCCCCGCGACGGTCCAGGCAGCCGCGACGGCCCCGTCTTCACCGGGCCCCGTCTTGACCGGGCCCCGTGTCCACCGGGTCCCGTGTCCACCGGGTCCCCGGCAGGTCGCCGACGGTCCAGTGCCTCCGCGACCGCCGCCACCCGCGACCGTCGCCACCCGCGACCCCCGGCGCTCGCCCCCGTCCGGGGCACTGGCCGATGGGCCGCGGGACCCGCCGACGTACCCCGGGGGCGCCCGCCGCGCCCCCGGCGGCCGGGCCGGCCCGGCCGCCGGGCGCCGCCGGCGACTCCGCTCCGGTCGGGCCGGGCAGCTCGAGTCACCCGTGACCGGTCGGGCGGGGACGGGAGCCAGGTAGCCTTTCCCCGTGCCCCGTCTGTCTGAAGTCATCGCCGCGCTCGACGCCCTCTGGCCGCCCGAGAGGGCCGAGGGCTGGGACGCGGTCGGCACCGTCTGCGGCGACCCCGACCAGGACGTGTCCCGGGTGCTGTTCGCCGTCGACCCCGTCCAGGAGATCGTCGACGAGGCGGTGGAGCTGGGCGCCGGTCTGCTGGTCACCCACCACCCGCTTTATTTGCGCGGTACGACCACGGTCGCGGCGACGCACTTCAAGGGCCGCGCCGTCCACACGCTCATCAAGCACGACATCGCGCTGCACGTCGCGCACACCAACGCCGACCGCGCGGACCCGGGCGTCTCGGACGCCCTCGCCGGCGCCCTGGACCTGCGGGTCGTACGGCCCCTCGTCCCGGACGAGACCGACGCGGAGGGCCGCCGGGGCCTCGGCCGCGTCTGCGAACTGGACCACCCGCTGACCGTCCGCGAGTTCGCCGCCCGCGCCGCCGAGCGGCTGCCCGCCACCGCGCAGGGCATCCGGGTCGCCGGCGACCCGGACGCGCTCGTCCGGACCGTCGCGGTCAGCGGCGGCTCCGGCGACAGCCTCTTCGACGCGGTGCGCGCCGCGGGCGTCGACGCCTTCCTCACCGCGGACCTGCGCCACCACCCGGCGTCCGAGGCCCGCGCCGACAGTCCTCTCGCGCTGCTCGACGCGGCGCACTGGGCCACCGAGTGGCCCTGGTGCGAGCTGGCCGCCGCCCAGCTCGACGAGATCTCCGACCGGCACGGATGGGGACTTCGCGTCCACGTCTCCCGGACGGTCACCGACCCCTGGACCGCCCACGCGGCCTCACCGAACACATCAACAGGAGCCCCCAACTGAACGCCGCGCCCGCCGACCAGATCCGACTCCTCGACGTCCAGTCCTTCGACGCGCGCCTGCAGCAGCTGGCGCACCGGCGCAGGTCGCTGCCCGAGCACGCCGAGATCGAGTCGCTGAACAAGGACCTCATCCAGCTGCGCGACCTGCTCGTCGCCGCGCAGACCGAGGAGAGCGACTGCGCCCGCGAGCAGACCAAGGCGGAGCAGGACGTCGACCAGGTGCGCCAGCGCGCCGCCCGCGACCAGAAGCGCCTCGACTCGGGTGCCGTTTCGTCCTCCAAGGACCTGGAGAACCTCCAGCGCGAGATCGTCTCCCTCGCCAAGCGGCAGGGCGACCTGGAGGACGTCGTCCTCGAGGTCATGGAGCGCCGCGAGTCCGCGCAGGAGCGGGTCGCCGAGCTGACCGAGCGGGTCTCCTCCGTCCAGTCGAAGATCGACGACGCCACGGGCCGCCGGGACGCCGCCTGCGAGGAGATCGACGGTGAGGCCGCGTCCGTGACGAAGGAGCGCGAGGTCGTCGCGGGTTCCGTCCCCGCCGACCTGCTGAAGCTCTACGACAAGCTCCGCCAGCAGCAGGGCGGTGTCGGTGCGGCCCGGCTGTACCAGCGCCGCTGCGAGGGCTGCCGCCTGGAGCTCAACATCACCGAGGTCAACGAGGTCAAGGCGGCCTCTCCCGACACCGTGCTGCGCTGCGAGAACTGCCGCCGCATCCTGGTGCGCACGTCCGAGTCGGGCCTGTAGGGGACGCACGGGTGCGGCAGTTCATCGTCGAGGCCGACGGCGGTTCCCGGGGCAACCCGGGACCCGCGGGGTACGGCGCCGTGGTGATCGACGCGGCGACGGGGGAGACCCTGGCGGAGGCCGCGGAGTTCCTCGGCGTCGCCACGAACAACGTGGCGGAGTACCGGGGTCTGGTCGCGGGCCTGCGTGCCGCCCGTGAGCTGGACCCGGCCGCGTCGGTCCGCGTCCGGATGGACTCCAAGCTCGTCGTCGAGCAGATGTCGGGCCGCTGGAGGATCAAGCACCCCGACATGAAGCCTCTCGCGGCCGAGGCCGCCCGGGTCCTCCCGGCCGCCCAGGTCACCTACGAGTGGATCCCGCGCGAGCGGAACAAGCACGCCGACCGGCTCGCCAACGAGGCGATGGACGCGGGCGGGCGGGGCGAGCAGTGGTCGGCGGCCCGTTCGACGGCCGACCGCGCCGCCCGCGCGGCGAGGACCGCGCCGCCCGAGCCCGCCGGCCCGCCCGGCGACGCCGCCGCCGGTGCGGCCAGGGCCCGCGCGGCCCTCGCGCGCCCTCCGGCGACGGCGACGGACCCGACGAGGACCACCGCGGCGCTGTTCCGGCATCCCGCCTCGTCACCAGTGGTGGCCGCTTCCACGCCTCCGCCCGCCGGCTCGGACACCCAGGACACCCGGGACGCCCCGGACACCCAGGGGACACCGGACACCCCGGGGACACGGGGCGAAGGCGGCGCGGCCGACACCGCCGACCCGCGCCCGGTGCCCGGCCTGCGGGCCGCCGCCGACGCCCGCGCCGCACGAAACGCGGCAAGGACGCCGAGCACGTCCCCCGCGCCGCGGGCGCCGGGCACTTCCCCGACGCCCGCCGGACCCGGCACGCCTGACGGATGCACGACACCGAAGGCCTCCCCAGCCTCGGCGTCCACCGGACCGAGCGCCTCCCCGGCGTCCACCGGACCGAGCGCCTCCCCGCCGTCCGCCGAACCGGGCGCAGCTCTGGGCCGTACGGGCCCGGTCGCGTCCCCAGAGCCCGCCGAAGACACCACGGCCCCCGCACCCCCCGTGCAGGGCGCCCCCATCGCCCCCGTCGCCCCCACCGCACCCCCCGACCTCGGGCCCCCCGCCACCTTCGTGCTCCTGCGGCACGGGGAGACGCCGCTGACCCCGCAGAAGCGGTTCTCCGGAAGCGGGGGGAGTGATCCGGCCCTGTCGGAGGTCGGGCGGCAGCAGGCCCGGCGGGTGGCCGCGGCGCTCGCCGCGCGGGGCACGATCGAGGCGATCGTGTCGTCGCCGCTGGCCCGCTGCCGGGAGACCGCCGGGATCGTCGCCGGCCGCCTGGGCCTGGACGTGGTCGTCGAGGACGGTCTGCGGGAGACCGACTTCGGGGCGTGGGAGGGGCTGACCTTCGGGGAGGTGCGCGAGCGCCACCCCGAGGACCTGAACGCCTGGCTGCACTCGACGGAGGCCGAACCGACCGGCGGCGGTGAGAGCTTCGCGGCCGTGGAGCGGCGGGTCGCCGCGACCCGGGACGGGCTCGTCGCCGCGTACGCCGGCCGCACCGTGCTGCTCGTCTCGCACGTGACGCCCGTCAAGACGCTCGTACGGCTCGCCCTGGGCGCCCCGCCACAGGCCCTGTTCCGCATGGAACTGTCGGCGGCCTCCCTGTCGGCGCTGGCGTACTACGCCGACGGCAACGCCAGCCTCCGGCTGCTCAACGACACCTCCCACCTGCGCTGAGGAGCCGCCCGGTTCAGGGGCGCAGCGCCGCCGCCTCCCGCGCGAGCGCCTCCACCCGGCCCCAGTCCCGGGCCGCCACCGCGTCGGCCGGAAGCATCCAACTGCCGCCCACACAGCCGACGTTGGGCAGCGCCAGGTACTCCGGAGCCGAGGCGAGCCCGATCCCGCCGGTCGGGCAGAACCGAGCCAGCGGAAGGGGCCCGGCGAGGGACTTGAGATAGTCGGTGCCGCCCGCGGCCTGCGCCGGGAAGAACTTCATCTCGCGCACACCGCGCTCCAGCAGCGCCACCACCTCCGACGTGGTGGACACCCCCGGCAGGAACGGCACCCCGGACGCCCGCATGGCCTCCAGGAGTACGTCCGTCCAGCCGGGGCTGACCAGGAAGCGGGCGCCCGCGGCGACGGCGTCCGTCACCTGCGCGGGGGAGAGGACCGTACCCGCGCCGACCACCGCGTCGGGGACCTCCGCGGCGATCGCTCGGATCGCGGCGACCGCCGCGGGCGTCCGCAGCGTCACCTCGATCGCCCGCAGCCCGCCCGCGACGAGGGCACGCGCGAGCGGTACGGCGTCGGCGGCGTCCTCGACGACGACCACGGGGACGACGGGCGCGAGATCCAGCAGGGAGCTCGGTGCGGAGTCGAGCGGGGAGCCGAGCGCGCGGTCCGGTGCGGAGCCGAGCGGGGAGCCGGGCCCGCGGTCCGGTGCGGAGTCCAGTACGGAGTCCGGCGCGGAGGCAGGCGCCGGGGGCTCGGCGGCGGACGGCGACGAGGGCAGCGACGAGGTCATGCCCTCATCCTGCCCGGGGTGTGCAACATGCGCAAAGGTCATTGCGCATGTTGCAACACGTGTGTGGGGGTGGGTCAGTGGATTTCCGTGACCACCACGTCCAGGTTCCAGACCCGGCCGGCCTTCACGGGCGGCTGCGCCTCCACCAGGTACCCCAGGTCCCGGAGCGCCTCCACCAGCTCCGCCGGGTCCGCAGGCACGGCACCGGCGGTCAGCAGGGCACGCACGATGCGGCCCTTCGTCGCTTTGTTGAAGTGGCTCACGACCGAACGCTTCTCCACCCCGTCGACGAGCTGCGAGTGCAGCACCCGCACCGTCGCCGTCCGCCCGGCCACCTCGCCCGTCGGCTTCCAGGCGCTCGCGTACGCGGACGAGCGCAGGTCGAGCACCAGCCCGGACCCCGCCGCCTCCGGGAGAACCTCGGCCATCGCCGCCCGCCAGCAGGCGCCCAGCGCACCGAGCCCCGGCAGCCGCACCCCCATGGAACAGCGGTAGGACGGGATCCGGTCGCTCACCCGGACCGCCCCCCACAGCCCGGAGAACACCAGCAGCGAACGCCCCGCCCGCCGCTTGGCGGCCGTGTCCAGCGAGGCCAGGTCCAGGGCGTCGTACAGGACCCCCGTGTAGATCTCCCCGGCCGGCCGCGTCCCGGCGGACGGCAGCTGCGCGTTCTTGCCGACCTCGCCGCGCAGGCCCTCGCTCAGGCCGAGCACCTCGCGGGCCTTCTCCTCGTCGCCGGAGCAGAGCTCGACCAGCTCGTCGAGGACCGCCCGACGCGTCCCGGTGAGCCCGGGAAGGGACAGCGACTCCAGTTTCAGGGCGGCGCCCCGGCCGGACGGGGCCTTTCCCTCGGAGGGCGGCAGCAGGACGAGCACGGTTGTTTCTCCTCATGGTGGCGGTGGCCCGGCGCCAGGGTACGGGGTCCGGGCGGGCCGCCCGCGCACCCGGTCCACGCCCCGAAAACCCCGCCAGGGACCACCGAGACCACCCCCGGTACGGCCTCCGGGCCGTTTTCTGCCTACGCTCGCTGCATGCCTCGTCGTCACATACGCGTCACCGGCGCAGCCGAAGCCCCGCTGCGGGAAGCGCTGCGCGCCCTGCGCACCGAACTCGACGTGCCCGAGACCTTCCCGGCCGGCGCCCTCGCCGAGGCCGAGCAGGCCGCGAGAACGCCCCGCCTCCCGTCGTACGACGCGACGGACGTGCCGCTGTTCACCGTCGACCCGCCCGCCTCCACCGACCTCGACCAGGCGATGCACCTGTCACGCAGGCCCGGCGGATACCGCGTCCACTACGCGATCGCGGACGTCGCCGCGTTCGTCACACCCGGCGGCGCCCTGGACGCGGAGGCCCACCGCAGGGTCACCACCCTCTACTTCCCGGACGAGCGGGTCCCGCTGCACCCGCCGCGGCTCTCCGAGGGCGCGGCCAGCCTGCTGCCCGACCAGGTCCGCCCGGCCGTGCTGTGGACGATCGACCTCGACGCGGACGGCCGCACGGAGTCGGCCGACGTACGCCGGGCCCTCGTCCGCAGCCGCGCCAAACTCGCCTACGAGCACGTGCAGCGGCAGCTCGACGAGGGGACGGCGGAGGAACCGCTCACCCTCCTCAAGGACATCGGCCTGCTGCGCGAGCGGCTGGAGGAGGAGCGGGGCGGCATCTCCCTCAACGTCCCCGAGCAGGAGATCGTCGGACACGACCACACGTACGAACTCGCCTTCCGCGCCCCGCTCCCCGCCGAAGGCTGGAACGCGCAGATCTCCCTGCTCACCGGGATGGCGGCGGCCGACCTCATGCTCGCGCACGGCACCGGCGTCCTGCGTACGCTCCCGGCCGCCCCCGACGGCGCCGTGGGCCGCCTGCGCCGCACCGCGGAGGCGCTGCGCGTGGACTGGCCGCACCACGTCTCGTACGCGCAGCTGATCCGTTCCCTCGACCCGCACCACCCGCCGCACGCGGCCTTCCTCCAGGAGTGCACGACGCTGCTGCGCGGCGCGGGCTACACCGTCTTCCGCGACGGCGTGCTCCCCGACCTCACCTCGCACGCCGCCGTCGCCGCGCCCTACGCGCACTGCACCGCCCCGCTGCGCCGGCTCGTCGACCGGTACGCCGCGGAGATCTGCCTCGCCGCCGTCGCCGGCCGGCCGACCCCGGACTGGGTGCTGGCAACCCTGGACGACCTCCCCAAGGAGATGGCCGAGGGCACCCGCAGGGCCGGCTCCGTGGAGCGCGCGTGCGTGGACACCGTCGAGGCCGCCCTGCTCAAGGACCGCGTCGGCGAAGTCTTCGACGGCTGCGTGGTGGACGTGAAGGAACACGAACCCACCGTGGGCACCGTCCAGCTGGAGGACCCGGCGATCGTCGCCCGCATCGAGAGCACCACGACCCCGCTCCCCCTGGGAGAACGCCTCCGCGTCCGCCTCACCCAGGCGGACCCGGGCGCGGCGAAGGTGAGCTTCGCTCCGGCGTGAGCGGGCTAGGGCCTGTCTGACAATTCCCGTCTGCCTCGCGACGCCATGCACGCACTCTCGCCGCACCGGGCATAGACCCAAGTACGTCCAGTACGAGGCTCTACGCCCGGCACGCCGAGAGCACGCACCTGACGCCGCGAGGCCGCCCTCCGGGCGACGACGGGAATTGGCAGACAGGCCCTAGGGACGGCGGGCGCCCGTACGCCCGGTAGCATGGCCGGTACGGCAGACGAGCCGGGCGGGCGGCCGCGTGGAGGTTCTTGTGGACCTCCCCGAGGAACGTCCGGGCTCCACAGGGCAGGGTGGTGGCTAACGGCCACCCGGGGTGACCCGCGGGACAGTGCCACAGAAAACAGACCGCCGGGGATCCAGGTCCCCGGTAAGGGTGAAATGGTGGTGTAAGAGACCACCAGCGCCTGAGGTGACTCAGGCGGCTAGGTAAACCCCACCCGGAGCAAGGTCAAAAGGAGCGCGGTAAAACGCGCTCTGCGCGGACGTTCGAGGGCTGCTCGCCCGAGTCCGCGGGTAGACCGCACGAGGCCGGCGGCAACGCCGGCCCTAGATGGATGGCCGTCGCCGGCGGGTTCGCAAGAACCCACCGGAACAGAACCCGGCGTACAGCCCGACTCGTCTGCCATTAGGGCTCCGACCTGGCCTTATGGCCTGTTCGGGGCCCTTTGTCATGTCTGGGTACATCTCGCCTTACCTGCGAACAGGGCGAGTCATTCGGTGACCGCGCGGTCTCGCGGTACGGCCTTGGCGAGTCCTTCGCTGTCGAGCGTTCCAGTACGGCTAGGACGTGCCAGCCAAGATCGTCGTCGGCGAAAAAGTACACATCGCCAGCCAGGACAGCCCTCACGCTGCAGCAGGTGAGGGTGGTCCGTCTTTGTGGTCCGAGCCTCTTGGGCATGTGGACGCGGGGCGCCATCCTGTCGCGCAGCGTGCCTTGAACGGGCACTGGTGGAGCACTGGTGTCCTCTCGCCCTGTTTCTGCTTTGTGTTGCCAACTCGTCAACCACTGACCTTAGTTGTATGAAAATATGATCGACATGCGTCATGGTCATGGCGCTCAGTCGATCGTTTGGGATCGGCGCAGAGGTCGGCGGTCACGGAGGAAGGTACTTGGCAAGGCACGAGGACAGCCGCAGGGATGACGATCCCGCTCCCCTCCACGATCCCTCGCGGACAGCCTCGTTCGTGATGGTCCACGTAGGTCAATCGCCCGGAACCCAGCGCAACCTGCGGTACGGGATCGAAACCCGGTCGTGGGGGTTTCCTGTGTGGAAGCCCGAGTACCGGTCCGCGCGTCCGCGCTTCGCCGTGCTGGCCACGGGAGTGGGTCCGCGCGTACAACTCGACGTATGGAGGAAAAGGAAGATCACTCTGTACCTGTTCGAGGTACGTGAGAACTTCTACGGGGCAGAGGCTCCTCACTGGCCGGACGAGGAAGCCGAGAACGCCATCAGGTACCCGGTGCGCTTCGGCATCGAGCCACTGGCTGTACTCCACGACGTCAGTCTCGATGAGGACGGGCCGCTTGGCTTGGCCGCCAGTGACGCCATACGTGTTTCGGGCACTCAACGAGGCATAGGCATGCTGGTCGACATGGATCCGCAGTCGTTGCTCGATGCGGCCGGGATCCCGGCCAACTGGTCCGAAGAGCAGACGGTGGCCCTGAACCACACGCCCGGCTTCACCGAGGAGCAGGTGAAGCCGCCCAAGCAGCCAAAGCGGCCCTCCAGTGGAGCGGGCTTCGTTTTCGACCCCAAGAAGCGCAAGGCCATCGAACTGCATGCGGAGGACATGGCAGCCGCTCACTACGAGGGGGAGGGCTGGATAGTCGAACGCCTTGGCAAGCCGTACGACCTCCGCTGCACCCGTGAAAGGGAAGAGCGCCGCGTAGAGGTGAAGGGGACAACGGGAGCGGCCACGAGCGTCGACCTGACGATCAACGAGGTCGAGCATGCCCGAGACCCGCAGAACACCGTGGACCTATTCGTGGTCAGTGACATCAAGGTGGACTTGCGGACCGACACATACACAGCGAGCGGCGGCAGGGTGTTGCACCTCCATGACTGGGCGCCGGCTGAGGCGGATTTGAGGCCGCGGAGCTTCGAGTACCGCCTACCGCTCGCCTGACTGCCCAGATGCACCTTCAGGGATCCGGGAGCAAGCCCCCGCTGGCCCCCTTGGTTTCGAGTCCACAGCCCTTCATGGAGATGGTCCGTGCCTCTTCTTCGCATGTCCGCACGTGCACTGTTCGATCAGTGCAGTGATGGAACCCTCTTCGAGCGGCTCGAACGGAAGTACCGTTCGGTGCTCTTTCAGCCCCCTTCGTCCAGTGAACGCCGCTCGTGGGAGAACAGTCTCCCGGCCCTGGCAGAGGTTCTGTGCGACGCGGGGCTGGATGGCATCGAGGTGCTGATCGAGCAGCGATTACCCCTTACCAGCCTGCGCGCAGATATTGTCCTTGCCGGGTCCCACCCCAGGACGGGCAGTCCGTCCTACGTCATCGTCGAGCTCAAGCAGTGGAGCGAAGCACGCCTCGTTCCTGGCACTGACAATTTATGTCTAGTGGCGAGAATGGGAAATCGACCGGCTCTGCATCCCGTGGCCCAGGTGCGCCGCTACTGCGACTACGTGCAGGACTTCACCAACGTACTGAGTGATCAGAAGGACGCCGTCGCGGGCGTGGCCTATCTGCACTACGCAGCCGATCGGGATGTCAGTGAACTGCTAAGATTACCCGACGCGAGAGCTCAACTCTTCACGGATACATCCCGCGGAGAACTTATTCAGTATCTGCAGAGCCGTCTTTCTGCCCTGGATGGTTCGGAAGAGGCTGATTATCTCCTGGCTAGCCCCTGTGCTCCTGGTCGTCACCTGATGCGTGCCGCTGCTGCCGAAATAATCGACGGCGGTGAGTTTCTCCTGATGGATGAGCAGGAGGTGGCGGCTCGTCTGGTGAAGCGGGCGGCGGACCTGTCGCGCCAGTCGGACCAAAAGGAAGTCATAGTAATATCCGGAGGTCCTGGTTCGGGTAAGAGCATTATTGCGCTGCACCTGATGGGACACCTCGGGAGGAACGGGCGAAGCGTTGTCCACGCCACCGGATCCAAATCCTTCACTACCACTCTTCGACACGTCGTCGGCACTAGGAACAGCCGAATTCCAAAGCTTTTCCGTTATTTCTTCGACTTCACAAGTGCTGAACGAAACGGGCTGGACGTCTTGATCTGTGACGAAGCCCATCGCATTCGCCAGCGGTCGTCGAGGCAGGGCGCGTACGCCGGGCAGGGGAGCGGTCGAAGTCAAGTGGAGGAACTCATCGACGCAGCCAGGGTACCCGTCTTCCTGATCGACGAGCATCAGGTCGTGAGGCCCGAGGAGATGGGAAGTGTCGAGACCATCGACGAGGCTGCTCGCGCGCGCAGGTGCATTGTTCGCCATGTCGACCTCAACAGCCAGTTCCGGTGCGGCGGGAGCCGTGCCTACGAACATTGGGTCCTCCGTCTCCTCGGCCTTGAGCCCGGTGGTCCGATTCAGTGGCAGCCCGAGGAAGATTTCGAGCTGCTTGTCGCCGAATCGCCCCAGAGGATGGAGAGCTACCTACGAGGCCGGCAGGAATCCGGCTACACCTCGCGCATGACGGCAGGATTCTGCTGGCAGTGGAGCGATCCACGCATTGACGGCAGTCTCGTCGACGACGTGGTTATTGGGGAATGGTGCAGGCCCTGGAACCTTAGAGGTGAGCGATCTGTAGGAGGGGCACCCGTCTCCTCGCTGTGGGCCACTGATCCGTCAGGATTCGGGCAGATCGGGTGCATTTACACGGCTCAAGGATTCGAGTATGCCTGGAACGGAATGATCTTCGGTCCCGACCTCGTATGGCGCGGAGACGGGTGGCGTGCTGTTCGTGGAGAGAGCAAGGACCGCACCGTGAAAAAGGCGGAGCCAGAAGCCTTCGGTCGCCTTATTCGAAATACCTACAAAGTGCTACTCACGCGGGGGATGGTCGGTACCGTACTCTACTCAACCGATCCGGAGACTCAGGCCATGCTGGCTAGCCTGGTCCCGGCTGGGATAAAGCAGAGCCCGTGAGTGGGGGACCTTCACCACCCACGTGGTTCGCCGGTCCTCCAAAGAGCCGGGTGACGCCTACCTGCGCATAGGAGAGCTGCTGCATCGGTAACGACAGCGTCCGGCAAGTGGACGTGTGGGGTCATTGGTGTCGGACAGGCTGCGGGGCTGTCCGAGGCGGAGCTGTTCCGAGCCGGCGCCCTTGCAGACGGGCGTCATTCCCGCCCAGCAGCATCGCACCAAAGCTTCGGCTGCTGCCCCAGACCATCTGTGCTTGCCGGAGGTCGACGAGCGGGCGGGCAAGGGACTGAAGTTCGCGCAGGCACTGCCGCCCAAGCTAGCCGAATCCACGCCGGCGAAGCGGCTGGCCGAGTTGGAGTCGGCAGCGCGAGTGCTCCCCGATTCTGTGCGGTTCGTTGTGCGTCCACGATGAGTACCTGGGCGCCCGCCGAGAAAGAGTCGCGTAGTGACGTCAGTTCTGGGGTCGAGCAGGCATTCACCGAGCCTCACACGAGTCGACCCGGTACCGCTTCCGGTCGGGCGGCGCTGCCATCAGCCTCGTGCCCTTGCGCGGGTTGTGGCCCGCCGCCCCGATCACCGCCTGCGCGACCTCGCCGACCTCCTCCGTGAGCTTCAGCATCCGCAGCAGGAGTTCCTCCCGGCCGTCGTGCGTGCGGTGGTCGTCCAGCCAGGTGTGCAGGTCGTCGATCGTGGCCCAGAGGTCTTCGGCGGCAGCGGTGTGATCAGCCATGGGGGCAGTCTCTCCCCCCCGAGGCCGACGGTGAGGCCTACTCCTCGAACAGGTGACGCCTACTCCTCGAACAAGGGGTCCTGCTCGCCCTCGGCCGCCCTCCGGACCCGCTGGTTGCGGGTGCCCACCACCACCAGCGTCGCCGCCGCCGTCACGGCGAGCGCCGTCGGCACCATCCAGCCGCGGTTCACCGTGTGGCCGAGCAGGTGGTCCAGGGAGAGCCGGCCCGGTCCCGTCACGGCGAGGCCCGCCGCGGCCAGGCCCAGGTACGCGGCGTGCTCGTAGCCGCCGCTCTGCGCGAAGAAGCCGTTGGGCGCGTGCACCGCCGCCGCGCCCGCCATCCCGCCCGCCGCCGCGGCGCCCGCCGCCGGTGTCGCGAGGCCCAGCGCGAGCAGCGTGCCGCCGCCCGCCTCGGCCAGACCCGCCGCCGTCGCGCTGGCCCGGCCGGGCGTGTACCCCATGGACTCCATGGCCGTGGCGGTTCCGGAGAGGCCACCGCCGCCGAACCAGCCGAACAGTTTCTGCGCCCCGTGCGCGGCCAGCACCCCGCCCGTGCCCAGCCGGAGCAGCAGCAGGCCCAGGTCGTTTCGGTCGTAACAGGTCACCATGACTCCCAGAGCAGAGCAGCGGACAGCGTCGGAATGGACCCCTCCCGCGTTCACCCTCGCACCGATCGGCCGGGTGCGGCGGGCCCGGACCCGCCGTACGGGTGGCGCCCTCCGGGGAGCGGTGTGAGTGTGACTGGCATGACGATTCAGGTGACCAAGCTCAGTGACCCGGCCGTGCGGGCCTTCGTCAGTGCCGTGAACGCCCACGACCACGCGGCTTTCCTTGCCGTGCTCACCCCGGACGCCACCATGTCCGACGACGGCTCCGACCGTGACCTCGCCGACTGGACCGACCGGGAGATCTTCTCCTCCCACGGCCACCTGGAGGTCGACAACGAGTCCAACGGCGGCCGTTCCCTCCTCGCCCGCTACAGCAACGACACCTGGGGCGAGATGAAGACACGGTGGACCTTCGTCGTCGAGGACGGCAGGGTCTCCCGCTTCGAGACCGGCCAGGCCTGAACACCGGTATCAGCGACGGCCCTTGCCCTCGTGTGCGCTCCAACTCCTAGCGTCCTGCGGCATGAACGACAACACGTGGCACGCGCGCAGGACACTGGGACGCAGCGGCATCGAGGTGAGCGCGCTCGGCTTCGGCTGCTGGGCCATCGGCGGGGAGTGGTCGTCCGCCGACGGGCAGCCCCTGGGCTGGGGCAGGGTCGACGACGAGGAGTCCGTACGGGCCGTGCGGCGCGCCCTCGACCTCGGTGTCACCTTCTTCGACACCGCGGACGCGTACGGCGCCGGGCACAGCGAGCGCGTCCTCGGACGGGCCCTGGGCAAGCGGCGGGCCGACGTGGTCGTCGCCACCAAATGGGGCAACGTGATCGACGAGGACCGCCGGCTCCTCGTAGGGAGCGACGACTCCCCGGCGTACGCCCGGCGGGCCCTGACCGCCTCCCTGCGCCGGCTCGACACCGACCACGTCGACCTCTACCAGCTCCACCTCTCCGACGCCGACCCTGAGCGTGCCGCCGAACTGCGCGACACGTGCGAGGAGTTCGTGCGTGAGGGACTCGTCCGGGCCTACGCGTGGAGTACCGACGACCCTGAGCGCGCGGCCGTCTTCGCGGCCGGTCCGCACTGCGCGGCCGTGCAGCACCGTCTCAACGTGCTCCAGGACGCCCCCGAACTCCTCGCGCTCTGCGCGGAGTCGGACCTCGCCAGCATCAACCGCAGCCCCCTCGCCATGGGGCTGCTCACCGGCAAGCACCGCGCGGGGCGCGCGCTCGCGGCCGGGGACATCCGCAGCACCCCGCCCGCCTGGCTGCCCGGCTTCTCCGAGGGCGAGGGCGCCGACCCGCACTGGCTCGCCCGGGTCGACTCCCTGAAGGACATCCTCACCAGCGACGGCCGCACCCCGGCACAGGGTGCCCTCGCCTGGCTGTGGGCGCGCAGCCCGCGCACCGTCCCGATCCCGGGCTTCCGCTCGGTCGCCCAGGCCGAGGAGAACGCGGGCGCGATGGCCAAGGGGCCGCTCACCGCCCGCCAGTTGACCGAGATCGACGACGTGCTCGGACGGTGAACGGACGGACCGGGCAGGGCGGCGCCGTCCCCGGCGCGCCCCAACCCCGCGTACGGCCGAGGTGACCCCCCGGTGCGGCGGCGCCCTACCCCCGCGTACGCCTGCGTGGCGACCCCCGGCCCTACCCGCGTACGCCTGCGGGGCGCCCCCGGCCCCGCCCTTACCCCGCGTACGCCTCGGGCGACTCCCGGCGCGGTACGTCCTGCTCGGTCAGCGTGATCCGGCCCGCCCTGATCGTGGCGAGCCGCGGTGCGCGGCGGGCGATCGACGAGTCGTGGGTGACCATGACGAACGTCAGCCCGTACTCGTGCCACAGCCCTTCGAGCAGGGCCATGATGTCGTCACGGGTGCCCTCGTCGAGGTTGCCGGTCGGCTCGTCGGCGAGCAGCACCTTGGGCCGCTTGACCAGGGCGCGGGCGATGGCGACGCGCTGCTGCTGGCCGCCGGACAGCTCCGCCGGCGCATGCGCCAGCCGGTCGCCGAGCCCGACCGAGGCCAGCGCCTCGGCGGCCCGCGCGCGCCGCTCCGCGGGTTTCACGCCGAGCGGTACGAGCGCCGTCTCGACGTTCTCCTGCGCGGTCAGCGTCGGGATGAGGTTGAACGCCTGGAAGATGATCCCGACCTTCTCGGCGCGCAGCCGGGTCAGCTTGGCCTCGCTGACGGAGGCGAGGTCCACGCCGTCCAGTTCGACGCTGCCGGAGGTGGGGCGGTCCAGGCCGCCGATCATCTGGAGCAGCGTGGACTTGCCGCCGCCCGTGGGGCCCTGGATGACGAGCTGGTCGCCGTCCTCGATGACGAGGTCGACACCGCGCAGCGCCTCCACCGTCTCCTTGCCGCGCGTGTAGCGCTTGGTGACGCCGGTGAGCTTGTACATGAGGTTCTCCGAGGGGAATGAGGGTCGCCCGGGGCACGGTCGTCTCCCGGTCGGGGGCAGGGGGGTCAGGAGACGCTGCGCAGGGCGTCCGCGGGCCGCATGCGGGAGGCACGCCAACCCCCCATGGCACCGGCGATCAGACCGCCCGCGATGGCGAGGCCCGCCGCGAGCGCGATGGTGGTCACCGAGACCGGCGCGGACAACGCGATCTCCACGGTCTTCGAGGCCGCCTGCCGGCCCGGCCCGCCGCCGCCCGGGCCGCCGCCCGCGCCGCCGCCGGAGGCGAGTTCCGCGGTCAGCTTCGGGCTGATCGCGGTCACCGTGTACGCCGCGCCGAGACCGAGGGCGATGCCGAGCGCGCCGCCGAGCAGGCCGTTCACGATCGACTCGCCGACGACCTGCCGGGTGACCTTGCGGGAGGGCCAGCCGAGCGCCTTCAGCGTGCCGAACTCGCGCACCCGGCGGCTGACCGCCGACGAGGTGAGCAGCGCGGCCACCAGGAAGGCGGCGATCAGGACCGCGACGGACAGCCACTTGCCGACACTGGCCGCCAGGTTCGAGGCCGTCGACAGGGAGCCGGAGACGGTGTCGGCGAGGTCGGCGGAGGTCGTGACCGTCGTGCCCGGGATGTTCTTCCGGATGGCCGCCTTGACCGTGTCGATCTGCTTCGAGTCGGTCGCCTTGACGTAGATCGTGGTGACCTTGTTCTTCGCGTCGCCGAGCGTCTGCGCCTGCTTCAGCGGCAGGTAGACGTCGGTGGTCGTCTCACTGCTGTCCGGTGTCGCGATGCCGATGATCTCGTACGCCGTGCCCGAGATCTTGAGCTTCTCGCCGACCGTGTACGAGTTCTCCTTCGCGTACGACTTGCTGACCACGGCGGCTTTCGCTGCGGACTGGGACGCCGTGAAGGTCCTCCCCTTGGTGATCTTCGACGTGGCGAGCGGGCCGAGGTCCTGCTCGGTGACGTCGATCCCCGCGACGGAGTACGAGTTGACATCGAAGGAGGCGCCGCCGCCCTGCACCTGCGGCCGGCCGCTCCCGCCGCCCTGTGCGGCGCCGGGGCCGCCCTGCTGCTCGGTCGTCGAGGACTTCGCCTTGCCCTGGGTGAAGGAGCCGTCGACCTTGGTGACGTTCAGGCTCAGCGCGCCGACCGCGCTCGCCACGCCCTGCTGCGCGGCCACCTCGTCGACGAGCGAGGACTTCAGGGACTGGCCGCCCTGGGTCATCACCCGGTCCGAACTCTGCGTCGTGTCGCTGTCCGACTCGGCGTCGAAGTCGAACTTCGGTCTGCCCGTCGCGTTCGCGGAGGGCGCCGCCACGGCCTTGGTGACCGTCATGTCGGTGCCGAGCCCGTACAGCGACTTCAGGACCTTGTCCTGCGCCTGCTGCATGCCGGCCGACACCGAGTTGACGGTGATGACCAGCGCGATACCGAGCGCCAGACCCATGGCGATCACCAGGGCCGCCTTCTTGCGCCGGCTCAGCTCACGCTTGAGATAGATGCCAAACATCCCGTTCCTCAAAGGTTCTCGGCGCCCGCTGTGGGCGCGGCCACAAGCTATGGAGAAAGTTTTGAGGCGGGCTGAGTAAAGGGTGTGCGCGGGCTGAGAATGCAGCGTTCGGAATCAGAATCCGGTAAGACAGCTGATTCCTGTGCGGAAGAGGGTGTACGGCCAGGAAAGCCCTGTTGACTGGGGGCAGGTGAGCCTTTCCGTCACAATTCCCGGTCACCCGTCCGGGGCCTGCCCGGGGCCTGTCCGGGCCCCGTCCCGGTGCCTTTGCCGTCCCTTTGGCAGCGGCATGCCCTCCCTTTATGACCCCGCCGCACGGCGCCGCGAGGCCGCTTTGTACGGTCCCGGGATGCGTGATTCCTCTCGGCTCACCCGCCGTGCCGCTCTCGGCCTCGCCGCCGCCGCCGTTCCGTCCACCGTCGCCGGCCCCGCCTCCGCCGCCACCACGATCGGCGGTGAGCGGCTGGGGCGCGCGGGAGTCCAGGTGCGCGGCGCCTCGGGCCTGCCCCGGCTCACCGCCCGGGCCTGGCTGATCGCCGACCACGAAAGCGGGCGGGTGCTCGCCTCGTACGACGCGCACCGGCGCCTGGCGCCCGCGTCCACCCTGAAGATGCTGTTCGCGGACACGCTGCTGCACAAGTTCGGGCGGACCGAGCGGCACACGGTGACCGACGCGGACCTCGCCGGGATCCCGGCCGGCTCCAGCCTGGTCGGTATCCGTCCCGGAATCACCTACACCGTCGAGCAGTTGTGGCTCGGCGTCTTCCTGCGGTCGGGCAACGACGCGGTGCACGTGCTCAGTCACCTGAACGGCGGGGTCGACGAGACCGTCGGCCAGATGCAGGTCAAGGCCGCGGACCTGCAGGCCCTGGACACGCACGTGGTGAGCCCCGACGGCTTCGACCACAGGGGTCAGCTCTCCTCCGCGTACGACCTCACGCTCTTCGCCCGGCACGGCCTGCACAACGCGGACTTCCGCGCCTACTGCGCGACGCCGACCGCGGACTTCCCGGCCGGCGGCAAGAAGACCTTCCAGATCCAGAACACCGACCGTCTGCTGACGGGGGCCTGGGGCATGGAGACGTACCAGGGCCTGATCGGGGTGAAGAACGGCTACACCAGCCACGCGGGCAACACCTTCACCGGGGCGGCCACCCGCGGCGGCCGTACGCTCCTGGCCACCCTGATGCACCCCAAGCGCGCGGGGAACGGCGTCTACGAGGAGACGGCCGCCCTGCTCGACTGGGGCTTCGCGCACGCGGGGAGCGCCGAGCCGGTGGGTGTCCTGGTCGATCCGATCAGCGAGGGCGGGGCGAAGGCGACGGCGACCAGGAAGCCCGCCGGGGGTGCCGCCGGCGCTCCCGCCTCCTCCGGTGCGGGCACCTCGCCCTGGGGACCGGCCGCCGGGGCGGCCGGAGCGCTCGCGCTGGCGGCGGGCGGCGCGTTCGCGTGGCGCCGCCGCAGAAGCGGGCGGGGCGGCGGCGACGGCGGGGCCGCGGCGGAAGAGACCCACCGGGGGTGAACGCCGGGAGTGGTCCTCCCGGGCCCCGCCCCCGACCCCGCCCGGGTCTTGCGCCCGCCCCGGAGGCCCCGGACAGACCCGCCGGGGCGCACCGGCCACGCCGGCGGCACACGGTGTCTGTCCCGCTAGTCAGCGCCCCGGGCCCCGAAATGAGCGATGCGGGAGGCCACTTGGGCAGGGAAAACGCAACTTAGACAGGGCCCGCGGAGGCAGCTACCTTCACCTGGTCCTCGGCGATCGCTCACGGTCGCACAGGAGTTCCTTCACCCTGAGCCACCCCGCGACGGGGGCTGAGTCGGTCACGCCCCGCGAAGCCTCGCCCTCCTGCACCCCTCAACCAGGGAGAGACGCATGCCCCGACTTGCGCTGTACACATTCGGTGTCCTGAAGACACCCCTCGCCGATCCCGCCCCTCTCACGTCCGAGTTCTACGACATCGGTGAGGCCGTCTACCGGCAGATCAGTCAGCACCCCGGGTACCTCGCTCACGCCGAAGCGGCAGACGCTGAGCGGGGCGCGCTCTTCGAGGCGGACTGGGGTGCCTGGGGAGAGTTCGCCGTACCGCCCTGGTACGGCAAGAGCCGCACGGCGGAGACCACCGCCCTGGCCGCGACCCTCTCACTCTGGACCGGCCTGCGCCCCGCCTTCGACGCCCTCTACACCGGTTCGCACCGGGAGGCGCTGAACAGGCGTTACGACTGGTTCGAGAGGGCAGAACACCCGAACTACGTGTTCTGGTGGGTTTCCGACGGCGTGCCACCCACCTGGCAGGACGGGGTTTCCAGGCTGGAACACCTTCACGACCACGGCTCCGCGCCGCACGCCTTCACCTTTCACCACTCGTTCGACCCGGAGGGAACTCCGGCCAGGATCAACGGCATCGGGCCGGATCGCGATCAAGTTCGCTGACAAGGAAGCCCGCACGACCCGGTCCGCCGTCGATCGCCCCGACCGCCCCGCCCGGCCTCAGCCGCGGCCCACGTACGGCATCGCCGTCGCCAGTACCGTCGCGAACTGCACGTTCGCCTCCAGCGGCAGTTCGGCCATGTGCCGCACGGTGCGGGCCACGTCCGCCACGTCCATCACGGGTTCGACGGCCAGTTCGCCGTTCGCCTGCAACGTTCCCGTCCGCATCCCCTCGGTCATCTCGGTGGCCGCGTTGCCGATGTCGATCTGGCCCACCGCGATCCGGTACGGCCGCCCGTCCAGGGAGAGCGCCTTGGTCAGCCCGGTCAGCGCGTGCTTGGTCGCCGTGTACGCGACCGACCGCGGGCGGGGCGTGTGCGCCGAGATCGAGCCGTTGTTGATGATCCGACCGCCCTGCGGGTCCTGCTCCTTCATCTGCCGGTACGCCGCCTGCGCGCACAGGAACGCGCCGTTGAGGTTGGTGTCCACCACGTGCCGCCAGGCGTCGTACGGCAGTTCCTCGACCGGGACGCCCCCGGGACCGAACGTGCCCGCGTTGTTGAACAGCAGGTCCAGGCGTCCGAAGCGGTCGCGTACGGCCGTGAGGAGGGCGGCCACGTCGTCGGGGTCCGAGACGTCCGTGCGTACGGCCAGGGAGGGGGCCCCGGGAACCAGGGCGGCCGTCTCCTCCAGGGTCTCGGTCCTGCGGCCCGCCAGCGCCACCGACCAGCCCGCGCGCAGCAGTTCCGCGGCGACCGCGCGGCCGATGCCGGAGCCCGCCCCGGTCACCACCGCGGTCTTCGTTTGCATGGCATTCATGGCCCCGCAGCGTACGGGAGGGTCCACCGTCCGGAACTCATCCATCCGCCATCTTGCTGTTGTGTACGCGACAGCCCAACGTCGACCCTGGCCACTCCAATGCCTCGTACCACCACCGTCAGGGGAGGGCCAGATGACACCCGCAGCCCATCAGCCATCGCACAGCTCGCAGCACGGCGCCGAACTGCGCGCCGCCGCCCGCCACATCGGACGCCGCCGCTTCCTCACCGTCACGGGCGCCGCCGCCGCGCTCGCCTTCGCCGTCGACCTGCCCGCCGCGGGCGTGGCGAGCGCCGCAGAACTCGACGCGGCGAGGATCACCGACGACCCCTTCACGCTCGGCGTGGCCTCGGGCGACCCGCTCCCCGACTCCGTCCTGCTGTGGACCCGGCTCGCGCCGGCGCCGTACCAGGCCGACGGCGGACTGCCCCGCAAACGCGTCACCGTGCACTGGGAACTGGCCCACGACGAGCGCTTCAGCCGCGTCGTCAGACGCGGCACCACCGTCGCGCACCCCGAGTTCCACCACACCGTGCACGTGGAGGTCGGTCACCTCGACGCCGACCGGATCTTCTACTACCGCTTCCGCACCGGCAGTTGGGTCAGCGAGACGGGCCGCACCCGCACCGCGCCCGCCACCCGCAGCCGCACCTCCGCGCTCACTCTCGCCGCGGTCTCCTGCCAGGCGTACCACGACGGCTACTTCACCGCGTACGGACACCTCGCCGAGGACGACGTCGACGTCGTCTTCCACCTCGGGGACTACCTCTACGAGTACGCCGTCAACTCCGTCGGCGGCGCCCGCAAGTACACCGACCGCACCCTGCCCGACCTCTTCAACCACGAGACCGTGACCCTGGAGGACTACCGCCTGCGGTACGCCCTCTACAAGTCCGACCCCGACCTGCGGGCCGCCCACGCCGCCCACCCCTTCGTCGTCACCTGGGACGACCACGAGACCGAGAACAACTACGCGGGCGACATCGACGAGAACGGCAACCCGCCGGAGGAGTTCCTGCTGCGCCGCGCCGCCGCCTACCGCGCCTACTGGGAGAACCAGCCGCTGCGCCGGCCCCAGCTCCCGGACGGGCCCGACGCGCGCCTCTACCGGCGGCTGCGGTGGGGCCGCCTCGCCCAGTTCGACATCCTCGACACCCGCCAGTACCGCTCCAACCAGGCGTACGGCGACGGCTCGCACGTCCCCGGCCCCGAGTCGGACGACCCGGCGCGCACCATCACCGGGGCGACGCAGGAGCGCTGGCTGCTCGACGGGTGGCACAAGTCGCGGGCGCTGTGGAACGTGGTCCCGCAGCAGGTCACCTTCTCCCAGCGGAAACTGGACCTGAACCCGGTCGCCAAGGTGTCGATGGACGCCTGGGACGGCTACCGCGCCTCGCGCCAACGGGTCCTCGCCGGGGCGAAGTCCGCCGGGATCGAGAATCTGATGGTGCTCACCGGCGACGTCCACGTCGGGTACGCCTTCGACATCAAGGACGACTTCGACGACCCGGCGTCGGCGACGCTCGGCACGGAGATCGTCGCGACGTCCATCGCCAGCGGCAAGGACGGCGCCGAGCGGCCCGCCAACTGGGCCACGTACACGAAGGCCAACCCGCACCTGAAGTTCTACAACGGACGGCGCGGCTACGTGACCGTCGAGCTGGGGCGCCAGGAGGCGCGGGCCGACTTCAAGACGGTGCCGGCGGTGACGACGCCGGGGGCGCCGATCACCACGGCCGCGTCCTTCGTGACGGAGGTGGGCGACCAGGGCCTCGAGCCCGCCTGAGCCGACGGCGAGCCGTGCGCCGGCCCGGCCCGGGCCGGCGCACGGGCGTCAGCCGGCCTCCCCGGGGTAGCGGACGCCGATGCGGTCCCGTATCGCGTCGAGCGTCCGCATCACCGCGAGGGTGCCGTCCAGCGGGACCAGCGGCGACTCGGTCTCACCGGCGCGCAGGGCCCGCATCACCTCGGCGGCCTCGTGCCTGAGGCTGCTGCGGGGGCCGCTCGCCGGGTCGGCCATGAACTTCTCCGGGTCGCGGCCGTCGCGGTGCAGGACGAAGTGCTCCGGGAAGAAGAACCCGTCCGGGATGTCGATACGGCCCGCGGAGCCGGTGACCGACGCGGACACCGGGGTGCCGCCGCTGATGGAACAGTGCACCGAGGCGAGGGCGCCGCTCTCGAAGGACAGCAGCGCACCCGTCTGGAGATCGACGCCCTCGTCGGAGAGCACGGCCCGCGCGGTGACGTCCGAGGGCTCCCCGAGCAGCAGCTGCGCGAACGACACCGGATAGACGCCGAGGTCGAGAAGCGCGCCGCCGCCCTGCGCGGGATCCCGCAGCCGGTGCGACGGCGGGAAGGGCCCGGCCAGCCCGAAGTCGGCCTGCAACGTGCGCACGTCACCGATCGCGCCGTCGTCCACCAGCGCCTTGAGCCGCCGGATCAGCGGATTGCAGTACATCCACATGGCCTCCATCAGGAAGCTGCCTCGCTCCCGGGCGAGCGCCACCAGCTCCTCGGCCTCCCGCGCGTTCAGCGTGAACGCCTTCTCGCACAGCACGTTCCGCCCGGCCTCCAGGCACAGGCCCGCGGCCACCCGGTGCGCCGAGTGCGGAGTGGCCACGTACACCACGTCGACGTCCTCGTCCGCGGCGAGCGACGCCCAGTCGCCGTACGCCCGGGGTATCGCGAACCGCTCCGCGAACGCCTTCGCCGACTCCTGGCTGCGCGACGCCACCGCGACGACCTCCGCGTCCGGCAGATCCACCAGATCCGCCGCGAACGCCGCCGCGATCCCTCCGGTCGCCAGAATTCCCCACCGCACGCTCTCGCCCGTCATTCCCGGCCTCTCGCCCTGTGACCCCGAACACTCCGTACGAGCTGAGAGCATAGGTGGCGGACCGAACGGAGAGGGAGGGGCACATGCCGGAGGCCGGCCGCACGGCGAGCGGCGAGGACGACATCCACGGGCACGTGACGGGGGCGGCGGTCACCGAGCAGGCACCGGCCGCGGCATCCCCGGCGCTGCCCGGCCCGGCGGCACCCCGCGGGACCGGACTCCTCGTGATCCTCGTCCTCGGCGGCCTCACCGCCACGCCCCCGCTGGCCATGGACATGTACCTCCCGTCGCTGCCGGAGGTCACCAGGTCCCTCGACGCGCCCGCCGCGACCGTGCAGCTCACGCTCACCGCGTGCCTCGCGGGCATGGCGTTCGGGCAGCTGGTCGTCGGACCGCTGAGCGACAAGCTGGGCCGCCGCAGGCCCCTGCTGGCCGGCCTCCTCGTCTACATCCTGGCCACCGCGCTGTGCGCCGTCGCCCCGACCGTCGAACTCCTCGTCGTCCTCCGGCTCGCCCAGGGACTCGCGGGCGCCGCCGGGATCGTCATCGCGCGGGCCGTCGTCCGCGACCTGTACGACGGCGTGGCCATGGCCCGGTACTTCTCCACCCTGATGCTCGTCTCGGGGGTCGCCCCGGTCGTCGCCCCGCTCATCGGCGGGCAGATCCTGCGGGTCACCGACTGGCGGGGCGTCTTCGTCGTCCTCACCGCCGTCGGCATCGCGCTGACGGCGCTCGTCTGGTTCCGGCTGCCCGAGACCCTCGCCCCCGGGGAACGGCACAGCGGCGGCGTCGGCGAGGCGCTGCGCTCGATGCGCGGACTGCTCGCCGACCGCGCCTTCGCCGGTTACATGCTCGCGGGCGGCTTCGCCTTCGCCGCGCTCTTCGCGTACATAGCCGCCTCGCCCTTCGTGATCCAGGAGATCTACGGCGCCTCCCCGCAGACCTTCAGTCTGCTGTTCGGCGTGAACTCGGTGGGCCTGGTGGCCGCGGGCCAGATCAACGGCAAGCTCCTGGTCGGCCGGGTCAGCCTCGACAAGACGCTCGCCACCGGTCTCGCCGTCGTCACCCTCTCCGCGACCGCCCTGCTCCTCATGTCCGCCGGCGCGCTCGGCGAGGTCGGCCTGCTGCCCGTCGCGACCGCGCTCTTCGTCCTGATGAGCGCCATGGGCATCACCCTCCCCAACGCCCAGGCCCTCGCCCTGATGCGCACCCGGCACGCCGCCGGCTCGGCATCGGCCCTCCTCGGCACCACGTCCTTCCTCGTCGGCGCGATCGCCTCGCCCCTCGTCGGAGTCGCCGGCGAGCACACCGCCGTACCGATGGCCGTCGTCCAACTCGCCGCGGCACTGGTGGCGATCGCCTGCTTCGTGGCACTGTGCCGTCCCTGGGAACCGGGATCCCCGGCGCTCGCCGCAGACCGCGAGCGCGGGGACGGCCGGACAGCACTGGGAAAGGCGGCAGGGAACTGAGCGCACCGAGACTGCGCGTTGACACACCGGAGCGGGCCGGGCTCGACTCCGGCGAACTGCGGCACCTCGTACGGGAGGTGCGCACCCTCACGACGGGGGAGCGCCCCTGGGCGGCGGGCACCGTCGTGGTCGCCGGGCGCGGCCCCGTGATCGCCGTCGAGGAGGCGGCCGGGTGGGCGGTGCGCTACGCGTCGTACGACGAGAAGAAGGACGTGGGGATCGAGCAGGCGCCCGGGGAGCGGGTGCCGATGACCGTGGACACGGCCTTCGACCTGGCGTCGCTGACCAAACTGTTCACGGCGGTCGCAGCCGTCCAGCAGCTGGAGCGCGGCACGCTGGGCATCGACGCGCGGGTCGCCGCGTACCTGCCCGACTTCCGGGGTGTCGCGGAGCACGGCATCACCGTGCGCCAGCTGCTCACCCACACCTCCGGTCTGCGGCCCGAACTCCCGCTGTACGACTGCCCGTCCGACGCGGCCCGCCTCGATCTGCTGCGGGCGGAGGCGCCGGTGACGCGGCCCGGCGCCGCGTACCGCTACTCCGACCTCAACCCGCTGCTCCTCCAGTACGTCCTGGAGCGCATCACCGGGCGCGGGCTCGACGTCCTCATCCACGACGGCATCACCCGTCCCCTCGGCATGACGGCCACCGGTTTCGGACCCCGCCCCGGCGCCGCCGCCACCGAGGACCAGCGGCGGCCGTGGGGGAAGGCGGACCGGGGGATGCTGCGGGGTGTGGTCCACGACGAGAACGCGTGGGCGCTCGGCGGGGTGGCCGGCCACGCGGGCCTCTTCTCGACGGGACGCGACCTCGCCGTCTTCTGCCGCGCCCTCCTCGCGGGCGGCTCCTACGGCCCGGCCCGCATTCTCGGCCCCGACTTCGTGGAACTGATGCTGACCCCGCCCGGCCTCGGTTTCGCCGTCGGCCAGCCGTCCTTCATGGGGGAGCTGGCGCGGCGCGGCGCGGTCGGCCACACGGGCTTCACGGGCACGTCGCTCGTCCTCGACCCGGCGACGGACACCTTCCTCGTCCTCCTGGCGAACACGGTCCACCCCCGCCGCCGCCCCCCGGACAACACCCCGCGAGCAGCGGCGGCGACCCGCCTCGCACACGCGGTGAGAGGCCCCAGCGGAGGAACGGCGCCGTAACGTCTCCCCGGCCCCGGGGCGAGGGGCGCGGGGGCGCGGGGTGCCGTCCGGGTCGGCGTGGCTGTGGGCATGCGTGCCGCTCGGGGCGGCACGGGTGGGCACAGCGTGGCACCCCGCCGACGCCGGGCCCGCCGTCCTGCCCCGGCGTGAGCCGCAACGCGGGGCGCCTGCCCGGGGGAGGGGACTGTCCTCACGGCACCCCGCCGACGCCGGGCCCGCCCACGGACCCCCGGCGTGAGCCGCAACGCGCGTGATGACCCGCAAGGGGCAGGGGAACCGCGGCCCACCGCCCCCCGCGGCACCGCCGGACCCCCGGCCGGTCGGACGCGACCGTAGAATCGCCGGGTGAACGCCCCCGCCGCCCCCGCCGAGACCCTGCGCACCGCCCTCGCCGGGCTCCTCGACGGCCTGCCCCCCAAGGCAGCCGCACAGTCGGTCGAGCGACTGATCGCGAACTACCGGGGCAGCACCCCGACCCACACCCCGGTCCTGCGCGACCGCGCGGACGTGACGGCGTACGCCGCGTACCGGATGCCCGCGACGTTCGAGGCGGTCCGCGCCGCACTGGACGCGTTCGCGGACGCCGTGCCCGGGTGGACGCCGGCCAGTCACGTGGACGTCGGCGGCGGCACCGGCGCGGCGACCTGGGCGGTCAGCGCGACCTGGGAGGGCGACCGCCCGGTGACGGTCCTCGACTGGGCCGAACCGGCGCTCGCCCTCGGCCGCGACATCGCCGCCGCGAACCCGGCGCTGAAGTCCGCCGAGTGGCACCGCTCCCGCATCGGATCGGCGCTCACCCTCGAGGCCACCGACCTCGTCACCGTCTCCTACGTCCTCGGCGAACTCACCGAGGCCGACCGCGCGTCCGTCGTGGACGCCGCCGCGACCGCCGCCCGAACCGTCGTGATCGTCGAGCCGGGCACGCCCGACGGATACGCCCGCGTCATCGAGGCCCGTGACCGTCTGACCGGCGCCGGGTTCAGGATCGCGGCACCCTGCCCGCACAGCGCCGCCTGCCCCCTCGTCCCGGGCGAGGACTGGTGCCACTTCTCCGCCCGGGTCAGCCGGTCCTCCCTGCACCGCCAGGTCAAGGGCGGCTCCCTGGCCTACGAGGACGAGAAGTTCAGCTACGTCGCCGCCACCCGTCTGCCGGCGGAACCGGCCCCCTCCCGCGTCGTGCGCAGGCCGCAGATCCGCAAGGGCCAGGTACTCCTCGACCTGTGCGGGCCGGACGAGTCCCTGCACCGCGAGACCGTGACCAAGCGCCACGGCGCCCTCTACCGCGCGGCCCGCGACGCGGACTGGGGAGACGCCTGGCCGCCGGCCGGCCAGGACCCGTCGGGCCGGTCATTCGACTGATCCGCGCCCGGGTCGGTCGAGCACGCCGAGGATGTGCCCGGTGCCGCGCACCGGGCGGAACATCTCGGGAGGTCGGCGCGGATCGTCAGTCCCGGGGCTGGGGCGCGGGGTTCCGGGGCATGGCGGCCCAGGAGGCGAGCAGGCGCAGGCTCTCTTCGGACGCCGATCCGGGTTCGGCGGTGTAGATGGTGAGGGTGAGCCCGCGTTCGGCAGCCATCTCCAGGCCCTCGTAGGCGAGGGTGAGGTCGCCGACGGCCTGGTGGTGGAAGCGTTTGGTGCCGGTGCCGTGGTGCCGGACGTTGTGGGCGCCCCAGCGAATGCGGAATTCCTCGCTGCGGGTGGACAGTTCGCCGACGAGGTCGTGCAGGTCCTTGTCGTGGGGGTTGCGGCCGGCCTCGGTGCGCAGGATGGCCACTGCGACGTCGGCGGCGAGGTCCCAGTCGGGGTAGAAACGCCGGGAAGCGGGGTCGAGGAAGTTGAAGCGGGCCAGGTTCGCCTGGTTCTGCGGATTGGCGTAGACCTCGGCGTAGAAGGCGCGGGCGAGCTGGTTGGCGGCGAGCAGGTCCATGCGGCCGTTGCGCACGAAGGCCGGGCCGGCGGTGACGGCATCCAGGGTCCACTGCAGACTCCGGTGCGCCTTCCACTGGTCCTTGGCGCGTCGTCGGCGGGGCCGGGTGAGCGCATCGGAGCCGTCGGCGGCTCGGGCCAGGTTCATCAGGTGGGCGCGTTCGGCGTCGTCGAGCTGGAGGGCGCGGGCGACGACTTCGAGGACGGCCGGTGAGACACCGGCGAGGTTGCCGCGCTCCAGCTTGGCGTAGTACTCCACGCTGACGTCGGCCAGTGCCGCGACCTCACTCCTGCGCAGGCCCGGGACGCGGCGCCGAGGACCGGCGGGCAACCCGGCCCTCTCGGGGGTGATCCTGGCTCGCCGCGAGGTGAGGAACTCGCGGACCTCTGCTCGGTTGTCCACACCTCGACGGTACGACCTGCCCGGGCAAGGGAGGGATGTACTGCTGGTACACCCCTTGTCAGTGACTCGCTGCACCCGCGAAGCGGGGGTTACCTGGATGACGTGGCGTTTTCCCGCCGTCCCGTCGGCAGGCAGGGGACGCCACGGCTCGTGGCGTTCCTGCTCCCGGGAACGCCGAACGCGGGCCGTCCCAGGCGGTCCGGCCCCCTCACACGTAAGGAACTCCTAATGCGTGGAGCAATGATCTACGCCCCCGGCGATGTGCGTTTCGAGACGGTGGACGACGCGAGGATCCTGCGGCCCACCGACGCGGTCATCCGTACGGCCGTCACCTGCGTCTGCGGCTCCGACCTCTGGCCCTACCGGGGCGCGGAGCCGATCGGCGACCCGCACCCGATGGGCCACGAGTACGTCGGCTTCGTCGAGGAGGTCGGCAGCGCGGTCACCTCTGTCAGGCCGGGCCAGTTCGTCGTCGGTTCGTTCGCCACCTCGGACAACACCTGCGTGAACTGCAAGAACGGGTTCCAGTCGAACTGCCTGAACCGCGAGTTCATGTCCACCTGTCAGGCCGAGTACGTGCGCATCCCCAACGCCGAGGGCACCCTGGTCGCCACCGACGAGGTGCCGGACGAGAAGTTCTGGCCCGGCCTGCTGGCCGTGTCCGACGTGCTGGGCACCGGCTGGTGGGCCGCCGACGCCGCCGAGGTCGAGCCCGGTTCGACGGCCGTGGTCGTCGGCGACGGCGCGGTCGGCCTGTGCGGTGTGATCGCGGCGAAGGAGATGGGCGCGGAGCGGATCATCGCCATGTCGCGGCACGAGCCCCGGCAGAAGCTCGCGCGCGAGTTCGGTGCCACCGACATCGTCACGGAGCGCGGTGAGGAGGGCGTGGCCCGGATCAAGGAGATGACCGGGGGGATCGGCGCCGACAGCGTCCTGGAGTGCGTCGGCACCGCCGAGGCCATGCAGCAGGCCCTGCACTCTGCCCGGCCCGGCGGCAACGTCGGCTTTGTCGGTGTCCCCCACGAGATGGCGGTCGACGGGCAGGAGCTGTTCTTCTCCCACGTCGGCCTGCGCGGCGGCCCCGCCCCCGTACGCCGCTACCTCCCCGACCTGATCAGCCGCGTCCTTTCCGGCCGGATCGACCCGGGCAAGGTCTTCGACCTCACCCTGCCCCTGGAGCAGGCCGCCGAGGGCTACCGGGCGATGGACGAGCGCCGCGCCGTCAAGGCCCTCCTCACCCCCTGACCCGCCGACCCCCCCCAAGGAGCACCCGTGCAGATCACCCGCAGCTCGATCGACACCGCCAGAGGTCCGGCCGACTGGTTCACCGGCGACGTCTACATCGACGCCGTCGCCGCGGCCCCGGCCCCGTCCCGGGTCACCGCGAACCTGGTGCACTTCATGCCCGGCGCGCGCACCCACTGGCACCGTCACCCGCTGGGCCAGACAGTCTTCGTCACCGAAGGAGTCGGTCTGTGCCAGCGCCGCGGCGGGCCGGTGGAATTCATCCGGCCCGGCGACCGCGTCCTGTTCGAGGCCGACGAGGAGCACTGGCACGGCGCTGCCCCGAACCGGCTGATGGTCCACCTTGCCATCAACGAGGGCGACGACAACCACGACGTCGTGCACTGGCTGAACCCCGTCACCGACGAGGAGTACGCCACAGCCCCGGCCACCGGCTGACCCGGGCCATGCCCCGACCTCACCCTCGGACCCGGGCCATGCCCCGACCTCACCCTCCTTTCCTGAAGCCGGCCGGCGAGGGCGAGCGGGCCACAGACGAGCGCCACGCCGTCAAGACCGAGCGCGGCGGGTTCCGGCACTACACCGTGCCACTGCCCGCATGACACCCCCGGGACTTTCCCTCATGCACCCCGCCGTCCGCCGCGCGCTGGTCCACTTCGCCGCGGCAGCCGCCCTGCTTCCGGCCGTGAGCGCCTGCTCCGGCGACGCGCCGGAAGCCACGCCGGGCTCCGCGTCTTCCGCCTCCCCGGGGCAGCGGGAGACACCGGCCTCCACCCTGCCGCCCACCTCCGAGAGGAGCACTCCCATGGACATCCGGGTCACCCTCGACGGCCGCCCCGTCGACGCCGCCCTGAACGACAGCCCCGCCGCCCGCGACTTCGCCGAGCTGCTCCCGCTCACCCTTGACCTGGAGGACTTCCACGGCACGGAGCGGGTGGCCGGCCTGCCGCGCGAGCTGGACACCTCCGGCGCCCCCAAGCCGGCCGCGGCCAAGATCGGCGACGTCGCCTACTACGCCCCCTGGGGCAATCTGGCCCTCTTCTACCAGGACGGGCTCGCCGCCTCCGCCGACCTGCTCGTCCTCGGCCACCTCGATGTCGGCGCCGCCCGGCTCGGCCGAGCCGAGCGCATCACCGTCGAAGCCGCCCCCTGATCCGTCGTCCCCGGCCCGCCTCTCGATGGGAGAACCCGCGTGAACATCACCTACGACTTCCACGACAAGACCGCGTTCGTCACCGGCGCCGCCAGCGGCATCGGTCGTGCCACCGCCCTCGCCTTCGCCCGCGCGGGCGCACGCGTGGCGCTCGCCGACCTGTCCGCCGACGGCCTGCGAGAGACCGCCCGCCTGATCGCCGCCGGCGGTGGTGGCGAAGTCCTCACCCTCGCGTGCGATGTCACCAGCGAGGAAGACGTCCAGGCCGCGGTCGACCGGACCGTCGAACGCTTCGGAAGCCTGGACGCGGCCTTCAACAACGCCGGCGTCGAACAACCCGTCCAGCCGGCCGCCGACACCGCCAAGGCCGACTGGGACCGCATCCTCGGAGTCAGCCTCACCGGAGTGTTCCTGTGCACCCGCGCCCAGCTCCGGCAGATGCTCCGGCAGGACGGCGGCGGCGCCATTGTCAACGTCTCCTCCGGGGCCGGGGTCAAGGGTTTCCAGGGCCAGGCCGCCTACGCCGCCGCCAAGCACGGGGTCATCGGCTTCACCCGCTCCGCCGCTCTGGATCACGCCGCGCAGGGCATCCGCGTCAACGCCGTCTGCCCCGGGATTATCGACACCGAGATGATTCGCCGCTTCGGCGACGCCCGCCCCGGCGGACGTGAAGGGCTCATCGCCGACGAACCCGTCGGCCGCCTCGGCAAGCCCGAGGAGATCGCCTCCGCCGTGCTCTGGCTGTGCTCCGACGACGCCGCCTTCGCCACCGGCACCGCCCTCGTCGTCGACGGGGGCCAGACCACCTGAACCAGCGGCGTCACCGTCACACCGCGGCGTCGAGATCCCACGTGAGTTCCCCGATGAACCCCACCTACGGCTTCACCGGCCAGGTCGCCTTCTTCACCGGCGCCTCCTCCGGCATGGGCACTGAGGCACGTACGGGAAGCCGCGCCTTGCGCCCCCCGGGGAATGGATGAGCCCGCGGGCGCTCCCCCCACCCGCGGCCACCCGGCACCGCTCACGACGCCCCCGGCCCCCCTTCCGCCTCCGCCGTACGCCCCTGTCCCGTCGGTCCCTGTCCCGTCGGTCCCTGTCCCGTCGGCTCCCCGTGGCCGTCCCGCGCGGCCTCCCCGCGTCCCTCCCGCAGCTTGCGCAGCAACTCCCGCTTCTGCGCCTGCGGGTCCAGCCCGCCGCCGATCCGGCCGCCGCGGCCGCCACCGCGCAGGGCCGTCCGGCCGAGCTTCCGCCGCGTCCCGCCCACGCCCAGCATGTTTCCGTCTCCGCCTCGCGCCATCACCGGCTCCTCTCACCGCACTTCATCAATACGAGACGTTTCGTCTCGCGTCCGTCTCGCATCACTGTCCAGCGAGACGCACCGTCTTGTCAACCTGTTACATTCGACCCATGGTCCAGAAGCCCGTTCCCGACGCCACCCGCCGCAGCGAGAGATCGCGCCGCGCGATCTACGACGCCGCCCTCGCCCTCGTCGGAGAGATCGGCTACCCGAGGACGACCATCGAGGGGATCGCCGCCCGCGCCGGAGTTGGCAAGCAGACGATCTACCGCTGGTGGTCCTCGAAGGCCGACGTCCTGCTGGAGGCATTCCTCGACCTGAGCGAGCAGGCCGCCCGGGCCGCGGCCCAACCGGGCCAGGACCCGCGGCAGCCGTACGCGATCCCGGACACCGGCGATCTCGCCGCCGACCTCAAGCTCGTCCTGCGGGCCACCGTGGACGAGCTGCTCGACCCCCGGTTCGAGGTCCCCTCCCGGGCGCTGGCCGCCGAGGGCCTCGTCGACGAGCAGCTCGGAGCCGTCTTCGTGAGCAGGCTCCTGGAACCACAGCTCCAGCTCTACGTGCGGCGACTGCGCTCGGCGCAGGACCAGGGTGCCGTGCGCGCCGACGTCGACCCGCGCGTCGCCCTCGAACTGTTCGTCTCCCCGCTCGCCCAGCGCTGGCTCCAGCGCACCGGCCCGATCACCTACGCGTACACGGACACCCTCGTCGACTACGCCCTCTACGGCATCGCGCCGCGCTGAGCCGCCCGCAGTGCCCGCAGTGCCCTTACGGCGTGCCGCGCCCTGAGTGCCCGCAGGGTCCGCGCGGCCCTCGCCGCCGGCGTGGGTCCCGGCGGGCGGCGGGCCAGCCGCCCCGGCGCGTCCGTGATGACCCCGTTGCAGCCCAGCGCGAGGACCCGGTCGCGCTGGGCCGGGGTCACGACGGTGTGCGCCCACACCCGGGGGATGCCCGACCTCGCCGCCCGCAGGAGGTCCCCGTCCCGGGCCCGGTGGTCCACGTCGAGCAGATCCACGAACGGTACCCAGCGCTCGGGCCGGTCGCGGCGCATCTGGTCCGCCGAGCGCCACAGCTGCGCGACCAGGCCCATGCGATGGGCGCGCCGGGCCACCTCGGGCCGGTTGGAGTTGACGAACACCGAGCGGGTCAGCCCGCGGTCGCGCAGCAGCCCGGCCAGCGCGCGCAGGCTCTCCGGGTCCTTGGCCTCCAGCATCAGCACGATGCGCCCGCCGAAGCGGTCCAGCACCTCGGCGACCGTCGGTGGCCGCTCCGAGCGCCAGCTGCCCGGCAGCACGTCCTTCGGCCGCAGCCGCACGCCCTGCCAGTCCCGGAGGTCCAGGTTCCGCACCGGGCCGCCCAGGTAGGTCGTGCGGTTCAGGGTCCGGTCGTGGATGACGACCATGTGCCCGTCGCGCAGCATCCGGGTGTCGAAGTCGAGCACCTGGGCCGTCCCGCGTTCGTACGCCGCCATCAGGCCCGACATGCTGTTCTCCGGGACCTCCCGGGCGCCGCCGCGGTGGGCGACGTGCACGACGCGGGGGAGCGCGTCCACGGTCAGGGGGTGGCCGCCCCACTCCAGCGGGGCCAGGGTGCCGCCCTGCACGGCGAGGGCCAGCGAGGTGAGACCGGCGATACCCGTGAGCGCAGTCCGTGTGACCATGACGACGAGGGTAGGGGTGTAAATCCCATTAAACTATGTAATGACACTCGATCCGGGCCTCAGGCCGACCGCCCCCCGCACCCCGGATACCGGCTCCGGCCACCCGGGGCGCAGGATGGTGGGACCATGAAGCAGTGCTGTCCGCACCACAGCAAGGCGAGGGGATAGATGAGCGCGGAGTTCGGCGGCCGTTCCGGCCGGCAGGGCAGGATCTCCCAGTGGCTGCGTGGCCGTCGCCCTAAGGAGACCGCCGACGCGGGCGACCGTGAGACCCTGCTGCTCGCCGCCGCCGGAGCCGGGCTGCCCCTCGCCCCGGCCGCTCACCCCGCCGGCTACCGGTGCTCCTGCGACCGCGTCGGCTGTCCCACCCCGGCCCGGCACCCCGTCTCCTTCGCCTGGCAGACGCAGTCCACGACCGACCGCGACCAGATCGAGCAGTGGGCCCGCCACGAGCCGCAGGCCAACTTCATCACCGCGACCGGCATGGTGCACGACGTCCTCGACGTGCCGCTCGACGCCGGGCGCGCGGCGCTGCAGCGGCTGCTCGCCGCCGGCGTCGAGGTGGGTCCCGTCGCCGAGACGGGCGACGGACGGATGCTCTTCTTCACCCTCACCCGCGGTACGCCCGAGGACGAGGACGAGTGGTGGCCCTGCGAGCTGGACTGCCACCCCGAGACCATGGACGAGCATCCCGGCCTGCGGTGGCACTGCCGCGGCTCGTACGTCCTCGTGCCCCCGGCGCAGCTGCCGGGCGGCCTGTCGGTCGACTGGGTGCGCGGTCCCGAGCACGCGCTGCCCGAACCGCTCGGCCTCATCGAGATCCTGACCGACGAGTCCGCACGCTCCGTGGGTGACGGGTCGGACCAGCTCGCCGCCTGGCCGCACGGGGGCTGACCCCCCGCCGCACCGGCTACTCGCCGTGCGCCGCCGTCAGCCCCTGGACGCGGCTGACGAACTCCACCTTCGGGTCCGCGGCCGTCCTCGCCGGGTCCAGGACCGCCTGGTTGGAGACGAACTCCAGGGTGAGGGACTGCTTGACCTCGCCCTTCATCAGGGCCTTGATGTTCGGGTCGGTGACGTTGAGGTCGACGCCCTGCGCGGCGGTCTGCTTCTCGAAGTGGCGCGTGCCGAAGAACACCAGCGCGCCGCCGTCCGCGGTGCGCAGCCCGGCCGGGGCGTAGTCGCCTGCCGACAGCGCCTCGTCCACGTACTGCCGGGCGAGGCCGGGCTTGCTCGCGTTCTTCCTGCGCAGCGTCCGCCAGCCGGACGTGTGGGCACCCGGCGCGAAGTCGTCGCCGCCGCTCTTCAGGTACGTCGCGTACGACCGGCTCAACTTCGCCGGGCTGACGGCCAGTCGCGTGTCATCGGCGGCGACGGGCTCGGCCCAGCCGTCCTTGTCCTTCGCGAAGGCCGGTACGTCGTCGGCGGACACCACGGTCAGATACGAGACCTGCCACACGTCGTCGGCGTCGCCCCGGGTGAAGACCAGCAGCCAACGGGAGTCGGCGGCACCCTTGTTGGCCTTGGTGTCGGCGAGGAACCAGCGGGGCCAGCCCGCCTTCTTCGGGATGGCGAACTTCGCGTCGGTCAGCTTCAGCGGCCGGTGGGCCGGGTTGCCCGACGGGTTGTTGGTGTGGCCGGCCCGCAGCTTCGCGCCGTCGATGTCGGCGAGCGGCCCGGCGACCCGGTTCGCGTCCAGGGCCGGGTCGTACGCCCGGTCGGCCTTGTTGTAGGCGGACAGGAAGTCCCGGAGAGCGCGGGCGGCTTCGGACTTCTTCGCCCCGGGAAGCACCTCGCGCTCCCCGTGCACCACCACGCATCCGCTCGCCGCGACGGACAGCGCGATCCCCGCCGCCACCGCCGGCACGGACCGCCTCAGCCTTCCAAGCCTGCTCATCGGGTCCCTTCGCCTTCCCCAGTCCCGGGCCCGAACCCTACCGGGGAACGAACGGGCCCCGGCGCGGGGAGCCGCAATCGGGCCCCCGTCGTGACCTCCGGCACCGGACCGGCCCGGCCCGGCGAGGTCGCCCGGCCGGTTCAGCTCCGGTCGGCCACCGCACCGTCGGACGCGGGCTGCGGCTGCGCGGGGGCCGGCGCGGTCCTCCCCGTGCCGAAGCCCAGCGGCCACAGGAAGACGAGCAGCGTCGGGACCAGGTACAGCGCCCACACGGTGACCTGGAGGACGGTCGGGTCGGGCTGGAAGTTGAAGACACCCTTCAGCAGCGTGCCGTACCAGCTGGTCGGCTCGATGGTGCCGCTGATGTCGAACGCCAGGTTGGTCAGACCGGGGATCCAGTCGGCCTCCTGGAGGTCGTGGACGCCGTACGCGAGCACGCCCGCGGCGACCACGACCAGCATGCCGCCGGTCCAGGTGAAGAACTTGGCGAGGTTGATCCTCAGGGCGCCGCGGTAGAAGAGCCAGCCGAGCAGGATCGCGGTGGCGAGGCCCAGGGCGACGCCGATCAGCGGACGCGGTGTCCCGTCGCTCGCGGCGTGCACCGACGCCCACACGAACAGCGCCGTCTCCAGGCCCTCCCGGCCGACCGCGAGGAACGCGGTGGCGACCAGCGCGCCCGTGCCCATCGCCAGCGCCGCGTCCAGCCTGCCGTGCAGCTCCGCCCTCAGGTGCCGGGCGGTGCGCCGCATCCAGAAGACCATCCACGTCACCAGGCACACCGCCACGATCGACAGCGAGCCGCCCAGCGCCTCCTGTGCCTGGAACGTCAGCTCCTGCGAGCCGAACTCCAGCGCGCAGCCGAAGCCCAGCGCCAGGACCACGGCGACCCCGATGCCGGCCCAGATGGGCCGCAGGGCGTCCCGGCGGCCGGTCTTCACCAGGTAGGCGATCAGGATGCAGACGACGAGACTGGCTTCCAGCCCCTCGCGCAGGCCGATCAGATAGTTGCCGAACACGGCTACGCCTCCTCGGAGAACAGCGCCCGGCCCCACCAGTCGTCCTTGTCCCGGACGCCGGGGGGAACCGCGAAGATCGCCGAACCCACGTGCTGGATGTACTCGTTGAGCGCGTCGGTGCGCGACAGGTTCCGCTGCACCGGGATGAAGCCCTTGCGGACGTCGCGCTGGTACGCGAGGAAGAACAGCCCCGCGTCCAGGCGGCCGAGGCCGTCCGTGCCGTCGGTGAAGGAGTAGCCCCGGCGCAGGATCGTCGCCCCGTCGTTGGAGTCGGGGTGGGCGAGCCGGACGTGCGCGTCGGGCTTCATCGCCTTCAGGAACGGCTCGTCACGCTCCTTCGCCTTGCCGACGGGAGCGCCCTCGCCCTTGTCGCGGCCGAAGACGTCCTCCTGCTCCACGAGCGAGGTGCGGTCCCACGTCTCGATGTTCATCCGGATGCGGCGGGCCACCAGGTACGAGCCGCCGGTCATCCAGCCGGGACCCTCCCCGCCCACCCACACGAACTTCCTCAGCCGGTCGGTCTCGGTGCCCGCGATGTTGCGGGTGCCGTCCTTGAAGCCCATCAGGTTGCGCGGGGTCTGCGCGTCCGGCGTCGTCGACGACGTCTTGCCGAAGCCCAGCTGGGACCAGCGGACGGCGACCTTGCCGAAACCGATCCGGGCGAGGTTGCGGATCGCGTGCACCGCGACCTGCGGGTCGTCCGCGCACGCCTGGATGCACAGGTCGCCGCCGCTGCGGGCCTTGTCCAGGTTGTCGCCCGGGAACCTCGGCAGGTCCACCAGGGCCTCGGGACGCCGGTCCCGCAGCCCGAACTTCTCGAAGAACGAGGGGCCGAACCCGATCGTCAGCGTCAGCCGCGACGGCTTGAGGCCCAGCGCCTCACCGGTGTCGTCCGGCGGCGCCTCGGCGAGACCGCCGTACGCGCCCTCGCCGACCGCGTGTCCCGCGGTCATCCGCGCGGCGGCCTGCGTCCAGTCCTTCAGCAGCTGCACGAAGGCGTCGCGGTCGTCCGTCTTCACGTCGAACGCGGCGAAGTGCAGCCTGTCCTGGACCGCGGTCGCGATGCCGGCCTGGTGCGCGCCGTGGAAGGGGACCGCGGCCCCCGTCGCGGCGCCGGCCGGCTCCACGTCGTCGCCGGCGCGGCTCATCGCCACCGCGCCGCCCGCGGCGACGGCGCCCAGCGCGAGCCCGGCCCCGCCCCAGCCGATCAGGGAACGCCGGGACGGCGTCTGCGCGCCGTCCGCGGAGGCAGTGCCGGACGTGGTCCCGGTGGTGTCCGTCATGGGGGTCCCCTCGCTCACTTCACGACGGCTGCGGCGAGCTTGGACAGCGGCTCGGCGAGTGCGTTGACGGCGTCCTGGAGGTCCTTGACGTCGGACTTGCCGAGCTTGTCGTACGAGACGAAGTCGTACGAGGTCTTGTCCGTGCGGTACTTGTCGAGCAGCGTGTTCAGCGCCGTGAACTGCTTGTCCAGCTCCTTGGTCAGCGCCGCGTCGTTCTCCCCGGCGACCGGCTTCAGCAGCTCGTACGCCTTCTCGGCACCCTCGACGTTGCCCTTGAAGTCGACGAGGTCGGTGTGCGAGTAGCGCTCCTCCTCGCCGGTGACCTTGCCGGTGGCGACCTCGTCGAGCAGCTCCTTGGCACCGTTGGCCATGGAGGTCGGGGTGATCACGGCCTTGCCGACGCGCTTCTGCCAGTCGGTCAGGTCCGCGACCAGCCGGTCGGCGAGCTTCTTCTCGGTCGCGCCGATCTTCTTGTCCTGCCACAGGGACTTCTCCAGGCGGTGCCAGCCCGTCCAGTCCTTCTCCAGGTCCTGGCCCTCCTCCAGGCCGTCCTCGCGGACGTCGACCAGCGGGTCGATGTCACCGAAGGACTCGGCGACGGGCTCGGTGCGCTCCCAGCCGAGACGCGAGGGCGCGTACTCCTTCTTCGCGGCGGCGATGTCGCCGTCCTTGACGGCCTCGGCGAACGCCTTGGCCTTCGGCAGCGTCTCGTCGGCCTGCTCCTGCGCGTACTCGCGGTAGGCGGCGACGGCCTTGTCGAGGCGGGGGTCGCGCTTGGCGACCTTGCTGCCGCCGGTGACCGTGAGCTTCTGGCGGACGCCGTGGCCCTTCATGCCCGGACGGCAGGCGATCTCGTACGAACCGGCCTTGACCTCGGCGGTCAGCGTGTACTTGGTGCCCGGGCCGATGTTCTCCTTCTCGGAGACGATCCGGTCGTCGGGGAAGACGATCTCGACCTCGGTGGCCTTGGAGCCCTTGTTCTCGATCTTCAGGGTGACCTGGCCGGCCGGGACCGACTTCGACGAGGTGTCGCACTCGGTGTCCGCGGCGGTCACCTCGATCGTGCCGCTGCCGCCCTTGGCGTCGCTCTTCTCCGTGCAGCCCGTGACGGCGGTCAGAGCGGCCGCGGTGGCGGCTGCGGTGACGACTGAGAGTCGGACGGCTCGCATGAAGGCTCCAGGTGAAAGGACGGACGAACCGCGCGGGGCGACCCGCGCGGGAGAGTGAGGCTGGCCTAACTTATCTGAGGCTTGCCTCACTGGTACCCACCCGTCCGGTGATTCAGCTCTCACGGGAAGCTCATGGACACGGCCTGATCACGATGGCCAAAAGTCGCCCCCAAGGGCAGGTCAAGCGGAGGTAAAGAGGCCTGTTGCCCGCACCCCGGATCCCAGGAGAGCGTTGCCGGGACACGGCGGGCGCACGGAGGCGCGAACGGGCGCGCGACCGCCGGTACGGGATCCGCGCGGCCCCGACCCACCGCGTGAGGGGTGTTTGAATGCGCGGGTGACTGACTTCGACGTACTGCGCGTCTTCTGCGGACCCGGCGGCGGCCACGGCAACGAACTCGGCGTCGTCCGCGAGGGATCGGTGCTGCCGGACCGTGGGGAGCGGCAGGACTTCGCCGCGAAACTCGGGTACAGCGAGACCGTGTTCGTCGACGATCCCGAGCGCGGAGTCATCGACATCTACACCCCCACCCTGCGGCTGCCCTTCGCCGGGCACCCCTGCGTCGGCGCGGCCTGGCTCCTCGACGTGCCCGAACTGGTCACGCCCGCCGGGGTGGTGGGCACCCGCCTCGACGGCGAGTTCAGCTGGATCGAGGCGCGCCCGGAGTGGGCCCCGCCGCGCACGCTGCGGCAGTACGCCTCCGCCCACGAGGTCGACGCCCTCCCCGTCCCGCCGCCCGGCGAGTGGATCTACGCCTGGGCCTGGGAGGACGAAGCCGCCGGCCGGGTCCGCGCCCGCGCCTTCCCCGGCCGCGACGACGGCATCCGGGAGGACGAGGCCACGGGAGCGGCGGCGCTGCTGCTCACCGCCCGCCTCGGCCGGGCGCTGAACATCGTCCAGGGGGCGGGCTCCCAGATCCTCACCGCGCCGCAGCCGCGGGGATGGGTCGAAGTGGGGGGCCGGGTGCGGCTGCTGCGCGGCTGACCCCGCCGTATCGGCCGTGGCGCCGGCCGGACGAAGGGGCCGGCCACGGACCGGCCGCTCCCGGCGACGGCTACGGCAGGGTGAGGATCTCGGCGCCGCTGTCGGTGACGACCAGCGTGTGCTCGAACTGGGCCGTCCGCCTGCGGTCCTTCGTGACGACCGTCCAGCCGTCGTCCCACATGTCGTACTCGTGGGTCCCGAGCGTGAGCATGGGCTCGATGGTGAAGGTCATCCCGGGCTGGATGACGGTGGTCGCGTGCGGGCTGTCGTAGTGCGGGACGATCAGCCCGGAGTGGAACGACGAGTTGATCCCGTGGCCCGTGAAGTCACGGACCACCCCGTACCCGAACCGCTTGGCGTACGACTCGATGACCCGCCCGATGACGTTGATCTGGCGGCCGGGCCTGACCGCCTTGATGGCGCGGTCGAGGGACTCGCGGGTCCGCTCGACGAGCAGCCTGCTCTCCTCGTCGACGTCCCCGACGAGGTAGGTGGCGTTGTTGTCGCCGTGCACGCCGCCGATGTACGCCGTCACGTCGAGGTTGACGATGTCGCCGTCCCGCAGGACGGTGCTGTCCGGGATGCCGTGGCAGATCACCTCGTTGACGGAGGTGCACAGCGACTTGGGGAAACCGCGGTAGCCGAGCGTCGACGGGTAGGCACCGTGGTCGCACATGTACTCGTGTGCGACCCGGTCCAGTTCGTCCGTCGTGACACCGGGGGCGATCAGCTTCGCGGCCTCGGCCATCGCCCGCGCCGCGATGCGCCCGGCGGCGCGCATCGCCTCGACGGTCTCCGGGGTCTGCACCTCGGGGCCGGTGTACGGCTTCGGCGCGGGCTTGCCCACGTACTCGGGACGCCTGATGTTTCCGGGAACGGAACGGGTGGGAGAGAGCTCCCCTGGTACGAGCAGCGACTGGCCAGACATGCAAGCGAGTCTAACCAGCGGCCATGGGGGAACATGTCCCTGGCGAAAGGAGCTGGTCATGGCCCTGTTCAAGAAGCGGACCGCCGGCAAGCCCGGTGAGTGGTACTACTGCCTGGAGCACAAGAAGGTCGAGGAGGGCCCCGATTGCCCCGCCAAGGACCGGTTCGGTCCCTACGCCTCCCGTAAGGAAGCCGAGCAGGCGATGGAGACCGCCCGGGAGCGGAACCTCGAGTGGGAGAACGACCCCAAGTGGCACGACCCCACCCCGAAGGGCCCGGACGAGGCCTGACGGCCGGGGCCGGCCACCACCACGACTGCTGCCCGGCCCGCGAAGCCGATCCCGGCCGCGGGAACGGCCGTGCCCGCGACGCCGGATGACGGCGGCGGTGACCGTCACGGCAGCGACGTAGGTTTCCGGCCGGCTGTCATATGGCGGGTGGGCCGCAGGGCCGGGCCGGACCTCGCGCCGGATCCCGGCTGCGGCACCCGTCCCGGCCGGGGTTCGTCCCGGCCGGCTGTCAGCGCGGCGAGGGGGCGGTCCCGTCGCGTTCTCGGGGCTCACACGGCGTCCGGCGCGGAGGCCGTCGCCCCCGCCTCCCGCAGGGCCCGCTGCCGCAGCGCGTGCTCGTTCGTGCGTACGTCGTACGTCATCAGCTTCGGCAGGCACAGCGCCAGGAGCCCCACCGCGCCCGCACAGAGGACCCCGCCGGCCCAGATGGACGTCCGGACACTCGTCCACGCGGCCATGCCGCCCGCGCGGACCTGCCCGAGCTGGGGCCCGGCGGAGTAGTACAGCAGCTCGATCCCGGCCAGCCGGCCGCGCAGCTCGTCCGGGATCGTCTGGTTCCACATCGCCGCGCGGAAGATCCCGCTGACCATGTCGAAGCAGCCGCCGAGGACGAGGAACGCCAGCACCGGCCAGACGTCGTGCGCGGCGCCCGCCGCCGCCATGGCGAGCCCCCAGCAGGCCGCCGCGAGTACCACCATCCGGCCGTGCCGGTGGACGCGCGAGGTCCACCCGCTGGTGAGGGTCACTAGCAGCGCGCCGGCCGGCAGCGCCGCGTACATCAGCCCGAGCGACCACTCGGCGTCCAGCTCGTCGGCCAGGAACGGCAGCAGGGCGAGCGGCATCGCGAAGAACATCGCGGCGAGGTCGACGGCGTAGGTGCCGAGCAGCTCCTTGCGGCTCCAGGCGTACCGGGCCCCCTCGGCGATCGACCGCAGGGACGGCCTCGCGGCCTCGTGGGCGGCGGGAGAGGCCGCGAGCCCGGCGACCAGCGCCACCGACACGGCGAACGTCAGCAGGTCCACGGCGTACGCCCAGCCGAGCCCCGCGTACGCCACCACGACGCCCGCGAGAGCCGGGCCCGCGACTCCGCCGACGGTCCAGCGCAGCGAGTTGAGGGAGGCGGCGGCAGGCAGGTGCTCGTGCGGGACGATCCGCGGGACGAGCGAGTCCAGCGCGGGCCGCTGGATCGCGCCGAGGGCGGAGGAGAGCGCGGCGACCGCGTACAGCGGCCACACCGCCGGCCGCGGCAGCAGCGCGTTGACCAGCAGCCCCGCGCAGAGCAGCCCCTGCCCGATCTCCGTGTGGACGATCAGCCGGCGCTTGTCCAGGGCGTCCGCGAGCGCCCCGCCGTACAGACCGAAGACGATCATCGGTACGAGTTCGACGGCCCCGATCGCCCCCACCGCGACGGCCGACCCCGTGAGGTCCTTCATCTGCACCGGCAGGGCCACGAACGTCAGGAAGCTCCCGAAGTTCGTGATCAGCCCGGCCAGCCACAGCCTGCGGAAGTCGGCGGACACCCGCCAGGGCGACAGGTCGGGCAGCACCGAACGCAGGCCCGGGGAAGCGGCGGACTCCGTGGCGGGGGCGTCATCGGTCACAACGGGCCATGCTCAGCGGCGGACCCGCGCGGAGCAACCGGTTTTCCGCCCGCCGGGTCGGCCTACCAGCGGGCCGGGGGAGGCGAGGTCAGCTGGTCCGCCAGCCGGGACAGCCGGTCACGGAACCGCCGGCGCCCCCGTCGCACCGGCAGCGAGTTCTCCCCGGCCGCCGCGCTGACGAGGTGCTGGACCGTGTCGAGACCGAGTTCGGGCCCGGCGGGGACGGAGAGCGACTCGTGGGCCATCGACCGCAGTTCGCCGTCGCTCTCGTCGAGAGCCAGCACCGTCGCCCCCGCCCGCCGGGCGTCGGAGACCCGCTCGAGCAGCCGCGCCCCCGGTGCGTCCGGCGCCACCACCAGCAGCGTCTCCCCGCGCCTCGCGGCCTCGATGCGGCCGAGGCCGACCGCGAGATGGGCGGGGTCCGAGGCCCGCGCGCCGTGCCGGACCAGGGTCGGCGACAGCTCCGGCGTCCCCGACCAGGCCGCCTCGTCCACCAGGTGCGCGGCCAGGTGCCAGGGCTCGTAGCCGGCCGTCCCCACCAGCAGCAGCCCGCCGCCGTGCGACACCACCGACCCTCTGAGGGCCCCGGCGAACCGTCGCGTCGCCCCCAGCCACTCGGTCCCGGCGAGCACTTCGCGCAGCAACGCGACCCGTACGGCGTCCATGGGCACGCATCCTGCCTCAATCGACCGATCGTCAGGCCGCGTTCACCTCGAATTCGCCCGGGATGGGGAAGGGCAACGACCGCTCCCCGCCGGGGGAGCCCGACCCAGGAGCCGCCCATGACCGAGGCAAGCATCCCGTTCCGCGCGGGCCGGGAGGGGTACGCGAGTTTCCGGATCCCCGCCGTCGTCGCCGGCACCCTCCTCGCCTTCTGCGAGGGCAGGGTCGGATCCGCGCAGGACCACGGGAACATCGACATCGTGCTGAAGCGGTCCACCGACGGCGGCCGCACCTGGGGCCCGCTCCAGGCGGTCGCCGGGAACGGGAACAACCTCGCGGGCAATCCCGCACCCGTCGTCCTGGACACCGGCCGGATCCTGCTCGTCCACGTCCGCGCGGCGGCCGCCGCGAGCGAGGACGCCATCCTGCGCGGGAAGGTGAAGGCCGCCGACGGGCGCCGCGTCTGGGTGCAGCACAGCGACGACGACGGGGCGACCTGGTCGCAGCCGCGGGAGATCACCGGGCAGGTGAAGAAGCCCGGCTGGCGCTGGTACGCGACCACGCCCGGACACGCGCTCCAGCTCACCACCGGCCGGGTCCTCGTCCCCGGCAACCACACCGTCCCGCCCGGCGGCGGGGACAACGGCACCGAGGCCAGGTACAACAGCGGCCACTGCCTGCTGAGCGACGACCGCGGGCAGACCTGGTACCTCGGCTACCTCGACGAGAACCCCAACGGCTACGTCAACGTGAACGAGACGACGGCGGCCGAACTCCCCGACGGCCGCGTCTACTTCAACACGCGCAACGACTCGCCGTCCCCCGGCAACCGCGCGGACGCCCACTCGTCCGACGGCGGGCGGAGCCTGGAGAAGCCGTTCCGGCCGCAGGCCGGGCTCGTCACCCCCGTCGTCCAGGGCAGCCTCCTCCAGCTCCGCGACCCCGACCTGCTGCTGTACTCCGGGCCGGCCGACCCCGCCTTCCGCGCCCTGATGACGGTCCGCGCCTCCACCGACGGAGGCACCACCTGGCGGCCCGTGCACACCGTCGACGGCCTCCCCGCCGCGTACTCCGACCTCGTCCGCGTCGACGCGACGACCGTCGGACTGCTCTACGAGACCGGCGACTTCGGCGCGTACGAGACGATCACCTTCCGCCGCGTCCCCGTGACGGCCCTCACCTGAGCGGCGGGGCGGCGATCCGCGCACGTAAAGTCGGCCCATGACCTCTACCGACAGTGCCTCCGCCGCCAGCCAGAAGGCCCCCGCCAAGGACCCCTGGGACCTTCCCGACGTCTCCGGGCTCGTCGTGGGCGTGCTCGGCGGGACCGGCCCGCAGGGCAAGGGCCTCGCATTCCGGCTCGCCAGGGCCGGCCAGAAGGTGATCATCGGATCCCGTGCCGCGGACCGCGCGCGCGGCGCCGCCGAGGAACTCGGCCACGGTGTCGAGGGCGCCGACAACACCGAGTGCGCGCGGCGCAGCGACATCGTGATCGTGGCGGTGCCGTGGGACGGGCACCGCGAGACACTGGAAAACCTGCGCGGGGAACTGGCAGGCAAGCTCGTCGTCGACTGCGTCAACCCGCTCGGCTTCGACAAGAAGGGTGCCTACGCCCTGAAGCCGGAGGAGGGCAGCGCCGCCGAGCAGGCCGCCGCCCTGCTGCCGGACTCGCGGGTCACCGCGGCCTTCCACCACCTCTCCGCGGTGCTCCTCCAGGACCCCGCGCTCGAGGAGATCGACACCGACGTGATGGTCCTCGGCGAGGAGCGGGCGGACGTGGAGACCGTGCAGGCGCTCGCCGGGCGCATCCCCGGGATGCGCGGCATCTTCGCCGGGCGGCTGCGGAACGCCCACCAGGTCGAGTCCCTGGTCGCGAACCTGATCTCGGTGAACCGGCGCTACAAGGCGCACGCGGGCCTGCGACTGACCGACGTGTAGCGGGCGCCCGGGCATGGGGGACACTGGGATGTCGTACCGCTACGTCCGTCTGTCAGGAGCCGACCCCCATGCCCCGCCTCGCTCTGTACGCCCTTGTCGTCTGCGTCCTCTCCGTCGCCGCGGCCGTGGTCTCCTTCGTCCAGGGCAGCTGGCTCGGCGTCGTGTGGGTGCTGCTGGCCGGTCTGTCGTCCAACATGACCTGGTACTACGCGCGCCGCGGCAAGGCGCGGGACGGTTCCGTCACCGGTTAGGAGACGCAGATCTCGTCGGTGCCGCGCCAGAACCGGTACAGGTCCTGGCCGCAGTACCGCTGGAGGTCGTCGACCCCCAGGCCGCACAGGATCGCGTCCACGGCGTCGAAGAACGCGACGTTCACCGAGGGGATCCACAGCACCGCGAACACGGCCAGCAGCCCGAACGGCGCGAACGGCTCCACCTGGCGGCGCAGGCCGTACGACAGCCAGGGCTCGATGACCCCGTAGCCGTCCAGGCCCGGGACCGGCAGCAGGTTCAGGATCGCTGCCGTGACCTGGAGCAGTGCGAGGAACGCCAGCGCGTACTGGAACCCGACGGGCACCCCGTCCAGGGCGTGCAGCCAGAACGGGGCCGTGCACACCACGGCGAACAGGACGTTGGTGAGCGGGCCCGCCGCCGAGATCAGGCTGTGCTTCCAGCGGCCCCGGATGCGGCTGCGCTCGATGAAGACCGCACCGCCGGGCAGACCGATCCCGCCCATGATCACGAAGATCACCGGCAGGACGATGCTCAGCAGCGCGTGCGTGTACTTCAGCGGGTCGAGGGTGAGATAGCCCTTGGCGCCGACCGAGATGTCGCCGCCGTGCAGGGCGGTGCGGGCGTGCGCGTACTCGTGCAGACAGAGCGAGACGATCCACGCGGCCGTCACGAACAGGAACACGGCCACGCCGGGCTGCTCGGCGAAGCCGGTCCAGGTGGCCCAGCCGGTGACCGCCGTGACGGCCAGGATCCCGAGGAAGACGGGGCTGATCCTCCGGTCGCTGCGGCGGGACGCGGCGGTGGTCATGGGACTCCCAGTGCTGGTGGTGTGCTGTCGGTCGGGCCGGTCGGCCTGCCCGACCGTACCGGGCGCCCCCGGAAAACGTCTCGCGAGCCCCCAAGGGTTCCGGGGAAGGTGGGGGCATGCGGATGCGGCGGCGCAGCGACGGCCGCTCGGACACCGCCCCCCGACGACGGTCGCCAGGACACCACCCCCTCGACGACGGCCGCCGGGGGCACCCGCCCCCCGACGACCGCCGACACCGCCCCCTGCGACCGCCGACCCGACACCGCCCCCTGCGACCGCCCCCGGCGCACCCGACACCCGCCCCCACGGCACCGGAGACAATGAACCCCGTGCGCTACCGCGTTCTCGGCACCACGCAGGCACTCCGCCCCGACGGCACCCCCGTACCGGTCGGCGGAGCGCGTCTGCGTGCCCTGCTGACCGTGCTCGCCCTGCGCGCCGGGCGGACCGTGCCCGCCGCCCACCTCGTCGACGAGGTGTGGGACGGCGACCCGCCCGCCGACGCCACGGGCGCGCTCCAGGCGCTGGTGGGACGGCTGCGCCGGGCGCTCGGTCCGGACGCGGTCGCCTCGGCGGACGGCGGCTACCGCCTCTCCGCCGCCCCCGACGACGTGGACCTGCACCGCTTCGAGCGGCTCACCGTTGAGGGCGCGCGGGCGCTGGCCGACGGCGACCCCGCCAAGGCGGCCGTCGTCCTCGACGACGCCCTCGCCCTGTGGCACGGCCCGGCGCTCGCCGACCTGCCCGACCGCACCGCCGAGTCGGCCCGCTGGGAGATCCGGCGCCTCGACGCGCGACGCGCCCGCCTCACCGCCGCCCTCGCCCTCGGCCACGCCGCGCAGGCGCTGCCCGAACTCACCGCCCTGTGCGACCTCCGCCCACTGGACGAACCCCTCCAGGCCCTGCGGCTGCGCGCCCTGCGCGATGCCGGCCGCCCCGCAGAAGCCCTCGCCGCCTACGACGCGGTACGCCGGCTCCTCGCCGACCGCCTGGGCTCCGACCCCGGACCCGAACTGCGCTCGTTGCACGAGGAGTTGCTGCACCACGGGCCGGCGGACGCCTCGGCCCCGGCACCCTCCCGCCCCGAACCCGAACCCGAACCCGAACCCGGAGCAAGAGCCACCGCGGCCGCCCCAGGCGCCCCCGCCGCCGATACGCGGCCCGCGCCCCCCGCACCGCCCCGCACCGGCCCCGCCACCACGCCCCCCGGCAACCTCCGGGCCCGCCTCACCTCCTTCGTCGGCCGGGAGAGCGACATCGATGCCATCCGCGGCGACCTCGCGGCGGCCCGGCTCGTGACGCTGCTCGGACCCGGCGGGGCCGGCAAGACCCGGCTGTCGCAGGAGGCCGCCGAGCGAGCCGGGGACACGGCGCGCGACGGGGTGTGGCTCGCCGAACTGGCGCCCGTCGACGACCCGGAGGCCGCGCCCGAGGCCGTACTCACCGCGCTGGGCGCCCGCGAGACCGTGCTGCGCGGCGCCGGCGCCGAGGAACTGCGAGCCGTCGCCGACCGGCACGACGACCCCGTGTCCCGGCTCGCCGAGCACTGCGCCAAGCGCCGCATGCTGCTCATCCTGGACAACTGCGAGCACGTCGTGGACGCCGCCGCCCGGCTCGTCGAACAGCTGTTGGAGCACTGCCCCGGACTGACCGTGCTCGCCACCAGCCGCGAACCCCTCGGCGTGCCGGGGGAGTTGCTGCGTCCCGTGGAGCCGCTGCCCGAGCCCGTCGCGCTGCGGCTGCTCGCCGACCGCGGCGCCGCGGCGCGCCCCGGGTTCCGCGTCCAGGACGACCCGGACGCCGCCGCCGAGATCTGCCGCCGGCTCGACGGGCTGCCGCTGGCCATCGAACTCGCCGCCGCCCGGCTGCGGATGCTCACCCCCCGCCAGATCGCCGACCGGCTGGACGACCGCTTCCGCCTGCTGACCTCGGGCAGCCGCACGGTCCTGCCCCGGCAGCAGACCCTGCGCGCCGTCGTCGACTGGTCCTGGGACCTCCTCGACGAGGAGGAACGCGAGGTACTGCGCCGGCTGTCCGTCTTCGCCGGGGGCTGCGACCTGACCGCCGCCGAGGCCGTGTGCGGCCCGGCCGCGCTGGAGGCACTCGGCTCCCTCGTCGACAAGTCCCTCGTCGTCGCGGCACCCTCCGGGGACGGCGAGATGCGCTACCGGCTCCTGGAGACCGTCGCCGAGTACGCGGGCGCCCGCCTCGACGAGTCCGGCCGGCGCCCCGCCGCCGCCCGCGCCCACCTCACCCACTACCGCGAACTCGCCCGCACCACCGACCCCGAACTGCGCGGCCCGGGCCAGCTCGCCGCCATCGAACGGATCCAGCGCGAGTACGAGAACCTCCGCACCGCCCTGCGCCACGCCGTCGCCGAACGGGACGAGCAGGAGGCGCTCTGCCTCGTCCTCTCCCTCGCCTGGTACTGGCAGACCCGCGACCAGCGCGTCGAGACCCGCACCTGGTCCCGCGAGGTCATGGCGCTCGGCCCCGACCCGTTCGCGCCGCCCCAAAGGCCCGTCGCCCCGCTCTACGAGAGCTGCACGGCCGCCCCGCCGCCGATGCGTCCCGACGTCCTCGAAGAGGCCCGGCGCGGCGTGCACCTCATCCACCTCGCCTGCATGGACATGGACCTCCAGGCCTGGCAGACCCCCGAGGCCAAGGCGAAACTGCGCGCCATCAGCGAGGCCTACCGGCCCGGCCAGCCGCAGACCTGCCGCAGCCCCGGCTACCTCTGGTTCTACGCGGTCCTGCTGACCGGCGACATGGACCGGATGCACGACGTGATCGACAGGACGGTCGCCACCTGCCGCGAACTGGACTACGGCTGGGAACTCGCCGTCGCCCTCCAGATGCGCGCCAACATCCTCGCCAACCGGTCCGACTGGGCGGGCGACGCGGCCCGGGACGCCGACGAGGCGCTGGAGATCTTCGTACGCCTCGGCGACGCCTGGGGCGCGGCCGAGGCCCTGTCGGCACGTGGCGAGGCCCACGAGCGACGGGGGGCGTACGCCCTCGCCGCCGCCGACTACACGGAGGCGATCACCTACGCCGAACGGCTCGGCGCCCACGCGCAGTCGGCGGTGCTCACCGCCCGGCTCGGCAGTGTCCTCGTCGAGTCGGGGGAGCCCGAGCGGGGCGAGCGGCTGCTGCGCGAGGTGCTGGCCGCCGGGCACGGCGCGGTCAACGAGGCGATGCCCGCCTCCCGCCTCTTCCTCGCGATGTGGCTCGGCCGCACCGGCCGGGTCGCGGAGGCCCGCGAGCAGATGCGCCTGCTGCGCACCGACTTCGAAGCCGTCTCCTTCGTCGTGTTCGACATGTTCGTCCTCGGCGTCGAGGCCTGGCTGGACACGGTCGAGGGACAGTACGCGAGCGCCCGCGAGAAGGCCCGGCGGGCGCTGGAGCGGGCCGCGGACCCGCTGACCCGGATGATCGCGCCGCACATGACCTCCGCCCATCTGGTCACGGCGGCCATCGCCCTCGCCGGCCTCGACGACGGCCGGCACGCCCGGGACGCCGCCCGGCTCATCGGCGCCGCCGACAACCTGCTGCCGCCGGGCCACTTCGCCCGCCCCACGGAGGACGAGGTACGCGGGCAGGCGGTGGCGGCCGTGCGGGCGGTGCTCGACGAGGCGGCGTACGCGGCGGCGTACGCCGAGGGCGGCGGGCTCTCCCTGGAGGAGGCCGCCGCCCTCGTGTGACGCGGACCCGGGCCGGTGCCCGGCCGCGCGTCAGCTCTTGGTCCGGAACTTGTGGATCGCGACCGGCGCCATCACCAGCGTGAGCCCGGCCGTCCAGGCGAGGGTCACCCACAGGTCGTGGGCGACCGGGCCGCCGACCATCAGGCCCCGCGCGCTGTCCGCGAGGGCCGACAGCGGGTTGTAGTCCGTGAAGGCCTGGAGCCAGCCGGGCATGGTCTGGGTCGGCGAGAAGATCGACGAGCCGAACTGCAGCGGCATCAGCACCAGGAACCCCATCGCCTGTACGGACTGCGCGCTCTTCATCGTCACGCCGAGGACCAGGAAGATCCACATCAGGGCGGAGCCGAAGAGGGTGGCGAGTCCGACGGCCGCGAACAGACCCGGCCAGCTCTCGATGTCGAAGCCGACCAGGACGCCGACGATCAGCAGGATCGTCGTCGCCACGAGCATCCGCATCAGCTCCACCACGATCTTGGCGAAGAGCACGGAGCCCTGGCCGATCGGCAGGGTGCGGAAGCGGTCCATGACACCGGTGTGGAAGTCCTGGTTGAAGCCGGTGCCGACGGCCGTGGCGATGTTCATGCCCATCATGGCCATCAGCCCCGGCACCACGTACTGCACGTACTCCTGCTGTCCGCCGCCCAGCGACTGCCCGATGGAGCCGCCGAAGACGTACACGAACAGCAGGGTGAAGACGACGGGCATCAGGACGGCGTCGAACATCGACTCGGGGTCCTGGCGGATCCACAGCAGGTTGCGGCGGACCAGGGCGCCGATGTGCCGCGCGTGGGCACGGGGTGAGATACGGGAGTCGCCCGTGGCGGCGAGGGGGGCCTCGACGACAGGGAGGTGTGCGGCGGAGCCGCTCTCCGGAAGGGTGGCGGTGGGCGACGGGCGGGCACTCATGCGGAGACCTCCTCGTAGGCGCGGGCGGGGGTCTCGTCCTGCGGGGCACTGGCCTTGTGGCCGGTGAGGGACAGGAACACCTCGTCCAGACTGGGCAGTTCGGTGCTGATGGAGCTGATCGTGATGCCGCGCGCGGTGACCGCGCCGACCACGGCGGTGAGCTGCTCGTCGCTGAGGATCGGGACCAGCGCGCTGCCGGTCTCGCCGTCCACGATCGTCGGGGCGAGGCCGGTGAGTCCCATGTCGTCGAACATGGCCGCCAGCGGGCGCAGTTGCAGCGGGTCCAGCGGGCGGATCCGCAGCGTCCGGCCGCCGACCCGCGCCTTCAGCTCGTCGATCCGGCCGTTGGCGATGACCTTGCCCCGGTCGATGACGGTCAGCTCGGACGCCAGCTGCTCGGCCTCCTCCATGTACTGGGTGGTGAGCAGCACGGTGACGCCGTCGGCGACCATGCGCTTGACCTCCTGCCACACCTCGTTGCGGGTGCGCGGGTCGAGTCCGGTCGTCGGCTCGTCCAGGTAGAGCACGGCCGGGCTGCCGATCATCGAGGCGGCGAGGTCGAGCCGGCGGCGCATTCCGCCGGAATACGTGGCCGCGGGGCGCTTGGCCGCCTCGGTCAGCGAGAAGCGCTCCAGCAGCTCGTCGGCCCGGCGGCGGGCCTCCTTGCGCGGCAGGTCGAGCAGCCGCCCGATCATGTACAGGTTCTCCCAGCCGGGGAGCTTCTCGTCGACCGAGGCGTACTGGCCGGTGAGTCCTATCACCCGGCGCAGCTGCCGGGGCTGCTTCAGCACGTCGTACCCGGCGACCGTGGCCTGCCCGGCGTCCGGGGTGACCAGGGTGGACAGGCAGCGGACGAGGGTGGTCTTGCCGGCGCCGTTGGGACCGAGCACACCGAGGACGGTGCCTTCGCGCACGTCCAGGTCCACGCCGTCCAGCGCCCTGGTCTCGCCGTAGTGCTTGACCAGCCCCCGTACGGTGACGGCGCTCCGGGCGCCGTCGCTGGGGTTGTTGTCGATTCGCGTCATGGAGCCAAGCTCCCACCCCCCACCGACAAACCACCGACAGATCACCGACAGCGGGCCGTGTGCGGAAATGGCACAGCCCCGCCGACGGGGGAAGATCGGCGGGGCCGCTCGTGCCGCAGTGGCTCAGTGGCTCAGTGGACGGAGTGCTCCTCCAGGGGGAACGTCCCGCCGACCACGTCGTCGGCGAACGCCTTCGCCGCGTTCCCCATGACCGTCCGCAGATCGGCGTACTGCTTCACGAAGCGAGGCATCCTGCCCCCGGTGAGACCGAGCATGTCGGTCCAGACGAGGACCTGCGCGTCGGTCTCGGCGCCCGCGCCGATCCCGACCGTGGGAATGTGCAGCACCCGCGTGACCTCGGCGGCCAGCTCCGCCGGCACCAGCTCCAGAACCACTGCGAACGCTCCCGCGTCCTGAACCGCCTTGGCGTCCCGTAGCAGCTGCTGGGCCGCCTCCTCGCCCCGCCCCTGCACGCGGTACCCCATGGAGTTCACGGACTGCGGGGTCAGGCCGATGTGCGCCATGACCGGGATGCCGGACTCCACGAGCAGCTCGATCTGCCGGTGCGAGCGCTCGCCGCCCTCCAGCTTCACGGCGCCGACCCCGGCTTCCTTGACGAGGCGGGTGGCCGAGCGCAGCGCCTGGACCGGCCCCTCCTGGTACGACCCGAAGGGCAGGTCGCCGACGATGAGGGCCCGGCCGGTGCCGCGCACGACCGCCGCGGAGAGCATGGTCATCTCGTCGAGGGTGACGGGCACGGTCGTCTCGTACCCCAGGTGGCAGTTGCCCGCCGAGTCGCCGACGAGCATGACCGGGATGCCGGCCTCGTCGAAGACGGACGCGGTCATCGCGTCGTACGCGGTGAGCATGGGCCACTTCTCGCCGCGCTCCTTGGCGGCGGTGATGTCACGCACGGTGATGCGGCGAGTGCCCTTGCCGCCGTACAGCGCTTTGCTGTCGGACGTGGGGCCAGAGTCCTGGCCCGGCTTCGGGGCAGCCGAGAGCTGCGTCATCGCAACGGCTCCTTCTGTCATCTCGAGGCGCCCTGACGGCGTCCCCGGATCCCCTCCATGGTGGCACCTCGTGCCATCGGAGGCCAGACCGGGTGACGCGTCCTGTGTCTCCCTGCTGCGGTCCGGGCCGCAGACCGCCGGGAACGTAAGTTCTTGGTAAGTTCTCCGTAAAGGATATTCGATACGAGACGGTCCCGTATCGAATGTCGCTAGGCTGACGGCATGACAACTCCAGCTCCCACCGAACGACGGGTGCCCGAGGCGGTGCACCGGCGCCGCTGGGCCATCCTCGGCGTGCTCATGCTCAGCCTGCTGATCGTCGTCCTGGACAACTCGATCCTGAACGTCGCGATCAAGACGATCTCGACCCCGGCACCCACCGGCCTGGGCGCCACCCAGGGCGAGCTGGAGTGGGCCATCAACGCCTACACGCTCGTCTTCGCCGGACTGCTGTTCACCGCGGGCCTGCTCGGTGACCGGCTCGGCCGCAAGAAGATGCTGCTCGCCGGTCTCGCCGTCTTCGGCCTGGGGTCCGCCCTTGCCGCGGAGTCCGGTTCGCCGCTTCAGCTCATCGTGTTCCGCGCGGTGATGGGCCTCGGCGCCGCCTTCGTGATGCCCGCCACCCTCGCCGTCCTCATGAACGTCTTCGAGCGCGACGAGCAGCCCAAGGCCATCGGCATCTGGGCCGGCGGCGTCGGCCTCGCCATCGCCATCGGCCCGATCACCGGCGGCATCCTCCTCGACCACTTCTGGTGGGGCTCGGTCTTCCTGATCAACGTGCCGATCGTGCTGCTCGCGCTGGGCCTGATGATCTGGCTGGTCCCCGACTCCCGCGACCCGAACCCGGGCCGGCTCGACCCGGTCGGCGTGGTCCTGTCGGTCGTCGGACTCGTCCTGCTGGTCTTCGGCATCATCGAGGGCGGCCAGTCGGCCGACTTCACCGACCCGAAGGTGCTCGCCGCCGTCGCCGCCGGACTCGCGGTCCTGGTGGTCTTCGTCGTGTACGAGAAGCGCATCGACCACCCGTCGATAGACGTCACCTACTTCAGGAACAAGGTCTTCTCGGCCGCCGTCTCCGCCATCGCGCTGGTCTTCTTCGCGCTGATGGGCGTGACCTTCTTCTCCGTCTTCTACACCCAGAGCGTGCGGGGCTACTCGCCGCTGCAGACCGGCCTGCTGATGCTGCCGCTCGCCGCGGCCCAGCTCATCTTCGCGCCCCGCGCCCGGCTGGTCGTCGACCGCTTCGGCAACCGGGCCACCTGCACCGCCGGGCTGCTGGTCATCGCCGCGACGCTGGCCGCGTTCGCCGCCCTGGAGGCGGACACGCCGATCTGGATCCTCGAGGTCGTCTTCTTCCTCATGGGTACGGGCATGGCGCACATCATGACCCCGACCAGCGTCGTCATCATGCAGGCCCTGCCGCGCGAGAAGGCGGGCTCCGCCTCCGCGCTCAGCAACACCTTCCGCCAGGTCGGCGGCGCCCTCGGGATCGCGGTGCTCGGCTCCGTGCTCTCGACGGCGTACCGCAACGGCATCGAGGACGACCTCACCCGGCTCCCGGCCGGCCTGCGGCACACCGCGGGCGAGTCCATCGAGGCCACGCTCGGCGTCGCCGCGAAACTCGGTCCCCGGGGCGAGGCGCTCGTCGGTCCCGCCAACGACGCCTTCCTGCACGCCATGCACGTCACGGCCCTGTGCGGTGCGGGCGTGGCGCTCATCGGCGCCGTCGTGGTCGCCGTGTTCCTGCCGGGCCGCACCCCGGCACAGGAGGAGGGCAAGGGCGAGCCGGAGTTGGTGACGGCCGAGCACTGAGGGCCTGTCCGCAGAGTCCCGCCTCGGGGGAGAATCACCTTCAGCGGTTCGGAGAAACGGAGTCGACGTGAGCCTCGCGCACAGCCGAGCAGGGCAGGAGGGACCCGCGTCCCGGGGGCGCCCCCGCAGCGAGGCCGTGGAGCGCGCGATCCTCGAGGGTGTGATGAAACTCCTCGAGGACGGCGTGCCGTTGGGGGAGGTCTCCATCGAACGGGTCGCGCGTACCGCGGGAGTCGGCAAGGCGACCATCTACCGGCGCTGGCGCGGCAAGGAGGAACTCTTCGTCGACGTCCTGCGCGCCGCCGAGCCCCAGGAGCCGGTGCTTCCCGGCACCTCGATGCGCGACGACCTCGTCGCCCTGGTGGAGGGACTGCGCCAACGCGGCCTGCTGAACCGCTCGTCGGCGATCCTGCACAACGTGTACGCCCAGATGAAGAGCAGCCCCCGGATCTGGGCGGCGTACCACGCCATGGTCGTCGAACCGCGCCGCAGGCTCACCTTCGAGGTCCTGCGCCGCGGGCAGCTGAACGGCGAACTCCGCGACGACCTCGACGTGGAACTCGTGAACGACATCGTCGTCGGGCCCATGCTGGTCCGCTCCCTCATGCGGCCCGACGCCGACCTGCCCGACGACCTCGCCGCGCGGATCGTAGACGCGGTGCTCGCGGGACTGCGGCCGCCGACGCCGTAGTCCCGTGGCCCAGGCGGTAGTTCACCGAGCAACAACTTGCCCGTATGTGCGCGTTTCGTCACAGTGGCCGGGCAGAAGGCCGTGGTCCGGAACTCCGGACGGCGAGTTGTTCGTCCTCGTGCCCGTACGGCCGTCATACGACGGCGGGAAGAGCACCGATCATCCCCTAGGGTCGTAGACGCGGGACAGACGGTGTGCACGGCAAGTTGTGAGGCGACGGTATGGCGCAGGCGTATGTGACGGAGACGGGCAGCGGCGGCTCGGGACCCGACCGCCCAGGATCCCCGCTTCGGCGCCTGGCTGACGGCTGGCGCGGCGACCGGGGCATCTGGCGGCGCGGCCTGGTCCTCGCCGGGCTCGCGCTGATCCTGGCCCTGGTCATGCTGCTGCACGCGCAGATCCCCAACAGCATCGGCAACCTGGGCAGCCTCACCGAGACCTTCCTGCCCTGGCTGGGCATCTTCGTGCCGGTCCTACTGGTCCTCGCGGTGGTCCGCAGGTCGGCGACCGCGCTGATCGCCGTCCTGCTGCCGGCGGTCGTCTGGCTGAACCTGTTCGGCGGGCTGCTCTCGGACCGGACCGGGGGCGGCGGCGACCTGACCGTCGTCACGCACAACGTCAACGCCGACAACGCGGACCCGTCCGGCACCGCGCGCGACGTGGCCGCCTCCGGCGCCGACGTCGTGGCCCTGGAGGAGCTGACGGCCTCGGCGGTCCCGGTGTACGAGAAGGCGCTCGCGCCGACGTACCGCTACCACTCGGTGCAAGGCACGGTCGGGCTGTGGAGCAAGTACCCGCTGAGCGACGCCGGGCCGGTGGACATCAAGCTGGGCTGGACGCGCGCGATGCGGGCGACGGTGACGGCGCCGGCCGGGCAGGTCGCCGTGTACGTCGCCCACCTGCCCTCGGTCCGGGTGAAACTGGCGGCCGGGTTCACCGCCCGCCAGCGCGACAAGAGCGCGGACGCGCTGGGCGAGGCGATCGCCGACGAGCCGGTGCGGCGGGTCGTGCTCCTCGGCGACCTGAACGGCACGATGAACGACCGCGCGCTGAACGCGGTCACCGCGCAGATGCGTTCCACCCAGGGCGCCGTGGGCAGCGGGTTCGGCTTCAGCTGGCCCGCGTCGTTCCCGATGGCCCGCATCGACCAGATCATGGTCAGGGGCATCGAGCCGGTCACCTCCTGGACGCTGCCCGAGACCGGCAGCGACCACCTTCCGGTCGCCGCGCGCGTCAAGGTGGACGCAACCGCCTCTTAACCTCGGGGAATACTGGGCCTGGGAGAGTTTGTTCCACAGCTGAACTTAAGCTGCCCGTGCACAGCGGTGTGCACGGGCACGACCTTGCGCGCCGACGCGTCCCCCACCGGCGTCAGCGCGCTCCTCCGCTCTTCCGAAAGGCCCTTTTCATGCCCCTGGCCCTGCTCGCCCTCGCCGTGGGCGCCTTCGGCATCGGTACCACCGAGTTCGTCATGATGGGCCTGCTGCCCGACGTCGCCGACGACCTGCACGTCTCGATCCCCACCGCCGGCCACCTGGTCTCCTCGTACGCCCTGGGTGTCGTCATCGGAGCCCCGCTGCTGGCCGCCGTGACCTCCCGGATGTCCCGCCGGAAGGTCCTGATCGCGCTGATGGGCCTGTTCGTGGTCGGCAACGCGCTGTCCGCGTTCGCCCCCGACCACCACTGGCTCCTGGCGGCCCGCTTCCTCAGCGGCCTGCCGCACGGCGCCTTCTTCGGGGTCGGCGCGGTCGTCGCCACGAGCCTGGTCGCACCCGAGCGCAAGGCGCGCTCCGTCTCGCTCATGTTCCTCGGCCTGACCGTGGCCAACATCGCCGGTGTGCCCGTCGCCACGCTCATGGGACAGCACCTCGGCTGGCGTGCCACGTTCCTGGGCGTGAGCGTGATCGGCGTGGCCGCGATAGCCGCGCTCGCCCTCCTCATTCCCCGCGACCACGCCCACGCCCCGGCCGGCGGCCTGCGCGGCGAGCTGGCCGCCCTGGGTTCGCTGCCCGTCTGGCTCGCGCTGGGCACCACGGTCGCCGGCTTCGGCGCCCTGTTCTCCGCGTACAGCTACATCACGCCGATGCTGACGGACGCCGCCGGGTACGCCGACGGAAGTGTCACCCTCCTGCTCGCCCTCTTCGGTGTCGGCGCGACGGCGGGCAACCTGCTGGGCGGGCGCCTCGCCGACCACTCCCTCAGGGGGACCCTCTTCGGCGGTCTGGTGTCCCTGGCCGCCGTCCTGGCGCTGTTCCCGGTCCTCATGACCGCGCAGTGGAGCGCCGCTGTCGGGGTCACCCTCCTCGGCACGGCCGCGTTCGTCACGGGTTCGCCGCTTCAGCTGATGGTCATGGAGAAGGCCTCCGCGGCCCCCTCCCTGGCGTCCTCCGCCAACCAGGCGGCCTTCAACCTGGCCAACGCCGGCGGCGCCTGGATCGGGGGGCTCGCCCTGGCGGCGGGCTTCGGAGCGACGTCGCCCGCGGTGGCGGGGGCGGTGCTCGCGGTGCTGGGTCTGGGGGTCGCGGGGGTGGCGTACGCCGTCGACCGGCGACGCGCCCTGGTTCCGGCGGACGGTCCGGGTACGGGCCGGCTGATCGCGGCGCACGTCCCCCAGCACCGGGAATCGGCCCACCGCTGACCCCGGGGAAGCTGTCGCCGAGGAGCCCGCAACCTTTCCCGGAACGAGGCCCGTAGCCGCCGTCGGACGGTCCGGGGAAGCTGCCGCCCGTGAAACGGCAAGGGACCTTTCTCGGAACCTTTCCCGGAACGAGGCCCGCAGCCGGCGTCGGACGGTCCGGGGAAGCTCCCGCCCATGAGACGGCGGGGGACCATTCCCGCAACCTCTCCCGGAACGAGACCCGCAGCCGCCGTCCGGGGAGAGGGGACGGGGCGGTACATCAGATGCCTGTCGCAGACCGGGCACGTAACCGGCGGGGACCTTCCGGCGGACCTCTGTGCCCGATCTGCGACAGGCGGATGCACCGCCCCGTCCCCGCCCCCGAAACCACCGCCCGCGTACCCCGGCCGACGTGCACACCGCTCCCGACGCGTCGATCATGTGCCCCATGACGACGCCGCCACCCCCGCCACCCCCGTCCCGCCGGGACCACCGGGGCCACCGGGACCACCGGGGCATCCCGCACCACCGGGGCCTCCCGGACCGCCCGGGCCGAAGGGACCGCCGCGCCGTCGCCCTGCTCGTCGTGCTGGGCATGCTCACGTACACCGCGTGGGCGCTGGAGGCCGTCCTGCCGACCGGCCTGGCGCCGACGCGGACCTACGTCAGTGAGCTGGCCGCGCAGGACCAGCCCCGAGGCGGACTGTTCCGGACGACGGACCTGGTCGCCGGGACCCTCCTGTGGGCCGGCGGCCTCTGGGCGCTGCTGCGGCTGCCGCGCCCCAGCCGCTGGGCGACCGCCGGCTGGACGGCCCTGTTGCTCTTCGGCGCGGCCACCGCGGTCGACTCACGCCTGCCCCTGAGCTGCGCGGCGACCGTGGACCGCCGCTGCGCCGAGCGGGAGCACGCGGGACTCGTACCGGTGACCCACCTGGCGCACACCATGAGCAGCGCGCTCGCCCTGTGCTGCGCGCTCGCGGCCATGGCGGCCCTCACCCGGGCGGCCCGCCATGCGGCCCCCCGCGCCGCACCCACACCCGAACCCGAACCCGCACCCGAACCCGCACCCTCGCCCCTCGCCCGCCTCGGCCCGCCCCTCGTCGCCCTCGAACTGGTGGCGACGGTCTGGACCCTGGCCGCCGTCGCCGCGCTGGAGGCGGACCACGCCGACTGGTCGCTCGGGCTCGCCCAGCGTGCCCAGTTGGGCCTGATCGCGGTGTGGCTGGGGGTCCTCGGGGTTTCGCTCGCCCGGCCCGCCCCGCAGGCCCAGGCCGTGCCCCGCGCCCGGCGGCTTGTCCCGGAGACGGGACGGGCGGGGCGATGACGTGCGTGCGCTTCGTGCGCGTCGAAGGCGTACCCCACCACGTCCGGGTGGACGGAGACGGGCCTGTCTGCGTCCTGAGCGCGGGCCTCGGACTGGCCTGGTTCGACTGGGATCCGGTCGTGCCCCTGCTCGCCCCGCACCGCACGGTCGTACGGTTCGACCGCCCCGGACTGGGGCTCAGCGGACCCGCGCGCACGTGGCCCACGCTGACCGCAGAGGCGCGGCGTATCGCGCGGGTCCTGGACGCGCTCGGGTTCGACGCCCCGGTGACCGTCGCCGGACACTCCCTCGCGGGCTTCCACGCGGAGGCGTTCGCCCGGCTCCACCCGGCCCGTACGGCGGGCCTGGTCCTGCTCGACGCCGCTGTCGAGGAGACGCCGGGCCCCCGCAGGGCGCGTGCCGCGCGCGACGCGTGCACGCGCGCGTGCGGCACGCTGCTCGCCACGGTGGGCCTGCCGCGGGCCCTCGGCCCCGCGCTGCGGAGCGCGGTGGTGCGAGCCGGACGCGCGGCGGCCGGCGACCCCGCCCCGTACGACCTGGTCAGGAGCGCGTACTCCACCAGCCGCTCGCTGCACGCGGTCCTGGCCGAGAACGCCACCTACCGCGACGAGGCGGTTGAACTGGCGGCCCTGCGGCGGCGCTCGCCGCTCCCGGCCGCCCCGGTCACGGTCCTGGCCGCCGCCGCGGCACCCGGCACCGTCCTCGCGGCCCGCTCCGGACGCTGGGTGACCCGGCAACGGGCCCTGGCCGCACGGCTGGACGCCACGTTCCGCGTCACGCGCGGCCCCTCCGGACACTTCCTCATGCTCGACCGCCCCGAGGACGTCGCGGCCGCGGTACTGGCCACCGGACCCACCTGAGAGCAGAGCGAACCAGTTGATCCCACCCGACACGGCGACGCCCGCCCCCCAGGAGGAGCGGGCGCCGCGCATGGTGACGGCGCGTCAGCGCGACCGGTACGAGTCGACGTACCCGGCGGCGGGCGAGCCGACGCCGGTGACGTCGTCGTACCCCTTCACGGCCTTGAGGGAGCTGTCCTTGCCGAGGCTGCGGACGGAGGTGAGCAACCCCTCCGACGCGTCGTAGCCGTTGGCGAAGTCCACGCGTGCCACGGCGAGCCGGGACCCCGTCGGGCGGTCCGTCACGTCGTGGTACACCTTCGAGCCGTACTTCGCGTAGATCGACGGGTTGGCGAAGCCGATGGGCTTGCCGCCGCGCGCCTCCTGGGCGAGGGCCTGGACGGCCGCGATCACCGGCGCGGCGAGCGAGGTGCCGCCGATCCGGTACTCGTCGTACTGCTGCGACCCGTCCGGGAAGGTCTGCGTCTGGCCGACCCTGAAGCCGGTGTTGGGGTCGGCGATCGCCGCGATGTCCGGCACGGTCCGCATGGCGGTCGTCCCGTTCGCCTCGGCGAGTGCGCTCGGCACGACGCTCTTCTGGTAGAAGGGCTGCGACACGGTCCGGCTGGTGCCGCCGCCCGCGCCCGAGGTGAACGTGCCGGGGAAGCCCGTCCAGCTCCTGCCGTCGGCCGACAGGTTCGCCTTCTCGGTGCCCCAGCCGGTCTCGAAGAGGTACGTGTCGTGCTTGCCGACCGCCAACGAGGTACCGCCGACGGCCGTCACCCAGGCCGAATTGGCCGGGGTGTCGACCTGCTTCGTGCCGGTGTTGGCGACCTCGTCGCCGTTGTCGCCCGAGGAGAAGTAGAAGCCGATGCCCTCGACCGCGCCGAACTGGAACACCTGGTCGTAGGCGGCCGCGATGTCCGGCGTCTCGTTGGCCTCGATGTCGCCCCACGAGTTGGAGACGAGGTCGGCCAGGTGCCCGTCGACGATTCTGTTCAGTGAGTCGAGCAGATCGTCGTCGTAGCAGGAGGCGGCACCGACGTACGTGATGTCCGCGCCGGGCGCGACCGCGTGCACGGCCTCGACGTCGAGGGTCTCCTCGCCGTACCAGCCCGAGGCCCCGCACTCCTCGGTCTTCGTGTAGGTCCCCGGCAGCACCTGACGCAGCTGGCTGCCGCGGTACTTGGCGTCACCGTGCTTCTTCGCGTAGGTGGCCGCGTCGAAGGCGATGGTCGGCGAGGCGTACGCGTCGGTGATGGCGACCCGCACCCCCTTTCCGGTCCGCGGGCCGGCCCCGTAGGCGGCGCGCAGCTGCTTGCCGGTGTACCCCTTGACGGCGTACGGGATCTTCTTGCCGTACGCGGACGGCAGCGTGCTCGCGATGTTCGAGCCGTGGTACGAGGAGAACGGTCCGGCGTTGCGGAACACGGCGTCCGGCGGCGGGAGTTGGTCCTGGTGGGTGGCCTTGTGCGGGGCGCTGTCCAGACCGGTGACGGTCAGCACGGCGCCGTTCAGTGCCGCCGGCGCGGAGGCCGTCCGGGTCGGCGCGCGGTAGGTCTTCCCGCCCTTGGCGTAGTTGTGCAGCTGTGTGCCGAAGGCCTTTTCGGTGGCGGCCACGTCACCCGTCACCGAGACGTAGTGCCGTGTCGTGCCGGTGACTTCGAGGCCCGCCGACCTCAGCCAGGAGGTCACCCCGGCCACCTGTGCCTTCGTCGCGCCGAAGCGCGCCTGCGCCCGACCGGCGCTCAGGTACCTGCCGTACGAGGCCGATGCGGGGTCGGACACGGCCCTGGCGTACGCGGCCAGACCGGAGGCGTCCCGGCCGGCGAGGTAGACCCGGGCGGACACCCGGGAGCCGTCGGCGGCGGCTCCCTTGTCCGCCGCGGCCGTGGCCCAGGCGGGCTTGGTGCCGGTGAGGGTGTCGCGGGCCGGGCCGTCCGCGGCCCGGGCCGCGGGTATGCCGAGCGCCAGCGCACCGGCGAGGAGCGGCAGTGTCGCTGCCAGGCTCACTCCGGCGCGCGCTGTGGCGCGGTTGGATCTCATGAAACCCCCTGCGATGCGGTTCGTCGCATGTAGTGGCCGGTTCGTGACTGCGTGGATCCCTGTGCGGCAAGGCGGCACAAGGGAGTGGATCACGCAGTGGTCACTCTCGCGACGAAGCGTTCATGCCAGGGGAATGCGGGGGCCAAGAAGCCCCCAAGGAACCGTATGCGTAAGGGAATTGGGCGCCATGCCCGTCATGTGCCGCATTCCGCACGGGAGTCCGGTCGGTCCCGTCTGCACGGAGTCCGGCACCGGTCGGTTCGACGCGCCGGTGGTCCGGCGGGTCCGGAGCCCGGCCGGTGCGCCTGATCGGTCCGGTGGGTCCGTGAAATCCGTTGGACCCGGCAGGTCCCGTCAGGCCGGCGGGGCGGAGCCGCGCTCCTTCAGCATGCCGGAGATGAGATCCATCTCGGACCGCTGCCCCGCGACCATGCCCTTGGCGAGCCGCCGTTCGACGCCGACCTCGCACTTCCGCGCGCAGCCCTGGGCCATGTGCACACCGCCCGCGTGGTGGGCGTACATCAGCCGCAGGTAGGTGACCTCGGCGTCCTTGCCGCTCTTCTCGCGGAGGCCGTCCATCTCGGCGTTGGTCGCCATCCCCGGCATCAGCGCGCCGTCCTTGCCGGAGGCCATGCCGCCCATGTCCATCCACGTCATGGGCGGGTCGGCGGAGACCTTCGGCAGCTCCCACAGGTCGAGCCAGCCCAGCAGCATGCCGCGCTGGTTGGCCTGGGTCTGCGCGATGTCGTACGCGAGGCGCCGCACCTCCTCGTCCTCGGTGCGGTCGCGCACGATGTACGACATCTCGACGGCCTGCTGGTGGTGCACGGCCATGTCCCGCGCGAAGCCCGCGTCGGCGGATTCCGCGACGGGCGTGCTCGTGCCCGGGTCGCCGCCGTCCGCGACCGCGTACGTGATCGCCCCGGCGGTGACGAGCGCGGCTGCCGCGGCCCCCGCGATCCAGCCCGTCCGCTTCGTACCGCTCACTTCGCCAGTCCGTTGGTGCAGGCGGCCCCCGGCTCGGGCGTCTGCTTGCCCTGCACGTACTCCGCGAAGAACTTCTCGACGTTCGGGTCGCTCGCGCCCTTGACCGTGCGCTGCTTGCCCCAGGCGCTGAGCATGATCGGGTCCTTCTGGTCCTCGACGGGGCTCATCAGCGTGTACGGGGTCTTCTTGACCTTCGCCGCGAGCGCCTTCACGTCGGCTTCCGGTGCCTTGGCGTTGTACGTCACCCAGACCGCGCCGTGCTCCAGCGAGTGCACGGCGTTCATGTTGCCGATCGCCTTGGTGTAGACGTCGCCGTTGCAGTTCATCCACACCTGGTTGTGGTCGCCGCCGACCGGGGGCTCCATCGGGTACTTCACCGTCTTCGTGACGTGGGTGCGGCCGAGGGTGCCCTTCCAGGTCTTCACCCCGTCCTTGCCGGTGACGAAGTGCCCCGACGTCCCCTTCGAGTCGCTGGAGCCGTCCTTGTCGGACTGCGAGGTGATGAGGTACGTCCCGCCCACGGCGAGACCCGCGACGATGAGCACGCTCGCACCGATGGTGAGGATCCGGCTGCGGCGCTCGCGGGAACGCTCGGCGCGGCGCATCTCCTCTATCCGCTCCTTGCGCGAGGCGTTGGTGCTGTTCTTGGCGGAACCCATGGCGAGTCCTTCGGGGGCTGGCGGATGTGGGACGGTCGGGTTTGCTGATCGTAGTGGGAATGCGGGCGGGGTACGGAGTGCAGGTCCCGGGAATGTCCGGAGGTGCTCCGGTGCCGCCGCCGCCGGATGCGGACCGGGCCCGTTCCTCGGTATCGCCGGACCCGGATGAGCAGGCAGTATGGGCAGCAGCGCAGTGCACCGTCCGTACGCGAGACGTTCAGACCATGGTCGGCCTGCCGATCAAGGTCCGCAACGCGCACGAAATGGTGTTGTGGTGGGATGCTCCTGTGCTCCGATCGTCCCCGAGGCGTGGGAGCAGGCGGCCTGACCAGCAAGGATGGGTGGAAGCGGAAGATGGACAAGCAGCAGGAGTTCGTGCTCCGGACACTGGAGGAGCGTGACATCCGGTTCGTACGCCTCTGGTTCACGGACGTGCTCGGCTTCCTGAAGTCGGTGGCCGTGGCCCCGGCCGAGCTGGAGCAGGCCTTCGACGAGGGCATCGGGTTCGACGGTTCCGCGATCGAGGGCTTCGCCCGGGTCTACGAGTCGGACATGATCGCCAAGCCGGATCCGTCGACGTTCCAGGTGCTGCCGTGGCGTGCGGAGGCCCCCGGCACGGCGCGGATGTTCTGCGACATCCTGATGCCGGACGGCTCGCCGTCCTTCGCGGACCCGCGCTACGTCCTCAAGCGTGCCCTCGCCAAGACCTCCGACCTCGGGTTCACCTTCTACACCCACCCCGAGATCGAGTTCTTCCTGCTGAAGGACCGCCCGCTGGACGGGTCGCGGCCCACCCCCGCCGACAACTCCGGCTACTTCGACCACACCCCGCAGAACGTGGGCATGGACTTCCGCCGCCAGGCGATCACCATGCTGGAGTCGATGGGCATCTCCGTCGAGTTCTCCCACCACGAGGGCGCGCCGGGCCAGCAGGAGATCGACCTGCGGTACGCCGACGCGCTGTCCACGGCGGACAACATCATGACGTTCCGCCTGGTCATGAAGCAGGTGGCACTGGAGCAGGGCGTGCAGGCGACCTTCATGCCGAAGCCCTTCTCCGAGCACCCCGGCTCCGGCATGCACACCCACCTCTCCCTCTTCGAGGGCGACCGCAACGCGTTCTACGAGTCCGGCTCGGAGTACCAGCTCTCCAAGGTCGGCCGCTCCTTCATCGCGGGCCTGCTGCGGCACGCGGCGGAGATCTCGGCGGTCACCAACCAGTGGGTGAACTCGTACAAGCGCATCTGGGGCGGCTCGGAGCGCACGGCGGGCGCCGGCGGCGAGGCCCCCTCGTACATCTGCTGGGGCCACAACAACCGCTCCGCGCTGGTTCGCGTCCCGATGTACAAGCCCGGCAAGACCGGCTCGGCCCGCGTCGAGGTCCGCTCCCTCGACTCCGGCACGAACCCGTACCTGGCGTACGCCCTGCTCCTGGCCGCCGGTCTCAAGGGCATCGAGGAGGGCTACGAGCTGCCGCCGGGCGCCGACGACGACGTCTGGGCCCTGCGCGACGCGGAGCGCCGCGCCCTGGGCATCGAGCCCCTCCCGCAGAACCTGGGCGAGGCCCTGACGCTCATGGAGCGCAGCGAACTCGTCGCCGAGACCCTCGGCGAGCACGTCTTCGACTTCTTCCTGCGCAACAAGAAGTCGGAATGGGAGGAGTACCGCTCCGAGGTCACCGCGTTCGAGCTGCGGAAGAACCTGCCGGTGCTGTAGGCGCGGGCCGCGGGCCCCGCCTCCGCGGACGGCCACGGGGCCGACGGTCACGGACCGTCGGCCCCGTGTGCGTCCCGGAAAGTGTTTGACGCCCGTCCGTGACCTGCGGTCGGATGACGCCTCATGGGCACAGGGCGGGAGTGGGACGTCGACGAGGCGCTCGTGCGGCGGCTGGTCGCCGGGCGGTTTCCGGGGTGGGCCGATCTGGCCGTGGAGCGGGTTCCGTCCGGGGGGACGGTCAACGCGATGTACCGGCTCGGCGAGGACATGGTGGTACGGCTGCCGCTGATTCCGGGCGGAGCCGGGGACGTGTCCAGGGAGCAGGAGTGGCTGCCCCGTCTGGCGGCCCGGCTGCCCACGGCCATCCCCGAGGTGCTGGGGGCCGGTGAGCCGGCCGAGGGCTTTCCCTGGCCCTGGACGGTGCACCGGTGGCTGGCGGGGGAGAACCCCGAGGCGGGCGCGCTGACCGAACCCGAGGGGCTGGCCCGGGACCTGGCCGCCTTCGTCGCGGCGATGCGGGCCGTCACTCTGCCGGGGGCGCCCCCGGCCCACCGCGGCGGACCGCTCGCCTCGCTCGACGAGGAGACGCGGGCGGCGGTCGCGGCGCTGCGCGGGATCCCCGAGGAGGGCGTCGACTGCGACGCCGTCACCGCCGTGTGGGAGGACGCGCTGCGGATCCCGGACCGGGACCGGCCGCCGGTGTGGCTGCACGCCGATCTGATGCCGGGCAACCTGCTGGTGGACGGAGGCAGACTGACAGCGGTGATCGACTTCGGGTGCATGGGGGTGGGCGATCCGGCCTGCGACCTGTTCCCGGCGTGGAACCTGCTGCCCGCCGAGGGCCGGAAGGTCTTCCGCGAGGCGCTCGGCGTGGACGACGCGTCCTGGACGAGCGGCCGGGCGCGGACGCTCTCGCAGGCCCTGATCGCGCTGCCGCACCACCGCACCACGAACCCGGCGATGGCGGGCAACGCCCGGCACGTGATCCGGGCGGTGCTCGCGGACGCCGGCCGAGGAGCGCCGCGCGGTCAGGGCAGGAACGCAGGTGACACGGCCGCGGCGCTGATGCGGCGCGGCGTCCCCGTGCCGTCGGACGGGACCGCGTAGAGGTCGGCCCCGTAGTCGCCGGGGAGTGCGTAGACCAGGGTGTGACCGCCCTGCCAGACGGCCTGGTCGTCGACGCTGCGGGACTCGGCGAGCGGGGTCTCGCGCATCGTGCGCAGATCGAGGACGTACAGGCGCCAGGGGGCGTCCGCGGGGCGGCCCGCCACCCGCTTCTTGAACGCGACGCGCCTGCCGTCGGGGGAGAGGGACGGGCACTCCACGTTCGTACGCAGCGTGGTGACCGTGCCCGTGCGCAGGTCGCCCCGGACCAGGTGGGTCTTCCCCTTCGTCGCGAGCGTCGCGTAGAAGTGCCGGTCGTCGGCGGCGAAGGTGACGCCCCAGAAGTTGACGTCCGCCGCCCGGTACGGGCGGCCGTCCCTGACGATCCGGAACGTCTCCAGCGACGGCGTGAACCGGCCCGTGCGCGTGTCGACGATCGCCGCGCGGGTCGAGAAGTCCGTCCCCGCGTACGAGTCGCCGCCCACGAACGCCGTCCAGGCGGCGAAGCGGCCGCTGGGCGAGACCCGCGCCCGGGACGGGATGCCGGGCACGTCGTAGCGGGCCTTCTCGTGCAGGCCGGCGTCGAGGATCACCGCCCGGTACGTGTCCTGGACGGCGCCGCGGACCGCCTGGAGGCAGACGCCCGTGCCCGCGGCCGCGTGAAAGCGCAGGCACGTCACCTTCGACGCCGTCCGCGGGCCCGCCGGGGCCGACGCCGGCACCGCCGTCAGCTCGTCGCGGTGGGGGCCCCACGCCATGTTCCGGAACACCATGCGGGGGCCCGCGCCGGCCAGCGCGACCGGGCCCGCGGTGATCCGCGGACCGCCGGGCCGCGCCCGGTCCCGGCGGTCGGCGCGGGCCGAGGCGTGCAGTACGGAGGCCGTGGCGACGCCCGCCAGCAGGACGAGGGAGAGGGCCAGGACGAGGACACGGCTGCGCGGGGTCATGCGGGTCATGCGGGGCCTTCCGGAAGGGTCGCCGTGGGGCGCAGACGGAGCGAGCACAGGACGCAGACGGCCAGCGCCACGGCCGACGAGGTGAGCGCCGTACGGTCGCCCCACGCCGTCCAGGCCGCGCCGAAGCCGAGCGAGCAGACGAACCGGGCCAGCGCCTGCCCGCTCTGCACGAGGGCGAGCCCGGAGGAGCGCAGGGACTCCGGGACGCTGTCCGACGCGGCGGCCATCAGTACGCCGTCGGTGGCCGCGTAGAAGCCGCCGTGCAGGAGGAGCACGGCGTACGGCAGCGCGGCCCCGTGCCAGGAGGAGAGCAGCAGGCCGTACGCGAGGAGCAGGGCGCCGTGGCCCGCCAGGAACACCCGCCACCGGCCGGCCCGGTCGGCGAGCCGGCCGAGCGGGACGGCCAGCAGCAGGAACGCGGCCGCGGTGCCGAGCGGCAGCAGGGCGAACCAGCGGTCCGCCACGCCGAGGCGCCGCTGGAGCAGCAGGTACACGAAGGAGTCGCTGACCGTGGCGAGGCCGAGCAGCAGGGCGCACAGGGTGATGCGGCGCAGGCCGCGCTCCCGGAGGAGCCCCAGCGCGGCCCGCAGCGTGGGCCGGGGCGCGGCGGCCCCCGAGGTTCCGGAAGCGGGTGTCCCGGTTTCCCCGCCGCCGCCGTCGCCGCCGCCGCAGCCGTCGGCCGGGAGGGAGCCCGCCCGCGGAGGCCCCGTGCCGGGGGCCCCCGCCCCGGGTGAACCCCCCGGTACGAACAGGACCAGCACCAGGACGCCCAGCACGGCGACACAGAAGCTGACGGTGAACACCGCGTCGTAGCCGTCGACCGTCGCCCGCAGGATCAGGAAGGCGACCAGGGGGCCCAGCAGGGCGCCCGCCGTGTCCATGGCCCGGTGGACGCCGAAGGCGCGCCCCCGTGTCCCCGGCGGGCTCGACAGGGAGATCAGAGCGTCGCGCGGCGCCGTGCGCAGGCCCTTGCCCGTGCGGTCGACCGCCAGGATCAGGCCGATCGGGGTCAGCGTGTGGGCCAGCAGGAGCAGTGGCTTGCAGGCCGCCGACAGGCCGTAGCCGAAGCCCGCCACCCACTTGTGGCGGCCGCCCCCTCGGTCGGCGAGATGCCCGCCGGCCAGCCGGACCAGCGCCGAGAACCCGTTGTAGATCCCGTCCAGCAGCCCGAAGCCCAGCGGTGACAGGCCGAGGCCCGCCACCAGGTACAGCGGCAGCACCGCCGTCACCATCTCCGACGAGACGTCCGTGATCAGGCTGACCGTGCCGAGGGCGAGCACCGTGGGGGCGACCGCGGTGCGCCGCCGCCCGGCGCGGGGCCGGGCGGCGGCGGCCGCGGACGCCTTGGCCGGGGTGCCGGCCCGGCTGTCCGCTACGTACACGTCAGGACGTCCAGATCCCGGTGATGTCCTTCGCGGAGGCCGCGTTGCCCGCGTGCGGGAGGCCGTGCATGTCCTCCAGGGTGCGGAGCAGGTCGTAGTGGTTGTAGGTGGTCGACGAGGTCGCGCCGGCCGTCACCTGCTGCCCGTACAGCACCGTCGGGATCCGGTTGCCGCTGAGCCGGTTGTCCTCGTCGAAGGTGACGACGAGGAGGCTGTTGTGGGTCCTGGCCCAGGTCGCGTACGCGCCCAGCTTGTTCTTCAGCCAGGTGTCGCCGGTGGACACCGAGCAGTCGTGCATGTCGCTGCACAGGTCGGGGACGACGAAGGAGACCTGGGGCAGCGTCGCGTAGTCCGTCGGGAACTGGGCGAACGTCTTCGCCGTGGACGTCGGCACGTTGCGGAAGCCGAACCAGGGGTTGTGCTTGCGCGCGTACCTGCCGCTGCTGCACGTCGTCGAACCCTGGCTGGGCAGCCCCTCGTTGAAGCTCGCCCAGCTCTTGCCCGCCGCGATCAGCTCGGAGGCGAGGTTGGGCGCGGAGGAGAAGGCGGGCGTGTAGCAGCTGTCGCTCGTGATGCCCTGTGTGGAGCCGGAGAAGAGGGCGAAGTAGTTGGGCTGGCTCGGGTGCGTCTCCGCGTACGACTGGGAGAGGTTGGCGCCGCCGGCCCTGAGCGAGTTGATGTACGGCGCGCTGGAGGAGTTGATCACCTGGCTGTAGGCGTGGTTCTCGAAGACCACGACGACCACGTGGTCCGGGGTCGGGACCCCGGCGGCGGCCCGCGCGGGGGACGAGCCGCCGAACCCGGTCCAGAGCCCGGCCGCCGCGGCGGCGAGGGCCAGGGCGGACGCCACGAGGGCACGGCTGCGGTGGTACACGGTTCTGCCGGACACTTCAGACCTCCGGTGTGGGGGACGAGGACGGGAGCGGTGCGGACAGAGCATGCACACGCCAATATTCCCGTGGCCCACGTCCCCCAACCCGAGGGGTGAAGAGCGGGTGAACTACTGCCGCCCGGCCGCCAGCTCCGCCAATACCCTGTGCAGCGGCTTCGCCGCCCGCTGCCGGTACTCCTGGATCGCCCACCCGTTGCCGTCCGGATCGGTGAAGTACATGAACGTGGCACCGTCCTGCGGCGCGAACGACTGCGGCTCGCTGACGTCGAGGCCGCGCGCCCGCAGCTCCTCGTACGCGGCCTTCGCGTCCTCCACGCACAGCTGCATGCCGTGGTACGTCCCCGGCCGCGGCGTCCCGGTCGGGATCGGCAGTCCGTCGACGAGCGCGATGGAACACCCCGAGCCCGGCGGCGTCAGCTGGACGATCCGCACCCCCTCCATCACCTCGCCGTCCAGATCGACGTGGAAGCCGACCTTGTCGCGGTAGAACTCCTTGGCCCGGTCCACGTCGGTGACCGGCAGCACGATCACTTCGAGGGTCATGTCCACAAATGCATCCCTTCGTCGCACGCCGGCCGGGGCGCCCTCGCGTCCGGCCGGACGGTTCCCCCTCACCGAAGCCCAGGACGGCCCGCCGCGCCACCGCTTGCGCCGAAGGGACCCACCCGGTTCGCGGGTGCCCGCCCCGCAGCCGCCACCGGCCGCTGCGGTTAGGCTCAAGGCCGTACGACCTTGATCCGACAGGAGGCCGAGCATGACGGCGCCGGGGCGCAGAAGCAGTACCTTCACTCGGCTGCTGCGGCACGGTTTCACCGACCCGTCCGCCGCCGAGCGGCTCCTGGACGGCGCCGAGCTGGCGCCCGTCAGGACCGATCCCGTGCTGCTCGACGCGCTGGGCGCGACCGCCGACCCCGATCTCGCGCTGCTCGGGCTGGTCCGGCTCGTCGAGGCGCAGGACGGCCACACCGCCCAGCGGGAGCTGCTGGACACGCTCATCGCGTCCAAACCGCTGCGGGACCGGCTGCTCGGGGTGCTCGGCGCCTCCGCCGCGCTCGCCGACCACCTCGCCCGCCACCCGCGGGACTGGCAGGCCCTCGTGATGTACGAGCCGCGGGACCTCCATCCGGGAGTGGAGGAGTTCGAGCGGGGCCTCGCGGAGGCGGACGACCCCGCCGCGCTGCGTGTCGCCTACCGGCGCTGCCTGCTGTCCATCGCCGCGCGGGACGTCTGCGGCACCACCGACATCGCCCAGACCGCCGCCGAGCTCGCCGACCTCGCGACGGCGACGCTGCGCGCGGCGCTCGAGATCGCCCGGGCCGCGGCGCCCGACGACGGCGCGCTGTGCCGGCTCGCGGTCGTCGCGATGGGCAAGTGCGGCGGCCACGAGCTGAACTACGTGTCCGACGTCGACGTGATCTTCGTCGGGGAGCCGGCGGACGGCGCGGACGAGGGCAAGGCGATCCAGGCGGCCACCCGCCTCGCCTCGCACATGATGCGGATCTGCTCCGAGTCCACCGTCGAGGGCACCATCTGGCCCGTCGACGCCAACCTGCGCCCGGAGGGCCGCAACGGCCCGCTGGTACGCACCCTGAGCAGCCACCTCGCCTACTACCAGCGGTGGGCCAAGACCTGGGAGTTCCAGGCGCTGCTGAAGGCACGGCCGGTGGCCGGGGACCTCGCGCTCGGCGAGGAGTACGTCGCCACCCTCGCCCCCCTCGTCTGGCACGCCGCCGAACGGGAGAACTTCGTCCCCGACGTGCAGAAGATGCGCCGCCGCGTCGTGGAGAACATCCCCGTCGCCGAGGTCGACCGCGAGCTGAAGCTCGGCCCCGGCGGCCTGCGGGACGTCGAATTCGCCGTGCAGCTCCTGCAGTTGGTGCACGGACGGGCCGACACGTCACTGCGCAGCGGGACCACGCTGGACGCCCTGAAGGCGCTGGCCGCGGGCGGCTACGTGGGCCGCGCCGACGCGGTGCAGCTCGACGCCGCCTACCGCTTCCTGCGGACCATGGAACACCGCATCCAGCTCTACCGGCTGCGGCGCACCCACCTCGTGCCCGAGGGCGAGGCCGACCTGCGGCGCATCGGACGCTCGCTCGGACTGCGCACCGACCCGGTCACCGAACTGCACCGCGAGTGGAAGCGGCACGCCTCCGTCGTACGACGGCTCCACGAGAAGCTCTTCTACCGGCCGCTGCTCGACGCCGTCGCCCAACTCGCGCCCGGCGAGGCCCGGCTGAGCCCGGACGCGGCGCGCGAACGGCTCGTCGCGCTCGGGTACGCCGATCCCGCCGCCGCCCTGCGCCACCTGGAGGCACTGGCCTCCGGCGTCACCCGCAAGGCCGCCATCCAGCGGACCCTGCTGCCGGTGCTGCTCGGCTGGTTCGCGGACTCCGCGGACCCGGACGCCGGACTGCTCAACTTCCGCAAGGTGTCGGACGCGTTGGGCAAGACGCCCTGGTATCTGCGGCTGCTCCGGGACGAGGGGGCCGCCGCCGAGAACCTGGCGCGGGTGCTGTCCGCGGGACGGCTCGCGCCCGACCTGCTGATGCGCGCCCCGGAAGCCGTCGCGCTGCTCGGCGACGGCGCCGCGGGCGGACTGGAGGCCAGGTCCCGCGCCCATCTGGAGCAGGAGATCCTCGCCGCGGTCGGCCGGGCCCCCGGCGGCGAACAGGCGGTCACGGCCGCGCGCGGGGTGCGCCGCCGCGAACTGTTCCGCACGGCGGCCGCCGACATCGTCGCCTCCTACGGCACCGAGGAGACCCCGGCCGTGGCCGACCAGGGGGCGCTCGTGGACCGGGTCGGCGCCGCGATCTCGGACCTCACCGCGGCCACCCTCTCCGGGACGCTGCGCGCGGTCGTGCGGGACGGGTGGGGGGAGACGCTGCCCACCCGCTTCGCCGTGATCGGGATGGGCCGGTTCGGCGGCCACGAGCTCAACTACGGGTCCGACGCGGACGTACTGTTCGTGCACGAGCCCCGGGAGGGCGTCGACGAACAGGAGGCCTCGCGCGCCGCGAACGCCGTCGTCTCCGAGATGCGGCGGCTGCTCCAGCTGCCGAGCTCGGATCCGCCGCTGCTCATCGACGCGGACCTGCGGCCCGAGGGCAAGTCGGGACCCCTGGTCCGGACCCTCAACTCCTACGCGGCCTACTACCGCCGCTGGTCCCTCGGCTGGGAGTCGCAGGCCCTGCTGCGCGCCGAGCCCGTCGCCGGCGACGAGGACCTCGGGCGCCGCTTCATCGACCTGATAGATCCGCTGCGGTACCCGGCGGACGGCCTCGGCGACGACGCCGTACGGGAGATCCGCCGGCTCAAGGCCCGCATGGAGTCGGAGCGGATGCCGCGCGGCGCCGACCCGACCCTGCACACCAAGCTCGGCCGCGGCGGCCTGTCCGACGTGGAGTGGACGGTCCAGCTCCTGCAGCTGCGGCACGGGCACACCGAGCCGGCGCTGCGCACGACCCGGACGCGGGCCGCGCTCGCCGCCGCGTGCGCCGCGGGCCTCCTGCCCCAGGAGGAGGCGGGGATCCTGGACGAGGCGTGGGTGCTGGCGACCCGGGTCCGCAACGCGGTGATGCTCGTGCGGGGACGGGCCGGGGACACCTTCCCGTCGGACGGGCGGGAGCTGGCCGCCGTGGGCCGGTACCTGGGGTACGAGAGCGGGCACGTCGGAGACCTGCTGGAGGGCTACCGGCGTACGACGCGACGGGCACGGGCCGTGGTGGACGAACTGTTCTACGGAGGGTGACGCCGGGGACACGGACCGCCGGACGCGAGACGGACCGACGGCGGCGAACCCGGGGTCAGCGAGTCCCGGTCAGGCCTTCAGGGGCCGCCGCAGCGGCCTGCCCGGCTCCGGTACCCGGCGCGGCAGGGTGTACGGCAGGGCGCCGTACCAGGCTCCCGCGACCACGAAGCCGAAGGCCAGGCAGATCATGCCGCCCACCGCGTCCAGCCAGAAGTGGTTGGCCGTGGCGACGATGACCACCAGGGTGGCCGCCGGGTAGAGCAGGCCGAGGACGCGGGCCCAGGGAGCGGAGGCCAGGGCGAAGATCGTGAGACCGCACCACAGGGACCAGCCGATGTGCATCGAGGGCATCGCCGCGTACTGGTTCGACATGTTCTTCAGGTCACCCGACGCCATGGAGCCCCAGGTCTGGTGGACCAGGACCGTGTCGACGAAGGTGCCGCCCATCAGCCGGGGCGGGGCGAGCGGATAGAAGTAGTAGCCGACCAGGGCGACGGCGGTCGTCGCGAAGAGCGCCGTGCGCGTCGCCGCGTACCGGCCGGGGTGGCTGCGGTAGAGCCACACGAGAACACCCAGCGTGACCACGAAGTGCAACGTCGCGTAGTAGTAGTTCATCCCGACGATCAGCCATGTCACCGAGTTCACGGCGTGGTTGACCGACTCCTCGACGGCGATCCCGAGCTGGTGCTCGGCCCGCCAGATCCAGTCGGTGTTGCGCAGCGCCTGCGTCCTCTGCTCCGGAACCGCGTTGCGGATCAGCGAGTACGTCCAGTAGCTCACACCGATCAGCAGGATCTCGAACCAGAATCGGGGGCGGCGCGGGGTACGCAGCCGGCGCAGCAGGGCCCGGCCGGCGCGGTCGTTGGAGCTGTCCGCGACGGACTCGGGAGGGGCCTGCTTCCGGCCTTCCAGTGTCGTCACGGTGATCTCACCCATAAGGACAGAGTCTGCCAGACAAGCCTTCCCCCACCGATCATCCCCTGGTCGGGTTCAGGCCGCATTTCCTGCTCCGCGCGGAGCACCCGGGCTGGACGGTTCTCCCCCTCAGGGACGATTCCGGTCCCCGGGGGCGGAAGCGGTCGACCCCCGCACCACCAGCTCCGGCATGAACACGAACTCGCTGTGCGGCGCGGGTGTCCCGCCGATCTCCTCCAGCAGCGTGCGCACCGCCGCCTGGCCCATGGCCGGCACCGGTTTGCGGACCGTGGTGAGCGGCGGGTCCGTGAAGGCGATGAGGGGCGAGTCGTCGAAGCCGACGACCGAGATGCCCTTCGGCACGTCGAGGCCGAGCTGCCGCGCCGCCCGTATCGCGCCCAGCGCCATCATGTCGCTGGCGCACACCACGGCCGTGCAGTCGCGCTCGATGAGCGCGGCGGCCGCCGCCTGGCCGCCCTCCAGGGTGTAGAGGGAGTGCTGGACGAACCGCTCCTCGATGTCGTCGGGGCGCAGGCCCAGCTGCTCCTGCATCGTGCGCACGAAGCCCTCGATCTTGCGCTGCACCGGCACGAACCGCTTCGGGCCGAGCGCGAGACCGATGTTCGTGTGACCGAGCGAGACGAGGTGGGTGACCGCGAGGCTCATCGCCGCCCGGTCGTCGGGCGAGATGAAGGGGGCCTGCACCTTCGGCGAGAAACCGTCCACGAGGACGAACGGCACGCCCCGGGCGCGCAGCTGCTCGTAGCGCTGCATGTCGGCGGAGGTGTCCGCGTGCAGTCCCGAGACGAAGATGATGCCGGCGACGCCCCGGTCGACGAGCATCTCCGTCAGCTCGTCCTCGGTGGAACCGCCGGGGGTCTGGGTGGCCAGCACCGGGGTGTAGCCCTGGCGGGTCAGCGCCTGGCCGATCACCTGGGCGAGCGCCGGGAATATGGGGTTCTCCAGCTCCGGGGTTATCAGCCCCACCAGTCCCTCGCTGCGCTGCCGCAGCCGGACCGGACGCTCGTAGCCGAGGACGTCGAGGGCGGCCAGGACGGACTGGCGGGTGGTGGCGGCGACGCCCGGCTTCCCGTTCAGGACGCGGCTGACAGTCGCCTCACTGACCCCCGCCTGGGCTGCGATGTCGGCAAGCCGTGTGGTCACGGGATTGGACTGTACCGGCCGGGTCTCCCGTTGCCCACCAACCAGGCGCCGTGCGCGGCCGGTTGAACGGCTCGCTCCGGGCTGCTGCGTCATCGGGCTCCCTCGTGTTCTGGTCGGCTCGGCGTCCCGCGCGTGCGCCGCGGGAAGGGGTGGCTCCTGCAAGGCGCTGACGGGCCGATGATCCTCGTATACGGCTGCCCTGGCAAGAGCTTGCAGAGTCTTGCACAGGCGGCCGGGAGTCCGCTGATCGGCCCGGTACGGGGCCCGCGGACCACCGTCGAGAGGTCACGGCGGCGTAACTCTCGACGGTCCTTGCAGTTTTTTGCTGCAAGCTCTTCCGTGGCCGCTTACAACGCTGTTACGTTCACGTCGCCCGGCGGACGCAACGGCGCAGTCGGCAAGTCGGCAAGGGGTGCGGGCGGGACCGCTTCCCAACCACTCGGGCTTCACCCTCAAGGAGATCTCATGCGGCGTGGCATAGCGGCCACCGCTCTGGTGGCGTCGATCGCCCTTTCGGCGACGGCGTGCGGCGGCGACGACAGCGGCGACAAGTCGGACGGCCCCACCACCATCACGTGGTGGGACACCTCGAACGCCACCAACGAGGCCCCGACGTACAAGGCCCTCGTGAAGGAATTCGAGAAGGCCAACCCCGACGTCAAGGTCAAGTACGTCAACGTGCCGTTCGACCAGGCGCAGAACAAGTTCGACACCGCCGCCGGCTCCAAGGGCGCCCCGGACCTGCTGCGCTCCGAGGTCGGCTGGACCCCCGCCTTCGCGAAGAAGAGCTACTTCCTGCCGCTCGACGGCACCGAGGCTCTCGCCGAGCAGGACAAGTTCAAGTCCAACCTGATCGAGCAGGCCAAGTACGACGGCAAGACGTACGGCGTGCCGCTGGTCACCGACACCCTCGCGCTCGTCTACAACAAGGCGCTCTTCGAGAAGGCCGGCATCAAGGAAGCGCCCACGACGTGGGCCGACCTGAAGACCGCCGCCGCCACGGTGAAGAAGAAGACGGGCGTCGACGGTTACTGGGGCTCCACCCAGGCCTACTACGCCCAGTCCTTCCTCTACGGCGAGGGCACCGACACGGTCGACGCCGACGCCAAGAAGATCACCGTCGCCTCGCCCGAGGCCAGGAAGGGCTTCCAGACCTGGCAGGGCCTGTTCAGCGGCAAGGGCCTGCACAAGGCCGACACGACCGCCGACGCGTACGCCCACATCCAGGACGCGTTCGTCAACGGCAAGGTCGCCGCGATCGTCCAGGGTCCCTGGGAGATCACGAACTTCTACAAGGGCTCGGCCTTCAAGGACAAGGCGAACCTCGGTATCGCCACCGTCCCGGCCGGCTCCACCGGCAAGGCGGGCGCCCCGACCGGCGGCCACAACCTCTCCGTCTACGCGGGCTCGGACAAGGCCCACCAGGACGCCTCGCTGAAGTTCGTGAAGTTCATGACCTCGGCGAAGTCCCAGGAGACGATCGCCCTGAAGAACTCGACCCTGCCGACGCGCGACGACGCCTACACCGCCGACGTCAAGGCCGACCCGGGCATCGCCGGCTACCAGACGGTGCTCGCCGCCGCCCAGCCGCGCCCGGCGCTGCCCGAGTACAGCTCGCTGTGGGGTCCGCTCGACACCGAACTGCCGAAGATCGCCGGCGGCAAGGAGTCGCTGGACAAGGGCCTGAGCAACGCGGAGACCGCGATCGCGAAGCTGGTCCCCGACTTCAAGAAGTGACCCCGCGTGGCCGTCGGATCCGCCTGCACCGGGGGACGGATCCGACGGCCATCCGGCCTGTGCGCCCCGGCCGAGCCGTCGCGGGGGCCGGGCGTGCGACCTACTCCTGAACTTGCAGAAGGTGTCGAATCATGACAGTCGCCATCGACAGAGCGACCGGCGAGCGGCGTGGTGACCGCGGGCGCCGGCCAGGCCGGATCGAGCGCATCCGGCACTCGTACCAGAAGTACTGGTACGCGTACGCGATGATCGCCCCGGTGGTCCTCGTGCTCGGCGTGCTGGTGCTCTACCCGCTGGCGCGGGGCCTCTACCTGACGCTGACGGACGCCAACAGCCTCAACTCGGCGCGCACGATCGGCGTCAACCACATCGACGCCACCTACGAGTTCATCGGCCTCGACAACTACGCCGACATCCTGTGGGGCCCGACGTCGTACGACCGGTTCTGGTCGCACTTCATCTGGACGATCGTGTGGACGGCGCTCTGCGTCACGCTGCACTACGTCATCGGCCTCGGCCTCGCGCTGCTGCTCAACCAGAAGCTGCGCGGCCGCACCTTCTACCGCCTGCTGCTGGTCCTGCCTTGGGCCGTGCCGACGTTCGTCACCGTCTTCGGCTGGCGTTTCATGCTCGCCGACGGCGGCGTCATCAACTCCGTGCTGGAGTCGGTGCACCTGCCGACACCGCTGTGGCTTGAGGACACCTTCTGGCAGCGGTTCGCCGCGATCATGGTCAACACCTGGTGCGGTGTGCCGTTCATGATGGTCTCGCTGCTGGGCGGCCTTCAGTCCATCGACTCCACCCTGTACGAGGCCTCCGAGATGGACGGCGCCAACGCCTGGCAGCGGTTCCGGCACGTCACCCTGCCGGGTCTGCGGTCCGTCAGCTCCACCGTCGTGCTCCTCGGCGTCATCTGGACGTTCAACCAGTTCGCCGTCATCTTCCTGCTGTTCGGCAACACCGCCCCGGACGCGCAGATCCTCGTCACCTGGGCCTACTACCTGGGCTTCGGCCAGCAGCCGCGTGACTTCGCGCAGTCGGCGGCCTACGGCATCCTGCTGCTGACCATCCTGATCGTCTTCACCTCCTTCTACCGCCGCTGGCTGAACCGCAATGACCAGCAGCTCGCGATCTGAGGCGGGAGCCCTATGAGCACCACGACCCTTCCGACGTCCGCCCCGGCGGACCAGGTCTCCCCGGGCCACGCTCCGCGCAGGGGTCCCCGGCGGGGAGAGAACACCCGCGCCGGCTCCGTCGTGTCCCACGGCGTCCTGATCGTCGCGAGCCTGATCGCGCTCTTCCCGATCGCCTGGCTGGTCTACCTGTCCCTCGGCCCGGACAAGGACGACTACCTCCACCCCGGGCGCATCTGGGACAAGATGACGTTCGACAACTACGCGTTCGTGCTTCAGCACACGAACTTCTTCGCGTGGATGAAGACCTCGCTCATCGTCTCGCTCGGCACCTCGGCCATCGGCGTCATGGTCGCCGCCACCACCGGCTACGCGGTCTCCCGCATGCGCTTCCCCGGCTACCGGAAGTTCATGTGGGTGCTCCTGGTCACCCAGATGTTCCCGATCGCCGTCCTGATCGTGCCGATGTACCAGATCCTGTCGGACCTCCAGCTCATCGACAGCTACCTGGGCCTCATCCTGGTCTACTGCTCGACCGCGGTGCCGTACTGTGCCTGGCTGCTCAAGGGATACTTCGACACCATCCCCTTCGAGATCGACGAGGCGGGCCGCGTCGACGGGCTGAACCCCTTCGGCACGTTCCTGCGGCTGATCCTGCCGCTCGCCAAGCCGGGCCTGGCCGTGGCCGCCTTCTACAGCTTCATCACCGCGTTCGGCGAGGTCGCCTTCGCCTCGACGTTCATGCTGTCCGACACGAAGTACACCTTCGCCGTCGGCCTGCAGAGCTTCGTCAGCGAGCACGACGCGCAGCGCAACCTCATGGCCGCCACGGCGGTGCTGGTCGCCATACCCGTCTCCGCCTTCTTCTACCTTGTGCAGAAGAACCTGGTGAGCGGCCTGACGGCGGGCGGCACCAAGGGCTGACGCCCGCCACGCCAGGACTCCCGCGCGCACCGCGCGCGGGTGGCGGCCGCGACGCCCATCCGACCCCGCCGGCGTCGCGGCCGCCTCATCACCCGCTTCCATGACCCGAACTGCTCCCCCCGCTCCCGGCCCCGGCCGCCCGGGGGGACCCCCATCGCATCAAGGACGCCATGAGCCAGCACTCCACCGACCAGGCCCCGACCTCCGCTCTCGCCACCGTCGCCGCACACCGCGACTGGTGGCGCGACGCGGTGATCTACCAGGTCTATCCGCGCAGCTTCGCCGACAGCAACGGCGACGGCATGGGCGACCTGGAGGGCGTACGTTCCCGACTTCCGTACCTGCGCGACCTCGGTGTCGACGCCGTGTGGCTGAGCCCCTTCTACGCCTCGCCGCAGGCCGACGCCGGCTACGACGTCGCGGACTACCGCGCCGTCGACCCCATGTTCGGCAACCTCCTGGACGCCGACGCGCTGATCCGCGACGCCCACGGGCTGGGCCTGCGGATCATCGTCGACCTGGTGCCCAACCACTCCTCCGACCAGCACGAGTGGTTCAAGCGCGCGCTGCGGGAGGGCCCCGGCTCGCCGCTGCGGGAGCGCTACCACTTCCGGCCCGGCAAGGGCCCGGACGGCGCACTGCCGCCCAACGACTGGGAGTCCATCTTCGGCGGCCCGGCGTGGACCCGGGTCACCGAGCCGGACGGCACCCCCGGCGAGTGGTACCTGCACCTCTTCGCACCCGAGCAGCCAGACTTCAACTGGGAGCACCCGGCGGTCGGCGACGAGTTCCGCTCGATCCTGCGCTTCTGGCTCGACATGGGCGTCGACGGCTTCCGCATCGACGTCGCCCACGGGCTGGTGAAGGCCACGGGCCTGCCGGACCTGGGATCCCACGAGCAGCTGAAACTGCTGGGCAACGATGTCATGCCGTTCTTCGACCAGGACGGCGTGCACGACGTCTACCGGCAGTGGCGCACGATCCTCGACGAGTACGCGGGCGAGAGGATCTTCGTCGCCGAGGCGTGGACCCCGACCATCGAGCGCACCGCCAACTACGTGCGCCCCGACGAACTGCACCAGGCCTTCAACTTCCAGTACCTCGGCACCTACTGGGACGCGGCCGAACTGCGCTCCGTCATCGACCGCACCCTGGACTCGATGCGCCCGGTCGGCGCCCCCGCCACCTGGGTGCTCTCCAACCACGACGTGACCCGGCACGCCACGCGCTTCGCCAACGAGGCCGGCCTCGGCACGCAGATCCGCACCGCGGGCGACCGTGAGCTCGGACTGCGGCGGGCGCGGGCCGCGACCCTGCTGATGCTGGCGCTGCCCGGCTCCGCGTACCTCTACCAGGGCGAGGAGCTCGGCCTGCCGGACGTCGTGGACCTGCCGGACGAGGTGCGCCAGGACCCCGCGTACTTCCGGGGCGCCGGGCAGGACGGATTCCGCGACGGCTGCCGGGTGCCGATCCCGTGGACCCGCGAGGGCTCCTCGTACGGCTTCGGCGACGGCGGCAGCTGGCTCCCCCAGCCGGCCGGCTGGGGCGAGCTGAGCATCGAGGCGCAGACGGGAGTGGCGGGCTCCACCCTGGAGCTGTACCGCACCGCGCTGGCCGTGCGGCGTGAGCGCGCCGACCTCGGGGCGGGCGACGCCGTCGAGTGGCTGCCGGCACCCGAGGGCGTACTGGCCTTCCGCCGCGGCGACTTCGTCTGCACGGCGAACACCGGCGCCGCGTCCGTGACGGTCCCGGCGTACGGGCGGGTGCTGGTCTCCAACGGTGCGGTGACCGTCGTGGACGACGAGGTGAAGCTGCCCGCGGACACCACCGTCTGGTGGGGCGTCTGACCGAACGGGTGAGCTTCCTGTGCCTCGGCGGGCAGGGGTGAGGGCGGGCCAAGGGGCCGTACCGCGAAGCGAGTTGGAATTTCTTGCGACATCTTGCTGAAACTTGTCGGCAAGCGCTACGGTCCCGATCACACCGGCGTTGTTCAGTCCGCAACCTCCGGTCCCCGCACCTCCCCCACCCGCACGACGAAGTGCAGGAGATCACATGGCCAGGAGAACTCTGGCCGCCATATCCGTCCTCGCGGCGGGCATGGCGGCCTCGGTCACCCTTCCCACAGGAGTGGCCCAGGCGTCCCCACCCGGCACCAAGGACGTCACCGCCGTCCTCTTCGAGTGGAAATTCGACTCGGTCGCCAAGGAGTGCACCAGCACCCTCGGCCCGGCCGGGTACGGATACGTCCAGGTGTCCCCGCCCGCCGAGCACATCCAGGGCGCGCAGTGGTGGACCTCGTACCAGCCCGTGAGCTACCGGATCGCCGGCCGCCTCGGTGACGCCACCGCCTTCCGGAACATGGTCAGCACCTGCCACGCGGCGGGTGTGAAGGTCGTCGCCGACAGCGTCGTCAACCACATGTCCGCCGGCTCGGGCACCGGCACCGGCGGCTCGTCCTACACGAAGTACAACTACCCCGGCCTGTACTCGGCCAACGACATGAACGACTGCACGGCCACCGTCGGCAACTACGGCGACCGTGCCAACGTGCAGAACTGCGAGCTCGTCGGGCTCGCCGACCTGGACACCGGCGAGGAGTACGTCCGCGCCACCATCGCCGGCTACCTCAACTCCCTGCTCGGCTACGGCGTCGACGGCTTCCGCATCGACGGTGCCAAGCACATACCCGCCGCCGACCTCGCGAACATCAAGTCCCGGCTGACCAACCCTTCCGCCTACTGGAAGCAGGAGGTCATTTACGGTTCGGGCGAGGCCGTCCAGCCCGGCGAGTACACCGGCAACGGCGACGTCCAGGAGTTCCGCTACGCCTACGACCTCAAGCGGGTCTTCAACAACGAGAACCTCGCCTACCTGAAGAACTACGGCGAGGGCTGGGGCTACCTGAGCAGCGGCGTCTCGGGCGTCTTCGTCGACAACCACGACACCGAGCGCAACGGCTCCACGCTCAGCTACAAGGACGGCGCCACCTACACCCTGGCCAACGTCTTCATGCTCGCCTGGCCGTACGGCGCACCGGACATCAACTCCGGTTACGAGTTCTCGGACGCGGACGCGGGACCGCCCAACGGCGGTACGGTCAACGCCTGCTGGCAGAACGGCTGGAAGTGCCAGCACGCCTGGCCCGAGATCAAGTCCATGGTGGCCTTCCGCAACGCCACCCGCGGCCAGGCCGTCACCAACTGGTGGGACAACGGCGGCGACGCCATCGCCTTCGGCCGGGGCAGCAAGGGCTTCGTGGCCGTCAACCACGAGTCCGGCTCGCTGAGCCGCACCTTCCAGACCTCCCTCGCCGCCGGGACGTACTGCAACGTGCAGAACAACACGACGGTCACGGTGAACGGTTCCGGCCAGTTCACGGCCACCCTCGCGGCCAACACGGCACTGGCGATCCACGTCGGCAAGTCCAGCTGCTGACTCCCCGCACCACGCGCCACGGCCCGGCCCGCCGCCCCACGGCGGGCCGGGCCGTGTGCTGGACCACCCTCCGGACCGGGCCCGCTGTGAAACTTCTTGCCGCTGCTTTCAAGACTCTTGCTGTAAAGCTTGCGTGAGCGGTACGGTCACGCCGGCGCCCGGCACAGAAGCCGGGCCGCGGTGGTGGGGTCGGACCCAATCGAGCCGTATTCGCTAGGAGTTCACGCCTGTGGCCCTGATACCGAGATGGCGGGCGCCCGGGGCGCGCCGCGCCGCGCACTCCGGACTGACCCCGCACCGCGGACGGCTCGCCGCCGTCGTCGTGGGCGCCCTCGCGGCCGCCCTCGTGCAGCCCGTCGCGGCCCACGCCGCGGCCCCGCCCCCGCCGCCGTCCGACGCGCGACTGGCCGCCGAGCCGTCCCGGCACGACGCCACCCGCGAGCAGTTCTACTTCGTCCTGCCGGACCGCTTCGCCAACGGGGACACCTCCAACGACCGCGGCGGCCTGACCGGGTCGCGCCTGTCGACCGGCTACGACCCCACCGACAAGGGGTTCTACCAGGGCGGCGACCTCAAGGGCCTGACCAGCAGGCTCGACTACATCAAGGGCCTCGGCACCACCGCCATCTGGATGGCGCCGATCTTCAAGAACCAGCCCGTGCAGGGTGCGGGAGCCGACGCCTCCGCCGGCTACCACGGCTACTGGATCACCGACTTCACCCGGGTCGACCCGCACTTCGGCACCAACAAGGACCTGAAGATGCTGATCTCCAGGGCCCACGCCAAGGGCATGAAGGTCTTCTTCGACGTCATCACCAACCACACGGCCGACGTCGTCGACTACGAGGAGAAGTCCTACGGCTACCTCTCCAAAGGCGCCTTCCCTTATCTGACGAAGGACGGCGAGCCGTTCGACGACGGTGACCACGCGGACGGCACGAAGCCGTTCCCGCCGGTCGACCGCGACTCCTTCCCGCGCACGCCGGTCGTGCCCGCCGCGAAGAAGAACGCCAAGGTCCCCTCCTGGCTCAACGACCCGACGATGTACCACAACCGCGGCGACTCCACCTTCGCCGGCGAGAGCTCCACGTACGGCGACTTCTCCGGCCTCGACGACCTGTGGACCGAGCGTCCCGAAGTCGTGCGGGGCATGGAGCGGATCTACGAGAAGTGGGTCGGCGACTACGGCATCGACGGCTTCCGGATCGACACCGTGAAGCACGTGAACATGCAGTTCTGGACGCAGTGGGCGACGGCGCTCGACGCCTACGCGAAGAAGCGAGGCCGGGACGACTTCTTCATGTTCGGCGAGGTGTACTCCGCAGACACGTCCGTCACCGCGCCGTACGTGACCCAGGGGCGCCTGGACTCCACACTGGACTTCCCCTTCCAGGACGCGGCCCGCTCGTACGCCTCCCAGGGCGGCAGCGCCAGGAAGCTGGCCGCCGTCTTCGGGGACGACTACAAGTACACGACGGACAAGGCCAACGCGTACGAGCAGGTCACCTTCCTCGGCAACCACGACATGGGCCGCATCGGATCCTTCCTCAAGCAGGACAACCCGAAGGCGAGCGACGCCGAACTGCTGAAGAAGGACCGCCTCGCCAACGAGCTGATGTTCCTCGGCCGCGGGAACCCCGTCGTCTACTACGGCGACGAGCAGGGCTTCACCGGCGCGGGCGGCGACAAGGACGCCCGCCAGCCGATGTTCGCCGCGAAGGCCGCCGACTACCTCGACGACGACGAACTGGGCACCGACCGCACGCACGCGAGCGACGCCTACGACACGAGCGCCCCGCTCTACCGGCGGATCGCCGCACTCGCCGAGCTCCGCAAGGACAACCCGGCGCTCGCCGACGGCGTCCAGACGGAGCGGTACGCGGCCGACGGACCCGGGGTGTACGCCTTCTCCCGCACGGACGCGAGGACCGGCGTCGAGTACGTCGTCGCCGTGAACAACGCCGACGAGAAGCGCGAGGCGACCTTCGCGACGGGCTCGGCGGACATGCCGTTCCGCGGGATCTACGGGACCTCCTCCGTCGTGACCAGTGACGCCGAGAAGAAGGTGACGGTCACCGTCCCGGCCGGATCCGCCGTCGTCCTGAAGGCGGCGGGCAGGCTCGCCGCCCCCGCGGCCGAGCCGGCCCTGACCCTCAAGTCCCCCGCCGCGGGCGCGACCGGCACCGTCGAAGTCTCCGCCGACGTCGAGGGCGGCCGGATGAACCGGGTCGTCTTCGCCGCCCAGGTGGGCGACGGAAAGTGGCGCACCCTCGGCTCCGCCGACCACGCCCCGTACAAGGTCACCCAGACCGTCGGCGAGGACGTGCCCGCCGGCACCGCCCTGCGCTACAAGGCGGTCGTCGTCGACTCCGCCGGACGCACCGCGAGCGCGACGGCCACGAGCACCACCGGGACCCCGCCCGCCGCCGAGGTGCCCACCGCCTCCTCACGGAACTACGCGGTCGTCCACTACAAGCGCCCCGACGGCGACTACACCGACTGGCGGCTGTACGCCTGGGGCGACCTCGCGGACGGCGAGTCCACGAGCTGGCCCGCGGGGCACGACTTCGTCGGCCGGGACGCCTACGGCGCTTTCGCCTACGTCAAGCTGAAGCCGGGCGCCTCCTCCGTGGGCTTCCTCGTCATCGACAAGGACGGCAACAAGGACGTCTCCGCCGACCGCACCATCGACGTCACGAAGACCGGCGAGGTCTGGGTCGAACAGGGCAAGGAGGCCCTCCGCACGGAGCGGCCCGACGGCCCGGCGCCGGACAGGTCCAAGGCGGTCCTGCACTACCACCGCGCCGACGGCGACTACGACGGCTGGGGCCTGCACGTGTGGACCGGCGCCGCGAACGGCACGGACTGGTCCAAGCCCCTGGAACCGGCCAGGAAGGACGCGTACGGCGCCGTCTTCGAGGTGCCGCTCGCCGAGGGCGCCACCAGCCTCAGCTACATCCTGCACAAGGGCGACACGAAGGACCTCCCCACCGACCAGTCCCTCGACCTCACGGCGGACGGCCACGAGGTGTGGATGCTGGGCGGCCAGGAGAAGTACCTGCTCCCGCAGCCCGCGGGCAGTGCCGCCGCACTCGACCCGACCACCTCCAAGGCGGTGTGGATCGACCGCGACACGGTCGCCTGGAACGGCGCCGACGGGGCCGCCTCGACCCAGCTCCTCGCCTCCCGCCACGGTTCGATCACCGTCGAGAACGGGACGCTGACCAGCGACGACGAGCGCTGGCTGCGGCTGTCGAAGACCAGCCTCACCGACGCGCAGAAGGCCCGGTTCCCGCACCTGAAGGGGTACACGGCCTGGTCCGTCGACCCGCGCGACCGCGACCGGGTGCGCGCCGCCCTGCGCGGCCAGGTCGTCGCCTCCCAGCGCGCCGCGAACGGCGCGGTACTCGCGGCGACGGGCGTGCAGCTCGCCGGCGTACTGGACGACCTGTACGACGCGACGAAGGCGCACCTCGGACCCACGTTCCACCGGGGCCGGCCGACGCTGGCCGTATGGGCGCCCACCGCACAGTCGGTGCGCCTCGAACTCGGCGGCTCCACCGTCGCGATGAAGCGGGACGACGCCACCGGAGTCTGGTCCGTCACCGGGAAGAAGTCCTGGAAGAACCAGCCCTACCGGTACGTCGTCGAGGTGTGGGCGCCGACCGTCCGCAAGGTGGTCACCAACAAGGTCACCGACCCGTACTCCGTCGCCCTGACCGCCGGCTCCGCGCGCAGCCTCGTCGTCGACCTCGCCGACCGGTCCCTCGCGCCCGCCGGCTGGTCGTCCCTGAAGAAGCCGAAGGCGGTGCCGCTTAAGGACGCCCAGATCCAGGAGCTGCACATCCGGGACTTCTCCGTCGAGGACCGCACGGTGAAGGCCGCCGACCGGGGCACCTACCGCGCCTTCACCGACCGGGACGGCGACGGCTCGAAGCATCTCAGGGAACTGGCCGCGGCCGGCACGTCGTACGTGCACCTGCTGCCCGCCTTCGACATCGCCACCATCCCCGAGAGGAAGACCGGCCGCACGAGCACCGGCTGCGACCTCGCCTCGTACGCGGCCGACTCCGAGAAGCAGCAGGAGTGCGTGGCGAGGACCGCCGCCGAGGACGCCTACAACTGGGGCTACGACCCGTACCACTACACGGTCCCCGAAGGCTCCTACGCGAGCGACCCCGACGGCACCCGGCGCACGGTCGAGTTCCGCGACATGGTCAAGTCGCTGAACAAGGACGGCCTGCGGGTCGTCATGGACGTCGTCTACAACCACACCGCGGCGAGCGGCCAGGCCGACACCTCCGTGCTCGACCGGGTCGTGCCGGGCTACTACCAGCGGCTCCTGGCCGACGGCTCGGTGGCCACCTCCACCTGCTGCGCGGGTACGGCGACCGAGAACGCCATGATGGGCAAGCTGGTGGTCGACTCCATCGTCACCTGGGCCCGGGAGTACAAGGTCGACGGCTTCCGCTTCGACCTCATGGGGCACCACCCGAAGGCCAACATCCTCGCGGTCAGGAAGGCACTCGACGCGCTCACCCTCCGCAAGGACGGCGTCGACGGCAAGAAGATCGTCCTGTACGGCGAGGGCTGGAACTTCGGCGAGGTCGCCGACGACGCCCGCTTCGTGCAGGCCACCCAGAAGAACATGGCAGGCACGGGCATCGCGACCTTCTCCGACCGGGCCCGGGACGCCGTGCGCGGCGGCGGCCCCTTCGACGAGGACCCCGGCGTCCAGGGCTTCGCCTCCGGCCTGTACACCGACCCCAACTCCTCCACCGCCAACGGCACCTCGGCCGAGCAGAAGGCACGCCTGCTGCACTACCAGGACCTCATCAAGGTCGGTCTGAGCGGCAACCTCGCCGCATACCGCTTCACCGACTCCGGCGGCAAGGACGTCAAGGGCTCCGAGGTCGACTACAACGGCGCGCCCGCCGGATACGCCGACGCACCGGGCGACGCCCTCGCCTACACCGACGCGCACGACAACGAGTCGCTGTTCGACGCGCTGACGTACAAGCTGCCCGAGGGCACCCCGGCTGACAGCCGGGCCCGTATGCAGGTCCTCGCCATGGCGACGGCGGCCCTCTCCCAGGGGCCTTCGCTCTCCCAGGCCGGCTCGGACCTGCTGCGCTCCAAGTCGCTGGACCGCAACTCCTACGACAGCGGCGACTGGTTCAACGCCGTCCACTGGAACTGCGAGGACGGCAACGGCTTCGGGCGCGGGCTGCCCCCGGCCGCCGACAACAAGTCCAAGTGGCCCTACGCCAAGCCCCTGCTGACATCGGTCGAGGTGGGCTGCGAGCAGATCGAGGGCACCTCGGCCGCGTACCGGGACCTGCTGAGGATCCGTACCACCGAGGACGCGTTCCGGCTCGGCACCGCGGGCCGGGTCCAGTCGGAGCTCTCCTTCCCGCTGTCGGGCAAGGACGAGACACCCGGCGTGATCACGATGGAGCTCGGTGACCTCGTCGTCGTCTTCAACGCGACGCCCGAGAAGCGGGAACAGACGGTCCACGCCCTGGCCGGAACGGCGTACGCGCTGCATCCGGTGCAGGCGGCGGGCGCGGACGCCACCGTCAAGCGCGCCGCCTACACGGCCGGATCCGGCACGTTCACCGTCCCGGCCCGCACCGTCGCGGTGTTCGCCCGCACCTCGCGCTAGCGGTGCGGGCGGTGGGGGCGGGCCCGCGGGCCCGCCCCCACCGGTCCCCGGCGCGGGGCTGCGCGCGGGCCCCCGTCCAGGGACGGCATCGCACCGCACGCGGGACAGCCCTTAGGGTGACGGGAACGTCCCCTGGAACAGGAGTGCCCATGCCGCAGATCACCGTCGACTACTCCGCGACGCTCGCCGACGCCTTCGACCGCAGCGGGTTCGCGCAGGCGCTGCACGCGCGGGTCGTCGACACGGCAGCCGCGAAGATCGGCGCCTGCAAGACGCAGTTCCGTCCGGCCGAGGACACCGTCGTAGGCGCCGACACCGGCGGGCACGCCGTCGTCCACGTCACCCTCGGGCTCCTGGCCGGGCGGAGCGTGGAGACCAAGGCCGAGCTGACCGAGGCCGTCGTGGAGCTGCTCAAGACGTATGTGAAGCCCGCCGGGGGCCTCGCTCTGCACGTGTCCGCAGAAGTGCGCGACCTCGACCCGTCGTACCGCAAGTTCGAGGCGTGAGCGTCCGCGGCTACGGCGCCGGGGGTGTTGCCAGCGAGATCAGCCGGACCGCGAGGTCCGTGAAGGGCCCCTCGGCCGGCTCGCTCTCGAAGGCCCGCCGCAGCAGCGCGGCCGTCTCGGCGTCGTAGGCCGCGCTCACGGCGGCCAGCGCGCCGAAGTCGTGCACGAGCTGCGTCTCCAGCTCGCCCCGCGGAATCCGCCGCCCGTCCAGCCAGATCAGCGCCGTCGACTCGGCCAGCGAGATCCACGAGCGGATCACCAGCTCCAGCCGGGCGGGCGGCTTCTCCACCCCGAGGTGGGCGAGGATCTGGACGTACGCGGCCTGGCGCACCGAGTCGACCAGCGCGTTGGTGGTCGACGAGCCGACGGCGGGGCCGCCGCGCATCAACGCCGAGAAGCCGGGCCCGTGGTCGTCCACGAAGTCGAAGAAACGGTGCATGACCCGCAGCAGCCGCGCCCCGAGCGGCCCCTCCCGCGGCTCCACGAAACGCCCCGCGAGATCGTCGGACGCCCGCTGCAACGCCGCTTCGTACAGGCTGAGTTTGCCGGGGAAGTAGTGGTAGACCAGCGGTCGCGAGATGCCGGCGGCGGAGGCTATCTCGTCGATGGAGACCTCGTCGGGCGAGCGCCGGCTGAACAGGTCGAGGGCGACGCCGATCAACTGTTCCCGTCGCTCCTCGACACCCATCCTGCGGCGCACCCCGGTCGTCATACGAACACCTTACCGATCGGAGCCGTACCGGAACGTGCCGGTCCGGCCAGGGGTGTTCAGCTGACGGGCATGCTGCGCTCGCCTTTCGCCCGCGGGACACGGACCAGCGTCGGTCCGTCACGCTCCGCGTCCGCTGACGGGGCGTCACGGTGTCCGACGGGAGGCCCTGTCGGCCGTCACCGCGGCTCAGCGCAGGCCGGTGACCGAGGCGCCGTTCGTCAGCGTCCCCGTCAGCTCCGCCCGCGCCCCCTGCTTCGTCCGCAGGGTCAGCAGATTCCCCTGCGCCGTCCCGCGGACCCCGCCCGTCGCACTGACCGAGACCATGTCCCTGCTGCCGGCGGCGAGCAGGTACCAGGACCCCGCGGCCGACTTCCACAGCACGCCCGCCAGCACGTGCGGATCGCGCGACCCGCACGCGGGAGCGTTCTCGGACTTCGCCGCCACCGCCCCGAAGCGCCCGCCCGGCGTGTGGAACTGCGCCAGCACACGCGCGTCGGCACCCCGCCAGGTCTCCGCCCGGGTGCACACCCACGCGCCGGCCCCGCTCCCGTCGGGCAGCGACTGCCGCGCGAACTGCCAGGCGTTCACCGACCGCACACCCTGCGAGCGCACCGAGGCCAGGGAGCAGGCGTAGGGCGACCAGCTCTGCGGCGTGGCCTCACGGGGCGCGCCGGGCCGGCCCGCGGTGAGGTGGGCCGGGGTCAGTTCGCCGAGGTCGCTCAGCAGGCGCGGGCCCGCGCCGCCGGTACCGCCCGCCAGCCGCAGCGCCCGCCAGGACCGGCAGGTGCCCCTCTGCTGGACCGGGCTCGCCAGCGGCCCCGTCACCCCGTCCCGCGAAAGGCCCAGGTCGACGGGGGCGAGCGCGGGCTTCAGCAGATCCAGCTCGGCCGCCCCGCGCACCCAGGGCGCCGTCAGATAACGGACGTTGCCGTCGGCGCGGTCGAGGACCACCGCGCCCGACTCGGCGTCGCTCGCGCCGTCCACCCGCGCGAAGTCGAGGGCGGCGCCGTTCGCGGAACCCTTCGGCTCGGCGTACCGGACGATGCGCAGTCCGTCGTACAGGAGCACCACGCGCGCGGAGTCGACGTCACCCGCGTACAGGAGCTGGGCCGGGCCGGGGGGAGCGCCGGACGGCGTGCCCGGGGTCGCCGAGACCCGCACGGTCTCGCCCGGGCGGGCCCACACGGCGAGGGCCCGGCGCAGCAGGGCCCTGTCCCCGGTCAGGTTCCCGCGCGCGGGCCACACGGAGAAGTCGGTGCGCGGGGACGTCCGCCACTGCGTCGCGGGCACCTTCACCACCCGCGCCGGGTCCAGCGCTGCCTCCGCGGCCGGGTTCTGCGCGTACGCGGGTGCGGCGGCCCCGTCCGGGCCCCAGCCGCCGCCGGGCAGCCCGAGCAGCGCCCCGCACACCGCGACGGCCGCCGCGGCGGCGAGCGCGGCCTTCATGTGCTGCCTGCGCCGCATCAGGTCCGTGGGGCGGGCGTGCAGCGAGCAGGGGTCGAACGCGGGGGAGAGCAGCAGCTCGTCCCGGCCGGTCAGGGCGCGGGCCTCCGCGAGCGCCGCACCCGGCTTGTCGACGCCCGCCGCGTCGAGCACCTCGCGCACGCCGGCGTCGGACAGCTGCTCCAGGGCGCGCAGGGCGAAGGCCGCGCGGGCCGGTCCGGTGAGGCCGGACAGCCGCCGGTCCAGCGCGAGTTCGTCGGCGCCGCCGGAGCGCGGGAAGAGCCGCAGACCCCACACCTGCGGCAGCAGCGGCGGCAGCTGGGACCGCTTGGGCCAGGCCCGCCGCCTCAGGGGCAGGGCGGCGTCCAGCGCGCCGCGCACCACGTGGAGGCGCACGACGGCATAGCCCGGGTCGCCGTCGCGGCCGTTCGCCTGGGCGGGGATCACGCACGCGGCGGTCCGTCCGCGCGGCAGCGCCCGCTGGGTCAGGGCGTGCGCCGTCAGCACCCGGCGGTCACGGCCGAGGCTGGGCGGCAGCACCAGATAGGCGAGCCGGACGAGCCGCGGATAGTGCTCGACGAGCGCGGCCTCGGCCTGCTCGACGTCGACGGCCGTTCCGGGTGCGGGGCGCGGGGCTACATCCTGTGACTGCACGTTCAGCAGAACGAGCGGATCGTTGGTTGGTCACCTCGGCCCGCGGGCCGGGGCCCTACGCGTCGGGCTCCACCAGCAGCCGGGCGTAGTTCGCCATCGACCGCTGGTAGCGCGGCAGATGGGGAGCCAGGGCGCCGAGCACCAGGGCCAGACCCTCGCGTTCCCGGCCGAGGTCGGCCAGGCAGAGCGCGAGGCAGGCGCGTACGGCGTCGTCCAACTCGTCCGAGGGGGCGACCAGTTCCGGGGTGAGGAGATGGACGCCGTCCTCCGCCTGCCCGATGTTCCGCAGCGAGCTGGCGAGTTGGATCTTGGTGCGCCGGGCGCGGTAGCTGTCGAGTCCGCCCGCCAGTGCCTCCCGGTAGAGCGGCACCGCCCGGTCCGAGTGGCCCGTCGAGTCCCAGGCGCAGGCCTGCTCGAAGGGGCGGACGGGGCTGTCGTCCGGCAGCTCGGCGACGAGTTCGTCGATCACCGCACGGAAGTCCGCCGCCCGTGCCTCGTCGTAGTCGTCGAAGGTGGCCCAGGCGGACGCCACGCGCTTTTCCCAGTCGTCGTTCACAGACCCACCCTCGCACAGGCGTGCCGGTGCGGACCACGGCGTCACGTGATCCTCCAGCCGCTGAACTCCGCGGTCCCGCGCGCGCCCCCGCCCCCGTTCGCCGCGCTCGTGAACATCCCCACGTCCTGGGCGTCGGCCCCGCCCGGCACCGGCACGGTCGCCACCGCCCGCCAGGTCGCCCCGTCGTCCGTGGAGCACGCGCCGGTGTACGAGGCCCCGGCGCGCGTCAGGCGCAGCAGCACCGGCGCCCCGATCCCAATGAGGCGCCGGTACGTGTCGAGGGTGCCGTCGCCGTTGGAGTCGTACGACAGCACGACCCCGTTGGCCGGGGTGACCGCCAGGTCGAGGAAGCCCCCGGACCCGGGGGTCGCCAGGCTGTCGCGGGCGACGATGCCCGCCCGGGCCCAGGGACCGGTGACGGCCTGGGCGTCGACGCGCAGCGTCACGACGGCCCCGTCCGTCAGGGCTCCCGCCCGGTAGAGGGTGCCGAACTCCGCGGTGCCCTTCCACAGGTCGGCGCCCCCGCCGTCGATCGCGAACCGGTCGCCGAGCTGTCCGAAGACGGCCGCGTTGTTCGTGTACGCCGTCCAGCCGTCGGCGAGCGGCCCCGCCTCGAAGAGGGTGCCGTCGAAGTCGGCTCGCACCCGGTCCTCGCCCCGCGGGCCGTAGCGGACCCCGATCGTGTAGGGCAGGGGGCGCAGCGGGCGGTCCAGCGGAGTGCCGGGGGCGTCCGCCCGCCAGCGGACGGTTCCGGTCCCGGCGGCGGGCACCGAGGCGAGGGACGTGGGGCCGTCGGGATGCGCCGTGACACCGGTGAGCGCGAAGTCGACGCGGCCGGTGGCGCGCAGGCCGTTGACGTTGGTGAAGACGGCCTCCACGCGCGCGTGCCCGCCGGGCGGGAAGGCGGGCGGGTCGGCGGTGACCGCGAGGGAGCCCTGGTAGGGCGCGCGGGCCAGGACGTCCCGGACGCGCGCGGCCGTCCGGTACGGGTCGCCGGACGGCCGCAGCGGATAGTCCTTGCGCTCCCGGGTCCACGGCTCCTCGAACGCGAACCAGTCGACGGGGGCGGGTGGCGTCCCGGTGACGAGGGCGGCCTCCAGCGCGTCGAACCACTTCTGCCAGCGCGGCAGGTAGAAGTCGGCCAGCAGGCCGTTCCACTCCCGGTTGCCGTACTCGTGCAGGTCCCCGGCGTCGGAGGTGGCCCGGCCGCCCCACACGGTGATCAGCGCCTTGGCGGTCCGCTCGAACTCGGCGCGCTCCCCGTCGTCCGTGGCGAGCCTGCGGGCGTCCTCGACCCAGGGCCCGAGGAGGAACGCCGGGTGCGTCCCGGTGACCTCGTCCGACAGCCGCATCAGCCGCAGCCACAGCGCGGCCAGCGCCCGGAAGGCGGGCAGGTCCCGCCTCTGGTGGGCGGCCCGCAGCTGCGGCAGGTACTGGCGGCTGCGGTGCGCGAGCGCCTGCCGGGCCACGTCCACCACGTCGTACCGGTACGCGGCGCTGCCCCGCAGGTCCCCGGCCACCGCGAGCAGCCCGGCCAGCGCGGCGTCGAAGCGGCCGGGGTCGTAGGTGAGGGCGCGCGGCGCGTACGCGGCGGCACGGACGGCCGCCAGGTCGGGACGGGCGCAGAACAGCGAGTCGTGGGGGTCGCTGCGCTCCACGGCCCGCTGCTGGTAGGCGGTGTCGTGCAGGGCCCGCCAGGCGCCGCGGGCACGGGGGTCCCGCCGCCCGTACCGGAAGTCGGCGTACGACGAGAACCAGGCGGCCCGGTCGATCCGGGCGGGGCTCCAGGCCAGTTCGGAGAAGAGCTCGAACGCGGCCGGGTCCCGGTCGGCGGCCTCCGGCAGGAACGCCGTGCCCGCCAGCGCGCTGCCCGCCTTGTCCCGCCAGGCGAAGAACTTCTCGTTCCACAGGTGCGTCCGGGCGCCGATCGTCGTGCGGCCGCCGAAGTTCGGGATCGAACCGAACGCGTACGGGGTGCCGCCCCAGTCCCGCTCGCGGTCGGTGACGCCGCTGAAGCGGTCCGAGACACCGTCGACGATCAGCATCCTCTCCTTGTCGACGGCGTCGAGGAGCGCGGGTAGCGGGTTGGCCTCCCAGCCGAGGATCACCCAGGTCGCGCCCGGGTGGGCCCGCCGCAGGGCCCGCTCCACCCCGCGGGCCGCGTCCGGCACCGGCACGTCCCCGGCGGTGCCGCCCTCGTGCAGCAGGTCCATCTTGAAGTGGGCGGCCCCGCCGAACACGTCTTGCTGATGGCGGTAGAACGAGGCGGCGACCTCCGCGAAGGCGCCGGTGCGCGGATCCAGCCAGTCCGGGCGCTGGAAGCCGTGCCAGACGCCCTGCGGCACGACGTGAGCGTCCCCGCCGTTGCGCGCCACGAAGCCCTGGGGGACGTGCCCGTAGTAGCCGGGCAGCACCGGGGCCATGCCCAGCTCGCGCAGCCGGCCGGCGATGCGGCTGCCCAGTTCCGCGCGCCGGGCGATCAGCGCGGGGGAGAGCGGACCGCCGTACCCGGCGAGGTTCTGCAGCAGCCACCACGGCTGGTGGGAGGGGGCGGGCAGCCAGCCGCGGGCCTCGGCGTCGGTGTACCCGAAGTCCCGCAGGAGGCGGTGGTAGACGGCTTCCATGCCGGCGACGACCATCACCTCGTTGCACCCGTGCGCGGCGAGGAGGTCGATCTGGTGCTCCCAGTACGGCCAGTCCGCGTACGGGGCCGTGTAGCCGTCGTTGGTGTCGTTGAGCACGAACCGGTGGGGGAGCGCGGTGTCCCGGCCCAGTGGGCGGGCGGGCGCGGGCAGCCGGCGCGGCAGGCGGAGCTGGGAGCCGTTCCAGGCCAGGTGGGCACCGCACACGTACTTCAGATGGAAGTGGACGCCGGTGAGCAGCACGGCCGGGCTCGTCCCCGTCACCTCGATGCGTCCCGTGGAGCCCGTCACCCGGAAACGGTCCCGCCCGTCCGCGGACACGACCGGACCGAGGCGGTACTGCTCGGCATGTCCGGGCAGCAGCCGATTGAGCGCGGAGCGTGCGGGAGCCGTATCGAAGGCGGGGCCCTCGCCGGGGCTCCCTGCGGCGTGGGCCGGGACCGTCACCCCGAGGGCGGTCCCGAGGCCGATGGCACCGGCCGTGCCCAGCACCGTGCGTCGCGACGGACTGTTCATCTGCGCGCCCCCTGTCTCGACAGGTGCGGCACGCTAACCGGACGGGCGTCCGTGCTCAACGGTGCGAACGGAGCTGGCGAGTTCATGTCGCCGTATAGGACCGGAGGAACGTATGAGGTTGACGCGCGAAGGGCTTGCGGCCGCCGCGACGGGGGCCGCCGCGGCGCTGCTGCTGCTCACCGGCTGCGGCGGGTCGGGCGACGCCGGAGCCGGGGACGACAAGGTCCCGGCCACGGCCACCGGCAGCCTGGAGGACCTGGCCTCCGAGGCGAAGTGCGAGCCGGACATCCAGACGGACGCCGACGAGATCCGCCAGGCCGTCTGCAAGAACACCGACGGCAAGTTCATCCTCGCCACCTTCGCCACCGACCGCGGTCAGCGCGAGTGGCTCAACGAGGCGAAGGACTACGGCGGTTCGTATCTCGTCGGCAGCAAGTGGGTCGCCGTCGGCGAGCCGAGGACGGTCACGGCACTGCGCGGCCGGCTCGGCGGAACCATGGAGGAGGGGACCTCGCACCACTCGGGGAGTGGTGGCGGCGCGGAGACCGGGACCGCGCACTCCGGACACCACAGCGGCTGACCACGCGGGTTCGCGGGTGCCCTGGGGGCACTCCCGGAGCGCTGGGGGAAACGCCGGAGGCCGGCGGCGGGATCTCCCGCCGCCGGCCTCCTCGGTGAGTCGGCTCAGCCGGTCACTTGCACTTCTTGCCGGTGTTGATGCAGTTGACCATCTTGTTCATCAGGTTCTCGTCGAAGACGTTGATGAAGTCGTCGTGGTCGGTGCTCGGCTTGTGCAGCTGCTCCGGGAAACCGTCCACCGCGTAGGCGTTCTTGACCTGACCGTTCGCGACGGTCGGCGGCGGCACGTCGTACACGAGGCGCATCGTCAGCTGCGGGATCGCCTTGAAACCGTTCGCGCAGTTGCCCTGGGCGTCGGCGAAGGCCACGTGCGTACGGTGGTTCGCGCTGTCGGCGTTCTGGCCGTCCCAGCAGCTCTGGAAGGCGAACGAGCGCACCACGCTGCTGCCCTGGGGGCAGATCGGGTACTGCTCCGTCAGCTGCACCTTGTTCTCGAAGCCGGTGCAGCTCCAGTGGGCGTTGGCGTTCGCGAGACCGTTGGTCGTGGTCTTCGCGTCACCGGTGATGATCCGCAGGAACTTCGGCATCGCGACGACCTTGCTCCGCGGGTTGCCGACGAACTTGATGGACGCCTGCTTGGTCTGCAGGACCTTGCCGACGTTGCCTTCCTTGCCGCCGCCGTCGTTGTTCTGGTCGAAGTCCTGCGTACCGTCCTGGATCCGCACCACCGGCCAGTAGTACGACGACTTGTCGCCCTGGTTCGCGCAGCTGGTCTGGGCCGCGGCGAACGTGTCGTTGTTGGCGAACGCGTCGTTCGACTGGTTGCCGACGTAGTCGTGCAGGTGGTGAGCGCCGTTGGTGACACCGGGCGCCACGATCACGTTGTCGGTGTTGAACTTCTTGTTGGCGTTCACACCGCAGGAGCTGGTGAAGGTGCCGGACGAGCCGGCCGCGCGGGTCCGTGCCTTGCGGGCCACGTTGGGCCGCACCTTTGTGATGTCGACGAAGTCGGCCGCGACCGGACCGTTGCCGGCCTGCCCGCCGATCCCGGCCTGACCCCCGTTGCCCTGGCCCTGACCGCCGCCGTTCTGGCCCTGACCGTTGCCGTTCTGGCCGCCGGTGTTCTGGTTCTGGCCACCGCCGTTCTGACCCTGACCGTTGCCGGCCTGGCCGTCGGTGGTCTGCGGCGGAGCCGCGGGGACACCGGTGCACGGCGCGAGAGCGTCCAACGAGCTCGGCGCGGTGCTGCCGACCCGCTTGAATCCGATCTTGATCCGTTCGATCGTCGCGGTCCGCTTGTCCTTCAGCGGGCCGAGGATGGCGTTCTGGACGAAAGCGGTGTCCTTCGTCGCGGCGTCGCGCGTGGCGGCGAGCCGGGCGTAGGCCTCGGTGATCTGCTTGTCGAGGGCCGCCAGCTCCCTGTCGACGCCGGATCGTGCCCGGTACGGGACAGTGGTCAACTGCTGACCCACGTCCGGGCACTTGATGGTGGCCACCTGAGCGGCGGCGGCCTTGGTGCTGTTCTGCGCCGAGTTCTCCTCGTGCGCGGAAGCGTAGAAATTCGCCCAGACCAGTCCGCCGCCGCCGATCGCCAGCGCCGCCGATGCGGCGATGGCGCGGACGGCGAGCGGTGAACGGCGTTTTCGCGTGTTGCGTCCCATGGAACTCCTCTGACTTCCTTGCGGGGCAGCGAGGCGCCCGACAGGAGTGAAGCGGCTCCCTTCCATACGCGTGAGGCGTGTGGGGTGTTCAGGAACCGTGGAAGAACTTGTGAACCCATGGGGCCAGTTCCGGTACAAAGGGGTCAGAACGCTGTGAAATCAAGGGAGTTGATGTTCCGAATCAGGTTTGAACCATAGTCAGCGCGGTCGGGCGCGGCGGTGGGGGCGGGCCCGCACCGACCCGGCACGGGCACGCCCGGGTCACCTGCCGAGCACCTTCGCCTCCACGGCCGGGTCGAGTCCCACCACCGGCCGGTCGGACCGCTGCGGGGCCACACCTCCGAGGCTCCGCAGCCAGCTCCACGTGTCGGCGACCGTCTCCTCGACGGGCCGCACCCGCAGTCCCGCACCGAGGGCACGGGACACGTCCGCCCCGTGCAGCGCGTCGTGCAGCCCGCTGCCCGGCGGCACCCACACGGGCAGGTGCGTCCACGGCTCGATCCCCGCCGCGAGGATCGCCCCGGGCTCGGTCCACCGCAGCTCCGCCCGCCCGCCGGTGACCCGGGCGCACGCGTCGAGGAGCCCGCTCGTCGTCGTGTGCCCCGGCGGCCCCACCAGGTTGTACGCCCCGCTCATCGCACCCTCCGCCGCCCCGAGGGTCCACTCGGCGAGGTCGCGGACATCGACGTACTGGAGCGGCAGGTCGCGAGGGCCGGGCGCGAGCACGGGACCTCCGCGCGCGATCCGGTTCAGCCACCACGGCAGCCGCCCGATGTTCTCGTACGGCCCGAGGATCAGCCCGCAGCGCACCAGCACCGAGCGGCCGGCACCGAAGCTCTCCAGCACGGCCAGCTCACCGCCCCGCTTGTCGCGCGCGTATTCGCTCTGTTGCGCGCCGGCCGACGCGCCCCCGACGAGAGGAGCGTCCTCGGTGTACCCGGCGGGGGCCGGCCACGCGTACACCGAGCAACTCGACACGTACACGTACCGCCCGGCCCGGCCCGCCAGCAGCCGTGCCGTGTCCCGCACCGCCCGCGGCGCCGCCGACCAGGTGTCGACGACGACGTCCCACTCGCCCTCGGTGAGCGCCGCGAGCCCGCCGGGAGCGGTGCGGTCGCCGTGCAGCGTCCGCGCGCCCGCGGGGGCGGCCCGCCGCCCGCGGTGGAAGACGGTCACGTCCCAGCCGGCGGCGAGCGCCACCTCCACGACGGCGCGCCCCACGAACTCCGTACCGCCCAGCATCAGAAGTCTCATGCCGGGGACTCTGCCCGGGGGGCGGCCCGGACGGAACGGGAATCTGCTGACAGGAGATTCGGGGTCAGCGTCCGCTCGGCGGGGCGTACTTGTACCCGACCCGCCGCACCGTCTGGATCGCCTTGCGGTGCTCCGCGCCGAGCTTGCGCCGCAGCCGGGCGACGTGGACGTCGACGGTACGGCCGTCGCCCACGTGCCCGTAGCCCCACACCGTGGTGACCAACTGGTCGCGGGTGTGCACCCGGTGGGGGTGCGCGACCAGGTGGGCGAGCAGTTCGAACTCCAGGTACGTCAGGTCGAGCGTCCGGCCGTCGACCCGCGCGGTGCGCTGCACGGGGTCGATCCGGACGAGCGGTTCGCCGGCGTCCTCACCGAGCGCCCTCGCGTCGGGTGCGTCCGGCACGGCGACCGGCAGCAGCGGCTGCTGGTCGGCCGGGACGAGGACCAGGTAGCCGACCATCGGCGGGCGGCCCGGCAGCGTCGGCAGGGTGTGCTGGGGAGCCGGCAGCCAGGTGGCTCCCGGCGGGAGGAAGTCCGCGACATCGACCACCTCGTCCCGGTCGACGGCGCGCAGCCGGTGCCGTGCGGCGGTCGGGGCGGGAGCGGTGAGGGTGCCGGCGGTGGAGAAGGTACGGGTGTTCGCCATGGGAGGTCAGCTCTTTCGCGCGAGGAGTCGTCGTGTGGTGCCGACGGCCGCGAGGTCTTCGCGGGGGAGTCGGCGGACGTACGTCGTGCGCGCTGGCCGAAGGCCGGGTGAACGGCTTTAGAGGGCCCGCGCGTTCATCGCGCGACAACACTCCCGGTCGAAGTCGTGGTGCTGACGGGAGGGCCAGAAGGGCTCGAGGTCGCGGCGACCCGTCGCGATGCACTTCCGGAAGCTGGCCATGGGTCCATTGAAGCAGATGAGCCCGGCCCTGAGCAGCTCCGGTGGGGACCTTCTCGGCACGTGATACCGGGCCTCCTCGGCGCGATCCCGTCTCCCGCGCCCGGCGGGGAACACGGAAGGGGCGCCCGCCGGTCCGGCGGGCGCCCCTTCACGGGAGGCGGGGGTTGATCAGACCTGGCCGGCCTTCTCCAGGGCGGTGCAGCAGGTGTCGACGAGCAGTCGCGTCACCACGTACGGGTCGACGTTCGCGTTCGGACGGCGGTCCTCGATGTAGCCCTTGCCGTCCTTCTCGACCTGCCACGGGATGCGGACCGAGGCGCCGCGGTTGGAGACGCCGTAGCTGTACTCGTTCCACGGGGCGGTCTCGTGCAGACCCGTCAGCCGGTCGTCGATGCCGGCGCCGTAGTTCTTGACGTGGTCGAGCGGCTTCGAGCCCTCGCCCAGCGACTCGCACGCGGTGATGATCGCGTCGTAGCCCTCGCGCATCGCCTTGGTGGAGAAGTTGGTGTGCGCGCCGGCGCCGTTCCAGTCGCCCTTGACCGGCTTCGGGTCCAGCGTCGCGGAGACGCCGAAGTCCTCGGCGGTGCGGTAGAGCAGCCAGCGCGCGACCCACAGCTGGTCGGAGACCTCCAGCGGCGCGAGCGGGCCGACCTGGAACTCCCACTGGCCGGGCATGACCTCGGCGTTGATGCCGGAGATGCCCAGACCCGCCTTCAGGCAGTTGTCGAGGTGCGCCTCGACGACGTCACGGCCGAAGATCTCGTCCGAGCCGACGCCGCAGTAGTAGCCGCCCTGCGCGGCCGGGAAGCCGCCCTCGGGGAAGCCGAGCGGACGCGAGCCCTTGAAGAAGGTGTACTCCTGCTCGATGCCGAAGATCGGCTCCTGCGCGGCGTGCCGCTCCGCGACCTCGGCGAGCGCGGCACGGGTGTTGGACTCGTGCGGCGTCATGTCGATGTTGAGGACCTCGCACATGACGAGGACGTCGTCGCCGCCGCGGATCGGGTCCGGGTACGTGGCGACCGGCTTGAGTACGCGGTCCGAGGCGTGGCCCTCGGCCTGGTTGGTGCTCGACCCGTCGAAGCCCCAGATCGGCAGCTCGGCACCCTTGGCGTCGTCGGCCAGGATCTTCGTTTTGGAACGGAGCTTGGCCGTCGGCTCGGTGCCGTCGATCCAGATGTACTCAGCCTTGAAGCTCACGGGCCACATCCTTCGGGGTGGGTCTGCAGGCGCATGCGCGGGTGCTGCGGCGCTGCGGCACTGGGGCGCCGCTGGGATGTCCGGCAGCCTGTCAACAGGCGATTTCCCGGTCATTGCCCGCAGGTGAACCCCGTGTTACCTGGGACTCGTGTGCCCGGGGTCACGCGGTGAGGGGGCACGGAGGGCGTGGGCGAGGGGGGCGGCAGGTCAGGGCCCGTAAGGACCGTCCGCCGGGGCGGCGGCTCGTATGCGATGCGTTTGCGGGCGCGCAGGGGGCCCCGCACCGGGCCCGCGCAGGGGCGGGGGCCCGGACCGGTCGAGGGTCCCGGACCGGTCGAGGGTCCCGGACCGGTCGACGAGGTCCCGGACCGGTCGAGGGCCCCGCCCCTCCCGCGTGGGAGAAGCGGGACCCTCGGCGTGTTCCCGCATGCGACGGCGAAGGGCCGTCAGCCGACCTTCTCGATACGGGCCCGGCGGATCAGGAACTTTCCGGGCTCCCTGACCTCTTCGAACGCCGCGTTGTTGAGCAGGACGCAGCTGCCCGAGACCGAGGTCACCTCGACCGTCGTGGACTTGTCGTTGTCCAGGTTGGTCACCTTCAGCCTGGTCCCGGCGGGGAACTCGTTGCTGGACGCGGCCGGGGCGCCGTTCTCGCCGGAGAGCGTGACGGTCGAACCGGCGCACACCTGCTCGCCGGCGGCACCGCCCGCTTCCTCGCCTCCCGCGTCCTGGCCCGCGTCCCCGGCGCCCGCCTCGTCACCGGGTGCGGTCTCCTCGGGAGCCGTCCCGGCGGGCGCCTCGGTCGCCGGCCCGCCGGCCTGGGAGTCCTGAGCCGACTCCCCGACCTCGCAGCCGGAGGCCTTCTGCTGGCGCCCGATCTCCTTGATGACGTCCTCGCGGTTGGCGATCCGGGCCTTCGACTGGGCGTCGGGAGCGGCCCGCTGGGCGTCGATGAACCGCTGGTTGTTGCCCACCGCGGTGGCCAGTCCCTGACAGACCGCCGAGTCCTGGGCGCTCTGGACCGGCGACGCGTTCGACGTGGCCGCGAGGGCGAAGGCCCCGCCTCCGGCCACGGTGGCGGCGCCGACCAGCAGGGCGAGCTTCTTCTTGGTGCCGAGCGTTCTCCTACGCGACATGCGCGCCTCCTGGATGCGGGGGAACGTACGCCGCTATGTACGAGATACCGAACGAGGTCACTCAACGGTCACGGAGACCGTCGGGGTGACGTGGGCCACAAGGACGGGCCGGTGGCGGACCGTCAGCGGGACAGGGCGTCCCGCACCGCCTCCTCCGTGCGGCCCACCACGGCGGTTCCGTCGTCCGCCGTGATGATGGGACGCTGGATCAGCTCGGGATGCTCCGACAGCGCCTCGGTCCACCGGTCCCGCGAACCGGCGTCCCGCGCCCACTCCCCGAGGCCGAGTTCCTTGGCGACGGACTCCTGGGTGCGGGTGATGTCCCACGGTTCGAGTCCGAGACGCGCCAGTACGTCCCTGATCTCGTCCTCGGTGGGCACGTCCTCCAGGTAGCGGCGCACGGTGTAGTCGGCGCCCTCCGCGTCGAGCAGGCCGACGGCGCTGCGGCACTTCGAACAGGCGGGGTTGATCCAGATCTCCATACCCGCACGGTACCCGGAACAGCCCTTCCCGTCTGCGTCACATCCCCCGTCAAAACCCCTGTGGCCAGGGGCTTTTGTCAGTGCCGGGCGGTAGAATAGAAGCAGTGTTCGAGGGTGCGCCGGAGGTTCCGGCGAGGCCCTGACCGCGACAGGAGGATGCCCGTGCCCGCTGCCGCACTGAAGCCGAAGTCCACCCGGTCCACCGCCCACAGGGCGGCCCAGCCCGACCTGCCGTACGAGCCCGTGAACAAGCGCCCGCTCCCGCCCGGGCGGCCCCGCGACTGGTACGTCACCCACAACCGCCGGCTCAAGGCGATGCGCCTCGCGATCGCCCTGCTCGACTCCGGTGTCTACGTGCCGAACCAGGCCCGCAACGAGACGATCCGCGGCGCCGCGCAGCTCATCGGCGTCCACCCCCCGTCGGACACCACGTGCCACATGGTCCGGGCGCTGATGCGGTACGCCCGCTGACCTCCCCGGGGCTCCGCCCGCACCGGCGGAGCCCCGGGACGGAGCGGCAGAGGGCGGCGCGGCGGCACCTCACCCCGCCGCCAACTCGCGTTCCAGCGGCGTCCGGAACCGCGGAGTGACCCGGGTGGCGCCCAGCCACGCGGACAGCCGGTCGGCCTGGGCGGCGACGGCGTCGTGGCCCTCCCGGCCGAGCCCCGCGGCGTCCAGCACCCGCCACACGACCTCCCCGTCGGCCCGCTGGGCCCAGCCCCCGACGACCCGCCCGTTCCACCACACCGTCGGCCCCACGTTCCCGCTCCGGTCGAAGAGCGCGGGCCGCAGCTCCGGCGCGAGGAACCAGTCCCGCTCCTGCCACCCCATGGCCGTCGGGTCGAGCCCGGGCAGCAGCGCGGCCCACGGCTCGCCGGGCCCGGCCACCGGCCCCTCGTCCCCGTCCGCCACGTACCCCGTGAGACCGCCGTCGAGCGACACGGCCACCGCCCCGGCCGCCGCGAGCGCCCGGCGCACGTCGGTGACCTTCCAGCCCGTCCACCACTTCAGATCGGCCTCCGAGGCGGGACCGCACGCCCGGAGCCAGCACCGCATGAGCTCGGCCCGGGCCTCGGAGGGCGCCGGTCCGGAGTGCGGCGCAGCGACCGCCCAGCGGAACTGGCTCGACGTCCACGCACCGAGCGGGCGCCCGCGCACGACCCGCCCCTCGACACCGAGAACCCGCATCAGCCGCGACGACACGGTCTGCGGACTCTCGTAGCTCCGGCCCGCCCCGTAGGTGAACCGCTCCCTCAACCGCGGTTCGTCCCGAACGAGTTCGTTGACCGTGGCCTCACCGCGCCGGGCCAGCGCGGCGAGCGCGGACGCCTCCACCTCGGCCAGCCACTCCTCGGTCAGCCGCCCGCCGCTGCCGGTCACCACGTCCGCGACCAGCGCGGCCCGCGCCTTCTCGGCGACGGCGAGCCCCGTCGAGGCGTGCACCACGGCCGCCAGCCCGGCGGGGAACACGAACACCGTGTGCCGCATCCCGTGCATGCGCACCAGCGTGCGGTCCTCGTACAGCGCCCGCTCCACCTCCCCGACGGTCCTCCGGGAGTCGGTCAGCCGGGCCCCCACCGACAGGTACACCGTCGCCGGATCGGTGCCGTGCAGCGCGACGAGCGAGCCCGCGACCTCCTCCGGGCCGGCCGCGCCCGCCGCACCCGCCAGCCGGTGCCGCAGCGCCAGCCGGGCCCGCCGCTCCGCCACCCCGATGTGCCGCCCCTGCGCTCCCACGTCACCTCCGCCCGTTCCGCCGCCCCGGGTACCGGTCGCGGCACTTCCCATCCTGTCGGACACCCGGCCGCCCCGGGTCCTGTCGTCGGACTCCCGTCCGCCAGGAGCCCGACGACAGGACCCGGGGGCACGTCACCCGATTGCCGTACCCGGCATGCGCACGGCCCGGCCGGCGGCCTTCACTGGGGCGACCGGGGGAAGGCAGCGGGCAGGAGCGGGGAAAGGCGGAACGGCGATGGCCCCTCAGGGTGGACGAAGGCCCGTCGGGCCGGCCGCGACCGCGCGCCCCGCCCCATGACCGCGACCGCCGACCGCGCCGAGAAGGGCAGAGCGGTCCGCAAACGCGTCCCGCGCTCCGCGCACGCCGAGTGGCTGGCCGCGGTCGACCGCCCCGACCCCGTCGCCGTACTGGAACGCCAGGGCCGGGACCGGCTCCCAGAACTGCTGCCGGTCCGGTACGGGCGGATGAGCGCCTCCCCCGTCGCGTTCCTGCGCGGCGGGGCCGCCGTGATGGCCGCGGACCTCGCCGCCCGGCCGCACACCGGCCTGACCGTCCAGCTCTGCGGCGACGCGCACCTGCTCAACTTCGGTGTGTTCACCTCTCCGGAACGCGCGCTGCTCTTCGACCTGAACGACTTCGACGAGACCTTCCCCGGGCCCTTCGAATGGGACGTCAAGCGACTCGCCGCCAGCATCGCCGTGACCGCCCGCGAGAACGGGCACAGCGAGGCGCGGGCCCGCCGCGCGGCACGTGCGGCGGGCGCCGAGTACCGCCACGCCATGCGGCGCCTCGCGGGACGGGGCGAACTCGCCGTCTGGTACGAACGCGTCGACGCCGACCTGCTGGTCCCGCTGGTCCGCTCCGCACGCCACCGCGGACGCGCCGAGTCCAGCCTCGCGCGCGCCCGGCGCCGGACGAGCCTTCAGGCGCTGGGCAGACTCACCGAGACCGTCGACGGCCGGCCCCGCATCGTCCAGGACCCGCCGCTCCTTGAGCGCGCCGGCCCGCCCGACACGGGGGCGCTCCGCAAGATCTTCAGCGACTACCGCTCCACGCTCTCCGAGGAGCGGCGGCTGCTCCTGGGCCGCTACCGCTTCATGGACGCCGCCGGCAAGGTCGTGGGCGTCGGCAGCGTCGGCACCCGCTGCTTCGTCGTGCTGCTCGCCGGGCGCGACGCGGACGACCCGCTGTTCCTGCAGATCAAGGAGGCCGGCCGGTCCGTCCTCGAGGAACACCTGCCAAGCGGCCCCTACGACCACCCCGGTCACCGCGTCGTCGCCGGCCAGCGGCTGCTCCAGGCCGCGAACGACATCTTCCTCGGCTGGATGACGGGGCCCCAGGGACGGCCGTACTACTGGCGTCAGCTCCGCGACACGAAGGGCACCGCGGACGTCGCCGGCATGAGCCCGGACGAACTCCTCGGCTACGCGCGGCTCTGCGGCACGGCCCTGGCCCGCGCCCACGCCCGCTCCGGCGACCGCATCGCCATCGCCGCCTACCTCGGCGGCGCCGACACCTTCGAACGCGCCGTCGCGGACTTCGCCCTCCGCTACGCCGACCAGAACGCCCTGGACCACGGGACCCTGTGCGCGGCCGTGGCCGCCGGGGTGGTCAGAGCCGCCCCCGGGGTCTGAGTCACCGGCACCGGGTCTGAGTCGCGGGCACCGGCCGGACGGCCCCGCGGCGTCCCGGGCCAGGCGCCCGGCCGCCGCGCTGCGGTGCCCCAGGGCACCCGTGCGGGAGCTGCCATCCGGGTGATGGACCGGGAAATGGGATGCACGGGCCGGGATCGGGTCCCTACGCTGGGCGAGCGTTCCGGAGCCGCTGAGCACCGCTTCCCGCCGGACAGGCATCAGGCGGCGGACTCGGGGTCACTGACTACGCACCGACGGACGGCCGCCCGCCCCAGGCGCCCTGTCGAAGCCCCGCAGAGATCCAGTCCACCCACGCCCCAAGGAGTCCCGTCATGGGCACCTTGATCATTTCGGCGACCTCGGTCCTTGTCGTCCTAGGCTTCTCCCACCACGTCCTGTGGCTGGCCGCGGTCGCCCTGCTCTTCCTGTACGTCCGGTACGGACGCGCCGGTGCGGGCGCGTCCGCGGCGGGCGCCCCGTCCGCTCCCGGCGGATCCGCAGGGCCCGCGGGCCGGGCGGACCCGAGCTACCGCGCCTACCGCGAGAGCCGGGACCAGCAGGCCAGGTGGGAGCGCCGCTACCGCCGCGAACGCCCACGCGAGGCGCGCCGCCAGGAACGCAGGAAGGGCAACTAGGGCCTGTCTGACGCCCTCTCCCGCCCCCGGCGGCCGCACGGCTCCCGGTGGGCCGCATCACGACGGAGCCCCCGTCACCGCCCTGGGGCGGTGACGGGGGCTCCGGCCTGGAGCCGCGACGGTTTACACGTCGAAGTACAGCTCGAACTCGTGCGGGTGCGGACGCAGCTGGAGCGGCGCGATCTCGTTCGTGCGCTTGTAGTCAATCCACGTCTCGATCAGGTCCGACGTGAAGACGTCGCCCTGGAGGAGGAACTCGTGGTCGCGCTCGAGGGCGTCGAGGACGGCCGGGAGCGAGGTCGGGACCTGCGCCACGTTCGCGTGCTCCTCGGGAGCCAGCTCGTAGAGGTCCTTGTCGATCGGCTCGGCCGGCTCGATCTTGTTCTTGATGCCGTCGAGGCCGGCGAGCAGCAGCGCCGAGAAGGCGAGGTACGGGTTACCGGAGGAGTCCGGGGCACGGAACTCGACGCGCTTGGCCTTCGGGTTCGAGCCCGTGATCGGGATGCGCATCGCGGCGGAGCGGTTGCGCTGCGAGTACACCATGTTGACCGGCGCCTCGAAGCCCGGGACCAGACGGTGGTACGAGTTCACCGTCGGGTTGGTGAAGGCGAGCAGCGACGGGGCGTGCTTGAGGATGCCGCCGATGTAGAAGCGGGCGGTGTCCGACAGGCCCGCGTAACCGGCCTCGTCGTAGAACAGCGGGTCGCCGTTGGCCCACAGCGACTGGTGGACGTGCATGCCCGAGCCGTTGTCGCCGAAGATCGGCTTCGGCATGAAGGTCGCGGTCTTGCCGTTGCGCCAGGCGACGTTCTTCACGATGTACTTGAAGAGCTGGAGGTCGTCGGCCGCGGCGAGCAGCGTGTTGAACTTGTAGTTGATCTCCGCCTGGCCGGCGGTGCCGACCTCGTGGTGCTGGCGCTCGACCTGGAGCCCCGAGGCCTCCAGCTCCAGGGAGATCTCGGCGCGCAGGTCGGCGAAGTGGTCGACCGGCGGGGCCGGGAAGTAGCCGCCCTTGTAGCGGACCTTGTAGCCGCGGTTGTCCTCGACCGCACCGGTGTTCCAGGCGCCCGCCTCGGAGTCGATGTGGTAGAAGGACTCGTTCTCCGCGGTCTTGAAGCGCACGCTGTCGAAGACGTAGAACTCGGCCTCGGGGCCGAAGTAGGCCGTGTCGGCGATGCCCGTGGAGGCGAGGTAGGCCTCGGCCTTCTTCGCCACGTTGCGCGGGTCACGGGAGTACTGCTCGCCCGTGATCGGGTCGTGGATGAAGAAGTTGATGTTGACCGTCTTGTCGCGGCGGAAGGGGTCGACGCGCGCGGTGGTCAGGTCGGCGCGGAGCGCCATGTCGGACTCGTGGATGGCCTGGAAGCCCCGGATCGATGAGCCGTCGAAGGCGAGCTCCTCGGCCGGGTCGAAGGCCTTGGCCGGGATCGTGAAGTGCTGCATCACACCCGGCAGGTCGCAGAAGCGGACGTCTACGAACTTGACGTCCTCGTCCGCGATGTACTTCTTGGCCTCGTCGGCGTTCTGGAACATCCAGCTCCTCCTACTCCCGCCCACTGGGACCGGGGTGGTAGTTCGTTTGTGCGGCCAGTGCGGTGGCACACGCTGGACCCGACCTTAGGGACGGGGGATTTCCCAAGCGTGACCCGTTTGTTTCGTGGAAGTTAACCGGCCCGGGTTCCACAGCAGCCTACGCATACCCCGACCGGCCGGGCACATACCCGGTCGCAGTACCGTGGACGGGTGGACAACAGGCAAGCAATGGGATCGTGGCTCTCCGGCCCCCGCGCGGCCGCGGAGGAAGCCGGCGCCGACTTCGGATACCGGGGTGAGCAGCTCGGCCTGCCGGAGGAGGGGCCGGGCTCGATCGCCCGCCCGGGCCGCCGTCTCGGCGCCCTCGCCGTCGACTGGGCCCTGTGCCTGCTGATCGCATACGGGCTGCTCACCCACGGCTACGACCAGGCGACGGGGAACTGGGCGCTGCTCGTCTTCTTCGTGCTGGGCGTCCTGACCGTCGGCACCGTCGGCTTCACCCCCGGCAAGCGCCTCTTCGGGCTCCGTGTCGTCCCCGAGGGCGGTGGCCGGCCGAACCCGCTGCGCGCCCTGCTGCGGACGGCGCTGCTGTGCGTGGCCGTCCCCGCCCTGATCTGGGACCGCGACGGCCGCGGCCTGCACGACCGCCTCGCCCGCACCGTCGAGGTCCGCAGCTGAAAGGCCGCGCGGGTGCGGCGCGACAGCGCGTGCTCGGCACAGCGGGTGCTTGGTGTGCGGGGAGGGAAACGCAGAGAAGGGGGCGCCCGGAGTGATCCGGGCGCCCCCTTCGACGTGGGAGGGGTCAGCGCATCTTTCCGCCGCGCGGCATCCGCATGCCCTTGGGCATCGGCCCCTTGGGCAGCGGCATGTTGCTCATCAGGTCGCCCATCGCGCGCAGCCGGTCGTTGGTCCTCGTGACCTGCGGGCCGGTGAGCACGCGCGGCAGCTTCAGCATGGTCGTGCGGAGCCGCTTGAGCTCCACCTGGCCCTCGCCGGTGCCCACGAGCACGTCGTGCACCGGAACGTCCGAGACGATCCGCGCCATCTTCCGCTTCTCGGCGGCCAGCAGGCTCTTCACCCGGTTCGGGTTGCCCTCGGCCACCAGCACGATGCCCGCCTTGCCGACGGCCCGGTGCACCACGTCCTGGCTGCGGTTCATCGCCACGGCCGGGGTCGTCGTCCAGCCGCGGCCGATGTTGTCCAGCACGGCCGCCGCGGCGCCCGGCTGTCCTTCCATCTGCCCGAAGGCGGCACGCTCGGCCCGGCGTCCGAAGACGATCGCCGACGCGAGGAAGGCGATCAGGAGACCGAAAATACCGAGATAGACCGGGTGTCCGATCAAGAAGCCGATCGCGAGGAAGACACCGAGGGTGACGATTCCGACAGCCGCGAGTACAAGACCGATCTTGGAGTCGGCCTTGCGGGTCATCTTGTAGGTCAGGGCGATCTGCTTGAGTCGCCCGGGGTTCGCAGCGTCCGCTGCGGTTTCCTTCCTCGCCATGCCCACGAGTCTACGTGGCCCGGGGAGCGCCGACGACGGCGGTGCCGCCGCTACGACAGGCGGGGGCCCACGGCCTCTTCGAGGACGCGCTGCGCCTCGAACCGGTCCTTGGCGCGGCGGCGGTCCTCCTGCACGGAGGTCCAGGCGTTGCGGCGCGCGGTGCGCTGTCCGCTGCTCATGAGCAGCGACTCGACGGCACGCAGTGCATCGGTGAACGTGGGAATCGCGGTGGCGCGTACGGGCGCGGCCTGCATGGTGGAGGTCCCCCCTCGGGATGGCGGCTCGGGCGGAGGCGGTACGTGGTACGAGACCAGGGTCACTGAATGGTGTTACCAGGGCGTGACCGGCCGGTCAAACGCCCATGAAGCCTGGAAGCGGAGGGGTGGGACGCCGACGCGGCCCGACGGGAGCCCCCAAGCTGCGAGGACGTCGGAACCGCGTCGAACCGGCCGCTGCCGGGCGGTGGCCGCCTGTGCGGGGACTCACACACACAAGGCACCCCGTGCCACCACCCCTGCCCGTACGCCGATCAGACCGCCTGCGAGGCGATGTACGCGCCGCGCTTCTCGACGGCCATCTGGTAGAGCCGGCCGGCGCGGTACGAGGAGCGGACCAGCGGGCCCGACATGACGCCGGAGAAGCCGATCTGCTCGGCCTCGTCCTTCAGCTCGACGAACTCGTGGGGCTTGACCCAGCGCTCCACGGGGTGGTGCCGCACGGACGGGCGCAGGTACTGCGTGATGGTGATCAGCTCGCAGCCGGCCTCGTGCAGCTGCCGGAGCGCCTCGCTGACCTCCTCACGGGTCTCGCCCATGCCGAGGATCAGGTTGGACTTGGTGACCAGGCCGTAGTCGCGGGCCTCGGTGATGACCTTCAGCGAGCGCTCGTAGCGGAAGCCGGGGCGGATGCGCTTGAAGATGCGGGGGACCGTCTCCACGTTGTGCGCGAAGACCTCGGGGCGGGAGGAGAAGACCTCGGCGAGCTGGTCCGGCTCGGCGTTGAAGTCGGGGGCGAGCAGTTCCACCTTGGTGCGGCCGGCCTCGCGCTGCGCGGTCTGGGCGTGGATCTGGCGGACCGTCTCGGCGTACAGCCAGGCGCCGCCGTCCGCCAAGTCGTCGCGGGCGACGCCGGTGATGGTCGCGTAGTTCAGGTCCATCGTGACGACGGACTCGCCGACGCGGCGCGGCTCGTCGCGGTCCAGCGCCTCGGGCTTTCCGGTGTCGATCTGGCAGAAGTCGCAGCGCCGGGTGCACTGGTCGCCGCCGATGAGGAAGGTGGCCTCGCGGTCTTCCCAGCACTCGTAGATGTTGGGGCAGCCCGCCTCCTGGCAGACCGTGTGCAGGCCCTCGCTCTTGACGAGCTTCTGCAGCGCGTTGTACTCGGGACCCATTTTCGCCCGGGTCTTGATCCACTCGGGCTTGCGCTCGATGGGGGTCTGGCTGTTCCGGACCTCCAGGCGCAGCATCTTGCGTCCGTCGGGTGCGACTGCGGACACGTCCGGCTCCCTACAACTTCGATTCGTCGGCGTACACCAGGGTACGCCCGTGCTGTTTTCGGCCCTGCGTCTGGGCAACCTTCGGGTCCGGGGGTGCATTCCCGGGGCGGGCGGCTACGCCGAGGTCCGCTCCACCTCGCGCGGCCTGAGCTCCGCGTTCTCGAGGACGTCCCGCAGATGCCGCTCGGCCACCGGCAGGACGTCGGCGATGGTGAGGTCGCGGCCCAGTTCGTACGCGAGCGAGGTCACGCCCGCGTCGCGGATGCCGCACGGGATGATCCTGTCGAAGGACGAGGTGTCCGGGTTCACGTTCAGGGCGAAGCCGTGCATCGTGACGCCCTTGGCCACCCGGATGCCCACGGCGCAGATCTTGCGGTCCTCGCGCCGCTGGCCGGCGTTGGAGGGCGCGTACTCCGGGCCGTCGAGGCGGGGGTCGAACTCGTCGTCCGCCAGCCGCGGGTCCAGGTCGAGGGAGAGGCCGCCGGGGGAGGGGCGCTGCTCCACCGGGTCGCCGAGGACCCAGACGCCCGCGCGGCCCTCGACCCGGCTGGTCCTGACGCCGAACTCCGCGCACACGCGGATCATGGCCTCCTCGAGCCGGCGCAGGTGCGCCACCACGTCCACCGGGCGCGGGAGCTTCTGGATGGGGTAGCCCACGAGCTGGCCAGGACCGTGCCAGGTGATCTTGCCGCCGCGGTCCACGTCGACGACCGGTGTGCCGTCGAGGGGGCGCTCGTTGTCCGCCGTGCGCCGCCCTGCCGTGTACACGGGCGGGTGCTCCAGGAGCAGACAGGTGTCGGGGACCTCGTCCAGGAAACGGGCGGCGTGCACCCGGCGCTGCTCGTCCCAGGCCGCCTGGTACTCGACGGCCTCGGCACCGAATCCCATCCGGACGAACCGCAGTTCACTCACGGCAAGCGCCTTTCTAGAAGCTCCCACAGTCACGGACTGGCGGCGCGCCGCCCACCGGCCCCCGGAATCCGCCCGCACGACCGGCGGGGCGGGACCCGTAAGGCATGAAGCACGCCTACGCCACTGTACGTCCGGCCGACGGACGTCAGCCCCGCGGACAATCCTCACACGATCGGATGAATGAACGCGGAAATGTGCGATCGGGTGTTTACGGACCGCTACATTCGCGCCGTTCACGAGGCCATAAGGGCTGCTCACAGGCAATCCGGGCACTTGACGCCCGGAAGGCAGGAGACCGCACCGCACCATGACGGAACGACCCGCGCAGCGCACTCCCAACCGACAGCTCGCCGCGCTCATCGCAGAAGCGGGGTTCTCCAACGCAGGTCTCGCCCGCCGGGTGGACCAGCTCGGCCTCGAACACGGCCTCGATCTCAGATACGACAAGACATCCGTGACCCGCTGGCTGCGCGGACAGCAGCCCCGGGGCACCACGCCGGCACTCATCGCCGAGGTCTTCACCCGTCGCCTCGGCCGCCGGCTCACCGCCCAGGACCTGGGGCTGGACGCGTGCGCCCCGGTGTACGCCGGTCTGGAGTTCGCCGCGAGCCCCGAGGAGGCCGTCGACATCGTCGGCGGCCTGTGGCGCAAGGACTCCGGCAGCCACGCCGAACTCCGCAAGATCGCCTTCACCCCGGCGGGACTGGTCGTCCCGAGCCGGGACTGGCTCATCGGCCGCGCCGACGAACGGGTCGGCCGCGGTGAGCCGGCGGCCCCGCGGGTCCCCGCGCAGGGCCGCCCCGCGGTGCCCCGCCGGCGCGCCCAGTCCGAGCGCGGACCCGGACTGCGGGTCACCGGCGGTGACATCGCCGCCCTGCGCTCGGTCGGCGAGTTGTTCCGGTCACTCGATCACGCGTACGGCGGCGGCCACGCCCGCCAGGCCCTCGTGCGCTACCTCGAGCACGAGGCCGAACCGATGCTCCGCGGCACCTACGGCGAACAGACCGGCCGCCGCCTCTTCGCGGCCGCCGCCGACCTCACCCGCCTCGCCGGCTGGACCTCGTACGACATCGCCGCGCACGGGCTCGCCCAGCGGTACTTCGTCCAGGCGCTGCGCCTCGCCCAGGCGGCGGGCGACCGGGCCTACGGGGCGTACGTGCTGGTGACCATGAGCCGGCAGGCAATCTACCTGGGGCACGGGCGCGAGGCCGTCCAGCTGGCGCGGGTGGCGCAGCAGGGCGTCGGCTCCTCCGCCCCGCCCGTGATGCAGGCGATGCTGCACTCCGTCGAGGCGCGCGGACACGGCGTGCTGGGGGAGGTGCGCGCCTGCACGGCCTCCCTCGTGCGGGCCGAGCGGGCCCTGGAGGCGGCCCGGCCCGCCGACGAGGTCCCGCCCTGGGCCCGGTTCTTCGACGAGGCGCAGCTCGCCGACGAGTTCGGGCACTGCCACCGGGATCTCCAGCAGTACCGGGCCGCGGCCCAGCACGCGGAGCGCTCGCTCAGACTGCGGGCGCCCGGTTACGCGCGCAGCCGGCTGTTCTGCCGCGTGGTGCTGGCCACGGCACGGCTGGCGCTCGGCGAACTCGACCAGGCCTGTCAGCTGGGCGCCGAGGCCGCGGGCCAGGCGGCGGAGATGCGTTCGGTGCGGGCGGTGGAGTACGTGCGCGACTTCGAACGCCGTCTCGAGCCCTACCGGGACGCCGCTCCCGTGCGGGGCTACCGGGACCGGGTGTCCGCCCTCGGGTGAGCGGCGTTCAGGCGGCCTTCTCCAGAGGTCTGTTGGCGGGGGCCGGACGGACCCCCAGGTCCCTCAGCAGGGCCCGGGCGGCCCGGCGGCCCGAGTGCAGCGCGCCCTGGACGGTGCTGGTGCCGCGGTGGTCGCCGCACACGTACAGGCCCGCCAGCAGGCGCACCGGGCGGCACAGGTCGTGCGGCGGGGGCATCGCGGGGACCGCCTCGGGGTCGTGGTGGACCGCGAGGAGTTCCCAGCGGCGGGTCGACGTCCCGTACAGGCGGGCCAGTTGGGCGCGGACCGCCGCGTCCAGGCCTGCGGCGGCCGGCGGAGTGCCCAGCACCGTCGAGGAGACGAGGGCGCGGCCCGCCGGCGCCCGGGTGGGGTCGACCTGGCTGATCACCGCGGTGTGCGTCACCGGACCGCTCCGGTCGGCGTCCAGGAGCAGCGCCGGCTCGCCGAGCGGCGGCTCGTCGGCCGTGTGGTGGACGACGGTGACGGGATGGAAGGCGGGGACCCGCAGCCCGGGCAGGAGGGCCGCCGCGGCGCGGGCGCCGGTCGCCAGCACCAGGGAACGGCAGGGGAGTACGCCATGGTCCCGGGTGGTCACCGACGTGGTGGAGACCGCGGTGACGTGCACGCCGGTACGGACGGTGCCGGGGGGCAGGGCCGCCGCGAGGAGTTCGGGAAGGGTGTCGCAACCGCCCTCGGGGACGCACAGCCGCCCCGTGGCGAAGGAGTGCAGCGCGAGGTCCGCGCAGCGGCTGGAGGTCGTGAGGTCCGGATCGCACAACAGGGCGGCCAGCAAGGGCCGGAGGAAGCCGTCGACGGTGCGGGCCGGGAAGCCGCGCGCCGACAGCGCCTGCGCGGCGGGCAGTTCCGGGCGGCCCAGGATGCCGCCCGGCGGGGTGGCGGCCAGCCGCGCCAGCGCGCCCCCCAGACGGGCCTGGTCGAGGGGTCGGCCCAGCGGGCCCGCCGGGCGCGCCGACGGGCCGGAGTGACCGCCCGGACGGACTGCCGTTCCCGGCAGCCGGGGGGCGCTCGCCAGGGCGCGTACCGCGGTGAGTGCGCCTCTCGCGCTCCGGCGGTGGAGGGGAGCGTACGCCCGGTGGTGCCGGCCGTCGCTGTGGAGCAGGACGCCCGGTGAGAACGACCGCAGGGCCAGCGCCTCCAGGCCCGGGGTGCGGCGCAACTCGGGATACGAGGTGGACAGCGGCCGGCCCTGTCTGTCGAGCCGGAACCCGTCCACCTTCTCCGTCGACATGCGGCCCCCCACGCGCGGGGCGGCCTCCAGAACGGCGGTGGTGAGGCCCGCCCTGGTGAGGTGGTGGGCCGCCGCGAGTCCCGCGACCCCGGCCCCCACGATCACGACGTCCACGTCCTGCGAGATGTGCGCTTCGCGTGCCGGCTCTAGCACGTGCTCCTCCTGGAGGTCGCGCGGCTGTGGGGACGTCATGCCCCCGACAGGGGCCCGGAATACCCGAGTTCCGGTCGAGGTTAGGTCGGCCGCCCCGCAGGGCAAGGGCGCACGGAGCCCTCGCACGGTCGCACGGGGGAGCACTCCCGCACCCCCGGGGGCGCGGACCGGCCCGGGCGTTCCCGGGCCGGGACGCGATGGCGCGCGGAGACGGCTCGTTCAGCGCAGAGCGGACCGCAGGGCCGCGTCGATCGACGGGAACGCGAAGACGAAACCGGAGTCGAGCAGCCGGGCCGGCCGGACCCGCTGGCTGCCCAGCACGTCACCGGCCATCCCCCCGAGCGCGGCCCGCAACACCGACGCCGGCACGGCGAACAGCGTGGGCCGCCGCAGCACCCGCCCCATCGCCGCCGTCACCTCGGCGTTGGTGAGCGGCTCGGGCGCCGTCAGATTGACCGGCCCGGACAGCGACTCCGTGTCGATGAGATGCCGCAGCGCGGCCACCTCGTCGTGCAGGGAGATGTAGCTCCAGTACTGGCGCCCGTCCCCCATCCGCCCCCCGAGCCCGGCCTTGAAGACCGGAAACAGCTTCCCCCAGGCCCCGCCCTCCCGGGCCACCACCAGCCCGGTACGGGCGAACACCGTACGGACGCCCGCCTCCCGCGCCGCTGCCGCCGCCCCCTCCCACTCCACGCACACGGACGGCAGGAAACCTTCACCGGGCGGCGCGCTCTCGTCCACCGCCCGGTCGCCGGTGTCGCCGTAGATACCGATCGCACTGCCGTTGACGAGGACGCGCGGCGGTGCGTCCAGGGAGGCCACCGCCTCGGCGAGCGCGGCCGTGCCGAGCACGCGGCTGTCGCGGATCTCCCGCCGGTAGTCCTCCGTCCAGCGCCGGGAGGCGATCCCGGCGCCCGCGAGGTTGACCACCGCGGCGCACCCGGCGAGCCCGGCCGTGTCGACCCGCCGGGCCCTGGGATCCCACCGGACCTCGTCCTTCGTCCGGGGAGCCCGGCGTACGATCCGCACCACCTCGTGGCCGTCCGCGGCCAGGGAGCGCGCCAGTGCCGAGCCGATCAGTCCGGACGCACCGGCGATCGCGATGCGGGAGCCGGGGGCAAGCGGTGAGTTCATGGATCCATCCTGCCGGGTGCCCCCGGAAAACCCCGGCCGGACCGCCGCGTCCACGTCGTACAGTGACCGGCATGCCGGTACCGCACATACGTCACGCCGCTCCCGACGACGAGGAGGCGCTCGGCCTGCTCGACCGCGTCACCTGGTCCCCGGTGCACGCGGTCCAGCCGCGTCCCCAGCCGCCTTACGAGCCCTTCTACAGCGAGCGGTCCGGGCCGCGCGACCATCTGGTCGCCGAACTCGCCGGCCAGGTCGTCGGCTACCTCCGGCTGGGATTCCCGACTCCCCTCGCCTGCAACGCCCATGTCCGGCAGATCCAGGGACTCGTCGTCGCCGAGGAGGCGCGCGGCGCCGGAGTGGGCCGGGCCCTGCTGCGGGCCGCCGGGGACGAGGCCCGGCGTCAGGGGGCCCGGCGCATCACGCTCCGCGTCCTCGGCCACAACACCCCCGCCCGGAAGCTGTACGAGTCGGAGGGGTTCGCGGTGGAGGGCGTCCTGCCCGGGGAGTTCCTGATCGAGGGCGCCTACGTCGACGACGTCATGATGGGACGTCAACTCTGAACCACGGGAGCGCGCACGGCCGCCGTACGCGCCGGGCCGGGCGCGTACGGCGGCGGCCCCGCGGGAGCCGGCTACGAGGTGACCAGGCCGCCCGTGTCCACCGGTGCCGTGGCCCTCGCCGCGCGCCCGGCGTCGCCCGCGATCTCGTCCACCGTCAGCACGTACCCCGTCTCGCTGTCCGAGGTCGAGCGGGCGAAGACGACACCGAAGACCTTTCCGTCCGTGGTGAGCAGCGGGCCGCCCGAGTTGCCGGGGCGGACGGTGGAGCGGATGGAGTAGATCTCACGGGTCACCGTGTCCGTGTTGTAGATGTTGCGGCCCGTCGCGTCGATGCGGCTCGCGACCGTCGCCGCCTGGAGGTTCAGGCCGCCGTCCTGCGGATAGCCCGCGACGACCGCCGAGTCGCCCCGCCGGGCGCTGTCGTCGAAGCGCAGGACGGGCGCGCGCAGCCCCGGCACGTACAGGACGGCGACGTCCTTCTCCGGGTCGAAGAGCACCACCCTCGCCTCGTACGCGCGGCCCACGCCGCCCACCCGGACGGCCGGCCGGTCGATGCCCGCCACCACGTGGGCGTTGGTCATCACGTGCTGCGAGGCGTACACGAAGCCGCTGCCCTCGCGGCCCTGGTCGCCCGAGGCGCCCTCGATCTTCACCGTGCTGCGCTTGGCCGCGTCCGCCGCGCTCGCCGTGACGCTGTCCCCGGAGGGCTTGGCGACACCGGCCGCGGGCTCGTTCTCGAACGGGTTGAAGACCTGCGGGAAGCCCGCCTCCGTCAGCGCCGAGGTCGCCCGCGCGAACCAGGCGGGCGTGGCCTGCGGCATCGCGTCCTGCACGGCCCCCAGCAGCGCGGAGCCGCGTATCGCCTGGGTGACCACGGTGGACGAGGAGGCGCCGAGGACGCTCGCTGCGACCCAGGCCACCAGGAGCACCGCGAGCGTGTTCGCGGCGGCTCCGCCGACCCCGTCGGCCACCCGCAGCGGGCCGCCCTCCAGCTCGCGGCGCAGCTTCAGCGCCAGCCGTCCCGCCAGCTCGTGACCGGTCACGGCGGGCACCAGCACCGTCAGCACGGCCGTCACCGTGGCCGCCGGGGTCCCCGGCGTGGCCAGGTCCATCACCCACGGCAGGAGCCACACCCCTATGACGGCGCCGCCCACGAAACCGGCCAGCGAGACGCAGCCGGCGACGAGGCCGCGCCGGTAGCCGGACGCCGCGTAGGCGAGGATCACCAGCAACAGCAGCAAGTCGAGCAGGTCCACGGAGCCGCCTTTCTCTCGGGCCCCTCAGTACGTGCGGGGCGGGCCCAGTGATCAGGCACGCGCGCGTAGGGCCCGGAAACCGGCACACGTGCGTGGACCCGTAAAAACGCCCCGGACCGGGACGATGGTTCCACCGGCCGGCACAGCAAACGTCGCGGATGGCCCGGACCTGGGCGAGGGTGGGATCCATGCGTGTCTTCCCCGGAGCGCGGGGGACACGAATACCCGGCGCCGCGCGGCGACGGACCGCGCGGCACGTGCGGACCGACGAGGCGCGGGAGCCACGAGCGGCGCGCCTGCGGGCAGCGGTACGCCGCCTGCGCCTCCCCCGCGCCGAAAGCCCCCCGCCCGGCTCCCGCCCGCCCACGCCCGGCCCCCCACCGGAAACGCACCCCGGCGACGGCCACCCCACCGCCGACGGGCCCGCCGCCCCCACTCCACCCGGGGACGGGCCCACGCCCGGCTCCCGCCCGCCCACGCCCGGGCCCCGACCGGGGACGCGCCCCGGCCCGCCACACCCCGCCGACGACGGGGCGGCCGTGCCTGCCCCGACCGGGGACGGCGCCCCGTGGGGCTCCCGCCCACCCACGTCCGGCCCCTCACCGGAAACGCACCCCGGCGACGGCCACTCCACCGACAACGGGTCCGCAGCCCCCACCTCGCCCCGGGGTGGCGCCCCGGGCTACGCCCCCGTGCCGTCTCGGGACGGCGTCCCGGGGGGCGGCGCTCCCACGCCGCCCCCGGGCGGCGCACCGGCGGGCACACACCCGCCGACCCAGGTCGACGCCCGCACGCCGGCCCGGGGCGGTGCGCCCGCGCCGGACTCCGTACCCTCCGGCGCCGCGCCCGCGCCGGACTCCGCACCTCCGGACAACGCCCCCGCGCAGGGACCCGCACCCGGAGCCGGCGCCCCCGCGCAGGGACCCGCACCCGGAACCGGCGCCCCAGCCCAGGGACCCGCACCCCCGCACAACGCCCCCGCGCGAGAACCCGCACCCCGGGACAACCCGCCCCCGCACCCCCCGCGACGTTTCGACACGTCGCGGTTGCCCGCCCCGGTCCGCGTGGCCCTGCTCTTCCTGCCGGGGATCTGCGTCGTGCTTGCGCTGGTGCTGTGCACGGTGGGCCTCGGTGGTGGGGGATCCGGCGCCGACCGGCCCGTCGCCGCGCGGCCCGCCGTGGAGCACAAGGCCCCGCGCCCGCCCGTCGTGCCGCGCTCGCGCTGGATCGACGCCCGTGCGCCCGGCCAGCCGCCCCCGCGCTACGACGACCGCGTCGCGGCGGTCTTCGTGCACCACACCGACTCGCCGAACGGGTACGACTGCGCGGACACGCCCCGCATTATCCGCTACCTGTACGCGGGCCAGACCGGCGCCCGTCAGTGGGACGACATCGGGTACAACTTCCTCGTCGACCGCTGCGGCACGATCTACGAGGGCCGGGCCGGCGGCGTCGACCGGCCCGTCACCGGCGCCCACACCCAGGGCTTCAACCACCGCACCGTGGGCGTCGCGGCCATCGGCACCTTCACGGCGGGTACGCCGGTGCCGCGGGCGATGACCGACGCGATCGCCGCGCTCGCCGCGTGGAAGCTCGGCCTCGGCGACATCGACCCGCGGACCAGGGTCCGGCTCCGGTCCAGCAACGACCTCAGCCGCTACCGGGCGGGCACCACCGCGTCCCTGCCCGCGCTGGCCGGCCACAACGCGGGCTTCATGACCAGTTGCCCGGGGGCGGCGCTGACCGCCCGGCTGCCGGCCATGCGCGAGCTGGCCGCCCGGCTCCAGGGGCGCTGAAGACCCACAGCGGCCCCACAGGCGGTCCAGGGACTCCGCAGAGCCCCGCTCCCTAGCCTCGCCTCTGCGTATCGACAGGCAGCCGACCGGAGGTGGGGAAGATGAGCGGCAGCAATCCGCGGGGAACCGGCCGGTGGAGCGGCGCCCTGCGCAGCCCGTGGACGGTGGCGTGCGCGGTGGTGACGGTCGTGATCGGACCGGCGGCGGCCACGGCGTCCGCCCTGGACCGCGCGAACGCGGCACCGCCCCTGCACGCGGCGCCCGAGGGGCACCGGACCGGACCCCGGACCGGACCCCCGCTGCTCCCGGACGCCCGCTGACGGCCGTCTCGTACCCGCCGCGGGGCTCTCAGTCCTTGAACCGCTCCCACAGCCGCGGGTACCGCTCGGCGAGCAGGCCGTCGTTCTCGAAGTCGATCGGCGTGCCCTCGGGCTCGGCGGGCGCCGGCGGGATCCCGAGGTCGGGAGCCACGACGCCGGTGAGCTGCTCGTACGCCTCGTCCGCCGCGTACCCCAGCTCCTCGCCGTCCCCGTCGACCTCCTCGTCGAAGTCCTCCAGGAGGTCGGCGAGCGAGTCCGGGTCGTGCACCGCGCCCTCGAAGACCTCGCGGCCCTGGCCGATGAGCCAGCACCGGAAAAAGTCGAAGGCGTCGTCGCTCGCCCCGTCGAGCAGCATCCAGGCGGCGCCCCAGAGATCCCAGCGGTAGGCGCGGTTGTAGCGGGACTCGAAGTGCCGGGCGAAGTCCAGGACCGATTCCGGATCCAGCCGCAGGAGCCGCTCGACCAGCAGGTCGGCCTGCTCCTCGGGGTCACCCTCGGCGGCCTCGCGGGTGGCGTCCACCAGCTCCCAGAACTCCGTCTCGTCCATCACGGGTCAAGCATCGGTCCTGGACGGGAGGGACGCACGCGGAGTGCCGCGGATTGTCGTGCGCGCACGTGCCCGCGGCAGGACCGCCGGGCCCGGCGGCCCGTGACGGCCGGTCAGCCGTAGAGCGCCGCGAGCCGCCGCGCGTCCGCCGAGAAGCGCGCCCGCAGCCCGGCGGGGGCCAGCACCTCCGCCTCCGGCCCCAGCGTCATGAGCTGCGTGTGCGCGACCTCCTCGGACTCGACCGGCAGACGGACGCTCACCCACCCGTCCCGGTCGGGCTCGCCCGCGGCGCCCAGCGCCTCCTTCGCGGTCACCGGATCGAGGACGTACGGCAGCCGCCGCACACCCTGGGCCGAGAGCCGTACGACGACCTCCGCGCGCAGGATGGACCGCGCGAACTGGGCCGCCCGCTCCTCCCAGAACCCGGGCAGCTCGAAGCCGTCGTCCCGGACGAAACGCTCCTCGCCCGGGGTGACCTCGGTGAACCTGTCGATGCGGTAGACCCGGAAGGACCCCGACTCCGCCTCCCGCGCGCACAGGTACCACAGGCCCGCCTTCAGGACGAGCCCGTACGGCTCCAGGGACCGCTCCGCCTCCTCCTCGCCGCGCCGGTAGCGCGCGTCGATCCGGCGGTCGTCCCACACCGCGTCCGCGACGGCGGGCAGCAGCCGGGGGGTCTCAGGCTCGCTGAACCAGGCGGGCGCGTCGAGATGGAAGCGCTGCCCCGCCGTCCGCGAGGCGTCCCGCAGCGAGGGCAGCAGCGCGGCGGACACCTTCAGGCGGGCCGCCGAGGCTGCGTCGTCGAGGCCCATCTCCCGCAGTGCCCCCGGCACCCCGGACAGGAACAGGGCCTCCGCCTCGGTCCGCGCCAGCCCCGTCAGCCGCGTCCGGTACCCCCCGACCAGCCGGTACCCGCCGGTCCGTCCCCGGTCCGCGTACACCGGGACGCCGGCCTCCGACAGCGCCTGCGCGTCGCGGGTGACGGTCCGCTCGGACACCTCCAGCTCCCGCGCCAGCTCCGCGGCGGTCATCGACGGCCGGGACTGGAGCAGCAGCACCATCTTGATCAGGCGGGCAGCACGCATGCCCTCATGATGCCGGGCGGCACCGACAGCGCAGGGGGTACGGCGGCCGCCGTACCCCTGCACCGAACGGTCTCCCGCCGACGGCCGTTACAGGCCGTAGCGCTCCCGCGCCTCCTTCACCGCCGAGGCCTTGACCTCGCCGCGGCGGGCGAGCTGGGCCAGGGCGGCGACGACGATCGACTCGGCGTCGACACCGAAGTGGCGGCGGGCCGCCTCGCGGGTGTCGGAGAGGCCGAAGCCGTCGGCGCCGAGCGAGGAGTAGTCCTGCTCCACCCACTGGGCGATCTGGTCCGGGACCTGGCGCATGTAGTCGCTGACCGCCAGTACCGGGCCCTCGGCGCCGTGCAGCGCCTGACGGACGTACGGCACCCGCTCCTCGCCGCGCAGCAGGGCCGCGTCGGCCTCCAGCGCGTCGCGCCGCAGCTCGGTCCAGGAGGTCGCGGACCACACGTCGGCGGCCACCCCCCAGTCCTCGGCGAGCAGCCGCTGGGCCTTCAGCGCCCAGTGGATGGCCGTACCGGAGCCGAGGAGCTGGATGCGCGCGGCGTCGGCGGCGGGCGCGAGGCCCGCCGACTCGGCCGTGTTGAAGCGGTACAGGCCCTTGACGATCCCCTCGTCGATGCCGAGGCCGGACGGCTTCGCGGGCTGCGGCAGCGGCTCGTTGTAGACCGTCAGGTAGTAGAAGACGTTCTGGTCCTCGCCCGGGGCCGCCTCGCCGTACATCCGGCGCAGGCCGTCCTTCACGATCACCGCGACCTCGTACGCGAACGCCGGGTCGTACGTCAGCGCCGCCGGGTTCGTCGCCGCGATGACGGGGGAGTGGCCGTCCGCGTGCTGGAGACCCTCACCGGTCAGCGTCGTGCGGCCGGCGGTGGCGCCGACCAGGAAACCGCGGCCGAGCTGGTCGCCGAGCTGCCACATCTGGTCGGCCGTGCGCTGCCAGCCGAACATCGAGTAGAAGATGTAGAAGGGGATCATCGCTTCGCCGTGCGTGGAGTACGCGGTCGACGCGGCGATGAAGTCCGCCATGGAGCCGGCCTCGGTGATCCCCTCGTTGAGGATCTGGCCGTTCGTGGCCTCCTTGTAGTACATCAGCTGGTCGCGGTCGACCGGCTCGTACGTCTGCCCCTTCGGCGAGTAGATGCCGAGGGAGGGGAAGAGGCTCTCCATGCCGAAGGTGCGCGCCTCGTCGGGGACGATCGGCACCCAGCGCTTCCCGGTCTCCTTGTCGCGGACGAGGTCCTTGACCAGGCGGACGAACGCCATGGTCGTCGCCACGTTCTGCGAGCCGGAGCCCTTGTCGAAGGACGCGAAGACCTTGTCGGCGGGGGCCGGCAGCGGCGCGAGCGCGTGCGTGCGGCGGGCCGGGGCCGGGCCGCCGAGGGCCGCGCGGCGCTCCTGGAGGTAGCGGACCTCGGGGGAGTCGGCGCCGGGGTGGCCGTAGGGCACCACACCGTCGACGAACTGGCTGTCGGAGATGGGCAGTTCGAGCAGGTCGCGCATCTGCTTGAACTCGTCCGTGGACAGCTTCTTCATCTGGTGGTTGGCGTTCTTCGACGCGAAGCCGGGACCGAGGGTGTGGCCCTTGACCGTCTGGGCCAGGATCACCGTCGGCGCGCCCTTGTGGGACAGGGCCGCCCGGTACGCGGCGTACACCTTGCGCGACTCGTGACCGCCGCGCGAGAGGTGGAAGCACTCGAGGATCTTGTCGTCGGACAGCAGCTCGGCCATCGAAACGAGGGCCGGGTCGGCGCCGAAGAAGTCCCGGCGGATGTAGGCGGCGTCGCGGGTCTGGTACGTCTGCACCTGCGCGTCGGGCACCTCGCGCAGCCGGCGGACGAGGGCGCCCGTGGTGTCGAGCCGGAACAGCTCGTCCCAGGCGTTGCCCCACAGCGACTTCACGACGTTCCAGCCGGCGCCGCGGAACTGGGCCTCCAGCTCCTGCACGATCTTGAAGTTGGCGCGGACGGGGCCGTCGAGGCGCTGGAGGTTGCAGTTGATGACGAAGGTCAGGTTGTCCAGGCCCTCGCGGCTGGCCAGTGCCAGTGCCGCCGTCGACTCGGGCTCGTCCATCTCGCCGTCGCCGAGGAACGCCCACACGTGGGACTGCGAGACGTCCTTGATGCCGCGGTTGGTCAGGTAGCGGTTGAAGCGTGCCTGGTAGATCGCGGAGAGCGGGCCGAGGCCCATGGAGACGGTGGGGAACTCCCACAGCCAGGGCAGGCGCCGCGGGTGCGGGTACGACGGCAGGCCGTCGCCGGCCGACTCCTGGCGGAAGCGGTCGAGGTGGTGCTCGGTCAGCCGGCCGTCGAGGAAGGCGCGGGCGTAGATGCCGGGGGAGGCGTGGCCCTGGATGTAGAGCTGGTCGCCGGAGCCGTCACCCTCCTTGCCCTTGAAGAAGTGGTTGAAGCCCGTCTCGTAGAGCCAGGCGGCCGAGGCGAAGGTGGCGATGTGCCCGCCTACGCCGTGCTTCGCGCCGCGCGTCACCATCGCGGCCGCGTTCCAGCGGTTCCACGCGGTGATACGGCGCTCCATCTCCTCGTCGCCGTCCACAGTGTGCTCGGCGGAGGTGGGGATGGTGTTGACGTAGTCGGTCTCGAGCAGCTTGGGCAGCGCGAGGCCGTTGCCCTCGGCGCGCTCCAGCGTGCGGCGCATCAGGTACGCGGCACGGTGCGGCCCGGCCGCCTCGGTGACGGCGTCCAGGGAGGCCTGCCATTCGGCGGTCTCCTCCGGGTCGCGGTCCGGGAGCTGGTCGAGCTCGCTCGGCTGGATTGCGGTGGGGTCGGTCATTACGCCGCCTTCCTCAGTCGAAGGGGGTTCCCTCATCGGCAAGGGGTTCGGGGGTGCCCTAGGTCTTTGGCAGGACAGGGCGTGGGGCCTCGGTGGAAGCCCGTCGGTGACTGTAACTCCCTGATCGATGATCGATCAAAGGGTTGGCGGAGAAAACTCTTCAGATCGACAAAGTCGGCACCCGGTGCCTTCGGCGCAGGCACGGGGTGCCGCAGAAATCGAGGGTTCCCGCAGGTCGGAGCACGTCTGAGCGGAGAGACGCACATTCGTCAGGGACGCGGTGCACGGCCGTCAGGGACGCGGCGCGCATCCGTCAGAGACGCTCAGGGACGCGGCGCGCATCCGTCAGGGACGCTCAGGGACGCGGCGCGCAGCCCAGGACATGCGCCTTGACCAGGTCCGCGATCAGCGGGTCCCGACGGCGGAAGGCGTCCACGAGGGCCTCGTGCTCCTCCGCGTACGACTGCTGGACGGTGCCGAGCCAGCGGATCGACAACGCCGTGAACACCTCGATACCGAGGCCCTCCCAGGTGTGCAGGAGCACGGAGTTGTCCGCGGCCCGCACCAGCTCCCGGTGGAACCCCACGGTGTGCCGCACCTGCGCCGTCCCGTCCGCGTTGCGGTCCGCCTCGTAGAGCGCGGCCACGTGCGGCTCCAGCGCCGAGCAGTCCTCGGCCAGCCGCTCGGCCGCCAGCTCCGCCGCGATGGCCTCGAGACCGGCCCGGACGGGGTAGCTCTCCTCCAGGTCGGCGGCGGTCAGGTTCCGCACCCGTACGCCCTTGTTGGGCGCCGACTCGATCAGCCGCAGGGACTCCAGCTCGCGCAGCGCCTCCCGGACCGGCGTCTGGCTGACCTCCAGCTCGGTCGCGATCCGCCGCTCCACGATCCGCTCGCCCGGCTGCCAGCGCCCGCTCACGATCCCCTCCACGATGTGCTCGCGGATCTGTTCGCGCAGCGAGTGGACGACGGGCGCGGTCATGAGAGCTCCTTTGGAACGCGCGGGCCCCGAGGGCGTTGACGTCTAGACAATAAGGCCGTGCCGCTGCCGTGGAGAGGCGCACGGGGGCGCTTTCGCGCAGGTGAGACGAGACTTACACGCTGTCACCGGACCCGGCGGGACGGGCCCGCGCATGCGTCGTGCCGCGCGGGGAGGGAACACGGCGCCCCCGCCCGGAGAGACTCCGGACGGGGGCGCCGTACAGCGGACGCGGACTACAGGCCGAGCTCGACCTCGAACTCGCCCGCCTCCAGGATCGCCTTGACCGCGGTCAGGTAACGGGCCGCGTCGGCGCCGTCCACCAGACGGTGGTCGTAGGAGAGCGTCAGGTACGTCATGTCGCGGATGCCGATGACGGTGCCCTCGGCGGTCTCGATGACGGCCGGACGCTTGACCGTCGCACCGATGCCCAGGATCGCGACCTGGTTCGGCGGCACGATGATCGTGTCGAACAGCGCACCGCGCGAGCCGGTGTTGCTGATCGTGAAGGTCGCGCCGGACAGCTCGTCCGGCGTGATCTTGTTCGCCCGGACCTTGCCCGCCAGGTCGGCGGTGGCCTTGGCGATACCGGCGATGTTGAGGTCGCCCGCGTGCTTGATGACCGGGGTCATCAGGCCCTTCTCGGAGTCCACCGCGATACCGATGCTCTCGGTGTCGAAGTAGGTGATCGTGCCCTCGTCGACGTTGATCCGGGCGTTGACGGCCGGGTGGGCCTTCAGCGCCTGGGCCGCCGCCTTCACGAAGAAGGGCATCGGGGAGAGCTTGACGCCCTCGCGGGCCGCGAAGGAGTCCTTGGCCTGGTTGCGCAGGCGCATCAGACGGGTGACGTCGACCTCGACGACCGAGGACAGCTGCGCCTGCTCGTGCAGGGCCTTGACCATGTTGTCGCCGATGACCTTGCGGATGCGGGGCATCTTGACGGTCTGGCCGCGCAGCGGGGAGGCCTCCAGTGCCGGAGCCTTCCTGCCCGCGGGGGCGGCCGCCGCGGCCGGAGCCGGGGCGGCGGCCTTCGCGGCCTCGGCGGCGGCGATGACGTCCTGCTTGCGGATGCGGCCGCCGACGCCGGTGCCCTTGACGGAGGACAGGTCGACGCTGTTCTCGGCGGCGAGCTTGCGCACCAGCGGGGTCACGTACGCGCCGTCGTCACCGGAGGTCGCGGCGGGCGCCGGGGCCTGGGCGGCGGGAGCCGGGGCCGGGGCCGCGGGCGCCGGGTCGGGTGCGGGGGTCGTCTGCTGCTGCGGCGCGGGAGCGGACGGAGCCTGCGGAGCGGCCGGGGCCGGGGCCGGGGCGGCCGGAGCCGGAGCGGCGGCTGCGGGAGCCGGCTCGGGCTCGGGCTCAGGAGCCGGCTCGGGCTCGGGCGCGGGCTCGGGCTCGGCGGCCGGAGCGGCCGGGGCCTCGGCGGGAGCGGCCGCCGGGGTGGCACCGGGCGCACCGATGACGGCGAGCCTGGCGCCGACCTCGGCGGTCTCGTCCTCGCCGACCACGATCTCCAGCAGCACGCCGGAGGCGGGCGACGGGATCTCGGTGTCGACCTTGTCCGTGGAGACCTCGAGCAGGGGCTCGTCCTCGGAGACCTCCTCGCCGACCTCCTTCAGCCAGCGGGTGACGGTGCCCTCGGTGACCGACTCGCCCAGCGCGGGCAGGACGACGTCGGTGCCCTCGGCGCTGCCGCCGCCGGAGCTGGCCTCGGCGGTCGGGGCCGGCGCGGGAGCCGCCTGCTCGGTGGACGGGGTGGCCTGCGGGGCCGGCTCGGGAGCGGCCTCGGGCTCGGGGGCCGGCTCGGCGGCCGGAGCGGACTCGGCGGCGGGCGCGCCCGTGCCGTCGTCGATGACGGCCAGCTCGGCGCCGACCTCGACGGTCTCGTCCTCGGCGACCTTGATGGAGGAGAGGACACCGGCGGCGGGGGAGGGGATCTCGGTGTCGACCTTGTCGGTCGACACCTCCAGCAGCGGCTCGTCGGCCTCGACGCGTTCGCCCTCGGCCTTCAGCCAGCGGGTGACGGTGCCCTCGGTGACGCTCTCGCCGAGCGCCGGAAGGGTTACGGAAACCGGCATGGTTTCGGTTGCTCCTTACGAATGTGCGGAAGTCTGTGGTCGTCGCGCCCTGGTGCGACAGTGACGGGTCAGCCGGTGCGGCTGATCAGTCGTGGGAGTGCAGCGGCTTGCCCGCGAGTGCCAGGTGGGCCTCGCCGAGCGCCTCGTTCTGCGTCGGGTGGGCGTGGATGAGCTGGGCGACCTCGGCGGGCAGCGCCTCCCAGTTGTAGATCAGCTGGGCCTCGCCGACCTGCTCGCCCATACGGTCGCCGACCATGTGGACGCCGACCACGGCACCGTCCTTGACCTGGACGAGCTTGATCTCGCCCGCGGTCTTGAGGATCTTGCTCTTGCCGTTGCCCGCGAGGTTGTACTTCAGGGCGACGACCTTGTCCGCACCGTAGATCTCCTTGGCCTTGGCCTCGGTGATGCCCACGGAGGCGACCTCGGGGTGGCAGTACGTCACCCGGGGCACGCCGTCGTAGTCGATCGGAACGGTCTTCAGACCGGCCAGACGCTCCGCCACCAGGATGCCCTCGGCGAAGCCCACGTGCGCGAGCTGGAGGGTCGGGACCAGGTCACCGACGGCGGAGATGGTCGGCACGTTCGTGCGCATGTACTCGTCGACCAGGACGTAGCCGCGGTCCATCGCGACGCCCTGCTCCTCGTAGCCGAGGCCCTGCGAGACCGGGCCGCGTCCGACGGCGACGAGGAGGACCTCGGCCTCGAACTCCTTGCCGTCGGCCAGGGTGACCTTGACGCCGTTCTCGGTGTACTCGGCCTTCGAGAAGAAGGTGCCCAGGTTGAACTTGATGCCGCGCTTGCGGAACGCGCGCTCGAGGAGCTTGGAGGAGTTCTCGTCCTCGACGGGGACGAGGTGCTTGAGGCCCTCGATCACCGTCACCTCGGTGCCGAAGGACTTCCACGCCGAGGCGAACTCGACGCCGATGACGCCGCCGCCCAGCACGATCGCCGACTGCGGGACCCGGTCCAGGACCAGCGCGTGGTCCGAGGAGATGATCCGGTTGCCGTCGATCTCCAGGCCCGGCAGCGACTTCGGCACGGAGCCGGTCGCGAGCAGCACGTGGCGGCCCTGGACGCGCTGGCCGTTGACGTCGACGGAGGTGGGGGAGGAGAGCCGCCCCTCGCCCTCGATGTACGTCACCTTGCGGGAGGCGATGAGGCCCTGCAGACCCTTGTACAGGCCCGAGATCACGTCGTCCTTGTACTTGTGGACGGCCGCCATGTCGATGCCCTCGAAGGTGGCCTTCACACCGAACTGCTCGCTCTCGCGTGCCTGGTCGGCGATCTCACCGGCGTGCAGCAGAGCCTTGGTGGGGATGCAGCCGTTGTGCAGGCAGGTGCCGCCGACCTTGCCCTTCTCGATCAGGGCGACGTCCAGGCCCAGCTGCGCCCCGCGCAGGGCCGCGGCGTAACCGCCGCTACCGCCGCCGAGGATCACTAGGTCGAAAACGGTGCTGGCGTCGTTCGCCACGTCACGTCCTCCATGCATGTGCGCCGTACGCCGGTCGTCAGTGACCGGGCGGCGGCTGGTGTCCGGCCGCTTCTTCGGCCCTGTGGTGGGGGCCCTGTCCTGCCGAGGACCCATCTTCGCACTTGTCGGACGGAGACGGGACGCCGGGCCGGGGTGTGAGACGTCTGTTCCGTCACGTGCGGGCGGTGCGAGGACGTACGAGAGTACGGATTTCGTCGAGAGCGCAACCGCCGTACGCCCATGCGAACGAACGGCCGCGCCCCGGGCCGGGAGGCCCGGGGCGCGACGCCGTCGCGGGTGTCAGCCCAGGTCGCCCGCCGCCGTCAGCTCGGCGAGCCGGACCAGGGTGCGGACCGCGGAGCCGGTGCCGCCCTTCGGGGTGTAGCCGAAGGGGCCCTGCTCGTTGAAGGCCGGGCCGGCGATGTCGAGGTGCGCCCAGGTGATGCCCTCGCCCACGAACTCCTTCAGGAACAGGCCGGCCACCAGACCGCCGCCCATGCGCTCGCCCATGTTGGCGATGTCGGCGGTGGGGGAGTCCATGCCCTTGCGCAGGTGGGACGGGAGCGGCATCGGCCAGGACGCCTCGCCGACCTCTTCCGCGGCCTCGACGATCGCGGTGCGGAACGCGTCGTCGTTGGCCATCACGCCGAAGGTGCGGTTGCCGAGGGCCAGCACCATGGCGCCGGTCAGGGTCGCCACGTCGACGATCGCGTCCGGCTTCTCCTCGGACGCCTTCCACAGCGCGTCGGCGAGGACCAGGCGGCCCTCGGCGTCCGTGTTGAGGACCTCGACGGTCTTGCCGCTGTACATGTGCAGCACGTCGCCGGGACGGGTCGCCGAGCCCGAGGGCATGTTCTCGGCGAGCGCCAGCCAGCCGGTGACGTTGACCTCGAGGCCGAGACGGGCGGCGGCGACGACGGCGGCGAAGACCGCCGCGGCACCGCTCATGTCGCACTTCATCGTCTCGTTGTGGCCCGGCGGCTTCAGGGAGATGCCGCCCGAGTCGTAGGTGATGCCCTTGCCGACCAGGGCGAGGTGCTTCTTCGCCTTGGAGCTGGTGTACGACAGCTTGACCAGGCGGGGAGCGGCCGCGGAGCCCGCGCCGACGCCGAGAATGCCGCCGTAGCCGCCCTTGGCGAGCGCCTTCTCGTCGAGCACCTGCACCTTGATGCCGTGCTCCTTGGCCGCGGCCTGCGCGACGGCCGCGAAGGCCTCCGGGGTCAGGTCGTTCGGCGGGGTGTTGATCAGGTCGCGGGCGCGGTTGAGCTCCTCCGTGACGGCGACGGCGCGCTCGACGGCGGCCTTGTACACCTTGTCGCGGGGCTTGCCGCCGAGCAGCACGACCTCGCCCAGCGGCGCCTTGCCGCCCTTGGCGGCGGAGCCGTTCTCCTTGTACGCGTCGAAGGTGTACGCGCCGAGGAGCGCGCCCTCGCCCACGGCGCCGGCGTCGGCCGGGTCCGTGACGGGCAGCGCGAAGGCGGCCTTCTTGGTGCCGGCCAGCGCGCGGGCGGCGACGCCGGCGGCCCGGCGCAGGGACTCGGCGTCGTAGGCCTCGCCCTTCTCCTGGAGGGCGCCGAGGCCTACCGCGACCACCACGGGGGCCTTGAAACCGGACGGCGCGGGCAGCTTCGTCACCTCGCCCTCGGCGCCCGAGGCGCCCAGGGTCTCCAGGACGTCGGCGAGCCTGCCGTCGTACGCCTTGTCCACGGCTTCGGCGCCCGGTGCGACGACCGGGCCCCGGGCGCCCTTCGCGACACCGACCACGATGGCGTCGGCCCGGAGACCGGACGCCGCGGCGGTGCTGAGAGTGAGAGCAGTCACGGTGGTGAATTCTCGCTTCCGTTGAAATGTGGACGGTCGAGCGGGGGTGGGTCGACCGGGCCTGTGCACCAGACCCTAGATCGGCGGGGGGCGGCGCCTCGGACCGGGCCGGGTGATACCGGTGACGAGCCTACGCGCGCGCGGGGGTTCGCTCATTCCTTCGAACGTTCACTCCTGAGTGGCGTCATGGCCACTTATCGCCGTCGTACCCCGTGACCCGGGTCACACTCATCGGGTTCCGGTGAGCGGCCGACCCGCCGCTTTGCATCATTTCGACGGATCCTCCTCGGAACAGCCACAAGGGGATCTTTTCTGGGGGAGGACCCACATGGCGCGGAGTGCGCTCGGTTGGAGAAACACGGCGGCCGCCCTGGCGGCCGCCGGTCTGCTGGTGACGGGCCTGGGGGTGCCCGGTGCCTCGGCGGCACCGGAGCCGCGCGTCGACCTGAAGGTCCTCGTCGTGGACAACGGCGAGAGCCCCGTCGGGGCGATCACCGCCGAGCTGAGAAGCACGGGGGTCCCGTACACCACGGTGGACCTGGACGACCCGGGCCGCCCGAGGATCGACGCGGCGTTCCTGAGCGACACGGCCGGCGGCACGCCGCGGGCCAGGTACCAGGGCGTGGTGCTGCCCGACGAGGCACCGTTCGGAACCGGTTCGGCCGAGCAGAGCGCCCTGGAGGCGTACGAGAGGACGTACGGCATCCCGCAGGTGGACGCCTACACCTGGGCCCATCCGGAGGTCGGGCTCGAGTACACCAGCGAGGGCGGCTACTCCGGGAGCCTCGACGGCCAGGAGGCGGCCGTCACCACGGCGGGCCGGTCGGGCCCGTTCGGCTACCTCGAAGGCCCGCTCACCTTCGAGGACAACTCCGCCACCGCGCTGGAGAGTTACGGCTTCCTGGCGAAGCCGAGGGAGGGTTTCACCACCTACGTCGACACCGCCGTGCCCGGGGGGACGGGCCGCGCCGCGCTGGTCGGCGAGTACGCCCACGACGGGCGCCGCGAACTCGTGGTGACCTTCGCCTACAACCAGTACCAGCAGCAGTTCCGGGTCCTCGCCCGGGGCATCGTGGAATGGCTGACCCAGGGCATCCACCTCGGGCGCAGCCGCAACTACTTCGCGGTGCACGTCGACGACGTCTTCGCACCCGACGCCCGCTGGGACACCGAACGCAACTGCACGCCGGGCGAACTCGACTGCGTGGGCGGTGGCGGCGAGGAGACCACCGCCCCGGTCCGGATGACGGCGGCCGACGCCGCCTACGCCGCGCAGTGGCAGCGGACCAGCGGCTTCACCCTCGACATGGTCTACAACGCCGGTTCGGGCGAGGAGTGGAGGAGTGAGAACGGCGGCACGGACGCCCTCGCCGACCGGCTGCTCGCCGACCGGGCCGAGTACCGCTGGGTCAACCACACCTACACCCACGCCTTCCTCGGCTGCGTGCAGGACACCTCGACGGTGCCGTGGAGCTGCGCCAGGAACGCGGACGGCTCCACCCGGTACACGAGCCGCTCCGACATCTCGGCGCAGATCCGCGACAACTACGGCTGGGCCCTCGCCAAGGGCCTGCCGGTCGACCGCACCGAGCTGGTGACCGGTGAGCACTCCGGCCTCAAGTCGCTGCCGCAGCAGCCCGCCGACAACCCGAACCTGGCCGGCGCGCTCTCCGACAACGGCATCAGGTGGACCGGCTCGGACAACTCCCGTGAGCCGGACCAGCGTTCCGTGGGCGGCGCGCTGACCGTGCCCCGCTACCCGATGAACGTGTACTACAACGTGGGCACCAAGGCCGAGATGGCCGACGAGTACAACTGGATCTACACGTCCAGGGCCGACGGCGGCAGCGGCGTCTGCGAGGACAACCCCACCTCCACGTGCATGTCCGAGCCCCTCGACACGGCGACCGGCTATCTGTCGTACATCGTCCCGCAGGAGGCGCGCACCGCCCTCGGGCACGCCGTCGGCAACGACCCGCGACCGCACTACGTGCACCAGTCCAACCTCGCCGAGGACCGGCTGCTGTACCCGGTCCTGGACAAGGTGCTGGCCGGTTACCGGGCGCTCTACGCCGACAGCGCCCCGTTGGAGAACCCCCGGCAGAGCGCGATCGGCACCGAGCTCAAGCGCCGCGCCGACTGGCGGACGGCCGTCGCGAACGGCCGGGTCACCGCGTACCGCGTCGGCAGGGCCGTCACCGTCAGCGCCCCGTCCGGGACGCAGATCCCGGTGACCGCGCCCGAAGGGACCAGGAAGCAGACGCTGCTCGGCACCAGTGTGTTCGGGACGCCGTACGCGGGCAGGCGCTCGGCCTGGACCACCCCCGACACGCTGCAGACCGCGCTCCGGCTCACCCTGCCCTAGCTCGGCGGTACGTCGGAACGGCGTGGGCGGTGCCCGGGGCGGGGAGCGCCCCGGGCACACTGCCCCCCATGCGCGGGAGCGCCCGCGACCGGTTCAGTGCAGCGACAGCACGGCCAGCGCGGCCGTCGCCGCGGTCTCCGCGACCCCTCCGAACACATCGCCGGTGACACCCCCGAACCGGCGGACGCAGCGGCGCAGCAGCAGTTCGGCGGCGGCGCAGGCGGCGAGGACCGCGACCGCGCCGCGCACCACGCCGTACGGCCCGGACAGCGCGCCCGCACCCGCCGCCGCGGCGAGCACCAGCACGGCCACCACCAGCGCGTTCCCCACCGGCACCACGCCGGCGACGGCCGCGCCGAGCCCCTCGGGCCGGGCCGGCGGCACCCCCCTGCGGGCGGCCAGCGTGAGGGCGAGCCGGGCGGCGACCGCCGAGACGACCGCCGCGCACGCGCCCCGGGTCCACGAGCCGTCGTAGGCCTGGGCGAGGGCGGCCACCTGGGCGAACAGCACGAACACCAGGGTGATCACCCCGAACGGCCCGATGTCGGACTGCTTCATGATCCGCAGCGCGTCCTCCGCGGCCTTCCCGCTGCCCAGCCCGTCCGCCGTGTCGGCGAGCCCGTCGAGGTGCAGGCCCCGGGTGAGCGCGGCCGGTACCGCGGCGGTGGCCACGGCGGCCGTCAGGGGCCCAGCCCCGAGCGCCAGCAGCAGCACCCCGGCCGCGGCGGCGCCGAGCCCCACCACGAGACCGGCGACGGGCGCGCACAGCATGCCGCCACGTGCGGCGTCGCGGTCCCAGCGGGTCACCGCGACGGGCAGCACCGTCAGCGTGCCGAAGGCGAAACGGAGGCTGTCGTCGAGCGGGGTCCTGGACACCGGCGCAGGCTATCCGCCGACAGGAGGAGCGGTGACAGCGGTCGTGGATAAAGTTCGCATATGGGTCATTGGGTGTACCGCAACATCGTCGAGCCGGGCAAGCTGCCGCTGCTGCTGGCGCTCGCCTCCTTCGTCCTGACCTTCGTCGTCACGCGTGTCGTCGTCCGGATGATCCGCGCGGGCAAGGGTCCGTTCGGCAACGTGAAGGCCGGTGAGCTGCACATCCACCACGTCGTACCGGGTGTCGTGCTGACCGTGATCGGCGGCTTCGGCGCGGTGGCCAGCGCCCGGCACGGCTTCGGCGCATGCGCGTTCGCCGTGGTCTTCGGGATCGGGGCGGGACTGGTGCTCGACGAGTTCGCGCTGATCCTGCACCTCGACGACGTCTACTGGACCGAGGCCGGACGCAAGAGCGTCGAGGTCGTGGTGGTCACGGCGGCCCTGGTCGGCCTGGTCCTCGGCGGCTTCCTGCCGTTCGGGGTCAACGACCTCAGCCAGCAGGAACTGCGCGACCGCGGCGGCGTCGTCCTGAGCGTCGCCGTGAACTTCCTCTTCGCGCTGCTCGCCCTGAGCAAGGGCAAGGGGCGCACGGCGCTCTTCGGGGTGATCGTCCCGCTCGTCGCCCTGGTCGGAGCGATCCGGCTGGCCCGTCCCGGCTCACCGTGGGCCAGGCGCTTCTACCGGCGGCGGCCCCGTGCCCGGGCCAGGGCGAGACTGCGCGCCTACCACCACGACCGCCGCTGGGCGGCGCCCCGGCGCAAACTCCAGGACCTGATCGGCGGCAAGCCCGACGACCCGGAACCGGTCCGCTCCCTGCCGGACCGCTGATGACCCGCTCCCCGCCGGGACGGCGGAGGCCCGCCGCCGCCCGCCCTCAGCGGTGCGTCTCCAAATGCCTGCGGTGCAGCCACTTCGGCAGACCCGGCGCCTCCAGGAACCCCTCGGCGCGCGCCGCCGCGATCCCGATGCGCGGCAGGTCCGCGCTCTTCTCGAAGAGCAGGAACCGGGGCTCCCAGATCGGCCGGTACTTGGCGTTCGCGCGGTACAGCGACTCGATCTGCCACCAGCGGGAGAAGAAGCTGAGCAGTGAACGCCACAGCCGCAGCACCGGTCCCGCGCCGAGCCGTGAGCCCCGCTCGAAGACGGACCTGAACATCGCGAAGTTGAGCGAGACCTGCGTGATCCCGATCTCCCCGGCGCGGCGCAGGAGTTCGATCACCATGAACTCCATCAGCCCGTTGTCCGCGTCCCGGTCGCGCCGCATCAGGTCCAGCGACAGCCCGTGCGGGCCCCACGGGACGAAGGACAGCAGCGCCCGCAACGCGCCGTCGCCATCGGTGCATTCGAGCATCACGCACCGCCCGTCCTCGGGATCGCCGAGCCTGCCGAGCGCCATCGAGAAACCGCGCTCGGTGGCGCCGTCCCGCCAGTCGTCCGCCCGCTCCAGGAGGTACGTCATCTCCGCGGCCGGGATGTCCTCGTGCCGCCGGATGCGGACCTGGTACCCGGCCCGCCTGACCCGGTTGAAGGCCTGCCGGACGGTGCGCATCGCGCGCCCTTCGAGCGTGAACTCGGCGATGTCCACGAGGGCTTCGTCACCCAGTTCGAGCGCGTCGAGGCCGTGCCGCGCGTAGATCGTGCCCGCCTCCTCGCTCGCGCCCATCACCGCCGGGATCCAGCCGTGCGCGCGGGCCTCGGCCAGCCAGGGCGCGATGGCGCCCGGCCAGGCCTCCGGATCGCCGACGGGGTCCCCGCTCGCCAGCGACACCCCGCCCACCACGCGGTACGCCACCGCGGCCTTGCCGGTCGGCGACCACACGACGCTCTTCTCGCGGCGCAGGGCGAAGTAGCCCAGGGAGTCGCGGTCGCCGTTCCTCTCCAGCAGGGCGCGCAGCTGCTTCTCGTCGTCCTCGGTGAGCGGGTCGACGGCGCGGCGGGAGCGGAAGGCGGCGTAGAGGACGGCGAGGACCAGCAGGGTGCCGCACCCGTTGACGGCGACGTCGACCCAGGCGGGCGTCGTGATGCCGGGGAAGTGCGCGTCGTCGGCGGCGACGGACGCGAGCCGCACGGTGCCGTAGCGCCAGCGGTCCGCGAACGTCGAACTCCGCGCGTCCGAAGCCTGGTTGGTGACCGTGACGAGGAGTGCGGCGAGCAGCGAGGTGATCAGCAGGCCGCCGGTCGCGACGGCCGCGGCGAGCCTCGGGTTCGAGCGGTCGCCCTTCGCGTAGAACTCCCGCCGGCCGACGACGAGCGACGTCACGAAGGCGGCGGTCAGGCCGAGCGAGACCCAGTTCTGCGGGTACCGGTGGACCTCGGGGAAGACCATGGCGAGGGCGAACAGCCCCAGGAACGACCCGCTGAGCACGAGGTTGAGGATCCACGCGGCCCGTTTGCGGCGTCGCATGGTGAGGGCGAGGAACATCGTGAAGACACCGGACGCGAAGCCCGCCGTCAGCAGATACGGCGTGAAGTAGTTCTCCGTGTTGTGCCGCCGCACGTCCTGCCCGAGGGAGACCCACCCGGCGCTCAGGAAGTTGACGAACGCGACGCCCCGCAGATACCGGACGGCGAACGCCGCGGCCCTGCGTGGGGCGCCGGCGGACCGGGGGACTCGCTCGCCCTGCCGGGCCGGGCCCCGTTCCCGCTCAGTGGCAATTCGGACATCTCCCATGACGGGGGATGATAAGTCCCGAACCCCCAAGAAAACGGCCGCCACGACACGTCCCAGGGGCGCGAGGAACCGCGCACCGAACCCCACCCCACCCGCACATCACAGCGCCGCCCGCAGAGCCCGGTCAGGGGCGCGAGGAACCGCGCACCGAGCCCACCCCACCCGCACGTCACAGCGCCGCCCGCAGAGCCCCCTCAGGGGCGCGAGGAACTGCGCGCCCAGCCCCGCACGACCCGCAGCCGCGGCACCACCGCCCCCCGCCCCCCCGGGGCGAGCTCAGTCGCCCCCGCCCCCCGGGGCGAACCCTCGGCCGTCACCCCGCCGGGGAGGCGCCGGCCCCCTCGGCCACCCCGGGGACTTCCCCGCCCCCGGGAAGCGACCCGACCCCGTCGAGCCCCCCGGCGTCACCGGTCCCGGAGACCTCCGGCAACTCCGCCGCCAACGCCGCCGCAGCCTGCACCAACGGCAGCGCCAGCAACCCCCCGGCCCCCTCACCCACGGTGACCCCATGGTCGAGAAGGGGCTCGAGCGCCATCCGGTCGAGCGCCTTCGCCTGCGCCGGCTCCCCGCTGTTCTGCCCGGCCAGCCACCAGTCCGGCGCCCGGAAGGCGACCCGCTGCCCGACCAGGGCGCACGCGGCGGAGACCACCCCGTCGAGGATCACCGGCGTCTTGCGCACCGCACACTGCAGCAGGAACCCGGTCATCGCGGCGAGGTCGGCCCCGCCGACCGCGGCGAGCAGCTGGAGCTGGTCCCCGAGCACGGGCCGCGCCCGGCGCAACGCGTCCCGCACCGCCGCGCACTTGCGCATCCACGCGAGGTCGTCGATCGGCCGTCCGCCCCGCCCGGTGACCACCGACGCGTCGGTCCCGCACAGCGCGGCGACGAGCACCGCCGCCGCGGTCGTCCCGCCGACGCTCACATCACCGAGGACGACGAGATCCGTACCGGAGTCCGCCTCCTCGTCCGCGACGGCGACCCCCGCGCGGAACGCCGCCTCGGCCTCGTCGAGGCTCAGCGCGTCCTCGACGTCGATCCGCCCCGACCCGCGCCGCACGCGGTGCCGTACCACCTCGTCGGGCAGTCCGTCCGGGTCGCAGTCCAGGGCCATGTCGACGATCCGCACCGGCACGCCGAGCCGACGGGCCAGGATCGCGGCGGGGCTGCCGCCCTCCAGGAGCGCGCGCACCAGCAGCCCGGCGCTGCCCGCGGGCCGCGCCGACACGCCGAGTCCGGCGATCCCGTGGTCGCCGGCGAACAGCACCACGCGAGGGCGCTCGACCGGCCGCACCGGCACCGCGGACTGCGCCGCCGCCAGCCACTCGCCCAGCTCGTCGAGGCGGCCGAGCGAGCCCGGCGGCACGCCCTGCCGCTCCCTGCGCGCCTCGGCGTCACGGCGCACACCCCCGTCGGGGCGCTCGATGAGATCGGTGAAGTCGTCGAGATTTAGCGAGCTCATTCGCCGAACAGTACCGGCCGCGGTCGAACACGGCGGAGTCACGTCATTGCACCCATGATCGAGATCCCCTACGTTCCGGTTTGCATCGAATTGCCACCCGGGTCCAGGAGCCGCTCATGACCCCCACTCCACGGACGAGCGCCCTGCGCCGCGCCGCATACCTCAGTGAACTCGCCCAGGGCACCGACCGCTTCCACGAACCGCGCCGCGAGGACTGCCCGTGGTGCGGGTCGACACGGCTGCGCACCCGGCTGCGCACCCCCAATCCGCGCCGGCACCAGCCCGGCACCTTCGTCGTCGACGAGTGCCGGAGCTGCGCCCACGCCTTCCAGAACCCCCGGCTCACCGCCGAGGGTCTGGCCTTCTACCACCTCGACTTCCACGAGGGACACGACGATTTCGCGGAACGCATCCTCGCCCTGCGCGGCAGCCGCCGGCGCCACCGCGCCGCCGCCCGCACGATGCTGCGCTTCCCGGAGCCGGAGAGCTGGCTGGACGTCGGCACCGGGCACGGGCACTTCGCGCAGACGGCGAAGGAGATCCACCCCTACACCGCCTTCGACGGAATCGACGCCACCGCGCGCATCGAGAGGGCGTACGCGGCCGGACGCGTCGACGAGGCCCATCTGGGCCGGCTCACCGACCCCGGGATCGCCGAGCGGGTGCGGGGCCGTTACGACGTGGTGAGCATGTTCCACCATCTGGAGCACACCCCCGACCCGCGCGGTGAACTGCGCGCGGCGCTGGCCGCCCTGCGGCCCGGCGGGCACCTTCTGATCGAAGTACCCGATCCCGCCTGCGTGTTCGGCATGCTGCTCGGCCGCTGGTGGGTCAACTCCGGGCAGCCGCAGCACCTGCATCTGATGCCGCTGCCCAACCTGCTCGCCGAACTGGAGTCCCTCGGCTGCGAGATCGTCGCCACCGACCGCCGGGAACCCCACATCCCCTACGACCTGACGGGCGCCCTCGCCCTGGCCCTCGCGCGTCTGCTGCCCGACGTCGACGCCCCCTGGCGGGCCAAACCCCCCACCGAACTCCAGCGTGCCGTCCGCACGGTCCTGACGAGGGCCACCGTCCCCCTGCTCCTCGCGGCCTCGGTCCTGGACCACGTCCTGGCCCCGCTGTTCAGCCGCACCCGCTTCTCGAACGCGTACCGGATCATCGCCCGCCGCGGGGCCTGAGCCGCCGTCAGGTCCGCAGCGGCAGCGCCTGCCCCGCCACCACCAGCAGCACGTGCTCGCACTCCGCCGCGAACGCGGAGTTGAGCCGCCCCAGTTCGTCGCGGTAGCGGCGGCCGGACGCCGTCGCAGGGACGATGCCGGACCCGACCTCGTTGGAGACGGCGACGAGGGTCCGGCGGGTGCGGCGCACCGCGTCCGTCAGCTCCGCGACCCGCTTGCGCAGGGCGCGTTCACCGCCGCTCGCCCACTCCGCGTCGTCCCAGGCGCCGACCGCGTCCATCGCGTCCGTCAGCCACAGGGACAGGCAGTCGATGAGCAGCGGGGGACCGTCCTCGGCCAGCAGCGGCACCAGGTCGCAGGTCTCGGCGGTCCGCCAGGAGCCCGGCCGGCGCTCCCGGTGGGCGTGCACCCGGGACGCCCACTCGCCGTCCCCGGCGCGGGTGCCGCCCGTCGCCACGTACAGCACCTCCGGGAAGGCCTCCAGCCGGCGCTCGGCCTCGACGGACTTGCCGGAGCGGGCGCCGCCCAGCACGAGGGTGCGGCGCGGCACGTCCGGTACGTCCTCGTACCCGCCGACGGTCAGTGTCGTACCGTCCGGCACCGCCCGGGCCCCGGCGGCGGCGAGCCGGCGGTGCAGTTCGGGGCCCGGCGGCACGTCGTGGTCGAGGTGCACGGCGACGACGTCGCTCGTCGGCCCCACCGCCCCGGCCGCCCGCAGCCTCGCCAGCGCGTCCGGCCGGCCCACGACGTCGGCGGCGACCAGGTCGTACGCCCCGGCGTTCTCGTCGAGCCCGGCGGGCGCCGCCCCCGGCGGCAGATACAGCAGCCGCTGCCCGTCGGGGCCCGTCACCGCGTATCCGGTGCCGGGCGCGTCCATCGGCACGGCCCGCACCCGATGCCCGGTGAGCAGCGCAAGCTCCCGCCCGTCGGGCACCCGTCCGGGCTGCGGCACGCCCGCGGGGACCTCGACGGCGGGGCCGTTGTGCGGATGCGAGAGCAGCACCTGTCGTACGCCACCCAGCGAGCGTCCGGCGCGGGCGGCGGCGAACGCGGCCCCCGGGGTGAGGTCGAGCAGCAGCGTCCCGTCGACGAGCAGCGCGGTCGCCGCCCGCGCGTCGGCGCCGAGCGCGGTCGCGCACGCGGCGCAGGGACAGTCGGGGCGGGGCAGGCCCGCCGGGGCACCGGTGCCGAGCAGAGTCAGTTCCACGAAGCTGATTTTCGCCTGTCGGTGCAGGTCTTGCGCGTCCGGCTAGGCTTCGGGCAGGGGCGGGATCTTGTCCGGCCCCTGCTGTGCAGTGTGCTCATACCTGGGAGGCGTACATGGCGGCATGGACGTGGCGGTTCGAGAAGGCGGACGGGGCGGAGGTCGCGCCCTCGGTCGTGCCGGAGGAGTTCACCACGCAGGGGGACGCCGAGTCGTGGATCGGTGAGCACTGGAAGGACCTCGCGGACGGAGGTGCCGACCAGGTGCGGCTGTTCGAGGACACCACGGAGATCTACGGTCCGATGAGCCTGCAGGCCGAGGAGGCGTAGCTCCACGTGCTGCCGGGGGCACACCCCCCCGGCAGCACTCCGCACGGCGAGAGCTCGCGCGGGGCCGGGCGGCTCACTGCTCGCCGAGCGTCACGTCGGCCGTCCTCTCGCCGCCGTTCCGGGTGTACGTCACCCTGATCCGCTCGCCGGGCTGCTCGGCCGCCAGGGCCTCGGTCAGCGAGGTGATCGTCCCGATGTCCGTGTCCCCGAACCGGGTGATGATGTCGCCCGGTTCGATGCCGGCCCTGTCGGCCGCCCCGCCCCTGCGCACCTCGACCACGGCGACCCCCGTGGCCCGGTAGCCGGCGTCGACGACCGTGCGGCCGGTGATGCCGAGCGCGGCCCGGCCCGAGTCGGTGACCCGGCCGTCCGCGATGATCTGGTCGGCGACCGTGCGCACCATCGACGCCGGGATCGCGAAGCCGATCCCGGGCGCGGCGCCGTTCCCGAGGCCGGGGTCCGTCGCGGCCAGCGTCGGGATGCCGATGACCCTGCCGTCCAGGTCCACCAGCGCGCCGCCGCTGTTGCCGGGGTTGATCGCGGCCGACGTCTGCACCATGTTCGCGATCGTCGCGCCGGTCCCGCCGCCCGAGCTGCCCTCGCTGACGGTGCGCCCGGTCGCCGAGACGATGCCCTGCGTCACGCTGGACGACAGTCCGAGCGGCGAGCCCATCGCGAGGACGATCTGCCCGACCGCCACCTTCGACGAGTCGCCCAGCGGCGCCGCCTTCAGACCGTCGGGCACCTTGTCCAGCTTGACGACGGCCAGATCCTGCTCCGGGTACGCGTAGACGAGCCGGGCCGTCAGCACGTCCTCGCTGTTCGCCGTCGTCACCCGGAACGTCTTCTCGTTCCCCACCACGTGCGCGTTGGTGACGATGTGCCCCCGGCCGTCGTACACGACCCCCGAGCCGAGATCGTCGCGTGCCTGGATCTGCACCACCGACGGCAGGACGTCCCTGATGACCCTCTGGTAGGCGTCCTGGAGGTCACCGGCGGTCCTGGGGACGGCGGCGGCCCCGGCCGTCGTAGCACCGGCCCCGGTGACCGACGGGCCGGCCGCGGCACAGCCCGCGAGCAGGGCCGCGGAACAGACGACGGCGGCCGCGAACAGCCGCGGACGGGTGCGGGCACGGGAAGCGTCCATGCCCGAAGTGTTCCGTCCGGGCGCCGGACCGGCCTCCGCTGCACACCCGAACAGGCGGTGTCCGTCCGCCCGTACGTCCGCACGGGGGACTCGCGGTGTCCCGAAGCCTCACGTCCGCACGGGGCGGGCCTCTCAGCCGCGCACTCCGCACAGATGCAGCAGCGCCGCCACCTGGCGGTAGGGATCCGTGCGCCCGGCCCGCTCCTCGGCGGCCAGCAGGACGTCCACGTCCGACGGCACCGCGGCCCCGTCCGCCGCCAGGTCCGTGAAGACCCGCACCCCGTACCAGGCGTGCAGCGGCGCCCCGATGCCCAGGAGGGTCGACGTCAGGGTGGCGAGCCGGTCGGCGCGGACGTCGAGGCCGAGCCGGTTCCGGTACGCGACCGTGTCGAACGCCTCCAGCGCACCCCGCCAGTCCCCGGCCAGCCCCGGCCGCATGGCCAGCGCGTCCGCGTTCCGCACGAGAAGCGAGAGGAGTCCGCCGGGCGCCAGCATCCGGGCCATCCCCGCGAGCAGCGCGTCCGGCTCCTCGACGTACATCAGCACGCCGTGACACAGCACCACGTCGAAGCTGCCGGGCAGGAAGTGGACCCCCGTCTCCCGGCCGTCGCCCTCGACGAGCCGGACCCGCCCCTGGATGCCCTCGGGTTCCGCCGCCAGCGCCTCGCGGGCGACGGCCAGCATCCGCGCGTCCTTCTCCAGGCCGGTGACCTGGTGCCCGGCGCGGGCCAGCCGCAGCGCCTGCGTGCCCTGGCCCATACCGACGTCCAGAACCCGCAGCCGCTGCCCGACCGGGAACCGGCCGGCTATCTGCTCGTCGAGCTGCCGGGCCACCAGCTCCTGCCGCACCACATCACGCAGCCCGCCCAGCTTGCTCAGCCAGGCGTTCGCCGCACCCCCGGAGAAAGACGTCGCGCTCAGGGCCGCTCTCCGCGCTTGACCTGCGGCTTGGGCAGCCGGAGTCGACGCATCTGCAGCGTGCGCATCAGCGCGTACGGGACGGCGCCCTTCTTGGGCGCGTCGGGGAAGCGCGCGTTCAGCTGCTTCTTCAGGCGGATCGCGATGCCGATCGAGTCGAGCACGATCATCGCGATCACCACGAGCCACAGCAGCAGCGCGATGTTCTGCAACGAGCCCACCCGCACCATGCTCAGTACGAGGATGACGACGGCCATCGGCAGGAAGAACTCGGCGACGCAGAACCGCGAGTCCACGAAGTCCCGCGCGAACTTGCGCACCGGACCCTTGTCGCGGACGGGCAGGAAACGCTCGTCGCCGCTGGCCAGCGCCTGGCGCTGCTTCTCCAGCTGGGCCCGGCGCTCGTCACGCTGCCGCTTGGCCGCCTCCTTCCGCGACGTCGGCGTGTTGGCGACGCTGCGGCGCTGGGTCTGGGCCTCACTGCGCTTGGGCGTGGGGCGACCCTTGGGGGCCTGCGGGTCACGGGGCTGCTTGGAGTCGGTCACCCGCGCCTTGACGGCGGGGGCCTTCTCTTCGTTGGCACGGCTACGGAACACAAAACCCAAGGGTACGGGGTACCGCGGCATGGACCACAGCGGACCGGGGAACGATCCGGCAACACCGGACGTCTGTACTGGGACAAGGGGGACGTTGCGTGCCGTTCGGCTCCCGGAGGTCCCGCGGGACCCCGGGGGACCCCGAGAGACACCTACTCCCTACGCCGGAGCGGGGCCGTACGCAGTCGTCCTTGGGGATGAGCGCATCCGTCCCCGAACAGTGCGGTAATGGATGCAGGGCCCGTACTGTGGGTTCTGTCGCAGGTGCTGGAGCCGTAGTCCGTCAGAAGGGGGCGCGCGAAGCCCATGAGCGGTGTCATGAAGCGTATGGGGATGATCTTCCGCGCGAAGGCGAACAAGGCCCTTGACCGGGCCGAGGACCCGCGCGAAACCCTCGATTACTCGTACCAGAAACAGCTGGAGCTGCTGCAGAAGGTGCGCCGCGGCGTCGCCGACGTGGCGACCTCGCGCAAGCGCCTGGAACTCCAGCTCAACCAGCTGCAGTCGCAGTCCTCCAAGCTGGAGGACCAGGGCCGCAAGGCGCTCGCCCTCGGCCGCGAGGACCTGGCCCGCGAGGCGCTCTCCCGCCGGGCCGCGCTCCAGCAGCAGGTGACCGACCTGGAGACCCAGCACCAGACCCTCCAGGGCGAGGAGGAGAAACTCACCCTCGCGGCCCAGCGGCTGCAGGCCAAGGTGGACGCCTTCCGTACGAAGAAGGAGACCATCAAGGCCACCTACACCGCGGCCCAGGCGCAGACCCGGATCGGGGAGGCCTTCTCGGGCATCTCCGAGGAGATGGGCGACGTCGGCATGGCCATCCAGCGGGCCGAGGACAAGACCGCGCAGCTCCAGGCGCGGGCCGGCGCGATCGACGAACTGCTCGCCTCCGGAGCCCTCGACGACCAGTCCGGGCTCGCCAAGGACGACATCCAGAGCGAGCTGGACCGGCTCTCCGGTGGTACGGATGTGGAGCTGGAACTCCAGCGCATGAAGGCGGAGCTGGCGGGCGGGACGTCGCAGCAGGCGATCGAGGGCGGCCCCGGCCGGCCCGGCTCCCAGCAGCAGCCGCAGGACACTCCGCGCTTCGACAAGCAGTAGGAACGCACCGGCATCCGCCGGGTCCCACGCCTGAGGAGGGCGACATGATCGTACGGATCATGGGGGAGGGGCAGGTGACGCTGGCCGACGGCCACCTCACCGAACTGAACAGACTGGACGACGAGCTGCTCGCCGAGATGGAGCGCGGCGACCAGGAGGGCTTCCGGCGCACGCTGGCCGCCCTCCTGGAGGCGGTCCGCAGCCTGGGCACGCCCCTGCCGGACGACTCCCTGGAGCCGTCCGGCCTGATCCTCCCCTCGCCCGACGCGTCCCTCGACGAGGTACGCACGATGCTGAGCGACGACGGCCTGATCCCCGGCTGACTTCCCGCCCCACGGACACACGCCCTCCCCGCCCGCTGCGGGAGGCGCCGCCGCCGACCGTCGAGCAGGACGCGGTCGTGGTGAGTCCGCCGACCCACCCCGCCCCCGGGACCCGCCGGGTGCCGTACGCACGAAGGACGACGCTCCCCGGCCACCGGGACACCCGGACACCGGCACCCCGGCAGCCCCGTTCCGCCTCCCGCAGGGGCCCCGTACCTTTGCGGGGTGAGCACCCTCGAGCGGACCCGGTGCAGACTCCGAGCACACCCCCTCGCCCTGGACGCGGCCCTGGCCGCCGGCGTACTGGCCTGCATGCTGGCCGGTTCCTACGTCGATCCGCACGGTGAGCACGGCGCGACCTGGGGTGCCCGCACGGCAGGCGCCCTCAGCCTCGCGTTGATGGTGCTCGGCGCGGCAGCCCTCGTCTTCCGCCGCCGTGCCCCGATGACGGTCCTGGCCGCGACGGGTGCCGTCTCCCTCGTGGAGCTGGTGACCGGCGACCCCCGCGCCCCCGTGGCGATGTCCGCCGTGGTCGCCCTCTTCACGGTGGCGTCGGCGACCGACCGCCCCACCACCTGGCGCGTGGGCCTGCTCACCATGACCGTGCTGACGGCGTCCGCCATGCTCGCGGGCCCGCTGCCCTGGTACGCCCAGGAGAACCTCGGCATCTTCGCCTGGACCGGCATGGCCGCCGCCGCCGGCGACGCCGTACGCAGCAGGCGCGCCTTCGTGCACGCCATCCGGGAGCGGGCCGAGCGCGCCGAACGCACCCGTGAGGAGGAGGCGCGCAGGCGTGTCGCCGAGGAGCGGCTGCGCATCGCCCGCGACCTGCACGACGTGGTCGCCCACCACATCGCCCTCGTCAACGTGCAGGCGGGCGTCGCCGCACACGTCATGGACAAGCGGCCCGACCAGGCGAAGGAGGCGCTCGCCCACGTCCGGGAGGCCAGCCGCTCGGCGCTCAACGAACTGCGGGCCACGGTCGGGCTGCTGCGGCAGAGCGGCGATCCGGAGGCCCCGACCGAACCTGCCCCCGGCCTGGACCGCCTCGACGAGCTGGCCGACACCTTCCGCAACGCCGGGCTGCCCGTCGAGGTCGCCCGCGCCGACCACGGCACCAGTCTGCCCGCCGCCGTCGGCCTCGCGGCGTACCGGGTGATCCAGGAAGCCCTGACCAATGTGCGCAAGCACGCGGGCCCCGAGGCGAAGGCCGAGGTAAGCGTCGTCCGCGTGGGGTCGAACGTCGAGGTGACCGTGCTCGACAACGGCCCCGGGCAGCAGGAGGGGCCGCGGGACGGCGGCGGCCACGGTCTCCTCGGCATGCGCGAGCGCGTCACCGCGCTGGGCGGCACCTGCACCGCGGGTCCCCGCTACGGCGGCGGTTTCCGGGTCCATGCGATCCTGCCGGTCAAGAACCGCACGTCCGTCACGGGGGGCCCCGCATGACCATCCGCGTCCTGCTCGCCGACGACCAGGCACTGCTGCGCAGCGCCTTCCGCGTCCTGGTCGACTCCGAGCCCGACATGGAGGTCGTGGGGGAGGCGTCCGACGGTGCGCAGGCGGTGCGGCTGGCGCGGGAGGAACGCGCCGACGTGGTGCTCATGGACATCCGTATGCCGGGCACCGACGGACTGGCCGCCACCCGGCTGATCAGCGCGGACCCCGGGCTCGCGCACGTCCGCGTGGTGATGCTGACGACGTTCGAGGTCGACGAGTACGTGGTGCAGTCGCTGCGGGCGGGCGCGTCCGGGTTCCTCGGCAAGGGCTCCGAGCCCGAGGAACTGCTCAGCGCCATCAGGATCGCGGCGGGCGGTGAGGCGCTGCTGTCGCCGGCGGCCACCAAAGGGCTGATCGCCCGGTTCCTCGCGCAGGGCGACCCGGCCGACGACGGACAAGACCCGGCCCGCCTGGAGCGGCTCGGCACGCTCACCGGGCGCGAGCGCGAGGTGCTGGTCCAGGTGGCCGGCGGGCACTCCAACGACGAGATCGCCGAGCGGCTGTCGGTCAGCCCGCTCACCGTGAAGACGCACGTCAACCGCGCCATGGCGAAGCTGGGCGCGCGCGACCGGGCACAGCTGGTCGTGATCGCGTACGAGTCGGGCCTGGTCCGTCCGAGGGTGGACTGAGACCGAGGATCCGGAGCCGGCCCAGGGGCCGATCCGGGCCGGCCACCGCACACGCGCGGGGCGCCCCTCCTTCGAGGAGGGACGCCCCGTCGGCGTGGGTGCGGCGGGAGCGCTACGGCAGCGCCAGCATCCGCTCCAGCGCCAGCTTCGCGAACGCCTCGGTCTCCCTGTCCACCTCGATGCGGTTGACGAGGTTGCCCTCGGCCAGCGACTCCAGGGTCCACACCAGGTGGGGGAGGTCGATGCGGTTCATGGTCGAGCAGAAGCAGACCGTCTTGTCGAGGAAGACGATCTCCTTGCCCTCGGGAGCGAAACGGTTCGCCAGCCGGCGGACCAGGTTCAGCTCCGTGCCGATCGCCCACTTCGAGCCGGCCGGGGCCGCCTCCAGCGCCTTGATGATGTACTCCGTGGAGCCCACGTAGTCGGCGGCGGCCACCACCTCGTGCCTGCACTCCGGGTGGACCAGGACGTTCACGCCGGGGATCCGGGCCCGTACGTCCTCCACCGACTCGAGCGAGAAGCGGCCGTGGACGGAGCAGTGACCGCGCCACAGGATCATCTTCGCGTCGCGCAGCTGCTCGACGGTCAGGCCGCCGTTCGGCTTGTGCGGGTTGTAGAGGACGCAGTCGTCGAGGGACATCCCCATGTCACGGACGGCCGTGTTGCGGCCCAGGTGCTGGTCGGGCAGGAACAGCACCTTCTCGCCCTGCTCGAAGGCCCAGTCCAGCGCCTTCTTGGCATTGGACGACGTGCAGATCGTGCCGCCGTGCTTGCCGGTGAAGGCCTTGATGTCGGCGGACGAGTTCATGTAGGAGACGGGCACGACCTGCTCGGCTATGCCGGCCTCGGTCAGCACGTCCCAGCACTCGGCGACCTGCTCGGCCGTCGCCATGTCGGCCATGGAGCAGCCGGCGGCGAGGTCGGGCAGGACCACCTTCTGGTCGTCGGAGGTCAGGATGTCCGCGGACTCGGCCATGAAGTGCACGCCGCAGAAGACGATGTACTCGGCCTCGGGCCGCGCGGCGGCGTCGCGGGCCAGCTTGAAGGAGTCGCCCGTCACGTCCGCGAACTGGATGACCTCGTCGCGCTGGTAGTGGTGGCCGAGCACGAAGACCTTGTCCCCGAGCTTCTCCTTGGCCGCGCGGGCGCGCTCCACCAGGTCCGGCTCGGACGGGGAGGGCAGGTCGCCGGGGCACTCGACACCGCGCTCGCTGCGCGGGTCGGCCTCCCGGCCGAGCAGCAGCAGGGCGAGAGGCGTCGGCTGTACGTCGAGCTCCTGGGGCTGGGCGGTGGTCACCACACGCACCCTTTCTGTTCTGCGGCTCGCCGGACCGTTTCGAGCGGCCCGGCGGGACATGTGGGACAAGCCTTCTCGTCGAAATGACGCTATCTATGATAACCGCTTCACGTCACGTTGACGATGCCCATAGCGTCGATGTGACGTGAATCCCGGCAGGGGTTGTCCCCAGCCGCTGTCCGTGCTCTGGTGCATGTGCGAGCATGAAGAGGACAGAAGCGAGAAGACACGCTTCGGCCCGGAATGAATCCGCGGCCCCGCCGGTTGCAACCGTCGGCAAGCAGTCTCCGTACAACCCGGGAGAGAAGCAGATGTCCGTATCGGACGAGACCACCACCGTGAGCGACGGCATCATCCTGTCCGACGCCGCCGCGGCCAAGGTCAAGGCCCTGCTCGACCAGGAAGGCCGCGAGGACCTGGCGCTGCGCGTCGCCGTTCAGCCCGGCGGCTGCTCCGGCCTGCGCTACCAGCTCTTCTTCGACGAGCGCTCCCTCGACGGCGACGTCGTCAAGGACTTCGACGGCGTCAAGGTCGTCACCGACCGCATGAGCGCCCCGTACCTGGGCGGCGCCTCCATCGACTTCGTGGACACGATCGAGAAGCAGGGATTCACGATCGACAACCCGAACGCGTCGGGTTCCTGCGCCTGCGGCGACTCCTTCAACTAGACCGGCTCCCCGGCCGAGCGCGGTCGGTGTGTACGGCACGGCCGCGCGCCGAGGAGACATGACGAAGGCGGCGTCCCCGTTCGACGGGGACGCCGCCTTCGTCATGTCTCGAAGCGGCCCGCGCGGCTGTCGTCCGGGGCCCGGCCGTCACCGGTGTGGCCGTCACCGGTGTGCGGCCGTCATTTCGGGCGCGACCGTCACGGAGGCGCGGCTGTCATCCAGGGGCGGCCGTCACCGGGGCTTCGCCGAGCCCTCCGGAGACGTCACCTTGCCCTCCCGGACCTCCTTGCCGTCCGTCCCCACGACCTCGCGGCCGCCGAGCGGCGCGTCCAGCCGCACCGTCTGCCGGTAGACCTTGGCGATCAGGATGCAGGCCTTGCCGGGATGCGGCTTCTCGGTGACGGTGACCGTCACCCTGCCCTTGCTCTCCTTCGCGTCGGCCGAGTAGTCGGCGCACACCCCGCCCGTGAAGCTCACGGTCAGCTTCTTGCCGTCGGCGGTGTAGCCCTGCACGCGCACGTCCCGCGGGGCCGGCTGCGAGGTCGGCTCGTCACCCGGTCCGCTCGGCCGCGGACTCGGCTGCTCGGTCGGCGTCCCGGCGGGCTCGGGCGAGGTCAGGTACCGCGGGTCGACGGCCGGATGCGTCACGGTGAACCCGTCGTCCGCCCCCTTGGCCCGCACGTCGAACAGCCAGGACGGCACCAGCGTCTGCCGTCCGGCCACGAAGTGCGCCGCGAGCCCGAAGACCGCCTTCTCCACGGCCACGGACTCCCGCGCCGACGTGGCGGTCGACCCCTCGCACGGCGCCTCCTCGCGGTCCTTCAGCGGTACGGGGCTCGCGCAGCCCCCGATGCCTTTGCGCCCGCCGCCCGCCGCCGACCCGTTCATCAGATCCAGCGTCTTCTCCGCCCCGATCACGGGGTACGTGTCCCCCTCGACCGGAGCCTTCAACTGCCCGCTGCCGCCCACCACCTGGCTGTCCCCGCCCACCTGGACACCGGTGGTCCACCCGTACGTGGGCAGGTCACCGATCCGCGGGTCCGCGTTCACCACCCGGACGGCGCCCATGAGCTGGCGCGCGTCCAGCTTCGCGTCGTCCTGCCCGACGGCCTTCAGCACGGGTGCCGCGGCCTTCCTCGCGGCGGCCTCGCTCACCGCGTCACCGTCCTTGGCGCCCGGGGCGCTCCCGCACACCGTGCCGCTCCCGCAGTCGTCCGTGCCGGGCGCGTACCGACTGAACGTCCAGGTGCCCGGCGCCTGCCTGTTCACCTGGAGGCTCGGCCCGGAACCGTCCTTGTCCGGCCCCACCTTCCAGGTCCCGCCCGCGAGCCTCGGTGTGCCCTTCAGGCCGAGGGCCCCGGCCAGCCGGGCCACCTCGCCCTCCGTGACCTCGCCCTTCGCCCGATAGACGGGCGCGGAGTCCGGGCCGGCGGGCAGCTCGCCGACCGCGTGGTAGGTCACGCCGTAGGGGTTGGGCTCACCGGGCGCGATGCCGTTGGTGTCCCCGGTGCCGCCCGTGCCGCCCTCGGTGTAGCCGTCGAGGGCCAGCGGCGGGGGAGTGCCGTCGCCGCCGGGGGCGGCCGAACCGCCCCGGTCGTCACCGCTGCCGGCCGCGGTCGTGGCGACGTACGCCCCGCCGCCGCCGACCAGCAGCACCGCGGCCGCGACCGAGACGACGGCCACCGGGGAGTGCCGGCGGCGCTGCCCGGCCGTCCCGGCGTCGCCCTCGGCCGGTTCGCTCGCGTCGTTGTCGCGTCGCTCGGTGCTCACCGCATCGCTCCTTCGGCTCCGCTGCTGTCCCTGTGACCCGACCCTGTCAAAGTCGGATCCTCAGGAGTCGTATACCCCGTCCCCTCCGCGGGGGACGGCGATGAGACGCAGCGGCGGAGCGTGCGGTTCCCCGCGGGCGCCGGGCCCGGCTCCAGGCCTGGTTCCGGCCGTTTTCCGTCAGTCGCCGTAGTCGGACATCGCGTCCAGCAGCCGGGCGGAGGAGGAGGGGACCGTGACGCCGTGGATGAGCAAGGGGGAGACGGGCCGGGGAGTGGCGTGGGCGGGTGCCGCCCAGTGCCGGACCATCCGGGCGCAGTCGCCGCGCAGCGACGCCAGGTCGACCTCGGGGTCGAGCGAAGCGGAACCGTGGACCTTGAGGTTCGTCATACCGGCACCGTATGCACCGGGAGGTCACGAAGAAAGATCTACTATCGGGTAGTTTTGCCCGCTTCAGCACTGCCGGTCCAGCCGGTAGCGTGAAGCGTCATCCCCTCCCTCCCGCAGGAGCGTGTCCTCGCCGTGCGTATCGCAGTCACCGGCTCCATCGCCACCGACCACCTCATGACCTTCCCCGGCCGCTTCGCCGACCAGCTTGTCGCGGACCAGCTGCACACGGTCTCCCTCTCCTTCCTGGTCGACAACCTCGACGTGCGCCGGGGCGGAGTGGGCGCGAACATCGCCTTCGGCATGGGTCAGCTGGGCACCTCACCGATCCTGGTGGGCGCGGCCGGCGCCGACTTCCACGAGTACCGGGCCTGGCTGGACCGCCACGGCGTCGACACCGGTTCCGTCCGCATCTCCGAGGTGCTGCACACCGCGCGCTTCGTCTGCACCACCGACGCCGACCACAACCAGATCGGCTCCTTCTACACCGGCGCGATGAGCGAGGCCCGCCTCATCGAGCTCAAGTCGGTGGCGGACCGCGTCGGCGGCCTCGACCTCGTCCTGATCGGCGCGGACGACCCCGAGGCGATGCTGCGCCACACGGAGGAGTGCCGCTCCCGCACGATCCCCTTCGCCGCCGACTTCTCGCAGCAGATCGCCCGGATGAACGGCGACGAGATCCGGATACTGCTCGACGGAGCCACGTACCTCTTCTCGAACGAGTACGAGAAGGGGCTCATCGAGTCCAAGACCGGCTGGACGGACGAGGAGATCCTCGGCAAGGTCGGCCACCGGGTGACGACACTCGGTTCGCGCGGTGTGCGCATCGAGCGCGCCGGCGAGGACCCGATCGAGGTCGGCTGTCCCGAGGAGGAGCGCAAGGCCGATCCCACGGGCGTGGGCGACGCGTTCCGCGCGGGCTTCCTCTCCGGCCTCGCCTGGGGCGTCTCCCTGGAGCGCGCCGCCCAGGTCGGCTGCATGCTCGCGACGCTGGTCATCGAGACCGTCGGCACGCAGGAGTACCAGCTGCGCCGGGCCCATTTCATGGACCGCTTCACCAAGGCGTACGGCCACGACGCGGCCGCCGACGTCCAGGCGCACCTCGTCTAGCGGTACGGACGGACGGCCTCTCCGGGTGGCGCCGGCAGCCGGAGGGGCCGGGGCTCACGACACCCGGCGGACCACGTAGGCCGAGCCCCGGTCCGCCGGCTCCTCGCCGACGTACTCCTGCCCCCGCATCTCGCACCACGCCGGGATGTCGAGCCGGGCCGCCTCGTCGTCCGCGAGGACCCGGACCGTGCCGCCGACCGGCACGTCCGCGATGACCTTGGCCAGCTCGATGACGGGGACCGGGCAGCGCCTGCCCAGGGCGTCCACCACGAGGGCGTCGGACGCCGCGGGCGTCCTCGCCGGCTCCCCGGGGGCCCCCAGCTTCTCGCGGACCGCGGAGACCGTGCCCGGCAGGACCGCGAGGAAGCGCTCGACCTCCTCGGACGTGGTCCCCGGCGGCAGCGACACCCGGACGTTGCCCTCGCTGAGGACGCCCATCGCCCTCAGGACATGGCTCGGGGTCAGCGTGCTGCTCGTGCACGAAGAACCCGACGAGACCGAGAAGTCCGCCCGGTCCAGCTCGTGCAGAAGTGTCTCCCCGTCGACATAGAGACAGGAGAAGGTGACGATGCCGGGCAGCCGGCGGACCGGGTCGCCGACCACCTCCACGTCCGGGACCAGCTCGGGCACCCTGATCCGGATCCGCTCCGTCAGCTCACGCAGCCGGACCGCCTCCGCGGCCGACTCCGCCCGGACGGCGCGCAGCGCCGCCGCCGCGGCCACGATCCCTGGGATGTTCTCGAACCCGGCCGCCCGGCCCGACTCGCGCTCGTCCACCGGTCCCCGGGGCGCGAACCGCACTCCCTTGCGCACGACGAGCAGCCCGACCCCCGCCGGGCCGCCCCACTTGTGGGCGCTCGCCGCGAGCAGGGACCAGTCGCCCTCCACCGGCCCCCAGCCCAGCGACTGCGCGGCGTCCACCAGCAGCGGCACCCCCGCCTCCCGGCACGCCTGCGCGACCGCGGCCACCGGCTGTTCCGTGCCCACCTCGTGGTTGGCGGACTGGAGGCAGGCCAGAGCCGTGTCGGCGCGCAGGCCCGCCGCGTACTCCTCGGCGGAGACGGCACCGGTGCGCCGTACCGGGACCCGGGTCAGCGTGCCGCCGTCCGATGCGTGCAGCTCCGCCGAATGGAGCACCGAAGAGTGTTCGACCGCTGACACGATCAGGTGGCGTCCGACGCGCCGTCGTCCCCCGAGGGCGCCCGCGATCCCGTCGTGCACGGCACGGGTCCCGGACGAGGTGAAGGCCAGCTCGTCCGGGCGGCAGCCCACCGCGTCGGCGGCCGCCTCGCGGGCGGCGTCGAGCAGCAACCGGGCGCGCCGCCCCTCCCGGTGGAGCCGGGCGGGGTCGGCCCACCCTTCGTCGAGGGAGGCTTGCAGGGCCTGGCGGGCGACGGGGTGCAGCGGTGCGGACGACGCGGCGTCGAAGTAGGACACGCCCACACGCTAACTCTTCCCACCCCGGTCCGGAGAGGGCGTCAGAAACGGCCGGAGCGGGGCATTCCGGAAGTCCCCCGGCGGGCTCCCCGCGGCGAGCCGCACCCCTTCGGGGTGCCCGACGGCGCGTTGGGCACCCTCCCCGCGCGACCCCAAATAGCGTCCAGTAGGGTTTGGTCCGCATAAACATCCAAACCCCTGCCCGTGTGCCAGGGCGGCGAGCGACCAGCGAGAAGGCCGTAGCCAACCAGCGCGGGCGAGACTCTCGGGAAGGCGCTACGTGAGTCCCAACGGCTCCGACCGCTCGCCGCGGCGCCCGATGCGGCGGAAGCTGCTGCAGGCACTGACTGCGGGCCTGGTCCTGGCGACCGCGACCGGTTGCACATACAAGGACTTCCCCCGCCTTGGTATGCCCACCCCGACCACGGAAGAGGCTCCGCGGATCCTCTCCCTGTGGCAGGGGTCGTGGGCGGCCGCGCTCGCCGTCGGCGTGCTGGTGTGGGGTCTGATCCTGTGGAGCGCCATGTTCCACCGGCGCAGCCGCACCAAGGTCGAGGTTCCCCCGCAGACCCGGTACAACATGCCCATCGAGGCGCTGTACACGGTGGTCCCGCTCATCATCGTCTCGGTGCTGTTCTACTTCACCGCCCGCGACGAGTCGAAGCTCCTCAGTCTCGACAAGAAGCCCGACGTCACCGTCAACGTCGTGGGCTATCAGTGGAGCTGGGGCTTCAACTACATCGAGAACGTCGACGGTTCCACCGGGAACGCGAAGACCGACAAGAACCTGGCCGCGATTCCGCGCAAGTACAAGGACGACTTCCCGGCGAACGCCGGTGGCGTCTACGACGTCGGCACGCCCGGCTCGCGGAACCCGCAGACCGACAACCCCGGCCCGACCCTCTGGCTCCCCAAGGGCAAGACGGTCCGCTTCGTCCTCACGTCACGTGACGTCATCCACTCGTTCTGGGTGGTGCCGTTCCTGATGAAGCAGGACGTGATCCCGGGCCACACCAACTCCTTCCAGGTGACCCCCAACAAGGAGGGCACCTTCCTGGGCAAGTGTGCCGAGCTCTGCGGCGTCGACCACTCCCGGATGCTGTTCAACGTGAAGGTCGTCTCTCCCGAGCGCTATGAGGCCCACCTCAGGAAGCTCGCCGAGCAGGGACAGACCGGTTACGTCCCGGCCGGCATCGAGCAGACGGACCACGAGAAGAACCGGGAGAGCAACGTACTGTGAGCATCCTCAACGAACCTCAGGGTGCTGCCGGGGCGGAGGCTGAGCACTACCAGAACGAGGTGCCGGTCCGGCGCAGGCAGCCCGGCAACGTCGTGGTCAAGTGGCTCACCACCACGGACCACAAGACGATCGGCTCGCTGTACCTGATCACGTCGTTCGCGTTCTTCTGCATCGGTGGCGTCATGGCGCTGCTGATGCGTGCC